>NZ_FORY01000007.1:19729-228368 GCF_900114135.1 Celeribacter halophilus
ATCGCAGCGGTCAACGTGGTCTTACCGTGGTCAACGTGACCAATGGTCCCGATGTTCACGTGCGGTTTCGAACGCTCAAACTTTTCCTTAGCCATATTGCGGCGCCTCTTGGATTGAAGGGGCCTGGACACGGCCCGAAATTAACATCGCGGGCTAGTTATTGACTCTGAGCGAGAAAATCAAGCGTCAGTTGCTAATTGTCGGCTGTTCTACCGCTTCGGGGGCCAGAACTTCGAGTGCGGCTTTCGCCTCTTCGGCATCCGAGCTTTCCGGCGCAATCGGCTCAACCCCGAACCATTGGCCGTTTTCCAGCAACCAGCGCTCCACTTTCAGAGCCGCGTTGCGTGTCAGAATGTCAAGCTGTTCCTCCCGCGTCCGCGTCAGGCCGGAGCCGACCAATGTATGGCCGTTCAGACTTTCGAACACGGTCAGAAGCTTCGGTTTTTCCGTCAGCTTCTCGCCTTTCGAATCGTCCCAGATGTTGACCGTCAGGACCAGAACGGACTTTGGCGTGAACAGCACCGGAATACCCGGCGCGGCCAAACCGTAGGCGTCTACCTTGATTCCGATGTGATAAAGCTTATCCCCATCATAGCGTCCGAAACGGGCCTGCATCGCGGCCTTGAGCGCGGTTTCAAGCTCTTCTTCCGTGGCATTGCGCGAGAACGGTGCTTTCTGTGCATCTGTGGCCACCACCACGTTATGCCCCAAAGCAAAATCACCGAGATCCACCAAAGGCGTGTCTTCGGTAATCTCCTTGGCATCGCTACAGGCCGTCAGAGCCAAAAGAGAAAGACCAAGGAAAACGCGGCGGGTAAATGACAACACTGGGGACTGCTCCTGAATTCTGTGTTCCCAAGAGGTAGCGACAAACGGCCTGCGGTGCAACGTCAGCGGTTCAGTCGCAGATATGGCGCAGCCTGTGCCACTCCAACGCAGAGAGAATAGGCTCGCCCGCGCCATCGAATCCTTCGGCTGCGGCATGGGCCCGCGCCACACGGTCCCCGAGCTGCGGATGCGAGGCGAGATGCGAGGCAAGCCCCTCCGTATCACCGTATTGCTCTTTCAACCGCTCGAATAAAGGCGCAAGCGCCCCCGGCGACACACCGGCCTTCGGCAAAAGCGCATGGGCATAGGCGTCGGCGGCGCTTTCGGCACCTTGGCTGTATTGCGCATTCACCAGTTGGTTCACGCCAAGCAAGACCACGGTGCCACCTGCAAAATCCCCGAAGACCAGCGACAGCACTCCGAAAGTGCCGACCCCGCGCAATGCGTGGCGCGTCGGGTCACGATGGGCGACATGGCCCATCTCATGCGCGATCACGGCGGCGACTTCTTCGGGAGCTTCGGCAGCATCAATCAGCCCCTGCATCACGACGATTCGTCCACCGGGCAAGGCAAAGGCATTGATCATATCCAGATCAAGCACGGTGAGACGCATGGCCTGCGCATCCAGATCGGAGGCTGACAGCAATCTGTCCTGCATCTTTTCAAGCGCGGCCACCCCATGTGCTTCACGGCATTCTTCGATCGGGAACATCTCGTTTTGTGAAAAACTCTCGCGGATGCGCTCATAGGTCTTGTCTCCCAAGGCGCGCTCCCCCTCCACCGGCAAACGTGCGGCCAGCTGATCCGCAATCAGGGGAATCAGAACAAAGACGATCAGCACCACAGAGGCCACCGCCCCGACAATCAAACCGGCAAGACGCCGCCGCCCCGTCACCGGCGCACGACGCGTCAGAGAGGGCGCGGAACGCTCGATCTCCGCGAGCAGCTTCGGGTCACGTACATAGAGACGCGCGGTCGGGCTCATCACATTGGTCAACACGCCGATCCGGCCCATGTCGCCGCGCAAAGCCCCCTGCCCTTCAACATGGCGCAGATGCGAGAGGGACCAATGCACCGTCACCGCCTCGCCCGCCTCATCCGTGTAGCTCAGATCGGCAATCCCCTCACCGGAATGCAGCGTGACATAGGCGTCGTGGCGCTTGGCCGTTTTCCCGTCGACAAAATCGCAGCGCACGCCTTTCGGCTTGGGGATCCACGGGTTCATGCTCATATCGCGGCCCCCAGATCAAAGGCCTCGGCCATGCCTTCCGCCTGCCCCGCATGATCCCGGTCGCGCTGACGGATGTCCGCCAGATGCTCGCCGCCTGTCAGGGACAAGGTTTGCGCATAGTGCCGCCACGTCGGGAACAGCACGAAGGTTTGCCGGAACACAGCAAAGAACAACAGCGTGGTCATGTAGAGAAACAGCCCGAAAGCCAGAGACACGCCCGCCGAGGGCATGCCCTCTTCGCTGATCCCCGTGCCCTCTGTCACAGCACCCGAGGCAAAAATGCCAAAATCCGCCAGCCCCGGATAGACCGCAACCAGCACCGCAGACGCCGCCGCACCGACCACAAAGGTGGCGATGGCCGTGCAGATGTTGGTCAGCGTATAGCCCGCAATATTGATCCAGAGCACACGGGGAAACGAAAGGCGCGAGATCAGCCCGACCCCGCCTGCAGTCTTGTGATTGGCAAGATAGCGCAGCGCAACGACCCGATACCGCAGGTAGAGGAAAACGCCGAGCAACAGCAATACAGGCACAAAGGCCAAAGATTGCATTTGCTCCGAAGGACTGAAAAAACCACTGTCTGTCGCCTGCGGGCCGGCCTCAAGAAACGCGACACGCCCGATGAGCCCCAAGCCCAGCCAGATGCAGACAAGCGTTGGCAGGAAGGATTTCGCCAGCCCCCACCATCGTCCGCCCTGATGCAGCCGTTGATCCCCGAAAAACGTCCGGTCTGTGCGGAATTTCTCCAGCTTGAAGGTCATGCGCGGCCAGAGAAAGCCCAGCGTCAACACGGTCAAAAGCAAATGTCCCATCGCATGAAGCGTATATTTGCCCGCCGCAGGCTCCAGCCCGAACCGGATCCCCCGCCACCGCGTGCGGGCATAGACATAGCGTTTGGCCCGATAGGAAGCGAAATAGATCAGCGGCACGGCAATCAGCGCGGCAACGAGATAGGCTTCGAGCTCTCCCTGAAACACCGCGTAGGAGGCGTAAACCAGCACAAGCGCCAGCACGCCAATCAAGAACGCGAGGACGACGAGCGCGATAAGAAATCCTGTGAATTTCTCGATCCCCTTGCCGACATATTCCAGAGGCGTTCCGTCAGGTCGCACAGCAGACCAGAAGTGCCGCCGGAGCCGCGTTTTCATCCAGAACCGGTAAAATCCGAGCGTGACGACGGACAGCATCGCGGTCCAAAGCGAAAGCCGCAGGGTGGAACCCACGCGGCCTTCAAACTCGGTCTTCAGTAATTGTGTCACAGCATGCCCCCCGACATACGCCGTCAGGATCAGCTGAACTTGTTGTCCCTCGGGAACCCGTGCGGCGGCTGTTTGCCCACGCCTGCGCGTTTGCCGAGCCATTGCGTAAGGTCTTTCTCCGTGCGTGTGTTGCCACCGCCCATGGTCCAGCTCAGCCCCTCGTCCCACATGAATGTGGTCAGATCGGACAGGCCGCCATCAAGTTCCAGCATCCCTTGCGCACCTCGGGCCTGATTGTATTTCTGCAACCGAACCCCCTTGCCGCGCCCGAGCTCCGGCACATCGGCTAGCGGGAAGACGAGGAACCGGCGGTTCTGCGAGATCACCGCCACATGGTCGCCTTTGATGCGATGCACGATCACGGCCTTTTCGTCGCCTTTGACGTTGAGCACCTGTTTGCCGTTGCGGGTCTGGGCGACCACGTCTTTTTCCGCGATCTGGAACCCGTTACCCGCGTTCGACGCGACAAGCAGCTTGCCTTCGGGGTCATGTTTGAAGATGTCGACGATCTCCACCTCATTGGGCAGGTCAACCATCAGGCGCACCGGTTCGCCCATTCCGCGTCCACCAGGCAGGGTCGCCGCCGAGAGCGTATAGAACCGGCCGGCAGAGCCCATGATGATCAAACGGTCCGTCGTCTCCGCGTGGAATATAAAGCGCGGACCATCGCCGTCCTTGAACTTCAACTCGCGGTTCAGGTCGATATGACCGGACATGGCCCGAATCCAGCCCATCTGCGAACAGACCACTGTGATCGGCTCGCGCTCGATCATGGCTTCCAGCGGCACATCCTCGACCTCTGTGGCCTCGGCAAATTGCGTCAGCCGTGCCCCGCGCGGACCGTAATCCTTGCCGAATTTCTTCTTGGTCTCTTTGAGTTCCTCGGAAATGTGCAGCCATTGCCTGTCCTCGGACTCCAGCAAGGCAACAAGCCCCGCCTTTTCCGCCAGCAAGGCATCGCGCTCTTTGACCAGTTCGATCTCTTCCAGACGCCGCAAGCTGCGCAGGCGCATGTTGAGAATGGCTTCGGCCTGCACCTCGGTCAGTTCACCCTGACCTTCCGGTGCGGGCAGCGGGCTGACGTAATCCTTTTCCGTCATGGCGCGCGGGAAATCGCGGCCCCAGACCTCGGCCATCAAGGCGGCTTTCGGATCGTCGTCATAGCGGATGATGTCGATCACACGGTCGAGGTTCAAAAAGGCAATAATGAAGCCTTCGAGCACCTCAAGGCGATGGTCGATCTTTTCCAGCCGGTGTTGCGAACGGCGTTGCAACACGATGCGACGGTGATCCAGCCACGCCCGCAGCACTTCTTTGAGCGAACAGACTTTCGGCGTCCGCCCGTCGATCAACACGTTCATGTTGAGCGAGAACCGCGTCTCAAGATCCGAGTTGCGGAACAGCGTGTTCATCAACACATCCGGATCGACATTCTTGGATTTCGGCTCCAGAATCACGCGAATGTCTTCGGCGCTCTCGTCGCGCACATCGGCGAGAATCGGCACTTTCTTGGTCTGGATGACTTCCGCGAGCTTCTCGATCAGCTTCGACTTCTGAACCTGATAGGGAATTTCCGTGACCACAATCTGCCACTGGCCACGCCCCAGATCCTCGACCTCCCATTTCGCCCGCAGACGGAAAGACCCGCGCCCTGTCGCATAGGTCTTGGCCATGCTCTCGCGCGGCTCGACAATGATGCCACCCGTCGGGAAGTCCGGCCCTTTGACGTAGTTCAAAAGAGTCTCGTCGCGCACATCCGGCGTCTTGATCATATGCAGCGAGGCGTCGATCAGTTCGGAGATGTTATGCGGCGGGATATTCGTCGCCATGCCGACCGCAATCCCCGAAGACCCGTTGGCCAGCAGGTTCGGAAAGGCCGCCGGCAGCACTTCGGGCTCGCGCAGCGTGCCATCGTAGTTGTCGCGATAATCGACCGCATCCTCGTTGAGACCTTCGAGCAAGGCCTCGGCGGCAATGGTCATCCGCGCTTCGGTGTAACGCGATGCCGCGGGGTTGTCGCCGTCGATATTGCCGAAGTTCCCCTGCCCGTCCACAAGCGGGTAGCGAACGTTGAAATCCTGCGCCAGACGCGCCATCGCATCATAAATCGCCGCATCGCCGTGCGGGTGATAGTTCCCCATCACATCGCCGGAGATTTTTGCGGATTTGCGGAAGCCTCCCGTGGGAGACAGACGCAACTCACGCATGGCATAGAGAATACGCCGGTGCACGGGTTTCAGACCATCACGCGCGTCAGGCAAGGCGCGGTGCATGATCGTCGAAAGCGCATATTGCAAATAGCGCTCGCCAATGGCGCGGCGCAACGGTTCGAAGGTCTCACCCTGCGGTGCCCCTTCTTTTTCAGAATCTTGGGTCAAATCACTGCTCATGGCCAAGATGAATAGCCGCCCATCTTCGCTCCGGCAAGCGGATGTCGCATCTTGTCCACAGGCACGGCACAGGCCCGCAGGATCAGGGGGTGGAAATTTTACTGAACTTTCCCCGCATTATTCGGGCGAATCGTCTAGTATACGAGTGTGTAACGGTAATTCGGGGGTGTGTTTATGCTACGTCTTTTGGCGATGACTGCGTTTGGCCTATGGGCTTCATTGATGGTGTTCGGACGGGATCTCTCTCCCGAGGAACAGGCCGCGCTCGAGGCGCGCCGCGCAGAGAAAGTGTCCGTCTTCGCGCAACTCTCCAACACCTTGTCCGAAAGTTTCGGTTCAGGCGCGAAGCGTCAGGGCGCCTATGTCCCGACGCTGGCCGAGGCCCAAGCAGTGCGCAGCCTGCCAACGCCATCGACAACTGCCCCCGCACAGGACACGGCCCGCATTCACCTTGCCAGCACGCAACCCGAGCCAGTCGACCTGACCGGCATCACCCGCGTCTCGCATCCGGAGAAAATGGCCGCTATGCTCTCGGCCACTCCCGCCGCGCCTAACGCCACCACGGCAGACCCCGCCTCCGGGATGGTGCTGCGCGAAGTCACGGCCTCACGCGTCAATGTCCGCTCCGGCCCCTCCACCGCAAATCCGGTGCTTGGCCAGCTTGTCCGTTCGGAAATTGTCCGCGTCATCTCTCCCGAGGAAAACGGCTGGGTCAAAATTCTGGTCGAGGGCGCAGGGGTCGAAGGCTACATGGCCGCTGAATTTCTGGCTGATCTGACACACTGAGTTCCCTCTCATGAAAAGGTGGATTCCCTCGCCGCCTGTCATGAGCTAAGCCTTTCCCGTCTCTTTCGGGAAAGGCTTTTTTATGCGCTCCATTCTCATCACAGGCTGCTCTTCAGGCATCGGGTATCACACCGCGCATTTTCTGAAGGCGCGCGGCTGGCGTGTCCTCGCAACGTGCCGGCAGGAGCAAGATGCCCAACGCCTCCAAATTGAAGGTCTGGAAAGTTTCCGACTTGACTACGAAGACCCCGCCTCGATCGAGGCCGGTTTCCATGAGACCATGTCGCGCACCGGCGGCACGCTGGACGCGCTTTTCAACAACGGCGCCTATGCCATCCCCTCGGCGGTCGAAGACCTCCCCGTGGATGCGCTGCGCCAGAATTTCGAAGCCAATTTCTTCGGCTGGCACGACCTTACACGACGGGTCATTCCGGTCATGCGCAAACAAGGGCACGGGCGCATTGTGCAATGCTCCTCGGTCCTTGGCATCATGGCCATGCCGTGGCGCGGCAGCTACAACTCCACAAAATTCGCGCTCGAAGGGCTCACCGACACGCTGCGCCTCGAAATGCGCGGCACGGGGATACATGTCTCCATGATCGAACCCGGCCCGATTGGCACCGCCTTTCGCCTCAATGCGCGCAAACAATTCGACAAATGGATCGACTGGGAGGCCTCCGCACGCGCGGAACAATACCGCACCAAACTCGTGCCGCGCCTCTACAAAGCCGCCGACACCTCGGAGCCGGACGCCTTCGAGCTTGGCCCCGAAGCGGTCAGCCGCAAGCTCCTGCGCGCCTTGGAAAGCCCGCGCCCACGGGCGCATTACTACGTCACCACCCCCACCTATATCGCGGGGCTGTCACGACGGTTCCTGCCACAACGGCTGATCGACCGGATGATGGCAAAACTCTAGGACACGCGAAAGGCAACTTGGGCCAGCGCCCGAAACGCGCTATGACTGGTCTACCTTTCGCTCAAGGAGCTGCATATGTCCGATCCGTTTATCTATGTCATTGGCGCCGCCTGCCTGCTCGTTCTCCTCATCCTCGCCCTTGGCATCGGCCAGTTCGGACGCGGGGGCGTCGAGGGGGCGAAACGGTCAAACAAACTCATGCAGGCCCGTATTCTCGCCCAGTTGGGAGCGGTGATCCTCGTGGTAATTTTCGTGGCGCTGCGCAAATCGGGGAACTGACATGGTTGTTCTGAACAAAATCTACACCCGCACCGGTGACACCGGCGAAACCGCGCTCTCCGATATGTCGCGCACCGCCAAATATGCCACTCGGGTCGCGGCCTATGGCACGGTGGACGAGGTGAATGCCACCTTAGGCCTCGCCCGACTTCATGCCGAGGGCGATGTGGACGCAGCCCTGTCGCGCATTCAGAACGATCTGTTCGATCTGGGGGCCGATCTATCGCGGCCCAACATGGATAAAGACGACGAGGCGGGCTATCCGGTCCTCCGTGCCGTGCCTGCACAGGTCGAGCGGCTGGAGAGCGAGATCGACGCCATGACCGCCGTGCTGGAACCGCTCAAAAGCTTTATCCTGCCCGCCGGAACCCCGCTCGCCGCCCAACTTCATATGAGCCGCACCGTCGCCCGCCGCGCCGAACGACTTGCCGTGCAGTTGAATGCCGAAGAAGACGGCGATGTGAACCCCGTGGCGATCAAATATCTCAACCGCCTGTCAGACTGGCTTTTCTGTGCAGCACGCATGGCCAATGACGCGGGCAAAGCCGATGTGCTCTGGGTGCCGGGTGCAAATCGATAGGCCGGACCAACCCGTAACGCTACGGCGCAAATGAGACAGGACGCGACGTTTCGCTCCTGTCTTTTTGCGTTTGGGGGCTATTTTCTGCGCACGCAAACGGCTAACAACGATGCCGGAGAGCTTTTGTGCCATCCGCGTATGGCAAGACGAAAGGGAGTTTACGCTCATGAAGGTCCTAGTACCTGTTAAGCGCGTGATTGATTACAACGTGAAGGTCAAAGTTAAGGCCGATGGCACGGGTGTTGATCTCGCCAATGTAAAAATGTCGATGAACCCGTTTGACGAGATTTCCGTCGAAGAGGCCATTCGGCTGAAAGAGGCAGGGATTGCCTCCGAGGTTGTCATTGTGTCGATTGGCGAAAAGAAAGCCACGGACACGATCCGCAACGCGCTGGCCATGGGGGCCGATCGCGGCATTCTCGTGACCGAAGATCAGGGCGTGGACCTTGAACCTTTGGCCGTGGCGAAAATTCTCGCCAAAGTGGTCGAAGAGGAAGCCCCCGAACTGGTGATCCTTGGCAAGCAGGCCATCGACAACGACATGAACGCAACGGGTCAGATGCTGGCCGCGCTTCTGGGCTGGGGTCAGGCGACCTTTGCCTCCGAGGTGAAAATCGAAGACGGCAAGGCAGTTGTGACCCGCGAAGTGGACGGCGGGCTTCAGACCATTTCCGTCAATCTTCCTGCCATCGTGACCACCGATCTGCGTCTCAACGAGCCGCGTTATGCGTCGCTGCCGAACATCATGAAGGCCAAGAAAAAGCCTTTGGACGAGAAAACCGCAGCGGATTATGGCGTCGATACCACGCCGCGTCTGACGGTTGTGACCACCGAAGAACCTACAGGCCGTCAGGCCGGGATCAAAGTGGGCTCCGTCGACGAGCTGATTGCGAAACTTAAAGAGGGAGGTCTGGTCTGATGGCTGTTTTGCTTCTCGCTGAAGTCGCGGGCGATACGCTCGCTGTTGACGCAACCGCCAAGGCGGCCACCGCCGGCGCCAAGCTGGGCGATGTGACCGTGCTCGTATGTGGTCCCCAAGCCGCAGCCGACGAGGCCGCGAAACTCGACGGTGTGACCAAGGTCCTGCTCGCCGATGACGCCGCATATGCCAACGGCTTGGCCGAAAACCTTGCCGATCTGATCGTCTCTCTTGCGGGCGATTATTCCCACATCATCGCGCCTGCGACCACCACCGGCAAAAACATCCTGCCCCGCGTGGCCGCCCTTCTGGATGTGATGGTGATCACTGATGTGACCGAAGTGGTCGACGCCGACACGTTCAAACGTCCGGTCTACGCGGGCAATGCGGTGCAGACCGTGAAATCGACCGACGCGACCAAGGTGATTTCCTTCCGCACCTCGACCTTCGATGCGGCTGGCTCCACCGGTTCGGCAGCGGTCGAAACCGTGTCCGGCGCGGGCGACAAGGGGCTTTCGGCCTTTGTCGAGGACAAGGTGGTCGAAAGCGACCGTCCGGAACTTACCTCCGCCAAGATCGTCGTCTCCGGCGGCCGTGGTGTGGGCTCCGAAGAGAACTTTGCCATCATCGAAGCGCTGGCCGACAAACTGGGCGCTGCCGTGGGTGCGTCACGTGCAGCCGTCGATTCGGGATTTGCCCCGAACGATCAGCAAGTGGGCCAGACCGGCAAGGTCGTCGCTCCCGATCTCTACATCGCCTGCGGCATCTCCGGTGCGATCCAGCACCTCGCCGGGATGAAGGATTCGAAAGTCATTGTTGCAATCAACAAGGACGAAGAAGCTCCGATCTTCCAGGTCGCCGACTTCGGCCTCGTGGCAGATCTCTTCGATGCGGTGCCAGAGCTGACTGAAAAACTCTGAAACCATTTAAAAATAAAATAAAAGGCCCGCCACAAGCGGGCCTTTTTCGTTTGACGCGAGCTAGACATAAGGCATCAACGCCTCTCTGAGCATCCCCGCCGCTCCGGCATGGACCACAGGCCCCAGCATCTCCCGCGCGGCGGGTGCATCAAGGTCGGAATGAACCATAAGCTCATATCCGGTCGCGATTTCGTCTTTCGTGGCGACCACCTCCACCACATCTTTGACCAAGGGACGCAGGCCTTCGACCATCTCGCAGTTGACGAACAAAGGATCACCCGCAATGGCATCACAGGCGGCGCCATCATCCGGTGAATGATCCGAGAGCCACAACAGCACAACATCACCGTGCAGCTTTTCCACCATGGTTTCCATCCGCGCACTCCAAGCCCTGCGCAACTCCTCGCGCACCATCGCGAATTTCTTTGATGAGGCCGCGCCAAGCGTGTGCAGCAAGTGTCGCGTGAAATTGAAATCCGTGAAATCGATATTGCGATACATACGCTGTAATTCGTCTGACGCGCGAAGGAAACGGTCATTGCGGCGCGCGTGAACAGTATAGAAACGGTTCGAGATGTTCTGCGCTCCGGGAATTTGCAGCACCGTCACCTCGGCCTTGCGGCAAATGTCGAGGACGGTTTCATCGCTCAAAAACACATCTACCCCGCCGTTTACACAGCCGAGGTTCACCCCTGTCATGCCAAGGCTCGTCTCCACCAGCGCCGGGAACGGCATGTCTACGAATTTGCCATAAGTTTCCGTGCCGCCCAGAAAGGCCACATAGGGCGCATCAAGATCTTTCTGTGGCCCGCGAAAGAGAAGTTTAGAATTGCCATACCGGCACGGCGTATAGTTAAGCGCGCCCTCGCCCATGTTTTGATAAGCCATGTGTCCACCCACTGCTTTAATTTTCACCCGAGTGGGAGAGTCGCAGACACAAGTTGCTAAATCGCTAAACCGCCGATTCGATATAAATTTTAGGCATTTATCTACCTCACAGCGCTTTCGAACCACAAGCTTTCCGCGACATACGATCCCGCGAAATCAGGCCGGAAACCGCGGCCGCCCCCCTTGTAACACCGGTTCATTGCGAAAGACTTTCGCCCCCCTGCCTTACCCCTTGAATACCGCGCTTCTAGCTGCGTAAACTCTCTGCAAACCGGTCCAGGGAGAATGCGGGATGGAGATCAAAAAAGTCGGAATCGTCGGTGCCGGCCAGATGGGCAACGGGATCGCGCATGTGTTCGCTTTGGCGGGGTATGATGTGGTTGTGAACGACATCTCGCAGGAGGCGCTGGACAAGGCTGTGGCCACGATCACGCGCAACCTTGACCGTCAGGTATCGCGCGAAAAGATCACCGCAGAGAAACGCGACACCGCGCTGGCGCGGATCACGACGACATTGCAGCTTGAAGACCTCGGCCAGACCGATCTGGTGATCGAGGCGGCGACCGAGCGCGAGGACGTGAAGAACGCCATTTTCGAGCGCCTCCTGCCGCATCTCAAACCCGAGACCATCCTGACCTCGAACACCTCGTCGATCTCGATCACGCGGCTGGCCTCGCGCACGGATCGGCCGGAAAAATTCATGGGGTTCCACTTCATGAATCCGGTGCCAGTGATGCAACTGGTGGAACTGATCCGCGGCATAGCCACCGATGAGGCCACCTATCACACGCTTCTGAAAGTGGTTGAAAACCTTGGAAAAACTGCCGCAAGCGCCGAGGATTTTCCTGCCTTCATCGTCAACCGCATCCTGATGCCGATGATCAACGAAGCCGTCTATACGCTCTACGAAGGCGTCGGCTCCGTGAAGTCCATCGACGAATCAATGAAGCTCGGCGCGAACCATCCGATGGGGCCTCTTGAGCTTGCGGATTTCATCGGACTCGACACCTGTCTGGCGATCATGAACGTGCTGCATGACGGGCTGGCGGATACGAAATACCGGCCCTGCCCGCTGCTAACGAAATATGTCGAAGCGGGCTGGCTCGGGCGCAAAACCCAGCGCGGATTTTACGACTACCGTGGCGAAACTCCGGTGCCCACGCGCTAAATCCGAACGACCGGAAACAGGACAAAACAAAGGGGCCGCAAAGGCCCCTTTTTTGCTGTCGGATATGTGTCGGACATCTGTCGGACTTTTGTCGGGCAACCTGTCAAACCACGATCCGGCCCGTCACTTTGTCCAAAACCACCGAAACCGCGCCTAGTCGGTGCGCCCCCCCAAGGCCAGCGTGTGAGACCGCATCCAGTTCATGAACTCGCGCGTCTTCGATTGCCACTCCTTGAGGTCTTCCGGCGTCAGAGGATCGCCGATGACAGGGGCCTGCGGCTTGTCCATCGCGCGGGCGATCTCATGAAGCAAAAGCCCCTGACGGAAACTCGCGGAAATCTTGTCAGCGATCTGATACAGCCGCGTGTTGCGCCCCGGAAAATAGATCGGCAGAACCGTTGCGCCGGATTTCAGCACCATCTTGGCGGTAAACGGGTTCCACGGCTTTTCCTTGACCGGTCCCCACCACGTCTCGGAGGAGGCCACGGCCCCCGCAGGGAACAGAATAATCACCCCGCCCGCCTTGAGAGTCGCCATCGCCTCGTTGCGCATCCGGATCGAGGCGCGATGGCTGTCCGGCTCATGCGGGAAGGGCACGGGCAACATGAAAGGGTCGATCTCACGGATGCCGGTCAACAGCGAGCGCGTCAGGATTTTGTAATCCGAGCGCACCTTGCCGATCAGTTCCGCCATCACCAGACCGTCCACCAGCCCGTGCGGGTGGTTGGCGACCACGACAAGCGGACCTGTTGCGGGTATCTTGGCGATCTGTTCCTCGGGGGTCAAAACGTCGATCCCCATGACTTCGAGCGCCTGACTGAAGAACGGCTGCCCCATCGGCGTGCCCATCCGCTCGAACCGGCGAATACGACGCAGAAGCGGGAGTTTACCTGTCAGCCATTCGATCGTGCGAATGACCAGAACTTTCTTGGGGTCGGAAAACGTCCCCGCATAGGACAGGCGTCGCCCGTCATACCTTACGAAATCGGGGTCACCGGGTTTGGGCACATTCTGAAAGGCGTCCTCGGGGGCGTCAATCTCCGTCCCATGCTCTTCGGGTTGAGACACCTTACATATCCTCGCCAAATCTGTCCTTGATCAGGGCCTCAATTGCATCTGCCAGCGCATCTGCCTCTGGCCCTGCCGTTGTCACGTCAATAGTCGTTCCTTTGGACGCTGCCAACATCAAAAGCCCCATAATGCTGTCACCAGATGTGCTCAGCCCGTCTCTGGAGACTTCTGCCGTGGCGTCAAATTCCTCGACCACTTCCACGAGTTTCGCAGAGGCCCGCGCGTGCAGTCCTTTGACGTTTATAATCTCGTGCGTGCGCGTCACTTGCGCCATCACTCCCACCTCGGTCTTTCATTCTTGTTCTTTTTAACGGCCCTGCACGTCAAAACTGTCGATATATTTTCGTCCGGCATCAAGCGCGTTGCCGACGGCTTCCGCAACCGGTTTATGCCGGGACTTCGCCAGTTTGATCAACATCGGCAGGTTCGCGCCGTAAATGATCCGGCGATCATCGTGATGACAGGCCAGAAGCGACAGGTTCGACGGGCTCCCCCCGAACATATCGGTCACAACAACGACACCATCGCCGCTATCGACATCGTCGGCGGCCAGACAGATCTCGCGCTGCTTGTCAGAGCGGTTGTGATCCGGCTCTATGGATATGGCCTCTATGCCGATCTGCTTGCCGACCACATGTTCGACCGCCGCGAGATATTCGCGGGCCAGTCCTCCATGGGCAACGATAACAATTCCGATCACGTCAGCTTCCCCGATCAGATGCCGCTTTGGCGGCGTTCAAGTTCCCTATGCCTTATTGACACCGGCCAATTATGTTCTGCAAGGGCTTTGGAAAGAATTTCGGCCAGAGTGACGGATCTGTGTTGTCCGCCAGTGCAGCCGAAGGCGATTGCGAGGTGTTTCTTACCTTCGTCCTGATAGGCCGGCAGCAAGAGCAAAGTCAGTTCGAGCACTTTCTGGAAGAAAGCGGCAAAGCGCGGGTCATTTTGCACATAGCCCTGCACACGGCTGTCGGTGCCGTCGAGTGCGCGCAAGCTTTCGTCCCAATAGGGATTGGCCAGAAAGCGCACGTCAAAGACCATATCGACGCCGCGCGGCATTCCGCGTTTATAGGAAAAGCTGTGCACGGAGAGCGCCATGTCAGCCTCGCGCCCTTTGGCAAACCAGCGCTCGATGTCGTCGCGCAGGTCATGCGGCGTCATCTCGGAGGTATCGATCAGAATGTCGGCGCGGGCGCGGATCGGACCCAAAAGGTCGATTTCGCGTGCCACCCCGTCCTGTGCCGTCTCGGCAGAGGCGAGCGGGTGGCGGCGGCGGGTTTCGGAATAGCGGCGGATCAGCACGTCGGGTGCGCAGTCGAGGTAGAGCACCTCGGCATCATGGTTCGGGTCGCGGGTGAGATCGTCGATCACTTCGATCACGCCGTTGACCGAGAAATCTCGGTTGCGCACGTCGAGCCCCAGAGCCAGTGGACGGGTCAGCCCGCCACCTTCGAGCAGGCGCGGAAGCAGCGAGATCGGCAGGTTGTCGATCACCTCAAAACCCAGATCTTCGAGCGTGTTGATCGCGGTGGAGCGCCCTGCCCCCGAAGGGCCGGTCACAAGCACGACGCGATGGCGGCTTTTCGATTGCGGAATGGGCATGTCAGCGGGCGTGCTCACGCGCATCGGCCTCCTTTGAGCCATTGTATGAGGGCCGGAGCGAATTGCGGCCCGTCCACCCTGTAAAACAGGGGAATCGAGACATTGATGAGAGCCTTTTCCCGTCGGAGAGGCAAGCGGTCAGTTTCGACCTGTGACAGATCGACAACGCCGCGCAGGATGGCGGCGGGCAGAGGCTCTGCACGCAGCAGGCCGACGCCGCGAGCTTCGATCATGCCGGAGATGGTGTCCGGCGCTATAGCGGTGAGAGTTTGGGCCTTTGGATCACACCGGACATGGGTCCGGTCGTCAGAGACCAGCACCGCCCCCAGCGCCATGAGTTCGAGCGCAAGGGTCGATTTTCCGCTGCCCGAGGGGCCAAGGATCAGCAGGCCCGTGGCTTCATCCAGCGCGACGCAGGAGGCATGAAGGATCAGACCATCCTGCGACTGCGCAGTCACACCGGCAGGCCCACGACAAAACGGGCGCCAAGTGGCTCGGAGGTAATGTCGGCATCGGTCGGACGAATGTTCTCCGCCCAGATCACGCCGCCATGCGCCTCGACGATCTGTTTCGAGATCGCCAGACCAAGGCCGGAGTTGTTGCCGAACTGACCGACCGGACGTTGCGAATAGAAGCGTTTGAAGATTTTCGTCAGCGCCTCTTCGGGGATGCCCGGACCGGTGTCTTCGACGACAACCAGCACCCTGTGATCCCGCTTGCGCACCCAGACACGGATTGCATCGCCATCCTCGCAGAAGGAGATCGCGTTGGTGATCAGGTTCACAAACACCTGCGCCAGCCGCGCTTCGAGACCGGAGACGACAATCGGCTGGTCCGGCATGTCGGAGATGAACTCCACGCCTTTTTGCTGCGCGTCCTGAGCGAGATATTCGATCAGGTTCGTCAATGTCTGGATCAGATTGAACTCTTCTTCCTCTTCCTTGACCAATTCGCTGTCGAGACGCGAGGCGTTGGAAATATCGGAAACCAGACGGTCAAGGCGACGCACATCATGTTCGATCACGTCGAGCAGCTTGTCGCGGTGCTCTTCCTTCTTGACGATCCGCAGGGAGCCGACCGCCGAGCGCAGGGAGGCCAGCGGGTTCTTGATCTCATGGGCCACATCTGCGGCGAATTGTTCGTTCGCGTCGATCCGGTCATAGAGTGCCGCCACCATGCCACGCAGCGCCGCAGACAGACGCCCGATCTCGTCGGGACGCCCCGACAGGTCGGGGATACGCACACGCCCCGGCGCAACTTTCCGGCTGTTCTTGTCGCGCCCGATTTCTGCGGCGGCGGCCAGATCGGCCAGAGGGTTGGCAATGGTCGAGGCCAGCATGAGGCTCAAACCGATGGAGACCAGAAGAGCGATGATAAAGACCTGAAGGATCTGTTCGCGCTCCACACGCACGAGATCGTCAAGCTCTCCTTCGCCGGACACCAGCCCGACAACCCCGATGACCTCGCCGCTGTCATCCAGCGTGATCGGGGCCGCAACCGAGAACAGCGTGGAACCGTGACCGTTCACGCTTGTGTTCACATGGATGCCATCCCCGAGCGCATTGGCAGCAAGGGCCGCGACCTGTTCGCGCACATTCTCGAAATCCTCGCCGCTCTTGCCCTTGGAAAAGGTAATGGTGGTCCAGACCTTATTCAGGAAATCCGAAATGACCGTAGAGCGGCCCTCATGCTGCACACCGGAGACTTTCTCCGGACCACCGCGGGCCATGCCTTCGGTAGAGGCGATCAGCACCCCGTCCTTGTCATATAGATAGACATTTTCGAGCAGAGGCAGTTCCAGCACATTGGACACGGTCGACATATCGCCAGACTCGTTGTCAAGCGACAGAACCCCGTCCGCCCCCGCCGTAACCGCCAGCATATCGGCAACCAAGGCGGCCTCCGTCACCATTGCCGCCTCACGCTGCATCACCAGACTGTTGCGGAAGGGATTCAGATAGAGAATGCCCGCCACCATGAGAATGATCGCAATGAGGTTGTAGGTGATGATTTTCTGTGCCAGCGGCGAGCGTTTCACCGCAATGAATTTGCGCCGCCTGCGCTTTTCGCGCAGTTCGGCGTCAGATGTGCGGGGCGCAACCCAATCGTCACCGAGCACTACGTCAGTGTTATCGCGGCTGGATTTCTCCGCACGGTCCATGTCGGAAGTCAGGGCCATTATTCCTCGTTATACCTGTATCCGATGCCGTAAAGCGTTTCGATGGCGGAAAAATCGGAATCCACGGTGCGCATTTTCTTACGCAGACGTTTGATATGGCTGTCGATGGTCCGGTCATCCACATAGACCTGATCGTCATAGGCCACATCCATCAGCTGATCGCGCGACTTCACAAAGCCGGGGCGTTGGGCAAGCGCCTGTAACAAAAGGAATTCCGTCACGGTCAAGGTGACATCCTTGCCCTTCCACTTCACCGCGTGACGCAGCGGGTCCATTTCCAGTTCGCCGCGCACAAGAACCTTGTTCTCGTCCGTCTCGGCCACTTCGATCCCTTCGAGCGCCTCCTGACGCCGCAAGAGCGCACGGATACGTTCGACCAGAAGCCGCTGGGAAAACGGTTTCTTCACATAATCATCCGCACCCATGCGCAGCCCCAGAACCTCGTCGATCTCGTCATCTTTCGAGGTCAGGAAAATCACCGGCATATTGGTTTTCTGCCGCACCCGCTGCAACAGGTCCATACCGTCCATGCGCGGCATCTTGATATCAAACACAGCCATATCGGGGAGACGTTTATTGAACGCATCCAGCGCCGACTGGCCATCGTTATAGGTTTCGACCTCGAACCCCTCTGCCTCAAGGGTCATGGATACGGAGGTCAGGATATTCCGGTCGTCATCTACCAAGGCGATGCGGGACATTGTCGGTTTCCTTCAACTGCTCAACTATTGCATTTTTTTGCCATATTCCGTGTTTCACCGGATCAAATCAAGCGAAACCGCGAATCAAAATGCGTGTCAGAGGTCAGAGAAACAGGAAAAATTCAAGGAATGGCTAATTTGTCTCACTTCGGGGCATTTCACCCGCACCACAGCGAAGCGCGACATATTGGCACACATCTGTTTGCGCTATCCCCTAAGTGGTTGCGCTAACTGTTGATCTCGGTCCTATTTACGCGCCGTGCTGGCGTGCTATAGCACCCCCATTGGGCGCGTGTGCCGCCCATCCGCGAATGGCCCTTTCGCGGCACAAATTCTATTTCCAGAGACGCCGTCAAGGACACGGCGGAGGAGTTTGCATATGACGACCGGACGCGTGAACCCGGCTTTCACACTTGACGACCAAGGCATCACGGGGCTTGGCAATGTCTATTACAACCTTCTTGAGCCTGCCCTTATCGAAGAGGCGATCAAGCGTGGTGAAGGGGCCCTCGGGAAAGGCGGTTCCTTTCTGGTAAGCACCGGCAAACATACCGGCCGCTCCCCCAAAGACAAATTCGTCGTGCGGACGCCGGATGTGGAAGACACCATCTGGTGGGAAAACAACCAGCCGATGGACCCCGAGAAATTCGATGTGCTCTATGCCGATATGCTTGAGCATATGAAAGGGCGTGATTTCTTTGTCGAGGATCTCTACGGCGGGGCCGACCCGGAGAACCAGATCGACGTGCGCATGATCACCGAGCTGGCATGGCATGGCCTGTTCTGCCGCACGATGCTGCGCCGCCCCGAGCTCAAAGCACTCGACGACTTCACCGCAGATTACACCGTGATCAACTGCCCGTCCTTCAAGGCCGATCCGGAACGTCACGGCTGTCGCTCCGAAACCGTGATCGCGCTGAACTTCGCCAAAAAGCTGATCCTGATCGGCAACACCGAATATGCAGGCGAAAACAAGAAGGGCGTGTTCTCCCTGTTGAACTACATCCTGCCGGGCAAGGGCATCATGGCCATGCACTGCTCCGCCAACCATGCGCCCGACAATCCCGTCGACACGGCGATCTTCTTCGGCCTGTCCGGCACGGGGAAAACCACACTGTCGGCTGATCCGTCGCGCATCCTGATCGGGGATGACGAGCATGGCTGGTCCGACAAGGGCACGTTCAACTTCGAAGGCGGCTGCTACGCCAAGACCATCAACCTGTCCGAGACTGCGGAACCGGAAATCTACGCGACCACGTCGAAATTCGGCACAGTCGTAGAGAACATGGTCTATGACGAGTTCACCAAGGATCTGGACTTCGAAGACAGCTCTCTTACCGAGAACATGCGCTGCGCCTATCCGCTGCACTACATCTCCAACGCCTCCGAGACGGCGATGGGCGGTCATCCGAAGAACATCATCCTGCTGACCTGTGATGCCTTTGGTGTTCTGCCTCCGATCGCACGTCTGACACCGGCGCAGGCGATGTATCACTTCCTCTCCGGCTTCACCTCGAAGACACCGGGCACGGAAGTGGGGGTTGTGGAGCCGATCCCGACCTTCTCCACCTGTTTCGGCGCACCGTTCATGCCGCGTCGTCCGGAAGCCTATGGCAACCTGCTGCGTGAGAAGATCGCCAAACATGGTGCAACCTGCTGGCTGGTGAACACCGGCTGGACCGGCGGCGCATTCGGCACCGGCTCGCGTATGCCGATCAAGGCAACGCGCAACCTGCTGCACGCCGCTCTGGAAGGCACGCTGGCAGACGTCGAATTCCGTAAGGACGAGAACTTCGGCTTTGAAGTGCCGGTCTCCGTGCCGGGAGTGGCCGATGTGCTACTCGACCCGCGCCGCACTTGGGCCGATAAGGACGCTTTCGACGCGCAAGCCGCGAAGCTGGTTTCCATGTTCAAAGAGAACTTCGAACAATACCTGCCTTATATCGACGAAGATGTGAAAGCCGCCGCCATCGGCTAAGCTGTTCTACATCGAGAAAAATTGCGCCCCGACCCATCCGGATCGGGGCGTTTTCTTTGGCCGTGCCTTTGGTGCGGACGGAACGCACGCAGCACGATGTCAGGCGTAAGAACTCAGGCGTAAAATGTCAGGTGCGAGATGTCAGAACAGGCCGCGCCGGATCAGGTTGACGCCCGCGACCATCAGCACGAACAACGTCACACGTTTGAATTTCTTCTGGTCCAGACGATCCTGCACCCGCTGGCCAAGCATCATCCCCCCCATCGCCGGGACCAAAAGCGCCACGGAGAGCGGAATAGTCTGGGCATTGAGCACACCGGAACGCATATGCGCCAGCATAAGCACCAAGGCGCCCGAGCCGAAAATCACGCCGGTGGCCTTGATCTGGAGTTTCTTCGGCGTGTCCACAGCGGTCAGATAGGCCACCGTCAACGGCCCCCAGATGCCCGCGATACCGCCAATCAGCCCCGAAACAGCACCGAAACCCAGATCATACGCCCCTCTGTGTTGCGCGGGGATGTGCAAAGCGCGCCCGAACAACAGATAGCTGACCAGCACCACCACAATGATCCCCAGCGTCAGAAAGACCACTGATTGCGGCAGAATCACCACGAGTTGCGCCGATAGGGCGATCAACAGCAACAAAGCCCCGATGTAGAGCCTGTATTGCCACGCCGCCTCCACGGCCTCTCTCCCGCCACCACGCAACGCCTGCCAGACATTCGTGACCACGGTGGAAACGATCAGCCCCGCAAGAGCCAGTTCCGGCGACAAAAACGAGCCCAACCCCGAAATCATGATCATCGGCATGGCGAAACCGATGGCACCTTTGACGAAACCGGCCAGAAGCGTGATGCAAATGGCGGCAAAAATCTGCGGGAGGGTGAGAAGGGTCAGGATGCTATCGAATGTCATAGCCCCTGTTAGGACGCGGATTTCTCCGCGTATAGCCCAAAGATCAGGCCAGCATCCGTTCTTGGAGGTGCCAGAGGGCGCTTCCGTTCCGTTGCGACATTTTAGGTCAAAATACATCTTCACGGCAAAATATTATTGCGCTGCAACTGCGAAGTAGGTAGACAGTTCCAAGATCAGACGCCTCTCGCCCCCGCTTGCGTCACACGCAGGGTGCGGAAGGCCACGACATCAATATGTTGCGCTGTGTGGTCGGAAATCTGTGGCTCGGGTTTTCGCGAAGCGCTCGAAGGAGGAGAGAGTCTCATGGCCCTTGATCAACAGGAGAGACCCGTGTCGAACCCCATTTTGCCCGATCTTCTGGCCCTGACCCGTGCGGCCGTGGCCCCTGCCGAGGCCATTCTGGAGCGTGCCCGTGCTGCTCTGCGCTCGGAGTTTCTGGAGAACGGACGCGTTTCCAGTCGCAGGGTCGAGGCCAATCAAACCGCCGCCCACGGTCTTGCATGGCTGGCCACCTATGTGGAAAGCCTGCGCCAGATGCAGAAATGGGCCGAGGCGCTCTCCGCCGAAGACAAGTTCGGCGAGATGGAGCAACTGATCCACCAGATCGCCTTCGGGGAGTATCTGAGCCAGATCTACGGCGGTATCCCGATGAATCAGGGCGAGATCTGCCGGTTGGCCGATCTGGGCCTTGGTCTTGTGCAGCCCAGCCACCCCGAAGTGGTCAAGCTCATGCTCGACGGCAATTCCACCGAGGCGCGCACACGGCTTGTGGCCTTGATGCGGGACAATTCCGGTCATGCGACCTTTGGCGCGTCGGGGCTGGATGACGAGTTGGAAATGATCCGCGACCAGTTCCGCCGCTTCGCCGATGAGAAAGTCGCCCCCTTTGCCCATGACTGGCATCTCAAAGACGAACTCATCCCGATGGAGATCATCGAGGAACTGGCCGAGCTTGGCGTCTTCGGCTTGACCATTCCCGAAGAATACGGCGGCTTCGGCTTTCCGAAAGCAGCGATGGTCGTGGTCTCCGAAGAACTCTCCCGCGGCTATATCGGCGTCGGCTCTCTGGGCACACGATCCGAAATTGCCGCCGAACTGATCCTCGGTGGCGGCACGGAAGAGCAAAAGGAACACTGGCTGCCGAAGCTCTCCTCCGCCGAAATCCTGCCCACTGCCGTGTTCACCGAACCGAACACCGGCTCCGATCTCGGAAGCCTGCGCACCCGCGCGGTGAAAGAGGGCGAAAGCTACACGGTGACCGGCAACAAGACATGGATCACCCACGCCGCACGCACCCATGTGATGACGCTTCTGGCCCGCACCGATCCCGACACCACGGATTACAAAGGCCTGTCGATGTTTCTGGCCGAGAAAACGCCGGGCACGGCTGAAGACCCCTTCCCCACACCCGGCATGACCGGCGGCGAGATCGAGGTCTTGGGCTATCGCGGCATGAAGGAATACGAGCTGGGCTTTGACGGGTTCAAGGTCGATGCCAAGAACCTTCTGGGCGGTGTAGAAGGCCAAGGGTTCAAGCAACTGATGCAGACCTTCGAATCCGCGCGCATCCAAACCGCCGCCCGCGCCATCGGCGTGGCCCAGAACGCGCTTGAGGTCGGGATGCAATATGCCGAAGACCGCAAACAGTTCGGCAAGTCCCTGATCGAATTCCCCCGCGTCTCCGGCAAGCTCGCCATGATGGCAGTCGAGATCATGGTGGCCCGCCAGCTGACCTATTTCTCCGCATGGGAAAAGGACAACGGACACCGCTGCGACCTTGAGGCGGGCATGGCCAAGCTCTTGGGCGCGCGCGTGGCTTGGGCGGCGGCGGACAATGCGTTGCAAATCCACGGCGGCAACGGCTTTGCGCTTGAGTATCAGATCAGCCGCATCCTCTGCGATGCGCGGATTTTGAATATTTTCGAAGGCGCAGGCGAAATTCAGGCACAGGTCATCGCACGGCGTTTGCTGGCCTGATCTGCCCCGACCAGAGCTTTAGAAAGGCGGTGCCTCCTGCGCCGCCTTTTTTGCGAGCCGGTCGAGAAACCGGTCCC
Source organism: Celeribacter halophilus (assembly GCF_900114135.1). GTDB lineage: Bacteria > Pseudomonadota > Alphaproteobacteria > Rhodobacterales > Rhodobacteraceae > Celeribacter > Celeribacter halophilus. The sequence continues at coordinate 42,394 of NZ_FORY01000007.1, forward strand.
GTGCGGCGGGCAAAGGACGATCCGACAGTTCCGCCGCGATCCTGGAAAGGAAATGCCCCGTGGTCAAAAGCCCCTGACCGATCTCCGCGAAATCGACTGAGGATTGCCCCAATAGACATTGCGGCAAGGGCAACAGCCGGTCGGCCCATTCCCCTGCGCCTTGTCGTGACACGGCGCGTCCGGTTTTCGGGGACACATAAACCAGATCATCCGGCGATCCGGTGACAGCACAGGAAGACAGATCAAGGCCGAAGCCCAGTTCTTCCAGCAGGGAGACTTCCCAATGCAGATAGGCCAGAGGCCAGCGGGGGGCCAACCCGATCCGGTCAAACAGGGCAAGGCTGTCGGCATAGAGATAGCCATGCGCCTCGCGTTCGGGCAGCAGAAAGGACAGCATCGCCGCCGTGGCCGTCATCCCCGCAAGCGCCAGAGGATCGCCCAGCACATGGGTGCGGCTTTTTACAGGTTCAAAGGTAAACGCGCCAAGGTGATCTTCGAGCCGCGCTTTCCATGTCACCGCGATCTGGCCACCCGGCTGCAAATGCGGGGCCATCTTGCGAGAAATGCCCCCGCGCACCACACCGGCATGGCGTCCGTGATCAGGTGTGAACACCTCGACAATCACCGAAGTCTCGCCGTGTTTGCGCACAGCCAGAACCACCCCTTCGTCGCGCCACTCGATCATGCGCGTTCCCGCTTTCCGTTGGCAAAAATACTCACTGGACCCTGCCGCGCCACAGGGGCGAGGTCAATCGTCTCACTCCGACAGGCCCGGCTCTTCCAGAAGCGTGCGCCCATGACGGTCCTCGACTTCGATGATCCAGAGATCGGGGTCAAAGCTGCGCTGCTTCATCAGCGAGGCATCCACGTCACGCTCTTCCCCCTCGGAAAGCACCCGCCATTCGCGGCGGTCTTCCATCAGGTTGAACTCGCGTTGAAAGGCCTTGGCCTTGCCGTCGAGCGTGTTGAGCTTGACCAGAACCGCGCCCGCCGTAGCATCGCCTTTCTTGACGACAAAGGCCGGAATATCGACAAGGCGAAGCCGTGTCAGATAGGCCGAAACCCAGACATCTGCGGTCAGTCGCGCCATCAGTTTCCGTCTTTGAAATCGAGGCCCATCTCGCCGTAGCGCTCGGCTTCTTCAAGCCAGTTCGGGCGCACTTTCACCTGCAAGAAGAGATGGACCTTGCGGCCCAGAAACTCCGACAGGTCCTCGCGCGAGGCCCGCGAAATCCGTTTGATCGTCTCGCCACGCTTGCCAAGGATGATGCCCTTGTGGCCATCACGGGCGACATAGACCACCTGATCGACCCGCGCGGAGCCGTCCTTGCGCTCTTCCCAGTTCTCGGTCTCGACGGTGAGCTGATAGGGCAGTTCCTGATGCAGGTTGAGCGTCAGTTTCTCGCGGGTGATCTCGGCAGCGATCATACGCATGGGCAGATCGGCGATCTGGTCTTCGGGATAGAGCCACGGTCCTTCGGGCAGTTCCTTGGCCAGCCATTTGCGCAGATCATCGACACCACGGCCCTTTTCAGCGGAGATCATGAAGGTCTCCACGAAATGATGGCGCTCGTTCATGTCTTTGGCCAGCGCGAGCAGTTTTTCCACATCCACCATGTCGATCTTGTTGATCGCCAGCGCGACTTTCTGGTTCGGGTTGGAATATTCATCCAGCGCGGCCAGAATGTTTTCGACGCCCTCGGTGACGCCCTTATGCGCTTCGATCAGCAAAACGATGACATCGGCATCGGCGGCACCACCCCACGCGGCGGTGACCATGGCACGGTCAAGGCGGCGTTTGGGTTTGAAAATCCCCGGCGTGTCAACAAAGACAAGCTGGCTGTCGCCCTCCAGCGCAACGCCGCGAATACGCGCGCGCGTGGTCTGGACTTTATGTGTGACGATGGAGACTTTCGCCCCGACCATACGATTCAGCAGCGTCGATTTACCCGCATTGGGTTCACCGATCAGGGCAACGAAGCCCGCACGTGTGGTCTCAGCCATTCCCGGCCTCCAGTTGTTTGAGAAGCGCCTTGGCAGCGGCCTGTTCGGCATGACGTTTGGAATTGGCCTCGGAGCATTCCGACTGGCCGCTTTCCAGCGTCACCTCAATGGTAAACACCGGTGCATGATCCGGCCCCTTGCGGGAAATTTCAACATATTTCGGAGGTTTCTGGCCGCGTGCCTGCGCCCATTCCTGAAGCGCGGTCTTGGCGTCGCGCGCATCATTCTCCACATGGTCAATGCGTTTGCCCCAAAGCCTGCGCACGAGGGCCTTGGCCACTTCAAACCCTGCATCGCGGTAAACTGCGGCAATCACCGCCTCCATCGCATCGGCAAGCAGCGCCTCCTTGCGGCGACCACCGGACATCATTTCCGAACGCCCCAGCTTCAACACCGCGCCAAGGTCGATCTGGCGGGCGACATCGGCACAGGTTTCCTTGCGCACAAGCGCGTTGAACCGTGGCGCAAGCTGGCCTTCGGAGGCGGATTTGTCTTTCTCGAACAGCGCCTCGGCCATCGTCAGCCCCAAAACGCGGTCGCCCAGAAATTCGAGACGCTGGTTGTCGGGGCGCGTGGCCGATGAGATGGAACTGTGTGTCAGCGCACGCAGCAAAAGCTCGGGATGAGAAAACTCATGCCCGAGACGTTTCTGGAATGCTTGTATGTCGGCGGAAATTTTCACTGCAATGCCTTGAAGAATCGATCTTTGCGCCAGGTCCAGAAGTAGACCAGATGTTTGCCCGCCGCAGAGAACATCACGCGGCTGACCTTGCCGACAAGATATTCTTCGGGGACAAAGCCTACCCCACCCATCGTCGTGGGCACGCGGCTGTCGGCGGAGTTATCACGGTTGTCGCCCATGAAGAAGTAGTTGTTCTCCGGCACGGTATAAACCTGTGTGTTATCCACGCCTGTGGTGCGGATGTTCAGGATCGAGTGCTGACGCCCGCCCGGCAGGGTTTCGATGAATTTTTCCTTGATGCACTCGCCACCCTCACCCGGCGTGTTGGCACAGGCCGGATAGCGGCCCGCGGCGCCTTGCTTTTCAAAGGTCTCGACGAAGTTGCCATCAGGGGTCTGTGTCACTTCTTCGCCGTTGATGAAGATCACCCCGTCGGTGATCTGCACACGATCCCCCGGCATCCCGATCAGACGTTTCACAAAGGTGCGGTGCTGTGTCGGATGTTCGAACACCACAATGTCCCCGCGCTCCGGCTCCGAGCCCAGAATACGTCCTGAAATCGGGCAAAGGAAATTGACCGCCTTCGGGCAGGACCATTGCGAGTAGCCATAGGACATTTTGTTGACGAAGAGAAAGTCACCGATCAACAGCGTATCTTTCATCGACGAGGACGGAATGAAGAACGGCTGGAAGAACAGCGTGCGGAAAATCCCGGCGATCAGCAGGGCGTAGACCACGGTTTTGACGGTTTCGACCAGACTGTCCTTAGCACTGCTCATCTGAAAATCCTTTGGGAATTTGCTTTGGTGTTACGCGGGATATGAAAGGCAGGACTATGGGAGTCAAGCCAAACACCCGTGATGATCGGGTTTTCGCGGATTTACGGGCGTTAATCCGCAATCGGGCGGGCTTCGATCACCACAAAGGCCTGTGCCCAAGGGTGATCGTCAGTCAGGGTTACATGGATGATGGCCTCATGTCCCGGCGGTGTCATCTCTGCGAGACGGTCCTTGGCCCAACCTGTGACCTCCATCACCGGCTGACCCGTGCGCAGGTTGCTCACCGCCATATCCTTCCACGAGATGCCCATGGCAAGCCCCGTGCCCAGAGCTTTGGAACAGGCTTCCTTGGCGGCCCAGCGTTTGGCATAGGTGCCCGCCACATCCCTGCGGCGCTCGGCCTTGTCCTGTTCGGTCTGCGTGAAAACACGGTTCTTGAACCGCGCCCCGAACCGCTCAAGCGTGCCGGAAATCCGGTCGATATTCGCCAGATCTGAGCCGATGCCGAGGATCATTCAGCGCGCACCTCGTCCATCAGACGGCGCATCTCTGCGATGGCGGGTTTGATGCCACGGAAGATCGCCTCCCCAATCAGGAAATGCCCGATGTTCAACTCGGCAATCTCCGGCAGGGCCGCGATGGGCTGCACCGTGTCATAGGTCAGCCCGTGGCCCGCATGGACCTCCAGCCCGAGCCCGTGAGCGAATTTCGCCATTTCGGTGAGGCGTGCCAGTTCTTCGTCGCGCTCGGCAAATTTTCCTTCGGCGTGAAGGTCGCAATAAGCGCCGGTGTGCAACTCGACCACAGCCGCGCCGATCCGGTGGGCCGCTTCGATCTGTGGCTGGTCGGCGGCGATAAAGATCGAAACGCGCGATCCGGCCTCGCGCAAGGGTGCGATGAAATGCGCCAGACGGTTTTCCTCCCGCGCCACTTCAAGCCCGCCTTCCGTGGTCCGCTCTTCGCGTTTTTCCGGCACGAGGCAGATGGCATGGGGTTTGTGGCGCAGGGCGATGGCCTGCATCTCGTCGGTGGCGGCCATTTCGAGGTTGAGCGGCACGGTGAGGTTCGAGACCAGCGCCTCGATGTCGGCATCCGTGATATGGCGGCGGTCCTCACGCAAATGCGCGGTGATCCCGTCCGCACCCGCCTCTTCGGCCAGTTTCGCGGCGCGCACCGGATCCGGATAGGCCGACCCGCGTGCATTGCGCACGGTGGCGACGTGATCGATATTCATGCCAAGGCGAAGTTTCCGGCTCATATTCCTGTTCCCAGACGGTTTTCTCTCAGCCGGACAATACTCCGCACGCACAGAAAGAAAACCGACAATCTTTGATCCGCGCGATCAAGGCTTGTGCGGCGTTTTCTGGCTCTGCTTCTTGCGGCGCAATTCTTCGAGCTTGGCCTTGAGCTTGCCACGGCGGCGGTGCTGATAGGCGGCCACCATCGGCAGCATGACGTAATAGGCGACGATGCCCGCGACGATGCCCGGAACAATGCCGCCTACCAGATAGGGCAGGAAAATATCGTGCCAGAAGCGGATGAGCGCGTCCCAATTCGCATCGCGTTCCGTAAACAGCGCGAGGAAATTGCGCCAGAGATCATCCGCCGCATCAAAGAATTTGCCGACAAAGCTGCGCTCGTGATGCGGGTCGAAGGTGGTGCCCAGCATGAAGTGACCCATTTTCATACAGATCACCCCGATCGGCACATAGGTCAAAGGGTTGCCGACAAAGGTCGCCAGCAGCGCCGCAATAGCGTTGCCGCGCATCAGCTTGGCGAGCAGGAAGGCAAGCAGGAAATGCAGGCCAAAGAAAGGGGTAAAGACAGCAAACACGCCCGCGAAGACCCCGCGCGCGATTTTATGCGGCGTATCCGGCAGGCGGTGAAGGCGGTGCTTCATATAGCGCACGGCCCGTGACCAGCCCCCTTTGGGCCAGATCACCTGCGCCAGCCATTTGAGTGGCGTAAGTTTTTCCCGGCGCTTGAAGACCACGTTTCCCCCGAACCCCTTAGGGTCGCCTGTCCAAATTCCTGTATCTGCGCACCTGCGCAACTTCGCTTTCGGCCTCGACCGCAAGCATCACCGCATGGAGATGTTCCACATCCCGCAGGTCGACATCTACAATCAACCTGTAAAAATCCGGTTTGCGATCCACGAATCTCAGGTCCGAGATATTGGCCTTTTGCTCACCGATGAGCGAGCAAATCCGGCCCAGTACGCCGGTGTCATTGGAGATCGTGATGTCCAGTGACACGGTATATTCCGGCGCATGTGGCCCCGCGTGCCATTGCAGATCAACCCAGCGATTCGTCTCGCTTTCCAGTTCTTCGAGCGCGGGGCAGTCGATGGCATGGATCACCACGCCCTTGCCGCGATAGGTGATCCCGACGATCCGCTCCCCCGGCACCGGTTGACAGCACTGGGCGCGATTGTAGGTCTCGCCTTCGGACAGACCAAGCACCGCACGTTTCGCGTCAATCGCCCCGCTCTCGCGGACGAGTTCCGGATAGACCGCCTTGACCGCTTCCGAGGCGGCAAGTTCAGCCGAGCCCAGCCGCGCCAGAAGTTCTTCGGTGCTGGCCAGCGTCATCTGTTTTGCAGCGGTCGCCAGCGCCTTTTCAGAGGCTTTCTTGCCGACATGTTCGAACGCAACACGGGCAAGTTCGCGCCCGAGTTTCACGAAACGCTCGCGGTCTTCTTCACGCAGGGATTTGCGAATCGCCGCCTTGGCACGCCCCGTCACCACAATGTCGAGCCAAGTGCCCTGCGGACGTTGGCCCTCTGCGGTGAGGATTTCGACGCTTTGACCGTTCTTGAGACGGGTCCAGAGCGGCACGCGAATCCCGTCCACCTTGGCCCCCACGCAGCTGTCCCCGATCCGCGTGTGGATCGCATAGGCGTAATCAAGCGGCGTTGCGCCCTTGGGCAAGGACACCACCTCGCCCTTGGGCGTGAAGGTGAAGACCTTGTCGGTATACATCTCCAGCTTGACGTGTTCGAGAAATTCGGAGTGATCCTCGGCATTCTCGAAACGCTCGGTCAACTGGGCCAGCCATTTCGTCGGGTCCACCGCAAAAGGGTTCTGCGCAGGTACACCGTCCCGATAGGACCAGTGCGCGGCGACGCCGGATTCCGCCACTTCGTGCATCTGGCGGGTGCGGATTTGCACCTCCACCCGCTTGCCATCACGCCCCGACACCGTGGTGTGGATCGAACGGTAGCCGTTGGATTTCGGTTGGCTTATATAGTCCTTGAACCGCGTCGGCACCGCACGCCAGCGATGATGGATCACCCCCAGAACACGGTAACAGTCCATCTCCGAGCGCGTGATGACGCGGAAGCCGTAAATATCTGACAGACGGGAGAAACTTTGCTGTTTCTCCTCCATTTTGCGCCAGATGGAATAGGGTTTCTTGGCGCGCCCGAACACATCGGCATCGATATTCTCGCGCTCAAGCTCGACGCGAATGTCATTGGTGATCTTGTGGATCACATCGCCGGTTTCACGCTGCAACAGGATGAAACGGCGGATGATCGAATTGCGCGCCTCGGGGTTGATGACGCGAAACGAGAGGTCTTCCAACTCCTCGCGCATCCATTGCATCCCCATACGCCCCGCCAGAGGCGCATAAATATCCATCGTCTCACGCGCTTTTTGCAGCTGCTTCTCGGGCCGCATCGACTTGATCGTGCGCATGTTGTGCAGACGGTCGGCGAGTTTCACAAGAATAACGCGCAGGTCTTTCGACATGGCCATGAACAGTTTGCGGAAGTTCTCCGCCTGTTTGGTCTCTGTCGAGGACAGCTGAAGATTGGTGAGTTTCGTCACGCCATCGACAAGCTCGGCGATCTCTTCCCCGAACTTGCGTGCCACTTCGCTATAAGAGGCACGGGTGTCTTCCACCGTGTCATGCAGCAAAGCGGTGATGATCGTCGCATCATCCAGCGCCTGCTCGGTCAGAATGGCGGCCACAGCGACGGGATGGGTGAAATAGGGCTCGCCGGAGCGGCGGAACTGCCCCTCATGCATCTCTTTACCGTAGGCATAGGCCTCACGGATCAAATCGGCATCAGTTTTGGGGTTGTAGTTGCGGACCAGTGCGATCAGGTCTTCGACGTCGATCATTTTGGTCCGCGAACTCCTATGCTTTGGACCATACGGCCCCGCACCTTAGTTTTGCCCTTGCGCTTCCATCAGGGCGCGCAGCAGTTTTTCTTCGGACATATCGTCCTCTGCCGGCTTGTCAGTTTCCTGACCCATGAGAAGTGCCATCTGGTCTTCTTCCGGCTCGTCAACTTCGATCTGGGTCTGGTTGCTTTCGATCATCCGTTCGCGCAGCGCATCTGCGGATTGGGTTTCTTCGGCAATCTCGCGCAGGGCGACGACCGGATTCTTGTCGTTGTCGCGATCCACGGTCAACTGCGAACCGGCCGCAATCTCACGCGCACGGTGGGCGGCGAGCATCACAAGCTCGAAGCGGTTCGGAACCTTGTCGACGCAATCTTCAACGGTCACGCGGGCCATGGGATCTCCAATCTTTCAGACTGACGGGGCATTTATACAAAGGCTCTATTTAGGGACTTGACCCGCCATTGACAAGCGCCGTTGCCTTTAATCCGTGAGGATTTCCACTTCAGGCATGAGTTTTATCTCGGATTTCTCGTCTGTGGGGCGGGCATCCAGCATTTCCCTGACGGTTTTGTCCAAAATCGGGTGCCGCCAGTCCGCCGCGAGATCGGCAAAGGGAATCAGCATGAACGCACGGTCCTGAATACGCGGATGCGGCAGGATCAACTGGTCCGGTGCACGCACGCTTTGCTCGACAAAGGGCAGGGTTATCCAAGCCCGCACGGACACGACATCGGGGCGGATTTCCTGTTCGACCGCCAAAAGATCAAGATCAATCGAGCGCCCCGCCCACCGCAGCTTGCGCACACGGCCGAAACGGGCCTCGATCCTGTGCAGCGTCTGCAAAAGTTCCTCGGGCGCATCGGCGCTTTGCACTTCGGCGACGAAATTCACATAGTCCGGCCCCGCCCCCGCCGGAAAGCAGGGCGTCTCGTAAACGCGGCTCACAGCGGTGACGGTAACGCCCGCGTCCCTGAGTTGTTTCACCGCCGCGCGCAAGGTCTCCAGCGGGGTGCCGACGACCGAGGGCAGGTTCGCGCCAAAAGCGATCCATGCGCGTGTTTTTGCCCATTGCGAATGTAAATCTCGACCCACGCAGAATCCGCCCTATCTTTTTTGGCTAGTTTAGCTCTGGTCCGTTTCATACTATCCAGCGCATCCGAAAGCCAAGAACAACCGGCTGTTCATGCCCTAATTTGCATGGGTCCAGCCCAAAAAAGCAAACTATAAAGGACATTTAGATGTTTTATAAAGATGAACGTCTTGCCTTGTTCATCGATGGATCGAATCTCTATGCAGCGGCAAAGTCGCTCGGATTCGACATTGATTACAAACTTCTCCGGCAAGAATTCATGCGCCGTGGCAAGCTGTTGCGTGCTTTTTACTACACAGCTCTGCTCGAAAATGATGACTATTCCCCGATCCGCCCCTTGGTCGACTGGTTGAATTACAACGGGTTCACCATGGTCACAAAACCGGCCAAAGAGTTCACCGACTCCATGGGCCGGCGCAAGATCAAGGGCAATATGGACATCGAACTGGCCGTGAACGCGATGGAGCTTGCACCCCATGTCGATCACATTGTGTTGTTCTCCGGCGATGGCGATTTCCGTCCGCTGGTTGAAAGCCTCCAGCGTCAGGGCGTGCGTGTATCCGTGGTTTCCTCGATCCGCACCCAGCCGCCGATGATCGCGGACGAGCTGCGCCGTCAGGCCGACAACTTCATCGAGTTGAACGATCTCAAAGACGTTCTCGGACGCCCGCCGCGCGAACCGCGCGAGGACGACGGTTACGAAAGCTGATCAAAAGCCCTCGCGAAAGCGGGGGCTTTTCCCATTCCGGTCGCTGCACTCAGTTGCACTCACAGGCGTTCCTCGCTACCTCTGCACAAGATCAGGAGCGCGCCATGACCGAAACGACACACATGCCCCCCCTCTCTCTTTACCTTGCCGCCCCCCGCGGGTTTTGCGCAGGCGTGGACCGCGCCATCAAGATTGTCGAAATGGCAATCGAGAAATGGGGCCCGCCGGTCTATGTCCGCCACGAGATCGTGCACAACAAATTCGTGGTCGACAGCCTCAAGGAAAAAGGCGCCGTCTTTGTCGAAGAACTTGAAGACTGCCCAGACGACCGGCCTGTGATCTTTTCCGCCCACGGCGTGCCCAAAGCCGTGCCTGCCGAAGCGGCGCAGCGCGAAATGGTCTATGTCGATGCCACCTGCCCGCTCGTGTCGAAAGTGCATATCGAGGCGGAGCGGCACCATGCGGCGGGTCTCCAGATGATCATGATCGGCCATGCCGGACATCCCGAAACCATCGGCACGATGGGGCAACTGCCCGAGGGTGAGGTCTTGCTGGTCGAAAAGCCGGAAGATGTGGCGGGGCTTGAGGTGCGCGATCCCGAGCGTCTGGCCTTTATCACCCAGACCACATTGTCGGTCGATGATACGGTCGAAGTGGTCGCCGCCCTGCGCGCGCGGTTCCCGAGCATCGTCGGGCCGCATAAGGAAGACATCTGTTATGCCACCACCAACCGGCAAGCGGCGGTGAAAGCCATTTCATCAAATATCGACGCTCTTTTGGTGATTGGTGCGCCAAATAGTTCAAATAGCAAACGTCTGGTTGAAGTGGGCAAGGCCAATGGCTGCGCCTATTCGCAACTGGTGCAACGTGCGGATGACATCGACTGGCGGGCCCTGAAAGGCATCACCTCCATCGGCATCACGGCGGGGGCCTCCGCGCCCGAAGTGTTGGTCAACGAGGTGATCGACGCCTTCCGTGCGCGTTTTGACGTGACCGTTGAACTGGTCGAAACCGCGCAGGAAAATGTAGAATTCAAAGTGCCGCGCGTCTTGCGCGACCTTGCCTAAGCCGAAGAGGACAGACCCTATGCCCGAGATTCACGCATGGACGGATGGCGCCTGTTCCGGCAACCCCGGCCCCGGGGGTTGGGGCGTTTTGATGCGCGCCTTCAAGGATGGCGAAATCGTCAAGGAACGGGAGTTGAAAGGCGGAGAGGCGGAGACCACCAACAACCGGATGGAACTGCTCGCCGCGATTAATGCGTTGGAAGCCCTCAGCCGCCCGACCGACATCACCATCACCACCGACAGCGCCTATGTGAAAAACGGCGTCACCGGCTGGATCTACGGCTGGAAACGCAACGGGTGGAAGACAGCAGCGAAGAAACCTGTGAAAAACGTCGATCTCTGGCAGCGCCTCGACGAAGCGCAGGCCACCCACAATGTGACGTGGAAATGGATCAAGGGCCACGCAGGCCACGCAGAGAATGAAAAAGCCGATGAACTGGCGCGGGCGGGCATGGCCCCCTTCAAGAAGTCGGCGTCATGACCCTGCTGGCGGTGCTGGATTACGCATCGGTCATCGTCTTTGCAATCTCCGGCGCGCTGGCCGCCTCCCGTGCGCAACTTGATCTCGTGGGCTTTGCCTTTCTCGCCTGTCTGACCGCAGTTGGCGGCGGCACGTTGCGCGATGTGCTGCTCAACCGTGACGCGGTCTTCTGGATCGCAGAACCAAGCTATATCCTCATCGCCTGCCTTGTGGCCGCAGGTGTTTTCTTTACCGCGCACCGGTTCGAGAACCGCATGACAGCACTCATGTGGGCCGATGCAGTAGCACTTTCCGTGGCCGTGTCCGCAGGGTCGGGTGTGGCGCTCAAACTCGGGCAACCGCCTGTGATCGTGGCGCTCATGGGGGTGGCGACCGGCTGTTTCGGCGGGTTGATGCGCGATGTGGTGTGCAACGAAGTGCCCTTGGTTCTTAAACAGGGCGAGCTTTACGCCTCGGCGGCACTTCTGGGCGCCATGGCCCTGCTTGGCGCGTCCTATTTTGACTTTCCGCCTGTTTTTGAATTCGCTTTGTGTGGTGCTTTGACATTCACGCTGCGCGCAGGAAGTCTGATCTGGGGCTGGTCCCTGCCCGTCTACAAATCCCGCCCGCCGCGATCCTGAAACGACGCGCGGTGGGATCAACGCCTCAGGTCTTGATATACCACGTTGCCGCAACCGCCAGACAACAGGCGACAAGCCAGCCACCGGGGCGCAGCATGAGCCAGAACGCCATGCTGAGCAGAATGCGCGCAATCATCCCCGGTATCGACAAAAGCCAGATCATTTCCGCCCCGTCACAGCTTTCCACGCCCAGATGAGCAGCATGGCTCCGAGGATCGCACCCACGAAGCCCGCGGCCGCTCCGGTCAGCATCAACAGAAACCGCAACACCAGTCCGCCGATCAAAGCCCCGAACATACCGATCACCACGGTGGTGATCAGGTCGGTTTTCAGGTCCATGACGCGGGTGGCAATGAACCCCGCAGCGGCTCCGATGATGATAAGCAAGAGAACGGGCATGTCGTTACCTTCTGCGCCAATGGGTCGGCACGATGATGAGCGCGCCCAGCGAGGACACAATGGCGTTGAGCCCCGGAGAGCCCAGACCGATGCCGAACATCAGCTTGATGAAATAGGCAAGAAACGCCCCGCCGACGCAGATGATGATCGAGGGCAGATAGCCGTTGCGGGTAAAGCCGGTCTTTTCGCAGACATAGCCAACGATCCCCGCAATCACCACTGTGCCGATCAGAACTGGAAACATGGATGTGTCCTCATTCGAACCGGCTGCCCCGCGGCAAGTCCAGCCCTTTCAAAATCTCTGTCACAGGCATAGCACGTTTGCCCTCGCGCTGCGCAGTGAGAATTTCCACGGCCCCTTCCCCGCAGGCAATGGTAAAGGCGCCGATCACCTCGCCGGGGGCTGCATCGCCCTCTGTGACGCGGGACATATGGAACTTGATCCGCTCGCCGTTCAGCATGGCCCAAGCGCCCGGAAACGGCGACAGGCCACGAATTTGCCGGTCGATCTCAGCCGCCGGACGGGTCCAGTCGATTTTCGCCTCGGCCTTGTCGATCTTTTTGGCATAGGTCACACCCGCGTCCGGCTGCGGCTCGGGCACCAGTTGTTCCAGACTGTCCAGAGCAACGGTGATGGCATCGGCCCCCATCTCCGAGAGCCGGTCATGCAAAACCGCGGTGGTGTCTTCCGCCGTGATGTCGGTTTCCTGACGCAACAGCACAGGGCCGGTGTCGAGACCGGCTTCCATCTGCATGATGCAGACACCGGTTTTGTCGTCGCCTTCGAGAATGGCCCGATGGATCGGCGCCGCCCCCCGCCAACGCGGCAGGAGCGAGGCGTGAATATTGAGGCAGCCGTGTTCCGGCGCGTCGAGAATGGATTGCGGCAGCAAAAGACCATAGGCCACGACCACGGCGATCTCGGCCTGCAACGCCTCGAAGGCGGCCACATCCGCAGGGTCCTTGAAATTCACCGGATGACGCACCGGCAGGCCCAGCTCTTCGGCGCGGGCGTGCACAGGTGTCGGGCGCTCCTTTTTACCCCGCCCCGCAGGACGCGGCGGCTGGCAATAGACACAGGCAATTTCATGGCCCGCCTCGACCAGCGCATCGAGCACGGGGACGGAGAAATCGGGGCTGCCCATGAAGATCACTTTCATTTCATGGCTCCCATTTTCTTGGCCTTTTTCAGAAACATCTGGCGTTTCATCGGTTTTAGATTGTCAAAATACATCTTGCCGTTCAGGTGGTCGATCTGGTGTTGCACAGAGGTCGCCCAAAGCCCGACGAAATCGCGCTCTTCCATCTCGCCAGCCGCATTGAGAAACCGCACGGTCACGGCCCGCGGACGGGCGATAACGGCGGACATGCCGGGCAGGTTCGGGGAGGCTTCCTCATGTTCGCGCAGTTGCACAGATGCGTGCAGCACTTCCGGATTGGCCATCAGAACCGCCTTGCCGCGCTCTTCGGAGCAATCGACCACGGCGAGTTGCTGCATCACGCCGATCTGTGGTCCGGCGAGGCCATAGCCCGGCATGGCGTCCATGGTCTCCACCATATCGGCCCAGATGCTGCGGATGTCATCGGTGATCTCCGCAACCGGCGGCACGGCGGTTTTCAGACGTTTGTCCGGATAGGGCAGGAACGGGCGCTGGGTCATGCGTAGGCCTCCTCAAGGCGGGCGCGGGTTTTCGCGTCGAGACGGTCGAAATGCACGAGCCCGTCGAGATGGTCGAACTCATGCTGAATGATACGGGCCTCAACCCCGTCCATCGGGCGGCTGTGGCGCACACCATCAAGATCGGTCCATGCCAGAGTGATCCGCACGGGGCGCGTCACGGGAGCGGTGATCTCGGGGATCGACAGGCAGCCCTCGTCCATCTCGCAGGTATCTTCGGAACGCGCGGTGATCTCGGGGTTGATCGCGACAAAGGGCGTCTTCTCCCCCTCTTTCCACGTCGCATCCATCACAAACAGCCGCAGCATCGCGCCGACCTGTGGCCCCGCAAGCCCACGCCCCGGCGCGGCATACATGGTGTCAAACATATCGGAAACGAGAGTGCGCAGATCCGGCGTGATCTCGTCCACCTCTGCGCAGCGCGTGCTCAGGCGCTCATCCGGCCAAAGCAGAATCTCGCGCAGCGCCATCAGGCCCGCGCCTTGTCGCGCTTGAGCTTTTGCATCTTGCGGGTGATCATCTGGCGCTTGAGCGGTTTGAGATAGTCGATGAACAGCACCCCGTCGAGGTGGTCGATTTCGTGCTGAACGCAGGTGGCCCAAAGCTCGTCGAACTCCTGCTCATGCGCCTTGCCTTCGACATCCTGCCATTTGACGCGCACCATCTTCGGGCGTTCCACCTCGGCATATTGGCCGGGGATCGAGAGACAGCCCTCTTCATAGACGTTGCGCTCTTCGCTCGTCCACGTCACCTCGGGATTGACCAGCACCATCGGCTCCGGAGTCCCTTCGGCCTCCTTGGCACAGTCCATGACCAGCATCCGCTTGATCAGCCCCACCTGCGGCGCGGCAAGCCCGACGCCCGGTGCATCATACATGGTTTCCAGCATATCATCGGCAAACCGGGCAAGATCGCGGTCAAAGTCAGTGACCGGATCGCAATGTTTCTTCAGACGCGGGTCGGGGTGGATGAGGATCGTTTTCAGGGTCATGCTTTGCATTTAATGCCTTTCGGGTAAAACTTGAAGTCCGAGTTTTGATCGAAACGCCCCTCAAAGCGAAACATCTGGCATCAAATTGCCGCGACAACCGCGCTGCGCTGAAAACGCGCAACCCCTCCTACAGGATTTTCGGTTTTCCTTCCCCGTTTCGCGGGATTAGGCTTTCGACAAACCCGATGGAGCATCTGGAGCCTCTCATGACCAATCCGCTATTTGACCCGATCATCAACCGCTTCGGCACCCATTGCGCCAAATGGGACAAGATGGAAGACATCTACGGTGTCCCCGCCAAGGACGGCATTGCCATGTGGGTCGCCGATATGGATTTCCGTCCGCCCGCAGTCGTGCAGGCCGCGTTGGAAAAAATGGCCGAACACGGGGTATACGGGTATTTCGGGGACGAGAGCGATTACCTTGCCGCAATCGGCTGGTGGATGAAGCATCGCCACGGTTGGGAGATTGATCCGGCGTGGGTGTTCACCACACATGGTCTGGTGAACGGCACTGGGCTATGCGTTGATGCTTTTACCGAACCGGGGGACGGGGTGGTTCTGATGACACCGGTTTACCATGCCTTCCACCGCGTCATCAAAGCCGCAGGGCGCGAGGTCGTCGAATGTCCTCTGGCGCTTGAAAACGGCAAATACATGATGGATTTTGACGCATGGGACGCGCAGATGAGCGGCAAGGAACGCATGTTGATCCTGTGCTCGCCGCACAACCCCGGTGGTCGCGTCTGGACCCGCGAGGAACTGGAAGCTGTGGCGGCCTTCTGCCGGAAGCATGATCTTGTTCTGGTCTCCGATGAAATTCACCATGATCTGGTGATGCCCGGTCATACACACACGCCGATGGCGCTGATTGACGGGATCGAAGACCGGCTTGTCATGATGTCCGCGACCACAAAGACCTTCAACATCGCGGGCACCCATTCCGGCAATGTCATCATTGCGGATGCGAAACTGCGTGAGACCTTCGCCGCGCGCATGGCGGCTCTGGGCATTTCGCCCAATTCCTTCGGGCTTGAGATGGCCACTGCCGCCTACAGCCCGGAAGGAGCCGCTTGGGTCGATGAACTGATCGCCTATCTCGACGGAAACCGCCGGATTTTCGACGCCGCGATTGCGGAGATTCCGGGGCTGAAATCCATGCCTTTGGAAGCCACCTATCTGGCGTGGGTCGATTTCACCGATACAGGCATGTCACGGGAGGAATTTACCGCGCGCGTCGAGAAAACCGCACGGATTGCCCCCAACCACGGGCCGACCTTTGGCGCGGGTGGCGAAAATTATCTGCGCTTCAACCTCGCCACGCCGCGCAGCATTGTCGAGGATGCCTGCGCCCGTCTCAAGGAGGCCTTCAGCGACCTGCAATAAGCAGGCCCCTGAGGTCAAAGCGTTTTCCGAAAGGCTTAACGCGGCAAAAGTGCGACTGGCGCGTCATCGGGCCGGTCGTAATCCAGTGGCGGTTTGTCGGTCGCGGCGGTCGAGCGTTTGAACTCGAAACTCATCACGTGCCCGTCATCTTTCGCCGCGACAATCAGCGCCTGATACAGGTGACGCGACCCGTCAAAGACATCGACCAACCCGCGCAGATGTTCGGTATTCTCACGGTCCAGCGCGAATCCGTTGCCCCAAGATCGCAGGATCGGATAGGTCTCCTCCCCCACGCGCACCCGCAGGCGGGACCCGCGTTTAAGATTGCGCTTGCGGGCCAGCTCAAGACCTTCGCGCACTTCTTTCGGCAAAAAATCCGACATAATCTCTCTCCACCCTTCAAGCGATTCCCGAATAACATCTTATGATGTCATCTGTGTAACGCTTGTCTTCTCAAAGCCCTTTCAAAGCCAATGTGTTTTCAAAGGGCGGCTCCCATAAGGATGGGGGCAAAATGTTTAGCGTCAAGTTAACCGTCACGTTGCGTCAGCAGAACTCCATGAGAGTCACCGGATTGTCGCAGGTTAACGGCGCCATTCTCGCCACTACTCCGCTTGGAGTGTGCATTCACGCACGATCAATGCGCCCTGACGCCTGTTTGCGCATGTCGGCAAAGGCGATAGGCCAAGGGGGACGCAAAGTGGAGATCGAAATGGGCTATCTGAAAGACGGAACCTGGCATGACGGCTGGTATGACACCGCAGCATCCGGCGGCAAATTCCAGCGCAGCACCGCAGGTTTCCGCAACTGGATCACTGTGGACGGCACCTCCGGTCCTTCAGGGCGTGATGGGTTCAAAGCCGAAAGCGGGCGCTATCATCTCTATGTCTCCTATGCCTGCCCTTGGGCGCACCGGACGTTGATCTTCCGCAGCCTCAAAGGGCTTGAGCCACATATTTCCGTCTCTGTGGTCCATCCCGACATGCTGTCAGACGGCTGGAGTTTCGACACGGATTTCCCGGGAACGACGGGAGACACGCTGCTGGGCAAAGACTTTTTGCGCGAGATTTACACAGAGGCCGAACCGACAGTGTCCGGTCGCGTCACCGTGCCGGTCCTGTGGGACAAAGACACAGGCACAATCGTCTCCAACGAATCCTCGGAAATCATCCGCATGTTCAATTCCGCCTTTGACGGGATCACGGGAAACCGCCTTGATTTCTGGCCAGAAGACCTGCGCCCCGAGATCGAGGCGCTCAACACCCGCATCTATGACACAGTGAACAATGGCGTCTACAAAGCGGGATTTGCCACCACCCAAAGCGCCTATGATGATGCCGTTTACCCGCTGTTTGGCAGTCTGGACTGGCTCGAAACCATCCTGCGCGAAAACCGTTATCTCACCGGGGACCGCCTAACCGAAGCCGACTGGCGGCTGTTCACCACGCTGGTGCGGTTCGACAAGGTCTATCACACGCATTTCAAATGCAACAAACACATGCTCAAGGATTACCCGAACCTCTGGGCCTATACCCGTGAGCTCTACCAGATGCCGGGGATCAAAGGGACCACCCGTTTCGACCACATCATACGGCACTATTATTACAGCCAGAACACGGTCAACCCGCAACGCATCGTGCCCGTCAGCCCCGAGCTGGACTTCGATGCGCCACACGGGCGCGGCTGACCGGATCAGGAAGCGGCTTTTCCGTAATATTCGACCATCGCGGTCAGGTCGTCAGGATTGACCTGATTGGGCACAAAGGCACAGGCATTGGCCGCATGTCTGAAGATCGACCCGTCGGAAAAGAAGCTTGTATTGGTGGTGAAGATCACACGCGTGTCCGGATGGCGGTAATTGGCATAATCGGCCACGGCGAAGGCGGAGCCATCCTCCAGAACAAGGTCCAGCACGATCAAATGCGGCGCCGACAGTTGTAGCGCGGCAATTGCGTCGTCCTGTCCGCGCACAAGGGACACGACCATGCCCTGACGTTCTAAATGACGCTTCCAGACTTCTCCCAAGTCCGGACGGCTTTCAACAATCAATACTTGCATACTACCTCCGACACGGTCCGCGCCGCATTCCATTATTGTTCTTCTTGCGACGAAAACGGAATCGATGGGTCAATTTAGCGAAGCCACAACCCGCGGGTCAATCTGGTCCGGCATGTTCTTGCTGATCAAAAAGTTAAGATTTTATCTTGCACTCCCCTCATGCTGCGTCAAAACAGAGATATGACAAGGTTTCTCCGCCCGCACAGGCACATTTCAAACCGTGGCTTCAGGCCCTTCCGGATCATTGGGAACTCCGGCGCGGCGTGGCCTTCGGACCAATCTGCCGGAGGCAGGGGGCGCAGGGGAAAAGCCTTTGTAAATACATTATACGTCCCCTTACACCGGCGAGCAGTTTCAGGAGCGTGGACATGAGCAAACATCGCGATCATGGCGGTGGTCTGGATGCGGCGGTTGCCCGTTACGGGGGCGAGAAAGCCGATTGGATCGACCTGTCCACAGGCATCAATCCGACCCCCTACCCCATCGGCAAAATTCCGCAAAGCGCATGGGCGCTGCTCCCCGATGCCGCCGCGCAAGACGCGCTCGTTCAGGCGGCGCACACGTTTTGGAACGTGCCCAAAGGGGCCGCGATTCTCGCCGCGCCGGGGGCCTCAAGCCTGATCGCCCGCCTCCCCGCCCTTTGGCCCGCGGGCAAGGTAGAAATCCGGACGCCGACCTATAACGAACATGCCGGAGCCTTCGCCGCCCACGGATGGCAAATATGCGACCAAGCCCCCGACCAACCCGCAGATGTGCAAGTTGTGGTCCATCCCAACAACCCGACCGGTCGCCTTTGGCAGGCCGAAGACCTCACCGCTCCCCATGTGATTATCGACGAAAGTTTTTGCGATGTAATGCCGGAGCAGACCCACATCGCGCGGGTGGCCGACGGGCAGAGCATTGTGCTCAAAAGCTTCGGGAAGTTCTGGGGGCTGGCGGGGCTGCGTCTCGGCTTTGCCATCGGAGCCCCCGAGCTCATCGACCGGCTGGCCACGCTGGTCGGTCCTTGGGCGGTGTCCGGCCCTGCGCTGTCTATTGGCACGGCAGCCCTGAATGATCCGGACTGGGCAGAGCAGCAGCGCATCCAACTGCGCGAAAGCAGCGCAAAGCTGGACCGCCTTATGCAGAACACCGGCGCAGATCTCATGGGCGGCACCCCGTTGTTTCGTCTCTATAAACTGGCCAATGCCCGCGCCTTTCAGGACAGGCTCGCCCAAGGGCACGTCTGGTCCCGCATCTTTCCCTATTCCGATACATGGGTGCGTCTTGGCCTCCCGCCGGAAGACAGATGGGATCAGTTGGAGGCCGTTTTGTGAGCACGGCGTTTGCACTTTCTCTGGCCCTGATCATTGATGCCATATTCGGCGAACCGAAATGGCTGTGGTCCCGCCTGCCCCACCCCGCCGTGCTGATGGGGCGTTTGATCGGCTGGGCCGACACACGGTTCAACACAGGCGACATACGCAAGCTGAAAGGTGCCCTGCTCGTCCTTGTCCTGACCCTCTGCGCCGCCATGCTCGGGCTGTTTTTGCGACATATCCCGCTCATCGGCCCTTGGATCGAGGTGCTTCTGGGGGCCATTCTTCTGGCGCAAAAATCCCTGATCCAACATGTCAAAGCCGTGGCCGATGGTCTCGAACGCTCGCTTTTTGAAGGTCGTCGCGCCGTGGCAATGATTGTCGGGCGGGAGACGCAGGAACTTGATGCCCCTGCCGTGTCCCGTGCCGCGATTGAATCGGCGGCGGAGAATTTCTCCGACGGGGTGATCGCGCCGGCCTTCTGGTTCCTGATTTTCGGCCTGCCCGGCATTCTGGTCTATAAACTAGTGAACACCGCCGACAGCATGATCGGCTACCGGACAGAGCGGCACCGTGACTTCGGCTGGGCGGCGGCGCGGCTGGATGATCTGCTCAATCTCGCTCCGGCGCGCCTCTCTGCGCTCCTGCTGTTTCCTTGGGGCAAACCCCTGTCCTTGTGGCGCGACATTCTTGCAGAGGCGCACCGGCACCGCTCCCCCAACGCGGGCTGGCCCGAAGCCGCCCTGTCCCGCAGTCTCGGCGTCGCGCTGTCCGGCCCGCGCGCCTATCATGGCGAATTGCGTGACTACCCTTGGGTCAACCCCACAGGGCGCGAGGCACATACGCGCGACATCCACGCCGCTTGCACCCGACTTTGGCAGGCATGGGGCGCGGTTTTCCTCTGTGTTGCCATTCTGTCATTTGCGTGACACCACTGCCCCCGCTATCGTGCCTGCAACCGGACTTTTAAAAGGTAATCCCATGCGTTCTCTGAGCCTTGCTCTCACCCTCTCCGCCCTTCTCGCCACGCCTGCTCTGGCCGATGTCTCCTGTGGCGGAAATTTCGCCGGTTTCGTCCAGAAGATGAAAGCCGAAGCCCTCGCCAAAGGCCATTCGAAAGCCGCCGCTGACCGTTTCTTTGCTGCCGCACGTCATGATCCGTCCGTCATCAAGGCCGACCGCGCCCAAGGTTTCTTCCAAAAGAGCTTTGTCGATTTCTCCCGCGCGGTCATCAGCCAGAACCGGATGCAAAATGGGGCTGCCAATGCCGCGAAATACAAAAGCGTCTTTGACCGGATCGAACGCGACTATGGCGTATCGCGCGGTGTGCTTCTGGCATTTTGGGCGCTGGAAACCGATTACGGACAGGTGCAGGGCAATTTCAACACGCTCAACGCGCTGATGACCTTGTCGCATGACTGCCGCCGCCCCGAGCTTTTCCAACCGCAAGTCTTTGCCGCCCTGACGCTGTATGAACACGGCGATTTTGACCCCGCCACCACACAGGGCGCATGGGCCGGTGAAATCGGCATGGTGCAAATGCTACCGAAAGACATTCTCGAAAACGGCGTTGATGGCGACGGTGACGGGCATGTGCGGCTTAAGACTTCGGCACCAGATGCGCTCATGTCCGGCGCCAAAATGCTGCGGCATCTGGGATGGCGTGCGAATGAGCCTTGGCTGCAAGAGATCACGGTGCCCGCCGATCTCGACTGGTCGAAAACCGGCCTCAACCACAAAATGACCGTGAGCCAATGGGCCAAACTCGGCGTCAAGCCGCGCTCCGGCTCCCTCGGCCCGTCCTCCCTCAAGGCCTCCGTTCTTTTGCCTATGGGGCGCAACGGTCCGGCCTTTCTCGCCTATCCGAATTTTGAGGTCTATTTCGAGTGGAACAAAAGCTTTGTCTATGTGACCACTGCAGCCTATTTCGCCACCCGCCTCGAAGGCGCGCCCGTTTTCAACGCGGGCAATCCCGAGGCAGGTCTCTCTGGTGCGCAGATGAAGCAGCTTCAACAGAAGCTCGTCAACATGGGCTATGATGTCGGCGGTGTGGATGGCATTCTGGGCGAGAAGACCCGCGAAGCCGTGCAAAGCGTGCAGCAGAAACTCGGCCTGCCTGCGGATGCATGGCCGACTCCGGCGCTTCTGGCCAAGCTCTAAGCCTATCCCCCCCCCCGCGCACAGAACTTGTGCGGGGGAAGGGGTTGCCTTTTCCGACAAAAACACTTTGTTTTGCGCAACAGTTGCAAAGCAAGGACAACGCCATGACCGCCCCCATCACCCGCCGCGTGCGCCACGAGTTGAAATTCCGCGATTTGACCGTTGCACAGAAAGAGCGGCTGACCCCACACATGATCCGCGTCACGCTCAAAGGCGAGACGCTTTCGGATTTTGTCAGCAGCTCTTTTGACGATCACGTCAAGGTCTTCATCCCGACCGACGGCGATCCCGCAAAACGCGACTACACGCCGCGCCAATACGATACAAATGCGCAGGAACTGGTCCTCGACTTTGCCGATCACGGCGAAGGCCCCGCCGCCTCATGGGCGCGTGCCGCCAAAGCCGGTGATACACTCCAGATTGCCGGTCCGCGCGGCTCCCGCGTAATCGAAGGCGAGATTGCCCATTGGGTTCTGATCGGTGATGAAACCGCGCTGCCAGCTATGGGGCGCAAGCTCGAAGACCTGCCTGCTGGTGTAAAAGTCACCATGATTGCCGCCGTGCCCGGACCAGAAGACGAGCAGACAATCGACACTCAGACCGATGCCACGATCCACTGGCTGCACCGCCCGCTGGAACAGGCGGCAGAGGCCCGACCATTCCTTGATGCTTTGGCAAATGTCGACCTGACGCCGCGCACATTCGTCTGGATCGCGACAGAGGCAGGCATCGCCAAGAAACTCCGCGAAGCCCTTCTGGCGCAGGGGCATCCGCTCCCATGGCTCAAGGCCGCAGGCTATTGGGTCAACGGGGAGGCCGAAGCCTCGGTCAAGGATTTCGACGCCCCCACACCGGATCACGCTGCCCCCAAAGGGTGAGGTCGCCAGAAACACAAGCGCACCGCGAAAGGCCCATAACGCGGCCTTTCGCACAGATCTGAAATTCAGGACATTGCGCGCGGCTTCAAGCCACCAGTGCTTCGGCCTTTTTCAAGTCCACGGAAACAAGCTGGCTCACACCTTGTTCCTGCATGGTCACGCCAAACAGACGGTCCATGCGGGCCATCGTCACGGCGTGGTGGGTAATCACCAGAAACCGCGTGTCGGTGCGCTGGGTCATCTCGTCGAGCATGTCGCAGAACCGCGTCACGTTCGCATCGTCGAGCGGTGCGTCCACCTCGTCCAGAACACAGATCGGCGCGGGGTTCGCCATGAAAACCGCAAAGATCAACGCCAGAGCCGTGAGCGTCTGTTCCCCACCGGACAGAAGCGACAGGGTCGAGAGTTTCTTACCCGGCGGCTGGCACATGATCTCAAGTCCGGCCTCCAGAGGATCATCGCTTTCCACCATCATCAGTTTGGCTTCACCGCCGCCGAACAGATGGGTGAACAGCATGGAGAAATTGTTATTCACCTGTTCAAACGCGGTGAGCAGACGTTCCCGTCCTTCACGGTTGAGCGACGCAATGCCGGAGCGGAGCGTCTTGATCGCTTCTTCGAGATCTTCTTTTTCTTTCAGGAGCGTATCATGTTCTTCGCGCACCTCTTTGGCGTCTTCTTCCGCCCGCAGGTTCACTGCCCCCAGACTATCGCGCAGACGCTTCAGCCGGTTCACATCCACTTCGATGGTCTCATGCGAGGGGATTTTCTCCGGATCGACATCCAGCTCTTCCAAGAGCTTCTCGGGCGTGGTCTCCAACTCCTCACGAATACGCTCCAGCGCCGCCTCGACGGTCTCACGCGCGGCGTCGCGGCGGGCTTCTGCGGCAGCACGGGTCTCACGAGCCTCGGAGGCCATGCGTTCCGCCTCTCGCTCGGCATTCACAACCTCACGCAACGCCTCTTCGGCTTCGACCAAGGCATCCGTTGCCTTTTTGCGGCGATGCTCCGCCTCTTCGATCTGCGCCAACAGAGCCTCGCGTTTCTCCGCGATCTCCTCCGGTTGCACCGCAGCCTCGTAAAGTTCTTCTTCGCTGGCTTCCTTGCGCTCCTGCAATTCGGCAATCCGCTTGCCCGCAGTTTCAAGGCGATGCCGCCAGCCGGAGAGTTCTTTCGTCACTTCCTGTGAGCGGCGGGTGCGCGCATCCCCTTCGCGGCGAATTTCGTCATGGGCGGAGCGTTTCGTCATCATCGTGATCCGCGCCGCTTCGACAGCGAGCTTCACCTCTTCGATGCTGGAACGCGCAGCGTCCAGATCCGGCAATTCCCTGACGACCGTCTCCGCTTCACGCAGGCGCTGCTCTGCGCCGCGGGCTTCTTCCTCGTGACGCGCAACGGCCAGACCGAGGTTCTCGACCTTGCCTTCCGCCAGCGTCTTTTCGTTTTCGACCTTGGACAGCCTACGCGCCGCATCCGACATCGCCCGATCCGCATCCCGACGCGCCTCACGGGCCAGCCGATCGGCTTCGGTCAGCCGCGCCAGTTCGGATTTGAGATGCTCGTGCGCCTGCGCGGCCCCGTTGGCCTTGGCCTCTGCTGCGGCGAGTTCCTGTTTCAAATCTTCGAGACGGTTCAACTGTTGCAGACGCAATGCCGCCGCAGACGGGGCATCCTCCGCCCCCGCGCGATAACCGTCCCAGCGCCACAAATCCCCCTCGACAGAAACAAGCCGCTGACCCGGTTCCAGATCAGCCTGAAGACGCGCACCGTCCTCTGCCCGCACCAACCCGATCTGTGCCAGACGACGTCCCAAGACCGGTGGGGCAGACACATAATCCGCAAGCGGCTCCACCCCGTTGGGCAGGTCCTGATCATCGAGATAATCCGGCAAGGTGACCCAGCCGGAGGCTTGATAACTCTCAATCTCAGGCTGTCTTAAATCATCAGAAAGCGCGGCACCCAGCGCCTTTTCATATCCTGATTTGACTTTGATCAGGTCCAGAAGCTGCGCGCCGCCAATCTGGTCACGATCCAGCATCTTGGCCAGTGCGGACACCTCGGCTTTGAGCGCGCCGACTTCGCCTTCGGCCTCGGAACGCGCAGCACGGGCCAGCGCCT
The DNA here is from genome assembly GCF_900114135.1 of Celeribacter halophilus. Taxonomy (GTDB): domain Bacteria; phylum Pseudomonadota; class Alphaproteobacteria; order Rhodobacterales; family Rhodobacteraceae; genus Celeribacter; species Celeribacter halophilus. The sequence goes on from NZ_FORY01000007.1 coordinate 66,924, forward strand.
CACGCGATTGCGCTTCGGTGCGGCCCTCATCCGCTTCGATCAACATGGCCTCGGCTTCTTCGGCGCGCGCCACTGCTTCTTCCTGCTGCGCTTCGGCTTCGGCCAACGTCTCCGTTGACAAGCTCAGGGTTTGACGGGCCTCGTCCACAGCCCCGCGCGCGCGATCTGCCTCCGCCCGCGCACGATCCAGCGTTTTACGATTGTCCTCGACCAAACGGTTCGCCGACTGATGCCGTGCTGCAAGTCGGGCCACATCCTCGGTCATTTCGGTGAGCGTGGTTTCCCGATCCGCCAGAATCTGGCTGGCTTCCGAAGCCTCCGCCGCCGCTTCCAGCAGTCTGGGTTCGTGGCCTTCAGCGGCCTTGATGAGTTCCCGTTGCTCCCACTCAAGACGCGAAATCGTCTCGCCAGCATCCTTGTTGAGTTGCTCCTCGCGCGCCATGTCGGCAACCAACTGGTCAATCCGACGCGACAGAGTTTCAATCATCTCGCGGGCGCGGCGCTCTTCGTCCGAAAGCTGGTCGCGGGACACGGTGAGGCGTTGCAACACCGCCGCGGCGATGGCCTCCTCCTCGCGCAGGGGCGGCAGGGCCTCTTCCTGTTTAATACGTTGGGCCGTGGCGGCCCGCGCGCGGCCTTCCGCCTCGTTGGCCTGTGCTACCCGTGTGCGCAGAACCTCTTCGGTTTCCACCCGCGCCTGATCCGCATCGCGCCAGCGCCGGAAATGCAGCAGCCCTTCGGCATGACGCAATTCCGTCCCGATCTCACGATACCGCGCCGCCTGCCGCGCCTGACGGGCCAGTGAGGCCAGTTGGCTGGCAAGCTGTTCCACCACATCATCAACGCGGGCGAGGTTGGTCTCGGCCCCTTTGAGCTTCAGTTCAGCCTCGTGGCGGCGCTGATACAGGCCCGAAATCCCCGCCGCCTCTTCGAGAATACGGCGGCGGGCCTTCGGTTTGGCGTTGATCAGTTCAGAAATTTGCCCCTGACGCACAAGTGCGGGAGAATGTGCGCCCGTCGAGGCGTCCGCGAACAACATCGACACATCCCGCGCGCGCACATCCTTGGTGTTCACCTTATAGGCCGAGCCCGCGTCCCGCGTGATCCGGCGTACGATTTCGAGACTGTCGCTATCGTTGAACCCCGCAGGTGCCAGACGGTCCGAATTGTCGATCATAAGATTGACTTCGGCAAAGTTGCGAGCCGACCGGGAGGCTGCCCCCGCGAAGATCACGTCTTCCATGCCTGCGCCGCGCATGGCTTTGGGGCGGTTCTCCCCCATCACCCAACGCAGCGCTTCCAAGAGGTTCGACTTGCCGCAGCCGTTCGGACCGACAACCCCCGTCAGCCCATCCGCGATCACAAGATCTGTGGGATCCACAAAGCTTTTGAAGCCATTGAGCCGAAGACGGGTAAAACGCAAGTGAAGCCTCTGTTTGATTCTTTTTGAGGGAAAACTGTTTGTGAAGGGCGCGTCCCTGTCAACCGGTCAACCCCGAGATGCGGGGGAAAGCGCCGAGTTATCCACAAAATATCGCATGATCGCGTGCGTCTCTCAGGACATCACATGTCGGGACACACGCCAACGCGGGCGACTCACTTGGCCGCTTTTGCCTGCGCCGCAGCTTTCATACGCGCCAAAAGCGCCTCTTTCGGAGGCTCTTTGCCCTTTGGTTCCTGCACCTTATGCTCGCCATGTTTCGGCGCCGTAGAGCGCCGCTTCGGGCCGCCCGATTTCGAATAATCCATGGATCACCTCCGGTTGCCCGCCTGATGCCCTGAATTCGGATGGAAGGCAAGGTGGCGACGCCCCTTCCTCCAAGTCGCTCAGCCCCAAGGACGGATGTTGCATGTCCCCGGCACCCATTCTTTCGCCCCTGCCCCTTCCGAGCAATCCAGTTGCCCCTTGGACATAGCCTGATCACCGATGAACGTGCCTTTTTTGAGCTTGCACTGGGTCACCTGCATCGCTGCCGTTTCCATCTGCATCAGGATTTCCCTGCGCGAGGGGGGCGGGAATACGAAATTGACGCGATGCACCTCGACGCAGTTCCGGGTCTCCTCGGTATAGACGCGATAGGTATTGCCGCCAATCTCTACGGTCGAGAACCCCGCACGGGAATAACCAAGGGCAGGACTGTCCGCGACGCAAGCCGGCAGACACAAAACGATGAGCGCAAGGAGGGGCAAATGTTTTCTCATGCCCGCAGGATGTGCCAACAAGGTTAAGCAAGTGTTAAGCCACCTGCAAAAACACGGTCCCCATCTCCACACGGAACGCGTCCCCTAACGCTTCTGCTCCAAGAGATTGGACGGCCCCGTCTCCAGCACCTCCACCTCATCGCCCAGCACGATATGCCCTTCCTCCTCGACGATCAGGTTCTGGCCGAAAATTATCTTTCCTCTCGCAGAGCGATGCAACCGCCCCAGCGTTGCCAAAGGTTCTCGCGGATGGGTTTGCTCTCCCGTATCCGGATCCTGTGTCGTCATGACACAACGTTCACAGGGTTTGACGACACGAAACACCGCCGAACCGATCCGCACCACCCGCCATGTGTCTTCACTCCACGGTGCGATCTCCCCCGAGATCACCACATTGGGGCGAAAGCGGCGCATCGTGACCGGAGCCTCCAGCGTCGCGTTCAAAGTAGCGAGCGAGGCTTCTGTGGTCAGGAGCAGGGGAAAACCGTCGGACAAGGCTGTGAAATGCCCTTCCGGTGCGTAGCTATGATCCACGGGCCGACGGGCATGGTCCGGAAAATAGACCAGACGCACAACCTGTTCGAGCGCAGATGACAAAAAAAGCGCAGCATAATTGCCCGCGTCCTCGACACCATCGATCTTTGTTGAAAAAACCTTGACCGAAACAGGCGCACCGCTAGGGACAGGCACATCAATCCGGCTCTCCCCACAAGTAATCGACACGCCCCGATCCGTGCTCATCGCATTCAAGTGCGCCATTTTCGGCAATTCGCGGCGCGTGGCCACCTGGCCATCGGGATAGACAACCGCCCAGCGCCGGTCCCCCGCAAGGCCCACGCCCTGAACATTGGCAGAAGCATGATCCGTGCCCGTCAGGCTTTTCACTGGATAGGTGGTAATACGTGCGAGTTTCATCGCTCCCCCGAACAACAGATCAGTCTATACGCACATCTAACGCGTTAACCACGCGAGAGCCAGTTGGCTCAAAAGACAGGAGGCGTGCGCTTGACGTGGACATGAAAAGATTCGCCCCATCTGGAGTGGCTTGGCGCGCATTTTTGTGACCTGATCGCGCTTGCAGTGACGCCTGCGCGTAGTAAACTCGCGCCTCGTGGCCCTATCCAAGAAGGCCAAAGCAAGGCATCGCTTCATCATGATTTTCCACTTCGGCCTGTTTCTGGGCTTCCAGCTCATTGGCGAGATACTCGCCCGTATATTATCTCTCAGCCTGCCCGGCCCCGTGATCGGTATGATCCTTCTGGCCGCGCTGTTGTTGCTTCAGCCCCGTATCGGTCATGCCATCGAGAAAACCGCTGGCGGGTTCCTGTCGCATCTCTCGCTTCTATTCGTTCCCGCCGGTGTCGGTGTGGTGCAATATTTCGACCAGATGTCCGAGATCGGTCTGCCGCTTGCCGCTGCGGTCATTGGTTCGACCGTGCTCTCCATCGGAGCGGGGGCTTTGACCTTCAAATATGTAAACCGTTTCAGAGGCGTCCGTGACGAAACACCGGAATGACCGAAATTCTTGATATCTGGAGCTATCTCTCCGAAGGGCCGCTTCTTTGGCTCACCGTCACCATTTTCGCATATCTGATCGGTCTGGGCTGTTTCAACCTGTCGGGCAACCGGCCCGTTGTGAACCCCGTGCTGATCTCGATGGTCCTGCTGTCCGCCCTACTCGAACTCACCGACACCAGCTACGCGACCTATTTCGAAGGGGCTCAATTCGTGCATTTCATGCTAGGACCGGCCACCGTCGCGCTGGCGGTGCCGCTCTGGCAAAACTGGCAACGGATCAAAGAGTCTGCCATCCCCATGCTGGCCGCACTTTTCGTCGGGGGCACCGTCTCTATGATCTCTGCGGTGACCATTGGCTATGCCTGCGGGCTGCGCGGGGAGCTGGTGCTCTCCCTGATCCCCAAGGCCGCCACCTCTCCCGTCGCCATTGGCGTGTCCGAAGCCATTGGTGGCCTGCCCACGCTCACCGTAGCGCTGGTGCTGATCACCGGTGTGGTCGGCGCCATTGTCACCACGCCATTGCTCAATGCCTTGGGCATCCGTGACTATCGCGGACGGGGGCTGGCCACCGGCATCGCGGCCCACGGGATCGGCACTGCGCGTGCCTTTCAGGTTCACGGCACAGCAGGAGCCTTTGCCGGGATCGGCATGGTCCTAAACGCAATCTTCACCGCATTGATCGCACCGGTCTTTGTTCACCTCTTCTTCTAGGAGCCTTCGAACATGACGCTACACCTTCTCGGCCTTTCCGGTGCATTGCGCGCCGAATCCACCAATACAAAACTGTTGCACGAAGCCGCGCGGCTGTTTGGTCCCTGTGAGTTCACACAGGCCGATCTGCGGTTGCCGCTTTATGACGGTGATCTGGAGGCCGAGGGCATTCCCGCCGAAGTCATGACACTGGCCGAACAGATCCGTGACGCCGATGCGGTGGTCATTTCGACACCGGAATATAACAAGATGATCTCCGGCGTGCTTAAAAACGCGCTCGACTGGGTGAGCCGCTCCGGTGTGAAACCGTGGGAGGGAAAACCCGTCGCCATTATGTCCGCCGCCGCAGGGCGCGCCGGTGGTGAGCGGGCGCAATACAGCCTGCGATGGGCGATGACACCGTTTAACGCGCATCTGTTGCAGGCCCCCGAAGTGCTGGTCGCGGACAGTTCGAACGCCTTCGACGATCAGGGGCGGTTAAACGATCCGCGCACAATAAGCGGGCTTGAAAAGCTGATGTCGGATTTGCGCAGGCTGGCCTCAGAGTGAGGCTTCGACACGGAACGCCTCTGGGATCGCGTCCTGCCCGTCCAAAACGAGGTCGATCAAGACCCTTGCGGCCAGCGGGGCCATGCCGAAACCGATCTTGAAACCACCGTTGGCAATGAAATGTCCGGGCCTGTCGGGCCACGCTCCGAGCATAGGCGCACGGGATTTGGCCCGCGGACGCACACCGGCCCAGCGGCGAAGCTCCTTGGCCTCACGCAGCATCGGCACCGCCGCACGGGCACGTTCCAACAAGTCATCCGCCTGAGCATCCGTCGTTGTCGGGTCGTCAAACTCGCGCTCGGACGTCGAGCCGATGGCCGTGGTCCCGTCAGCGTGCGGGATGACATGGAGGCTCTCGCCATAAAGCTGCGGCGCTTTGGGGAGGGACAAATCCAGCAGAATCGCCTGCCCCTTCACCCCGTTCCCGACTTCTTTGCCAAAGGCCTCGTTCAGCGCCTTCAGCCCCCACCAGCCGGAGGCATGGATCACCGCCCCCTCTTCCGGCCCGTCCGCAACGACCTCACTGCCCAGCGCCGTGATCGCCGCCGCAAGAGACTGACACGCGCGCCACGGGTTCAGCCGCGCCGAAAGCGTGTCGCGGATAAGATATCCCGTCGGGCTGACCGGTGCCCAGTCGCCAATCTCCGCCTGTGTCACCACACGCCACTCGGCCTGCCCTTGCCACAGGGTTTTCGCCTGCTCTTCGCGCTCTCGTGCCAGTTCCAGTTGACGGGTGTCCTTCACCGCCTGCACCCGCCCGAGATTGCCATACCCCGAAGACACGCCTCCGGTTGCCTCGACCTCCGGCCAGTGGGTCCGTGCAAGGATCAAGCTTTGAAACTGGAACTCCTTCTTCGCGTTCCAACGCTCCGGCGTATGCGGGGCAAGTGCGCCAACCACACCGCCTGAGGAGCCGAACCGCACGCCGTTGGGATCAATCACACGCACCTTCGCCCCGCGACGAGCGGCCTCGTATCCACAGGACAGCCCGAAGGCACCTGCGCCATAGATCGTGATTTCCGCTTTGCCCATTTGCGCTTTTACCCATTGCAAGTGGCGACTGCCCAAAGCATGGTCGGCCGCATTCAGCACATTCATAAGACATACAATGACAGACCACCAGACAGCCAAGATCGACTGGCGCGACGGGAAAATCCCTGTTTCGACCCAATTCGACGACCCCTATTTCTCGCTCGGCAACGGGCTGGAGGAAACGCGGCATGTGTTCCTGTCGGGCAATGACCTGCCCGCACGGCTGCGCGACGGGTTTCATATGGCCGAACTGGGCTTTGGCACGGGCCTCAACATGCTGGCACTGGCGCTGGTCTGGGATGGTCCGGGCGTGGTGAAATTCACCTCCTTTGAAGCCTTCCCGATGACCGCTCATGACATCGCCACGGCACTTGCCGCCTTTTCCGAGGCCACAGCCATCGCCGGCCCGTTCATCGCCGCATGGGCAGAGGGCAAACGCCAGTTCCGGATCGGTCAGGTCGAGGTGGATGTGAAGATCGGCGACGCCCGCGACACGCTTGCGGCGTGGGACGGGCAAGCGGATGCATGGTTTCTCGACGGGTTCTCGCCTGCCAAAAACCCCGAACTCTGGGGAGAAGACCTGATGCGCGAGGTCGGGCGGCACACCGCACAAGGCGGCACTTTCGCCACCTACACCGCAGCCGGTCATGTGCGCCAGAAACTCACAGACGCAGGCTTCGAGGTGATCCGCACCCCCGGCTTCGGTCGCAAACGCCATATGAGCCAAGGACGCAAACCATGACCCGCGACAATCCCGCCTTCGGCACATTCCTGATGATTGGCGCGATCTGTATCTTTGCCATACAGGACGGCATCTCCCGCCACCTTGCCGGACAATACAACGTCTTCATGATCGTTATGATCCGCTACTGGTTCTTCGCCGCTTTCGTCGTGGCGCTCTCCCTGCGCAGCGGTGGGCTTCGCAAGGCGATCACCTCCGAACGTCCCAAGCTGCAACTCTTCCGTGGCGCCCTTCTGGCCGTGCAAATCCTCATCATGGTCACGGCCTTTGTCCGCATGGGGCTGGTCGATGCGCCCGCTATTTTTGCGGCCTATCCCTTGGTCATCACCGCCTTGTCCGGCCCCATTCTGGGGGAACGCATCGGCTGGCGGCGCTGGAGTCTGGTTGCTGTGGGATTTGTTGGCGTGATAATCATCATCAAACCCGGCAGTAGCATTTTCTCGCCGGACGCGCTCATCGCCTTTGTCGGAGCGCTTTTCTTTGCGCTCTACGGATTGCTGAATCGCTACGTCTCGCGCTTCGACCCGTCGCATGTGACCTTTTTCTACACAGGGATCGCAGGCATGATCCTCACCACTCTGGCCGGTGTGTGGTATTGGGAAGCCATGCTGCCATCAGACTGGCTCTGGATGGGGCTTTTGTGCCTAACCTCCGTGAGTGGCCACTACCTGTTGATCAAAGCTTATGAAGCCGCAGAAGCCTCAGCGATCCAGCCCTTTGCCTATCTGCAATTGCCATTTGCCGCCTTGATTGGCGTCTTTGTATTTGGCGATGTAATCCGTGCGAATGTGCTGATCGGAGCAGTTATTGTGGTAGGCGCTGGTGTCTTTACCTTTTTACGTGCGCGTCAGGTCGCGCAACGCACAGGGTAATGTGAAGAACGGGCGGAGCGCCTTAGCGCCCCGTCAACAATTCCATGAGATGAACCGATCCCGCCTCACCTTGCAAACGCGCGCGATAGACCGGAAGGCTTTCTGCGACACGCATCACATAGTTACGGGTCTCGCGAAACGGCAGGTGTTCGATCCAGTCCACAGGATCAACCTCTCCCGTGCGGGGATCACCATAGCGTTTAATCCAGTCCCGCGCCCGTGACGGTCCGGCGTTATACCCCACCGCGACAAGCGGAATGTTATAGCCGAACTCTTCGATCAGTTGCGCCAGATAGGCCGAGCCGAGCCGCGCGTTGAGCACCGGATCTTCGAGCTGGCGTTCTTCGAACCCGTCGACGCCCAGCTTTTCGGCCATAGCCGCCCCTGTGCGCGGCATCAACTGCATCAGCCCCCGCGCCCCGACATGAGAGCGGGCCTTGTCATAAAACTCGCTTTCGCGGCGGGCAATCGCCAGTGCAAGCTCCGGTTTGACCGGCAGATCGGCCTGCGCCAATTCGTGCAGCGGGTAATAGGCGCGGTTCAGGACAATCCCCTGATCCGCCGCAAATTTCGCCACAAGCACCGCGAGATAAGGATCAAGATCAAGCGCCAGATCGCCCAGTTGCCCAAGCTCCTGCGGATTGAGACTTTCGCCCAAATGCCGCAGGAAACGCGCGGCCAAGGGCTTGTCTCCGGCCTCTTCCAAAAGCAGCGCGGCTTGCAAAACCGACGAGTTCATGAACCCCGCCTCTTTGTAATCCGCAAACCGCATCTCACCCGTCAATGCAGGATCAAGCGAGCGCCCGATTTTCTCCGCCGACAAAAGCCCGTAAAAAGATGTCTGGAACTGCGCTCCGAAGGCATAGGCCGCCGCGGCATCGTCGCGCGCGCCCATCGCTTCCAAGGCCCGCCCTTCCCAATAGCCCGCACGGCCCAGAGAGATCGGCGTGCCAACGGCCATACGGAACCGGTTGAAATGATCCAGCGCCCGCCCCGCGTCATCGAGATAACGCAGGGCAATATAGCCCGCGAGCCATTCGAGATCGGCGTAGTGGTCTTCGTCCGGTGCCAGCCCGTGACGCGCGGCCACAGCATAGGCGATCTTGGCCTTGCCATCGCGCATCATCTGACGTGCCAGCGTGCGGCGGCGATTGCCCCATGCTTCGGCTTCTCCCAACCCTTCCGCAGTCGAATGTTGCAGCAAAAGCGTGGTCGCATCTTCGTTCCGTCCGCGTTTCACCCGCCATTCAAACCGCGCATGCGCCAGAACAGGATGGTCCGCCAAAGTGGCCGGCACGGCAGAAATCGCGTCATCCACCCCCGCCTCGTCGCGCACGAGTTTGCGTGTGGCGGTGATGAGTTTGTCCCAACCCGTGGGTAGGTTGGGCAGCATCCGCTCGGCGTCATCAAACCGCCCTGCCCAAAGCAACATCTCCGCACGCGCCACATGATGCCGTTTCAGGATCGACCCGTATCGGCCCAGAAAAATGGCTTCTTCCTCCGCCTTCATCGGCAGAGTGTTCCAGATCAGAACCGCTTGCGCCTGTGCATCCGCCGTCTTGCCCAGTGCCTCATAGGCCCCGATCAGACGCAGCGCCCCCTGTCCGGTCTGCGGCGGATAGGCGGTGAGATAGTCGAGCACCGCCTGCGCACTCGCGTCAGCAGGGATCGACGCCTCGCCTTTTTCGGCCAGAAGCGGCAGGCCCGGCCAATCCGCATTGCGGTAGAGAAAATCACGATACGCCTCGAATGTGCCGCGCCCGGTGCGCAGGTAATGCCACTCGATAATATCGCGCCCGACGCCCTGCGCCTCATTGAGCGCCTGCGACCAGTCCCCCTGCGCGCGCGCCTCATAGGCCCGCTTCAGCGCATCCGATTCGGAAGACGCCGCGAGAGAAAACGGGAAAAGAAGAAAGAAAACAAAAGCATAAACTGCCTTTGTCGAAAGCGTGAGGGGCATGATCTGATCTTGGTCTTTTTGGAGCTGCTCTGGTATTTCAGAGCAAAGTAACGGGTTCTCGCATTCCGGCAACACAGTTTCTTGTGAACAGGCGCGAAGGCGGCTAGTTTCCGCCGGAACTTTTACGGGCGACTCAGGGCACGGATGACCCGGGCGCCTCATCGACAAAGCGAAAAGGAGCGTACAATGTTCAAAGGATCCATTCCTGCACTGGTCACGCCGTTCAAGAACGGCGCTGTGGATGTCGATACGCTCAAACGCTTGGTCAAGTGGCATATCGAACAAGGCTCTTCGGGCATTGTTCCTGTCGGCACCACTGGGGAAAGCCCGACTCTGTCCCATGCCGAGCACCAGCAGGTGATCGAAATCGTGGTCGAAGCTGCCGCAGGGCGTGTGCCTGTGATCGCGGGGGCCGGTTCGAACAACACGGCCGAAGGCATCGGCCTCATTCAACACGCAGCCAAAGTCGGCGCGGATGCGGCGCTGGTTGTGACCCCCTATTACAACAAACCGACACAAAAGGGACTGATCGCCCATTTCACAGCCATGCACGACGCGGCTGATCTGCCGATCGTGATCTATAACATTCCGGGCCGTTCCGTGATCGACATGACCCCCGACACAATGGCGCAGCTTGCGAAACTGCCGCGGATCGTCGGCGTCAAGGATGCCACGGGGGATCTCTCCCGCGTGCCGAAAACCCGCATCGCTTGCGGACCGGAATTTTGCCAACTGTCCGGCGAGGACGCCACGGCGCTCGGGTTCAACGCCCACGGCGGGGTTGGCTGCATCTCCGTCACCGCCAACGTCGCGCCCAAACTCTGCGCCGAGATGCAGGCGGCTTGTGCGGCAGGGGATTATGCGAAAGCGTTGGAAATCACCGACAAACTGATGCCTTTGCACATCGCAATCTTTCTGGAGCCGGGCGTGAGCGGCGCGAAATATGCCATGTCGCTTCTGGACCTGTGCTCGCACGAAGTGCGCCTGCCGCTGACCGAGCTGTCTTCTGACACCAAAGCCGAGATCAAATCGGCGATGGAACACGCAGGTCTTCTCTGAACCTGCACACTGCATAAGACGGAAAAGGGGCCACGCGCCCCTTTTTCTTTGTCTTTTTCTGCGCAACGACTGGCGCCACCTGTAGACACAGCCGCAGCAAGCCCTTATCTCCACTCCACCATGGCCAAGAAAAAACAGACCCCGGAAGACAAGAACTACAAGGTCATCGCCGAAAACCGGCGGGCCCGTTACGACTATGCCATCGAGGATGACATAGAATGCGGGATCATGCTCACCGGTTCGGAGGTCAAATCCCTGCGCACCGGCCAGTCCAACATCGCGGAAAGCTACGCATCGGTGGACAATGGCGAGCTGTGGCTGACGAACTCCTATATCGCGCCCTATGAGCAGGCGATGTTCCCCCATGAAGAGCGGCGCAAGCGCAAACTTCTGGTGTCGAAACGGCAGTTGGCAAAACTTTGGCAAGCGACCGGACGCGAGGGGATGACCCTTGTGCCGCTGGTGATGTATTTCAACCATAAGGGCCGCGTCAAAATCAAAATCGGCATCGCCAAAGGTAAGAAAACCGTCGACAAACGCCAGACCGAGGCAAAGCGCGACTGGGGCCGTCAGAAACAAAGACTCCTGCGCCACGGCGGCTGATCCGCCCTCCCCTCGCGTTTTCTTGCGCCGCAAACCGCATGTGCGGCTTGCTTTGCTTGCACGCGCCCTGAGAGAACGCTAAGGCAGGGGCCGAAAGCCTTGTCAGCAAAGGTCTCATCATGCCCTATAGCGACCCCAAAACGCTCGTTTCGACCGACTGGCTCGCCGAGCACCTCAAAGCGCCGGAGCTTCGCCTCATCGACGCCAGTTGGTATATGCCGACGGATGAGCGCGATTGTCTGGCCGAATACGAGCGCGAACATATTCCCGGCGCACGTTTTGTCGATATCGACGAAGTGGCCGATCTGCGCTCCGACCTGCCGCATATGTTGCCGCCCGTGGAAAAATTCATGTCTCGCATGCGTGCGCTCGGCATCGGGGACGGGCATCAGGTGGTTGTCTATGACAGCGCCGGTATCTTCTCTGCGCCGCGCGTGTGGTGGATGTTCAAATATTTCGGGCAGGACAATGTCGCCGTCCTCGATGGTGGCTTGCCAAAGTGGAAAGCCGAAGGGCATCCGGTCACGGACCAGCCGCCCACCATTCGCGACCGCCACATGATCACCGAAATCCGCCCCGAGCTTGTCCGCGATGTGACACAAGTCGCTGCCTCCGCAAAACTTGGCGATTACACCATCATAGACGCCCGCTCTGCCGCGCGATTCAAAGGCGAAGTGCCGGAACCCCGTCCCGGCCTCGCATCCGGCCATATCCCGAATTCCCGCAACGTGCCCTTCACCGAAGTTCTGACATCCGAAGGCACGCTGAAATCCAATGACGAATTGCGCGCGGTTTTCGAGAATGCGGGCGTTGATCTGAACAAGCCGGCGATCACCACCTGCGGGTCGGGGGCGACGGCTGCAATTCTGGGCCTCGCGCTCACCCGTCTTGGCGTTCCTTTTTCGCTTTACGACGGATCATGGGCGGAATGGGGCATGTATGGCGATTTGAAGGTCGCAACTGGAGAAGCGTAATGCTGAGCACACTGAAACCGCGACCGGCGGACAAAATCCTCGAACTTATGGCGCTGTATCGTGATGATCCGCGCGACACGAAAATCGATCTGGGCGTCGGCATCTACAAAAATGCCGATGGCGAGACCCCCGTGATGCGCGCGGTCAAGGCCGCTGAAAAGCAGCTGTGGGAAACCGAAACCACCAAGAAATACACAGCCCTCTCCGGTGATCCGGCCTATGGCGATGCGATGAAGTCTCTGGTTCTGGCCGACAGTGTCGATCATGCCCGCGTGGGCGCGATTGCCACTCCGGGCGGTACGGGTGCGATCCGTCAGGCGTTTGAACTGGCCAAGCTCGCCAATCCCGATGTCACGGTCTGGACCTCCAACCCGACATGGCCGAACCATGTGTCGATCATCAAATTCATGGGGCTGAAAAACGAGTCTTATGCCTATTTCGACGAAGCCTCCTGCACCGTCGATTTCGATGCGATGATGGAGAGCCTCAAGGGCGTGAAAGCCGGCGATCTGGTGTTGCTGCACGGCTGCTGCCACAACCCGACCGGCGCGAACCTGACGCTGGAGCAATACGGGCTTGTCGCGGACCTGATCATCGAGAAAGGCGCGACCGCGCTGGTCGACATTGCCTATCAGGGCTTTGGTGACGGTCTCGAAGAAGACGCCGCCGCCACGCGCCTTCTGGCCTCGAAACTGCCGGAACTTCTGGTGGCTGCCTCCTGCTCCAAGAATTTCGGGATTTATCGCGAGCGCACCGGTTGCCTCATGGCGATGTCCGAAACCGCAGAGCAAACGCCTGTGACCCAAGGCACGCTGAATTTCCTGAACCGCCAGAACTACTCCTTCCCGCCGGATCACGGTGCGCGTCTGGTGACGATGATCCTGAATGACGACGTTCTGAAAGCGGACTGGATGGCGGAGCTTGAAGAAGTGCGTCTCGGCATGTTGGGGCTACGTCAGCAACTGGCCGACGAGTTGAAACGCCTGACAAATTCGGATCGTTTCGACTTCATCGCCGGTCACCGCGGCATGTTCTCCCGTATCGGGGCAACGCCGGAGGAAGTGATGAAAATCCGTGAGGACTTCGGCATCTACATGGTGGGCGATTCTCGGATGAACATCGCAGGGCTGAACAGCAAGACCGTGCCGCTTCTCGCCGAAGCTGTGGCGAAAATCTGCAAATAAGTCTGCCCCATCTGATCTGATGCAATGCGCGCCCTTCGGGGCGCGTTTTTGTTAACTCGGAAAGGCACGCGCCATTTCCCGATCAAACTCGGCCCATGTCACAGTCGCCTTATTGCCCGCATAGCCGTGGTAATGGGATTTGCCCGACGAGGTCGGCAGCCCCGCCCAGATCTTGGCCAGATTGTTCATGAACTGATGCCGCGTGATCTGCCCCGCGCGCAAATCAAAAATCCCCGCGTCCGCCAAGAGAATATTGGCCAGATCATCCTGCACGGCGGGCGTAAAGATCACCTCCGGCCCGAGATCCAGCTCGGTGACCAACCGCGCCAGTGTCGAAGGGATAAACTGATAGAAACCGATGGCATGTGGCTGCCCCGGGGTGGCGTCGATCCATGCGAATATCTCGCCCAATGACATCTGCGTTGGCGGTTTGCGCGGCTTTTGCTTGGCCCCGTGTTGCACAGCGTCATACCCGTTACGCGGGCTTTCCGCCCGTCCGATCATGGCGCGAACCAAGGCAATGTCGACGGGCAGCTGCGCCATCCCTCGAATCCTCACGCGCGCCTCTGGGCGTGGGGGCAAAGGTTCGAAAAAACTGCCTTCAGCACGGCCCGCGAAAAGGCTCGGGCCAAACGCGGAACCGGCAACCGATGCCCTCCCGACAAGCGGTTGCGGCAGGCTGATGACCAAAGGCTGTCGCTCCAGATCCCAACCCTGCCCGCTGGGACGCAACAGGGACAGAGGGTCTGCCCAAAGCCCCACAGGCCAGAGCAGAACGGCAATCCAGAGCACCCAAATCCGACGCAGCATTCCGACCTCAAGCGTTTCTCGCATCTCACGGACAGGGATAAAGCAACTTGGTTGAGAAAGGGTTTCCGGCAAAAGAAAGACCCGGGCATTTTCATGCCCGGGTCAGGATTTTCAGACTGAGGAAGGGATCAGCCTTTGTAGAATTCCGGATAGGCTTCCATGCCAAGCTCGGCTTTATCGAGGCCCATCATCTCTTCTTCTTCGGAGACGCGGATACCCATGACAGCTTTCAGGATGAACCAGACGATACCGGAAGCGATCACAGTTGCGCCGCCAATCACGACGATACCGTAGAGCTGTGCACCGAGGGTTGCGTCAGAGTTGGTGAAGACAACCGCGATGGTGCCCCAGATGCCGCAGATCAGGTGGACCGGGATCGCACCGACAACGTCATCGATTTTCAGCTTGTCAAGGAACGGGACAGCGAAGACCACGATCACGCCGCCGACCATACCGATGAGCGTTGCAGCACCCAAAGTCGGGGTGAGCGGTTCGGCAGTGATGGAGACGAGGCCAGCCAGAGCGCCGTTGAGCACCATGGTGAGGTCGACCTTGCCGTAGACCAGTTGGGTCACAACCAGAGCGGCAATCGCGCCACCGGCAGCAGCGGTGTTGGTGTTGGCGAAGATGCGGGACACGTCAGCCACGTCACCCACAGAGCCCATAGCAAGCTGGGATGCACCGTTGAAGCCGAACCAACCGAGCCACAGGATGAACGTACCCAGAGTAGCAAGCGTCAGGTTGGAACCCGGGAATGCCGTCACTTTGCCGTCTTTGTATTTGCCAAGGCGCGGTCCAAGGATGATCGCACCGGTCAGAGCGGCCCAGCCACCTACGGAGTGCACGATTGTGGAACCGGCAAAGTCGGAGAAGCCAGCTTCGCCAACAAAGCCACCGCCCCAAGTCCAGGAGGCTGTAACCGGGTAGATGATGGCAGTCAGAACGATCGTGAAGATCAGGAACGGCCACAGTTTGATGCGCTCGGCAAGCGTACCGGAGACGATGGACGCGGTTGCACCACAGAACATCAACTGGAAGAAGAAGTCGGAACCGGTGGACGCATAACCGTAATCGTCAGCAGTTTCCGCCGTGATGCCAACAGCTTCGAGCACACCCGGACCGAAGACGCCGGAAAGCACACCGTCAACCGCCCAAGTTCCCAGCGGGTACATCAGGTTGTAGCCGATCAGGTAGTAGAAGATCGACGCGAGACCGAACAGCGCAACGTTCTTGGTGAGCTGCATCGCCACGTTCTTGGAGCGCACGAGACCGGCTTCGAGCATGGCAAAACCAGCGGCCATGAAGAAGACGAGGAAGCCGCCGATCAGGAAGAGCAAGGTGTTGAGGATAAAGACAGTGTCGGTCGGCACAGCAACGGCGACAACCTCTTCAGCGTCTTGAGCAAAGGCCATAAGCGGCATCGCAGTTGCGAGCGCTGTGGCCGGAATAAACTTGGTGAGTTTCATAGGTTTCAGTCCCTTTCGTCTCGGGTAAGCGCGATTAGATCGCGTCGTCGTTGGTCTCGCCGGTACGGACGCGGGTTGCGCCTTCCACGTCGAGGACAAAAATCTTGCCGTCGCCGATCTTGTCGGTCTTGGCGGTGGTTGCGATGGTTTCGACAACTTGCTCGGCCATGGCATCGGCCACGACGATCTCAAGTTTCACCTTCGGCACGAAGTTCACGGCATATTCCGCGCCGCGGTAGATCTCGGTGTGACCGGACTGAGAGCCAAAGCCCTTGATCTCCGTCACCATCATGCCCCGAACGCCGATCCCTGTCAGCGCTTCGCGGACTTCTTCAAGCTTGAATGGCTTGATTGCAGCAATAATAAGTTTCACGTTTTTCCCCTTCCGTTTGAGCGGGTGGTGCACTTTGCAATGCTTGCCACGGCCTCAGCAAAACGATGTTAAGAGTTTCTTCACAAGCGATGGCGCTGATCGTTGTGAGACTTTTTCAAGCACACCTGCACAAAAATTATACATTTTGTGCGTTGGGATTAAAAAATAGGCGAAAAATAAAGATGTGAAGGCGACTCGTTTCCCCTCAACATTCAGACACCAGTTCATTACAGTCTGTCGCAATCAAACCTGGCAGATATCGAGCAAAAGACATGACAGGACCGAACGGGGGCAAGCGCAAGCTGGTGGCCGAGCGCCGCTATCCCAATGCTTCGAAACCGGTGAAAAAGCCGAAAAAGAAGGCCAAAACGCCGACACCACGGAAAAAACCCGTGCGGCGCAAACCGACGCGCAAGTCGCCGTCGAACCCTGTGGTGCGGCTGGTCAGCGGCCTTTTCCGCTGGATCGGGCGGCTGATCTGGCTCACTGTGTCACGCGGCGCATTGGCGCTTGCGGTGGTGATCGGCATTGCGGTCTTCTATATCTATTCGACCTTGCCGCCCTATTCCGAGCTTCTGGACGGGCGCGCTCGCGGCTCTGTTACGCTTCTGGACCGCAACAGTTCGGTCTTTGCATGGCGCGGGGAACAGTTTGGCGGGCAAATTACGGCAGACACGGTCTCGCCCCACCTCAAACACGCGATCATCGCAACGGAAGACAAACGGTTCTACCGCCACTTCGGCGTCTCTCCGCGCGGCATCGCCTCCGCCATCCGCATCAACCTGTCGGAAGGGCGCGGCCCTCTTTCGGGGCACGGCGGCTCGACGCTGACCCAGCAAACGGCCAAACTGCTGTGCCTTGGTGTGCCCTATGATCCGAACACCTGGAAAAACCAGACGGAATACGAGGCCGACTGTCGCGAGACGACAATGGCGCGCAAAATCAAGGAAATGGTCTTCGCCATGGCCATGGAAGCGCGCTATTCCAAAGACGAAATCCTGTCGATCTACATGAACCGTGCCTATCTCGGCGCAGGGGCAAACGGGTTTGAAGCCGCCGCACAGCGCTATTTCGGCAAATCCGCCGCAGAGGTCAACATCGCCGAAAGCGCTATGCTGGCAGGACTTTTGCAGGCCCCGACGCGATACGCCCCCACCAACAACCTGCAACGCTCGCAGGAACGCGCGGGGATTGTGTTGCTGTTGATGAACCAGCAAGGCTACATCTCCGAAGAAGAACGCGCCTATGCCAAGGCACATCCGGCGGAACTGTCCGAAACCGCAGAAAAACGCGCAGGCGGCTATTTTGCCGATTGGGTTATGGGAGCAGGTCCTGACTTTCTGACCCGTGACACGACCGAAGACGTGGTGATCGAAACCACCTTTGACCAGCGCATCCAGTCTGCCGCCGAAGAGGCGCTGACGTGGATCTTCGAGAACAAGGTTCGCGCGGGGTCCGAGGCGCAGGCGGCTATTGTGGTGATGTCGGCGGACGGGGCGGTGCGGGCTATGGTCGGCGGGCGCAAGCTCAAGGTCTCCGGCGCCTTCAACCGTGCGACACAGGCCAAACGCCAGCCCGGCTCCTCCTTCAAACCCTTTGTCTACGCCACGGCGCTCGACATGGGCTGGTCCTATGACGATGTCATCATGGACGAACCGATCACGCTGGACATTCCCGGCTCCGGCCCGTGGTCGCCGCAAAACTACGACCGTAAGTTCCACGGCCCCGTGACCGTCACCGATGCGCTCAAACACAGCTACAACATCCCCGCCGTGAAACTGGCGATGGATGCGGGCCTTGAGAACGTGCGCACTGTGGCCGAGATGTTCGGCATCGAAAGCGATCTGGCGCAGGGACCGGCACTGGCACTCGGCGCCTCGGAAACGACGCTTCTGGAGATGACCGGCGCCTATGCGGGCATTCTCAACGGCGGGTCATCCGTTACCCCTTACGGGCTGAAATCCCTGCGTTTAAAAGGGGATAGCACACCCCTGATGGGTCAGGAAGGCGGGCTTGGCGAGCGGGTCATCACGCCGGACAGCGCCCAGCAACTCATCTATATGATGTATAATGCCGTGCAAGCCGGCACGGGGGCCCGCGCACAAATCCCCGGTGTCGAAGTGGCGGGCAAGACCGGCACGACACAGGCCGCGCGGGACGCATGGTTCATGGGTTTCACTGCCGATTACGTCGCGGGCGTCTGGATGGGATATGACGACAACTCGCCGCTCACAGGCGTTACAGGCGGCGGGCTTCCGGCGGAAATCTGGCAACGCACTATGGCGCAGGTCCAAGAGGGGCTTGAGCCCAAACCGCTGCCCATGATCCGCCCTGCCACACCGCCCACGGTCAATACGGTCGAGCGCGACACCAACACCGGTCGCGGCGGAGACAAGGCCGATAATGTGCTGCTCGACCTCTTGGGAACGATCTTCGGCGGGGGAAATTGAGGCGTCTGCATCCTGTCGGATACATGTCGGACATGTGTCGGGCATTTTGACAGGCTCTTTGCCCCGCCCTCCACACAACACGCATCAAAAAACGCGCCTCACAGGGCGCGTTTTTCACATTCACAAAAATATCTTCGCTCAGCTCAACGCGGCGGCCAGCTTGTCGATATTTCCGCCAGCCTTGTCGAGCATCGCACCGATCTCGGAGCGTTCGGATTTCAGAAGCGAAATCCCCTCGATCTGAAGATCGATAAATTTGCCCGCCTTGTCATGCACGATGAACGAGATCGCAAAGGGTGGCTCCCCTTTGAGCACAGCCGTGCAGCGCACATCGTAGATCGAGTTGATCTTCTGCGTGCTGTTGACCTCGACCCTGCCGCCAATGAACTCGCGGAAACGCGACCCGTATTTGCGCGCGACATAGGCCTGGAACGCCTTGGTGAAACTCCGCAACTGCGCCGCAGACGCGCTACGCGCAGGCGGGCCAAGCACCGAACGCGCGATGTTGGGCATATCGGCGTAGCGCACCAGCACCTTCTCGAAATCCACATACATGGCCGCTTCGGATTTGCCCGAATTGATGATGGCGTTGATGTCCGCCACGGCCTTGTCGATCAGGGATTCGGCCTGAGCCGAAGAAAACGCCAAGGCCGATTGGGGCAGGATCAGAGCCGCCCCTAAAGCGCCCAGAACCGTCCGGCGTGTAAACGCGAAATCACTCATAGAAGTCCTCATATATGTCAAAAGCCGCAGCCTCCTGATCCGCAGCTCCCGCACCGGCCACGATCGGGGTTCCCAATTCGTAGCGGCGGTTGTCGAGATAGGTCAGGCGCATCTGGGCATAGCTGTCCGCGCTGTCATAAATCACGGATTCATAGAGATCGGAATAACGATAACGTGTGTCCGCCAAATCGGCGACTTTCAGCCCTGTCTTGTACCCTTTTTCCGGATTGCCAAGCAGGTTGCCCACGGGATCAAGCGCGATATCGACCAGAAGCCCCAAAGAGTCGCGCTCTGTCGAAGGACCATAAAGCGGCAGGACAACATAAGCCCCCTCGCCCATGCCCCATGTATAAAGCGTCTCTCCGAAATCCGCATCGCGCTCCTCAAGCCCCATGCCGGTCGCCGGATCGAACAGCCCGCCGATCCCGATGGTGGCGTTCACGGCAAACCGCGCGGTGTTGTGCAGCGCGTCACCGAAACGCAACTGCAACACATCATTGACCACACTGCCCGGAATACCCAGCGTGTCGGAGACATTCGACAACCCCTTGCGCAACGGGTCAGGCACCACTGTGCCATAGGCCGTGGACACGGGTTTGATCACCGCCTTGTCCAGCGCGACATTGGTGTCATGCCAGCCACGGTTCACCTCTTCGTAAGGGTCCGCGATCCCGTCGGGACCGGGGGTCGCACAGCCGGCCAACACAATGACCCCGGCAAAAAGCGAAGTCTTGGCGAGTAACGGCCTTAGGGGAGATAGGGTCATTATGGCGAACCTTCGGACTAACAGATTGAACAAGACACGAGCGTCACAACACAGCCCGTTTCAGTGGGTATAAGCCACATAGTATTCCTGAAACAGAAGCCCAATATTAACACACCTCCTGTTAGAAATCCTGTGACATTGTTTCAACAGATCACCTCCGGCCCGCGCCGGGCCACAGGCAGCGATGCCATATCAGACAGGACCGCGTTAAGACACCGCCATGACCCAAGAAGAGATCCGCCTCGGTCAAGAAGAGCTCGCCACTGTCCGGCGCGGCTCTCGCGGGCTGTTTTGGACCTGTGGTATATTTTCCATATGTATCAATCTGTTGATGCTCACCGGCCCGTTGTTCATGCTTCAGGTCTATGACCGTGTTCTGGGCTCTGGCTCGGAGGCGACTCTGGTGGCGCTGTTTTCCATCGTCGCCTTTCTCTATCTGATGATGGGGCTGCTCGACGGCACGCGGGCGCGGATTCTGTCGCGAATCGCGGCGCGTTTCCAGACGCGGCTCGAAAACCGCGTGTTCCATGCATCGATGGCGCAAGCGGCCCGAAACCCGCGCGACACCCGCAAGATTCGCGGCATGGACGATCTGACCGCCATTCGCCGTTTTCTCGGCTCTCCGGCCCTGTCGGCGCTTTATGACCTGCCATTTACCCCCATTTTTCTCTGTGGCATTGCGCTGTTCCACCCCTATCTCGGCCTTCTGGCGGTGGGCGGCGGAGGAATGCTTGTGGCGGTTGCGCTGTGGCACCGTGCGGCGGCGAAACCGAAGCAGGACGCGCTCATCCGTGCTGAAAACGAGGCGCAGCAGACCGCGAGTCGCATGACCTCGGCGGCGGAGGCACTTGCCGCGCTTGGTATGAAAGAGGCCGCTTTCCGGCGCTGGTTCAAGGCCCGCGAGACCGCCTTGCGCCAAAGCGTGGCCAGCGAGGACACGACCCACGGCTTTACCGCCGCCTCCAGAGCGCTGCGTCTGTTCCTGCAATCCGCCATGCTGGCGCTTGGTGCGTGGCTGGTACTGGAGCGCCAGTTGAGCGCGGGGGCGATGGTGGCCAGCTCGATTCTCTTGGGGCGCGCCTTGCAGCCGGTTGATATGCTGATCGGCCAGTGGGGGCTGGTGCAACATGGTCTGCGCGGCTGGCGTGATCTGGCCGAATTGCTCGGGCGCACCCCCGCCGAGACCTCGCACACGGCTCTGCCCCGTCCGAAAGCCGCGCTGTCGGTTCAACACCTCACCGTTACGCCACCGGGACAAACGCAGGCCGCTCTGCGGATGGTCGGGTTCGATCTTGCCCCCGGCGAGGCTCTGGGCGTCATCGGGCCATCAGGCGCCGGAAAATCCACGCTGGCGCGGGCACTGACGGGGGTTTGGTCGCCTACGGGCGGCACGATCCGCCTCGATGGTGCGAAACTCTCGCATTACGACAGCGAGGCGCTTGGCCGTTACATCGGCTACCTGCCGCAACAGGTGCAACTTTTCGACGGCACGATTGCCGAAAACATCGCCAAACTCGCGCTTACCCCTCAGGCCGAGGCCGTGATTGCCGCCGCAAAGAAAGCCGATGCCCATGACCTGATCCTGTCGCTGCCGGAGGGCTACGACACGCCGGTCTCTGCGGCGGGCGGGCTGTTGTCCGGCGGGCAGTTGCAGCGGATCGGTCTGGCGCGGGCGTTTTACGACGATCCGGTGATCGTCATTCTCGACGAGCCCAATGCCAACCTCGACAATGCCGGCTCCCTCGCGCTCAACACCGCGATTCGCCGCCATAAGGACGAGGGCGGGGCCGTGCTGATTATGGCGCACCGGCCTTCTGCGATTCAGGAATGTGAAAAGCTTCTGGTGCTGGAAGGCGGTCTGCGTCGTGCGTTCGGGCCGCGCGATCAGGTGCTGGGCGAGATGGTCAAGAATTCCAAGGACATTCTGCGCAGCGGCACGGCTCAGGGAGGCATCCGATGAGCACGCCGCGCCCCACACAACAGGACTGGTCCGCACGCAGCCTCGTCTGGTTCGGGCTGGCCTGCCTTGCGATCCTGTTCGTCGGCTTTGGCGGCTGGGCGATCTTTGCGCGAATCGACGGGGCCGTTGTCGCCCACGGGCAGGTGCAGGTCGAACAGAACCGTCAGGCCGTGGCCCATCGTGACGGCGGCGAAGTGGCGGCGGTGCATGTGAACGAGGGCGCAAAGGTCGAAAAAGGGGCGCTTTTGATCGAACTGGCTGCCGAGGACGACCTCAACGACATCGCGGTGCTGGAACGCCAGTTGTTCGAACTGCTGGCCCGCGCGGCACGGCTTGAGGCCGAACGCGACGGGGCCGCCAAAATCACCCTGCCGCCGGAACTGGTCGCGCGTATGGCCGACGACCCGCAAGTGGCGCGATCCGTGGCCGGACAGATCGACCTGTTCCACGCCCGTCAGGAAACGGCCCGCGCGGAAATCGAACAGCTGAACAAACAGCGCAGCCAGATCGACGTGCAGATCAAGGGGATCACAACTCAGAAAGCCGCCCTCACGGAACAGCTTGCGCTGCTCAAAGACGACCTTGCGGCGCAAACCGTCTTGCTCGAACGCGGCCTCACCCAGCAAAGCCGCGTGACCGGCCTGCGCCGTGATGCGGTGCAATATACCGCCGAAATCGGGCGACTGGACACGTCCGAGGCACAGGCACAGGTGCAGATCACCGAGATCGAGTTGAACATCCTCAAGGCCCGCAGCGACCGCCGCGAAACCGCGATCACCGAGTTGCGCGACATTCAGGCAGAGATCGGAGGGTTGCGCGAACAGCTCTCCGGCCTCACCGCGCGACTGGAGCGCCTCGACATCCGCGCCCCTGTGTCGGGCGTCGTCTACGGCCTGTCCGTCTTCGGCCCCGGCGCGGTGATCCCGCCCGCGCAACCCGCACTCTATATTGTGCCGCAGGACCGCCCCCTCATCATCACGGCAAGGGTCAGCCCGACCCATGTCGACCAGGTCTACCCCGGCCAGCCGGTGCGTTTGCGCTTTTCCACATTCGACCGCCGCACCACACCGGAACTCGAAGCACAGGTCATGCGCGTTTCTCCCGATGCTTTTGTCGATGACGTCACCGGAGAAAATTATTACCGTGCGGACATCCATATTTCCGAGGCTCAGCGCGCCCGCCTCCCCGACGGGGCTGTGCTGATCCCCGGAATGCCCGTAGAAACCTATATGTCCACCGGCGAACGCTCGCCTCTTGCCTATCTGACCAAACCTCTGACAGATTATTTCATCCGCGCCTTCCGCGAGAACTGACGCGCAGCCAACACAAAGGACCCTCCCCATGGATCTTTCCGCCAAACTGGCCGACCTCGGCCTCACCCTTCCCGCCGCTCCGGCCCCTGCCGCCAATTATGTGCCTTTTGTCATCAGCGGGACGCAGCTTTTTATCTCCGGCCAGATCTCCAACGGGCCTGACGGGCTCATCTGTGGCAAGCTCGGAGACGATATGAACACCGAAGAAGGGGCCAAAGCCGCCGAAACCTGTGCGCTGGCCCTTCTGGCGCAGGCCAATGCTGCCGTGGAGGGGGATTTCTCCAAGGTGAAACGACTGGTCAAACTCGTCGGTTTCGTCAATTCGACCGCTGACTTCACCGAACAGCCCAAAGTCATCAACGGTGCCTCCGATCTGATGGTCAAGGTGCTGGGCGAAGCGGGCCGCCATGCGCGCTCCGCGGTCTCCGCCGCCAGCCTGCCTCTGGGTGTTGCCGTGGAAATTGAAGCGGTGTTCGAGCTCGTCTGATGCCCCAATTACCAGAGATCTTTCTGAAGACACCGATCGCGCACCGTGCCCTGCATGATGGCAATGTCACCCGTGCCGAAAACAACTTTGCCGCGCTGGATGCGGCCATTGCAAAAGGGTTCGGCATTGAAATCGACCTGCAAATGTCCTCGGACGGGGAGGCGATGGTCTTTCACGACTATGCGCTCAACCGCCTGACCGAAGGGCACGGGGCCTTTGCGCTCAACACGGCGGAGGAACTGGCGCAGTTGCGGTTCAAGACCGGCGAGGTCGGGGTGCCGACGCTGAAACAGGTTCTCGACCATGTGGACGGGCGTGCGCCGCTTCTGATCGAGGTAAAGGATCAGGACGGGGCGATGGGGCCGAGTGTCGGGCGGCTGGAAGTGGCCGCAACCAAGGTGCTCGAAAGCTATCAGGGGCCGGTGGCCATGATGTCGTTCAACCCCCATTCCGTTGCAGTTCTGGCCGAGCTTTGTCCGCATCTGCCGCGCGGTCTCACCACCGCAAGCTGGGAAGATGACGCGGCCAAGCTCATTCCGGCCTCGCGCCGTGCGCCTCTGCGCGACATTGTCGATTACGAACGTGTGGGAGCAAGTTTCATCAGCCATCAATGGTCCGATCTGGAGCGTCCGCGTGTTGCGGAGTTGAAAGCGTCGGGTGCGCATATTCTGTGCTGGACGATCAAAAGCGCCGAAGAAGAGGCCACCGCCAGCAAGGTTGCTGAGAACATCACATTCGAGAACTATCTTCCGACTTGACGCGGCGGTCCGGCGCGCCAGTTACAGGAAGACCACGGTGCACGGGATATGACGGAACAGATTGAGATTAGCCTGATCGACAGCCTCGACGCGATAGTCGCCGGGGACTGGGATGCCTGTGCCACCCGTGGGGCGGGCGCGCCGGAAGATCCGTTTGTGACCCATCGCTTCCTGCTGGCGCTGGAGCGGTCCGGCTCTGTCGGTGCGGGCACGGGCTGGCAGCCGAGCTATCTTGTGGCGCGGCTTGGCGGCGAGGTGATCGCCGTTGCGCCGATGTATGCCAAGGAGCACAGTCAGGGCGAATATATTTTCGATCACAACTGGGCCCATGCCTATGAACAGGCGGGCGGGCGCTATTATCCGAAGCTGCAAATCGCGGTGCCGTTTACCCCTGTGACGGGGCGGCGGCTTCTGACCCGTCCGGGGTTCGAGGAGACCGGCATGGCGGCCTTGGTGCAAGGCGCGGTTGAGATCGCCTCGCAAAATGCGCTGTCCTCGCTGCACCTGACCTTTTGCGTCGAAGAAGAGGTCACGGCGGGCGAGGCAATGGGCTTGATGCATCGCACGGGGCAGCAGTTTCATTGGGACAATGCCGGATATGGCAGTTTCGACGATTTCCTACAGGCGCTGTCTTCACGCAAGCGCAAGAACATCCGCAAGGAACGTGCGCAGGCGCAGGGGTTTGGCGGAGAGATCGTGCAACTGACCGGAGAGGCGATCCGGCCGGAACATTGGGATGCTTTCTGGCAGTTCTATCAGGACACGGGCAGCCGCAAATGGGGCACGCCTTACCTGACCCGCGCCTTTTTCGACGAGATACACAACACAATGCGCGACGATGTCCTTTTGGTGCTGGCGCTCAAAGACGGGCGAGCCATTGCGGGGGCGCTGAATTTCATCGGGCGGACGCGGCTTTTCGGGCGGTATTGGGGTTGCACCGAATATCACCCGAGCCTGCATTTCGAGCTGTGCTATTATCAGGCCATCGACTACGCCATTGCCCACGGTCTCGACCGTGTCGAGGCCGGTGCGCAGGGCGAACACAAACTGGCGCGCGGCTATTTGCCCAACACGGTGCATTCGCTGCACTGGATCAGGGATCCGGGGTTTGCGCGGGCCGTGGGCGACTATCTTGATGCCGAACGCGCCGCCGTGGCCGAGGAGGTCGAGGTGCTGACCTCTTACGGCCCGTTCAAATCCACAGGACAGGAGCAAGACCATGACTGAACTGTTGCAAGGTGCCACACGCGACGAGGCGCTGGCCCCGCTTCTGGCGCAAGGCTGGACAGAAACCGCCGATGGAAACGCGATCCGGAAGCGTTTCACATTCCGGAACTTTAACGAGGCTTTCGGGTTTATGACACGGGTTGCGCTTTTTGCGGAAAAAAGAGATCACCACCCCGACTGGCGCAATGTCTACCGGACGGTCGAGGTGGAGCTTTCCACCCATGACGCCGGAGGCTTGACCGCGAAAGACATCGAACTGGCAAGAACAATGGACGAGGCAGCCGCACATGTTTGAAAAGCTTATGAGTTACGAAATCTACGAAGGCCATCCGTTGGGCGAGTATCTCTCGATCGAATTTCTGGCCGGAATTGCAGGGTCCATCGTCGGCGCTCTGGTTCTGCTGCTGATCGGGATGATCATTTCCGGCTGGGTCGGTCGCCGTATCCGCGCCATCGGGCTAAGATATGAGACCCTCGACGACACGCTGTTCAATTTCCTCGCCAATATCGCGCGTTATGCGGTTCTGGCCTTTACCCTTCTGATCGTTCTCAACACCTTCGGCATCCAGACCACCTCGATCGTCGCTGTGATCGGTGCCGCCGGTCTGGCCATCGGTCTGGCGCTACAAGGCACCCTGTCGAACATCGCGGCGGGGGTGATGATCATCCTGTTCCGCCCCTTCAAAATCGGGGATTTCGTCGAAGTCTCCGGCAAGATGGGCACCGTCAAGGATATTTCCCTGAACTATACCGAGCTTGCCGATCTGTCGAATGTGCAGGTGATCGTGCCGAACTCGCAGGTCTGGGGCAATATCATCACCAACTACTCCACCAATGACACACGCCGCGCGGAGTGGACCTTTGGCGTGAGCTATGGCGCGAACCTGAAAATCGCGGAAGACGTGATCCGCAAGACGATCCTGTCCGATCCGCGTGCGCTGACCGATCCGGAGCCGTTCATTCAGGTCAACAATCTGGGCGACTTCTCGGTCGACTTCCTTGTGCGTGTCTGGGTCAAATCCTCGGACTACTTCGCCTTCTCGACCGATATGAAACGTGCGGTCAAAGAGGCGCTGGACGAGGCGGGTGTGGAAATTCCCTTCCCGACCCGCACGGTCATCAACGCCGCCGAATAAGGCCGGAGCAACAAGACCAATACACGAACGCCCGAGGTCATCCCTCGGGCGTTTGTCATTTCAGGCCCCGTGTCAGGGCATTGTCCAAAGCGCTTCCCACCAACCTGTCACCCAAGTTTTCGCGAAACGCTTCCGATCAGATTTTTTCCAACAGGGACTCGCCTGCGGAAATCGTGCATTCGCCGGGGCTGGCCTCGACTTCGAGCACCTTCACCACACCATCTTCGGCATAGAGCGCGAAGCGTTTGGAGCGGTTGATCAGCCCCGCAGGCGGTGCACTGAAATCCAGACCCAGCGCCTTGATAAACGCGCCTTCCGCATCGCCCAACATAGTGATCCCCGCCTCATCTGCGCCGGTGTCTTTCGCCCATGCGCCCATCACAAAAGGGTCGTTGACGGCGACGCAGATCACCTCGTCCACACCTTTTTCCTCGAATTTCGGCTTGGTGCGGATAAAGCTGGGCACATGCGCCGTTGTGCAGACGCCGGTATAGGCACCAGGCAAACCGAACAGCACAACCTTGCGCCCCTTGAACTTGTCCGAAAGCTCGACGGCAGCTGGCCCCTCTGCTGTCATTTCAAGCACGCTGCCACCCGGCAGACTGTCTCCCACGCGAATTGTCATGATTCTGTTCCTCTGTGCGTTGTCATTCTGTCTCTCCACGATATAGGGTCAGCGCGTTTCACGACCAGAGGAAAGATCATGAGCCACTTCATCGTCATCGGGGCCGGACAGGCCGGTCAAAGCATTGTCACCACTCTGCGCGGCCAAGGGTTCGACGGCCGGATCACTCTGATCGGGGATGAACCGGCTCCGCCCTACCAGCGCCCGCCCCTGTCGAAAGCCTATCTTCTGGGAGAGATGGAACTGGAGCGCCTGTTCTTGCGACCGGAAAGCTATTACGCAGACGAGAACATCACCCTGCGCACTAATGCCAAGGTCACCGGCATCGACCCGAAGGCCAAAACCGTGTCCATCGGGGATGAGGTGTTGAGCTATGACAAGCTCGCGCTGGCCACCGGCTCCGCCCCGCGCCTGCTGCCCGCCGCCATTGGCGGAGAGCTTGAGGGGGTCTACACCATGCGGACGCTGGCCGATGCCGATGCGATCGAACCGGAGTTCCGCGAAGGGGCCTCTGTGTTGATCGTCGGCGGCGGTTATATCGGGCTGGAAGCGGCGGCTGTGGCCTCGAAAAAAGGGCTCAAGGTCACGCTCGTTGAAATGGCCGACCGGATTTTGCAGCGCGTTGCCTCGAAAGAAACCTCGGACTATTTCCGCGCTTTGCACAGCTCCCACGGCGTTGACCTGCGCGAGGGCGTGGGGCTTGTCAAACTGAGCGGAGACGGTCGCGTGAAGACCGCAGACCTGACCGATGGCACCACGCTGGACGTGGATTTCGTCATTGTCGGCGTCGGGATCATCCCCGGCACGGAGCTGGCCGAACTGGCCGGACTGGCGCTTGAGAACGGGATCAAAACCGACCTGCATGGCGCGACCTCGGACCCCGATATTTTCGCGGCGGGCGATTGTGCCTCTTTCCCGCATGAGGGTGTGCAGATGCGTCTCGAAAGCGTTGGAAATGCCATTGACCAAGGGGCCGTGGTGGCCAAGAACATGCTCGGTCAGGATGTGATCTACACGCCGAAACCGTGGTTCTGGTCCGATCAATATGATGTCAAACTCCAGATCGCGGGGCTTTCCACCGGTCACGATCAGGTCGTGATCCGCGAGGGCGACGGGACGCGTTCGCATTGGTATTACAAGGACGGGCAACTGATCGCCATCGACGCCATCAACGATCCGCGCGGCTATATGGTCGCCAAACGTCTGATTGAAAGCGGCAAGACCGCTGATCCGGACAAGGTGGCCGACCCATCAACCGATCTCAAACAGTTGATGCGCGGCTGATGCGGATCATCGCGGGAGAGTTTCGCGGGCTGGCGCTGGCCTCTGTCGGCAAGGGCGATGCGGGGGCGCATTTGCGTCCGACCACGGATCGCGTGCGCGAAAGCCTGTTCTCTGTTCTGACCGCTGGCAAATATGGGGATGCGGTGACGGAGGCCCGCGTGCTGGACCTGTTCGCGGGCACCGGCGCGCTGGGGCTGGAAGCGCTCTCGCGCGGGGCGGAATGTGTCACCTTTGTCGATGACGGGCGCAAGGCGCAGGGGTTGATTGCCGAGAACATCAGGAAATGCCGTGCCGAGACGCGTTGCACCCTGATGCGCGCCGATGCCACGCGCCTGCCAGCCAATCCGTCCGCGCCCTATGATCTGGTCTTTCTCGATCCGCCCTATGCCAAGGGGCTTGGCGAAGTCGCCATCGCCGCGGCTCTGGCGGGAAACTGGCTGACGCCCCGCGCCCTTGTGGTCTGGGAAGACAGCGCCGCCATCACCCCGCCTGACGCGCTCGCCCTTTTGGACACGCGCAAATATGGCGACACGAAAATCAACTTTCTGGAGCCAGCATGACTGTAAAAGCCGTAATTTTCGATTGCGACGGGGTGATTGTGGACAGTGAGCCGCCTTTGCTGGAGTTCCTGCAAAAGGACTTCGCGCGGTTCGGTCTCGACATCTCGATCCATGAGCTTGAATCGAAATATGTCGGGGGCACAATGGCGCGGGTCGGAGAGCGTGCCCGCGAAGCCGGAGCGGCCCTGCCGGACAGTTGGATTGACGAGGTCTACCCCCGCGTTTTCGAGATGCTCGGCGCGGGTGTGCCGCTGATCGACGGGGTTGAAGCCGCCTTTGATGCGCTGGACGCGGCGGGCATTCCCTATGCGGTCGGCTCGAACGGACCGATGGAGAAGATGGATGTGACGCTTGGGGCCCATCCTGCGGTCTTTGCCCGTCTCAAAGGTCGCATCCATTCAGCCCACACCTATGGCACGGCCAAGCCGGCCCCCGATCTGTTTCTGATCGCTGCAGAGCATCTCGGCGTTGCGCCAGAGGGCTGCGCGGTGATTGACGACAGCACCTCCGGCTGTATCGCCGCGCGGCGGGCGGGCATGAAATGTTTCGGGTTCGATCCTCACGGCGATGGCGCACGTCTCATTGCCGAAGGGGCCGAGCATCTTGCGGATATGCACGATCTGCCCGCGCGCCTCGGGCTGTAACCTCGGGCTGCAAGCCTGCGCGAGGCGCACCCGATACGCACACTCAATATGCAAAAGGGCCACCCGAAGGCGGCCCTTTTTCACATCTCATAACACGATTCACACCGCAGTCCGGCCAGTTACCGGATGCGATCTTGCGACAGATGCGCGGCAGAGGCCCCGCGCGTGTCAATCCACGGCTGGCGCTCCATCGCCTCGGCCACCATCGCCTTCACATCCGCCACAAGAGCAGCCCCGTCATAGCCTTTGGCCGTCATCTCGGCGCTCCAGTCGCTTACGACCTCATCACCCACAGCTTTGAGCCTCGCGGTCTCCTCCGCGCTCAACACGGCAATCTCATTGTCGGTCTGCGCAATCACCCGCAGCCCGTCTTCGTCGCCCAGATCATAGGCCGCACCCGACCATTGCGAGGCCAGAAGGCCGGAGTTCCGGTCGATCACCGCCTTGAGATCATCGGGAAGGCTGTCGTATTTCGCCTTGTTCATCGCCCAGATGAAATAGAGATTGTAAAAGGCCGTGTCCCCCGCAACATCCGTATGGCTGTCGGTCAACTCGTCGAGCTTCAGGGAGGGGGCCATCTCATAGGTAATCATGCCGCCATCCAGAACGCCCTTGGCCAGAGCTTCGGGAAAGGCAGGCACAGGCATCCCTACGGGGACCGCGCCCAGCTTATCGAGCAACAGGGTCGAGGTCCGCGTCGGTGCGCGCAGTTTGAGGCCCTGAAAATCCTCCATAACCTCCAAAGCCGCGCCCTTTTTATGCACCAGCCCTTCGCCATGCATATGCGCGGCCAGAAGGTGCACGTCCTTGAAATCATCCAGCAGATATTTCTGGGTAAAATTCCAAGCGGCCACAGAGGCCAGTTCGCCCGATTTGGGCATCAGGAACGGCAGTTCCAGCGCCTCGGTTTCGGGAAAACGTCCCGGCTGATAGCCCGGAACCACCCAACCGCCATCAATCGCGCCATCGCGGATCAGGTCATATTGGTCGGAGGCTTTGCCGCCCAGCTGCATGAGCGGATACATCTCAATCTTGATCCGCCCGCCACTGTCTTCCTCGATCTTCCTGACCCAAGGCTCCATGAAATAGATCGGAGCCCCGGAGTTGGGCGAAACGAAATGTTGGAAACGAAGTGTCACATCCTGCGCGAAAGCGGTGGTGGCAACACAGAAAATGGCAGCACCCGAAAGCGCCGCCCGCAAAAGGGTCGATGTCATTGGTGTCCCCCTAAGGCCCGCCAAGGTTCGGCGCTCGGACAGGCCTGCGTGAGTGCCGTTGGACAGGGGCAAGCGTGCCGCAAGTCAGCCGAAACGGCAAACTGCCCTTGTTCTAGTGGGGGAGATCACGTCTGGCAAGAAAACTTGCGCGCGCTCAGACCTTCACAGTGGGATAGTAGATGTCACCCGGCGAAAGCGTAAATATCTCGCAACCGGTGGCCGTCACGCCGATGGAATGCTCGAATTGTGCCGAGAGTTTCTTGTCCTTGGTGATCGCAGTCCATTCGTCGCGCAGCACTTTGGTCTCCGCACGGCCCAGATTGATCATCGGCTCGATGGTGAAGAACATGCCCTCTTCCAGAACCGGCGCTTCATCCCCCGGACGGCGATGCGGGACATAGTGCAGCACATTCGGCGGCGCGTGGAACACACGGCCAAGCCCGTGACCGCAGAAGTCGCGCACGACAGACATGCGGTTCTTGTGGGCATGTTCCTGAATCGCACGGGCGATGTCGTCGAACGTGTTGCCCGGCTTGACCTGTTCAATGCCGAACATCAGGCAGTCATGGGTGACCTGCACCAGACGTTCCGCGAATTTCTTGGGCTGGCCGACGAAATACATCCGGCTCGTGTCCCCGAACCAGCCATCCTTGATGACCGTCACGTCGATGTTGATGATGTCACCATCGAGGAGCGTGTCATCCTTGTGGCCCGGAATTTTCGCACCGGGGATGCCGTGGCAAACCACATGGTTGGTGGAAATGCAGGAGGCGTGTTTGTAGCCCTTGTAGCCGATGGTCGCGGACGTGGTGCCAAGCTCGGTCACGCGACGCTCGATAAAAGCGTCAATCTCGCCCGTGGTCGCGCCCGGCACGACAAGAGGGCCGACCTCGTCAAGGATCTGTGCCGCAACAGCCCCTGCCGCGTGCATGCCGGCGAAATCGGCATCCTCGTAAATTCGAATTCCGTCTTTGGTAATGCGGCCGCGATGCATCTCGTCCAAGGGTCCACTCCGTTCTCTTTGGCCCCGATATAAGGGGTTCGTCGCAAAAGGGCCAGTGCCGCGGTGTCACATCTGTTGCAAAGGTCTGGGCACAAAAACGACCTGCTGCGGCGTGATCTCGACACCGAAGACCATGATCTCGACACCAGCGGCGCGGGCGTCGGCCTCGGCCTGCGCATAGGTCGGATCAATGTCGGCAGCGGGTTTGAAGCGTGTGCAATCATCGCGCGAGACCAGATAGAGCATCACGGCGCGTTCCCCTGCGGCGACCCGATCGGCCAGAACGGACAGGTGCTTGGACCCGCGTGCAGTTTTCGCATCCGGAAATTCGGCCAGCCCCGCAGAGCGCGAGAGCGTCACGGATTTCACCTCCACCCAGATCGGATGTCCGTCTTGCGTCACCAGAAAATCCGCCCGCGAATTTTCCCCGTATTTGACCTCCGCACGCACATCGCCCGCAAGCCCCGGCACAGCGCCCGACAAAAGGGCCTCTTTCACCACGCGGTTGGCGATACCGGTATCGACCACCACATTTGCCTGTTCCAACTCGACAATCCGCAGCCCGTATTTCAACTTCTTTTTCGGGTCGTCATTGGGTTCGACCCAGACCTTCGTGCCTTCCTCTGCCAGCCCCATCATCGAGCCGGGGTTCGGGCAATGCGCCGTCACCTCCCGCCCGTCTTCGAGGCGAATATCCGCGAGGAAGCGTTTGTAGCGACGTAAAAGCGTGGCGGGGATCAGGTCTGTTTGAAAGCGCATGGGCCGAGGAGTAAAGCCTTTCGCGCAAAACGTGAAGCGCCGTCGGGACGGGACAGGACACAAGACCGGCCCCTTTTGGCAAGGTTTTTCTCCAAACCGGATTCAGCTTTCACAAAAAAAGCATTATATCCGAGGGGACAGCCGCTCAAGGAGGGCGCGAGATGACCAGTAAAAACCCAACAGCCGCAATTCTCACTATCGGGGACGAAATCCTCTCCGGTCGCACCCGCGACGCGAATATGTATCACCTCGCAGGCGAATTGACCCGCGCGGGGATTGATCTCAAGGAAGCGCGTGTGGTGTCCGATGATCGTGCCGCGATTGTGGAGGCCGTCCGTGCGTTGTCTGCGAAATACACCCATGTGTTCACCTCCGGCGGGATCGGGCCGACCCATGACGACATCACCGCCGATTGTATTGCGGAGGCCTTCGGGCGCACCATTGACGTGCGCGACGATGCCAAGGCGCTTCTGAGCGCGCATTACGAAGGGCGCGGCGTGGAATTCAATGACGCGCGGATGCGCATGGCGCGTATTCCCGAAGGGGCGGTCCTGATCGAAAATCCGGTGTCCATCGCGCCGGGGTTCTCGGTCGAGAATGTGCATGTCATGGCAGGTGTGCCGAATATCTTTTCCGCCATGGTGGCGGGGCTTTTGCCGACGCTCACCGGTGGCAAGCCCTTGCTGTCGCAAACCTACCGCATCAACCGCCCCGAAAGCGCGGTCGCTCAACCTCTAGGGACGTTGGCGGAGAAATATCCGGCGCTGTCGATGGGGTCTTATCCTTTTGTTCAGAACGGAGCCTATGGCACCAATATCGTGATCCGCGGACAGGACGGGGCCTTGGTCGAAGCCGCGATGATGGAACTGGCCAAACTGTTCCCTGCCGATGAACAGGGCTGAGCTTTTCCGCGCCTTCGAAGCAACATGGCCGGCTGCGCGTTGTGAGCGCATCGGCCCTTTCACCTATCGCGAAGGCGCGGGGGGCGGCAGTCGCGTGTCCGCTGCGACTTTGGAGGGGGCGCTCTTTGATGCGGCGCTGGACAACATTGAAGCGCGGTTTGCCCAAGACGCCCGCCCTGCCCTGTTCCAGATTCGCAGCGGGGAAGACGCCTTTGACGCCATACTCGAACAGCGCGGCTACCGCATGTTCGATCCAGTCGCCTGTCTCACCGCCCCCGTGGAACGGTTTGCCGCCCCGAAGCCCGAAGACGGCTATGTCGGCTGGCCACCCACCGCGATCCAGTGCGAAATCTGGGCCGAGGGCGGCATCACGGCGGCGCGGGTCGATGTGATGCGCCGAGCGCCGGAGCCGAAATGCAGCCTGCTCGGGCGGTTGGGCGACATGCCTGCGGGCACGGCCTTCGTCGGGCTGCACGGTGAAATCGCGGTGCTGCACGCGCTGGAGATTGCCCGCCCCGCACGACGCCAAGGGCTTGCCCGTGCGATGATGGGGCTGGCGGCAGATTGGGCGCGCCGGAACGGTGCCACGCAGCTCGCCCTGCAAGTGACCCGCGACAATACGGCGGCGCTTGCGCTCTATTCTTCGCTTGGAATGGAAGAGGCGGGGCACTACCACTACAGAACCAACTCTTAAACCGGACCCTCATGACCTTTTCGCTTCGCCTTGCCCTGTGCCTGCCCACACTATTTTGCGGTCTTATCTGTGCCGGTCACGCACAGGCGCGCGATCTGTTCGGGCTGGAGCTGCCCGGAGCGGCGAGTGAAACCGGACGACATAGCGAGGCGGCCTCTGCCGAGCCTTTTCCGGTTCGGGCCTATCAAGGCGTTGATACCCCCCGCATTATGGCCGAAGGCGATATCGAGCGCGTGGCCTATCGCCTCACGGGCACCTCTCTGACCAGCTATCAGATGATCTCTCCGCTTCGCGAACAGTTGGAAGCGCAAGGCTTCGACATTCTGTTTACCTGCGCCGATACGGTCTGTGGCGGGTTTGATTTCCGCTATCTTCTGGACCTGTTGCCGGAACCTGCGATGCATGTGGACCTCGGGGATTATCAATATCTTGTGGCGCAGGACGACAGCGAGCGGGTGGTCTCGATTCTGACCAGCCGCGCACCGACCTCGGG
The DNA here is from genome assembly GCF_900114135.1 of Celeribacter halophilus. Classification (GTDB taxonomy): domain Bacteria; phylum Pseudomonadota; class Alphaproteobacteria; order Rhodobacterales; family Rhodobacteraceae; genus Celeribacter; species Celeribacter halophilus. The sequence goes on from NZ_FORY01000007.1 coordinate 101,980, forward strand.
CTTTATGCAGATCACCACGGTTGTCCCCACGGACGCGCCACCCGTCGAACTGACACCACCGGACAGCACCGAGATTTTGCCACAGCTTGCACAGCCAACAGGCGCGCTGGCCACACAACTGGAAAGCCGCGGGCGTGTGGTGCTAGGCGATCTGGCCTTTGACACAGGCGCGGCCACGCTTGGCGACGGTCCCTTTGCCTCGCTGCAAAGGCTTGCCTCCTATCTCATGACCCATCCCGAGGTGCGGATTGTTCTGGTCGGGCATACGGACAATGTCGGCGCACTCGACAGCAACACCGCCCTGTCGCGCAAACGCGCCCAATCGGTGCGGCAACGCCTGATTTCCCGCTACGGCGTGTCCTCCGCCCAGATCAGCGCCGAAGGCATCGGCTATCTTGCGCCGCTTGTGTCCAATGGCACCGAAGAAGGGCGCGACCAAAACAGAAGGGTCGAAGCGGTAATCGCCTCGACCCAGTAAGGCTTGCGCCCTCTCTTCCACGAGAATTCAAAAGCGGTGATTCACCACTTGTCCGGCCCTTTGTCGGCAAAGGAATGGACGAGAAAATCAATAAACGCGCGCACTTTCGGCTGGGTAAACCGCCCCGGCGGATAGACGGCATAAATGCCTTGGGTCTCTGCCGGAAGCTCCGGAATGGCCTCGACAACCAGACCTTGATCCATCGCATCGGCGTAGAGAAAGGACGGCAGATAGGCGATCCCAAGACCGGAGATACAGGCGTTGAGCAAGGATTGCCCGTCATTCACTGTGAGCCAACCTGCGGTGCGGACCTGCCGCTTTTCACCGGACGGGGCCGTGAGCTTCCAGACCGCGCCGTTCGACTGGTTGGAATAATGCAGCAGCTTGTGCTCGTTCAGGTCATCAATCTTTTGCGGGCGACCGAATTTTTCAAAATAGGCAGGCGCACCGACCATGCGCTTGGTGGTCTCGGTCAACTTGCGGGCGCGCAGGGTGCTGTCTTCCAGCTCGCCGATACGCACAGCCATGTCGAACCCTTCGGAAATCAGTTCCACATACCGGTTGTTGAGCACCATATTCACAGTGATGTCGGGAAATTCGGAAAGGAACTCCCCCAACACCGGCGAGAGGTGATTCACGCCGAAATCCGTGGCCACAGAAATGCGCAACAGGCCGGACGGCGCGGATTGCATCGAGGTCACAAGCGCGTCGGCCTCACCCGCGTCATTGAGCACGCGGCGGGCGCGGTCATAATAGGCCAGTCCGATCTCTGTCGGTGACACGCGGCGCGTTGTGCGGTTGAGCAGACGTGCGCCAAGACGTGCCTCAAGCGCGGAAACATGTTTGGAAACGGCGGATTTGGAAATCCCCATCTTCTTGGCTGCATCCGTGAAACCGCCCTGATCCACAACCGTGGCGAAGGCTTCCATTTCAGTCAGTCGATCCATTTAATCTTACCTACCATCTTGGCCCCAATGCGATCGGGTATGTCACGCAATTCAGGCAAGAATGGGGAGGGCGGGAGACAATAGCATGGTCTTTCGCGAATAGTGTTGTTTCGGGAAACGCGGCAATGGGCGCAACACAGGTGGAAACACGGGCGAAAATGCCCGCCGGATCATGCCTCCGGCGGGAGTATTTTATGCAGCAAAGGAAACAGGTTAGAGCGAAGCCGCGAGGCGGGCACCCTGATCTATGGCACGTTTGGCGTCGAGTTCGGCAGCCACATCCGCCCCGCCGATGACGTGACAGGGCTTGCCTGCCGCTTCCAGCGCATCGACAAGGCTGCGCTCGGAAAGCTGGCCTGTGCACAGAACGATGGTATCCGCTTCGATCAGCTGTGGCGTGTTGTCTTTGGTGATCCACAGCCCTTCGGGCACAATGCGGTCATAGGAAACGCCGCCCATCATTTTGACCGCTTTCATCTGAAGCGTTGCGCGGTGGATCCAGCCGGTCGTCTTGCCCAGACGTTTGCCGGGTTTCTCGGCCTTGCGCTGCAACAGGGTGACTTGGCGTGCGGGCGGTTCGGGGTGCGGACCTTCGGGGGAGAGGCCGCCGCGATGTTGGACGGGATCGGTGATGCCCCATTCCTCTTTCCACTCCGACAGGTTGAGCGTCGGGCTGTCGGTGGTTGTCAGATATTCTGCCACATCGAAACCGATGCCACCCGCCCCGATCACGACGACACGCGGGCCCGCCTCGCATCTGCCGCGCAGCACGTCGATATAGGTGACGACATTGCCATGATCCTTCTGGCCGGGAATCTCCGGATCGCGCGGGACCACGCCTGTGGCGAGGATCACCTCATCGAACGGAGCCAAAAGATCGGCGGTTGCCTCGGTGTTCAGGCGCAGGTCGATGGCGGAGCGCGCGACCATTGTGGTGAACCAGTCAACGAGGCCGATGAATTCCTCCTTGCCCGGCACTTTTTTGGCCATGTTGAGTTGGCCGCCAAGCTCACCGGACTTGTCGAACAGCGTCACCTTATGGCCGCGCTGGCTGGCGACCAGACCAGCCATGAGACCGGCAGGCCCTGCGCCGACAACGGCGACGGTTTTCGGCTGGCCGATTTGCGTGTAGCTCAATTCGGTTTCGTGGCAGGCGCGCGGGTTCACCAGACAGGAGGTGAGCTTGCCCGAAAACGTGTGGTCAAGGCAGGCCTGATTGCAGGCGATACAGGGCGCGATTTCGTCGGCCTTGTCGGCCATGGCTTTCGCCACGAAATCGGGATCGGCCAGAAAGGGGCGCGCCATAGAGACCATGTCGGCGCAGCCATCGGCCAGCACATCCTCGGCCACTTGCGGGTGGTTGATGCGGTTCGAGGTGATAACGGGGATCGCCACCTCGCCCATCATGCGTTTCGTCACCTCGGCGAAAGCCGCACGCGGCACAGAGGTGGCAATCGTGGGCACGCGGGCTTCGTGCCAGCCGATGCCGGTGTTGAGAATCGTCGCACCGGCTTTCTCGATCTCTTTGGCAAGCTGCACGACCTCGTCCCATGTCGAACCGTTCGGGATCAGGTCGATCATGGAGATGCGGTAAATGATGATAAACTCGGGACCAACCGCAGCGCGACAGCGTTTGACCACCTCAATGGCAAACCGCATCCGGTTTTCATAAGAGCCGCCCCACGCGTCCTCGCGGCGGTTTGTGTGGGTCACGAGGAACTGGTTGATCAGGTAACCTTCGGAGCCCATGACCTCGACACCGTCATATCCGGCCTGTTTGGCGCGGGCGGCGGCGGTGGCATAATCCGCGATCTGTTTCTCGATGCCTGCCTCGTCAAGCTCTGTCGGCTTGAACGGCGAGATCGGCGATTTGATCGCGGAGGGAGCCACGCATTGGGGACCATAGGCATAGCGGCCCGCGTTGAGGATTTGCATTGCGATCTTGCCGCCTTCGCGATGCACCCGATCCGTGACCATACGGTGGTTGGCGATGTCCTGATCCGTGAAAAGACCGGCCGCGCCCGGATAGACGCCGCCTTCGACATTGGGGGCCATGCCGCCGGTGACGATCAGCCCGGCGCCGCCCTTGGCGCGTGCGGCATAAAAGGCGGCAACGGCCTCCCAGTCCCCGCGCTCTTCGAGGCCGGTGTGCATCGACCCCATAAGGGTCCGGTTGCGCAATGTGGTGAATCCCAGATCGAGCGGTGCCAGCAGATGCGGATAGTGGGTCATGTCGTGTGCCTCCCTTTGCTGCATCAAAATGCGCAGTCGCGGGAAGGATGTCACCCGAAACGCGGCGTCAGATCAGAACAAGGATGTACGCGGACAAGCACTAGTGGCTGCCGGTCTCGACACAATGCCGCCGGAAGGCGCGTTTGAGCAGGTCCAGTTCCTGACGCAGCAAATCCATTTCCGCGCGAATATCCTCCGACAGACCTTCGCCCGCGATCATCGACAGCGAATTGAGGACACGGCCCGTCTCGCGCTCCGTCATCAGAAAGGTCTGCACCCCGTCATTGATCATCTCGGAGGGCACGACGAAGCGGAAGAACCAGACACCATCGCGTTCGGGGTCTTCGGTCAGCGTGTGACCCTGAACCGGCTGGTCGAGATAGGTCACTTCGATCTCCGGCAAGTCGGTCGCCGTGTCGGGCACATAAAGCTCGCCCTCCCAGATTCCCGCCTGAAGCCGTGTCTTAACCAGTGTCACCTCATCCATCGCATCAGTCTCCCTCAAAGTTCCGCGCGCGGACGGCGCGACAGGGTCAGGTCCCGAATGAACACCTGATTCATTTCGGGGCCTTCAAAAATCAGATCAATCCAGATTTTCTCAACACGTTTCTCGTTGAGCTTCGTATAGGCCAGATCAAATTCGACATAGCCTTCGTCCGTGTGCAGCGGCAGCTCGCGCACCACCTGCTCCATATTCGGGCCGTGTTTCACATTGAACCGTGCGAAAATCTCAAGCTCTTTCTCAAGGTCCACCGTATAATCCAGCCGCACCAGATGGCGGCGGCTCAACCCGTCGCAGGCATCCTCGGGCAGTTCAATTGACAGCGACAGGAAAGAGCCGTCGAAACGGAACACCTCAAGGCGCAGGCCGAAGGGGGCGAGGTCTTCTTCGGATGAGTTGCGGACCTGTCGGTAGGTCAGTTCGGAGATCTGGCAATCGTGATAGAGCGTAGCCTCAGAGCCGATCTCCGTCTTTGACGGCACGGCAGAGGCCCCCTGCCGCGTGATCGGACCCCGCCACAGTTCGAGCCGATAGGACCAATCCGTATACAGCGGCAGTTGCATCGCATTCGAGCCGATCAGAGGCAAGGCGAGGCGACCGTCGGCCACGAAAAGAAACCGGTCGATTTCCCAGCGCAACGCCCGCGCCTGTCCACGCAACCGCCGCAGCGCACGCAAAGACAAAGACTCGGCCATATTCGCACGCCGCGCCCAGCGCCGGATCGAGAGGGTATTGAACCGTTTTTCAATCTGATTTCTGAGGCGACGCAGCATTTCGCAACCTTTTCTTACTCTTCAGGGTCTTACTTATGGCGAACACAGGTTTCTACTCAACAAACACTCGAAGAATCCAGAGTTTGGTTCCTTTTGAGCAACAGTATCTCAAGATTGCCTGCGATTGCGGCGCTCAAGGTCGGATACGAACCGTTCAAGCAAGCTATGCAACCGGTCCGAAGACATGGGCGCTTCTGCAAAAGGTGTTGCGGTGACGGTGACAAGACGCCCGTTGAGGACAAAAAGCGCACGCCAGTATTCATCCCCCTGCCCCGCAAGCATGGTCGGTGCCGTGTCGCGGGCATGGAGCCAGAGGTGCGTCGCATCCACACCGCTCTCGATCAAAGTCACCGTGCTGGCAGAGCCGCTGCGCGACAGGGCCTTGCGTCCGGTTTCGGAATTAAAGAATGCCTCCACGCTCGGCAGGTCCAGCGGCTCTCCTTCGGCCAGAAGGCCGGAGACCGACAAGGTCAGAACAGCGGTTTTGCCCTTGAGCGCGGGATTGTGACCGCCGCTCAACCCTGTGCAATTTCCCAAAAGCGCAAAGCCGCCCTCCGCACTGTCGCGCACCGAGTCGGGATCGACGCAAAAGCCGGACGGTCCGGCCACGGTGATACCTGTTGCGGGCAAGATGACGGTGCGAGGCGCACGCGAGACGCTACCGGAGCCTCCGGTCAAACCCGCTGTGTCCAGCGTGCAGGCCGAAAGCATCATGAGAATCACGGGAATCCATACCGCCCGAAACACCGTTTTCATCATGACCATGACCTCTCCGAACACTTGTCACACGCCCGACCGGCGCACCATTTGGCAGGGCATACAGGGCTTGCCCGCGGCTTCCAAGCCACCAGATGGCGACGGATTGCCCCCATCGGCAAAATCCCGCGCTTTCGCCCTCCGCTTTCCCTTCAGTCATGGTCATGCTATCGCTCGAAAAACGCTGTCCGAGGGCCCCATGAGCCGCAATTCCACTCCTGTGCCACAACACCCTTATGCGCCGATCATCGCCTCCGCCATGCGCAAGCCCGAGCTTTGGCGCGTCGGCATGCTGATTCTCGGCGGCATTGTGATCACCACCATCCTGACCCCTTTGTTCCTTGCCGTGATCGGTGTGATTGCTCCCAATCTGCTGCCGTTCCAGAACGGCCCGCGCGGGGTCATGGTGGGCGCAACGCCGGGCGGGATGTTCACCATCCTTTCCAGCTTTGCCATGCTGGCCTTTGGCACGATCTTTCTGGCGAAACGGCTCCACAACAGAGGGCTGCGCGATCTGACCGGTCCCGCTGCCACCATGCGCGCGCAATTTCGCGTCACGCTGAAATGGATTGCAGGGTTTACGGTTCTGACCTTTTTCCTGCCGTGGGATGGAGGTGCAGAGCCCGTGGCGAACCTGTCGTCTGCGATGTGGTTGTTCTGGCTGCCCTTCGCGCTGCTCGGGCTAATGGTGCAGGTCACGGCAGAAGAACTGTTTTTTCGCGGCTATATGCAAAGCCAGATCGCCGCTGCCACAGGATCCTATCCGCTGGGGATCGCCGCCTCTGCCGTGTTCTTCGGGCTGGCCCATATGAACGGCTCCTATGAGGGGATGGCGGCGGTGTTTCCGGTGATCTGGGCGATGGGGTTTGGCCTTCTGGCAGGAGATCTGACCATGCGCTCCGGCACGATCGGCCCCGCCGTGGCGCTTCATTTCATCAACAACCTGCCTCCGATCCTGCTGTCTCCACAACAGGACATGATGTCGGGGTTCGGCCTTTTCGTGCAGACCGAAGACCCCAGCACGCTTCTGTCCGACCCGAAGGTGATGGTGTTCCAGACGCTTCTTTTGTTCACAAGCTGGCTTGTCGCCCGTCTTGCGATCAGGCGCTGATTGCAATTCATCGGCAAGAGGCTTATCTGAAGCCTGAATTAACGCAACGTCCGCAACGTAATGTCCAAAGGCCCGCGCATGAACTGGATCTCGAACTACGTCCGCCCGAAGATCAATTCGCTCTTCTCCAAACATGACACGCCAGACAATCTTTGGACCAAGTGCCCTGAGTGCGGCACCATGCTGTTCCATCGCGAATTGACGGAAAACATGAACGTCTGCACCAACTGCGACCATCACATGCATATCACCCCGCGCGCGCGGTTCTCCGCGATGTTCGACGGGGGGATTTTCTCCGAGGTCGCGGTGCCGGACCCCATCGAAGACCCGCTGAAATTCCGCGATCAGAAAAAATATCCCGACCGGATGAAAGCCGCGCAGAAGGCCACTGGCGAAAAAGAAGCCATGCTGGTCGCCGAGGGCGAAATCGGTCGCACCCCTGTTGTGGCCGCCGCGCAGGACTTTTCCTTTATGGGCGGGTCGATGGGCATGTATGTGGGCAATGCCTTCATTGCAGGCGTCGAGCGTGCAATCGAGCTGAAACGCCCGTTCATCATGTTCTCCGCCGCAGGTGGCGCACGGATGCAGGAGGGGATTCTCTCCCTGATGCAAATGCCGCGCACCACGGTTGCCATCGAAATGCTCAAAGAGGCCGGTCTGCCCTATATCGTGGTGCTCACGCATCCGACCACGGGCGGGGTGACGGCCTCCTACGCGATGCTGGGCGACATCCATATTGCCGAGCCCAACGCGCTCATCTGTTTTGCCGGTCCACGCGTCATCGAACAGACGATTCGCGAGAAACTGCCCGAGGGCTTCCAACGCGCCGAATACCTGCTCGACCACGGGATGCTCGACCGCGTGACCGACCGCCGGAAGATGAAAGACGAGCTGGTCACCATCCTGCGCATGTTGGGCGGTATGTCTCCGGCTGTGGCTGGCGACCTGCCCGCCCCCGAACCTGTGCCGGAAACGGCCTCTGACGACACCACAAATTCCCCGGCTGCGGGTGACACACCTCCGGCCGAGGACGCGAAGAAGTGACAGACCAGAATTCCGACATCATCCTCGACCGGCTGATGTCCCTGCACCCCAAGATCATTGATCTTGTTCTGGATCGGGTTTGGCGTCTACTGGACGCTCTGGATCACCCCGAACGCAAACTGCCGCCCGTGATCCATCTCGCGGGCACCAATGGCAAGGGCTCCACACAGGCGATGATCCGTGCGGGGCTTGAGGCGGCGGGCAAACGTGTTCACGCCTATACCTCCCCCCATCTGGCACGATTTCACGAGCGTATCCGTCTTGCCGGTGCGTTGATCTCCGAAGACGCGCTCATGGAAGTTCTCGAAGAATGTGAACGCGCCAATGGCGGCGCGCCCATCACCTATTTCGAGATCACCACCGTGGCCGGACTTCTGGCGATGGCACGCACTCCGGCGGATTATACCTTGCTCGAAGTCGGGCTTGGCGGGCGACTGGATGCCACCAATGTGGTGGAAAAGCCGGAACTGACCATCATCACGCCGATCTCCATCGACCACACGCAATTCCTTGGCGAGACGCTGGCGGAGATTGCCGCCGAGAAGGCCGGTATCATCAAACGCGGCGTGCCCTGTGTTGTCGGCCCGCAACCGGACGAAGCCCTTGAGGTGATCGAAGCCACCGCAGCCCGCCTCGGCGCACCCTTGTTGCGCTACGGCCAGGAGTGGCATGTGTGGGAAGAGCGCGGGCGACTGATTTTTCAGGACGAACACGGGCTGCGCGACCTGCCCCTGCCACGGCTCATCGGCCACCACCAGATCCTCAACGCAGGCGCGGCCATCGCGGCGCTGCGTCATCTGGGCTATGACGATGCCGCTTTCGAGGCGGCGCTGACCGATGCCTATTGGCCCGCACGGATGCAGACGCTCAAGACCGGCCCGCTTGTCGAGGCCGCACCTGACGCGGATTTGTGGCTGGATGGCGGGCATAACCCCGCCGCCGGGGAAGCTCTGGCCGAAGCGCTGGACCGCCTTCCGCCGCGCCCGACCTATATGGTCTGCGGTATGCTCAACACGAAAGACGTCAGCGGCTATCTGCGCCCGCTCAGACGGCATACAGAGCGATTGATCGCCGTGTCGATCCCTGATTCACAGGCCACGCTCTCTGCACAGCAGACTGCGGATTTTGCCCGTGGAGAAGGCTTCAACGCCATTGAGGCCGACAGTGTACTCACCGCCGTGCGGACCATCGTGGCCGACAATCCGCAGGCGCGTATCCTGATCTGTGGCTCGCTCTATCTGGCGGGGCATGTGCTTCAGACCAACGGCTGACGACACTTAAGGCGCATGACAACGCCCTCCGGCGAAAGGCTGAATACTCAGCTTTTCGCCTCAGCACCCCAATCCTTGTCCTGCATTTCGCGCAGACGGGACGCGGTGCGCTCGAATTCAAAAGCCCCTGCGCCCTCGTTATAAAGCCGCTCCGGCTCGTCAACAGCGGTGCAAACGGTGCGCACCTTGGCCTCATACAGCGCATCGATCAGGGTGACAAAGCGCTTCGCCTCGTTGAAATTTCCGCGTGTGAGGCGGGGAATGTCTTCGAGGATCAAAAGCTTCACAGCCTCCGCAATCACAAGGTAATCCCCCGGCCCGAACATCTGGCCACACAGGTCCCAGAAGGTCGCCCGCGCGATGCCGTTGTGAAACTTCGGCAAGACAACATCGCGGCCCTTGACCTTGAGTGTCAGCTTTTCCGACGCCCCACCGGTCAGGTCGTTCCAGATATCGTCAACCGTCGCCCGCACATCGGCGGTCACCGGATGGAAATAGACCGGCGTTCCCGTCAAACGGCCCTGCCGGTAATCGACGGGCGAGTGGAGGTGGTGCACCCCCAGCTTTTCCTTGATCAACTCGATGAAGGGCAGGAACAACTGCCGGTTCAGACCGTCCTTATAGAGATCGTCCGGCACACGGTTCGACGTGGTGACCACCGTCACGCCATTGGCAAACAGCCCCTCGAACAAGCGCCCCACAATCATCGCATCCGCAATGTCCGTGATCTGCATCTCGTCAAAGCACAGGAGTTTGATCTCATGGGAGATTTTATCGACAATCGGCGCAATGGAATCCGCAACACCGGCTTTGCGGGCCGCGTTGATCCCATCCTGCACCTCCTGCATGAAGGCATGGAAATGCACCCGCCGCGATGGCACAGGCGAGTGATCGTGGAACAGGTCCATCAGCATGGATTTGCCACGTCCGACGCCGCCCCACAAATACAGCCCCCGCACTGCTTCGGGCTTTTTACGCCCGCCAATAAGCGACAACAGCCCTTTTTTCGTCGGCTGCTGGGCAAGTTCGGAGCGCACGCGCTCCAGCATTGGCAAAACCGTCTCTTGCGCCGGATCGGCGCGGAGCGTGCCGTCGGCCACACGGGCCGCATAGATATCCATCAACGTTGTCATAAACCGTTCCTACTGCGCCAGCGCGCATAAGGAAAGATGATGTGAAACATCTTCATCATTCGATTGACCGAAACCACCGTTTCGGAGAAAGGTCGGGCAAAGGAAAACAATATGTCCCACGCACGCGCCCCTCTCATCACACCGGTTCTGATCGCCGGCTGTGTCGTCATCGTCATCAGCTTTGCGATCCGCGCCTCCTTTGGCGTGTTCCAAATCCCGATTGCCGCCGAATTCAACTGGCCGCGTGCAGAATTCTCTCTGGCGATTGCGATCCAGAACCTGTTCTGGGGCATCGGGCAACCGCTTTTCGGCGCTTTGGCTGAAAGGATCGGGGACCGCAAGGCGATCATCCTCGGCGCACTGGTTTATGCGGCAGGTTTGGTGCTGTCCTCCATGGCCGTCACGCCGGAGGCCCACCAACTCTATGAAACGCTTGTGGGGTTTGGCATCGCAGGCACCGGATTTGGTGTCATCCTCGCGGTTGTGGGACGCGCCTCCTCTACCGAGAACCGCTCCATGTCGCTGGCGATTGTGACTGCGGCAGGTTCAGCGGGGCAGGTCTTTGGTGCGCCTCTGGCCGAATGGATGCTGGGCTTCATGTCATGGCAGAATGTCTTCTTGGCCTTCGCCGTCGCTGTTCTGGCCTCCCTTGCCGTGCTGCCGATGATGCGCAGCCCTGAAACCGCCAGCAAGGCCGAACTGGAAGAAAGCCTCGGCACCATTCTGGGCAAGGCCTTTCGTGACCCGACCTATACGCTGATTTTTCTGGGGTTCTTTTCCTGCGGCTATCAGCTTGCCTTTATCACCGCGCATTTTCCGGCGCTTGTGACCGAGATGTGCGGCGCGATTGATCCGTCCGGCACCTTGGCCGCTCTGGGCGTGTCATCGACCTCCACGCTGGGCGCGGTGTCCATCTCCCTGATCGGGTTGGCCAATATTGGCGGCACGCTTCTGGCGGGATTTCTGGGCAACCGGTTTTCAAAGAAATACCTGCTGGCCGGAATCTACCTTGGCCGGACTTTCGCTGCAGCGCTGTTCATAGCCCTACCAATCACGCCCACATCCGTGCTGGTGTTCTCGGTCGTCATGGGAGCTTTGTGGCTGGCAACCGTGCCGCTGACCTCCGGCCTTGTCGCGCATATCTACGGGCTGCGCTATATGGGCACACTCTACGGGATTGTGTTTTTCTCCCACCAGCTCGGAGCCTTTCTGGGCGTCTGGCTCGGCGGGCGGCTTTATGACCTTTACGGCGATTACACGATGGTCTGGTGGATCGGTGTCGGCATTGGTGCGTTTTCGGCCATCGTGCATTTGCCGGTGAAGGAAATTCCCCTCGGCCAACGCGCGGAGCGGGCCTTAGGCTAGATCTTCGGCGCTCAAAAGCCCTTCTGCGACCAGACGTTTGCCCCAGCCTTCCGGCCCGTCGAACAGATGGGTCTGCCAGCCGCGCGAGGCCGCCATGTCGAGATTCTCCTGCCGGTCATCGGCAAAGAGCAATCTCTGCGGCGGGATTTTGCAATCGGCCTCGACCATCTCATAGATCAACGCATGGGGTTTGACACAGCCCATCCGCCCCGAAACATAGCGCCGGTCAAATTCCGTCAGAAACGGATAGCGGGTTTCGGCAAACTCGAAACTCTCGTTCCCGAAATTCGTGAGCGCAAAGACAGGCACGCCCTTGGCCCGCAAAGCACGCAGGAGCTTGATGGAACCGGAGATCGCCGGTTGCGCCATCTTGATCCAGTCGAAATACCACATCAGGATTTCATCTTTGAACTCCGGATATTGCGCGGCACAAGCCTCAATCGTGGCGCGGAAATCGTGGCCCTGATCGACCAGATCGTTCATGGCGTGCAGATCAACCGTCTCGAACATGGCCTTGCGGCGGGCCTCGCCAATGACAGCATCGTAATGCCGCTCCGGCTGCCATTCGATCAACACGTTGCCGATGTCGAAAATCACCGCATCAATCGTCATGTCGCATCCCTTTTTGCGGCCTGCACGGCGCGTTCCAGAGCATCAAGAAAGCGCGAACGATCCGCCTTCGAGAAGGGCTTTCCGCCGCCTTGGCGGAACGGATCGGCAGCGCGCAGGTCATACATCAGATCACGGGTCGCCAGAGCATTGCCGATGTTGGACGGCGTGAAGGCTTCCCCGTCATGTTTGAGTGTCCGCGCCCCCGCCTCGACGGTTTTCGCGGCCAATGGAATGTCGCCAGTGACCACCACATCGCCACGCCCCGCATGATCCGCAATCCACATATCGGCCACGTCCGGCCCATCCGGCACGAACACCAGCTCGACATAGGGATTGGGAGAGGGCCGCAGCCCGCCATTGCAGACCAGCAAACACTGGATTTTATGCCGCGTGGCGACTTTTTCCACCTCCGCTTTCACAGGGCAGGCATCGGCATCGACATAAATCTTGGTCACGGCATCCGTCTTTTTCTTGGTAACACCACGTCATCAGCCACCGCCGATGAGCACCCCCGCAGCGAACACCAGAGCGCCGCCGAACACAACCTGAAATGCCGCGCGCATAAAGGGCGTATTCATGTATTTCTTTTGAATCCACGCAATCGTCCACAGTTCGACAAACACGACGACCATCGCGATGATGGTCGCGGTCCAGAAATGCGGGATCAGATAGGGCAGAGCATGACCCAACCCGCCCAGCGTTGTCATCACGCCCGAGGCAAGGCCACGCTTGAACGGAGAGCCGCGCCCAGACAGTTCACCGTCATCGGAGGCCGCCTCGGTAAAGCCCATCGAAATCCCCGCACCTACAGAGGCCGCAAGACCGACGAGGAATGTCGTATGGGTGTTCTGCGTTGCAAAGGCCGTGGCGAAAATCGGCGCCAAGGTGGAAACCGATCCATCCATCAGCCCCGCCAGACCCGGCTGGACCCAAGTCAGAACAAACTGACGGTGGGCAGTCTTTTCTTCCTCGCTGCGGGTCTCGTCATCCAGATGCTCTCCTTCCAGCTCGGAGGCCCGCCGGTCATGTCCGGCCTCGGCTGCGGCCAGCCGTCCGAGAAGCGCGCGTGTGTCGGCGTCCTGCGTGCGTTCTGCCGCCTTGAGGTAAAAAGACTCTGCCCCCTTTTCCATCGCGTGAGTTTCTTCGCGAATACGCTCAAGCCCGAGGTTTTCCACCAGCCAGACGGGATTACGCGCATAATAGCCGGAAACATGCTCACGCCGGATGAGCGGGATCACATCCCCGAACCGGCGCTTGTGCAGGGAGATCAGGGCTTCGCGGTGGCCGTCTTCTTCCTCGGCCATACCTTCGAAGATTTTCGCACTGTCCGGAAAGTCCGCCCGAAGATGCTCTGCATATTGACGATAGATACGCGCATCGTCCTCTTCGGAAGAAATCGCCAGCGCGATGATTTCCTGTTCGCTCAAATCCTTGAAGCGTTTTCGATTTGCGATGACCGGGAGCATGTCTGCCTCTGAATTAGAATGGTTCTAATCTAGTAAAGCCTGTTGATTTTCGCAACCATCAAATCACCTCCATGCGTCCAGTCAATCAATCCTTGCACAGCTAAACTGCTTGGTTTAGTTATCTCGCGACCCTCGCGGTCAAAATCGACATCCCTGTCGAGCACTGGGCGGGCCTTATGGGCCTGCCTTTTTTATGGCATCAAGGGTTGCGAAGGCACTAAGGTCACACCAGAGGATTATCAGGTATGATACAGAACACGTCCCGCATCAAAAAAGGCCGGAAATTCGATCAGGTGATCGCAGGGGCCCGCACCGTTTTCCTGCGGGACGGGTTCGAAGGGGCCTCGGTTGACGACATTGCCCGCGAGGCTGCGGTGTCGAAAGCCACGCTCTACAGCTACTTCCCCGACAAGCGCGTGCTGTTTCTGGAAATCGCCGCACTGGAAACACGGCGGCAGGCCGATGCCTTCGAAGAGCGAATCGACGACACCCACCCGCCCGAAGTGGTGCTACCGACCGCCGGACGAAAAATCCTCGATTTCCTTCTCTCGGATTTTGGCATCGCGGTTTTTCGCATCGCCGTAGCCGAAGGCGAACGCTTCCCAGAGATCGGTCATAAATTCTACGACAGCGGGCCAAGGCTCGTCAAAGACCGGCTTTCGCAATATCTCGCCAGTTGGGTCGCACAGGGGGCGCTTACGATTGATGATGTGGAACTGGCCGCAGAACAGTTTGTCGAACTGTGCAAAGTGCGTCTGATCCCGAAACGTCTTTTTCAGGGGCCAAGTGCGCCAGACAGCGCAGAACGCGACAAGATCGTTGAAAGTGCCGTTGCGCTGTTTCTCGCCTGCTACGGAACCCGCCCTTAAAATCCTGCTCTCTATATCGGGCAAAGGAAAAGCCGAAACAGTCATCCTGTCCCGGCCTTACAAGTTGTTTTCGAGCGAGATCCCCGGCGTCGCGAACTGGGTGGGGGCTGTTAAACCGCGACACCGGGGCAAAGCGTTCTCGCTCTAACACCTGTTTTGCCCTTTGATCCGGGCTAAATGAGGAAGCAATAAAGAAATAAGTCGGACCATATTGCGCCCAAACTAAGGCAGCACTCTCCCGCAGGTGGAGTTTTCTTGATTTGTGCGCCCGTTCCCGCCAAGCTGGGCCCCATGACGATACAAACGCCAACGCCCTTTCCGGGCCAGCCACACACCTCCCAGCCTGACAAGGTTGCCTTCAACCGACTGGAGCTGGGCGCCATCATGGGGCTTTACGGACGGATGGTCGCTGCGGGCGAGTGGCGTGACTACGGCATGTCCTTTCTCAAGGATGTCGCCGTGTTCTCCGTCTTCCGCCGCACCGCCGAACACCCGCTTTATCGCATCGAAAAACGCCCCAAGCTGCGCGGCAAACAGGGCATGTATGCGGTGATTGGCATGGACGGGCAAATCCTGAAACGCGGCAGCGACCTGCGAGTCGTGTTGCGAATCCTTGAGCGCAAACTGATCCGCGCCGTCGAGTGACCCGTTTCAAAACCTCCGAAATTTCACGCCCTTACAGCCTGCGATGCGCGGTCACTGGACCGTCACCCTGCGCCTCGATCCGCGAAATCGCCCGCGCTATCGGCTCGTAAGACACGGCCATGTGATGGGCATTGGCATGGATCAGAACCTCATGATCCACGCAAAGCGCCACATGGCCTTTCCAGAACAACAGATCGCCGCGCTGATAGCCGCCGGTTGCCGCAGCACCCAGTTCCGTCTGCATGTCGCTGTCTCCCGGACAGGCAAGACCACAGGCCAGAAATCCCGCCTGCGTCAGACCGGAGCAATCAATGCCAAAGGCAGAATTCCCGCCCCAGAGATAGGGCGTGCCGAAAAACAACTGCGCAATGGTCACAGGGTCGGAAAACGGACGTTCGATCGGACGGACATGCGCTTTCGGGACAAACCCCGTCTCCGTGCCATCGCCGGTCGCGATCTCCATAAATTTGTGCCGCTCATCCACGACACGCACACGAGACCCGAAGGAGAGGCTTGTCACTTCTTCGGCCTTGAACGACTCCGTCAGGTAGAGATGGGTGGCGCGCACGGAAATCAGATGGGTCGCGGTTTGCACAGGCTCCAGCGCCGTCTCTTCGACATAACCGACATAGCCATCCCGCTGCGCCACCCCAAAGGCCCAGCCGTCGCGGCGCTCCAACACGTCAAAACCTTCGCCCCAAAGAAGCTGGCGGTCACGTTTGCCCGCCGGCTGCGCCCGAAGATTGGCCACGGGAACGGCAACACTGGCGGGAGTCGGGGTCACAATGTCCTGCCCGTCAGAGGCAAAGCCCTGCATGGCAACACGCGCATTGGCGGGGGTCAGGCGGCGATCACTCATAGGCTCAACAACTCCGGCAAAGCGGCCAGAATCGCGCGCGCGCCTTGCCCGACACCGCCTTTCGGACGGGCGGGATTGGCAGAGGGGTTCCAGCCGTAAATGTCAAAATGCATGTAGCGCGGGGTTTCCGTCACGAACCGACGCAGGAACAATGCCGCCGTGATCGAGCCGGCCATACCGCCTGAAGGCGCATTGTCGAGATCGGCGATTCCGGGTTCAATCATGGTCTCGTAAGGCTCCCAATACGGCAGTTGCCAAACCGGGTCGGCAACTCGCGCTCCGGCCTTGGCCACAGTGGCGGCGTCGGAAGCATCGGTGGCAAAATAGGGCGCGATATCCGGCCCGACCGCAACCCGCGCGGCCCCTGTCAACGTCGCCATAGAGATCACCAGATCACTCGGCGTCTCATCAGCCAGCGCCAAAGCATCGGCCAGAACCAATCTCCCTTCGGCATCCGTGTTGTTGATTTCAACGGTCAGCCCCTTGCGCGAGGTCAGAATATCCTGCGGGCGGAAGGCCGAGCCATCAACCGCATTCTCCACCGCAGGGATCAACACGCGTAGCTGCAACGGCAAGCCTAGCGCCATGATCATCTTCGCCAACCCCAGAACCGTAGCGGCCCCGCCCATGTCCTTTTTCATAAGGCCCATAGAAGCACCGGGTTTGAGGTTGAGCCCCCCCGTGTCGAAACAGACCCCTTTGCCCACCAGCGTCAGGACCGGCCCCGTGTTGCCCCATTGCATATCAATCAAACGCGGTTCTCGGGGCGAGGCCCGCCCGACGGCGTGGATCATCGGAAACCCTTGCGCCAGCAACGCATCACCGGTGGTCACACTGATTTTGGCGGAATAGCTGTCGGCCAGATCCCGCGCGGCGGCTTCCAGTTCTGCCGGCCCCATGTCATTGGCCGGCGTGTTGATGAGATCCCGCGTCAGCGCCTCTCCTGCGGCAATGGATTCAAGCCGCGCTGCATCAACCCCCTCCGGCGCAACGAGTTCCGCCTCGGAAGAAGATTTATTTGCATATTTGTCAAAGACATAACCGGACAAAAGCCAGCCCAGAAGCTGTTCTTCCAGCGCCTCTCCGGTCACATCGGTCTCAAGGTGATACACCCCCTTAGGCAGGGCCGCACGCACGGCCCCCAAGACGAAGCGCGTCCGCTTGCGCTCTTTCTCCGTGCCCAATCCGGCCACAGCGCCCGCAATGCCGCTTGCGCCGGGAAATGTGCAGAAACTACCCGCTCCGGCAGAAAACCCTTGGGCACGCACCCATTGCGCTTGAGCCTCGTCAAGGTTTGACAGCGTTGTTTCAAGCTGCTCGGGCGTGATCAGATAAAGCGGCAGGGACGCAGGGTCAGCGGCGGCAAAGGAAAGTGGCATAAGTTCAGGCCTTTCTTGACTGTTGCGCCAAGAGTAGCGCAACTGATGCCACCTGCAAGCCGGTTCGGTCACGCGGTCACTTCACCGTGACGCCACCCCGCCTCCCGACCCACCATCCGAATCGGGCTAAACCGACTCGCCCTGAAAATCCCACACGGCGAGAAGCGAATTTTCCCCGATCCGCATCAGCCGCGCGACACAGGCGGCCAGAGCGGCACTGTCCTGCGTCATAGCCAGAGATTTCACATCTTCGGCCACCTGCGCAAAGGTGACCATGCCGATCTGTTCGGAAATGGCGATCATGGAACGCGCTGCGCGCTGCATCTCCTGAAGTTCGCCCCTTTTATAACAGCTCTCGACCTTGGCGAGGCGGATCGCAAGCTCCTCCATCGCACGGGAAACAACGCCATCCGCGCCGGATTGCCCCAACTGTTCATAAAGCTGTTCCAAACGACCCTGTTCTACCTTTACGGCACTATCCGGCCGCAACTTTGCCACCATCATATCAATACCCCAAATTTTGATGCGCCCCACACGCTACCGGTCCACTTTGCCCCATCAGCCTCAAGAAAAGGTTTCCTGCGGGGAAGTTTTCCACTCGAATTCTACGAAAAATATCATTACATTCTGCGAGATTATCCCTGACCTCCACAAAGTGAGTTCCGCAGCGATGAAATACGCAAAGCCCCTCCCGAGCTATCTGGTGCAACGCTATCAAGGCTGGAAAGCTACCATCTTTTCGGAAAACAAGGCTTGGTATCGCCGCCTTGCGGATGAGGGGCAGCGCCCGCGGGCCTTTATCATTTCCTGCTGCGACTCGCGTGTGCATGTGACCTCTATCTTCGGCGCGGATCAGGGGGAGTTCTTTATCCACCGCAACATCGCCAACCTTGTGCCCCCGTTTACCGACGACAGCGACCATCACGGGACCTCTGCGGCCGTCGAATATGCCGTGAGCGCTTTGAAAGTCGCCCATATCGTCGTGCTGGGACATTCGAATTGCGGCGGCGTTCAGGGCTGTTACGACATGTGTTCGGGCCATGCGCCTGAACTGGAAGAGAAATCTTCCTTCGTTGGCCGCTGGATGGACATTCTCCGCCCCGGATACGAACGCGTTCTGGATGTGCCCGAAGAGCAGCGCAAAGACGCTCTGGAAAAGGAAGCCGTCCTCGTCTCGCTTGAGAACCTGATGACCTTTCCCTTTGTCCGCGAGGCTGTCGAAAAGGGCGATCTGACCCTTCACGGCCTGTGGACGGATATTGGCGAGGGCGATCTGCATCAATACGATCCCGAAACGAAGTCCTTCAAACTGGTCTGAGATCAGGCCACCAGACGTAGGACGTTTGCAACAGCGTCCGCGTCATGGGCCACGCGCCCTTCTGTCGGCACGCAAGGCACATTGGCGGCCTCGGCCTGAGTGGCATCCGAGCGCACGAACATCGCCTTGCTCCTCTGTGTCATGATCTGCTCGGCGTCAGGCCGTGCGCTCGCAACAGGCTCCTCCATCTCTTCAGGGAAAAACATCACGGCCCCGCTTTGATGCAGATTGAGTGCGTTGATGCGGCCTTGGCGTGCTTTGGCGAAATAGTCAGTCATGGATATGTCCTTTCCAAAATGGTGTTCCGGTGGAATCAGGCGGCGATGGCCAGTGACGAGACGCGGGCGCCGAGATCCGGTCGGAAATCCGGCTCTGTGTAATGCCCGCCCAAAAGGATCACATTGGTGCGCCGCGATGCTTGGGTCAGATTATGATTGGCCGGACGGCCTGCGGCCTCAGCAACCGGCACGTCCCAGTTGAAAAGAAGCGCGCCTTTGGAGACGACAGACTGGCCTGTGGTTCTCATCAGCTTGATCATGTTTCCGTCCTTTCATCCCAGACCCCCGAACCCTTGAAATGATGGGAGCATGAGTTCCGGAACGGCGGAAACGGTGCATGAATACAATTTGAAACATCTGCGTCAAAGTCTTGCTTGATCTAAAAATTACACCTTAAAAATCAAAAGGATGCCGCCTCAAAAAGACGCGACATCCGAAAGCTAAAATTCGACTTATCTCGGGAAGAATGGTTAATTCCCTTTGATCCCGATGGCACCGGTCGGGCCATACTGCGGCGACTTTATGACAGGCTTAACACAGGCCTAAATTAACCGAATCGCGCCAGCCGCCGCTCCCGCAACCCCTCCGCGCATTACACGCAAAAGGTGATTGCGGGTTTCACCCTATTGCAGGAACTTGCCGTCCGGCCAGCGCAGGCTCTCGCTCAAAACGATCTCCTGACTCTCTCCAGCCGCCAGATCAACATGCCATGCCAAGACCCCACGCTTGTCATCCACATCCTCCACATCAGGCATGGGAGAGGCGGTCCAGTCGATTTTCAAGTCTTCCTGCTCGGACACAGACACCCGATCCAGAATCTCGACCGGCCATTCCCGCGCGGTCAGGTTCGTCACGGTGATCCGCCATTCCGTCTCATGCTCGCCGGACTTGGAGATCACGCCGCGATCCCCCTCGTTGCGGGTCAGGACAACGCGATCAAGCTGGATACCGTCCATTGCGCCAAAGGCCAGCTCGGCCTCCGCCCCATCGACCAAGGTTTCCATCTCCGTCTCGCCAAGGCTCACCCCGTCGCGCAAAAGGCGCACCGGACCCGGCACCAGCATCTCGCCACTGTCATTTGTGAACGACGCCATCAGATAGCCCACATCCTCATAAAGCGGCACGGCCCGCACTGTGATCTCCGGTGTCAGGTCGAGCGTGGAGAGCGCAAACTCCACCGCGTCATCGCCGGAATAAAGTCGGGCTGGCGTCGGAAAGTGATAGGTCTGACTGAGACCAGAAAGATTGGTTTGCATCGCGACCTGCGCCGCCTCCATCTTCGGAGCAGGCGCACTCGCCATATCGAGACTCATGGCTTCAGAGCGCATCACCGGCTCAACCGGACGCGGCTCATACACCCGCCGGATGTTCTCATAGAGCTCAGAAGGGAAACTGCGGCGGGTCGGGTTGTCTGTGGCGAAGGAAAGAGCGACATCGGCCCACACTTCGCCCGTTTGTTGTGAGGCAAGCACAGAGCGCGTGAGACTGAGCGTTTCCGCCTCCGTATCCAGCCGCGCAGTGTAAAGCGGTTGCCAAGAGGCATTCGGAGTCATGTAGGTCATGGAGACATGGACCTCCCCTGCCGCATCCGCTGTGACGGGCAAAGTCAGGGCCAATCGCT
Source organism: Celeribacter halophilus (assembly GCF_900114135.1). Classification (GTDB taxonomy): domain Bacteria; phylum Pseudomonadota; class Alphaproteobacteria; order Rhodobacterales; family Rhodobacteraceae; genus Celeribacter; species Celeribacter halophilus. The sequence goes on from NZ_FORY01000007.1 coordinate 122,639, forward strand.
CCGCATCAGAGGGAACAAGCCGCGACAGTTCAACTTCGGCCTGACGGATGTCTTCGCGCAATGCGTCCAGCGCCTGCTCCGCCTCTTGCGCGCGCGTGGTGGCATCCTGCGCGGCGAGACGCGCGGCCAAGGATTCCTTACGGATCATACGGGCCGTCGCCGCAAGGGACTCGCTTGTTGCGTTCTCGCCAGCGGTGAGCCCCTCAAGATAGGCCAGGCTATCCTCCGCAGCACTGACCTCAAGCCGGATGGCGGCGATCTCCCGCTCTTTGATCCGCAACTCATCCCGCAAAGCATCGAGCATCGCCTTGGCCGCTTGTGCCTCGTCGCTCTGATACAGCGCCGCCTCCCCCAACGTTGCCGTGCCGTAGCGCACCGGCCCGATCCTTGCTCCTTCGACCGCGATTTGCAGACTGTCGCGGACCATCGCCGACTGCGCACCCAAAGGAATATCGGCCAGAGCAATCTCATGCGTCCCTTGCGGTACCGTGAGGCGAAGCTCGCGTGTAACCATCGCGCCTTGGGGATAGAGCGTCGCGGTCGTCACAGTGCTTGTCGCCTCGAACCGATCCGCCAGCGCGGGACTGCCCATCAAGACAGAACCCACGAGGCACGTCGCGGTGAAATGGCTAATACTGACTGACTTTGAAAACATGGTTTCCTCCTATGCGAACAACAGGAAGGTCCAATGCCTCACATCCGGGCGCAAGCGGTATCGTGTCGCGTCTCACCTCTCCGGCGCAACATGGCGGAACCCCGCCGATCTGTTGCACGTCTCACCGGGCGGGGTCAGGCGATGTCTTTGTTTCTTGTGACGCTCTCGGCCTGAAATTTGTCGTGAAAGGTTCGACACAGATCTTCCTTGGTGAGTGGCTGCGGGGCGGGCGTGCGCAATTCCTGTGCCCAGTCTCCCAATCGCTCGTCCAAGTGCGACTGAACCGCAGTTCGCCTAAGGCCGCTCTCACAGGGCGCCTCCTGCCGCCGCGCATCATGCTTGAGAGCCCCGAAGTCAATCTTCACACGAAACATCACCCTACCCTCCCGGTTCTGTTGTCTCGGTAAGTGGATCATAGCATCGACAAAATTACGCCACGGGAATGAATAAAGTTTAAAGTTAACGCCTCAGTCGACTTTCATCTCTGAAAATCCTTTGAATTTCAGTGAAATAAACACTTCACCCCTCCTGATCAAAAAATAGCATCACGCCCGTATCAACAGAGCGCGACATCAGAAATGTCCGAATTCTGAGCGCAACAGGCCGCCCGCAGCGAATCGCATAACCGCACGCCAACAAAAAAGGGCGCCCGCAAGCGCCCTTTTGTTAAGACTTTAGTAACCTTACTGGCCCGACTCGACAGACGAGTCTCAGCCCTTCTTGAGCACGCGACGGCCGAGAAGCTCGGCGATCTGAACCGCGTTCAGGGCCGCGCCTTTACGCAGGTTGTCGGAAACACACCAGAGGTTCAGGCCGTTCTCGATGGTCACATCCTGACGGATGCGCGAAATAAAGGTCGCGAAATCGCCAACACATTCGACCGGCGTCACATAGCCGCCATCCTCGCGCTTATCGACCACGAGGATACCCGGTGCCGTGCGCAGGATCTCACGCGCTTCATCTTCGTCGAGGAAGTCTTCAAATTCGATGTTGATCGACTCGGAGTGGCCCACGAACACCGGCACACGCACACAGGTCGCCGTGACCTTGATCGACGAGTCGACGATTTTCTTCGTCTCCGCGATCATTTTCCACTCTTCCTTGGTGTCGCCGCTGTCCATGAAGACATCGATATGCGGGATCACGTTGAAAGCAATCTGCTTCGGATAAACGCTCGGCGCGACTTCCTGACCCGGCACATACATGCCTTTGGTCTGGTTCCAAAGCTCGTCAATCGCGTCCTTGCCGGAGCCTGACACGGATTGGTAGGTGGAGACGACAACCCGTTTGATCTTCGCACGGTCATGCAGCGGCTTGAGCGCCACAACCATCTGCGCGGTGGAGCAGTTCGGGTTGGCGATGATATTCTTGTTGGAATACTGTTCGATAGCGTCGGGGTTCACCTCCGGCACGATCAACGGAATGTCCGGATCGTAGCGGTAAAGAGACGAGTTATCGATCACCACACAGCCCGCCTCGGCTGCTTTCGGTGCGTATTTTTTCGTGGCTTCGGAGCCCACAGCGAAAAGGGCCATATCCCATCCGGTGAAATCGAACGTGTCGAGATCCTTGGTGGTCAGGGTCTTGTCGCCAAAGCTCACTTCGGTGCCGAGAGACTTGCGCGATGCCAGCGCCACGATCTCGTCCACAGGAAACTCGCGTTCAGCGAGGATGTTCAGCATTTCGCGGCCCACGTTGCCCGTGGCGCCTACGACGACGACTTTATAGCCCATTTGGGTCTCCTCTTAGTCCACATGACTGGCGCGGACCCTTACTAGAAAGGGGCTTTGGAGGAAAGAGGCTTAATGGCGGATTGCGGCGCGGGCGGCATGAATGCACGTCTTTGCGGCAGTTTCGTCGATTGTCAGGCCTCCATCCGCGTTCTTGGATACTTTCGGGAAATGGACCACATCAAGATAATTCATGAAAGCCGCGCGTAGCATCGGATCGAAACCGAGTGATTCCACATGGGCCATCACGTCGTTCAGGGCGTCGCTCCCCTCCACGGGATGCACCAGTCCGGGCAGGGCGAAAAAGGCCTCGCCAAGCGTGATGACCGGCTTGTCGTAGAAAAAGGCCTGAAGTCCGACAGAGGAATTGATCGTCAGAACCGTCTGGCTGGCACGCACCTGTTCGAAGGTGTCGGTGTCATTATCGACGACGATCCGGAGGCCGGAGGTCTCGACCGCATGCGACAACGCCTCCGACAGAGAGGTTTTCGCAGAGGGGTGTTCCTTGATCCGGATATGCCATCCTTCGGGCAGGGCCGGAGCAACCTTTGCCAAAAGCGCGATCATATTCTCGACCGAACCGATCCAGCCCGAAAACAAGGTGATCTGGCTGTCATTGGGCACTTGCAGCGGGACAAAGAGAAATTTATCCCCCGCCAGCGCGGCCCCGTTTTCCTGACGCACATCCGCCCGTCGGGAAGCCCGCGATGTCAGGTTTTCGCCAAGGGCGCGCCAGCCCTCCCCCTGCCGCTCCGCCACACCGGCGGCCCATGCCGTATAGAACCGCGGGTCACGCGGCAGAGAGCCCAAGGCATTGACCCCAGTGTGATCCAGCTGCATCCGGTCCGAAAAAGGCGCGAGTTCCGCATAGAGTGTCGGCACGCCCGCATCGGCAGCACCCGCCATGAACACCCGACGCGACCCCGTGACACCGTTCCAGCACAGGGCCACCGTCTCGGGGTGCCGCATGAAATAACGCCGCGAACCGTTGTATTGCAGCCTCAGCAAAAGACGTTTGAAAAACCGCCCCATTGCCCCTTTCGGCTGGCGTTTAGCCACGGCCAAAGCCGCCGCCACGCGCTCAGAAGTCTCGGAGAAATCGCGCCGTGACAGCGGAATGGTCCACAAGACTCGCGCCCCGCCATCGGCTGCGGCGACAGAGGACATGAACGTGTCCTTTTTCTTCGAAAAGCCCTTGAGATAGGTGATCATCGCAGCCCGTCTTTCGTCATTTCCCCACGCCAAATACCGCGCGAAATCCAAAATCAGCTTACGTCAAACACGCGGGAGCCGGAAGAGAGCACGATGCCGCAACATTGGGCCTGCGCTCAAGGCTGCGACACAGAGAGGGCAACAGCCCGCCACCCTCAATACGGCGAACAGCCCGTCACGACAGGTTTAGACCACCACGTCCATCGCCTCTTGTGCGCCAACACCGAACACCCGCTTGTAGCGCTCGATCTCGTCAGCAGGCCCCATCGCCTTTTTGGGGTTGTCGGACAGTTTCACTGTCGGTTTGCCGTTTGCTTCCACGGCTTTACACACCAACGAGAACGGTGCGAGCGCATCGTCCGGTGTCAGCCCGCGGAAATCATTGGTGAGCAAGGTGCCCCAGCCGAAAGAGGTGCGGACACGGCCTTTGAATTGCTGATGCAACTCGACAATCTTGCTTGTGTCCAGCCCGTCGGAGAAGATGATGAGCTTTTTTGTCGGATCTTCGCCGCGCTCTTGCCACCACTTGATCGCCTTTTCCGCGCCGGTTGCCGGATCGCCGGAATCAATACGGATACCGGTCCAACCCGCGAGCCAGTCGGGGGCATGTTCGAGAAAGCCTTTGGTGCCGTAAGTGTCCGGCAGGATGATGCGCAGATTGCCTTCGTGCTCCTCCTGCCAGTCGCGCAACACGTCATAGGGCGCTTGCGCCAAGGCGGCATCATTTTCTGCCAAGGCGGAATAGATCATCGGCAATTCATGAGCATTGGTGCCGACAGCCTCCAGATCGCGCTTCATCGCAATGAGACAGTTCGAGGTGCCGGTAAACTTGGTGCCCAAGCCTTCGATCATCGCCTGCACGCACCAGTCCTGCCAAAGGTAGGAATGCCGCCGTCGCGTGCCGAAATCCGCGATTTTCAGCCCTTCAAGCGGCTGCAACTGTTTGATCTTTTCCCAGAGCTTGGTCATGCCGCGCGCATAGAGCACCTGAAGCTCGAATTTCTTCATCGGGCCAAGCACAGCTCGCGAGCGCAACTCCATAAGGATCGCCAGAGCGGGGATTTCCCAAAGCATGACCTCCGGCCACGACCCTTCGAAGGTCAGCTCGTATTGCCCGTCGCGTTTTTCAAGCTGGTAGGCCGGAAGGCGCAGGTTCTCGAACCATTCCATGAAATCGGAGCGGAACATCTGGCGCTTGCCGTAGAACATATTGCCGCGCATCCATGTGCTTTCCCCGCGCGTGAGCGAAAGCGAGCGGACATGGTCCAATTGTTCGCGCAATTCGCCCTCGTCGATCATATCGGCAAGGCGGATGTCTTTCGAACGGTTGATCAGCGAAAAGGTGACATGGGTGTCGCGCTTGTTGCGGAACACCGACTGACACATCAGCAGCTTGTAAAAGTCCGTATCAATGAGGGACCGGACGATCGGATCGATCTTCCATTTGTGATTATAGACGCGAGTTGCGATATCGACCATTTGGCGGCCCCTTCTCCTGTATCGGCGCTGTTAAAGCAGGACACACGCCGGTTTGGCAAGGAAAAGGCCGCAAAACGGGCTTTGTGGCGGCAGACTGCCCGCCTATTTGTCGCGTGGCGTCCACTCCGGATCATCGACACCGCGCCGCGACAGGCGCATGGCGAGGCCAAGCGCGATGCCCGTCCCGATGGCAACCGTCAGGTCGGTGACAACCGTCAGGATCAGAGTGACCAGCAAAAGCACAAGATCAGAGCGCCGACCGCGTGCATATTCGCCCCAGCGATGCGGCTCCGACATGTTCCATGCGGTGAGAAGCAACAGCCCCGACAGCGCCGGAAGCGCCAGATAGCCCGCCAGAGGGGCCGCCAGCATCATGATCGCCAGAAGTGTCAGCGCATGGACAATCCCCGCCACAGGCGTTTTCCCGCCCGCGCGCACGTTGGTGGCCGTCCGCGCAATCGCGCCGGTGGCCGGCAGGCCGCCAAAGAGGGACGATCCGATATTGGCCCAGCCTTGCGCCATAAGCTCGGCGTTGGAACGGTGTTTGCCGCCGATCATCCGGTCCGCCACCATCGCGGACAACAAGGATTCCACACCCGCCAGAAACGCAATCACCAAGGCGGAGGGCAAAAGCTCCCGCAAGGTTGCAAAGCTCATTTCCGGCAAATGCGGCGCAGGCAGGCTGCGCGGCAACTCGCCAAAGCGCGAGCGGATGGTTTCCACCGGCAGATCAAAAAACGCAACAATCGCCGAGGTCAAAGCCACAGCCACGATCAGCCCCGGCAGACGCGGAAAGGCACGCCGCAACAGGATGATCAGCACCACGGTCACAACACCCGTCATGAGAGAGGCGGGGTTGAGTTGTGGCAAGGCGGCAAACAACGCCGGAATTTTCTCAAGAAAATCAGCGGGGAAAGCGCCGGTAAATCCGAAAAAATCGGGAAGCTGGCTGGTCCCGATGATAACCCCGATCCCGATTGTGAAGCCGTTGATCACCGCTTCGGGCACATGGCGCACCAATTGCCCTGCACGCAACAATCCCGCGATGATCAGGATAATCCCCGCCAGAAAGGTCGCCGTGACCAGCCCGCCATAGCCGTGGGTTGTGATAACCCCCGCGACAACGACAATGAACGCACCGGTCGGCCCGCCGATCTGGACACGGCTCCCGCCCAGCGCAGAAATCAGGAAGCCTGCAACAATCGCGGTCACAAAGCCCACGGCCGGGACCGCGCCGGAAGCGATGGCGATGGCGATGGACAGAGGCAAGGCGACAAGCGCGACGGTCACCCCCGCGAAAAGGTCGGCGCTGAATTCGTCCCGTGTATAGGTTTTCAGTGTTGTAATAATTTTAGGTGTCATCGCCTTATCGAACCTCAACTCCGGCCTGCTTCATGCCGTCCATCGCGGCGGCAAGCGAGCCATCCATATCAATCGCCCGACACAGATCGGTGCGCACCGTGACAGCAAAGCCAAGCTTTGCGGCATCTACGGCAGAGAAATTCACGCAGAAGTCTGTCGCCAGACCGACCATCGTCAACCTGTCGATCCCCCGTGTGCGCAGATACCCCTCAAGCCCCGTGGGCGTTGTATGGTCATTCTCGAAAAAGGCGGAATAGCTGTCGATCTCGGGGTTGAACCCCTTGCGAATGATCAGATCACCATCAACGCGCAGATCCTTGTGAAAAGCGGCGCCCTCGGTGCCTTGGATACAATGATCGGGCCAAAGCACCTGTGTGCCATAAGGCATCTGCGTGGTGGTGAACGGCTCCGCCTTATGGCTGCTGGCAAATGAACTGTGGCCTGCGGGATGCCAGTCCTGCGTCAGGATCACTGTGGCGAAATCGTCCATGAGCTGATTGACCCCCGGCACAATCCCGTCGCCCCCCGTCACCGCCAAAGCCCCGCCGGGGCAAAAATCGTTTTGGATGTCTATGACGAGAAGGGCTTCGTTGGGCGCTGGCATGGGAAATCTCCTTTGTCACAGAGGTAAACCCATGAGCGGACACGGGCAAGATGACAAAGTCGCCACATGCGATGCTAAGTCCGGATGGGGTCGGACGCAGGGGTAAGAGTTTCTTAGGCTTTCTCTGCTCTACTCCCATGTGAGCCGATTGGGGTCGGCGTGCCGAGGCTAGAAAGCCTCTGAAATCACGTGGGGTGATATCATGACAACATTCAATCTTCTGCGCATGCGTCCGGCATGCGCATTGGCGGCCTATGCCTTACGCCGTCCGGTTCTCTCACTCTGTCTGGCTGCGGCCCTTGCCGTTTCCATGCAGTCCGCAGCTCATGCTGCAAAACCCGGATCACAAAAGCCCGGTGCCATCGTCGTCATTCCAAACGACTATGGCGGCAGCGTCCGAAAGCGCACGGAATAGATCCGGCAAATCAACCAGCTCGGACAGGCGGTGGAAATCCGCGGACGGGTCTGTATGTCGAGCTGCACCATGTTTCTGGGGGCCAACACCGTCTGCATCCTGCCGGAGACGTCGTTTGCCTTTCACGGGCCATACCGTTTTTTCTCGAAACTGACATCTCTGGAGTTTGACCAGTGGTCACGCGTGATCGCCGCGCACTATCCGTCTTTTCTACGCTCATGGTATATGAAAACCGCACGTTTCCGCATTCACAACCCGATGAAAATCAAAGGACGCGAATTGATCCGGCTGGGCATTCCAAGGTGTCCCTGACGCAACAATCCACAGGCATCCCTCCGGCCTGCTCCACGCCCGTGACGACCAACATCTCGCGTGGCGCAGGCAGATATGTCGCGCACATTGATTAAAAAGAAGGCGTTCCGCCTGAATATAGGACGCATTTCCGACAATGCGGGCTTTTGGCCGTGTAGCTTTACCGGCGGCCTTATAGCCTATTCGGGCAGGATCAGAGAAAAAGGCGCAGTCTGACACATGGCGATTTACGCATCCATTCACCACGTCACTCATTACACATACGATCGCAATATTGAACTCGGACCGCAAATCATCCGCCTGCGTCCGGCGCCACATTCACGCACCCGCGTAATTTCTCATTCGCTCAAAGTGACCCCGACGGGGCATTTCGTTAACCATCAGCAAGACCCCTATGGCAACTGGCAATCCCGCTTCGTCTTTCCGGAGCCGGTGCGCGAGTTCAAGATCGAGGTCGATCTGGTGGCCGATATGACGGTCTACAACCCGTTCGATTTCTTCGTCGAGGAAAACGCGGAACATTGGCCGTTTGAATATCCCGATGATCTGAAAGACGATCTGGTCATCTATCGCACCCCCGAACCCGAAGGCCCGCTTCTGGCGCAATTCGTGGGGTCGATTGACTACACAGAGACCCGCACGGTCGATTTCCTTGTTGGTCTCAATGCACGGATTGCCGATTATGTGAATTACACCATCCGCATGGAACCCGGCGTGCAGACACCGGACGAAACGCTGGAGAAAAAATCCGGCTCTTGTCGTGACAGTTCATGGTTGCTGGTGCAGGTTCTGCGCCATCTGGGGTTTGCGGCCCGTTTTGTCTCCGGCTATCTCATCCAGCTCAAACCCGATATCGAAGCACTCGACGGACCGTCGGGCACGGAACAGGACTTCACCGATCTGCACGCATGGTGCGAGGTCTACCTGCCCGGCGCAGGCTGGATCGGGCTTGATCCGACCTCGGGGCTTTTGACCGGCGAAAGCCATATCCCGCTGGCCGCGACCCCGCATTACCGCAACGCCGCGCCGATTTCCGGCGGTTATTCCTCTGTCGGCACGCCGGAGGTCTCCTTTGACTTCCAGATGGAGGTCAAACGCGTGGCCGAACATCCGCGCATCACCAAACCGTTTTCGCAAGACGCATGGGAGCGGCTCAACGCGCTTGGCCAGAAAGTCGATAAATCACTCGAAGAGGGCGACGTGCGGCTGACCATGGGCGGGGAGCCGACCTTTGTCTCCATTGACGATTTCGAAAGCGACGAATGGAACACCGCCGCAGTGGGGCCGCAAAAGCGCGGGCTGGCCGACGAGCTGATCCGCCGCCTGCGGGACCGTTTCGCCCCCGGTGGCTTCCTGCATTACGGGCAGGGCAAATGGTATCCGGGCGAGAGCCTGCCGCGCTGGACATTTTCGCTATACTGGCGTCGTGACGGCAAACCCGTCTGGAAAAACCCCGATCTCATCGCCAAGGAAAAGCAGGTCACCCCCGCAGGGGCCAAGGATGCGGGCGAGTTCATGACGCTGTTTGCCAAGAACCTTGGCGTCGATCCGGTCTGCGCCCAGCCCGCTTATGAAGATCCCGGCGAGTGGATTTTGAAGGAATCCCTCCTACCTCCCAACGTCAGCCCGGACAACAGCAAGCTCAAGAATCCCGAAGATCGCGCGCGCTATGCCCGCGTGTTCGAGCGCGGGCTGACCGAGCCTTCGGGCTATGTGCTGCCGATCCAGCGCTGGCAGTCGAAAGCCGGATCGCACTGGCTCTCCGAAGTCTGGAAAACCCGTCGCGGGCATCTGTTCCTCGTGCCCGGCGATAGCCCTGTCGGCTTCCGCCTCCCGCTGGGGGCGTTGCCGCATATTCCGCCGGAGTCATTTCCCTATTCCTACCCCTCTGATCCGATGGTCGATCACGGGGCCTTGCCGGATTTCCATGCCGAAGTGTCCGAGCGCCGCAAAAAGATCGAGACGGAAATCGCGCGCCTTGCCGCCGAGGAAGCCGCCAAAGAGGCACAGGAAAAGGCCGGTCTTCTGCCGGAAACCTCTCAGGACCATACGCAGATGGTCTCCGAGAGCCAGCGCGACGAGACCGAACGTCAGGCCCTGATCGGGCAGGGTGTTGATCCGTCCAAAAGCGAGGTCCGCACCGCCATCGCCATTGAACCGCGTGACGGGCGTTTGTGCCTGTTCATGCCGCCCTGCGAAGCGCTGGAAGATTATCTCGAACTTCTGACAACTGCCGAAGAAACCGCCGCCGAGCTGGGTCTGCCGATTCATGTGGAGGGGTATTCCCCGCCCGAAGACCCGCGTCTCAACGTGATCCGCGTGGCTCCCGATCCGGGGGTGATCGAGGTCAATATTCATCCCGCCCACAGTTGGGACGAATGTGTCGCCACCACCGAAGCGGTTTACGAAGAGGCGCGTCTGTCGCGTCTTGGCGCCGACAAATTCATGATCGACGGGCGTCATACCGGCACGGGGGGCGGTAACCATGTGGTCGTCGGCGGCGCGACACCTTCGGACAGCCCGTTCCTGCGGCGGCCCGATTTGCTCAAGTCGCTGATCCTCATTTGGCAGCGGCACCCGTCCCTATCCTATCTCTTCTCCGGCCTGTTTATCGGCCCGACCTCGCAAGCCCCGCGCATCGACGAGGCGCGCCATGACACGCTTTACGAACTGGAAATCGCCCTCAGCCAGATCAAACCTCCGGCGGAAGGCTCCGTGCCGCCGCCGTGGCTGGTGGATCGCCTGCTGCGCAACATGCTCACCGATGTGACTGGCAACACGCACAGGGCAGAGATTTGCATCGACAAGCTCTACTCCCCCGACGGGCCGACCGGACGTTTGGGGCTGGTGGAATTTCGCGGCTTTGAAATGCCGCCCGACCCGCGCATGAGCCTTGCCCAGCAGCTCCTTTTACGCGCCATCATTGCACGCTGCTGGAATGCGCCGGTGGAGGGCAAACCCGTGCGCTGGGGCACTGTCCTGCACGACCGGTTCATGTTGCCGCATTATCTCTGGGAAGACCTTCTGTCGCTTCTGGCCGACCTGAAACACCACGGGTTCGAGATGGATCCCGAGTGGTTCAAGGCACAGGCCGAATTCCGGTTCCCCTTCTGCGGCCAGATCGAGGCCGAAGGCGTGCATCTCGAAATCCGTCAGGCACTGGAGCCGTGGCATGTGCTTGGCGAGACCGGCGCAATCGGCGGCACAGTGCGCTACACGGACAGTTCGGTTGAACGGCTTCAGGTAAAATTGACCACGCTGCATCAGGACCGCTATCGCGTCATGTGCAACCGCCGACCGCTGCCTCTCGCGAAAACCCAAACATCAGGTGCATCCGTCGCGGGTGTCCGGTTCAAGGCATGGCAACCGTCCGAGGCGTTGCATCCGGTCCTGCCGGTGAACGCACCGCTGCATTTCGACATTTATGACGACTGGACAGGTCGACCCATTGCGGGATGCACCTATCACGTCGCGCATCCGGGCGGGCGCAGCTATGACACCTTCCCTGTGAACGGCAACGAAGCCGAAGCACGGCGTCTGGCGCGGTTTGAACCCAACGGGCATTCGCCCGGCAATTACACACCGGCCACCGAAGTGCCGCATCCGGAGTTCCCCTTGACCCTTGACCTCAGACGGCCCATTGGGCTTGTCTGAACGTCAGCCATGAGAAACGACACAAACAATGTCGCAGCGCCTTCCCTCGGGCTCCGCCACACCGGATCTTTTTGCCGCATACAAGCAAACTCCGGATGTGGCCGACGAGCTTTTCGACGCCACAGGCCGGATGCGGCCTGTCTGGCGACGTTTTGTGGATCGTTTCACACGGCTCTCGCCAGAGGAAATCCACACCCGTTTCGAGCGCGGTGACCAATACCTCCGCGATGCGGGGGTGTTCTACCGGCAGTATTCCAACGATCCGCTCACCGAACGCGCGTGGCCCTTGAGCCATATTCCCGTGATCCTGCACGAGCAGGAATGGGATCACATCTGCGCAGGACTGGCGCAACGTGCTGACCTTCTGGAACAGGTCATGGCCGACCTCTACGGTCCGGCACGTCTGGTGACCGAAGGACATCTGCCCGCCGATCTCATCGCACGCTCGCCGCAATGGCTGCGCCCGATGGTGGGGGTCAAACCCGTTGGCGGCCATTATCTGCATTTTCTGGCCTTTGAAATCGGGCGCTCTCCCGATGGCTCGTGGTTTGTTCTGGGCGACCGGACACAAGCCCCCTCCGGCGCGGGATTTGCGCTTGAAAACCGCATGGCAACAGGGCGGATTTTTCCGGAGCGTTTCCCGCGCGCGCATATCCACAAGCTCGCCGGTTTCTTCGGGGCCTTTCGTGACGCGATGGAGGATCTGGCCTCCGCCTCCTCCAAACGTCCCCGCGTGACGGGGATCATGACGCCCGGCCCGTCGAACGACACCTATTACGAACACACCTATATCGCGCGTTACCTCGGGATGATGTTGCTCGAAGGCGAGGATATTGTCGTCGAGAATGGCGAAGCGATGGTGCGCACCATTGAAGGGCTGCAACCACTTGGCCTGCTATGGCGGCGGATTGACGCGAGCTTTGCCGATCCGCTGGAATTTGACGCCCGCTCACAGATCGGCACTCCCGGCCTGATGGAAGCCGTGCGCACGGGGCATCTGGCCATGGCCAATGCCTTGGGTTCCGGTGTGCTGGAAATGCGGGCGATGATGGCGTTTCTGCCACGGATCAGCAAGGTGCTGACTGGTGCGCCGCTTGACCTGCCCAATATCGCAACATGGTGGTGCGGAGGCGCCGCCGAACGCGCCTATGTGCGCGACAATGCCCAGAACATGCTGATCAGCCCTGCCGATGCGGTGGACCTGCCCTTCGATCTGGACGCGACCACCGCGCTTGGCGGAGAGTTTCGCGGTGCGCCCAAAGGGTCGATTGCCGAATGGCTCGACCGCGAAGGCGACAATCTCGTCGGGCAAGAGGCCGTGACCCTGTCCACCACGCCAAGCTGGGACGAGAGCGTCAAAGGCGGTGCTGTGGTGCCGCGCCCGATGACGGTTCGGGTGTTTGCAGCCCGCACAGCTAGCGGCTGGCAGTTCATGAAGGGCGGCTATGCCCGCATCGGACGCTCCGGCGATGCGACCGCACTGGCGATGCAGCGCGGCGGATCGGTGGCCGATGTTTGGGTCGTCTCGGACCGTCCCTTGCCCAAAACCGGACCACAACTGCCGGATGAAGGAACCTTTCTACGCTCCAGTCCGGGGTGGTTGCCAGCACGGGCTGCGGACAACCTTTTCTGGCTAGGCCGCTATCTGGAACGTTTCGAGGATGCCGCGCGTCTGGTGCGGGCCTATCATCTGCGCTTGGCGGCAACAGACAACCGCAACGATCCACGGCTCAAATCACTGCATCTATATCTCGCGGGATACGGGGTCGATCTGGACCAGACCCTGCCCGAGGCGCTGATTGCCCGCGTGATTTCCGCGCGGTCCTGTGCGACCAAGGTGCGGGACCGTTTCTCTTCCGACGGGCTGGCCGCGCTCAACGATCTTTTGAAGACCGCATCGCGTATGACCGCAACCGTTCAACCCGGCGACGATTGTGCCCGCGCCATGTCGGTTCTGATCCGCAAAATCGCGGGGATCACGGGGCTTGTGCATGAGAATATGTATCGCTCCGCAGGCTGGCGGTTCCTGAGCTTTGGCCGTGCCTTGGAACGCGCCGACGCGATGGCCGCTCTTCTGGCGCAATTCGCGGACGGACAGGCGCCGGAAGGCTCGCTCGATCTGGCGGTGGAAGTCGGCGACTCTGTAATTACCCACCAGAGGCGTTATCGGATCGAAACCAGTCGCAACGCGGTGATCGACCTCATGACGCTTGATGCAGACAACCCGCGGGCCATCCTGTTCCTGATCCGCGCCATGCGCACCCATGCGCAGGCCCTGCCCCGCGCCAGCCTGAACGGTCGCCCGTCCGAACTTTTGCGCACAATCCTGCCGCTGGAAGCCCGTCTGGCCTGTGCGCATCCGGACGAGATCACCTCCGAGGATTTGCAGGGCATACGCGCCGAACTGGCGGAAGTGTCCGATTTGCTCTCGTCAATATATCTGAGGTGAGCCATGCTGTATGACCTGAGCCTGACCATTGATTACAGCTATGACGCCGCCTCCGACCGGACGCGGAACATTCTGCGCCTGCTGCCTTCTGACATAACCGGCGTGCAGAAAGTGCGCCAAAGGCTTTTGACCGTCAGCCCCCTCCCGGACGAACGCCGTGACGGGACAGATTTTTTCGGCAACGAAGTCAGCATGGTCGCATGGCATCACCCGATTGACGCGCTGAGCCTTCAGTTGACGGCACAGATCGAACGGTTTGAACCGGCATCACGGTTGGACCTCTCGGCCCCACTGAAAGATCTCTACCGTGAAGTGATCGCACAGAAATCCCTTGCTGCATCCGCCCCGCATCATTTCCTCGCCAGCTCTCCGCGCGTGCCGATTTTGCCGCAGATCACCGCCTATGGTCGGGAATGTCTGACACCCGACATGACGGCCCTGAAAGCAGTCGAAGCGGTGGGACAGGCGCTGCACCGCGACATGCGGTTCGACCCCGAAGCGACCGATGTCGACACCTCCCCCGAAGACGCTTTCGAGAACCGCCACGGCGTATGTCAGGACTTCGCCCATGTGATGATCGCCGCACTGCGCGGGGTCGGGATTCCGGCGGGCTATGTGTCGGGCTTCCTACGCACCTTTCCGCCACCGGGGCAACCGCAGCTTGAGGGTGCGGATGCGATGCATGCTTGGGTGCGCGCCTGGGTCGGAAAAGAACATGGCTGGATCGAATTCGACCCGACGAATGACCAGTTTGCCGGAACGGATTACATCACCATCGGCTATGGCCGCGATTATGGCGATGTGGCCCCCGTGAAAGGCGCGGTCCGTTCTGCGGGTGGGCACCGGACGCAACAGGCCGTGGACGTCATCCCCCATGACGAGACCCCGTCCTGACCAAAGGGCATTGCCTGACAAAGACACCGGCACCTTGATCCAGACCAAAGCGGCGCACGCACGCAGCCGTTAGCCCCGAGACAAGCACCGTCTGCAGGAAAGCCTGTTCTTCCGGCCCCCGCCTCGCGACGGAAACCCGGCCTGCGTTCGTATCACAGGTATAAATTCCGTCTTGATGGCCCTGTGGGCCCCTGAAAGGTCTCGTATGAAAACGCTGTTTCGCTTGGTGATTGTCGCTCTTGTTCTTCTGGCCGGATATTTCGGCTGGACGCAATATCACGGGGAGGGGGATGCTGTCGTGCCCCAAACCGCAACGGTCACACGCGGCACGGTGCAGGAAACCGTGCTGGCCTCTGGTGTGATCGAAGCCAGCCAGCTGGTCAGCGTCGGCGCGCGCACCTCCGGTCAGATTGAACAGCTTGTCGTCTCATTGGGGGACGAAGTGGCAGCGGGCGATCTGATTGCGCAGATTGACGACGAAGATCAACAGAACGATCTTTTGCAGGCCCAAGCCGACCTCGCCAATATCGAAGCACAGATCGCAGCGAAGAAGGCCAATATCAAACAGGCGGAACTAACGCTGGCGCGGGAAAACAGTCTGCACGCCCAGAATTACGCTTCTCAGGAAGACGTCGAAGCGGCCGAAGCCACGCTTGAAGTGTATCAGGCCGAGCTCGACGCGCTGAATGCCCAAAAATCCAGTGCCGATGTCACCGTCTCCACCGCACAGATTGCTTTGAACCGGACACAGATTACAGCCCCAATGGCGGGCACTGTTGTGGCGGTCGTCGTGGATGAGGGCCAGACTGTAAACGCCAGCACCGACACACCGACCATTGTCAAACTGGCAAATCTCGACAAAATGATCGTGAAAGCCGAAATTTCCGAGGCTGACGTGGTGCATGTCGCCCCCGGGCAAAAGGTGAGCTTTACCATCCTTGGTGAACCGGATGCCCCGTTCGAGGCCATCGTGCGTGATGTGGAACCCGCACCCTCAGAAATCGAGGACAGCGACACCATCGATACCGATGAGGCCATCTATTACAATGGTCGGCTCGAAGTCGACAATCCGGACCACAAGCTGCGCATCGGCATGACCACAGAGGTCTCCATCGTTCTGGATGAAGCTGTGGATGTGCTGACAGTTCCCTCTTCGGCACTCACCAGCGGGCGTGGCGGTCGCTATATGGTCGAAATTTATGATGCAGAGACCGGCGAAGTCCATCCACAGCCCGTTGAGGTCGGCCTGAATAACAAGGTAACAGCCGAGATCAAATCCGGCTTGGAAGAAGGCGATGTTGTGGTCACAGGCGGGACAGTCACCTCCGCACCAACCTCCAGCAGCGAACGGATGCGCGCTCCGCGAGGGATGTTCTAAAATGACCGAACCACTTATTTCCGCACGCGGTATCAGCCGTTCGTTTCAGGCGGGTGATGAAACCATCACCGTTCTGCGCGATGTCGACATCGACATATATCCCGGCGAGATGGTCGCAATCATAGGCACCTCGGGGTCCGGCAAATCCACGCTGATGAACATTCTCGGCTGTCTGGATCGCGCCAGTGAAGGAACCTACCGCTTCGATGCCAAGGACGTGCGCGACCTGCAACCCGATGAGCTAGCGCAACTCCGGCGCGAACATTTCGGCTTTATCTTCCAACGCTATCAACTTTTGCCCGATCTGGATGCGGTGGGAAATGTCGAAGTTCCCGCCATCTACGCCGGAGCCAGCCGCAACACGCGGCGCGACCATGCCCGTGCGCTTTTGGAGCAACTGGGGCTGGACACACGCCTAGACCACCGCCCCTCCGAATTGTCGGGCGGACAGCAGCAGCGGGTCTCCGTTGCCCGCGCCTTGATGAATGGCGGCGAAGTGATCCTCGCCGATGAGCCAACCGGCGCTCTCGACACCAAAAGCGGGGAAGACTTGATCCAGCTTCTGCTGGACCTGAATGCCAAGGGACACACGATTGTCATGGTGACCCATGACCCGAACGTGGCCGAACACGCACATAGGATTGTCGAAATCAGCGACGGGCGGATCGTGTCGGACAAGCGCAAAGAAACAAGCCAACCGACCAAGGCCCAGTGGGCACGCCCAAACGCGAAACCTGCGAGTGTTGGGGCCGGAGTGCGCCGCCTCATCGAAGCATTCAACATCTCGCTTAAGGCCATGCTGGCCCATCGCACACGGTCTTTCCTGACCATGCTGGGGATCATTATCGGGATCGCCTCTGTGGTCCTTGTGGTCGCGCTCGGCAACGGCTCTCAGGAGAAAGTTCTGGAGAACATCAGTTCTCTGGGCACCAACACCATCACCGTGCGGGCCGGTTCCGGTTTTGGCGCACGCGACCAGAGCCGGATCGAAACGCTCGTGCCCTCGGATGCTGATGCGCTCACGCTACTGGATCTGGCCGATAGCGTATCGCCCGCCGTCTCCTCATCCTCCACCGTGCGCTACCGCAACACGGAGGCCTCCGCCTCGATCAACGGTGTCACCGGCGACTATTTTCAGGTGCATGCCTATGAAACCGTCACCGGCGCAGCCTTCACCGAAGAGGATGTGGACACCTATGCACAAGTTGCCGTCATTGACGAAGACACACAGGATACATTCTTCGATGACGGGGTAGATCCTTTGGGTGAGGTCATTCTTATTGGCCATGTTCCTGTGCGTGTCATCGGCGTCGTACGCACGACCGGCGCCAGTTTCGGGCCTTCTTCGCTCAACGTCTGGGTGCCCTACACCACCTCTATGGCGCGGATATCAGGTCAGGGAAATCTCGACAGCATCGACGTGCGCGTGACGGACGATTACGACATGACACAGGCCGAGGCTGAAATCTCCTCACTGTTGACCTCGCGCCACGGCACCACGGATTTCTTCCTCTCCAATACCGATACGATCCGCGAAACCATCACCTCGACCACAGAAACGCTGACCTATCTGGTGGCGATGATTGCGGTGATTTCGCTTGTCGTGGGCGGCATTGGCGTGATGAATATCATGCTGGTCTCTGTCACCGAACGCACAAAAGAGATCGGAGTGCGCATCGCCATCGGGGCGCGACGCTCAGATATTGTCAGCCAGTTCCTCATCGAAGCGGTGATGGTCTGTCTCGTCGGCGGCGTATTGGGCATCCTCGGCGCGCTGGCTGGCGGCTATCTCATCGAAGAGTTTGCCAGCTCTGTCCGGCTGAGCTTTTCGACAACAGCGATTGTCGTCGCCTTCCTGTCTTCAACCCTCATCGGGATCACATTCGGCTACCTGCCCGCACGCAATGCCGCACGTCTTGATCCGGTAGTGGCACTGAGCCGCGAGTGATGCGCAGTTCTTGACTAAAAAACTAGGATAATCTATCCCGTGCAAAAGGCCAGCAGTAGGGCTGCAAGCTGATTCAAAAGACACAGGACCTGGTTCATGGATTATGCGGACGTTTTCACCTCCCTTTTCGACTTCCTGCTGAAAGGCGGGCCGTCGATCTGGGCCATTGCGGCACTGTCCGTTATCACTGTGGCGCTCATTTTCTGGAAAATCTGGGACTTGGCCTATCTCGGCGCGTGGCGTAGCGGTGCTTGCGGGGAAAAATCCCTCGCACTTTGGGCGACAGGCGATACCAAAGGCGCCCGCGCATTGATTGCAAACCGACGCGGTTTGCGCTCGCGCTTTCTGCGCTCAGCCTATGCCGCCCATGAGAATCCCATGTTCGACGACGAGGCTGCACAGGCCGAAACCACCCGCATCGCCAAGAAAGATCTGGAGCGCACACGCAAAGGGCTGCGCTCGCTTGAACTGATCGCGACGATTGCCCCGCTTTTGGGTCTGTTGGGCACCGTGCTCGGCATGATCACCGCCTTCCAGACCCTTCAGGAAGCCGGCGCCAAAGCCGACCCTGCCATGCTTGCCGGTGGGATTTGGGAAGCCCTTCTGACCACAGCCGCCGGTATGGCCGTGGCGATACCCGCCTCTATCGCCTTCACAGGGTTTGAAGCAGTGGCCGACCGTTTGCGTCACGAGTTGGAAGACATGGCCACCCGTGTGTTCCTGCGCAGCCGTGACAAAGACCATACCGCGTTGAGCATCGCACAAGCGGCGGAGTAACCGATGGATTTCGGCGCACCCCGGCGCAAACACCGCATGTCGCTCACCCCGATGATCGACGTGGTGTTTCTGCTCCTGGTCTTTTTCATGCTGGCCTCACAATTCGGCAGCCCCGCGCAGCTCCCGCTGACCTTGGGCGGCGGAGCGTCGAGCAGCTACACCGGCCCCGCACGGCTGATCCGTATCGGTGAGGATGACCTGCAACTCAACGGGACCCCGCGCACCGAAGCGGAGATCATCGCCGCTCTGCCCGATTTGACCGAAACGCCCGAAGACATGATCATTCTGCGCGCCGAAGAAAACGTGCCGCTCCAGCAAGTGATCGAGACGATGGAATGGCTCGGCACCGCGGGCTACAGCAATCTCGTTCTGGTGGAGTGAACAACATGGATTTCTCCGACGCGCCCCGCAAGACACCCACCGAGAGCGTTGTTCCCATGATCAACGTGGTCTTTCTGTTGCTGATCTTCTTTCTGATGACGGCCCAGATCGCGCCTCCGGAACCGATTGACGTCGAATTGCCCGACGCAGGAAGCGAGACGGAGGTGGCCGCGCCCTTTCAGCTTTTCCTCGGAAGCGATGGCACATTGGCCTTTCAGGATGCCAAAGGCACCGACGAAGCATTGCGCGCTCTGGAAGTCGAACGGGTGAGGTCCTGTGCCGATGGCGGTTGCGAAGGGCTTGAAGGCCCGTCCATAGCCCTCCACGCAGACCGGAACGTGCCCGCCTCCGAAGTCGCGGCACTCCTGCCAAAACTAACCGCGATGGGATTTTCCCAAGTAGAACTGGTCACCAGTCAAAACGGGGGCGCCCCATGAAGCGCATTCTCACGGCCGCCCTCTTTTTGTCTCTGGCTGTCTTTGTTCATTTTGCAGCCGCTGCTATCAGTATGCTGGACATGTCCGAAGGGGCCGAAGCATCCGGCGCGGGCGGGGATGTACATTTGACGCTTCAGGCCTCCGATCTGGCATTGGCCGCTATGGTTGAGAAGTGGGAAACTCCCGTGGAGCAACCGCTTGACGCGCTGGACACGCCCCAGCCTCCGACGCCGACCGCACCGGCAGAACCGCTTTTGGTGCAGCCTGAAATCGACCTCGCGCCGACTGCGAAGCCTTTGCCTCTCCCCGTGCAACCGCCCGAAACAGCGGAGACTTTCGAGGCTCCGAAGCCTCCGACGACACCGCCGCCTCCCAAACCGCCCGCGCCTCCCCAAAAGGTCGAACAGCCCAAGGCCCAGCCGGCCCCCAAGACGCAGCAGGCGCGTGCAGGCAGCGACCATAGCAGTCAGGCCACCCGTGCTGCAGGGAGCGGTGGTGGCGCACAAGCGGGTCAGGCCCGCGCCTCGCAAGCCGCAGGTTTAACCAAAGCCGCCCGCCAATCGGCATTGAGCAAATGGCAATCCGTCATCCGCTCCCGTATCGAACGTCGCAAACGCGCACCGCGTGGGGCGGGTGAGGGCACTGTGACCCTGCTGATCACCGTGGCCAACAGTGGCGCATTGCAAGGGGTCAGCGTGTCAAGAAGTTCAGGGATTTCCGCGCTGGACAATGCCGCCGTAGCAGCCGTACGCAGCGCCCGTTTTCCGGCGGCTCCTGCGGAGTTGAAGGATCCGGTTTTCCGTTTCCAACTGCCGATGCGGTTTGACTATTAAACTCTCTCGCAGGCTTTGTTCTTTCGTATTGGCCTGCGGAAGCTCAGAGTTCAGGATTTGTTAACCTATTTCCCTTAGCATAGGGCCTCCCATCACACGGAGCGCCCTCATGCCTCGCCCTCACATCGCCTTTCTCGGTGCATCCGGCCGCATTGGCCGCTTGTTGCGCAAGGCGGAGCGCATTGATGGTGATGCCAACGCGCAAATCGTCTGGCAGTTTCGCGATCATCTGCCCCTTGGCACAAAGGGCTTTCTCTGGTCGGACTTTTCCGATCCTCGGCCTCTCATCACCGCACAAAGCAAAACGCCATTCGCAGCAATTCTCGTCTTTACCGGCCCTTCACAACCGGCAGGCAAAGATGATGCCAAGGCGATGCAGGCGCATATCTCCTTGGTGGATCAGGCCATCACCGCCGCAGCACTGGCAGGCGTGCCGCGTGTGCTCGTTGCGTCGTCCTCTGCGGTCTACGGCGCGGGGAAAGACCGCGCGTTCCGCGAAGAAGATGCTCTCGCGCCGATCAATGCTTACGGTATGGCCAAAGCCGAGATGGAAGACTTGGCTGCGCGGCGCGCGAGTGCCGAAGGGATCGAACTATGCGCCCTGCGTATCGGCAATGTCGCCGGTGCGGATATGTTGTTGGGCAATGCCTCCGCGCGCACCGAAGATGACCCACCGCTTGATCTCGACATCTTCCCCGATGGGGCGGGGCCACGCCGATCCTATATCGGCCCGCAGACTTTGTTGAAAACGCTCATAGCTTTATCCCTCTCGACACACCCCCTACCCGCACGCCTGAATCTCTCGTCCACAAGGCCTGTCGAAATGAATGCTCTACTCGATGCCGCGCAAATATCTTGGCGCAAGCGACCTAAAAGCGACCTTGCCCATCAGAACATCACCCTCGACTGCTCGACTTTGGCCGCGCTGTGCACCGGAGTTGATCTTGAAAGCACTGCCCGAAGTATCGTTGCGGAATGGGCGAGCTGTCTGGAGCAAACATGACTTTTGGAAAGCGGCTTTTTGACATCCTGTTTGCCATAACGCTCGGCATATTGCTTTTGCCTGTCATAGCTTTGCTTGCATTCGTCATACTGGTGCGAGACGGACGCCCTGTGTTCTATCTTTCAGAACGCATGCAAACGCCGGATCGGGCCTTTCGATTGATCAAGTTCCGCACCATGACGGAAAACGCAAACGATCAGGGTGTATCCGGCGGCGACAAAAGCGACCGGATTTCGACCACTGGCGCCATGCTGCGCCGCACGCGGCTGGATGAATTGCCACAGCTTTGGAACATTCTCAAAGGCGACATGTCCTTTGTCGGCCCGCGCCCGCCCCTTCGCCTCTATGTTGAGGAGTTTCCGCAAACCTACACCCGCGTGCTGCGCAATCGCCCCGGCGTCACGGGCCTCGCCTCATTGCATTTTCACGAACATGAGGCCCGCCTTCTCGCTACTTGCCAAACGGCGGAAGAAACCGACCGGGTCTACAGACGGCGATGCATCCCAAGAAAAGCGCGGCTCGACATGATCTATCAGAGACACCAAAACATCTGTTTCGACTTGCTTATTCTCATCAAAACGCTCGCAAACGTCCTGCAAAAACGTGGGAAATAGCCGACTCCGGTCGCGTCATTAACCATTTGTAAATGGAATTTTCCTAAAGTGCTTCCACGGTCGGCGGAACTCCTGCGCCGAAGAAAAACACAATGACTTGAAACCTTTGAGGCGCGCGTAACTTGTATAGGAAAATGCTCATCGCCGGCTTGACCTCCTTGCCGAGAAACGTCGTGCGGGCGATCCTACTGGTGACAGATATTGCGGTTCTCGTGATGGCCTTGTCCCTGAGCAATCTCTTCCTACATGGCATCGACTTGGGAAGCTGGCCAAGAGGCAACCTTTGGGCTTGTTCAGGCACACTGTTGCTCGGCGCAGGCCTGATTTTCGGTTTTCGATTGCATCGCATCAAGCTGGTTACTTTCAACGCAAATGATGTCCTGAATATCGCGCGGGCCAACTTTATGACCGCCGCGGCCCACCTCACGCTCCTCGCCCTTCTCGCGGCGGAACGACCGGTTGCAACAACATTTATATTCGGCACAATTTCCCTCGCAGGCATGGTCTCTTCGCGGGCTATCGCCGTGGCACTTTTGAGCCATCTGCGCGAACACATGCAGCGGCGGAAAAAAGTCGCGATTTTCGGGGCCGGAGCAACCGGTATTCAGCTTGCCGCCGCACTCAACCAGTCCTCAAATACCAGAGTTGTCGCCTTTTTTGACGACAACCCCGCCCTGCACGGCATGGAAATAGGCGGGATCCCGGTATTCCCGTCCAAGAATTTCATGGCGCACATATATCACAATTCCATCTCGAAAATGATGATTGCGCTACCGGACAGCGCACCACAGCGACGCGACAGCATTATAAAGCAATGTGAATATGCCGATCTGGATGTACAGGCCCTTTCCTCTTTTGCCGACATACTGGTTGAGCGCGGGTCTTCCAAGCTCCGCACGGTAGAGCCTCACGAGATTCTCAATCGCGACAAGGTCAACCTTGACGCTCCGGAAGTGGTGCAAACCTATGCCGGACGTGTGGTCATGGTCACCGGAGCCGGCGGTTCAATCGGGGCCGAGCTTTGCCGCCAGTTGCTCAAGTGTCGGCCCGCGAAAATCATTCTCTTCGAAATTGGAGAATACAACCTTTACAAGATTGAACGGGACTTGCGGGAGCCGGCGCATCAACATGACATTTGTCTTTCTGCGTATCTCGGTTCGGTCACAAATGAAAACCGCCTGCGTCATGTGATCCGAAAAGAAAAAGTCGAGATTATTGTCCATGCCGCGGCGTACAAACATGTGCCTTTGGTAGAGCACAACGAGATCGAAGGCGCCCGGAACAATATTATCGGCACCCGAACGCTTGCACATGTCGCCGTTGAAGAGGCAGTGGAACGCTTCATCCTTGTATCTACGGACAAGGCCGTGCGCCCGACCAGCATCATGGGAACCACAAAGCGTATAGCGGAACTTCTGGTTCAAGACATCCAAACACGGGCGCAGGACACGACCTTCTCCATTGTGCGTTTCGGCAATGTTCTTGGATCATCCGGCTCGGTTCTGCCGCTGTTTCAAGCCCAAATCGAAGCCGGCGGGCCGGTTACCGTTACCCATCCCGAGGTGCAGCGCTATTTCATGACAGCAACCGAAGCGACGCGGCTCATTTTGCTGGCTGGGGCCTTTGCCAGCGGCGGCGATGTTTTTGTGCTCGACATGGGCAAACCACAAAAAATCATCAATCTCGCGCGCAGACTCATTCACCTGTCAGGACGTCAGGAGTTTGATCCCAAAACGAGAAAAGGTGATATCGAGATCAAGGTCACGGGACTACGCCCCGGAGAAAAACTTTATGAAGAGCTCTTCATCTCCCCCAAGAACCTGCGCACGACGCCACATACGAAGATTTTTCGAGCTGAAGAAGATATTTTAAGCGAAATAGAAATTGCCGGACTGATGCGTGAAATCCAAAACGCCATTGCGAAAGAAGACACTGGGATGCTGCGTAAACTGGTTGTCGCAGAAAGCCAAAAACTGTGCGGCAATCGTCCCGCTCAAGCGGAGACCATGTCTCACCACAGCACTCGTTAGTAACGACCCCACCCGAAAAACATTAAAAGCCATGGCTGAAGGAAATCAAATTTTGGGAAAGGTCTCCGAACTGATTTCCACGACAACATCGTCCAAAGTGACATTCGGAGCCCCTCGCAACACGGCAACAATGGCTCCATTTATGGTCACTTGGCTGGAGTGCCCACCCTCCGTCACACGGACCTCTACATTCGCAGCCCTGACATAGTCATCACTTGGATCAAGACTGATGCGCAGCATATCTTCGCCTTCGGCAAAGTCGGTGATCACAACCGCATTGGCAACCGGTGCCACCCCAATGTCGAGCCAGAACTCATCGGCTCCGGCTCCACCAGAGGCCATATCCTGCGTATCCAGCAGAAGCATATCATTCGAAGGGCTGCCATACAGCATGTCAGCGCCCTCGCCCCTCGAGGCTCCGGTTGCATAAACCTCGCCCCCCTCCGGCATTAACACCACATCATCCTCGCGCCCCACAGGACCAGCCTCGTCAGGCAGATCAGGATCATTGGGGGCCAGCACCACATCATCTTCCGCACCCTCAGGTCCCGCCTCATCCGCGACCGACGGATCGTTCGGAGCAATCGGGCCAAAATCACCCAGCTCGCTCAGCGTATAAAGGACAGTATCCCCGCTTTCCGGATCAACCCGTTCGACAGAAATATCACCGGTCGGCAGAACGTCATGGCCCAGAAATGAGAGGATAGTCTCATCTTGTTCCGCCACATATGACAGGCTTATCCCGATTGGTTTCGCGTTTTCATCAAGCATGGGCTTAACGGCAAACACCCCCTCTCCGTCACCTTCAAGCCTGAGGGTGATATGATCTTCCTCTGCCGTGAATTCGGAAAAGATGGTTTCCCCAGACCCGCGTGTCACAAGATAATCATCGCCCGCATCTGCGCCGATTTCGGGTTCAGTTGCCGCGAGGCTCTCATCCTCCTCGGACGCGTCAGCAATGGTTAATAGATCCTCACTGCCGTCTGACACCTCGGATTTGTTGCCCGCCTCTAAACCATCCGTGCTTTGCGCTTCATTGTCCGGCTCATCCGCAGCCTTCTCCCCCAGATCCGCAACCGTCAACGCAGCGGGGACCAATCCCAGCAATGCCAAAGCCCACAACATTTGCCGCGCCTCTCACACAATACCCTCGTGCGGAATTTAGGTTCCTCCCGCCAAAGCGAAAGAAAATTATAGGGAAAATTTGATCTAACCGCCGGTGAAAGAGGGCTCATTCTCATTTTGAAAAAAATCAGCTACACCAAACACATCAGATACCTGAAAGAGGTCAGGAATGGCAGACGACAAAGTAAATTTATCACAAGATATCAATGAGCTTAGAGACGAATTGGCGCGGCTGAACGGGCATCGCTTCATTCGCGTCTACAATTCCAAATTCCGCATGATGTGGTTTCAGTTTCTCAGAGGGCTCGCGTTCGGCTTTGGCTCTGTCGTTGGTGCCTCGATTGTCGTCTCGATCGTCGGCTTTGTCCTCAACCAAATGGAAGTGGTGCCCATCATCGGTGACTGGGCCAAGCAACTGGCCGGTGAAATCATGACCGAGACCCAGCGCGTGGAAACGGGCCAGTAAATGAAAAGACTTTCTTTTTTCAGAGAATCCGGCTAAACGCGCGCATTCCTGCACTGAATCTGCGGGAAATACTCTCCAAGGGCCCTGCTGGACGACATCCCGGCTTGTGCCATAACTCAATCTTCTCGAAAGGAGACCCCGATGTCGATTACTGCTGAAGAAAAAGCCCGCCTGATCAAGGAATTCGCCACCAAAGAAGGTGACACAGGTTCCCCCGAAGTTCAGGTCGCAATTCTGTCCTCGCGTATTGCCACGCTCACCGAGCACTTCAAAACCCACAAAAAAGACAACCACGGTCGCCGTGGCCTTTTGATGATGGTTGCGCAGCGCCGGAAGCTTCTGGACTACGTCAAAGGCAAAGACGAAGCCCGTTACCAGTCCCTCATCGAGCGTCTGGGCCTGCGTCGTTAATCCGACACAGCGCACGTCGAAATTAAGAGGCTCCTCGGATATCCGGGGAGCCTTTTTCGTAGAACCGTTCCGATACCTGCCGAAAGGCTTTACCGTGTCTCGTCCACCATGCGGATGACTTCCGCCAACTTGTGACCGATCACGCGCGATGCTTTCTTTGACGGGTGGATCATATCCACACCATGAAATGACCGGTCACCATCGGGCACCAAATTCGACACATCAAGGAAATAGACTCCGTCCATAGCCCGCACCATACGCGCGATCCTGGTCTCGAATTCATCTCCAAGCTCACGACAGGCATCAATCACGGAATCGACGCCCGGAGAGCGCAGATAGCCCAGATAGATGACGCGCGCGCCGGTTTCGCGAATCCTCCAGACAAGCCGTGGAATCTCGCCAGACTGGCCATTGGGCGCGATCATCCGCGCCATCTTGCGATCGCACTTGCCGCAGCCACAGCCTAACCAGAGGTCATTGCCGCCACCGTTAATGACAACCCAATCCGCATCTTCGCCGCGATACTGTTTCGAGATTTTCATCCCGATCGCGCCCGTCACTGGCAAGCCGTAGATGATCCGTGCGCCACCGATGGCCCGATTGTCGACCGGTTCACCCAGAATTTCAGACATCGCATCCGCGATAGAACTGTTGGAGATCGCGTGCCACGCCATCATCGAATCTCCAAGCGCCAGAATCCGCGAGGTTTCACTGTCTGGCGCCGCACGCGCGGACTCGGCCCGCGCCCCGGGCACAGCAAGTCCGGTCATCAAAATACCGACACAAACCATCCCGAAAACCATGGACATCCATTTCGGAGTCACAAAATCAAGAAATCGCACAGAATACACCCTCGTCTGTAGCTCAAATTTTCAAAGTCGGCCCAGGCCAGAACTGCGTGATGCCAAGAGAACATGTCGAAAATTCGACACGCCGGCAAGAAACGCGCAGATGGGGCCATATTTGCACGAAGTCTTTTACAAAACGCTACTTTTCATGTATGCGCCACATCATCTGAGACGTAACGCAAAAGACCCCGGCGTTGTGAGAGTAAGATATGGGGTCGGCGGCAATGGGGCCGCCACGCAAAACGGGAGACCCGAGAGGGCTCGGGAGTGCTCCCAAACAGGATACGCTGAATGTTCAACGAAGTTAAAAAATCTATCCAGTGGGGCGAAGAAACCCTCACTCTGGAAACGGGCAAGGTTGCCCGTCAGGCTGATGGCACTGTCATCGCCACCCTTGGTGAAACCTCCGTGATGGCCAACGTCACATTTGCCAAGCAACAAAAGCCGGGGCAGGATTTCTTTCCGCTGACCGTGCACTACCAAGAAAAATACTACGCGGCCGGTAAAATCCCGGGCGGCTTCTTCAAACGTGAAGCTCGTCCGACGGAAAAAGAAACGCTCACTGCGCGTCTGATCGACCGTCCGATCCGCCCGCTGTTCGTCCCCGGCTTCAAAAACGAAGTTCTGGTGATGTGTACTGTTCTGTCTCACGATCTGGTCAATGATCCGGACATCGTGGCGATGATCGCCGCATCTGCCGCGCTGACCATTTCCGGTGCGCCCTTCATGGGTCCGATTGCCGGTGCCCGCGTTGGGTACGAGGATGGCGAATACATCCTGAACCCGACCGTGGACGACATGCAGGGTCTGCGCAACAATCCGGACCAGCGTCTCGATCTGGTTGTCGCAGGCACCAAAGACGCCGTGATGATGGTTGAATCCGAGGCCTACGAGCTTTCCGAAGACGAAATGCTCGGCGCTGTGACCTTTGCTCACGAGCAAATCCAGCCGGTCATCGACCTGATCATCGATCTGGCCGAAGACGCTGCGAAAGAGCCGTTCGAGTTCAAAGCACCGGATTACTCCGAGCTTTACGAAACGGTAAAAGCCGCTGGCGAAACCGCCATGAAAGAAGCCTACGCGATCCTCGACAAACAGGAACGTGTTGCCGCAGTCGCCGCCGCCAAGGAAGCGATCAAAGAAGGTCTCACCGAAGAGCAACTCGAAGACGAGAACCTCGGCTCCGCGCTTAAAAAACTTGAATCCACAGTGCTTCGCAGCACTGTTGTGAAAGAAGGCAAGCGCATCGACGGCCGTGCTCTGGACGAGGTTCGCCCGATCCAGTGCGAAACCGGCTTCCTGCCGCGCACCCACGGCTCCGCGCTTTTCACCCGTGGTGAAACGCAGGGTCTCGTGGTCACAACGCTCGGCACCGGCGACGACGAGCAGATGATCGACGCGCTGCACGGCAACTTCCGCTCCAACTTCCTGCTGCACTACAACTTCCCGCCCTACTCGGTTGGCGAAGTAGGTCGTGTCGGTTCTCCGGGCCGTCGTGAAATCGGTCACGGCAAGCTGGCTTGGCGTGCGCTTCAGGCCGTTCTGCCCGCAGCCACCGACTTCCCCTACACGATCCGTGTGGTCTCCGAGATCACCGAATCCAACGGCTCTTCCTCGATGGCTTCCGTCTGTGGCGGCTCGCTCTCGATGATGGATGCCGGTGTGCCGCTCAAATCCGCTGTGGCCGGTGTTGCAATGGGCCTCGTGCTCGAAGACGATGGCGAATTCGCGATCCTGACCGACATCCTTGGCGACGAAGACCACCTCGGCGACATGGACTTTAAAGTCGCAGGGACCGAAAACGGCATCACATCGCTGCAAATGGACATCAAGGTCGCAGGCATCACACCCGAGATCATGAAGAAAGCTCTCGCTCAGGCGAAAGCAGGCCGGATGCACATCCTTGGCGAGATGAACAAAGCGCTCTCCGGCGCTGGTGAATTCTCCGCACACGCCCCGCGCATCGAAACCATGCAGATCCCGACGGATAAAATCCGCGAAGTGATCGGCTCGGGCGGCAAGGTGATCCGCGAGATCGTCGAAACCTCCGGTGCGAAAGTGGACATCAACGACGAAGGCATCATCAAAATCGCCTCCGCCAACGGTGAAGCCATCCAGAAAGCTTACGACATGATCCACTCGATCGTGGCAGAGCCGGAAGAAGGCGTGGTCTACAAAGGTAAAGTCGTGAAACTCGTCGACTTCGGCGCTTTCGTGAACTTCTTCGGTAAACGCGACGGCCTTGTGCACGTCTCGCAAATCGAGAACCGCCGTCTGAACCATCCGTCGGATGTCCTCAAAGAAGGCCAGGAAGTCTTCGTGAAACTGCTCGGCTTCGACGACCGTGGCAAGGTGCGCCTTGGCATGAAAATGGTCGATCAGGAAACCGGCAAAGAAATTGCTCCGGAGAAAAAAGAGGACTGATCCTCTTCTCTATCGAAATTGAGAAAGCCCCGCTTCTGGCGGGGCTTTTTGTTGAGTATTTATGGCAGCAAAGGAAACGGGTTTAACGTTTCCAGCCCGGCCACTACCGGCTTTCGAACCACCGTTTCGCCACCAGATCCTCAACGCTTTCGGCCTCCGTCTGTTCGACTTTGCGCATTACGCGGCGAAGATGTGACGAGGTGTTGCGTGTCATGTTCGAGCCGCGTTTGATCTTGGCCTGAAGTTCGCTGTTCGAGCGAGTGTAATAGTGATTGAGCTGAATATGGTCGGCGGAATAGAATTCCGGTTTTTTCCGGTCCGGGGCAGAGGCTTTCTCCCCCCTGTCATTCACGCTCGCCGTTGAGCCATCCGTTTCAATCGAATGCACCTTGAGCGCCGTGACATGACACGGGTCGACGATCATCTTGAAATTACACATGCCTTTGAGCGGGCTCATCGGGTCCGGATGGCGGCGGGTGTAGTTGGCGATGATGCCGCCTTCCGGCGGTTCCTCGAAGCCGTTGCGCCCGAACATGTGCCACGGCAGTGAAATATTCAC
Source organism: Celeribacter halophilus (assembly GCF_900114135.1). Classification (GTDB taxonomy): domain Bacteria; phylum Pseudomonadota; class Alphaproteobacteria; order Rhodobacterales; family Rhodobacteraceae; genus Celeribacter; species Celeribacter halophilus. The sequence goes on from NZ_FORY01000007.1 coordinate 152,639, forward strand.
CTCGTTGTCCAGATGAGCCAGACAATCGATCAAAGTCTCGCCGGATTTCGGGACCAGAAACTCGTCAGCATCAATGAAGGCCATCCAGCGGAACTGATCACCGAAATTTTGCACGGCATGGGCATAGGCCAGAACCTGATTGTGGATTTCCGCGCCACTGTCCCCGTCGCGGAGCTTCTGGTTCCACGGGATCACGGTGACATTCTGAACGCCCGCAGCCGCCACGATCTGCACCAGAGTGCCATCGGTGGAGCCGTTGTCATACACATAGAAATGTCGCACGCCAGCCTTGAGATGGAACCGCGCCCATTCCCCGATATGAGTTTCCTCATTTTTCACGATGAGAACAATCGCCAAACCTTCCCGATCAGGAGAAGGTGCCAGCGGATCAATCGCGATGCGCGAGATGGATCTGGTGCGTCGTAAGAAAGATAGCATAAAAAAACCCCATTCACGAACATCTTAAAAGAGATCATTGTCCGCGAACAGGGCGATTTTCAAGCAGCTTTAGAGCTTACTTGGGGTCTTTGACAAACCGCAGGTATGGCAGCTTCTTGTCGACCGCACCGAATTTTTCTTCGGCAGCCGCATCGTCAAGCGACAGAGCCGCGATCACGTCTTGGCCCACAGTCCAGTTCGCCGGTGTTGCGAGCGGTGCGCCATAAGTTTTTTGCAGACCATCCAGAGCACGCAGAACTTCGGCAAAGTTCCGGCCCACGGACATCGGATAGGTCATGATGAGCTGAACTTTCTTGTCCGGCGAGATGATGAACACGGAGCGCACGGATGCAGAATCCGCAGCAGTGCGACCATCGGGCAGATAGGCTTCTGCCGGAAGCATGTCGAAGGCTTTCGAAACCGCCAGATCGGTATCGGCAATGATCGGGAAGCCCGCTTTGGCACCTGCAAAGCCTTCGATGTCGGATTTCCACTTAACGTGCTCATCGGCACCGTCCACGGACAGGCCGATCACTTTCGTGCCGCGTTTCTCCCACTCATCCGCAAGCTGTGCCACGGCACCGAATTCGGTGGTGCAAACCGGCGTGAAATCTTTCGGGTGGGAGAACAGGATCGCCCAGCTGTCGCCAATCCACTCGTGGAAGTCGATCTCACCTTGATCGGTTTTGGCGGTAAAGTTCGGAACGATGTCGTTGATGCGAAGACCCATGGTCATCTCCTTTGCAAATGCGTTTCCTTAAACTTAGATACATTCTAAATTTTAAATTTAAACCCCGCAACAGCGATGCGCGACAATTTTACTCGGGTATCATCAAAACGGGCATTTCGCGGTGAAGGACATCCCCGCCCCGCCATCAGGGTGACGCAACCGCAGTTGCTCCGCGTGCAGCATAAGGCGCGGGGCAGCCAGCGCCTCGCCGGTCGCATAGAACGGATCGCCCATGATCGGATGCCCAAGAGCCAACATGTGCACCCGCAACTGGTGCGAGCGACCGGTTTTCGGCATCAAGCGCACACGCGTCTGATCGTCCCGATACCGCACCACCCGCCAGTCGGTCACCGCCGCCTTGCCGGTTTCATGGCACACCATCTGCCTCGGACGGTTCGGCCAATCGACAATCAGGGGCAGGTCCACAGTGCCCGTCTTTTCCGCCATATGACCATGCACCCAAGCCACATAGGTCTTTTTCGTCTGACGCTTTTCGAATTGCAGCCCGATGTGCCGCTGCGCATGTCGTGTCAGCGCGAACACCATAACGCCGGAAGTGTCACGATCCAGCCGGTGGATCAGCAGGGCCTCGGGAAACACCGCCTGAATGCGGGCCATCAGGCAATCGGCAAGATGTTCTCCCTTGCCCGGAACCGACAGCAAGCCGGACGGTTTGTTCACCACGAGGATTTCATGATCCATGTGGAGAATGTCCAAAGGCTCTTGCGGTGGATTATAATCATCTTTCATGTCAGGCGCGTATCATGTCCGACGGACATTGGCAAAACTCCGGTCCAGTATGGCACCGAGATGCTCTGCATCCTCCTCCGTGAACGCGTTCAGGAAATCGCTATCAATATCGAAAACCCCCAAAAGCTCGCCCTTTGCATTTTGCACAGGCAACACCAGTTCGGACCGTGTCGAGGACGCACAGGCGATATGGCCGGAGAAAGCCTCGACATCTGGGACGAGTTGAACCTCCCGAGTGCGCGCGCAAGCACCACAAACACCTCGGGAAAACGGAATAACAAGGCACCCGTGCCCGCCCTGATAAGGGCCGATCTTCAACACATCCTTCTCGACCACCCGATAGAACCCCGTCCAGTGGAATCGTTCATCCGACTGATGTACCTCACAGGCCAACGTCGCCATCAAAGCCACTTCATCCGTCTCTCCCGCACAAAGCGCATCAAGTCGGGCGGACAGGCCAGCATAGTCGGTCATGATTTTCTCCACTTTCTTCGTCTCGCAAAGCTTTTGGTAAGGTTTTGTCTCTAGGATCAAGCCCAATATAGCCTTTGCCTTCGACTGGACTTCAAACAAAAGCCCGCCGAAAGCAAATCACTTTACGGCAATAGGGTATGGCACATGCAACTGACACATCAGGACTTTGATGGGCTGCGCGTTGTCCGCGTCGATGAAACACGAATTGATGCAGCTTGCGCCATTCAGTTCAAGGATACGATGCGTGCGCTGAGCGACAGTGGGCCCGCGCGTATTATACTGGATATGGGTCGTGTCGAATTTCTCGACAGTTCGGGTCTTGGCGCTGTTGTAGCGGCCCTCAAAGCGATCCGGCACGGGCAGAGTCTGGACCTTGCGGCGCTACACCCCACGGTGATGCGTGTCTTTCACCTGACCCGTATGGATACAGTTTTCACGATCCATCCGGACGTGACGACGGCCATCGAGGGAATCGCGAATGCATCCTGAGGGGAACCACAGTTGCGAGACCTCACCAAAGGCCCGCAACATCCCGAAAGATCATGAGTTGAGGATCGTTTTACCGGCAAAAATGGCCGCCGTCCGGCGAGGACTGCAAACGATCAAACGTAGCGAAAGACTTTCAGGACTGCCCTTTGACACGCTTTCCAACCTCGAAATCATTCTCGCGGAAGCGCTCAACAATGTCGTCAAACACGCCTATTCAGGACATCCGGAAGGGATCATCGAACTTCATCTGTCTCGCTCCGAACACGAGCTGCATTGCGTGATCTGCGACACAGGCCAGCAAATGCCCAACGGCGCACTTCCGTCAGATCAACAAGCCGACCTGAGATGCACGATTGCGGATTTGCCAGAGGGAGGATTTGGCTGGGGCCTCATTCGCAAACTGGCGCATGAGGTGGGCTATATCCGTGAAAACGGCCAGAACAGGTTGAGTTTCAGCATGGAGGTCCGAACCAACTCACCGCCCGAAGCGTGACCCAAGCCCGTCCCACGCGAGTGCAAACCTGTCAATTCAGCTGGAAATGCAGGGGATAGGCCCCGTCACAGAACGGACCGAACAAATCCGGAAGGTCGGGATGTTCGACAGGTTCGCCCGAATAATCGGCCACGAGGTTCTGTTCGGAAACATAAGCGACATAATAGCTTTGGTCATTTTCCGCGAGCAGATGATAAAACGGCTGATCCTTGTCCGGACGAACGTCTTCGGGAATGGCGGCATACCACTCGTCCGTGTTGGAAAACATTGCGTCCACATCGAACACCACACCGCGAAAACTATGTTTGCGGTGGCGCACAATCTGGCCCAGATGATATTTCGCCCGAGTTTTCATCATAACATTGCAACCCCTATAGTTGGTTAGTAGACCCTAAAAACAACGGCTGTCCACGGGGGAAGGCCAAAGAATTGGGAAACAGTCTGTGAACCTTGTCGTGACAGTGCTTGAAATCGTGACCCCGGTGTTCCTTCTGGCGCTGGTCGGGTTCACTTGGGTGAAGACCGGTCACGAGTATCGGTTGGAGTTCGTCACCAAGCTCACCATGACGCTGTCCGTCCCCGCGCTTATTTTTACCGCGCTCGTCAATGCCGACATCGAACCCGCTGCGCTCAAGGCTCTCTCCATTGCCTCCGTGGTCGCATATGGAGGAGTGACGATTGCCGCCTGGCTCGCGATCAAACTGCTGCGCCTCGACGCACGCACCTACCTTGCCCCGTTAATTTTCGGCAACACGGGCAACCTCGGTCTGCCGCTTGCGCTATTTGCCTTTGGCGAAGCGGGGTTGAGCTATGCCGTCGTGGTCTTTGCGGTCATGGCGCTTTGGTCCTTCACCTTCGGGGTCTATGTCACGGCAGGCGGCGGCTCCCTCGGCAAGGCCTTCAAAGAGCCACTGGTCTGGGCAACCGCACTGGGTGCGCTGTTTCTGTGGCAAGGCTGGACCCTGCCCCGTTTTGCCATAAACACGCTCGAACTTTTGGGCCAGATCGCGATCCCGCTCATGCTGATCACGCTGGGGGTCGCGGTGGCGCGTCTGCATCCGCACGGGCTTGGCCGCGCCGCCATCATCTCTCTGGGCAAAGCCATCCTTTGTGCCGGTATCGCCGCGCTGGCCGGCCTGTTCTTCGGCCTCGCCCCTGTGCCTCTGGCCGTGCTCGTCGTGCAGATAGCAACACCCGTTGCCGTGACCTCCTACATGCTGGCTGAGAAATACGGTGCCAATTCAGACGAGGTCGCAGCCCTCGTCGTCTCCTCGACATTGCTCTCCGTTCTCTACCTGCCCCTCCTGCTCGCCCTCCTGATCTGAACAGTGGGAAATTGTTCACAGTAATGCCATTTCACAGACTGGCAGAATCCTCTATGATCTCCGGAAATAACAAGCGAGAGGCCGGTATGAGCAGACGTCTTCGCGCATTGGCTTTATGTCTACTGGTTGCCGCCTGCGGTGGAAATTACTCCGCACCGCGCAATCTGGATAACGCCTGCGCCATTGTATCCGAACGCCCGAGATACCATCGGGCCATGAAGAAAACGGAGCGCAAATGGGGCGTTCCGATCTATGTGCAAATGGCCACATTCTATCAGGAAAGCAAATTCATCGGCGACGCACGCACGCCATACCGTTTCGTGCTTGGCGTGATTCCGATGGGCCGCCAAAGTTCGGCCTATGGTTATGCACAGGCGCTGGATGCAACCTGGGACGAATATCGCCGCGAGGAAGGTGGCTGGGGCGCGAAACGCGACCGGATCGAAGACGCCACCGATTTCATGGGTTGGTATATGAACCAGACCTACGAAGACCTCGGCGTCTCCAAAGCCGATGCCCGTGCACAATACCTCGCCTATCATGAGGGACGGACGGGCTACGCACGGGGCAGCTATCGCTCCAAACCATGGTTGATGCGCGTTGCCTCCGAAGTAGCTGCGCGTTCTGACACTTACCGCAGCCAGTTGCTGGCCTGCGGCAAGCTCTAAACATTACAGAACTCAGTCAATCGGCGTTCCGCGCCGGTTGGCTTCGGCACGGATATTGAACGTGCGATCAGACACAGAGCCGCCAAGCGACATTTTCGTAAGCTGCACAGTTGTCGAGCCGCCTCCCTGATCATGAATGACCCACGCCTTGAGCACAGGGGTCGCACTAAAGATCAGGTCGATATAGCCATAATCCGGATGATCCGGATCTTGCGCGCGCACAATGGTATCCCCGTTTTGCTCGCGATGGGACACAACCATTTTCGCGGCATTCAGATCGACATTGCGTTTCAGGATCACGGAAAGCGGGGTCTGGGAGAGCGGGAACCGCTGCGGCGGCTCGTTCGAGCCGGGATCGAATACGGCCACCTGACCGCCGGACACCAGCACCAGAGCATCATTGCCCCCGCCGTAATCAAGCCGCATCCGCCCCGGACGCTTGATCGTCACCTCACCCGAGGATTTCGACCCGTCGTCATTGGTCTGCACAAAATCGGCCTGAACCGTGCCAAGACTGTTCAGATAGGTCGAGAGCGTGGACAGGGACAGCTTTTCCGCGGCTGCGGGAGCAACAGAAGACAAAGCAATCAGGGCGGCGGGCGCAAGAGCGGTCAGAAATCTTTTCATACCGTAGATATACGCCAGATTTGCCGCCCTTCCACATCTCTTCTGCTCACAAGAGGGCGAAAACTGCGTGAACTCCTATTGCTCCGGCACCAGAATTTCGCGTTTGCCCACATGGTTGGCCGAGGACACGACGCCTTCATCCTCCATCTGCTCGACCAGACGTGCGGCCTTGTTGTAACCGATCGCCAGTTTGCGCTGGATGTAGGAGGTGGAGCATTTGCGGTCCTTGATCACGATGGCCACAGCCTGATCGTAGAGCGCATCCTCGCCGCCTGTGTTGCCACCGGTATTGAGGCCCAGAACCGCGTCGATACTGGCCGCTTTTTCGTCCTCCGGCCCCTCGACCACGCCGCCGACATAATCGGGCGGACCGTAAGCCTTGAGATAGGAGACCACCTTTTCAACTTCTTCATCCGAGACAAACGGCGCGTGGCAGCGCTGGATACGTCCGCCGCCAGCCATGTAGAGCATGTCACCCATGCCCAGAAGCTGCTCCGCCCCCTGCTCGCCCAGAATGGTGCGGCTGTCGATTTTGGAGGTCACCTGGAAGGAAATCCGCGTCGGGAAGTTGGCTTTGATCGTCCCGGTGATGACATCGACCGAAGGCCGCTGTGTTGCCATGATGAGGTGGATCCCCGAGGCCCGCGCCATCTGCGCCAGACGCTGGATGCAGGCCTCGATTTCCTTTCCGGCCACCATCATGAGGTCGGCCATCTCGTCCACGATCACGACGATATAAGGTAGGGTTTCCGGCTGGAATTCCTCGGTCTCGAAAATCGGATCACCGGTCTCGTCGTCAAACCCCGTCTGCACGGTGCGCGAGAACAGCTCGCCTTTGGACAGCGCCTCTTTCACGCGACCATTATAGCCGTCGATGTTACGCACGCCCATTTTGGACATTTTACGATAGCGGTCTTCCATCTCCGCCACGACCCATTTGAGCGCCACAACCGCTTTTTTCGGGTCGGTCACAACCGGCGACAGGAGATGCGGGATGCCGTCATAAACGGAAAGCTCCAACATCTTCGGGTCGATCATGATCAGGCGACACTCATCCGGCGTCAGACGATAAAGCAAAGACAGGATCATCGTGTTGATCGCCACGGACTTACCGGAACCGGTGGTCCCTGCGATCAGGAGGTGGGGCATTTTCGCGAGGTTGGTGACAACCGGATCGCCGCCAATGTCTTTCCCGAGCGCCAGCGGCAAGGACAGTTTGCCATCGCCATAGTCGCGGGTCGACAGAATTTCGCGGAAGGATACCATTTCACGATGATCGTTCGGCAATTCAATCCCGATCACCGAACGTCCCGGCACGGTAGAAACCCGCGCGGACAGGGCCGACATGGAACGCGCAATGTCATCGGCCAGACCGATCACCCGCGAGGCTTTGAGACCCGGTGCAGGTTCCAGTTCATACATGGTCACAACAGGGCCGGGGCGCACGGAGACAATCTCGCCCTTGACGCCATAGTCATCCAGCACGCTTTCGAGCATCCGCGCGTTTTCTTCCAGCGCCTCGTCAGACAGGGTGTGACGCGGAATATTGACCGGATTTTCCAGCAAGGACAGCGGCGGCGTCTCGTATTCAGCCTCTTTCGGGTCGAATTTCAACGTCGGCTGCGCTTCGGCCTGCGCCTGTTTGCTCGGGGCAACCGGTTTGCGCACAGGGTGCTGGACAACGCGTTTCGGCTCCGGCACGACGGGCGCAGCAGGCTCGTAGCGTACAGGCTCCGGAGCCACATATTCCGGTGTCTCCAGCGCCTCTTCGTCAACAGGCACCTCATGGAAGGACATGGCATCGTATTCGACGGGGCCCTGTTCATAACCGAATGTCTGCGGCTCATACCCTTCCGAGGCAGACGCGGCCTGCATCTCTGCCTCAGGCGCAGGTGCAGCGGCAGAGGCGGTGGGCTGATCGGCACTCACGGACGGATCAAAGACAATCGGCGCTGGCCCCTTGCGATATTTGGCAGCGGCTTTTTGCGCTGCGGTCAGAGGAGGCTCGACGCGCGAATTGCCCACAACCGCCCCACGCGGCACAGCACGCGCCCGTGCGCTGATGGCCGAGGAAATTTTCGAGCGGATGCGATCATCCTGTCCGGGTTCTGTTTTCACATCCGGCGCCAAATCAGGCTCGATCAATTCGGGTTCCAGATCCTCGGACGCATTGCGTTTCAAAAGGCTCGGAACTTTGGCAAGGATCGACGGTTTCGGTTCAGGTTGCACCGGATCGCTCTCGACAAGCGGCTGTTCCGCGCGAATGACACGATGAGTGGCACGCGGCTCCGGTTGCGCCATTTGCGCCTCGAAAGCGGCCTGTTGCTCGGCAAGCATCTGACGTTCTGTACGCCGCTCCTCACGGCGAGCCGCAGCACTACGCGCGACCTGTTGACCCACGGAGACAGATGTGCGCGCGCCCCGTCCAAGCAGGTGCAGGACCAGCGCGTAGAGAGACACCATTCCAACAAGCAGGAACTGCCCCGCCAGACGCAATTCCACCATCGTGACACCTAGCGCAAAGAGGCCCAGCGCCACGGTTCCAAAAAAGGCAAGAAACGCGAGAGCTTTCAGGCTGAACGCAGCGCCGAAGGGCAAAATCTGGATGAGCGCCGCGAGCACCGTGTCGCCAAACAACCCGCCGAAGCTCTGAGGTGCGGTCGAAGCATGAGTAGAGGCGTAAATCGCAGCCACGGCGATGGCGATGGGCACGAACACGGCGCGCGACAGAGCACGTTCCTCACCGCGATGCAGCACGAAGCGCAGCCCCCAAGCCACAAAGCCCAGCACAAATCCCCAAGAGGCCACACCGACAATAATCATCAGCGGCGAAGCGACAGAAGCCCCCAAGCGTCCCAGAATATTGTGCACCGGCGCTTCGGTGGCAGACAGCCAGCTCGGATCCTCGGGCACATACGAGCCCAGCATCAGCGCAATCAGAAACCCCAGCCCCAAAAGCCCAAGGCCGATAAGCTCTTTGCCGCGTCGCTCCAAAAGCGCCTGCGTGTTTCTGTCGAAAAGCGGATCGCGACCACGCGCCTGATAGGATGCCATGACTGCCTCTTACCTTAACCGTACAAACAGTCGCGAAGCCGGATAAGCCCGCGCTGTGTTTCTTCTTTTGGGGCCACAAGAGCGACCCGGATGTAATGCTTGCCGGGGTTGTCCCCGTTCACGTCCCGCGACAGATACGCGCCGGGCAACACCCGAACGCCGGTTTCTGTCCAGAGCTTCATTGCCGCTTCTTCGCCGTCATTGACGGGCAGCCAGAGGAAGAATCCGGCCTGTGGCGCCTCGGCGCCCTGAATGCCGGAGAACACCTCGTCTGCCATATCGAATTTCTCGGCATAGAGTTTGCGCGAGGCGATAACGTGATCCTCATCGGCCCAAACCCGCGCCGACACGGCCTGAATCGGTGCAGGAAGCGGTGCACCGGAATAGGCGCGCAAGCGGCGGATATGACTGATGTTTTCAGGGCCGGACGCCACGAAGCCGGAGCGCAGCCCCGGCAGGTTGGAGCGTTTCGACAGGGAATGGAAAATCACCACACGTTCAGGATCAGCCCCCATGTCGCGCGCAACTTCCAATGCGCTCACAGGTGCCTCGTCGCGATAGATTTCCGAATAACATTCATCCGAAAAGACTTTGAAATCATACTTCTCGGCCAGCGCAATCAGATCGCGCAGGTAGGCACGCGACGCAATGGCCCCCTGCGGATTGGAGGGCGAACAGATATAGGCGATACTCGTGCGCTCAAGAGTTTCGGCAGGCAAACCGGCATAATCCGGCAGGAAACCGGTTTCCCGCATGGCGGGCACAAAAACCGGCTCGGCCCCGACTGTCACGGCTGCGACCGCGTAAACCTGATAAAACGGGTTGGGCGTCAGGACGACGGGCTGTTTGCCGTTCTTGTGTTCAGGGCACAGCGCAATACAGGCGTTCATCAGCCCCTCGCGCGTGCCGTTCAACGCCATAATGTCAGTCGCGGGCGACACCATGACGCCAAAGCGCCGGTCAAGCCAGCCCGCAATCGCAGACAAAAGGTCATCCGTGCCGTTGTTGTTCGGGTATTTTGCAAAGCCGGAGAGATTCTCCGCCAGCACATCCCCCACGAAAGGCGGCATCGCATGACGCGGCTCGCCAATGGTCATATGCGTCACTTCACCACCCGGAGCATGCGCGTCGAGAAGACTCCGCAAACGCGGAAACGCATATTCCGGCAGGTTGGAAAACCGCTCAGGAAACGTCATGAAACTGCTACTGCCTCTGTTTTTCCGGATCTTTTTGCCCGGGTGTTTGAGGCCAAGATAACGAGAGCGCAGCCTTTGGTCCAGAGAAAGACGTCCTTGACAGGCGTCCCCGTGGAAAAGCTGTGACTTTTAGGCCAGCGCCTTTTCCGCCGCCGCACCAAGCCGCAGCAACCGCGCTTCGCTCATGGGAGGCGTCTGGAACAGGATGCCGCAAGACGGAATACCCGTAGGAAGCGTCAACGCCGCCAGCCCCATCAGGTTTCCGACACGGGTGTTACGCAGCGCCAGGAGATTCTCCGTCACATAATAATCCGCATCCGTCATCAACCGCTCGGCATCCGGCGGAAGGATCGGGGCCGTGGGCAGGATCACCGCATCATATCCGGCGGTGGCCTTGAGATAGTCATCCCGCAGACGGGCGAGTTTCTTCCAACCGGCCACGAAATCCGCCCCGTTAAAACTGCCCCCTGCGCGGAAGCGTTCCAGAATACGGGGATACATCACATCGGGATTGGCCTCGATCCGGTCGCGCCACTCGGCATAAGCCTCTGTGGTGAACAGGATGCCGGACAGGTCCATCGCCTCCGTCACAGCCTCGACCGGTGCGCGGATGATCTCCGCCCCTGCGGCCCGCAGCTTTTCAACCGCCGCTTCAAACGCATCCAGCGGGGCATCACGAATATCGTCGAAAACAACATTTTCCAGCACCAGAAGGCGTGTTCCCTCAAGCGACGCGCCTTTGAGATCAGGGGCCGGAGATCCGTCGAGAATGGCGAACATCTCGGCGGCATCTTCCACTGTTTTGACCAATGGTCCCACCGTATCAAACCCAGCCGCCAAGGGCACAACGCCATCAAGGGGGATGCGACCCGACGTGGTCTTGAGCCCCACAAGATCATTCCACGCCGAAGGGATGCGCACGGAACCGCCTGTGTCGGAGCCGACCGCACCGGGGGCCAGACCAAAGGCGACCGATCCGGCCGCACCGGAAGACGACCCGCCCGACACGGCATCGGTATCATTCACGCAAGGTGTGGTGGCTGTCACCGGATTGAGCCCGAGACCGGAAAAGGCCAGTTCCGACATATGGGTCTTGCCCAAAGCGACCAGACCGGCATTCGAGGCGCGGCGCAGCACTTCGGCGTCCCGTGTCGGGATGCGGTCTTTGAGAAGCGCAGAACCCGCTTCCGTCGCCACGCCCGCCGTATCAAACAGGTCTTTCCAAGACACGGGCACCCCGTCGAGAAGCCCGCGACGCACACCATTTTGCGCCCGTTCATACGCAGCCTGTGCCTCCGCCATTGCGCGCGTTTCCATGAAGCGGGCATAGATACGGTCGGAAAAAGGATGCGCTTTCGCCGCGTCCAGAAAGGCCGCCGCCACGTCGCGCGGGTCGATATCGCCCGATCCGATGGCCCGCCCCAAATCGCACATGCTCATCTTCGTATAATCGACCATCATCTCGCCCTTTTTCTATACTTGCGGCACCCTAAAGCCATTCGCAGTCAAGTTGAAATACAAATTGATTGCAAAAGCTGCGCTACATCAAGACCTTACGCTGTGCTTTCGGAAATTCTGTGATTTAGGGTTTCACGAAGCCCCCTCGCGGCGCTACATCGCATGGACAATCCCGCACGGCGCGTCATATTTGCGGCAAGGAGACAATCATGACCTCATCCAAGACAAAGCCAAGTGATCTCATCATTGTCGGCGGCGGGCTGAACGGACCTGCGCTGGCCCTTGCGGCGGCCAATGCCGGATTGACTGTAACGCTGATCGACAGCCTCCCGAAGACCGCGCGCATGAATGACCAGTTCGACGGGCGCGGTTATGCGCTCTCGCTGGGGTCGCAAAAGCTGCTCAAAGCGATCGGGCTTTGGGAGCGGGTGAGCAAGATGGCCCAACCCATCCTTGACGTGAAAGTCACGGACGGCAAACCGGGCGAAGGCCCTGCCCCCTTCATGCTGGAATTTCGTGATGGCGAGATCGACGAAAGTCCAATGGGTTACATGGTGGAAGACAGGTTCTTGCGTCAGGCCATTCTGGACACGCTGGATGCGCAACCCCGCATCACTCAGGTTGAGGGGCTGGTCACAGCACAAGAGGTTGATTTGCATGGTGCCAGCGTGACCTTGGACACGGGCGCGAAGATCACCGGCAAACTGATCGTCGGATGTGACGGACGCAAATCGGGCACCGCCGAACGCGCAGGCATCAAGCGCACCGGCTGGAGCTATGGCCAAACGGCGCAGGTCTGCGCGATCCAGCACGAACGGCCCCACGACGGCTGCGCGCATCAATATTTCCTCCCGTCCGGCCCTCTGGCGATCCTGCCGCTGCCGGGCAATCAAAGCTCGATTGTCTGGACCGAAAAGGACAAGATGGCCGCCGACATTCAGGCGCTGACTGACGAGGATTACCTCGCTGTCTTGCGGCCTCGCTTCGGGGATTTTCTGGGCGAGATTTCCCTCGTCGGCAAACGGTTCACCTACCCTTTGAACATCACGCTGGCGAACAGCTTTACCGCGACGCGCGTGGCGCTGGTCGGTGATGCCGCGCACGGGATGCACCCGATTTCAGGACAGGGCCTCAATGCAGGCCTCAAGGATGTCGGAGCACTGACCGAGGTTCTGGTGGAAGCGCATCGCCGTGGCGAAGACATCGGGCGCGAGGATGTTCTGGAACGCTACGCACAATGGCGGCGGTTCGACGTGGCCACGATGGCGCTGATGACCGACAGTTTCAACAAGCTGTTTTCAAACGACAACCCGCTCCTCCGCCTCGCGCGGGATCTCGGGATGGGCGTGGTCAATTCGGTCACAGGACTGCGCCGTGCGGCCATCCGCGAGGCCGCTGGCGTCAATGGCGATGTGCCCAAGCTGCTGCGCGGAATCGCGCTTTGAGAGCCTGAGTATTTGAAGGCACAAAGGAAACGCCGGAGAGAAAGCGCGTGCAAGCGGCGCGTGTCAGAAAGACATACGGAGGATCAGCCCTCCAGTTGACGCGCTTCCGAGACCAGCATGATCGGAATACCGTTCCGGATCGGATAGGCAAGACCCGCCGTTTTCGAGATCAGTTCTTGCGCCTCGGGGTCATATTTAAGAACCGCATGGGTCTGCGGACAGACCAGCGCCTCCAGCATCCGGCGGTCAAAAGCCTGTTCTGTTGTTTCGGGCGTTAGGTCATTGCTCATCACATCATATCCTCGCTGGAGCCGCCATGCAGGGCGAACTCCATAAGCGTTACCAGAGTTTCACGTCGGGTGGAAAGAGAAGGCGCCTCCAAAAGCGCCTGTTTGTCCTCCGGTCCGAAAGGACACAGCATCGACAGGGAATTGATCAGCAGCTCGTCATCCGCCTGACCGAGACTTCCCCAGTCGGTTTGCAACTCCTCCTCACAAAAATAACGCTGCAGGAGGTCCATGAAGGCGGCGCGATCCAGCCCTGAGTCGGCCTCTGCCGCGCCGAGATCATGGGAAAAATCAGCCCAGTTCACCGTGAATTTCCGGTAGGGAGAGAAACCGGTCTCCTCGGATACAAGCCGGAACCGCGACACGCCGGAAAGGGTGACCATATAGCGCCCGTCTTCGGTTTCGGAGAAAGCCGTCAGGCGTCCGGCGCATCCGATCGCATTCAGCTTGCCCTCCCCTGCCCCGCTGCGCGGCTGCACCATACCGATCAGGCGCGCAGGGGTTTTCATGCAATCTTCGACCATTTGCAAATAGCGAGGTTCGAAAATATGCAGCGGCAACCGCGCCCGAGGCAGCAAAAGCGCACCGGGCAGCGGAAAGACAGGGATCGTCTCTGGAAGGCTTGCAGAAGTCAACATTGCCTTAAACTAGACCGCAAACACGATCAGGCAAACAACATGGAAGAAAGTTTGCGCCGGCCGGCCAGGGCAATCGGATCATTGGGCTTGAGACTGTCGAAGATTTTGAACAGTTGCTCCTTGATCGCCCCGTCATTCCAGTCGCGATCCTGCTTGAACGCCGCCAGAAGCGTTTCAACTGCCGCTTCGATCTGACCATCTGCGTGTTGCGCCACAGCCAGTTCAAGACGCGCCTGCATATCGCTCGGATCGGCTTCGACTTTGGCCGCCAGTTCTGCCACGGGACCGGCATTCGCCGCCTCTTTTGCCAATGCGATCTGGGCATGCACAGCTTCAATGGCCGCATCGGAGGAAATCTCCGCCGCCACACCGTTGATCAGGGCTTCGGCCTCTTCGACCTCACCTTTGGCAAGGCGGCATTTAGCCAGACCGGCATAGGCCCCCGCGAGCTTGTCGTCTTCTTCGAGGATCGCCGCATAAGTTTGTGCCGCATCCTCGATCTCGCCCGCCTCGAACATTTCATCCGCAGCCGCAACCGCATCGCTCAGGCTTTCGTCGACATTGAGCGCCACAACCTTGGCCACAAATTCCTTGATCTGCGACGGTGGCAACGCGCCTTGGAACCCGTCCACCGGCTGACCTTTGAAAAAGGCATAGACGGTCGGGATGGATTGCACGCGCATCTGGCCTGCAATCATCTGGTTTTCGTCCACATTGACCTTGGCCATTTTCACAGCGCCACCAGCAGCATTGACCTCCGCCTCAAGTGCCGGTCCAAGCTGTTTGCACGGGCCGCACCAAGGGGCCCAGAAGTCAACGATCACAGGTGTTTCTTGCGAGGCTTCAATCACCTCCGCCATGAAATCGGCTTCGTAAACATCTTTCACATATGCGCCAGGAGCGGCACCGGTAGATTGTCCGAGATCCATATCGGTTCTCCTTTGTATCTGTTTGGCCCCTATATGCGCCTTCCGGCATCGGTTTTAAAGGTCGAAGGTGGCGAAGACCGGCGCATGGTCGGAGGGTTTTTCCCAGCCGCGCGCATCGCGCAGGACGCGGCTCGAATGTCCGGCGTTGGATATGTCCGGCGTTGCCCAGACGTGATCAAGACGACGCCCCTTGTCCGCAGCATCCCAGTCCCGCGCACGATAGGACCACCAGCTATAGAGCTGGCCCTCGGGAATATCCTGTCGCGTGATGTCGACCCAGTTGCCAGCCTCCTGCGTCTGCGCGAGATGCTCGACCTCAACAGGCGTATGCGACACGATTTTCAAAAGCTGCTTGTGATTCCAGACATCGTCCTCACGCGGCGCGATGTTGAGATCGCCCACAAGGATTGATTTTTCCGGTTTCTCGGCGTGGAACGCATCGCGCATCTCGGTCAGATAGTCGAGCTTCTGGCCGAACTTTTCGTTGATTTCGCGGTCCGGCTTGTCGCCACCCGCAGGCACATAGAAATTGTGGATCGTGACGCCGTTCTCAAGTTTTCCGGCGATGTGGCGGGCGTGACCCAAGGAGGCGTAATCTTCGGCCCCTGCTTCCACCATCGGAATTTTCGACAGGATCGCAACGCCGTTATAGCCCTTTTGCCCCCGCGCAACCATGTGGGTATAGCCCAGCGCTCGGAAGCCCTCCATCGGGATTTTGTCGACCGGCGACTTACATTCCTGAAGGCACAGCACATCGGGAGCTTCTTCTTCGAGAAGTTTGAGCACGATCGGCTCGCGCAGGCGCACGGAGTTGATGTTCCATGTGGCAAGGGTAAAGGGCATATCCGGTCCTCAGATGCAATTTCGTCAAACCCTATCCCTATGGATCGGATGACTCCACCCGAAAGCCGCAGGGCTGAGCGCAAAAAATGCCCGACACAAAGGCCGGGCATAAGTCGTGGAACGAGGGACTGCACATTATCACCCCGATGTGCGCGGGGTCTTCACAGGACTAACTCGTACGGGCGCAGGAAAGTTCCCGCACAAATTAACTTTTTTCAATTGGCGCTTCAGGAGGCCAGACGATACCCGCCCGCTTCGGTCACCAGAAGCCGCGCATTCGAGGGATCGGGCTCGATTTTCTGACGCAGGCGGTAGATATGGGTTTCAAGCGTGTGCGTCGTCACACCGGCGTTATAGCCCCAGACCTCGTGCAAAAGCACATCCCGCGGCACCACACCGTCGGTCGCGCGGTAGAGGAACTTGAGGATATTGGTCTCTTTTTCGGTCAGGCGGATTTTCTTGTCGTCTTCCGTAACCAGCATCTTTTGCGCCGGTTTGAACGTATACGGTCCAAGCTGGAAAACAGCCGCTTCGGATTGCTCGTGGGTCCGCAACTGCGCACGGATACGAGCCAGAAGCACCGGAAACTTGAACGGTTTGGTCACGTAATCATTCGCACCACTATCAAGCCCGAGGATCGTATCCGCGTCCGTGTCATGACCTGTGAGCATCAAAATCGGTGCTTTTACGCCCGATTTACGCATCCGTTTGCAAAGCTCGCGCCCGTCCGTATCCGGCAGACCCACGTCCAGCATGATGAGGTCGTAATGACCTTCCTTGGTCTTTTCCATGCCGCTTGCGCCGCTGTCTGCTTCGAACACGTCGAAATCTTCGGTCATCACCAGTTGCTCGCTCAGCGCCTCACGCAGATCGTCGTCGTCATCCACGAGCAGGATTTTTTTGAGAGTGGCCATCACACTGACCTCCTTTGTTTGTGCATTGAACGTGATGTGCGCGCACAGGCAGCCCAAAACAAGATTTGCAACAATCGTCTCACGCAAGCGTGTGAAAACGGCCGGAAATGTTTCACTTTGTGACAAAGATCGCTACATGAGAAGCCAGATCAAACCACGGACCCGCTCATGAGCCTCGCCCCCAACCTCTCTGAACTCATCGCCCGTGCCCGCTCCGATTTGCGGATGGGTATGCCCGTTGTTCTGCGCTCAGAGAACGGGGCGGCGCTCGCGATTGCCGCCGAAGACCTGTCTCCTGCGCGACTGGACGATCTGCGCGGACTTGGCGAGGCTTTCTTGGCGATCACCGCACGGCGGGCCGAGACCCTGTCTGCGCGGGCCTATGATAGCGATCTGGCACGGCTTGTTCTGCCGGATGACGCGGATGTGGCCTGGATCGAAGCAGTGGCCAACCCTGCAGATGACCTGACACACCCGATGAAGGGCCCGTTTCAATCCCTGCGTGGCGGCAAGGCGCAATGTGCCCGTGCGGCAATTGCACTGGCAAAATCCGCGCGCCTGTTGCCCGCTGCCGTGATGGTCGGGATCGACAATGCCTATGAACTGGCGGCCACGCACGGGCTGACGCTCCTGCCCGTCGAACCCGCCCTGCCGCTCATGGCCGATCTCGCGCCGCTGCATGATATGATCCACGCGCGCGTGCCCTTGCTGGCCGCTGAAAAGTCCCGCGTCCATGTGTTCCGGCCCGATGATGGCGGCGAGGAGCATTATGTGGTCGAAGTCGGCCGTCCGGACCGCAGCAAACCCGTCCTCGCACGCCTGCATTCCGCCTGTTTCACCGGCGATATTTTCGGCTCCATGAAATGCGATTGCGGCCCCCAACTCAACGCCGCGCTTGCGCAGATGGGTGAGGAGGGAGAGGGCATCCTCCTGTATCTGAATCAGGAAGGCCGCGGCATCGGACACGCCAACAAGATGCGGGCATATTCCCTTCAAGATCAAGGATTTGATACGGTCGAAGCCAATCACCGTCTGGGCTTTGAGGACGACGAGCGGGACTTCCGCATTGGCGCCGCGATTCTCAAGGAGATGGGGTTTGGGGGGGTGCGGTTGATGACGAATAATCCGAACAAGATCGCGCGGATGGAGGATCAGGGGGTCATGGTGACCGAACGCGTGCCGCTCAAGGTCGGGGAAAACCGCTATAACGAAGCCTATCTCGCCACCAAGGCGCGCAAGTCGGGGCACCTGCTATGACCCGCCCGTTCTCGCCCGCCGACATCGTCGTCACACGCTGGGGCGCACGGTTTATGGGGCGGCGGTTTCCCTGCTCCATCGGCAAGGGCGGGATCACCGACACCAAACGCGAAGGCGATGGGGCCAGCCCGCGTGCCAACCTCACACTCCCCGCACTCTACTACCGCGCCGACCGGATTTTTCCCTTACATGGCAACAAGATAGGCCCGCGCGACCTGTGGTGTGACGCCGCCGACCACCCCGCCTACAACCACCTCACACGCGCCCCGCTCAAGGCCAGCCACGAGCGGATGCGCCGCGCTGACAGGCTATATGATCTGGTGCTGATCACCGACTGGAACTGGCCCGATGCCACCCCCGGAAAAGGCTCCGCCATCTTCGTCCACCGCTGGCGCAAACCACGCCATCCGACCGAAGGATGCGTCGCGTTCCGCGCCGATCACCTGCGCTGGATCGCGGAACGAGCCACCCCGAGAACACGGCTGATCATCCGCTAAAACGCGGTCTGCACCCTGTCGGATATGTGTCGGACTTGTGTCGGGCACATTCCCAGAGAGGATTCAGACCACAATCAACCCGCCTCACCCATAATCCCGCTCACCAAAAATCGCGGAGCCGACCCGCACATGGGTCGCGCCTTGCGCAATTGCGGTCTCGAAATCCCCCGACATGCCCATAGACAAACCGTCGACCCCGTTGCGCGCCGCGATCTTTTTGAGCAAAGCGAAATGCAAGGACGGCTCCTCATCGGCGGGGGGAATACACATCAACCCCCCGATCTCAAGACCCAGATCCCGACACTCCTGTATAAAGCCATCGGCATCCACAGGCAGAACACCCGCCTTTTGCGGCTCCTCACCGGTGTTCACCTGAACGAACAGACGCGGACAATGGCCCAACTCTCCCGCAAGCCGCGCAATGGTCTTGGCCAGCTTCGGACGGTCCACCGTATGAATCACATCGAAAAGCTCCATCGCCTGACGCGCCTTGTTGGTCTGCAAGGGACCGATGAGATGCAACTCGACACCGTCATATTGCTCCTTGAACGCAGGCCACTTGCCCGCCGCTTCCTGAACCTTGTTTTCGCCAAAGACCCGCTGCCCCGCGTCCAGCACCGCCGCGACCCGTTCGTTCGGCTGCACCTTGGACACAGCAATCAACTGCACACTATCGGGCGCACGTCCGACCCGCTCGGCCTCCGCCGCAATCCGTTCCTTGATCTCTGCAAGCCCCATTCCGGCCTCCTTAAAACCTCTGCGATTCCCGCCACACACATGCTCATGCGTGGCAAAACCACCATATCCGGACACCAGATCGCATTTTGCCGAAATCCTGTGCAGGATCATACAGGCGCGATATGGCCCTTTATTCATAGGGGTTCTTAAAATGCAGCCTGCCCGTCATGCAACAGGTGTGTGACCAACTTGCATCATTTTTAAACCAGCTTGCCACAGACCTCCGCCTTTTCTTGACCCAAAACGCTTCTCGGCGCATTCCAATGCTCAGGTGTCGGGTAAGCCGGCATGTCTGATATTCATACAATTCCACGAGGGAACAAAATGAAAAACATCCTTCTTTCTTCCGCAGCGATCGCCCTGCTTGCAGGCGCCGCTTCCGCAGAAGTAACCTGGTCCGGCGACGCCGAAATCGGTTACAACGATGACTTCGAAGACGGTGTCTACTGGGACGCTGGTCTCTACGTGAACATGTCCCAAGAGCTGAACAACGGCTGGACAGCTTCCGCGTCGCTCGACATCGACCTCGAAGACAGCTCGCAAGGCTCCACCTACAGCCTCGGCGATGTGGACTCTTCCGATTGGGTTGTGACCCTGTCTAACGACATGTTCTCCCTGTCTTTCGGTGACGTTGACACCGCCATGGCGTCCTTCGACTATGTGACCGGCCTGTTCGCTGCAACCGATGCCATCGACGATGCAATTGGCATCGACAGCCTGTCTGATGACTCCAGCGACTACGCAGCTTGGGTTGGCACTCCCGATGCTGGCATCCTGATCTCCGCCACCTACGGCCAGTTCTCCGGTGCTTACTCCGCACTCAGCGTTGATGGCGAGCTCGGCGCTCAGCAATTGTTCCTCGGCGGCGACTTTGACGTAGTTGAAGTTGGCTTCTTCTACCAAGAAGAAGACACTGACTATGCAATCGCTACTGAGCAATACGCCCTGACCGTTTCCGGCTCCTTCGCAGGCTTTGAAGTCACCGGTTCCTACGGCCAAACCGATTACTTCGGCTTCGGCGACGGCAGCGCATACGGTATCGAAGTTGCTTACCCGATTGGTGCTGTGACCCTCGGCGCTTACTACACTGGCTATGACGTAGACGGTGCAGACGTTGACGGCGCTTACGGTATCTCCGTTGACTACGCTGACGGCCCCGTCACTGTGTCCGCTTACTACGGCAGCGGTCTGATGTATGACGGCACCAACATCCTCGACGATGGCAAAGAGTACGGCATCGAAGGCGCTTATGACTTCGGCATGGGTCTCGTTGTGACTGCCGGTTACATCGACGGTGACGACGAAACTGACGATGATCTCGCAACCTACATCGTTGCTGAATACGACCTTGGCGGCGGCGCTTCCTTCCTCGCTTCCTACGCCGATGCGAACTCCACCGCAGCAGCATCCACCGACGACATCGACACCGGTGTTAACGGTTACGAGCTGTACTCCGGTGCAACCATGGCTCTGTCCTTCGAATTCTAATTCCTGACGGAATTGAAATTCTTCAAGGGCCGCTCTTAGGAGCGGCCCTTTCCTTTTGTGAGGAGCCTTTTGCCTTGAGGCATTTTCGGGCCTTGTCCCTTTTGCGCTTGGGCGATACGGTTGCGGCGATATCTTGAAAGGGAGCCTTTGATGTTTCGCCCACCCTATGTTTTGGCCTCTGCGCTGATTGCCGGATTCACGCTGACAGGCTGTGGCGCTTTTGACAGCGTCGGCTCTATCGGGGACAGCACCGGTTCCCTGCCGTTTTCCGGCGGCAAAAAGGAGACGGTTGTCACCACGGATGGCACGGTGGAGACCGTGGACACGAAGACCACGGGTCAGGTTGTCGAGATTCCCAATGGCGAGACCATCGTGATTGAACAGTCCAAGCGGCGCACGATTTTCGGCGGCGGTCGAGGGTCTGTGTCCGACACGGTTCAGGTGAACAAATATATCTGGAATGCGGCGCTGGATGTCTTGTCCTTTCTGCCTGTGCAGGAGGCCGATCCGTTCACGGGTGTGATCATCACCGGATACGGCACGCCTCCGGGTGGCGGTCGCGCCTATCGTGCGGTGATTCATGTGACCGATCCGGCACTGGATGCGCGCACGTTGAACGTGTCGCTTTACACGCGCGGCGGTGCGGTGGGCGACGAGACGGTTCATGCCGTGGAAGATGCGATTTTGACCCGCGCGCGGCAGTTGCGGTCGGGCAAGTAAAGTTGCGAAGTCAACAAGGCCTCTGGACCCCGGAGAGCCAAGGATTTATGACCACGCCGGGCCCAGGATGCCCGGCGTTTGTCTGAGATTAAGGATGTGACCATGAGCCGCTACGCGCCCAGCGAGATCGAACCGAAATGGCAGACCGCCTGGAATGAGGCGGATGTGTTCCTCGCCCAGCGGGACGAGAGCAAGCCGAAGTATTATGTTTTGGAGATGTTCCCCTACCCGTCGGGGCGCATACACATCGGGCATGTGCGCAACTACACGATGGGCGATGTTGTGGCGCGGTATAAGTCTTCGACCGGTTTCAACGTATTGCATCCGATGGGGTTTGACGCCTTCGGGATGCCTGCGGAGAATGCGGCGATGGCCTCGGGGGGGCATCCGAAGACATGGACCTACAACAACATCGACACGATGGTTGACCAGATGAAGCCTCTGGGTCTGTCGATCGACTGGACACGGATGTTTGCGACCTGTGATCCGGAGTATTACGGCCAACAGCAGTCCATGTTCATCGACATGCTGGACAAGGGTCTGGTTTACCGCAAGAACGCCACGGTGAACTGGGATCCGGTGGATATGACGGTTCTGGCCAACGAACAGGTGATTGACGGCTGCGGCTGGCGCTCCGGTGCGCCGGTGGAGCGCAAGGAATTGACCCAGTGGTTCTTCAAGATTTCCGATTATTCCGAAGACCTTCTGAGCGCGATTGACGGGCTGGACGACTGGCCGGACAAGGTCAAGACGATGCAGAAGAACTGGATCGGCAAGTCGCGCGGCTTGCAATTCGCCTTCTCCGTGACCGAACCGACCGCCCACACCGACCGGATCGAGGTCTACACGACCCGCCCCGACACGCTGATGGGCGCGTCCTTTGTGGGGATTTCGGCGGATCACCCGCTGGCCAAAGAACTGGCCGAGCAGAACCCCGAGATTGCAGCCTTCTGCGAGGAGTGTCGCAAAGGCGGCACCACGGAAGAGGCGATTGAAAAGGCCGAGAAACTGGGCCTGAACACCGGCCTGACCGTGCGCCACCCGTTTGACACATCGTGGGAACTGCCGGTCTATATCGCCAATTTCATCCTGATGGATTACGGCACCGGCGCGATTTTCGGCTGTCCGGCGCATGACCAGCGCGACTTCGACTTCGCGACCAAATACGGCCTGCCGATCAACTATGTCTTTGCCCCCGTCGAGGGCGATCTGAACGAGACCGAAGCCTTTGTCCCGGTCAAATCCGAGAAGGTGAAATACATTCGCGGTTTTGCGGGCGAAGAGGTCCAGACCGGCGAAGAGGCGGTGAACAGCGCGGTTGATTTCTGCGAAAAGAACGGCGTCGGCCACGGCGTCACGAAATACCGCCTGCGCGACTGGGGCCTGTCACGGCAACGCTACTGGGGCTGTCCGATCCCCGTGGTGCATTGTGAAAGCTGCGGCGTGGTGCCGGAGAAAAAAGAGAACCTGCCGATCGAACTGCCCTTCGACGAAGATGGCAAACCGATTGATTTCTCCATCCCCGGCAACCCGCTTGACCGTCACCCGACATGGCGCAACACGACCTGCCCGAAATGCGGCGGCGCGGCACTGCGCGAGACGGACACGATGGACACATTCGTGGACAGTTCGTGGTATTACGCCCGCTTCACCTCGCCCCGTGCGACCACGCCGACGGTGAAAGAGGATGCGGATTACTGGATGAACGTCGACCAGTATATCGGCGGCATCGAACACGCGATCTTGCACCTCTTGTATTCCCGCTTCTTCGCCCGCGCGATGAACGAGACAGGGCATCTGCCGGAGAAATCCCGTGAACCGTTCAATGCGCTGTTCACGCAAGGCATGGTGACCCACGCGATCTACAAGACCACAGGCGCGGATGGCCGTCCGGTGTATCACTACCCCGAAGAGGTCGAATTGCGCGACGGCAAGGGCTTTTTGAAAGATGGCACCGAAGTCGAGATCGTGCCCTCCGCCAAGATGTCCAAATCCAAGAACAACGTGGTCGATCCGGTCGAGATCATCAAACAGTTCGGGGCCGACACCGCACGCTGGTTCGTGCTCTCCGACAGCCCGCCCGAGCGCGACGTGGAATGGACCGCAAGCGGGGCCGAGGCAGCAAGCAAACACCTTGGCCGTGTCTGGCGTCTGGCGGCTGCTGCTAGCGCCGGTGAAGGAAACCGCGAACCAAACAAAGACGATAGTGCGCTCTTGAGAGAAATGCACAAAACCATCCATGATGTGACGTCTGCAATCGAAACCTTTGGCTTTAACGCCGCTATTGCGCGCCTCTATGCTTTCACAAACGCAATTTCCAAGTCTAAAGCGAGCGTTTATGCTAAAACGGACGCGCTCAAGACGCTGGCCCAACTCATGTCCCCCATGACCCCGCACCTCGCGGAAGAAATGTGGTCCATGCTGGGCGGCGAGGGCCTGATTGCACAAGCGCCGTGGCCGGTGCCGGATGAGGCCATGCTGGTTGAAGACACAGTCACGCTTCCGATCCAGATCAACGGCAAACGCCGCGATGAAATCTCTGTTCCGAAGGATATGCCGAAAGAAGAGGTTGAAAAGCTGGTGCTGGAAAACGATGCTGTGAAAAAGGCGCTCGATGGCGGGTCGCCGAAGAAACTCATCGTTGTACCGGGCCGCATCGTCAATGTCGTCATTTGATCGCAGAACAGTTCTGATCTCGCTCGTAGCCCTCGCGGGCTGCGGCTTTACCCCGGCTTACGGGCCGGGGGGCACAGGTGCGGCCTTGCGGGGCAAGGTGGAGATCGCCGCGCCGAAGGGACGCCAAAGCTACAATCTCAGCAACCGGCTGATTGACCAGTTCGGCCCGACAGAGACGCCGCTCTATCGTCTGAGCTATGACATCACGACGGAAGAGAACGACATCGGGCTGACCCGTGATGGCGACATCAACCGCTATCACATCACAGGGACGGTCAAATTCACCCTGAGCGACATTGCCACAGGCCGGACGCTTCTTGACAGCAGCACCTCGAATTTCACCTCCTACTCGGCAACGGGGAATTCGGTCGACACGCTGACCGCCACGCGCGATGCCTATGAGCGGCTGATGACGATTCTGGCCGACCAGATGGTGAGCGAGATCATCGCCACGGTAGAGCTGCCCTCATGAAACTCTCCGCCCGCGACGCGCTGTCCTATTTCGCCAAGCCCGACAAGGGCAAGGCGGGTGTCCTGCTCTACGGGCCGGATGCCATGCGAATCGCGATCCGGCGTCAGGAGATTATCGAGGGGCTGATCGGCAAACAGGGCGAGGAGGAAATGCGCCTCACCCGCATGTCCGGCGCGGAATTACGCAAGGACAAGGCGCTTTTGATGGACGCGCTCAAGGCACAGGGGTTCTTTCCCGGTGCCCGCGTCGTCTTTGTCGAGGATGCCACCGACCAGATCACGGATGTGACCAAGGATGCCTTGTTCGACTGGCGCGAAGGCGATGCGCAGATCGTGATCACGGCGGGCAGCCTCAAGGCCAGTTCCAAGCTGCGCAAGCTCTTCGAGGGCCATCCCAGCGCCTATGCCATTGCGATCTATGCCGACCCGCCCTCCCGCGCGGAGATCGAAGCGACCCTTGCGAAAGCGGGGATCAAGGATGTGTCGCGCGATGCCATGACGGATATCGAGGCGCTCTCGCGCACGATTGATCCGGGAGATTTCCGGCAAACGCTTGAAAAGCTGGCGCTTTACAAGATCGGAGACCAGACGCCGGTGTCGAGCGAGGATGTGCTGAACTGCGCCCCCGCCACGACAGAGGCCGAGGTGGATGATGTGCTCAACACGGTCGCCGAGGGGCGTGCCAACGAGTTGGGGCCTTTGATGCTCAAGATCGCGGGGCAAGGGATTGATCCGGTCGCGCTGTCGATCTTTACCATGCGGCATTTCCGGACCTTGCATGCGGCGGCGTCCGATCCGGGCGGCGCGGCCTCCGGCATTGCCCGTGCGCGTCCGCCGATTTTCGGACCGCGCCGTGACCGGATGACGCGACAGGCGCAGAACTGGGGCATGTACAAGCTGGAAACCGCGCTTGGCATTCTGACCGACACGGATCTGACATTGCGCTCCGCGTCGAAAGCGCCGACCATGGCGGTGATGGAACGCGCGCTCATCCGGCTTGCTATGTTAGCGCACCGGCGCTGAGCGCAAACGCGGTTTGAACGCCGGCGCAAACATCCCAGATAGGGAGAAAAGGAGCCGCACATGATCCCCTATTCCCTACTTGACCTTGCCCCCGTGCCTGACGGTGTCACCACTGCGCAGGCGTTGAAAAATTCCGTCGATCTGGCGCAACATGCCGAAAGCTGGGGCTTTAACCGCTACTGGCTTGCCGAACATCACAACATGCCAGGGATTGCCTCTGCCGCCACGGCGGTGCTCATCGGGCATATCGCGGGGCAGACCTCGACCATGCGGATCGGCGCGGGCGGGATCATGTTGCCCAACCATGCGCCGTTGCAAGTGGCCGAAGCCTTTGGCACCCTGCGCGAATTGTATGGCGACCGCAT
Organism: Celeribacter halophilus; assembly: GCF_900114135.1. Classification (GTDB taxonomy): domain Bacteria; phylum Pseudomonadota; class Alphaproteobacteria; order Rhodobacterales; family Rhodobacteraceae; genus Celeribacter; species Celeribacter halophilus. The sequence goes on from NZ_FORY01000007.1 coordinate 178,632, forward strand.
CGACCTCGGTCTCGGACGCGCTCCGGGCACGGATATGTCCACCGCCCGCGCGCTGCGCCGCAACCTGATGCCCGGCACCGCCAATGGCGAGACCTTCCCGCAAGATGTGCAAGAGCTGCTGGGCTATCTGGGCGACATGCCCGAAGACGCCCCCGTGCGCGCCTTTCCGGGGACGGGCACCCATGTGCCGGTCTGGATGCTCGGCTCGTCGACCTATGGCGCGGAACTGGCCGCGATGCTGGGCCTGCCCTATGCCTTCGCCTCGCATTTCGCTCCTGCGGCGCTGGATCAGGCGGTCAAAATCTACCGCGATCTGTTCCGCCCCTCCGCCTATCTCGACAAACCGCACTTCATGCTGGCGACCAATGTCTTTGCCGCCGACACCGAAGACGACGCGATCTATCTGCGCTCGTCGATGATGCAGGCCTTTGCCAACCTTCGCACCGGCAAGGCCGGAAAACTGCCGCGCCCCGTGCGGGACATCTCGACCGTTATCCCCGCGCAATTTCTCCCTGCGCTGGACGCCATTTTCACCGTCTCCGCCACGGGCACGAAACCGATGGTCAAAGACAAACTCGCCGCCCTAATCGCACGCTACCAGCCCGATGAAATCATCATCGCGGCCAATATCCACGACCATGCGGCGCGGCTCAGATCCTACGAAATTGCCGCCGAGGTCATGCGAGAGACATAAGCGCCCCTTGCGCGGCGCGCCGTCCGGTGGCGAGGCACGCGGTCAGAAGATAGCCCCCTGTCGGCGCGTCCCAATCGAGCATCTCGCCCGCAAAGAACAGCCCCTGTTTTTTGCGGGATTCGAGACTGTCCGTCAGGCTTTCAAACCGTACACCGCCCGCCGTGGAAATGGCCTCGTCCATTGGGCGCATCTCCAGCCCCGTGATCTCCAGCGCCTTGAGCGATGCGGCCAGATCGTCCGGCTGCGGCCCTGCAAATTCCATGAGCAAGGCGATCTTCTCCGGCGACAGACGCAGGGCACGTTTCAGGAACTTCGTCAGGGTTTCCTTGGGTTTGCGCTGGGTCAGTCTCTGTTCGAGCTTGCCTGCGGACCAGTCCGGCAACAAATCGAGAACCAAGGGGGCTCCGTCTCTAAGGCCACGGGTGACGCTGTAAATCCCGCCGCCTTCCAAACCGCGCTCGGAAATCACGAACTCCCCGCTGCTCTCATAAGCCCCGCTGCGCAAGTGCACGCCTTTGACCGGATGGCCGAAATGCCGCGCCATGTGGCCGCTCCACGCAAGCGTCACGCCAACATTGGACGGCGCGAAAGGGCGAAGTTCCACATAGTCCTGCACCATCTCCACCCACACGCCATTCGAGCCCAATCTGGCCCAACTCGCCCCGCCAAGCGCGAGAATGACCACCTTGGCCACAACCTCGACAGAGCCTTGCGGCGTGGCAAATCCTACCCGCTCGCCGAGCGCCTCCATACGCCAGTTGCGGCGCAGGTCGACACCCTGCTCCGCCAAGCGCCCGAGCCATGCACGCAGAAGCGGAGAGGCTTTCATCGCCTTGGGAAAGACACGGCCAGACGAGCCTGTGAACATCTCCTGGCCCAGCGCCTCGGCCCAAGCAATCGCCTCTTGCGGGCCGAAATCCTCCAAAGCCTGCTGCAAGACGGGATGCACAGGCGCGTAGGCGTGCAAGAACGGCTCGAGTGCTTCGTTTTTCGTCAGGTTCAGACCCGATTTCCCCGCCATGAGGAATTTGCGCGCGGGGGAGGGTTTCGCCTCCGCCAGAAGCACATGATGCCCCGCCGCCGACAACACATCCGCCGCCATCAAACCGGCAGGCCCCGCGCCAACGACGAGCACATCACTATGCTCCACGCGCTGCGTCGCGGGAGAGTGATCCGCTACGGTTTGAGACACAAGAGTCTGTTTCACGGTCGTTTGCGTCACGGATGGACCAGCGCCTTGATGCCCGCGATATGCGCAGGCGCGGCACCCATTGCGGCCTCGCCCAAGGCAGCCACGGCATCCTTCATCTCGGCGGCGGGCACAAGCCGGTCCACCAGCCCCCAAGACAGAGCCTCCTCTGCGGGGATTTTCTGACCCGCCATCAGGATCATCTTGGCCCGCGCCGGACCGATGAGTGCGGCCAGTCGCTTTGGGTCGGAGGGCTGCGGCAGAAAACCGAGTTTCATCACCGGATAGAAGAACTTCGCATTCGAGTCAGACAGGCGCAGGTCACAGGCCAGCGCCATGCCGAAAGCACCGCCCGCCAATGTGCCGTTGAGCGCGGCGATGGTGAGACAGGGCAGAGCGGCGATCTTGCCCGACAAGTCCTCCCACAAGGGCGAGGTCGCAAGACCCGCGCGGGCCTCGTCGAGATCGGCACCGGCGGAAAAGACCTTTCCCGCCCCCGTCAGCACAAAGACCTTCGCCTGGTCTGCGGCCTCGTCCACGATCCCGACGAGCCGCGACAGCATGTCAGAGGTCAGGGAATTGGCCTTTTCGGGCCGGTTCAGGGTCACAACCCAAAGCGCACCATCGCGGTCAAGTTCGATCATGCCACCACCCCGATCTTGCGCCGGAAATCCTCGTCGCGCAGTTGCAATTCTTCTCCGAGATGGGCGTCCGCCTCGGCAGAGCACATCCACAATAGCGCCTGCGCGGGCCAATCGGGCGGAACATGGTCGGACCAGTCAAGCTGGCTCACCGCGTTAATGCCGGAGGCTTTGATTTCCCGCTGCATTCGGGTCGCAACCGTGCCCGGAGACAGGCCTATCGCGCGGATGCCATTGGCACGTTCTTCAAGGTCCAGCATCGCGGTCAGCATGGCCGCACCCGCTTTGGATGTGCAATAGGCGCTCCACCCTTCGACAGGGCGATGGGCCGCGCCGGAGGAAATGGTCAGCACCGTGCCGCCGCCACGGGCCACCATAGTCGGCACCACGCGCCGCATGGCGTAGAACACGCCTTTGACATTGATATCAATGAGTTGGCTCCACGCCTCGGGGTCAAGCGCCTTCAGGTCGCCAATCGGATCAATCACACCGGCGTTGTTTATGAGAATATCGACGGGGCCGAAATGCTCCTCGATGCTCTGCATGGCCGCATCCACCGCCGCGTAATCCGAAATATCGCAAGGCACCGCCAGAGCGCGCGGGCCGATGTCGTCGGCAATGGCAGAAATCGCGGGTTTGCTGCGGGCGATCAGGGCGACATTGGCCCCCTCGGACGCAAACAGACGCGCTGTGGCCTCTCCGATCCCGCGGCTCGCGCCGGTGATGGCGACGGTTTTTCCATCGAGTTTCGACATTGTGAACCTTCTCCCTCTTTCATTTGCGACTTTAGGGTCTTGTGTCGGCGGGTTCCAGTCTTGACCCTCCGCGCAAAGCACGAAAGTGTACGCGCGACTGTTCAAGGAGATTAATCATGCGTTCCCTGTTATCCGCAACGGCGCTCACCGCGCTCTGCTTATCGGCCACCCCCATGTTCGCCGATGTCACCCCCGAAGATGTCTGGGGGGCCTATCAGGAGATGATGGCCAAAACGGGCGCAACACCGACTGCCGAAGTCGAACGCGACGGCGATACTCTGGTGGTGCGCAACATGGTCTATGACATGACAATGGATATGGGGGCGTCTTCAGTGTCCTCCACCACCACCGCGCCGGAAATCCGTTTTCAGGAACGCGCGGGCGGCACGGTCGCCATGTGGTTCCCTGCCCCGCTCACCTCGGTTTCGGTCACACAGGTCGAAGCCGGGCTGGACGATGGCATGGAAGACGAGACGATCGAGACCCGCTCGACCATGCGTCTTGACGGGACTTCCGTTGTGTCCGGCGCGCCCGACGACATGCTGTTCACCTTCAAGGACAGCACCGTTGAAATGGTCAATGACCCTGTGATGATGGACGGCGAGATGATCCAGCCGGGCCTGTCGGCCAAGGTTGCCGGCATCTCGGGCACCTACAGCATTGATCGCAGCGGTGAGGCGCTGACATCGGGCATCGACATGACCGCCGCCGCGCTGAGCTATGAATTCGACGAGATGGAAACCGAAGAAGGTGATCTTGTCGACATGGGCTTTACCGCCAACGGGATGACCGTAAAGGGGCAGGTCATGCTGGCTCAGGGCGAACCGGATGACGCGATGCAAGCGCTCGTAGGCCAGAGTGATGTGGATGTGAACCTCGGTTTTGCCGACAGTTCCACCTTTGTCGCCGTGACCAGCGACGAGCCCAATTCCGGCATGGACATCAAGGCAACCTCCGGTCAATCGACCCTTGGGCTGACGCTCAAAGGCGGGGCCATCGGCTATGATGCCACGGCGGGAGATGTGAACATCACCGTAGGCGGCCCGCAGATTCCGGGCGGTCAGGTCGAAGTTGCGATGAAGGAATACAGCACCGCGCTGCTCTTCCCCCTCGCAGCCTCAGACGCGCCGCAGCCATTTGAGGCCAAGATCGGCCTTGAAGAGGTGGTCCTACCCGAGATCGCATGGATGATCGCCGATCCGTCCGGCCAGTTGCCCCATGATCCGGCGAGCCTGCGTCTTGCGTTTGAAGGCACGTTGGAAAATGGCGTGAACCTCTTTGATGCGGAAGCCATGGCGGCCTTTGAGGCCAGCGGCGAGAAAATGCCCTTCGCGCTGCAAACTCTCGAACTGCCGGAGATTTTCCTCAGCCTCGCAGGCGCTTCAATCGCAGGCGAAGGCGCGGGCAAGTTTCTGGACAAAGAGCCCGCCGTGGCCGGTGGCATGCCGCCCTTTGCCGGAAACCTCTCGCTCAAACTTGTGGGCGTGGCGGATCTGATCAGCAACCTAACGGCCACGGGCATCCTGCCTGCAGAACAGGCAATGTCGGCACAGATGATGCTGGGCCTGTTTGCCCGTCCGGGGGATGCGGCCGGTGAACTGGTCTCTGAAATCGAGATGACCGAAGACGGCCAGATCATCGCCAACGGGCAACCTTTGCCCTTCTGATCCCCGATCATGTGACAACGCCCGCTTGCGCTTTTGGCGCAGGCGGTGCATCTGAGACAAAGACGCGACGAAGAACGGAGAGACGCCATGGCCCGGAACCTCAAAGACCTGACCGAGGCGCTTCTTGATGCGGCACAAAAGGCCGGAGCGGAAGCGGCGGATGCGATGGCGGTGGATGGCACATCCCTGTCGATCAATGTCCGGCAAGGCGCTCTGGAACAGGCCGAACGCTCCGAAGGCGTGGACATCGGGTTGCGGGTGCTGATCGGCAAACGGCAGGCCTGCGTGTCCGCCTCTGACACACGCCCCGAAACCCTGACCACAATGGCCGAACGCGCCGTGACGATGGCGCGGCTTGCGCCGGAAGACCCGACAGCAGGATTGGCCGATCCGTCCCAGATCACCACAGACACGGACGCCAGCGCACTCGAACTCTGTGATCCGTCCGAAGAACCCTCGCCCGAAATGCTCAAAGAGGATGCGCTGCGCGCCGAAGCGGCGGCGGCTGCGTTCGAAGGTGTTTCCCAAGTTGATAGCGCGGCTGCTGCCTACGGGCGGCGGCAGGTTTACATGTCGGCGACAAACGGGTTCAGCGGCGGCTACGCGCGCTCGGACCGTATGATTTCCACCGTGGCCATTGCGGGCGAAGGCGCGGGAATGGAGCGTGATTATTGCGGCGAGAGCCGAATTTTCGGCGCCGATCTGCCCAGCCCCGAAGAAATTGGCCGCACAGCCGCCGAACGCACCGTGGAGCGGCTTGGCGCACGCAAACCCAAAACCGGTGCCTATCCGATGCTGTTTGACGAACGGATTTCATCGTCGCTGATCGGACATCTGCTTTCTGCCATCAACGGTCAGGCCATCGCCCGTGGCGCAAGCTGGCTGCGCGATGCGATGGGAGAGCAAGTCCTGCCCTCCTCCCTGTCCCTGATCGAAGACCCGCACCGCCCGCGTGCCTCCGCCTCGCGGCTGTTCGACGCCGAAGGGTTGGCCACGCGCAAACATGCGCTGGTCGAGAACGGGCAACTCGCCTCATGGGTGCTAGACCTTGCCACGGCACGCAAGCTGGGCCTTGAAAGCACCGCCAATGCGGCGCGCGGCGTGTCGTCTCCGCCCTCGCCCTCCTCCGGCAATGTCAGCCTGACCCAAGGCGACAAGAGCCGCGACGAGTTGATCCGCGAAATGGGCACGGGGCTGTTGATCACCTCCATGATCGGGGCCTCCATCAACCCGACCACGGGTGATTATTCCCGTGGCGCAAGCGGATTCTGGATTGAGAATGGCGAGATTGCCTATCCCGTGAACGAATGCACCATCGCCGGAAACCTGCGCGAGATGCTGCAAACGCTGGTGCCCGCCAATGACGCACGGCTGCATTTGAGCCGTGTCGTGCCGTCGCTTTTGGTGGAAGGGATGACACTTGCCGGCGACTGACGATCTCGAACTGCTGATTGAGGCCGCGCGCAACGCCGGAGAGATCGCCCGCCCCTATTGGAAGGCCGATCCCGAAGTCTGGGACAAGGGCGGCGGGCAAGGCCCTGTGACCGAGGCCGATCTAGCCGTGGACCGGATGTTGCACGAATATCTCCTGTCGGAACGCCCCGAATATGGCTGGCTGTCCGAGGAAACCGTGGACACCACGTCCGAACGGCTGGGCAAGGAGCGTGTCTTTATCGTCGATCCGATCGACGGCACCCGCAGCTTTATCCACGGGGATCACAACTGGGCGCATTCTCTGGCCATTGCCGAAGAGGGCGAGGTGATTGCCGCCGTGGTCTATCTGCCGCTGCGGGACCGTCTGTTCACCGCCGTCAAAGGTGGCGGCGCGGAGTTGAATGGCGAGCCTCTTCAGACAGGACAGCGATGCGACCTCGATGGCGCCTCCGTTCTGGCCCCGCGCCAGCATCTTGCGGATGAGCACTGGAAGGGCGGATCACCGAAATTCATTCACAAATACCGCCCCTCTCTGGCCTATCGCCTCACCCTTGTGGCGCAGGGGCGATATGATGCGATGTTCTCGTTTCGCGGCACATGGGAATGGGACGTGGCGGCGGGGACATTGATCCTCACGGAGGCCGGAGGGCAGGTCACCGACAGGCACGGCATCCGCCCCCGTTTCAACCAGCCGCACCCGCAGCTTGACGGGTTGGTGGCGGGATGCCCTGCACTGGCCAATGGCATCCTCGCACGGCTCATATGAGCCTGACCGGATTCAGCCGCGCCTAGTGATACTCGGCCATATCCTCTTCCACAGCGCGGGTCATGGCGGAGATGATGTCGGGGTCCGCCGAATGCACCCGCGACCAGTTGGGGATGAAGGGGGTTTCCATCGGATTGTCGAGGAACACGCTGCCCGCGAGGATGATGTTATTGGCGAAAAGCTCGACGGCTTTTTCCTCGGCATGGCGATCCACATAGAGCCCGTTCATGCGCGCATCGTTGAAATAGGTCTCGATGAGGTCCAGCGCACCGCGATAGTAGGTCGCTTTGATGGAGCGGAAAATCTCTTCGGAAAATACCGTGCCATCGGCGGCCAGCTTGCGGTAGAGCGCCTTGCAAATATCAACCGACATCCGCGACAGGCCCGTTTTGGCATCTTCCTCGCTGAGGTCCTGATGTTTATGATCGTAGCGGTCCGAGATTTCGACCTGACAGACCGCACGCGGGCTGAGATTGCGCCACGCCTCGGACAGCAGCCCGATTTCCAGCCCCCAATCCGAGGGGATACGCATGTCCGGCAGAATCGAGGTGCGCATGGCGAATTCACCGGCCAGCGGATAGCGGAAGTCGGCCAGAAAATCGAGGTAGTCCCGTGGCCCCAAGACCTTGGCCAGCGCCTGAATCATCGGTGACACCAGAAGTCGCGTCACGCGCCCGTTGAGTTTGCCGTCCGCGACTCGGGGATAAAACCCTTTGGACATCTGATAGGGGAAGGTCGGGTTGGCGACCGGATAGACCAGACGCGCCAGCATCTCGGCGGAATAGGTCACAACATCGCAATCATGCACGGCCACCACGGCGCTGTCGGCGCGCGAGATGGTGTAGCCCATGCAGAACCAGACATTGCGCCCCTTGCCCGGTTCGGAGGGAGACAGGTCCAGCGCCTTGAGACGCGCGTCCACCGCCGAGAGCCTCGGGCCATCGTTCCACAGCACCACATGATCGGCCTTGAGGCGCGAAAAGAACTTAAGCGCGTAGCGGTATTGGTCTTCGGTGGCGCGGTCGAGACCGATGACGATGCGATGGATGAAATCCACCTTGTTCAACTCGTCGATGATATTGGGAAGCGCCTCGCCCTCCAGTTCGGAAAACAGCGATGGCAGGATCAGCGTGATCTTGCGGCTGGTCGCGAAGGCGTTGAGTTCTCGTTTCAGGTCCTCTTCGGAATTGATGCGAAGGTTATGCAGCGTCGCGACATGACCGCCCTGATGAAAATCCGCCATTTCTTAGCCTTTCTCGGTTCTTTGAACGTCCTGTGCGATGCGTTCAAGCACCGCTATGTTCCAGCCTTCCGGCCCCGGCGCATGCGTCCGCGTGATCCGGCCCGCCGCTTCTCCGGGCAAGACCGGAAGACCCGGCCCGTGTGTATTTCTCACGATGACACCATGATCCGCCGCGCAGATCATTTCCACATCATTCGGCGCATCGCCCAAGCCCATTGTCTGCGGGCGCGGATGATATTGCGCTATGATCTCGGTCATACGGTCGGCTTTTGTCGCCCCGAAAGACAGGGTCAGATAGCGCCCGCCCTGACGCGCCGTGATGCCCTTTTCCCGCAAAGCCGCCTCAAATTGCACAAGCGCCTCCTCCGTGCCATGCCAGAGCCCCGGCTCGGAGAATTGCCGCTTCGCCGCCAAAGCCGCCTGCGCCACGGGAAGTCCGGTATTCTCGGCCACCTCCGCAACACTCCAGTCGGAAAACCCTGTAAACGGCGCACGCAGATCAGTGGGCAGATCCGCCAGCGCCGCTAGAATGGCCTCATGATCTGTCCGGTCTGCCAAGGTCTCCGCCCCCGGAGCCAGAATCCCCGCGCCGTTCTCAACAATCGCAGGCGCATGATCGAAACCCAGATCATGACGCAACGCTGCGATCTCGGCTGCGGTTTTGGAACTGGCCAGAATCAGAGGCAGACCAAGACGTTTCATCTCTGCCAGAGCAGGCTTGGCAGCCGCCCATGAATAGCTGTCATGATCCAGCAAAGTCCCGTCGAGATCGGAAAACACGATCAGGCGTGGCGCGGTCTTGGGGTCCGTTGTCATAGGGTCATGATGCCGCTCGCGCCCGCCAAGGAAAACAGGCGATCGCAAAAAAGATGAAAAACTGCAATATATCGCCTAAGATTTAAGCACGAAGCGGAGGCTGCTTGACCCCTCCGCCGATTGGACTAGGGTGCGCCCATAACATCCCGGAGAGTTATCATGGCACAAAGACTGCACCTCGTGTTCGGCGGCGAACTGGTCGATCCCTCCAAAACCGTGTTCCGCAATGTCGATGACATTCATATCGTTGGCATTTTCCCCGATTATGAATCCGCACATAACGCGTGGAAAGCACAGGCCCAGCGCACTGTGGACAATGCCCATATGCGCTATTTCATCGCCCATCTGCACCGTCTGCGCGATGAAGAGCAAAACGCATCGCCCACCGAAGAACTCGGAGCGTGAGGACTGGGCCAGATGGCCAAGCCCTTCCCCTATCTGCTTTATTCGGCGCTGAGCCGGAAATCGGAGCGGCACCACGTCGACCAGCTTGACCGGCTGGTGGCGTCCGGTGCCGTGACGCAAGCCGCCTATGACCAGAGGCTTGTCCGGAACCAGCCGAAAAGACCGAAGGGCGAGTTGCTCTGGCTCCATGCCGCCACGCCCTATGCGCTGCGTCCGGCGATGGAACTGTTTCACCGGATCTGCGAGGACCGGCCCGACCTGTCCGGTCTCATCACCATAGCCCCCGACATGACACCGCCCGCCGGAGCGGAGGACGAGAGCCTGTATTTCTCGCGGCTTCCGGAAGATGACTCCACGACCGTCCGCCGGTTTCTGGCCCACTGGACGCCGGACAGCCTTGTCTGGGTTGGCGGTCGGTTCCGCCCCAACCTGTTGCGCATCACACGGGACTGCAACATTCCCGCCATTGCCATAGATGCCCCCAACAGCGCGGCCAGCCTCGACATTCCGCTTTCCATTCCGGGACTGCGCAAACATGTTCTGGGCTGTTTCGACCATGTGTTCGCCGCCACAACTGAGGCCACCCTCCCGTGGCGACGCGCAGGCATTGTCGGCGCGAAGATCGAAGCTTTGGGACATCTCGAAGAAGGCGGTCGCGCCCCCGGTCTCGACGAGGAGACCCTTGCCCGCCGCATGGCCGAGATCGGCACACGCCCGAGCTGGTTTGCCTCACAGCTTGAAAGATCGGAAGTCGGGGAAATCATCCGCGCGCACAAACGGGCCTTGCGACGCGCACACCGGCTTTTGCTAACGGTCTCCCTGTCCAATCACGCGGCGACAGACAGCGTTCTGACCCAATTCCAGAACGCCGGAATGACCGCCGTTGCCCTCGACCAAAGCACGCCGATACCGGAATCAGCACAGGTTGTCATCGTGCCGCAAGCAGACGGCAACGGGCTCTGGCACCGGATTTCTCCGATCAGCTTTATGGGCCGGTCTTTCGGCCCCTTCGGCGGGATTGATCCCTATCCGGCCACTGCGATGGGATCAGCCATTTTACACGGGCAAAACGTGTCGGACTACACCATGGCCTATGCCCGACTGGCCGCGGCCAAAGCCGCCTGCGCAGTGCATGACGGCTACGCATTGGGCGAAGAAGTGGGGCGTCTGATGTCACCGGATCAGGCCGCCTTGATGGCTGGTGCGGCGTGGGAGGTGGCCTCCACCGGCACCGAGGTCACGGATCGCGTGGCCAATCTGGTGCAGGATTTTCTCGACCTGCGCGAAAGGACGGAGGCATGAAGCAACCGCTGTTCTGGTCCAATCCTGCCGAAGCCCCCGGATGGCAGGCGCGGGCTCTCTCGCCGCTTTCTGCGCTCTATGCCAAGGCCACGGCCCGCCGTCTGACACGTCAGGGCTACCGCGCCTCGGTGCCCGTGATCTGCGTCGGCAATATCAACGCGGGCGGCACGGGCAAGACTCCGACCACCATCGCCCTTGTCCAGAGACTGATCGCTGGCGGACATACTCCGCATGTTGTCTCGCGCGGCTACGGCGGAACGCTCGAAGGGCCGGTGCGCGTGAACGAGCGCCAGCACAGCGCGGATGAAACGGGCGATGAGCCTTTGCTGCTCGCAGCTTTCACACCGGTCTGGGTCGCAAAGGATCGTGCCGCAGGCGTGCGGGCGGCCGAGGCGGCGGGGGCGGATGTCATTGTGCTTGATGATGGGATGCAGAACCCTGCGGTCGAAAAAGATCTCACCCTCATCATCGTCGATGCCCATCGCGGGTTCGGCAACGGGCGCGTCCTGCCCGGTGGCCCTCTGCGCGAACCGGTCGCGGTTGGCATGGCGCGCGGGGATGTTCTGATTTCTATCGGAGATGATGCGGCTCAGGACAGGTTTTCCGCGAGTTGGTCCGACAGCGTGACAATTCCGCGTGTCCGCGCCGTGCTGGAACCTCTGCCGACCGGATTGGACTGGGACGGGCTGAAGGTCATGGCCTTTGCCGGAATCGGGCATCCCGAGAAATTCTTTCAAACCCTGCGGGAGCTGGGCGCGGACCTTCTGCGCTCGGAGGCGCTCAAGGATCACCAGCCCCTGTCTGTCGCGCTGATGAAACGCCTCGAAATCGAGGCTATGGCGCTTGGGGCACAGATGGTCACAACGGAAAAAGACGCGGTGCGTTTGCCCCGCGCCTTTCGCATGAAAGTGGTCACTTTGCCTGTGCGCCTGAACGTGTCGGACTGGACGCCCGTTGACGCACATCTAGGCCGTTTGGGACTAAACTAGCCTTTATTCGGCCAGTTTCGCGTCGAGAATTTCCTTGAGATCGGCATAGCTCATGTTCGAGTGCTTTTCTCCGTCGATCACAAGGCTCGGCGTGGCGTTGATGTCATATTCTTCGACTTCTTTGGTGAATTTCGCGTAGAGTTTCTCCGCCATATCACCGTCATTCAGACATGCATCAAGGTTCTCGTCGGTCAGACCCGCACGTTTGCCGATCTTGCGCAGGTTCTCGACGATTTCCATCGTGTCCTTGCCGCCTGCGAGCCATTCGGATTGCTCTTCATAGAGCATCTTCTGAATGCCGAAGTAACGCATATCGCCGCCACAACGCGCCACCATAGAGGCCCAGAGGCCGAATTTGTCAAAATAGACTTCACGGTAGACGAAACGCACCTTGCCCGTGTCGATATAGTCTTTCTTGAGTGGCTCGAAGACGGCGCTGTGGAAGTTCGCACAATGCGGGCAGGTGTAGGAGGCATATTCAATCAATTCGATCGGCGCATCCGCATCACCCAACACCAGATCGGGGATGTCCGAAGTGTCCACATCGGTGGCGTCTTGCGCGAAGGCGGGCGTGACCACGAAACTCGTGACAGCAGAGGGGTTCAGCAAAAGCGTGCCACCAAGCGTAGCCAAGGCGGTCGTGATCATGAATGTGCGGCGATTCATCAGTTTTCCTTTGTTTTCTGTCGGGTCAGGAACGACCCGGCAAATTTTTCAAGTGCTTGACGCAGACCATCATCCTGAACACCTTCGGCGAGGGCTTTGGCGCATGAACGGGTTTCCGGCGTCAGTTCCGGTTTGGGCTTGGGTTTGTCGGTCTCGAAAACCGCGCGCCCTTCCGCAAACCCCATCGGAGCGGTTTGCGTGATACGAATATGGCTGATCGCGTTGTGACCGTAGACGGCATTCACGCGATCCCGAATTTTCGGCAATTCCGCCTGCAACATCGGCGCATAGGCACCGGTGGTCAGAAGCGTCAGCGTGGCACCGAACCCGCCTTTGCCATAAGACACTTTCACAGGGCGACACATGGCTGCGATCTCGGGGCCAACGCTTTCTTCCCAATGGGTCAAAAGCTTTGACTGCGAAAACCCGCGCGCCTCGGAGGCCGCCTGAATCCGCCGATTCAAAAGACTGGACGTTCTCTCGAACCCCCGCTTGCGCCTTTTCACACCGGATTGTATCTCAGCCATGATTTCCCGTCTGGTCTATCTTCATCTGCCCCCTATTCTAAAGAGACAGGCGCAACACGCCAGAAGAAAGCAGATGACAGGACCTAAAGATTGCGTGACGGAATGAAACACAGTGACATCGCAGCGCCGCTTTTGAGGTGGTATGACGCACATGCGCGGGTTCTGCCGTGGCGTGTCTCGCCCGCAGAGCGCGCCGCAGGTGTGATGCCCGATCCCTATCGGGTCTGGATGTCCGAGATCATGCTGCAACAAACCACTGTGGCCGCCGTGAAATCCTATTTCGAACGGTTCACCGCGCTCTGGCCCTGTGTAACGGATCTGGCCAATGCCGAGGATGACGAGGTCATGGGGGAATGGGCGGGGCTTGGATATTATGCGCGTGCACGGAACCTTCTGAAATGTGCGCGGGTCATTCGGGACAGCTATGACGGTCACTTCCCGCAAACCCGCGCCGAACTACAGAGCCTGCCGGGGATCGGGCCATATACCTCCGCCGCGATTGCTTCCATTGCGTTCAACCAGCCCGAAACCGTGGTGGATGGCAATGTCGAGCGGGTCGTGTCCCGCCTGTTTCGCATCGAAACCCCGCTGCCCGGTGCCAAGCCGGAACTCACGAAACTGGCCGAAACGCTCACGCCACAGGATCGCGCGGGCGATTATGCGCAGGCGATGATGGATTTGGGGGCGACCATTTGCACCCCGAAATCACCGGATTGCGCCCCATGCCCCCTGACCGATAGCTGCGCGGCTCATGTGGTCGGGGATGCGGCCCGTTTTCCGCACAAGACACCGAAGAAACCGAAACCCACCCGCCACGGCCATGCCTATGTCGCCCGCACGACACGCGGGGAATGGGTGCTGGAGAAACGTCCCGACAAGGGGCTTTTGGGCGGTATGTTGGGCTGGCCCGGCACGCATTGGGCGCAAGAACATGCCACCGAAGCCCCGTTCAACGCCGAATGGGACGAACTTGGCGACGTGCGCCATACCTTCACGCATTTCCACCTCGTGCTGACGGTCCATGTCGCGGAAGGTGTGACAAATCCGCCCGATCACTACACATTGCGCGAAGAGAACGCATTTCGGCCCTCTGATTTGCCTACAGTCATGCGAAAGGCATTTGACCTTGCCCATGCAAAGCTGGAAATTTAATCCGAAACGCGCAGGCCTCTGCGGGAGTTTGATCCAATGAATATGGCCCAAATCAGTTTTCGAAACGCGATGCCCTTCTGGCTGTCGCTCACGGTTGTTCCCTTTATCTGGCTCGGTGCCATTGTCGGGGGATGGACGGTGATCATCGTGCCGCTTTACGCGTGGTATATGTTCGGCTTCCTCGACGGTATTCTGGGGCTCAACACCGACAATCCGGACCCGAATACTGAGGAGCGCGAGCTGTTCTGGTATCGGGCGATCACGATCATCTGGTTTCCGGTGCAGTTTGTGAACATCTTCGGCCTGATCTGGTTCGTGACCCACACAGATCACCTGTCCACACTGGAAACCATCGTGGTGTTTTTCGGGCTGGGCGTGTCCTCCGGCACCACGGGCATGGTCTATGCCCACGAGCTTTGCCACCAGCGCAACAACATGGAGCGCTGGCTGGGGGATTTGCTTTTGGCCTCCGTGCTTTACTCGCATTTTCGCACCGAACATCTGTTGGTGCATCACAAACATGTCGGCACGCGGCGCGATGCGGTGACGGCGCTCTATAACGAAGGATTCCACCACTATTTCCTCCGCGTCCTGCGCGAATGTCCCCGTTCGGCATGGGAGGCGGAAAAGGCCATGCTGGCGCGCAAGGGGCTATCGCCGTGGAACCCGCGCAACCCGCATTTCCGCTACTGGACCCTGCAAATCCTGATGCTCATTCTCGCCACGCTGCTTGGCGGTGTGCCGGGGCTGTTGCTCTTTATGTGGCAGGCCATCGTTGCCATCTGGCAACTGGAACTGACCAACTATGTCGAGCACTACGGCCTGACCCGCCGGCATCTGGGCAATGGCAAATACGAACACGTCAAACCGCACCATAGCTGGAATGCGGCGCATATGGCGACGAACTGGTTGCTGATCAATCTGCAACGCCATTCCGACCACCACTACAAACCCGACCGGCGCTTTCCGCTTTTGCAGAATTATGACGAATCCGAAGCGCCGCAACTGCCCTATGGCTATACGCTCATGGGGGTGGCTGCGATGATCCCTCCGGTGTGGCGGCGGATGATGAATCCGAGGGTCAAGGCATGGCGCAAACAGCATTATCCCGACCTTGCCACCTTTGAGGATTGGGAACCTTACAAGAACGGCACCAACCCGCTTCCCCGTCTTTAAGAGCCAAGTCTTTAAGGCCAAAAAAGAGCCCCGCTGATGAAACAGCGGGGCCAAGGTGGTGCCGCGTAGTCAGGTCGCAGGCACCAGGCGGTAACTTTGTATTTTGTGTAATATCTGCCGTCGGAAATGCGTCGGACAAGTGTCGGACATCTGTCTGGCACTTGCCCGCTCGGGCCCTATGACCCGTTATTGCATCTCCGCGCGGATTTGCTGACGCAGCACGTCGATCGGAACGTGTTTGCCATCGCGCTTGAAGGTCCAGTAGGTCCAGCCGTTGCAAGACGGTGCGCCTTCGAGATGGGCGCCGACCTGATGGATCGAGCCTTTCACATCATTGGAGACCAATGTCCCGTCAGCGCGCACTTTGGCGGTGCTGCGACCGTTCATGGAGACCAGCTCTTCGCCCGGACGCAGCATCCCGCGCTCCACGAGCTGACCGAACGGCACACGCGGCTCGGCACGTTTCGAGGTCGAGACACGCAGCGCGTCCTTGTCGAACTTGCGCACGGAAGCGATGCGTTTTTCGGCCACCTTGCGATATTTCTCTTCGCGTTCGATCCCGATGAACTCGCGGCCCAGCATCTTGGCAACCGCGCCCGTGGTGCCCGTGCCGAAGAACGGGTCGAGAATCACATCACCCGGATTCGTCGTGCCGACGATGACACGGTGCAACAGGCTCTCCGGCTTTTGCGTCGGGTGGGCCTTGTCGCCGTTATCATCCTTGAGGCGCTCGCCGCCGTTGCAGATCGGCAGAACCCAATCGGAACGCATCTGGATGCCTTCGTTGAGGGCCTTCATCGCTTCGTAGTTGAACGTGTATTTCGCCGCTTCGTTCTTCGACGCCCAGATCAGAGTCTCATGCGCGTTGGTCAGGCGTTTGCCACGGAAGTTCGGCATCGGGTTGGACTTGCGCCACACAACATCGTTCAAAATCCAGTAACCCTGATTCTGAAGCTCCGCGCCGAGGCGGAAGACGTTGTGATAGGAGCCGATCACCCAGATCGCGCCATTCGGCTTGAGAATCCGACGCGCGGCTTTGAGCCATTCGCGGGTGAAATTGTCATAAACCTTGAAACTGTCGAATTGGTCCCAAGCATCATCCACCGCATCCACTTTGGAATTGTCCGGACGGTGCAAATCCCCCCGCAGTTGCAGGTTATAGGGCGGATCAGCGAAAATCAGGTCAACCGACTCTTCGGGAAGAGCGTTCATCACCTCGATGCAATCGCCAGCCAATATCTCATTGATCGGGAGCGAATTCGCTCCCTTGCGGATCGTTGTCTTCATCTTCTGCCTCATAATCGCGCCCCTTGTGGGACGTCGTTTTAACGCGTCATTTTTGACGTCATTTATGGCTCTAAAGATGAGTCATTGCTGATTCCCAGTCAATTTCTTTTTCGAATCAGTCACTTAACTTTTTATCTTGATACAAGATGTTGTGTATAGGTTTGAAGGAACGTCTATGGTGTGGGGTCACACCAAAATCTCGGAGTCCCTCCAGATGCAGTTTGGTGCCGTAACCTGCGTTTTTCTCCCAACCATATCCCGGATACTGTTGCGCCAAATCCACCATCAGCCGATCACGCCAGATTTTCGCAACAATCGAAGCAGCCGAAATCGACACCGAACGGGCATCGCCTTTGACAATCGCCTCGGCATCCAGCCCGAACGCAGGGGGCACCTTATTGCCATCGACCAGCACATAATCTGCGCCCCCCTTGAGCCCTGCCACGGCACGTTCCATCGCGCGCAGACTCGCCTGAAGAATATTGATCTCGTCAATTTCCTCGACCGAGCAGGAAGCAATGGAAACATCGGCTCTGGCGCAAATCTCGTCATAAAGCCCTTCACGCCGTTTGGCACTCAGAGCCTTGGAATCATTGAGACCTGCGGGAATGTCGTCAGGATCAAGCCAGACTGCCGCCGCCACCACGGGACCGGCCAAGGGACCACGGCCAACCTCGTCCACGCCGACGATACGGGTGTAACCACGCCGCGCGGCGGCTTCTTCGAAACTGTAATCGGGGACTGTTTTTACCATGCCCTTGTGAAGCCCATCACGCCCCGTTGCGCAAGAAAAAAGCGGGAGGGACCAGCCCTCCCGCAAGGTGACGCGACACATGGGGACACGAAATCGCGTATCTGCTCGATTTGATATTCAGGCTGTCCGCTTAGTGGCGGACGCTGTAGCCGAAATTGCTCAGGCACCCGACATCATAGGCGTCTTTCTTGCCCTGACGTGTATTGACGCGGGTCTCACAGGCACGCGGCAGCTGCGAGGTTTTGACCTTGTGGCCTTTCTGGCTCTTCAAACAATTTTCCATCGCCACCAGACGATGCTTGCCACCATTGCCTGCGCTCATCACGCATTGGTTCGGGATTTGAACACTGTGGCGCACAGGCGCGGGCCGTTTGCCGGGATGCGGATTGGAGACGGTCACTTTCGAGTCGTTTTTGTCGTCCAGCGCCTTGCCGATCACAAAGAGAGTCAAAAGCCCGCCCAGCACCAGAGCAGTCTCCTTTTCCCCTGCGCGGGCCGGAGCGGCGGCGAAGCCTGCGGTGGCGATGGAGAGCGCGAGAAGCCCTGCGGTAAATCTGGTCAGTTTCATCGGTCGTCCTTTCGAATCCTGTAGCCCGGTTGTTGCGGGCGATGAGGTGATGGGACTGTGATGGCCTGTATCGCGAAAATCGCTCAATAACAGCTAAATGTCATCGGATAACAACCGCGAAAACCGGCTTTGCTATTGAATAACATCTTTGAAACTCACAAGATCGCGTTCATGAAAAAACTCGTTCTCCCCCTGATCTTTGCGCTTGCCACCCTTCCGGGTCTGGCCGATGCGGCCTGTTACGCAAGCTACAAAGCCAAACGTGACAATCCGCTGAAACTGCATTTCGGTGTGGCCGAAGTGAGTGACAGCCAATGCACGAAAGCCGCCGCGGCAAAGGCGCTTTCCCCCCGTCTCGAAAAAGCGGGCTGGCATCTTTTGTCCATCGTCGCGATGATCCCGAAAGACAAACTGGGCGAGGTTAAAGCTGATGCTGGCGACTATTTCCTCCGATACTGACAGCCGCAAGGTATCACGGGTAGCGATCTACGGGA
Source organism: Celeribacter halophilus (assembly GCF_900114135.1). Taxonomy (GTDB): domain Bacteria; phylum Pseudomonadota; class Alphaproteobacteria; order Rhodobacterales; family Rhodobacteraceae; genus Celeribacter; species Celeribacter halophilus. Next base: position 197,157 of record NZ_FORY01000007.1, read on the forward strand.
TTGTGGCGATTGTCGCGATCCTGCTGGTGGCCGCCGTTTTGCTGTTTTTGAACCTGCCGGATGCCAACGCCTTCAATGCGCGGGTCGAGCGGATCTTTGTCGAAAACGATTTAAGGACGCGGGCGGAGATCAAACTTCTGGAGATTCTCGCCCAGTCGGGCACCTCCTTTTCCGATGTGCTCACCTCATATCGGATGGTGATTTTCGTGCTGCTGATCTTCTCCACGGCTCTGCTGATTGCGGCGCTGGTGTTTCTTGTGATGATCGTCGCGTTGAGCCGCCGGATGAGCGAGATCGAGAAACGCGGGATCGAAGTGTCGTCTCTGTTGATTTCCAGAGCGGAGAACACCGTCTATCTGAACAACATGGAATTCAAACTGACCCCTGCCGCCATCGAGACGCTTTCGGTGCTCGCGGAGGCACGGCTTGATGATGATGTGCTTTCAGGCGCGGAGATTGAGGCGGTGATTTCCGGTCGCAAGGAATCGGATTGCGACGAGGCCGCAGGGGCCACCCGCATCAAACGCCTGCGCGACACGCTGGGCAACCAGATGGTGAGCGAGCTTCTGGTGAAAAACATCGCGCGCAAGGGCTATATGCTCTCCTGCCCGCGGGACGTTATCAAGATGGTCTGAGACGCGGGTCTGGCGCAATCCCCCTGTGTCTCTCCCTTTGCGACACAAGGTCATTGCGACCGGCTTTCGCGCTCTCGGGGCTTGCCTGATCTCGCACACAGGCGTATCGAACACGGCATGTTTACAGTCTGCGCTCTCTATCACTTCACCCGCTTCGAAGACCCCGCTGCTCTGCGCGAGGGTCTGTTGGATCTTTGTCTGTCCGAAGGGATCACCGGATCGCTGCTTTTGGCGAAAGAGGGGATCAACGGCACCGTGGCCGGTCCGACGCCCGCCGCGATTGACCGGCTGGTGGCGCATATCCGCACGCTGCCGGGATGTGCCGACTTCGAATACAAACTCTCGACCGCGCAGGACCAGCCGTTCCTGCGGATGAAAGTGCGACTCAAGAAAGAGATCGTCACCATGGGGCAACCGGATGTCGACCCGAAAGCACGGGTCGGACATTATTGCACCCCCGAAGAATGGAACGAACTGATCTCCTCGGATGATGTGGCCGTGATCGACACGCGCAACGATTACGAGGTCCAGATCGGCACGTTCAAGGACGCTATCGACCCGCAGACCAAGACCTTTCGCGAATTCCCGCAATGGTGGGAAGAGAACAAGGACCGGTTCCACAACAAACGGATCGCCATGTTCTGCACCGGCGGCATCCGCTGCGAGAAATCGACGAATTACCTGTTGGGCCAAGGGATCGACGAGGTCTATCACCTCAAGGGCGGCATCCTGAAATATCTCGAAGAGGTGCCCGAGGAAAAGAGCCTTTGGGAAGGGGACTGTTTCGTCTTCGACCAGCGGGTGTCAATCGGACACGGGTTGGCCGAAGGGCCGCATGAACTGTGCCACGCCTGCCGCCGCCCGATTCTTCCCGAAGACAAAAAACGCCCCGAATATGAAGAAGGCGTGTCCTGTCACCAGTGTTTCCACGAGACCGACGAGGATCGCAAAGAGCGGTTCCGCGAGCGCCAGAAACAGATCACACTGGCCCGCGCACGCGGAGAGCGGCATATCGGCGGCTGATCTGCGCGTTTCGGGGATGTCTCAAGGTTTTGTTAACCAAATTCGTCTTTAATGGGCCCCGAACGTTTTAGCGGTGGGGCCAGAGACATATGCGACAACCTCCTTTGGTGTCCGTCATCATTCCGGCACATAATGCGGCGGAGTTTCTTGCCCGCGCGGTGCACTCGGTGCAGGCTCAGAGCATGGCCGATTGGGAAGCTTTGATCATCGACGACGCCTCCGAGGACGACACCCGCGCCCTCGCCTCACAGTATCAAACCCAAGACCCCCGCATCCACGCCCTCTCCCATGCGCAGAACCGGGGCGCGGCAGCGGCGCGCAATACGGGGATCGACGCGGCGCAGGGGCGCTACATCGCCTTTCTCGACAGTGACGACAGCTGGTTGCCGGACAAGCTGGCGCAACAACTTGCCTTGGTCAGGGAAACCGGCGCGGCCCTGTGCTACGGGGCGTTCTGGCGGGATCGGGGCGCGCGCAAGCGGCTGGTCAAACCGCCGCCCCGCCTCGACAGGGCGCAGCTTTTGCGCGGCAATGCGATTGGCTGTCTGACGGCGATGTATGATCGGGCGCAACTGGGGCGGCGCTATTTTCCGGATATGGCGCTGAGACAGGATTGGGCGCTCTGGCTCGACATTCTCAAAGAAACCGGTTTTGCCGTGGGCGTGACCGAGCCGGTGGCCACCTATCATGCGCGCGCGGGGTCTCTGTCATCGAACAAATGGAAAGCCCTCGCCGCCAACTGGCGGTTTTATCGGGATGTCGAAAGGATCGGGGCACCCAAAGCCACATGGCTTTTGGGAGAAAGCAGCCTGCGGCGCGTGTTGCGGGGATGATCTGGTCCAACGCAGACATCACCGTGGCCATTTCGACCATCGGGACCGGAATTGAGCGGCTGCGCCTGCCCGAAGCCCGTGCAGGTCTCACCTATCTGATCCTCGTGCAACAGCCCCCGTCGCAGATCGCAACGCCCGAGGTGAAACGGGCGGATGTGCGGGTGGAGACGCTGCCCTCTGTCGGTCTCTCCCACAGTCGCAATGCGGCGATTGACCTGTGCGAGACGCCGTTTCTGCTCTTTGCCGATGATGATATGGATTTGAACCCGAAGGGCATTTCCGCGCTTGCTGTCCATTTGGAACAGGACACGGAGCTCGCCCTCGCCGCCGGTTGGCGCGATACGGCGTTTCATGCCTACCGCCGGAGCAAGCAGCGACATGCGTTAACACTGTTCAATTCCGGCCGCGTCTGTGCGCCGGAATTCATGGTGCGGGTGGACAAGGTCAAGCAGAGCAATCTGCACTTTGACACCGGTTTCGGAGTCGGCGCACCGCAGCCGACGGGGGAAGATTATATTTTTGTCACCGACCTTTTAAAACGCGGGCTGAAAGCACAGTCCTTTCCGATCAAAACAGGCCATCATATCGGCGACAGCACTGGCCAGATCTGGCAGGATGCGACGCTCGTGCACGCACGCCGCGCCGTGTTGTCGCGCGTCTTCGGCCCTCGCGCGCCGCTGATCGCCTGTGCCTATGCCCTGCGCCACTACCGCAAGTTCAGCGGCCCCGACGCAGCTTTCGCCTTTTGCTGTGACAAGCTGGGACCGACGACCTCCCACGACAGGTCGGAAGAGTGCAGATAGGCCTCCAGCGCAACCACGATGTGATAATAGCTCGACGCCGGCATGTGATTTGAGACCACATCTCCTGTATGCATCCGCAATGTGTCATACCACCCGCCGTTCATCGGGGGAGACAGGTAATCCGCAATAAACCGCGCCAGAATATCGTCAGGGGTGAATGTCTCGGGCAAGGCATAGCCTTTGCGCGACAGGACCAAAGCCGCTTTGAGCAGTTCGGTTTGCGGCCACAAGCGACGGGTGTCAGACATCGGCACGCAGGTGTCCGGCAGGAACCCGCGCTGGTCGCATGTCCCCGCCGCCCGCAAGAACATTTTCTCCAGATCAACACCGTGGGGCTGGCCGGTCACTGTTTCATAGTGGTCCAGAAGATAGATCCATTCGGCCCCATGCCCCGGCTCGATCTGCTGCGCACCATCGCGATATGGCGTCCAGTCCGCCGCGAAGAACTCCAAAACATCGCCCTCGGAAGTCAGGAAATGCGTCTGGAACAGGGACAGACACTCCTGCGCCATTTTCAGAAAACGCAGTTCTTGCGTGACGCGGTAGGTTTCGGTTGCCGCCTCGAACAGGTGCATATGCGGGTTTTGGCGGCGCGGTAGCGGGTGGTCCGCCGCCTCGTGCCACCCCTGATCCGCCTTCAAGGACGCAAGCTGCCGCTCCACCCACGCCAATTCCGTAGACATATCCCGCCCCGAGTCGATCAGCGCCGAAACAGCCAACAGGACAAAGGCCAGATCATACAGATCGTGTTTGACCTGCGCGATTGAGAGGTCCGGATTGAGCGTGGCGACCAGATGACCGGTCTGCGCGCACACGCCCCGCGTCAGAGCGGTCTGAAACAGGTCATAAGCGGCAGTCAGAAGTGTCGGATCACTCCTTTGCTTTGCGAGCCGCGCGAAACAATAGGATTGTCGGAACTGGACGCGGATGCGGCGCTGTAGATTCGGCAAAGGGTCCCCGTGAATCGATAGCGCCTCCCACGACAGGCCGCTTTTCGGATCCATACCTGTTGCCCGCCAAAGGTCAGCGGAGGTGTTGTAAAGCCAGTTTTCTACCCAATCCTGCCAGAGCATTCTCAACCTCTTTTACTCAAATGTTTTGCGAAAACCCTGCGCTGCATCACGGCGGCAAATAACGTGCAACGCATTGATCCGAAGGGGCCACATCCGGATGGTGCCCCAAATTAGTTACGAAACGGTTTAAGCGCCCCTGTGCGCACCTTGTCGGAAAGACGCATTTGCGTGCTTCGAATCCTGCGGAGGAGGCGCAAAATGTAGATCGGATAGGCCCCGCTGAACGGCACCCAGTCCGAGGGGGGCTGACGCCTTCGGCGGTGGGGAATGTCACCCTCTCTCACGGGGGCAACGGGCAAATGATCCGCCAGGCTGCCAGCGCAATTCGCGTGGTGAATCTCCACATCGGGTTGTCGGGCGAGCAACCGGATCAGCTCCAGATCCAAAATATGATTGTGCAACCTGACATCCACGCCCCGCTCCGCAAGGTCGTGTCCCATGAGCGCGCGCTGGTGGGGACCGGGGTCATACATATAGCGTTGCGTGCTGGAATAGAGATCAATGCCCGCAACCACAAACCTGCGCGCGCCCGCAGCGTAAGCGATCAGAAGAGCGAGCGTTCCGGTCATCGGCTTGACATCAAAACGCGCCATCACGGCCTGTGCCTGTGCCGCGAAACCGTAATCGGGGTAAAGCGGCATGTCGAAATAGGGAACCGGCAGGATTTTCCGTCCCGAACGCACAATACGCGGATTGAAACTGCTCCACCCTCGGATGTCATACTCGTCCAGACAGGTCTTCAACGTGGACAAGGAAAACGGAGCCACGCGCGGATCACCGGCGGCCAGAAACAGGTCGACGCGATTGCCCAGCCATGTCTCCGGCTCAAAATAAAAATTGTTCATCCGTATGATCCGATCAGTGGCAAGGACTTGACCGGGGGTGACGTCTTTGATCGACGGTCCGTTTCCCGCAACGACCACAGTCATATCGGGGCTCAGGACTTGCATGCCAGAAGGCTGTCGCACAGACTGCGCAAGGCGCCGTTGCCGCCCGGATGAGGCAAAACCCAGTCGATTGCCCGAAGCACATCAGGGTGGGAATCCGACGGCCCCGCAGAAAGCCCTGCCTTCCGGATCGGCCCGAGATCATTCACATCATTGCCAACGTAAAGCACATCCTCCCAGTTCAAATCGTTCTCGGACAGCCATGTATCCAGTGCCGCCACCTTGTCATCCACCGCATGAAACACATCAATTCCGAGCTTTTCGGCGCGACGCAGGACAACCGGATTGCGTTCCTTGGAAAGGATCAAGAGCCTGTAGCGCCCGCTCGTGCGCAGCATGGACAGGCCCATGCCATCCCCGCGCGAAGTCACGACAGATTCGCGACCCGTCTCGTCCACAATCACCTTGTTGTCCGTGTGAACCCCGTCAAAATCCATGATCAGTGCCTTCACCGCAGAGAGGCGCGCGGTCCCGATCATCGGCTGCTTGCCCGTATTTGCGATCATGGAGCACAGGTCGAAATCGGCGAGCGTGTCGATTTCAACCGGCGGGTGATCGACAGGATAGAGCGCGACAGTGCCGCAAAACCTCTGGCCAGTGCGTGCGAAAGCCTCCGCATCAACACAATAGATCGCGCCGCTTTCCCGAAAGCTCGGTGGCAAGTCCTGACGCCGCTTGCGCTGTGTCCGTTCATTGTGGTTCAGACCGACACCGAAACCCGCCGCGTCATACCCCCACAAAAAGGAATGATCCGGCAGGACGGACAGCGCACAATCGGCCCCCTTTTGCGCCATTTCGGCCAGACAGCCGTCTATGTCCGCCCCCGTTGTGAAGGGCGACGTGCATTGCAGAAAGACCAAACGGTTCAACGCGGGATGTTTACGTTTCAATGCGTGATAGGCATGAAGCCAGCCGACCTCGGAACTCGCGGTATCACCGGCAAGCTCCTCCGGCCGCCAAAGAACATCTCCGCCATAGCGTCGGGCCTCCCGCGCGATCTCCTCATCATCGGTGGAGACCACGACATGATCCACGCCCTGCGCGGATTTACCCGCCAAGACAGAACGCCCGACAAGGGAAATCCCGCCCACAGGCCGCAGGTTCTTGCGCGGCACACCTTTGGAGCCGCCTCGCGCCAGAATAATACAGGCCGTTTTCACAAGGGCGGCAGGCGAGGTGTCAGAATGTGTCACGAGCGCCTCGTATTGAAAATTTTAAATACAGAAAACTCGACGCATGTTTGGTAATTTCCTATTCCGAATGGCGTGACGTAAAGCATCCTTGCATCTTTCTATCGTCTTGTTGGCAAATCCTATGTGTCTGAAATGCCGACCTTTTACTCTTATCGGGAGCACTATGGAGGTTTTCCCCGTCACAAAGAAAATAAGCCAAATGTACTAACGAATTGTTAATTTCGCCGATCAGGCACGGAGCCACCTGACACTCAAAAGGAAAAATGATGAAACAAACTTACCTCTCCGCCGCGCTGATCCTTGGCGCAGGCATGGCGCAAGCTGGCGAATACTGCCTGCTCGACGGGACAGAGATGTTCACTTGCACATTTAACGGCGGCACAAAGGCGGTCGAACTGTGCGACGCGGTCTGGGAAGATGGCGACATGGCCTCCTACGGGTTTTTCAAATCCAACGGCGATGTCGAAAAAGAGATCCTGCAGGAAAAGGTCACGATGCTCGCAACCCCTTGGAATGGCATGGGGAATTATGTGAGCGAATCCGTGCGGTTCGACGCGGATGAGAGCTATTCTTACGAGGTCTGGTCCGGTGGAGAGCGCGCGGAAGGTGCGGAACTTGACGGCGGCATCAATGTCATCAAGGACAATGAAGTGATCGCGACCCTCACCTGCGACACCGGCTCTGTCACCAGCGACCTTGGCACGCTGATCGATATGATCGATCTGGCCCAAGTCTCTCCGTAAAGAGGCCAAAGGATGCAGCAGTTTAACCTGAAACTGGCCTTCATCTGTGCGGTGATTGGCATGACACAGAGTGCCCTTGCCCAAGCCGTGTGCGAGGGCGAGGTGGTCTTTCAATGCGCGACTGATGATGCCGATTTCCGCGAGCAGATCACGGTTTGCGCACAGGACGAAAGCTATCATCTGGTGCGCCATGCGCTCGAAACCGGCGCGCTTTATTATGACACGCCGTTGGTTGCGCAAGCCTCGACCACATGGTTCGACTGGCAAGAGGGCGATGATCTGAGCATCGAGTTGGGGTTCTGGAGCGTTGATCTGGGCGAGCCTGTGACACTCCACGCCCGCCTTCCGTGGAACGATATGGAAGAGGCTGTTGCTATGGACGGGGAGGCGGAAATGTGGCTGCAATCCCCGCATTGGCAACAAGAGGTGAACCAGACATTTTGCCTGTCCAAGACGGTCTATGCCGACACCGAAGCGCTCTGGTCGGCGCTTGGCGAGCGCGGGCCTGTCGGGCTGTTCTTCTCCCAAGATGTCATCGTGCCGGAGCCTGGTGCAATCGACGTGGCCCGCGTAACTTCCCAGCCTTCCGCAGCTGGACTACCGGTCTACGCCTCCGCCACTCCCAACGCCGCGACACCGGTGTGGTGGCAGCTTTTCGAGGGGGACACGGTGGATGTCATAGCGTTTGAAGGGGACTTCCTCGCCGTGGCGATCCCGACCAATGGTGTTGACACCTGCGAGATCAGCGCCGATCAACTCTACGCCCCTTATGACGGTCCTTGCGCGACAGGTTGGGTCGATGGAGCCTTCCTCGAACGCGGAGAATAGAGGGGCGGTTCGGCGACTTGCCTAACATCCTGCGCGGGACACAAAGCGGGCCGTTCTGCACGGACCGTTTGCCATCTTTGAAACGCATGTGTTTGCAAAAGAGGTTCAAACTCCCCTCAAAAACGCAACGAAAAATTTATGTTTTGAATATAGAAAGTCGTTGATAAGATCTGGCAGAGGAATAAACGTCATCGAAACGGGAGGCCCTTCGATACGAGCATCACGGATCGCGCATTCAGTCGCATTCCGGGAAGGCTCCGTATGTTGGCGTTGTGGGGGAAGTAAATAGTCGAATTTCATGTTTAAACGGGTATCGCATAACATTCACAGGGTCGCAGTTGTTGCTCTGTTGACCGTTGCGCTTGTCGCGACGGCGTTTGCCCATCGTCTCCCAAGCCCCTCCGACCTCGCGATCGAAGCATATGTCATCGCGGGCGGTGATATATCAGACCTCTGTGGTGGTTCGGGGTCAGGCGGCCAGACAACCCACAGCGATTGTCAGGCCTGCCACATTATCGGCTCTGTCCTTCTTCCCGATCACCTGCCGAGCAGAGTCGAAGCGGATTACATCTTTGTCGCAACGGTAATCGCGCCACAGGAACGCCGCGCCATACGCGCAGTTCTGGACCCTGCGCGCGGCGTAAGAGCGCCGCCGCTGGCCTGATCCGCCTTTATACCGCTCACTCCAACCCATCGTCGCGCCACATGCGCAAGACCTGATCGAATTCGCATTTTCTGCGGCTCCTGACGGTTCTTGGCATCACCCAAACCGTGTCATCTCCGACACGCGTCATGGCCGTGGCACCGCAGCCGGATTTGGACTGATTGGTTGAAGGCGCCCCCTTGGGCCTTGGCGACACACAGGTTCGCCCCCAACCGCACCAATCACTCGAACACCATTCCAAAGGATACCCGACGTGCCCTTGTCACCCAGATTGCGCCGCCGCATTCGACAGCTTCACCGCTGGATCGCGCTAGCTTTCTCCCTCCCCCTTCTCATTCTGGCCCTGACCGGATTTCTCCTCAGTTTCGAGCCGTTGCTAAACAGCATGTCTCGCGGAACCGACAACCTCACCGCAGCGCGTAGCATCGAATTGCTGCAATCGGTTGACCCGCAAGGGAAAGCCAAAACAGTGACGCATCGCGGCTATGACGGAACTCTGGAAGTCGCAGGCCCCGGACTGCGCCCGATGGTTCTGGATATCGAGACAGGCGAGGTTACGCGGCACGGCATAATCGCCAGAACCTTCATCCTTTCGCGGCAAATCCACAAAGCATTTGTCGGCGATTTGAACTGGCTTGTCCTGATCTCCACTGTGGCAATGGGCGTGCTGATTGTCCTTGGTTTGCTGATGGGCTGGCCGCGTCGGGCGAACACGGTCTCCGGCTGGCACCGTGTCGGCGCGTGGATCGGGATGCCGCTGCTGGCGATCACAACGGTTACCGGAGTGTTAATGAGTTTCGGCGTCACCATGGGCGGCGGAGGAGCCTCCCCGATGACGATGGGCCGGCTCAGTGAACCTATGTCAATGGTGCAGGCCGTGCAGGCGGTTGAGGCCCAACAAGACTTATCGGCAATGGCCTGGATACGTCCCGCCGGACCACGCGTCATGATGCGTTATGCCCAAGGCGACCGGTTTCAGGGCTATTTTGTGACCCCCGACGAGATCGTAGCGGTGCCCAGAAACCTGCCCCGCGCCATTCACGAAGGCCTCTGGTCGATCCCTCTCGGGCTGGCAATGAACCTTATCGTGTCCATCCTGACCACAGGCCTGATCCTGACCGGCTTGATCATATGGTTCCGTCGCCGCCGCCCTGCCGCGTCCCTCGCGGCCTTCCGGAACGTCCCCCGATAACTTTCAACCGATCCCAACTCTTCTAAAGGAGCTTCAAAACATGAAACATATTCTCGCACTCTGTGCTGCCACGACGCTTGCGTTACCGGCGTTCGCGGAACAACCCGTCACCATCAACTTCGCCGCCGAAATTGACGGCAAGGCGTTTTCCTGCACAGAGACTTACGACAATCTGGGCAGCACCGACGCCAGCGTTAAAGGCACAGACTACCGCATGTTCGTATCGGCGCCGGCGCTCATCCGCACCGATGGCACGCTTCAGCCCATTGCCCTGGAGCAAGACGGCAAATGGCAGGTTGACGACACCGCCCTGCTGGACTTCGAAGATGGCACTGCCGGCTGCAACGGCACAGGCAATGCCGACATGAACACCAGCCTGCGCGGCACTGTTCCCGAAGGCGAATACCAAGGCCTCGCCTTCAACATCGCTGTGCCCTTCGAGAAGAACCACGGCGACCCGACGCTTGCCCCCGCCCCGCTGAACGCAACTGGCATGTTCTGGAACTGGCGCGGCGGCTACCGCTTCGTGCGCATCGACATGGTGCCGACAGACAAAGCAGAAAACGGGCCGAAGGGCTGGTTCCTCCATCTCGGCTCGACCATGTGCAAGGCCGCGTCCAAAACGGAGGCACCGAGCGCCTGTGCCAACCCCAACAATCTGTCTGTGACCTTTGCCGAGTTTGATCCCGTCAGCAATCTGGTCGTGATCGACCCTGCGCCAGTGGTGGCCGAAGCAGACCTGCGCATCAACGCAGCGGACACATCCCCCGGCTGCATGTCCTTCCCCGGCGATGCGGATTGCGTAACGGTGATGGAAAAACTTGGCATGGCTTACGAGGATATTCCCGCAGGCCCCCAACAACTCGTTTCGGTCCGTTAAGCCATGCGCAGGGCATTCGCGGCGCTCGCAATTCTGGTCTTCACCGTGGCCCATGCCCGCGGGGAACAGAGCATGTTCTTGCCGGAAGACGCTCCCTTTGTGTGGCCAATTCCGGCATGGATGGCGCCGCCACCCGTGCCCGAGGACAACCCGATGACGTCGGCCAAAGTCGAGCTTGGCCGGCGTCTGTTTTACGATGCGCGCCTGTCGCGGGATGGTACTGTTGCCTGTGCGTCCTGCCACGATCAGGCCCGCGCCTTTACCGACGGACGCGCACTGGCCATAGGCATTGAGGGCACTGTCGGTATTCGCAACGCTCCTCCGCTGGCCAATGTCGGCTACTTCCCCCTGCTCACTTGGGGAAACCCGCATATGACCTCGCTGGAATTCCAATCGCTCATCCCGATGTTTGGCGACAATCCTGACGAGATGGGCGGCAACGGGCGCGAGGTCGAGATATTTGCCCGCCTCGCGGACGATCCCTACTACAGGCACGCCTTCGCCGAGAGCTTTCCCGAGCGGCCTCAGGTTGATCTCTTTACCGTAACCCGCGCACTCAGCGCGTTTCAACGCAGCCTGATCTCTCTCGACAGCCCCTATGACCGTTTCAAATACTGGGGCGAGGAAGATGCATTGTCAGATGCGGCAAAACGCGGCGAACAATTGTTCTTTGATCATCGCTTTGAATGTTACCACTGCCATGTCGGCGTGCTTTTTACCGACAACCTGCAAACCACGCGTAGCGCGATGCCCGAGACAGGAAGCCACAATACCGGCCTCTACAACATCGACGGGAAGGGGGCCTATCCTCCTCATGCAACAGGGTTCTACGAGTTCACCGGCGATCCTGCGGACATGGGGCGGTTTCGCACTCCGAGCCTGCGCAATGTCGCTGTAACCGCGCCCTATTTCCACGATGGATCGGCCGAAACACTCGAAGATGTTCTCGCCCATTATCAACGCGCGGGTCGCCTGATCGAGGATGGCCCTTATGCCGGTGATGGTGCCCGCAATCCGCATAAAGACGGCATGGTTGTAGGCTTCAAGGCCAGCGAGCAAGAGATTGCGGATATCATTGCCTTCCTCGAAAGCCTCACCGATGAAGGATTCCTGACCAATCCCGCCTATCGTGATCCCTGGCCTGACGACCATCCGGCCACAGTCAACAGGATGATGCCATGAGGTTCCTTGCCCTGATCCTCGCGCTTTGCGCCGCCATGCCCGCAACGGCACATGAATTCTTCCTGAGCGGCTTGCAGATCATCCATCCTTCGCTGCCCGCCACCCCCGTCAATGCCAATTCCGCAGCCGTTTATATGGCGCTGTCCAATGAGGGCGATCAGGACGAACGCCTGCTGGGCATTGAAACCCCCTTTGGCATGGTGCGTTTTGTGCAACCCGTCACCGATGCCGAAGGCAACATCCGAATGCAAGAACGAGCATGGATCGACATTCCGGCGGGCGAGATCGTGTTGCTTGCCCGCGGCGAGCTTCGCGGCAGTCTGGCGAATGTGAACCGTCCGCTCATGGAGGGCGGCGAACTCACGGGCACGATGATTTTTGAAAAACGCGGGCGGTTCGACATGTTCTTCATGATTGATCCCGTCGAAACAGAAACCGAACATGATCCTGTGTCCGAGATCCAACGCGCGGCCCCGCCAATCGACCGCGCGGCTGCCGTTTCAGACATTGCAGCCAGCCTTCGCCACGCGCTTGGATCGCCTGATGCGGTCATCGCGCCGGTCGTGCTCTCCGAAAACATTGCAATTGCAGGCTGGTCGCTCGGCAACATTGGTGCGCGCGCATTTTTGCGGCGAGGCGCCGACGGCTGGAATGTCGAGCTCTGGTCAAACGCCAGCCTGCTTCAGCCCGCGACCCTGACAAGCCTCGGCGTTTCACGCCGTCAGGGCGACCCGCTACGCGCCGAAATGCGGGCGCAAGAAGCAGCACTCGGCCCCGCCTATTCGCGCCGTTTCGATGCCTTTCCGGGAACCGCCTACCCGACACACTCACAGCCATAGCGCCCCATGTTTTCCAGAAACACCGAACAGCCCTGACACCAAAGGATAGACCATGAAACTCTTGCTTATCGCCGTCCTGACGGGCGCAACGCCTTTCGCTACGTCTGCTGTCGCGGAGGATCATACGCCATCCGCAGACGAAGTGCAGGTCGCGGAATTGTCCGTCACCGGCGCATTCATCCGCGCCACCCTGCCACACGCGCCCGTCGCCGGCGGCTATATGACCATTGCGAACCACGGCATAACAGACGACCGGTTGCTTTCCGTCACAGCCCCAATCGGAGAACGCACGGATATCCATGAAATGACGATTGAAAACGACGTCATGACAATGCGCGCCTTGCCTGACGGGCTACCCGTTCCCGCCGGAGAAACGGTGTCATTGCAACCTGCGGGCAACCACCTGATGATCATGGGCCTGAGCGCCCAGTTGGTAGAGGGGCAATCATACGACCTGACCCTGAAGTTTGAAAATGTCGGCGAAGTCACCGTGCCGTTTGATGTTCTGGCACTCAATGCACGCAAGCATCCGGGATTGCAGGAAACGGACACACACGCACCCGAATAACAAACCCGTAGCCTCTCACTATAAACGAGAGACCACTGGGGCATGTCATCTGCGACATCTCAAGCTTCCAAATTGCCTGTCTGCGTCATTCCCGTCGCCATATAACCACCATCAACAGTAAGCACCTCGCCGTTGACATAGGATGCAGCGGGGCTGGCCAGATAGGCCACAGCCTCAGCGATATCTTCCGGTTGACCTCGCCGACGGGCGGGCACCATGTCGAGGACACGCGACCACGTTTCCTCGCTGTAAGCGTTCAATGTCATGGGGGTCTCGACCACGCCCGGAGCGATGGCATTGGTGGTGACGCCTCGCGGCCCCAGTTCGAGGGCGAATTGCCGTGTCAGCCCCAATATAGCGGCTTTCGATGTGCCATAGGCGACCCGCCCGACCCCTGCTCGCAGGCCCGAAATAGAAGAAATATTAATAATTCGGCCATAGCCACGGTGAGCCATGCCCTGTGCGACATACTGGCTGACCTGGAAAGTCCCCGTGACATTCACCTCCATAACCTGACGCCATGAGGCTTGCGAAAATTCCAGCAACGGCTCGACCAAAATCAGCCCAGCGCTATTGACCAGAATATCGATGGGGCCGAATTGATCTTCAGCATCGGAAACCGCCGCAGGCAATCCCTGCGCGTCTGTCACGTCAAGCGCTACGGCAGTGGCCTCTCCACCTGCAGTTTTGATTTCATGCGCTACCGCGCGGGCCGCATCGATATTCAAGTCACTGACGGCCACCTGCGCACCCGATTGCGCGAGGCGCAGCGCACTGGCCCGCCCGATGCCCGATCCGCCACCTGTGATAAATGCAGTTCCATATGTCGTTCTATTTGTCATAGGTCTCTCCCTTCTCACGCTTCAGCGCGCCATCATCGTGTCAGGTAGCCACGTCACAATTTGCGGAAAGCAAAAAAGCAGAACGATGGTCACCATTTCGATTGCAACAAACCAGAGCGCCCCTTTGAAAACATCCGGCAACGGCGTGTCCCGATCAATCCCCGCAATGACGAAGCAATTCAGCCCGACCGGCGGGGTAATCAAACCGATTTCACACATTTTGACGCAGAGAATACCAAACCAGATCGGATCAAAGCCGAGGCCGGAAACAGTCGGGAACACAATGGGAAGCGTAATCACCATCATCGAGAATGCGTCAAGAAACATCCCCAGCGGGATATAGAGCAACAACAGGACCGCAACGATGACGTGGGGCGGAACCCCGCTTTCTGTGATAGCGCCTGCAATCATTTGCGGGACCTGAACGAGGGTCAGGAAATAGCTGAATATACCTGCCCCGATCATGGTAAAGAGGATCATGACTGTGGTTGTCGCAGTGGACCGGAAGCTTTCGGAAAGATTTCTCCCGAGATTTCCGCGTGCTGACTTCGCACATAACAGCATAATAAATGCTGCGAGTGCGCCGATAGCACCGGCCTCTGTGGGGGTGACCAGTCCGAGGTAAATTCCGCCAAGAACGATTGTGAAGAGAACAAGAACCTGCCACGCCTGCGTCGTGGTCGAAAGCCGCTCTCCCCATGAAGCTCTCGGCGCACGGGTGGAGCTATCTTGTACTCTGTGACCGATCAGCGCCACGCCAAGCATAAAGGCAACTGTTGTGATGAGACCGGGAACGAATCCGGCAATCAACATTTTACCTGCGGAGACTTCTGTGAGAGCCGCGTAGAAAATCAACAGAACCGATGGCGGGATCAACACGCCCAAAACACCGCCCGCAGCCACAGCCCCAGCGGCCAAACGGCGGTCATAGCCCTTTGCCTTCATCTCGGGGATCGCCACAGCCCCCACCGTCGCCGCAGTCGCAACAGAGGACCCTGAGGTTGCCGCAAATCCTGCCGACGTCAGGATACTCGCCATCGCCAGACCACCGGGCAAATGACCGACCCATTTATTTGCCACATGGAAAAGCCGCTTTCCGACTTGCGCATGATGCGCGAAGGCCCCCATCAGGATGAAGAGCGGGATCACCGTGAGCGCATAATTCGCGGTGTGGGCAAACGAAAAGGATTTCAAGCGGGCCAGCAAAAAGGCCAGGTTCTCAACCATCACAATGCCGAAAGCTCCGGACAGAGCCAAGGCGGCAAAGACCGGCGTCCCAAGTGCCATGAGGAAAAAGATTAGCCCGACGGCAAGCGCCGTGATGAGTGTCACATCCATTGTCGAAGTCCTGTTGTTGTAAGGCGCGTCACCGGTTTTAGAGCAGCGGCGCGCACTGGGGCGGTCAAAGAGCCGTTCCCGAAATCAGTGCAGATCGGACGGAATACGGTCCAGTTCTGGCAAGGCCACCTGCTTCAGCGCGATACGCAGGGCATGCACAACCGCCTGAAGCGCCGCAAACCATAGCCCGACCGCCACCGCGATTTTGGCCCACCAGATCGGCACCTGAAAATAGCCCCAGCGGAATTCACGGATCGAGAAGGAATAGATCGCTTCCTGTGTCGCGGGCCATGCCAGCATGACAAAGGTCAGCCCCGCGAAGAGCCACGCCAGAGCGGTGCAGCCACGAGACCAAGGACCGGGCAAGACATCGGTCATCATCGTGACACGAATATGCCCGTCATCAAGCAAGGTTGCCCCCAGCCCCATGAAGACCACCATCACCATGGACATTTCCGTCATTTCGAAAAGCCCCGGCACAGCGCGACCAAAGAGGGCGCGGGCCACCACATCCAATGTGATGGCCACCATCATGAAGGCAAGAAAGCTCAATGCCACCCATGATGTGATCCGGGCAATCCCGTCAAGCAGGCGGTTCAAACGCGCCAGCATGGCTTATAGACCCGCAGCGATTTCGACCGGACGCTTCATCGTTCCGGTGCCCGCGTGGCGTGCAATGGCCTCTTCGACAACCGCCTGCATGGCCGCACCGTCAATTCCATTCGGCTTGGCGACTGTTTCAACCCACTTCTCGACCTGAGCAGGTTGGACCGTCGCTTTGGCCTCTGCCTTTTCCGCGTCGGACAGGGATGTGAAGCTGACACCTTCAGCGAGGGCCTTTTGCACATATTCAGCCAGAACCGAGTTGTAGATTTCAGCGAATTTACCGCCGTAAAGCTCATCGGCCAAATCGGTGCAAACTTGTTGATGCTCGGCAGGCAGACCTTCCCAGACACGGCGGTTCATCACCGTCACGGCAGGCGCATGCGGGCCATCCCCGATGTCGTGGAAATTCGGTGCGATCTCGTGCAATTTATAAGCCACAGCAGTGACGAAGTCGAAACCATAGACCCCATCCAGCACGCCGCGCTCAAGCGCTTGGTAAACTTCACCGGCCGCCATTGGCACCGCAATGCCGCCGAACCCTTCAATGACATCTGTGGCCACGCCATAGGCACGAATTTTCTTGCCCTTGAGATCGGCAAGAGAGGTGATCGGTTCGCGCAAGATCAGAGGCGCGTAGTTCCAGTTGGTCCAGTAGAGCACTTTTGAGCGGTGACGCTCTTCCCATTCCTGACGCAGTGGCGCGAAGTTTTCATAGACATCACGGCACACCAGTTGCAGTTCGTCGGCACGCTCCATCCGGAAATACCACTCAAGCCCGCGAGTGACAGGAAGTTCGGCCTGATAATACCCCGGCGCAATCAGTGTCGTCTCACTTGTGCCATCCCGAACCGCTCCGAGATGCTCTCCCACCTTGTTGAGACTACCGGCCCAGTAGTATTTCATACCAATTTCGCCGTTTGTCCGCTTTTCCAGCTCTTCAAAGAACCAGCGGTCCACCCAGGATGGTCCGGCAGTTTCGCTCACATAGCTGTCGAATTTCAGCGATGTCGCCGCCTGTGCCAGACCGGGCAAGCCCGAGATCAGACCCGCGCCCGCGAGAGCGCCCCAGGTTTTCAGAAAGTCACGTCTTTTCATGGTGTTTTCTCCTCCAATGAGACCGAGCTCCTCCTGCCCGGTTGCCTTGTTGTACGGCCTAGGCCGATGCCGTCTTGGAACAAGCCCTGCTGCGCAGTTCCGTTTTCAGAACCTTTCCGTAGCTGTTTTTGGGCAGGTCCTTGACGAATTCGTAATGTTTCGGGCGTTTGAATGCCGCGATATGTTGTCTGCACCAGCTGTCAAGCTCCGGCACGCTGGCGCTTTTACCTTGCTCGAACACCACATAGGCGACCACTTGTTCGCCCCAGTCCGGTTCGGGCACACCGATCACGGCAACCTCAAACACGGACGGATGACATAAGAGAGCTTCTTCGACTTCGCGGGGGTAGATGTTCGTCCCCCCCGAGATAATCACATCCTTTGAACGATCTGTGAGATAGAGAAAGCCGTCCTCATCCAGGTGCCCGAGGTCACCTGTATGCAGCCAACCTCCGGCCAGAGCCTGCTCGCTGGCTTGGGCATTTTTCCAGTACCCCCTCATGACAGTCGGCCCTTTGACGCAGATTTCTCCCGTCGCTCCCGCGGGCAAAGGTGTTCCGTCACTCCCCAGCACAGCAAGCGTCACCGCGCCTTGGGCAATTCCTACAGAGGCACGGCGGGCCTGCCAACGCGGATGCGACTGGTCTGCGACCAAGTCACGCCCCAGAACGGAAATCGTCATTGGAGTTTCCCCCTGTCCGTAAATCTGAACAAAACGAGGACCGTAACAGGCAAGGGCTTCGTTGATGTCATTGGCATACATCGGCCCCCCGCCATAGATGATTGTCCGAATACCATCGCCGGTAAAACCCTGTGCCTTCGAAGCCGCAATCAACCGTTTGACCATGGTCGGCGCAGCAAAGAACACCAAATTCCCGCGCGTCTTGGCCAATCCGATGATCTCGTCACTGTCAAACCCGTGCGAAGCCGGAATCAGATGCGCCCCGCCCGCGCGGATATGCGCAAACATATACAGCCCCGCTCCATGAGACATCGGCGCTGCATAGAGCATGTGGTCTTCGGCTTGGGCGCAATCGACATCCAAAGCGTAGCACAGAGTCATCTGACGCACATTGTCATGACTCAGCATAACCCCTTTGGGCGTTCCCGTGGTGCCGGACGTGTAAAACAGCCATGCCAGATCCTGATCTTCGACCGGCACAGGAGCAGAGATTTTTTGGTCCTGCGCGGCATCCGCACAAAGCGCCACTTCCTGAATGTCGGCTTTGTCCGAAAAGAGTGCGCCACTTTCTGTAAATACAAGCGCCGCCTCCGCGTCCCGAATGATCCATTCGGCTTCACGCGGGTGCAGTTTACAGTTGATCGGCACCACCACGGCACCAATCCACCAACAGGCGTGGAGTAGTTCGATATACTCGGGAGCATTCTTTGCGAACACCGCCACACGATCTCCCGCCAGAATGCCATATTCTTCCCGCAACCACGCCGCGCGGTTGCACGTCGCTTGCAAAAGCTCGGCATAGGTCTGCCGCAACACGTCGCCCTCGTAGAGAGCTGGTCGGTTCGGCCATGAGAGCGCCGTCTGATACAGCCAATTTGCGATATTCATCGTCTTTTCAGTCCTTGGATCATCTGGATTAGGCGCGGTCGGCCTTCAAAATCGTTGCATAGTTGGCGACAGCCGCCCCGCCCATGTTGAAGGCAAGCCCCCATTCGGCGCCTGCGCGCTGGATATCCCCTGCGCGACCGGTCAATTGCCGGAACCCCAAAGCATGCATGGACACACCTGTTGCACCGACCGGATGTCCTTTGGCTTTGAGGCCGCCTGAAAGGTTCACGGGCGTGCGACCATCCGCATAGACAGTGCCCTCGCTCAGCGCGCGCGCGCCCTGCCCTTTGGGCGCAAGCCCCATAGCTTCGTAGACCAGCAATTCAGCAGGGGTGAAACAATCATGAACCTCGGCGAAATCAAGATCGGACACGGTGATCCCCGCCGCCTCATAAGCCATTTGAATCGCCCGCTCCGGCCCCTCGAAAGCGACGAAATCACGGCGGCTCATCGGTAGAAAGTCGGAGACGTGTTCTGCTGCGGCCATCAAAACCCGCGCAGAGGCATCTGCGGCATGGGCCTCGCTCGAACTCAGAACAATGGCAGCAGCTCCATCTGTGACCAAGGAACAGTCGCTCAAACGAAGCGGCGGCGCGATCAGCGGATTTCTCTCGCTCACTTCGCGGCAGAACTCGTAAGGCAATGCCTTATGCATATGCGCCAACGGGTTTTTCATTGCGTTCTCATGGTTCTTTGCGGCAATCCGCGCAAAGGTATCCATCGGATCGCCGTAGCGTTCTGCATATTGCTGGGCTGCCACGGCAAAGACCTGCGGAAAGCTCAGCCCTGCTTCTGCCGTATCATTCTGATAGCCCGCCCCCGCCAGTGCTGTCGTCACATCAGGCGTCGAGCGATGGGTCATCTTTTCTGCCCCTACGACCAAGACATTTCGTGCCCGTCCGGCACGAATGGCATTCATGCCCGCGTGAATTGCCGCAGCCCCGGATGCGCAGGCATTTTCACAACGTGACGCCGGTTTGAACCGCAAATCAGGATGGGCCTGCAAAATCAGCGAAGACGCAAAACCGTCCGGCACCAAACCGGAATTGAAATGCCCCAAGAATACAGCATCAATCTCCGCTGGAGGAATCTGTGCTTCCTCAATCGCTTCACGGGCAGCTTCGACAATCAACGCTTCGAGACTTTCCTCCAAACGACCAAAGCGCGTGTGACCGGATCCGGTAATAAAGATGTCTGTGGTCATGAAAATTCCTCCTGCACATAGGGTCATGCAAAAATCGCATAGCAGCAATTCGTAGAATTACGTATAAATCTACGTATCAACTACGTAGATGCATATGCAGCAAAGGGCAGGACTGATGAAATACGATCAAATCTCCGGTGCCGACCTTGACCTTACCGGTTTCATGGATGCCCCGATCGGCCTCATGGTCCTTTCAAATCGAGTCATTCAACGCGTGAACACGGAGATAGAGCGCATCTTTGGCTGGACCCGTGACGAGCTTGAAGGACAATCCATCCGAATTCTCTATCCGTCGAGTGTCGACTACGAAAAAACCGGTGCCAAGTGGCAACGATGGCTCAAGGGGCGTCCACGCTATGCGGACGAACGCTTCATGCAATGTCGCAGCGGGGAAATCATCTGGACCCGTGCAGCAGGGCGAACCCTGACTCCGACAGACCCCTTCCGCCTCATGGTCTGGACGTTTGAACATCTGGAAAACAAACCGGCCACCTCCGCGACATTGACCCCGCGTGAACGCGAAGTCGCGCGATATATCGTAAACGGCTACACCAGCAAAGAAACGGGGCAGGCCATGGGTATTTCACCGCGCACAGTTGAGGTGCATCGTAGCTCGGTCATGAAAAAGCTCGGGGTGCAGAACGCCGCCGAACTCGTCGCTAAAATGATTGTGCAGAGTTAGGTGGAAGGCGACCAAGTATTTAATCTTGGTCGCCCTGCTTAAAGCTTTACGCGAAAACCTGCATCACAGGTTCTCGGGAAGCGCAGCGTAATGTGTTGATGTGATAGAAAGCCCCAACCTCAAGCGATGGCACTTTCAGAGATCACAACATGTTATTTGGCGTTCCGCACAGTCTGTGTTTGAACACCAAGGCCCTCAATTCCAAGACGCATGATTTCCCCGCCCTTGAGGTAGGTTGGTGGTTTCAAACCCATGCCCACGCCCGGCGGAGTTCCGGTCGAAATGATATCACCCGGCTGCAGGCTCATGAATTGTGAGCAATAAGCGATCAGGTGCGGGACTTTATAAACCATCGTAGCGGTCGAACCGTTCTGATGGCGCACACCGTCAACTTCCAACCACATCGCGAGATTGTCAAAATCGCCAACTTCATCAGGCGTCACCAACCACGGACCCGTTGGGCCAAACGTGTCACAGCCTTTGCCCTTGTCCCATGTGCCAGCGCGCTCAATCTGATATTCGCGCTCGGAAACGTCATTGATGACGCAAAAGCCCGCGACGTGATCCATCGCATTGGCATCATCAATATAACTTCCGCCTTTGCCAATCACGACACCCAGTTCAACTTCCCAATCCGTTTTCTTGGACCCGCGCGGAATGATCACATCGTCATCAGGACCGATGATGGCCGAAGTCCATTTGTTAAAGATCACAGGCTCAGGCGGCACATCCATCCCGCTTTCAGCGGCGTGATCGGCATAGTTCAACCCGATGCAGACAAACTTTCCGGTTTGGCCAACGCACGGCCCAAGACGCAGATCGCTTTGCGGGGTGCCCTCCACAACAGGCAGCGTTGCAACGTCGAGCGCTTTCAAACGCGCAATGGTGTCAGGCAGCAGCGCCGTCCCCGCGATATCCGAGACATGGCCTGAGAGGTCGCGGACACGACCCTCCGCGTCCAAACAGCCGGGTTTTTCCTGGCCTGCGGGGCCGTAGCGCAATAATTTCATGATGTCCTCAGACGTTGGTTTGCAAAAAGAAAAGCGTCGCGGCCCATTTATACATGAGCCGCGACAGAAGTTAGATCAATCGTAAAGAACGGCCTGAATTTCAGGATTATCGATGTTGGACTGATCATAGTAGTAAAAGCCCGTATCAATGATTTCCGGCATCTCTTCACCATTCATTGCAGCAATCGCAGCCTTGACAGTCTCATAGCCAATTCCAACCGGATTTTGGGTGATCGCCCCCGCCATCAGGCCCGCACGGATCGCATCCGTCTGCGCTTTACCGGAGTCGTACCCGATGATGACAACATCCTCGGAGTTCATTTCGCGCACAGCGTTCACGATACCAATCGCGGAGCCTTCGTTGGTCCCGAACATACCAGCCAGATCAGGATTGGCGGTCAGGATGGCTTTGGCAACTTCGGTAGATTGCAGCTGATCGCCCGCACCATACTGAACACTGACCACTTCAATGTTCGGGTAGCTGGCTTCGATCTGGTTCAAGAAGCCATCGCGACGGTCAATACCAGTGCGGCTGGTTTGGTCATGAGCGACAACGGCGACCTTGCCTTCCCCGCCAAGAAATTCGGCCATTTTGTCAGCGGCCAAAGCAGCGGCAGCAACGTTGTCTGTCGTAGCTGTGGCAACCGGAATGTCACTGTCCACACCGCTATCAAATGCAATGACAGGGATGCCTGCGTCGTGAGCTTGGCGCAGCAGCGGGATGGCTGCCTGACTGTCGAGTGCTGCAAAACCGATGGCACCGGGATTGTTGGCCAAAGCGGCGGCCAACATGTCGATCTGACGATCCACCATGGTTTCATTGTCCGGCCCCTCAAACGTGATGCGCACGCCAAATTCGTCGGCGGCTTGATCAGCACCGGCTTTCACAGCCTGCCAGAACTGGTGCTGGAAGCCTTTCGAAATCAACGGGATGTAGATTTCATCTTGCGCAAATGCGGCGGGCGCAGATGCAATGGCAATTGACGCACTGAGTGCGGCGATAAGGGAGCGACGTGACAACATGATGGTTCCTCCTGAGTTGTCGATCAAGCCCGGTTCTCCTCCCGGACAGCAAAGTCTTGGTTTGGTATTCGCGATATTACTTCGCGTTCTTTCGGCGCATCATGTCGGCATAAACCGCCAAGATGATAATCGCGCCTGTGACGACGGTTTGCCATTCTTGGGCCACCGAGAGGACGCGCAGAC
Source organism: Celeribacter halophilus (assembly GCF_900114135.1). Classification (GTDB taxonomy): domain Bacteria; phylum Pseudomonadota; class Alphaproteobacteria; order Rhodobacterales; family Rhodobacteraceae; genus Celeribacter; species Celeribacter halophilus. The sequence continues at coordinate 220,113 of NZ_FORY01000007.1, forward strand.
CGTTGGTCAGCACCGCCATAATCAGCGCACCGATCAGCGAACCAAGGATGGAGCCACGGCCACCCGACAGCGATGTGCCGCCAATGACCACGGCCGCAATGGCTTCAAGTTCGTATCCTAGCCCCAGCGCAGGCTGTGCAGAGTTCAAACGCGAGGCAATCAACAGCCCTGCAATGCCCACGATGGAGCCCGCGAGCGCATAGATCGCGATCTTCCAACGCTGGGTGTTCACACCGGACAAGCGGACGGATTCTTCATTCGATCCAAGGGCAAAGCAGTAGCGGCCCAACACGGTGCGGTTCAGAATGTAGGCGGTGACGCCCGCCACGATGAACAGGATCAACACACCGTTGGGGATCGGCAAGGACGGGATCACATCGCCAATCAACGAGCCGCGAGAGATTTCGCTAAACCCCGGAGTGTCGTTGAAATAGATCGGACGGGTGCCAGAGATCACAAGGCTCAACCCCTTGAGGATCAACATCATACCAAGGGTTGCAATGAAAGGCGGGATAGCCATTTTGGCCACGAATGTGCCGGAACATGCGCCACAAACCGCACCCGTCAGAACGGCAGCCAGCACGCCAAAGGGCAAAGGCAAGCCGGCGTAGGTCAAAACAACACCGGTGATCACCGCGCAGAAGGTCATCATGGTCCCAACGGACAGATCTATTCCGCCAGTGATGATCACCAAAGTGACCGCGATCGCCAAGACGCCGTTCACCGATGTGGCCTGCAAAATCGCCAACATGTTAGAGGTTTGCATAAAGTTCGGGGATGCGATGGCAAACCCGATCAAAAGCACGACCAAGCTGGCAAAGGCCAAAACCCGTTGGTGGGTGCCCGCAGCAACGATCCGGGACAGGACGGACTTTGGCGCATCTACTGTTGTGGTGGTCATACTAACTCCTCCGCGCCATTCAACGCACTGTCGCGTTGAGTGGCCAATTCCATGATCTGTTCTTGTGTGGTGTCTTCACCGCCGGGCAAGATGCCGGTCAGGCGCCCTTCGCACATAACGGCAATGCGGTGGCTCAGGCGCATGACCTCGGGCAACTCCGACGAAATCACGATGATCGCGCGCCCCTGTGCCGCAAGGTCTTCGAGCAGCGCATAAATTTCGGATTTCGCACCGATGTCGATGCCTCGCGTGGGTTCGTCAAAGATCAAAACATCGCAATCGCGCAACAGCCATTTGGCAATAACGACCTTTTGCTGGTTGCCGCCCGAAAGCAAGCGCACGTCTTGCATGTCCGAAGGTGTGCGGATGCCCAATTGCTCGATATATTTGACCGCGACGTCTTTCATCGCACACTCATCCAACACGCCGGTTTTGCTGGTGAATTGTCCCAGATTAGCCATCGCAATGTTGGCGCGCACGGTCATATCGACAGCAAGACCAAAGTGTTTTCGGTCCTCCGAAAGATACCCGATCCCCGCCTCGACAGCGGCATGAGGCGTGCGAATGTTCACCGGTTGACCCGCAACCAGAATCTCGCCCGCGTCGCGCGGGTCGGCGCCAAAGATGATCCTTGCCACCTCTGTGCGGCCCGCGCCCATGAGACCGGCAAAGCCCAATATCTCGCCCTTGCGGACATCAAAGCTGACATCACGGACTTCGTGTCCGCGCGACAGGTTGCGAACGTCCAAGGCAATCGGGCTTTGTGACAAATCGGGAATGATCGGTCCATTTTGGCTGACTTCGCGACCAACCATCAGATGAATGATTGTTTTCAGTGGCGTGTCGGCGGCCTCGACCGTGTCGATATAGGCCCCGTCGCGCAGAATGGTTACGCGGTCGGCGATGCGTTTGATCTCGTCCATGCGGTGGCTGATGTAGACGATGCCAACACCATCCGCCTTGAGCTTTGCGATGACGTTGAACAGCTCCGAAATTTCCGTGTCGTTCAACGCCGCCGTCGGCTCGTCCATGATCAATACGCGCGGATTGTAGGACAGGGCTTTGGCAATTTCGATCAATTGCTGGCGTGCAATCGTTTGAGTGCCGACCTTAGTGCGCGGGTCCATATCCAGATTGAGCGAGGCGAAAATCTCTGCCGTTCTGGCATTGAGCGCATGTTCGTCCAAACGTCCAAAGCTGCGGCGCGGCTCGCGTCCGATCAGAACATTTTGAGCCGCGGTCAGGTCATTCATCAGGCTCAGTTCCTGATGAATGATCCCTATACCAAGATCCTGTGCTGCACGCGGACCATCGGGGGAAACGGGTTTGCCATCGACAAACATCTCTCCCCCGTCCGGCGCATAAATACCGGACATGATTTTCATCAATGTCGATTTTCCTGCGCCATTCTCCCCCATGAGCGCATGAACTTCTCCGGGTTTCAGATCGAATTGCACCGCTTTGAGCGCATGCACGCCCGGAAAGCGTTTTTCGATCCCCCTCATCTCCACCAGAAATGTCATGTCGCGTGCCCTCCCAAGCCGACGTTTTTGCTAGATCGTGCAACCACCATCGACCAAAACACTTTGTCCGGTGATGAAACTGCTTCCATCGGACAAGAGATGCACAACGGTCGGCGTGAGATCATCCACTGTAGCCAAACGGCCCATCGGTTGACGCGCGATAAAGTCTTTTTCGGCCTGAACTGGATCCGGTGCAGCTTGGATGCGACCCTGCAAAGCAGGGGTGTCGACTGTGCCGGGGCAGAGAGCATTGCAGCGCAGGTTTTGGGCTACAAAATCGGCGGCAATGGCTTTGGTCAACCCGATCACAGCAGCTTTCGTCGCGCCATATGCGGTACGCTGGACAAAGCCTTTCTCGGACGATGCCATCGACGACATGTTCAGGATAGAGGCGCTGCCTTCGCTTTCAGCGCGGCGCAACAGGCCGGGCACAAAAGCGCGACACATGCGCACCATAGATGTAATGTTGAGGTTGAGCGAAAACTCCCAAGCGGCGTCATCAAGTTCCAAAATGGTCCCGTGATGAACCACACCCGCACAGTTGAACAAGCCGTCAAGATCGGGAAGCTCGGCAGCCAGCGCATCAATGGCGGCGACATCCGTCACATCCAGCACACGGGTTTCAATACCCTCTACGCCGGACATTTTGGTCAACAGGTCGGCGTTCACATCCGTTGCATAAACCTTAGCGCCCGCTTTTGCACAGGCCAGCGCACTCGCTGCACCAATGCCTTGGCCCGCCGCAGTAACCAGAATTGTTTTACCCCTGAGTGTCATATTGCCTCCCATGATCACATTACCGCGCCGATTTGCCATGGCACGAATTCGACCCCACCAAAGCCGAGGTCTTCACTCTTTGTCTGCTCTCCAGATGCCACACGAATGAACATCTCGAAAATTTCGCGACCCTTGTCCTGCAAGCTGACCCCTTCGCTGACGATGTCACCGCAATTGATGTCCATATCTTCGGACATTCGGGCGTACATTTCAGAATTGGTAGCGATCTTTATGCAGGGCGTAGGCATATACCCCGACACCGACCCACGACCGGTCGTAAACACAATCAGGTTTGCGCCAGAGGCGATTTGGCCAGTCACAGAGCACGGATCAAAACCGGGGCTGTCCATAAAGACAAAGCCTTTCTTATCGATCTTTTCGCCAAACAGATAAACATCCGTCAGGGGGGCACTGCCACTTTTCGCCACAGCTCCGAGCGACTTTTCAAGGATCGTCGTCAGGCCCCCACGTTTGTTGCCGGGGCTTGGATTGTTGTCCATCTCGCCTTTGTTGCGGGCGGTGTAATCTTCCCACCAGCGCACGCGATCAATCAGTTTTTCACCCACCTCAACCGTCGCCGCACGGCGGGTCAAAAGGTGTTCGGCGCCGTAAATTTCAGAAGTTTCCGACAGGATCGTTGTTGCACCATGACGCACCATCAGGTCCGACGCAACACCAAGGGCCGGATTGGCCGTGATGCCGGAATAACCGTCAGAGCCGCCGCATTGCATCCCAACCATGAGATGAGAGATCGGCGCAGATTCGCGTGTCGCCATGTTCGCCTGCTCGGCAATGCCGCGCAATTCCACGAGACCTTTTTCAATCGTCTTACGCGTGCCGCCCTCATGCTGGATCGTCATATAGCGCAGCGCCCCATCGGCGCGGATCGGACGGCCTCCGACAAGCGCGGACACTTGCATGACCTCACAACCAAGCCCGATCAACAAAATCCCGCCAAAGTTGGGGTGCTGGGCATAACCAGACAGTGTGCGAAACAACGTGTCATAGCCTTCGTTTTCGCCCGACATGCCACATCCGGTGCCGTGCGTGATCGGAACAATGCCGTCGACATTTGGGAAGTCGTCCAGGAGTCCGGACTTCTCAGCCGCCTCTGCTATGAATTTTGCAACCGAGCCGGAACAGTTCACCGAGGTCAGAATACCAAGGTAGTTTCGTGTACCGACCTGACCATCCGCCCGATGGTAGCCGTCGAAGGTGCGGACCTCAGGGATCGCTTCAAGCGCCACAGCCTCACTTGCGTGGGCGTAATCTTGGGAATGGTCGCCCATGCCCAGATTTTGCACATGGACGTGTTCGCCAACCGCAATGTCACATGTCGCCTGACCGATAATCTGGCCGTAACGCAGGACGTTCTCACCCGCTTTTATGGGCGCTATCGCAACCTTATGGCCGCGTGTGACGGATTGCAAAAGAGTTACCCCTTCCGGCGCACCCAGATCCCCTGCCGCGATGTCATCCAGCGCAATAGCAACATTGTCTTGCGGGTTCAGCGTCAGCATGCGGGGCCGTTCTGTCATGTTCGTATTCCTCTGGCCCGCAGTGGGCATGTCCGTTAATCTAAACTAGCTTGACTTGCGACATGTGTCAACTAACATGTCAGTTAGAGGAATACAGAATGCCATTACCGGATCACATCTTAGATATTAACAGCTTAGACGGCCCCCTCGGGCAACGCGTCTATACAGTGCTGCGCACCAACATCTTGGAAATGGCGCTGAAACCGGGGGAGATTCTGCGCAAAGGCGCTCTGTGCGACAAATTGGGCGTCTCGCGGTCTCCTATCGCCGAAGCATTGGGGCGGCTGTCTTCAGACGGGCTTGTTGATATCATCCCACAATCCGCGACCCGCGTGTCGCGCTTTTCTTTAGCGGAGCTTTTGGAGGAGAACTTTCTACGCGAAGCTGTGGAAGTCGCAGCAGTAGCGCGCGTCGCCAGCGATCACACTGACGATCAACTCACGAGACTGTCCCGCAACCTGCGCTTTCAGGCCTTGCTTGTGGAAGACGAGGACTTTCAGGGTTTCTTTGAAGCTGATCTGGAGTTTCACGAACTGATCCTGAGCTTTACCGGTTTTCCCAAGGTCAATCTGGTCGCCGAAGAAATGACCCTTCAACTGCGCCGCGCACGCAAATTGATGCTTCCCGATCCAGGCCGACCTGCTCAAGCCGTGGCAGAACACCAAAACATTCTTAAGGCAATCACCGCCAAAGATCCCGATGCAGCCCGCACCACGATGACACGCCACCTTCGTCAGCTGACAAAACGCATCGCGCCGCTTGAACGCGAATATCCGGATTACTTCCGCACAACCTGAATTGAGGGACCATGAAACTGGCCACAAAAACCCCATTAAACCACCGCACCGCATCTCCCGTTGCGCTGACCCAACTGGGGTTTGGCGGCGCGCCCTTGGGTAATCTCTATCGCAAGATCAAAGATGACGAGGCACAGGCCACCCTTGATGCCGCTTGGGACGCTGGCATCCGGTATTTCGACACGGCACCACAATATGGCTTGGGGCGCTCTGAAATACGGTTTTCCGAAGCCCTTCGCCGGTTTGACACTGACGCCCTCACGCTTTCGACAAAGGTGGGCCGCGTGTTGGAAGATTGCGCCATTGAGGACGTCACGCCCGAAGCCTTTGTTGATGTGCCGCAAAAACGGATCGTCTTTGATTTCACCTATGAAGGCATCATGCGCAGCTATGAAGATAGCATCCAAAGGCTCGGGTCGGATCAGATCGACATGCTGTTCCTGCATGACATCGATGCCGGAACCAACGGTCAGGCGTTTGAGGACAATAATCTGCGCCAACTGTTCTCTCAGGGTGGCTATCGTGCCCTCTCGGAGCTGCGTGCAGCTGGTAAGATTTTAGCCATCGGCGCGGGTGTGAATACTTGGCAAATCTGTGAACGGTTGCTGGGGGAGGCAGAATTCGACGGTTTCCTTTTGGCTGGACGCTATACCTTGCTGGAACAAGACCCGCTCGACAGTTTTCTGTCGCTGTGCATCAAACGTGATGTCGGAATCATTTTGGGCGGGCCGTATAATTCGGGCATTCTGGCGACCGGAGCCATCGAGGGCGCGCGCTACGATTACGCCCCCGCGCCCGAACATATCCTTTCGCGCGTTCGCCAACTTGGCGAGGTCTGCGCCGCCCATGACACGCCGCTAATTGCCGCAGCATTGCAATTCCCGCTGGGCCATAAGGCCGTGAAAACCGTCATTCCCGGTGCCTCCACGCCTGATGAGGTGCGCCAGAACGTCGCAATTTTCGAGACGCCAATACCACAGGCGCTTTGGTCTGATCTCAAGGGCGAAGGCCTCATTCGCCCCGATGCACCAACGCCCAAGGAGCCTAATCATGCTGCATAATATTCCTCCGCTTCTCTCCCCCGACTTGCTTCACATCCTGCGCGCAATGGGCCATGGCGATGAGATTGTCATAGCCGACGCCAACTTTCCGGCCACAGCACTCGGCGCGCGCTGTCACCGACTTGACGGGGTTAGCGCCACAGATGTTTTGGAAGCAGTGCTGTGCGTCATGCCGGTAGACAGCTATGTGCCTAACCCGGCGTTGGTCATGGAAAACGTAGACGATCCCGATGCTGTGCCACCCATCGTTGCTACGTTTCAGAACATCATAAACACATCAGCAGATAACCCGGCCGTTTTGGGTAAATTGGAACGTTTCGCATTCTATGATCGCGCCAAGACTGCCTTTGCCATCGTCCAAACCGGCGAGACACGGCTCTATGGCAATATCATTCTGAAGAAAGGTGTAATTGGCGCATGATTATCGATGCACATCAACACTTTTGGCAACTTGCGCGTGGCGATTACGACTGGTTGACGCCAGGGCTTGCCCCACTCTACCGCGACTTCATGCCAGAAGATTTGAGGCCGCACCTGCAACGAAACTGTGTTGACGGAACAATTCTGGTTCAGGCGGCCCCGACATCTGAGGAAACAAAATTTCTGCTAGAAATCGCCGACAACACACCTTTCGTTTTGGGCGTGGTTGGCTGGGCCGACTTTACGGCACCCTCGGCAGCTGATGATATTGCAGAACTTGCCAAACACCCAAAACTCGTGGGCCTGCGACCGATGATCCAGGACATCGCCGACGACAACTGGATGCTGCGCAATGATCTCACACCGGCCTTTGAGGCGATGATCCAAGCCAACCTCACCTTTGATGCACTCGTGCGACCACAACATCTTTCGCAGCTTCGCGAACTTCTGTCACGCCACCCGAAACTGCGCACCGTGATCGACCATGCCGCAAAACCCCGAATTGCAGACGCATTGTTTGACGATTGGGCACATGACATCGCCACTGTCGCAAAGGAAACAGGAGCTTTTTGCAAGCTTTCCGGCCTTTTGACTGAAGCAGGCAAAGACTGGAAGACAACCGATGTGGACATCTACGTTACGCATCTTCTGGAACATTTCGGGCCGGAAAGACTACTTTGGGGAAGCGACTGGCCAGTCCTGACCCTTGCCTCAAATTATGACACTTGGCGTGAATTGACCTGTGACCTCATACCAAGTGAACGTGCCAAAAGTGCCATTTTCAGCTCAAGCGCCTTCGATCTGTATAGGCTTTCCGAGCGACAACTCACTACTTCCTGAATACGGTGTATAACACTGGGGAAGCATCACAAACCTTGGTGCTCAACATGTCGAGACGCGTGATCGGACGGCCCAATTGAGCTACTCCCCATTTGTTGGACAGGATCTGGCGTAAATTAAGCTACTCTCTGCTCCTGCTGATCGGGTTGTGTTCTGTCATTTCTCAGCCAATAGACCACGGCTGGCGGCCTGCCGCCAAGGGCTGAGTGTGGGCGTTGGTTGTTGTAAAAGGTCATCCATTTCCGGATGCCTGCCTTCGCTTCTGATCCGGTCTCCCAAGCATGCAGGTAGACACACTCGTATTTCAGGGTTCGCCAGAGCCTCTCAATGAAGATATTGTCCAGGTAGCGGCCCTTCCCATCCATTGAGATACGCACGCCGGATCGGCGGAGCCGGTCG
>NZ_FORY01000059.1 GCF_900114135.1 Celeribacter halophilus
GATAGGCGCGAGACTTGGCGCGACATTTCTCGCGGTTGGCCTCGTAGTGGGCGCGGGCATATGTGCGGTTACTGCACTTCATGCAGCAATACTTCTGGGTTTTCTGTCTAGCCACGAAGTCCGCACCGCACTCGGCGCATTGCCTCTCATACCGTGCCATCACGCGCCCTCCTTCCGGACAGCCAAGAAATCCCAATCAGTCCAGCCCTTCATGCAGACCACGAAATAGCCTTTGCGCCAGGTGGTGATGGGGATACATTCTTCGGTCTTGTTGTTGACGATGTAGCGTTGAACCTTGCGGCGCGAGAACACGGCGGTGATCACCTTGGTCACGTCCTCAACGGGCAGCTTCAGGCATTCGGCAATGTGCTCCTCGCTGAATGCGTCGGCCATGTTCATGATGCGCTCGCGGGTCTTGCGGTCGATCGGCTTGTGGCGGGTTGCGGGTATGGCCATGTCACTCACCCCGCGCGCCTTCGACAAACTCACGATGCGACAGAGCAATCCGAGACACGGCCGCACCACGGAACGCGAAGGGGTGGGCCTCACGGATCAGAGATGAATGGGTATTCAGCTTCTCGGTCCAGAGCGTCTCCGAGCGGATCAACTCGTCCGCCTCGATCGCGTCGACCAGCTCGTTAAATGTGGCGAAGCTGGTCCGGCAGACCACATAGCGCGCCGGACGGCCGTCCTCGCGGTCACCGGATTCAAACCAAATTTGTGCAATAACGCCGTTCATGTTTCGGGCTTCCTTTCACTATCAAATCAGTGAAGTCAGCATGCATCGGAGACCCGACCGGAACGCAGGAATGGACCGGAATGACTCGCCGGTTTTCATTCCGGTTTGCGTTCCGGTCGCCTCAACACCTCAACGCCACATCAACCGACTGAACACCGAATAGGCGCGAGGCGTGCGGGTAAATGCGGGCAGATGCCGACACTTGCCGCGCATGGCTTCGAGTGATAACAATGGGTTACGGGCTAAGTGCCAGATTTCTAAGGAAAACTGGGAGTCGATTGAATCAGGCTCATAACCTGAAGGTCGTAGGTTCAAATCCTACTCCCGCAACCAA
>NZ_FORY01000030.1 GCF_900114135.1 Celeribacter halophilus
GTTTTGCATGCCGATAAAATTCATCGCAGCAGCGTTTCTGACAGGGTTGAAATGTTTACCGAGCGTTAAATGTCTCGCGTGCGCTAGAACCTAAATCGAAGGGCCCGTTTTTAGCCTCCAGAATTGTTTTCTTCATTTTTGAAATTTCCATGTTTTGGGGTGCAGGTTTCTTGCTTTCATCATAAATGATCGCGCTTGAAAGGCCGCCTGGAAAGTTTCAAAAACGAGCGGGAAATTGTGGATAAGTTATTGTTTTTATGTGTTTAGGAAAAACTTTATGAGAAAATTTTTAGGTTGGTGAAGAAAGGTTTCTCATCGGTTTTGTGTGATCCGGTCAGCCAACAGAAAATCCGGATTTTCCATTTGGTGTTCTCGTTGACGGAGGGAGAGGATTGTCAGCCGAAGGAAGGGAAACAGAGATCTAGATGTATGGCAAAGCGTTGGTCGCCGCCTGAAGGTGCGAAGTTCGTCTCCGGATGCGTCGGTGCGTTGGCGTAAATCCGATAATGACGAAGAGTTTCGAAAATATATTCGGCGAGATGAGTGGGAAACCTTTTTGCCTGAACTTGTGTTTCGTTAAGGGCAATGGCGAGAGTGAATGCGGGGCAGGGGCGGTTTTCGACGGCTCGTCGTTACTCGGTTTCATTCGCGTGGTTATAGTTTCTCAGAAGGGCAGTCCGGATGTACGTTCAGTGACAGCGCATTCAAAATAATGAACGCAGGAAGGTATAGAACCTGCTGTCATTCACTCGGCTCCAGTTTACACGCATCGCGGGTGCGCCTGCGTATTCCTCCACTCTGAATAGAGAGCCTGGGGCGAGGAATATGCCTTGTTCCGAGGCCGCCTTGGCTACCTCTATGTCAGAGGCCCCCGTTGGGAGGGGGAGCCAGCCGTATAGGCCTTCGATCGGTTCAGGGTCGAGGTTAAACCCGATGCGCTTCAGGTGTTCGATACTGGCGTTCCGTTCCATGGCCAGACGTTTGGAAAGGCGTTGACACTGTTTTTTATAGCGGCCTGAACGCATGATGTTGGCGATTAAGCGTTCCGTATGGCTTGAGCTATTGACCGTTAGGACCATTTTGAGTTCTGCTAGGCTCTGGGCGATGCCAGGTTCGGCGATTATGTAGCCTGAACGGAACGTCGGCGTCAGAACTTTGGAGAACGTCCCAATCTGGATCACGCGATGAAAAAAATCCAGCGAGGCGAGCCGAGTTCCGGAAATGCCCGGGACGTCAATGAAGGGATCGTCGTCAACAATGAGCATGTTGTGGCGTTCGGCGACCTTCAGGACGGAATGTGCAATTGGCAGATCAATAGAAAATCCCGTGGGGTTTTGTGCAAGTGATTGCGTGAAGAAAAGATGCGCAGAATGCTGCTTGGCGGCACTGTCGAGTGCGTCGCAGTCTGGTCCGTGGGGGCCGCGCGGGATGCCTATGACATTGACACCCGCGAGCTTCAATTTGGCGAAAAGCGGATAATATCCCGGATCATCTACCAGCACCGTCTCTCCAGGACGGCAGAAGCGGCGGATAACAAGGTCGAGAGCGTGATTGGCGCCAAAGGTTGTAACAATCTGGTTTGGTGACACACTGATCCCCACGTCAAAGTGAGACGCGGCAACGTATTCGCGTAGGGTGGCCAATCCGTGCGGTGTGCCATAGCCACCTTCGCCTGTGGCAAGAGACACGGAAGGCGCTGAGTTCAACAGCCAGCTTTCCGGTGGGCGCCCGTCTCCAACGAGGACGGTATAGGGGCGGTCCAGCTGTGCGCGCAGTAGCGACACACTGTCTCGAGCCTCGCGTAGGTTGGCGGGTTCGGCGGTGGTTGCAACGGCGTGCGCTACGAAAAAACCGGCACCATGGCGGGAATGCACAAGACCGTTTGCGACGAGGAGATCATAGACCGCAACCATCGTATTCTTCGACGCGCCAAATTGTTCGACGGCACGTCGAAGGGACATGAGCTTGGTTCCCTCACCGAGTTCACCGCTCTTAATCTGGTCGCGCAGGATGTTGTAAATGCGATTTGTTTTCGTTTGAACCATACGAACTGCCTCCATGTTTGATATGGTACAGTGCGGAAAAATTTACCACAACTGTACCAAGACAAATTCGCTAGAATCGACAATCGTCGCGCAGAAGATCAGGAGGAGACCCCATGACAACCAGCGCGAAACCGAATCCATCTGCTGTAAATTCTCGGATCGAGGGAATGCGGGATATGGAACCTGCCGAACGTCGCGATGTGATTGCGGCCGCGTCCGGGATAGATGCGACGAATGCCGCCGCTTTGTCGGGCGACAGCAGCCTACCGTTGACCATCGCAAACGGGATGATCGAGAATGTCATCGGGACCTTTGAACTTCCTCTCGGGGTGGCCACGAACTTTGTCGTGAACGGCAAGGACTATCTCGTGCCGATGGCGGTCGAGGAGCCATCCGTGGTCGCCGCCGCCTCCTATATGGCCAAAATCGCGCGTGCGGGAGGGGGCTTCCATGTAAGCTCCACCGCGCCGATTATGCGGGCGCAGGTACAGGTGATCGGCACGGGTGATCCGTTCGGGGCGCGTGCGGCATTGCTGGCGCATCGCGAAGAACTAATCGAAATGGCCAATTCCAAGGATACCGTTTTGACGGGGCTTGGTGGAGGCTGCAAGGATATCGAAGTGCATGTCTTCCCGGATTCGGCTATCGGGCCGATGGCGGTCATGCATCTCTTGGTCGATGTGCGCGATGCCATGGGGGCCAATACCGTCAACACCATGGCTGAAATGCTTGCGCCACGGGTTGAAGAAATTACCGGCGGCACCGTGCGTTTGCGCATTCTGTCCAATCTGGCCGACAAACGTGTGGTCACGGCAAGTGTGCGTGTTCCGACGGATGCTCTGAAGACGAAAACTCTGGCTGGCGCTGACGTTGCGCGCGGTATTGTCGAGGCTTGCGAGTTGGCGATCATTGACCCCTACCGCGCCGCGACCCACAACAAAGGTATCATGAATGGTATTGATCCCGTTGTCGTGGCGACAGGAAACGACTGGCGCGCGATTGAAGCGGGCGCCCATGCCTATGCTGCGCAAAGCGGGCGATATACCTCGTTGAGCCGCTGGGAGATCGCACGGGACCGCGCATTGGTGGGCACTCTGGAACTGCCGATGGCAATGGGCATCGTGGGCGGCGCAACCCGCACGCATCCTGCTGCACAGGCAGCTTTGAAACTGATGGGCGTAACGGGGGCGCAGGAGTTGGCGGAAGTGACCGTCGCTGTCGGTCTTGCCCAAAATATGGCCGCGCTGCGTGCGTTGGCAACCGAGGGAATTCAACGGGGTCATATGACCTTGCACGCGCGCAACATCGCCATTACCGCGGGTGCTCAGGGAGGCGATATCGACCGGGTGTCCAAGGCTATCGTCAAGGCAGGGGACGTGACGGTCGCTCGCGCCAAACAGGTGCTGGAGGGCATCTGATATTCAATCTTAAGGGAGGAAAACTAATGACAAATTCTACTCGACGTAACGTGTTGCGCCTTGGCGCAGCTGCTCTTGCCGCGCCAGCGGTTCTAGCTTCGGGCACTGCTGCGCGCGCGCAGGGGGTAACCAAGTGGCGGATGCAGGCGCTTTGGGGCGGCGGCACGACGCCTATGATGTATGAAGAGAAATTCTGCGCCCGCGTGGCCGAACTGACGGGCGGCTCGCTGGAGATTACCCCGTTTGCAGGTGGACAGATCGTTCCTTCTGCGCAGGCGTTTGATGCGGTGCGCGGTGGGGCTTTTGAGATGATGAAGACCTACGACGGATACACGGCGGGCAAAATCCCAGCCCACGGATTTTCCTCGACGGTTCCGTTCGGGTTCCCCGAAGCGGATCAATATGAGGCGTGGTTCTATGAGCGTGGCGGTCTGGATATGGTGCGGGAAAGCTATGCACCCGCTGGCCTGACTTATGTGGCCCCGACGGTTTATGGCGAGGAGCCCATCCATTCGCGCGTGCCTGTGCGCACCATTGCAGATTTTGATGGTCTGAAAGGGCGTTTCGTTGGTTTGGCTTCCGCCGTTATGGCCGATTTCGGTGTTTCGGTCTCGCCGCTACCGACATCCGAGGTCTACTCGGCGCTGGACAAGGGGCTGATTGATGTTGCCGACCGTGGCGATATCAAGGCCAATTACGAGGAAGGGCTGCACGAGGTTGCCAAATATTTGATCCTGCCGGGGGTGCATCAGCCGACCACGGCGACGTCCTATGTTGCCAATACGCGTGCATTCGAGACTTTGGACGATCAGCAGAAAGCCGCGCTTGCGGTTGCTGCTCGTGAGATTTCCGGGTCGCTGCGTCAGGATATTCTGGTCGCGAACGGCGAGTATCTCAAAAAGTTCCAAGATGCTGGTGTCGAGATCATTGACCTTGATCCCGAAGATATCGCTCAGGCGCGCGCCAAAGCGGTTGAATCCTGGAAAAAGGCCGCAACTGATGAGCTTTCCACGCGCATGATGGAATCCCAAGTTGCGTTGATGCAGGAATTGCGTCTCCTTTAATCCCAAATGCAGCGTCCCGCCACCCCATATCCTGATATGGGGTGGCGGGGTGTGTGCTACTTTCGCGGAGATTTAAATGATTTCACTCGCCCGTCGTATCACAGCGCTGAACCGCGGCCTGTTCGCGCTCGCCAAGTGGCTGATCTATGCCATTGTCCTTTTGATGCTCTGGGAGGTGTTATCGCGCTATGTGTTCTCCGCGCCGACATCATGGGCGCCTGAACTGGCGACGCTGATTTTCGGGCCGTTCTTTCTTTTGGGCGGGCCGTATCTGCTGCACCTCGGTGGGCATGTCGCGGTTGATGTGGCTTCGGCCCATGCGACGGGCCGGCTTGCGGTTCTGCTGAAACTTGCGGGCCTGTTTCTGGCCGCCGTATTCGGCGCGATCCTGCTGTGGTTCAGCGTGCCTTTGGTGATGCAATCCTTTAGTTATGGGGAAACAAGCTATTCCGCGTGGAACCCGATTGTCTGGCCTGCCAAAGCCTTTTTGCCGCTCAGTGCGATATTGTTGATTCTACAGGCATTTGCTGACGCAATTACCGCCATTGCCGAGCCGGAGAACGTCTAATGGAAAGTTCCTTCGTTCTCCTATTCATGTTCACATCTCTTATTGCCTTCATGCTCAGTGGGGCAGGGCTTGCCTTTGTGCTGGGCGCGATTGCCTTTATCTCGACCATCCTGCTGTGGGGGCCTGCTGCGCTGATCGTGACAGTGCTCAATACTTTCGAGACCATGACATCGGAATCGCTCATGGCGATCCCGCTCTATGTTCTGATGGCCTCCATTCTCCAGAAATCCGCCATTATCGACGCGCTCTATGATGCGATGGAGGCGTGGTCGGCTCGCCTTAACGGCGGTTTGGCCGTTGGTACGATCATCATTTGCACGATCCTTGCTGCGATGACGGGCGTTGTTGGTGCGGCGGTGGCGGCCATGGGTATCCTTGCTTTGCCGTCGATGTTGTCGCGTGGTTATCACCCGCCGCTTGCCTTGGGGGCGATCTGCGCAGGGGGCACTTTGGGAATCCTGATCCCGCCCTCAGTTGTGACCATCGTCTACGCAATCACGGCACAAATCTCGATTGGACAAATGTTCGCTGCTGGCATTGTTCCGGGCCTCATTCTAGCGGGCAGCTACATCGCTTATATTCTCATCCGCACATGGCTCAATCCGTCCTTGGCCCCGATCCCTGACGATATCGAGGATCTCCCGCTTGGTGAGAAACTCGGCAAACTGAAAGCCCTTATTCTACCTGCCTTCGTGGTGTTCGGGGTGCTTGGCTCCATCTACACAGGGATCGCCACCCCGACGGAGGCCGCCGCGGTCGGCGTCTTGGGGGCCGCTATTTCCGCACTCGTGACGCGCCGTCTGTCGTTTGAAATGTTGTCTGGCGCGGCGACAGAAACCCTGCGCGTCACCGCGATGATCCTTTGGATTACCATAGGTGCAAGGGCGTTTATCTCCGTGTTTGTCGCGACGGGCGGCGCAGATTCTATTCTCGGGTTTGTCGAGGGGGTCGAGGCATCACGTTGGGTTGTGTTGGGTGTGATGGTTCTGGTGCTGATCTTTCTGGGTCTGTTTCTGGACGAGATCGGGATTATCCTGCTCTGCGTGCCTGTCTTTTTGCCGATCATCATAGCGCTTGAGTTCGATCCCTTGTGGTTCGGCGTACTGTTCATGATCACTGCGCAGATGGCCTATATCACGCCACCATTCGGCTACACGCTCTTCTATCTCAAAGGGGTGCTGCCGGAGGGGATCGGCATCGGGCAGGTCTATCGCGGGGTTATTCCGTTTTTCTTCATTCAGGTTGTTGTTCTGATCTTCTTTGCGATCTTCCCAGGTGTTGTCACATGGCTGCCTGAAGCTCTAAGTCAGGTTGGGAAATAGGCGATGACGGAACGGGTCACTATTTTCGAAGTCGGGCCGCGTGACGGCTTGCAAAGCCTTGGACTTCAGGTGCCGACGGAAACGAAAGTGGCCTTGATCGAGGCGTTAAGCCGCACGGGGCTGACCAAGATCGAAGCAACGAGCTTTGTCAGTCCCCGATGGGTTCCGCAAATGGCCGATGCAGCCGAGGTCATGGCTCAGATCACGCGCATACCCGCGGTGTGCTATTCGGCGCTTACGCCCAACTTGAGGGGTATGGAGGGCGCTATTGCGGCACGCTGTGACGAGGTGGCGATCTTTGCGTCTGCCTCCGAGGGGTTCAGCCGCGCCAATCTAAACTGCTCCATCGAGGAGAGCTTTGAGCGCTTCACTCCGATCATGGAACGCGCCCGCGAGGTCGGGATACCCGTGCGTGGCTATCTCTCTGCCGTTATCGCCTGCCCCTATGATGGGGGGGTCGCACCGCAGACTGTCACACGTTGGACCGCGAAGCTGCTAGAGATCGGATGTTATGAAGTGTCCTTGGGGGACACCATTGGTGCTGGAACGGTCGAGACGCTTGACGCGATGCTTGATGTTCTGTTGGACGAGTGCCCTACAGACAAGCTTGCTGGACATTTTCACGACACCCACGGAAATGCGCGTGAGCTTGTGGCTACCGCACTTGAGCGGGGGCTTCGGACCTTCGATGCCTCCGTTGCCGGATTGGGCGGATGCCCCTATGCGCCAGGGTCCAGAGGGAATATCGACACACGTCTGGTGATGGAGGTCTTGGAAGCGCAGGGGTTTTCGCATGGTGTGGATCGTGATGCTCTGGTCCAAGCTGAGCAGATCGCGCAGGGCATCGTCGGATAGTGCTTTGGTCCGTTTAGGATCGTGTCGTGACTGATGGAAGCTCCTGTTGCTCATACGAGCGAGAAGATTTGTTCGTATGACATTTTACAAAGAAGAAGACCACTTTGATCAACCTCCTGAAACCTCACCATGCAATTGGAAAGTATGAGCCAAGGACACAGGCAGGTCGACATGTCAGGAACAACATCGAGGGGCGTCGTGTCGCCATCGAGCACAATCCCGCCACGGAGCTGTTGATGGGCACCCCGGAGCTTATGGTTTTGACGTTGAGGGCAGGCATTACGGCACAAGCACAGGTATTCTGTCTCGACGCTGTCTTTTGCTCCGGAAGATGTATCCGTTGTTGCTTTCAATGGCTTCGACCCAGAGGTGAGACGTGACGTATGCAAAGCGCTCGGATTGTTTTTCGAAGTTGCCTATGCAGGCATTCCAACATGGGCGCGTTTGCGGCCGCTGATCGGGACGCACACGCACACGGGACGCTTAGAGGTGAATATACTCATGCCGCGTGTGGTCACAAATGCTGCGGGCAGAGTGCGGGCCTATAATCCTCATCCGCCGGGGGAGCGTCATCGGAGAATCTGGGATGCCTGTCGCGATGTTTTAAATATGCATTTTGGCTAGGCCGACCCTCTCGATGAGTCCCGTCGGCAAATGACGAAAGCTTCGAACCTGGTCATAAAACAACAGCGCGAAGCGACACGATCTGGTGGCCGCGTGCCTGATGATCCCGGAAGAAGTGTGCGCGGGATGGCGGAATGTTTGGTGGAGTGGGGTGAGCTGGAGAACAGGGGGCAGCTGGTGAATAACATCATCAGCGAAAGTGACAGCCATCTTATCCCGACTAGAAAAGTAAGGACACCGTCACGTTCTATAATCGCGAAACGAGTGAGATGGTCCGCCTTGGCGGCTTCTATTTTTCCGATGCATTTACAGACGGCAATCTGCTCACGACTAGAAAGATGGATGAATACGGTGTCTCCCGCCGCGCTGAGCTGGCCGCAAGCCCAACAGAACTGGGCGAAGCTATAGCGAGGAGAGCAATCTCCAATTCAGCCAAGTATGGTCACGCTGTTCAACATGAGTTTGACCCTCTGGAGATCCTGAGCGGACCTAGGCCGCAATGGCCCTTTGACACGATATCCATGAAAGGAATGCAATATGGCACAAACTTTAACTCCGTTAGAACAGCAACTGGCCAGGCAACTAGAGAAATTGACGGCAGAACAGGCGGGTCGCATCCAGGACCTGGAAGATCGGGTCGCGGAGTTGGAAAAGGAGCGCAAGGCCATGCGGCGGATGCTCGACTTTTTCGATGCGCTCAACAGCCCGCAACCGTCTTCGGACGGCTGAGGTCATATCTGTTGGATCTCGCCAACAACTTGCGACATCGCCAGACCCGGATGCTTTTGGTGCAGGGCTTGGCCCGCGCGTCATCTGCAGACTGGAAGACTATTACAAAAAGATTGGAGGCATTGAATGACCGAAACTTTACATCCCCAAGACTGGCCGGATCTTCTGGTCGAACTCCGCAAACTCACAGCGCTGATCGAACCGCTGCAAAAAATCATGGCTCAGGAAGAAGCGCCGGCCCTCTCCGAGCGAGTGGATCAATTCGTGACGGAAATCAGCCTGATCCGCGAGCAGATGGAGCGGGCCGTGGCCGCACTCGAAGCGGATACCGAGACGCGGGAAAGGGTGCAGGCGCTCACCTTGGAAATGGCAAACCAAAAACAGCAGATGGCACGAATGGAAGCAGGAATTGCCAGAGTGCTGCGCCTGATGGGAGAGCCGGTGCAGAGCAAGCAGGTGCGTTGACGCGGGGAGAATTGATTTCCAGCGCGCGGAAGGCTGCTCGCAAGCAGGGCGTTGCCACTCTTCGCTTGTCGTTCGTGAAGCGTGATGGCCAGCAGTGGTTGCGTGCTGAGGCGGATGGCGTGGAAACATTCTTTGATGGGAGCTGTGAGGTGGAGCTAGATCGGAGCGCGGCGTCTGTTTATGCTGATCTGCAGCCGGAGCCGTAAGGTGCAACGTGCCCGAAATTTAGTGACCATCTTTTATACATAAGAAATATATTATGCGGGATTGCGGGCTTGGGCAGTGCTAGCGATTCTGTATCTGATAAATTCCCGGCTTTTTCAGCGACAGTTTTCCGTCAAGCAGGCGGCTTAAAGGCGGCAATAGCGGTTAGGGTCGGGGGGCTGTGCTTGTACTTAGTTTAGAGACAAGTTTTTTCCGCTTTGCGGGATCATTTTTCTGTTCTCAGAGATGAATGGTTTCGACGGTATTATGTGAGGGGCTCTCGGGTTGTCATGCCAGATACGTGCGAATGCGTTGGGAAGCGTTTTGTAGATGCCGAGCTGCGGCGACTGCGGCGCGTTCTTCATCGCCTTGCTCGATAGCTTTATAGATTTCTTTGTGTTCATCTTGCACCGCATCTAGAAGTTCTGAGTGGTTGGTCTTTGTATTGCTCCGTGCTTGCCGAATAATGTTCCGCGCACTGGCCTCTAGATGCTGGCAGAGGGATATAAAATGTTGGTTGTGCGTTGCTGCGACGATGGATTGATGGAACTGGTAATCTTCCTCATCGCCAAGACGGTCGCTAGCAATAGCATATTCCATGCCAATCAGAGTACGTTTGATTTTTTTTAGGTCCTCTGTTGTGCGCCGACGTGCCGCGATCCGAGTGGCGGCAACCTCAATGGTGATGAGGAGTTCCATTGCCTCTTCCAAGCGTGTCAAATCCGAAACGGAAAACTTTTTAAAACGGAAGGCATTGGTTGAATTTGGTTGTCTGACATACACACCGCTACCTGCGCGTGCTGTGACCAAACCATCGGATTTTAATTGGGAAAGTGCCTCGCGAATGACGGCCCTGCTTACAGAATACTGGGCGCATAAATCGCGTTCAGATGGAAGCCGGCCGCCGACCGGAAGTGCTCCGGAATTGATTCTATTGATGAGGTCTTGTGCAACTTCATCCGGAAGGTGGCCATTGCGCGCGGGCGTGTCTGTATGCGGAGTATCTGTCGGGGCTTGGCGGGTTTTGGGCATTCTGTTTTCCTTTGTAAAACGATTATACCTGATTGGACTGATAGGTAAATAAAAAATTTTTATAAATAAAATCAAGTATATAGATAAAATATGAAGTTGATTTTTGTAAAAATACGTTAATTCAAAAAAATTGGTCTGATAGGTTGTTGACTGGTATGTCCGTCTGTGTAATCACTTTGCTACCAGAAGAGATGGAGGGTCTCTTCTTGATAAATTGTCTGGGAGGACAGTATGACATTTAGAAATTTCGCACGCAGTACTGCTGCTATGATGCTCGTATTCAGTGCGGCGTCTGCTGGTGCAGAGCCGTTGAAAATCGCGCTTGTTGAAACTTTGTCTGGTCCGCAGGCTTCGACGGGGCTGCTTTACCGCGATGCAGTGAAATATCAGATCGGCAAAATCAACGAATCTGGCGGGTTCGGCGGTGAGCCGATCGAACTGCTCGAATTCGACAATCAAGGTGGTCCAGTGGGCGCCGCCGATCGTGTACGTGCCGCGATTTCCGAAGGCGCAGACGTGATTCTTCAGGGCTCGTCGTCCGCCGTGGCCGGTCAGGTGACCGAAGATGTGCGTAAATACAATTTGCGCAACGCCGGCAACGAAGTGCTTTACATCAACTTGGGCGGCGAGGCTATGGAGCTGACTGGCGCCAAATGTCACTACTATCATTTTCGCACCAGCCCGAACGCCGCGATCCGTGTCAATACTTTGCTCGACGGCATGAAAGAGGCGGGTGTTTTGGGCGACAATGTCTACGCGATGAACCAGAACTATTCCTGGGGTGTCGATGTGCAGGACAACACCGTGGGCGCCGCCGAGCGTCTAGGCTTCACCGTCGTGGAGCAGACCCTGCATGACGTGAATAAGATTCAGGACTTTTCGCCCTACGTGCAACGTGTGCAGGCCGCAGGCGCAGACACGGTGATCACCGGCAACTGGTCCAATGACCTGCTGCTTTTGATGAAAGCTTCCAGCGGGGCAGGTCTTGATGTGCGCTTTGGTACGGCCTTCCTCGATCAGCCGGGTAACATCGGCAATGCCGGTGCTGTGGCTGAGGGTCATTTCCTCTCTGCGCCTTTCAACGCGGAAGTTAACCCGGAAGAGACCTCTGCCTTCATGGAGGATTACAAAACCGTAACCGGTCACTATCCGAGCTATGTCGAACCGACTACGGTTTTCGGTCTGATGCTTCTGGGTGAAGCGCTCAAGATCGTTGAGCCGACTGAAGACGGGTTGAAAGCCGCCGAACTTGCTGTTGCACTTGAAAATGCCACCGCTGAAACGCCGATGGGTCCGATCTCGATGCGTGCCGACGACCACCAGATCATTCAGCCGATGATCGTTCAGAAAGTCAGCACCGAGGCGAAATACAAGGCCGACGACACCGAATTCGGATTTGTCCCGATTAAAGTGATTTCTGCTGTCGATGCGGAACAACCGGTGCAGGATAGCTGCAAAATGAAACGTCCGAGCTAACCTCGGATACTCCACTTACACACGAAAAGCACGTTGTGATCGGGGCCCTCGGGCCTCGGTCAAGGCGCCGCTATACCTATGCCAATGGAGGTCAGTGTGGACCAGATACTCTTCGCTTTGCTCAACGGCACCATCTACGGGCTCTTGCTCTTTATGGTTTCCGCCGGTTTGACGCTTATCTTCGGGATGATGGGGGTTTTGAACTTCGCCCATGCGTCCTTTTACATGCTGGGGGCTTATTTCGCCTACACGCTTCAGCCTTTGACCGGGTTCTGGTTGGCGATCATTCTGGCTCCGATCCTTGTGATGGGCGTAGGTATTCTGGTCGAGCGCTTTATCCTGCGCCATGTCCACGAACACGGCCATGCGCATGAATTGCTTGTTACCTTTGGTCTGTCAGTGGTGATTGCCGAAATGATCAAGATGGTCTACGGCAAATTCGCGGTGGATTACCGACTACCGGCCGAGTTGAACTTTGCAGCCTTTTCTTTGTCAGGCATCGACTACCCGTTCTATCGCCTTTTTATGGGTGGAATCGCCATCGGGATGTTCATTGCGATCTATCTTTTGTTGACGAAAACCCGTGTGGGAATTGTCGTGCGTTCCGCCATTTACCGTCCGCAAATGGTCGAGGCGTTGGGCCATAACGTACCTATGGTCTTTATGGGGGTCTTCGGTATCGGAGCGGCTCTGGCGGGGCTCGCAGGTGCTGTCGCGGGAGCTTTCTACACAACCAACCCGAACATGGCCTTGGAACTTGGCGTCATGGTGTTCGTGGTTGTCGTAGTTGGCGGACTTGGCTCCATGGGCGGTGCTATGGCGGCGTCCTTGTTGATCGGTATCACTAACTCTTTGGCGGTCGGTAGCGATTTCCGCCTCGCAGATTTGATGACATGGGTTGGCATGGGTGGCTTTGCTGAGGAGGTCGGGGGACTTCTGACAATGCGCATGTCCAGCCTCGCTGCAACCCTGCCGTTCTTCATCATGCTTTTGGTACTGGTGCTGCGCCCTTCAGGGCTGATGGGCGAGAAGGAATAAGCTTATGAAATTCGGACCTTTACTACTTTTGATTACGGTCGCAGTGCTGATCGCTCTGCCGTGGCTCGTCTCCGGCTCCATGCTCAACGCTGCCGTGCAGATGCTGATTTCCGCGCTCTTTGCTATGGCCTTTGGGCTGTTGTGCGGGCAGGCAGGGATGCTGAGCTTTGGCCATGCCGCTTACTTTGGTGTCGGTGCGTTCGCTGCTGTTCATGCGATGAATGCCTTTGGGGGCGAGGGGCTTTTGCCGACGCCGCTTTTGCCGCTAGTCGGTGGGGCAACTGGTCTTATCAGCGGGCTTTTGGCAGGGTATTTCTCTACCAAGCGAACGGGCGTGTATTTCGCCATGATCACATTGGCACTAGCCGAGCTGATGCACGCCTTGGCACCGCACCTCAAAACTGTCTTTGGCGGAGAGGCGGGTGTGTCCTCCTTCCGTATGCCGGCTTGGGGCATTGGCTTTGGCACTCTTAATGACGTCTACTTCCTCACGCTCGTGTGGACGGTTCTTTGTATCGGACTTCTCTATCTCTTTAGTAAAACCCCACTCGGGCGTCTGGCACTTGGTCTGCGGGAAAACGCGCATCGGTTGCGCTTTCTGGGTTACAACACTCATGCTTTGGGCACGCTGATTTTCGCCGTCTCCGCCATGTTTGCGGGCATCGCCGGTGCGCTTCAGTCGATGAATATTGAAGCTGCCAACTATGTTGTGCTCGAATCTCACATCTCGACGGCGGTTGTTCTCAACAGCTTCATCGGCGGTGTACGCGTCTTCCTTGGTCCGGCAATCGGGGGCGCAGTGATGACCTTCTTCGGCCATGTTTCCTCCGATCTGACACGGGTCTGGCTTTTGTATCAAGGAATCATCTTCGTACTCGTCATGATGTTCTTACCGCGCGGGCTCGTGGGAGAGCTGGTCGAACGTATACGCAACCCTAGTGGAGACGGCATTGCCCACACGCTGAGCACGCTGCTGATGCGTCTTGCAAGCCTTGCGATTACAGCTTTTGGTGCCGTTTTCCTGATCGAGTTCTTGCAACGGTTCCTATCGCCTGAATACCGCGCCGGTGTCACGGACGGCAACTGGCCGGACATCTCGCTTTTCACTTATGACTGGTCGCCGCTTTCCATGAGCCCTTGGGCCTTTGGCCTCGGTCTCTTCGGTATCGGCATCGCGCTGGTCACCATGGTCAACCGCCGCGTCGCGGCTCGCAAGGAGGCACAGGCATGAGCGATCCTATTCTGTCTTTGCAACATGTTCACAAGTCCTTTGGGGAGGCCCATATCATTCGGGATGCCAATCTCGATGTGATCCCCGGCGAACGCCATGCGGTGATCGGGCCAAACGGGGCGGGCAAATCGACGCTGTTCCACCTCTGCTCCGGCCAGTTCGCGCCATCTGAGGGCAAGATACTTTTGAATGGAGACAACATCTCTGGGCTGAAACCGGCGGAGGTCAACCGTCGCGGTCTGGCGCGCTCGTTCCAGATCACCAACATCTTTCCCGGTGTGACGGTCTTCGAAAATCTGCGTTTGGCGGTGATGCGCAAGCATAACCTGCAATTCGTGTTCTGGCGCTCCGCCGCGCGGCTGCAGCAGGTCAACGAGGAGGTCGAAGATCTTCTGATCAAAATCCGGCTCACGGATCGTGCCCAGACGCTGGCCAGCCAGCTCTCTTATTCCGAGCAACGCTCGCTGGAGATTGGCATGACACTGGCCTCCGATCCGCAGGTTATTTTGCTCGACGAACCGATGGCGGGTATGTC
The DNA here is from genome assembly GCF_900114135.1 of Celeribacter halophilus. GTDB lineage: Bacteria > Pseudomonadota > Alphaproteobacteria > Rhodobacterales > Rhodobacteraceae > Celeribacter > Celeribacter halophilus. The sequence goes on from NZ_FORY01000030.1 coordinate 14,607, forward strand.
GCATGAGGAAACTGATTACACAGCCGGTCTGATCCGAGAGATCACTGAGGGCCGCACGCTTTTGATCGTCGAGCATGATATGAGCGTTGTTTTCTCACTGGCACATCGCATCAGTGTGCTAGTCTATGGCGAGATCATCGCCACCGGCACGCCTGAGGAAATTCGCGGCAACGTCCGCGTGAAAGAAGCCTATCTGGGTGAGGAGGCGGCATGAGCGAGTCCATAATCTTGTCCGTCGAGGGACTGCACGCCCATTACGGCAAAAGTCACATACTGCATGGCGTCACCTTCGATGTGGCCCGTGGCGAGGTGGTCAGCCTTCTGGGCCGCAACGGCTCCGGGCGCTCAACCACGATGAAATCGATCATGGGGCTGGTCCCGCCGAGCGACGGCCATGTGCGTCTCGATGGCGTCGACCTGGCCGGCCAACGCAGTTTTGAGATCTGTCGCCGGGGCATCGGTTATGTACCGGAAGAACGCGAGATTTTCCTCAACCTCACTGTTGACGAGAACCTTGAAATGGGCCGCCAAAGCGGGCCGGAGGGTGCGCCGAGATGGGACGTCGAACAGATGTTCACCTACTTTCCGCGCCTGAAAGAGCGTCGCAACACCCGCGCCGGTAGCCTCTCAGGCGGCGAGCAGCAAATGCTCACCATGTGTCGCTCGCTCTTGGGTAATCCTCTGGTGATGCTGATCGACGAGCCGACCGAAGGTCTCGCGCCCAAGATCGTGACTGTCGTCGGCGAGGTAATCGCTGACATCAACAAGCATGGTGTCTCTGTGGTCTTGGTGGAGCAGAAACTCACCATCGCTATGCAGGTGTCGCACCGGGTTTGTGTCATGGGCCACGGCCAGATCGTTTTCGAAGGCACGCCAGAGGAATTGAACGCCAAGCCGGAGATCACCGACGAATGGCTCGCGGTGTAAAGGAGAACACGTCATGACCAGGACAATGAAAATGACCGCACCGATGGAAATGGGGCTGACCGTTCGCGATCTGCCCAAGATGCTGGCGTTCTATCAACAGGCCTTTGGCCTCACGATTGTCGCCGATGTGACCGTACCCGCCGAGAAGGCGGATGTGGCCGCACTCAGCCGAGGCGCTTACCGTGTTGTACGCCTGCAAACCTCTTGGGGCGAGCGGATCAAGCTCTTGGCGCCCGAGATTGCCCCCGCCGCGCGCCCAGCACTGAGCGAGCATATTCTGGACCGCCACGAGGCCATGTATCTGACCTTCATCGTTGACGATCTGCGGGGCGTGGTAGCCAAAGTGGTCGCGGCGGGGGGCATTCTGATGACAGGCGATGAGCCTGTCGAAGTCCGCCCCGGCACTTTCCTTGCCTTCCTGCGCGACCCGGAGGGACATATCGTCGAGATCGTCGAATATGCTGACATTACCGAGTATCGCGCCGATCTTGCAGAGGTGTCGGCATGATGTTTGATTTCACTAACCGCACCCTGGTCCTCACGGGTGCGAATGGCGGTATCGGTCGCGCCGTAGCTGAGCTGTTCCACGCTGCAGGCGCCAATCTCGTGCTGGCCGATCTCGACGACGACGCATTGGCGAAATTTGCCGCTACGCTCACCTCTCCGAGAGGCGGCAAGGTTGAAACTCTGGCCGTGGATGCTGCGAACCCTGACGACGCCGACCGGCTCATCGCAGTGGCGGCCAAGCTGGGCGGTATCGACTGTCTGGTGCCTTCTGCGGGCATCTACATGGCCGAGCCTTTCTCAGAGATGACAGACGCTCAATGGCGCCGCACCCTATCCATCAATCTCGATGGTGTCTTTTACCTCACCCGCCGCGCGGTCGAGCATTTGAAAGCCGGATCGTCCATCGTCAATCTGAGCTCACTCGCGGCCCATCGCGGTGCCAAGATCAACGCGCATTACGGAGCTTCGAAAGGCGCGATCAGCGCCATGACGCGTGCGCTGGCGAATGAGTTGGCGCCCAAAACGCGGGTCAATGTGGTTGCACCCGGAGTTATTGACACGCCGATGACGCGCGAGTTGATCGCGATACGGGGAGACGACACGCTGCGCCAAACGCCTATGGGGCGGACCGGCAAAGCATCTGAGATTGCTACCGTCATCGCGTTTCTCTGCAGCGAGGCGGCAAGCTTTGTGAACGGCGAAACACTGCACGTCAATGGCGGGCTGTATATGAGCTGACAAGCCACGAGGATCAAAAGTACATTTGTTTTTTTAACCCGGCGACCGAGGAGGTTCTGTCCGGGACCGGAGGAGGATTATTATGACTACCACGTTCGATTTCAGCGGACGCACCGCGCTTGTGACTGGCGCAGCTTCGGGCCTAGGTCTCGCCATGGTGCGTGCTTTTGTGGGCGCGGGCGCCAAAGTTGTGCTCTTCGATCTTGACGAAGACAGCGTGCGGGCGGCGACAGACACGCTGAACGCAGATCACCCCGGCCGGGTCACTGCGCTTGCTGGCTCTGTTACCGATCCAGCGGCAGCTTCTGCTGCTTGTGAAGCTGCAGTCGACTTTGGTGGACGGCTCGACGTGGTGATGAACAACGCGGGGATTTCCGGCAATGCGCCCTCGCTCGAACTCGATGAGGCGACTTGGCGCCGGGCCATTGACGTCAATCTCAGCGGTGCGTTTTTCGTGGCTCAGGCTGCCGGTCGCGTCATGGCCGAACAGGGCGGCGGCGGCATCGTTAACACCGCCTCCATGTATGGTGTCGTCGCCGCTCCTGAGCGTGCCGCCTATTGCGCCGCAAAGGCGGGTGTCGTGGCGCTCACCAAGGTTCTGGCCATTGAGTGGGCCGACCGCAATATCCGCGTCAACGCCATAGCGCCCGGCTACGTGCGCACCGCTCTGACCGAAACGCTCGCAATCCAAGGCCGTCTCGACCTGGGCGCCCTCAATGCGCGGGTGCCCGCCGGACGTCTCGGCACGCCCGAGGAAATCGCCGCCGCCTCTCTGTTTCTCGCTTCGGACACCTCCTCCTATGTGACCGGCCAAACGCTGGTCGCCGATGGTGGTTGGTCCTCCTACAGCTATTTGTAAAGGACACTTATCATGCCGATCTATAACGATCTGACGCCGAAGGCATTTTGGCGTAACATCAAAGCCTCTAAGGAGGATCGCACGGAGCTTGACCCCATTGTGGGGCGTACCATGCTGAGCCAATTACACCTCATTCGCGCTTTTGAGGAAAAGGTGCTCGATCTTGCGGGGCAGGGGCTTGTGCATGGCCCTGCGCACTCCGCGATTGGACAGGAAGGCGGTGCGGTGGGCTCCGCCATGGCGATGCGTTGCACGGATCAGGTGAACGGTTCGCACCGCGCCCACCATCAGTTCCTCGCCAAGGCGCTTGCCTATGCTACCCCCGAAGGGATTGACCCGGAAAAGAGTTTTGGAGAGACGCTACGGCATCTTTCGAAACGCACATTGTCGGAAATTCTCGGTCTGTCCGAGGGTTTCTGCAAAGGACGCGGCGGCTCGATGCATCTGCGTTGGGCGGAAAGCGGCAACCTTGGCACCAACGCCATCGTTGGCGGTGGAGTGCCTATGGCGGCAGGGGCCGCTTGGGCGCATAAACAGGCGGGCAAGGGTGATGTCGTCTACACTTACTTCGGCGACGGTGCGATCAACATCGGCTCGGTTCTCGAGACCATGAATATCGCAGCAGCCTGGAAACTGCCGATCTGTTTTTTTATTGAAAACAATCGTTATGCCGTCTCTACTCATGTCGAAGAAGTCACCGCCGAGCCTCGTCTTTCGGCACGCGGTCTGGCATTTGGCATCCCCGCGCTTAAGGTTGACGGCATGGACACGCTCTCGGTCTATTTGGCCTCCGAGGAAGCCAACAAGATCATGCGGGCAGGCGAGGGGCCGGTGGTGATCGAGGCCGATGTCTACCGCTATTTCCACCAAAACGGCGCGCTTCCCGGCTCCGCTTTCGGCTATCGTAGCAAGGAAGAAGAACAGAAATGGCGGGAGCGCGATCCACTTGACGCCATGGCGCGTGATCTGATGGAACGCCAGATCATGGGCGCGCAGGGCATCGAAGACCTGCGCGGACAGGCACAAAGGATGATGGAAGAGATCGCGGACGAACTGATCGAAGAGGTAGACGGTAAACGCCGCATTAAACCGGTGCTGTGGCCCGAAGAAAGCTTCCGCGATTTTGGCCTGCGTGGCGATTTATCGGAATTTGATGGTGCTCGCTTTGAAGAGCAGGAAGCCTTTTCCGGCACGCTCAAGGACAATGTCAAATTTATCGATGTTGTGGCAGATGTGATGCAGCGCCGAATGGAGACGGACGAGCGCGTCGTCGTTATGGGGGAAGATGTACACCGTCTGAAGGGCGGCACTAACGGTGCCACGAAAGGCCTATCGGACAAGTTTCCGGATCGTTGCCTAGGCACGCCGATTGCCGAGAACGCTTTCACGGGGCTGGCAGCAGGCATGGCCTCTGACGGACGCGTGCGTCCGGTGATCGAATTCATGTACCCAGATTTCATGTGGGTGGCAGCTGATCAAGTTTTCAACCAGATCGGAAAAGCGCGTCACATGTTTGGCGGCGATAATGCTATGCCTTTAGTTTTGCGTACAAAAGTTGCGATGGGCACTGGCTATGGCTCGCAGCACTCGATGGACCCCGCGGGCATTTTTGCGACCGCGCCGGGTTGGCGCATCGTCGCACCCTCGACGCCATATGACTATGTCGGGCTCATGAATGCGGCGCTTCAGTGCCAAGACCCGGTTCTGGTGATCGAGCATGTCGATCTCTACGCCTCGAAAGGAGTCGGTCCGGCCGATGACCTCGACTACATGATCCCGCTTGGCAAAGCAAAAGTGGTGCGCGAGGGCACGCGTGTCACCGTGCTGACCTATCTCGCCATGGTTACAAAGACCCGTGACGTGGTTGAGCGTCTGGGCATTGATGCCGAGATTATCGACCTGCGTAGCCTCGATCGCGCGGGGCTCGACTGGGAGGCTATTGTGGCCTCTATCGAGAAGACCGGAAATGTGTTGATTGTCGAACAGGGTGCCTCTGGCACCTCCTATGGTGGCTGGCTCTCCGATGAAATCCAGCGCCGTTGTTTTGACGCACTCGATCAGCCGATCAAACGGGTGCATGGCTCTGAGGCATCGCCGAGCATTTCCAAAGTGCTCGAAGCGGCGGCTTGCACGCGTCTGCAAGATATAGAAGCGGGGCTGCGCGAAGTGATGGCCGATCAGGGCCTGCCCCTAGCGGCGGAATAAGGAGAGAATTCATGCCTAAAGAAATCATATTACCCTCGCTCTCCGCCGGAATGGAAGATGCGGTGATCGCCAATTGGCTCAAGGCCGAGGGCGAGGCTGTTAAGGCCGGAGAGACATTAGCTGAGGTGGAAACCGAGAAGGCGACGATGGAGTTCGAAGCTGATGCCGACGGGGTGATAGGCAAGATCCTCACCCCCGCCGGAGAACGCGCCGATGTGAATGCGGTGATTGCGGTCTTGTTGCTCGACGGTGAAGACGCCTCCGTTCTCGACGGCTACGCGCCGGGTGGATCCGCGCTTGCTGAGAAAGTCGAAGCACCTGTTGAAGCACCAAAAGCAGAAGTAGCACTTGCGCTGAAGCCTTCGGACAAGATCGCGGCCTCGCCGCTCGCCCGCAGAATTGCAACACAGAAAGGCGTCGATCTGTCAGGGCTCTCTGGCTCCGGCCCGCGTGGCCGCATCGTGCGCATTGACGTGGACCGCGCTGCGGAAGCCGGTGTGGATGCGCCCGTTGCCGCGAGCCCCGTTGCTGCTGCCACTGCGCACAATCTCGCAGGCATCGGAGAGTTTGAGGCTATACCCCATACCGGCATGCGCCGCACAATCGCGCGGCGTCTGCTTGAATCGAAAACCACTGTGCCGCATTTCTACCTTGATGCCGATTGCAATATCGAGGCGCTCTTGGCGCTGCGCGCACAGATCAACGAGAGCCGAGAGAAAACGGAGCGTATTTCTGTTAATGATTTCATCGTCAAAGCTGTAGCCAACGCGCTGGCGAAAGTGCCTGCGGCTAATGCGATCTGGACCGATGAGGCGGTGTTGCAACTCAAATCCATCGATATTTCCGTTGCTGTTGCGACTGACGGCGGGTTGATCACACCCGTGTTGCACAAGGCCGATCAAAAGAGCCTCGGTACACTGTCGTCGGAGATCAAAGCGCTTGCAGCCAAAGCCCGCGAAGGGCGTCTGAAGCCCAACGAGTATCAGGGCGGTGGCTTCTCTGTGTCGAACCTTGGCATGTACGGAGTCAAGAGCTTCGCCGCGATTATCAACCCTCCGCAGAGCTGTATCCTTGCCGTGGGTGCCGCAGAGAAACGCCCTGTTGGTCAAGGCGATCAAATCGTTCTTGCCCCTGTGATGAGCGTGACTTTGTCCGTAGATCACCGCACAGTGGACGGGGCTGTGGGCGCGCAATGGCTTGCCGCCTTTAAAGAGGGCATTGAGAACCCGATGTCTCTGTTGGTGTAAAGATGATGATTACCGGACACACGAAAACTCTGGCGATCCTCGCCGATCCTGTCACTCATGTTCGCACGCCGCAGGCGCTCAACGCGAGGTTCGCGGCGGAGAGCGTGGATGCTGTTTTGGTCCCGCTCGAAGTGCCGCCCGCTGCGCTTGAATTTATACTCAAGGGTCTCGCGGGCGCGCGTAATTTTGCGGGCGCGGTGGTCACTGTGCCGCATAAAACGGCTGTGCCCGCACTCTGCGATGCGCTCAGCGCGCGCGCGGCGGCGGCGCAAAGCGTCAATGTCATCCGGCGCAAAGCGGACGGGTCGCTTTACGGCGATATTCTGGACGGCGAGGGTTTCACGCGCGGTTTGGAACAGGTGGATGTAACGCTTAGCGGTAAGCGCGTGTTTCTCGCGGGGGCAGGGGGCGCGGCGAGTGCGATCGCCTTTGCGCTTTCGGAACGCGGCATCAAGGCGCTGACCATCGCGAACCGCTCCATTGACAAGGCGGAGGCTCTTATTACGCGGCTGGCGGCGCATTTCCCCGATGTGGAGTTTGCCGCGGCGACGAACCCTGCCGGGCATGATATCGCGATCAACGGAACCTCTTTGGGGTTGAAGCCAGAGGATGGGTTGCCCTTCGATCCAGATGCGCTCGACCTCGGCACATTGGTCGCCGAGGTCATCATGCAGCCTGTGATCACGCCGCTTTTGCGCGCGGCTGAGGCACGCGGTTTGACGATCCATCCGGGGCATCACATGTTGGAAGCGCAGTTGACGGAGATGCTTCGGTTTCTAACACATGAGGAGGAAGAAAAATGAGTTTTACGCTTGATGACCTGCGCGCCACCGGGCTTTTGCGCGATGCCAATCTTGTTGCTGGAGAATGGGTCGAAGCCGATCCCGCCGCTAGCATTGCCGTGCGCAACCCAGCTGATGGTTCATTGATCGGTTATGTCCCGAAACTTGACCGAGACGAGGTCGCTAAGGCGGTCGCAGCCGCCGAACAGGCGCAAAAGGGTTGGGCCGCGCGCACCGCGAAAGACCGTGCGACGGTTCTGCGCAAATGGTTTGATCTGATGATTGAGAACCGAGATGCATTAGCGCAAATCCTGACACTGGAACAGGGCAAGCCTCTGGCGGAAGCCGCAGGTGAGATCACCTATGGCGCAAGCTTTGTCGAATGGTTCGCGGAAGAGGCGCGTCGAATTTATGGAGAGACTATTCCCGGTCACCAGCCCGACAAACGCATCCTCGTGATGAAGCAGCCCATCGGTGTTGTCGCTGCAATCACGCCGTGGAATTTCCCCAATGCAATGATTACGCGCAAGGCTGGCCCTGCCTTCGCCGCGGGCTGTGGCATGGTGTTGAAACCGGCCTCGCAAACACCCTATTCTGCTATAGCTCTGGCGGTTCTTGCCGAGCGTGCGGGGCTACCCAAGGGCCTCTTCAGTGTGATCACTGGATCAGCCGCGCAAATCGGCGCGGAGCTGACTGAGAACTCGGTGGTGCGCAAGCTGACCTTCACCGGCTCGACCGAAATTGGTGCGATGCTATATGCGCAATCAGCGCCGACGATCAAGAAACTAGGGTTGGAACTCGGCGGCAACGCGCCGTTTGTCGTGTTTGATGACGCCAATCTCGACGCCGCCGTCGAAGGCGCGCTCATTGCGAAATTTCGCAACAACGGCCAGACCTGTGTCTGCGCCAACCGCATCTATGTACAGGACGGGGTCTATGACGCCTTTGCTGACAAACTCGCCAAAGCGGTTTCTGAACTGCGCACCGGCAACGGTATGGAGAGCGGGGTCGACCTTGGCCCGTTGATCGATGAGAACGCTTTAGAGAAAGTGCAAAGCCATGTCATTGATGTTGTTGAAAAAGGCGGGCGGGTGCTTGCGGGCGGCAAACCGCATGCTCTAGGCGGCACCTTCTATGAACCGACGGTTCTGGCTGATGTGACGTCTGAGATGGCGGTCGCGCGCGAGGAAACCTTTGGCCCAGTCGCGCCGCTGTTCCGTTTTTCGGATGAAGCGGAGGCGATCCAAGCTGCCAATGACACCGAGTTTGGCCTTGCCTCCTATTTTTACGCCCAAGATATGGCACGGATTTTTCGGGTCTCGGAAAGGTTGGAATACGGCATGGTTGGCGTCAACACCGGGTTGATCTCCACCGCCGAAGCGCCCTTTGGCGGAGTCAAAATGTCTGGCCTGGGCCGTGAAGGCTCACGCCATGGCATCGAAGATTTCCTTGAATTGAAATATGTTTGCTTGGGAGGCATCGCATGAGTGGAATGGTGCGGAAGTTCGATCTCGTCGTGATCGGCGCTGGCCCGGGCGGGTATGTGGCCGCCATTCGTGCGGCGCAACTTGGGCTGAAAGTGGCCTGTGTTGAGCGCGAGAACCTCGGAGGAATTTGCCTGAACTGGGGCTGTATTCCGACGAAGGCGTTGCTGCGCTCGGCGGAGATCTATCACCAGATGCACCGTGCCAAGGAATTCGGTCTGTCGGTGGAGGGGGCGTCCTTTGATCTTGATGCCATCGTCAAACGCTCGCGCGGGGTCGCGGCGCAGATGAACGGCGGGATCAAAGGTCTGTTCAAAAAGAACAAAGTGACCGCGATCATGGGCGAGGCGAAGATCGCCGCCAAAGGCAAGGTTGTGGTCAAAACGGAGAAGGGCGAAGAGACGCTTACCGCCAAGAACATCATCGTCGCGACCGGCGCGCGTGCCCGCGAATTGCCGGGGCTGGAGGCCGATGGCGATTTGGTCTGGACCTACCGCCACGCGCTCGTGCCGACGCGGATGCCGAAGAAACTTCTGGTCATCGGATCCGGCGCGATTGGCATTGAATTTGCCAGCTTCTACAACACCTTGGGTGCGGATACGACCGTGGTTGAAGTGATGGACCGTGTGCTGCCTGTCGAGGACAAGGACATTTCCGCCTTCGCCAAGAAGCAGTTCGAAAAGCAGGGCATGAAAATCCTGCAAAAGACCACGGTGAAGAAGCTCGACCGCGCGAAAGGCAAGGTCACGGCGCATTTCGAAGCGGG
>NZ_FORY01000045.1 GCF_900114135.1 Celeribacter halophilus
CGCTGACGCCTTGCGTAGTATCTCATTGGCTTGGCGTAGCTCCCGGTTTTCCCTTTCGAGGGTTTTAATCCGATCACGTTCTTCAGTAGTCACGCCGTCGCGCATACCACTATCCTTCTCGGCCTGCTTGACCCATCCGTTCAAGGTCTGGGGTATACAGCCGATCTTGGGTGCAATGGCCGCAATCGCGCCCGCCTGCGTTTCGTAGGAGCCTTGATGCTCAAACACCATTCGGACCGCACGTGCGCGGACCTCAGGCGAGTAGCGATTTGCCATTTTACTTTTTGTCATAACCATCATCCTTACTTAAGTTGATGGTCTCCGGCAAACTCGGGGCAATTCATTGTGGTGGTCCATGAGCGCACCCGCAAAAGTTGGCTGTCCAGGCGAACAGAAGGTTGCGAACATCTCCAACAGCTTACGCGTCGCATTAGGAAGTAAGAATAAATAGTCTGTCGTTTTGTTTTGGGCCGCATCCTGAACCATACGGAAAAGGTAGTGATACTCGCTATCATGGGACACCAACAGCGAGTGCATATTGGTGAGACAAGTCGTCCGTTCATCTCCATTTCCAGAGTTTCGACAATCGAGAGACAAGAGCGCGGTCACTGTCTTTGTATCATCCCGCTTTTGAAGGTTTTGGAACTCTCGCTTCACCATATTCATGAAGCTCGTGTTGTGCGTGAGGACAATGACCTGAGCGCACTTTTTCGTCATGCGCGTCATCAGGCTATAGGCATAGGTTCGAGCGGCGGTATCGAGGCTCGAAATCGGGTCATCAATGACCAGCACAAGGTCTTTGGCCTTGCGACCCTCAGCAGCCAGGTGCGTCAGGAAGTAGCAGAAGGAAACCGCTGTCCGTTCTCCTTCACTGAGCTCCGTTGCAGGTTTTCCGCTCGGCCGAAGGATCTTGTAGCCACCAGATTCGGCAACAAGGCGAAGCTCTTTGTGTCCCAGGTAGGCCCAAATAAGCTCATTCATTTTGTCCGCGCCGACACCGTGGTCTTGTAGGTCGTTGCGAAGTTTTAACTGGCGGTCGGCAAGACCCTTCTCGTCCGTTCGCGCTGCCTCAAGCTCAATTTCAGCATCCTGCACACCTTTCTGAAGGCGATTCCATTCACCTTGATTGGCCGCCAAAACATGCGCTTCGATTTTCGTGAAGGCATCCTTTTGCTTGGCAGCAAAACTTATAAAGGCGTCGTTGTGATACTTCACGGTAGCCGTCAGAGCGGTCTCTATGTTCTCATATTCTGCGAGCCACTTCTCAAGGTCGAAATCTGCCAGTTCTGCGGTGACCTCGACTTCTTTGGTCGGGTTTGCTGCCTTTCCATCGAGGCATTTGAGAAGCTCCCCGACACATACGCCGAGCTGTTTGATAGCGACTTCAAAAAGCGCTCGGTTCCGGGTGAATGCTTCCCGCTTTTCGGCAGTAACCTCTGCTTCCTTGGGGGCAGACTGATAGAGCTCCCTTAGGGCTTGCCGCTGTTTATACCCGTTCTTCACGGCGTCTTCCAGGGCGCGAAGCGCCTCGGTCCACGATCTGTCGAACATTAACCGAAGCTGTGCGCGACGCTCTTCAGAGAATGGGTTTCCACAAAGTAAGCAGTCGTTCAGACTATGTTCGTCGTGATAGTGGAGCCCTTTCTCGACCCAGCGAAGAGCATCCGAGTGGGCTTCGAACTCCTTCGAAGCGATGCCGGAAACGCTTTGGGTCAGCAGGGCTTGACCATCCTTGAACCAGTCAATCAGACCAGCCGGAAGGCTTGGGGAGAACGAAAGTGTTGGCAGCGGTTCCCGCTGAGCAAGTATTCCTTGGTTTATCTTGAGGTCAGATTCGGACAGCTTCTTCTCCGCGCCGAAGGATGCTTTCGAGTAATGTCGTTGAATTTTCCGAGCGTCGTAGGACTGCGTGTAGCTACTCGACGCAGCGACTTCTCGGACGTTGCGAGCCACTCGCGTTTTGAAGCCCGCCACGTCCTTATCAGCCTTATTCTTCGCCTTTTGTTTGGTCTTGGTTTTTTGCATTGCAGCGGAAAGTTTTGGAGCTATCACGTCAAACTCTTTTCGAGCATCGACCTTCTTTTCGCTCAGATACGCAATTCCCTTCGTGCTGCTGGCATCCCATTCGAAGTTTCTGGACACGAAGTCTGTATTGAAAACCAGCAAGTTACTCCCGAATGGGTTTGAGACGGAATCTTGCGTGACAGTCGTGCCGTCCGACACTTCAATTTTGAAAGCTGTTTCTGGGGGTAATCGTTCCTCAAGACTTCCCCGCTCAATCGAAGAAAAAACCCGCGAAAGGGTTGTTTTTCCAGACCCATTGAATCCGTAAATTAGGGTGCGAGGTTTGAGTTGAATGTCTGCAGGGGCAGAAAAATCCTTCCACACCCCTGCGTTTTTCAGTTCGGAAACTCTGCTAATGATCAAGGTAATATGCTTTATTCGAAGAAATTCGTGGCTATGTTCGGCTATTAGTCAAAATATGCTGCCGCCTTTGCCTTAGTGCAACAAAAAGTTTCGGGGTGATCCTGTGTGGTCATAGCTAAACACCGCGTTTTGGTATGTTTGGTTAAGGCAGACGGTTCAGTGTCCCACCACTCACTAAACCCGCCGAGCCATTTCTTGCGCGAAGCCGCCATTGGCGTCAGCTGCGGGGAAGGTCTGCAATCCGCCCTCACTTTTGAAAATGCCTGATGCTGTGGCTGCACAGGTCATGTCCGCTTCGGGCTGGGACCAGTCATCGAGACAACTCTAAGAAGGCACTGATGATCAAACATCGTGTGCTGCATTGCCGCAGGTCGGCTTTGAGCCCAGACTTACCTATGCTGCTTTGTGCATGAATGACCGCTTTCACGGGTATCCCAAAAACCTTCAACATTGGCTGGGTTTTGAATGGGGTTTTTGACAGCATAAATTGGAGTGTTTTAGGGCCGTGTCAAAAACGAGCGTTTTTGGTGGGCACACAAAGCAGGTCTTGACCAACTTTACTGAATATGGCCTTCTTACCTCGGTTTGTGTTGCCAGCCGCTCGCGCCCTGTTGGGTAAGGTGAAAATGCTCTAATGTTTAATTCAAACACTCCGTCCAGCATTTGGTCGGTAAAGCGAGCGCCGTAAACAATTTGCTGGCATGGAGATCATCATGAACAGTGTAGATCAGGCCAAATCTATGGCCCGCAAACTTCGGTCAGCCTTGGCCAAAGGCGACAAAGATATTTCCCACTCAGAGGCTTTGGAGCTCGTTGCAAACACGTTGGGATATTCAGATTGGAACACAGCATCGGCCAAACTGGAAGGTGCTGTTTCTAACGCGATCAGCTTCGGTAAAATCTGCCCTATCATCCGCATTTTTGATGAGGCCAAAGCAAGAGAGTTCTACTGCGGGTTTCTTGGCTTCGAAGTCGCATTTGAGCATCGTCACGAAAAGCAACTGCCGCTCTACATGGGCGTCGAGCGTGCCGGTGCGCTTTTACATCTTACAGAGCATCATGGCGACGCAAGCCCCGGATCGAACGTATTTTTGCCAACGCAAAAAATTCGAATGTTTCATAAGGAGCTTTCGGATAAGCAGTATTCCTTCGGGCGTCCTGATTTGGAAGAATTGCCGTGGGGCCTGCAAATCCAAGTGCATGACCCATTTGGCAACAGAATTCGGTTTTGCGAACAAGTGTCCTGAGTAAAGAACTGGGGCAGGCCAGCTACCGTTGGTCTGCCACTCTAGCCGAGACGCTCCAAAAATGACCGTTTTTAGAACGCGAAAATCAAGGCCGACTGAATACCCATTCTCCGAAGTCCGTCATTGGCGCAGCCGCAGCGAAAGCACGGTTTGTCCCACTCTGCCGACCTTCATCCACAGAAAATGCTGCACGGTGGACGAATGGCCGGTCTGGTGAAGCTGCACCGCAGCGCTCGGCAATGAAGCGAACGGCCGGTCAGGGCCGTTACCTATCATCTTTGCTCCACACAGGGCGACGGGTCCCACTTGTTTCTGGCGTTTTAGGTTGGCCATCACCGACGCGCGCCCAGAATCCTGATTTACGAGCATGGGCTTTCTTGAGCTTGGCAAGATAGGTTGCGTGCTCGGTCATTGTGTCGGGGCGCATGGCGTCCGCCTCTGGGGCCAATAGGGTCAGTTTCCCCAGATATTTTGCGCCGTGCCCATAGGCCTTGGATCGTGCGCAGTCGAGGATGTTGTCCAGAAGGGCCCGGTAGAAGATTGTCGCCGCCAAGGGATGATCGTGTTCCAGCAGGTCCGCGATTTTTGGCAGGTTGTGCCAATCCCCCCCGTCCCAGCGGTGCGGGTGCGTCGTGATCAGCTTTGCTGCCAAATCAAGTCGTGGCCAATCAAGGAAGAATTGCAGCGCCGCCTCGGGTTTTGCCTTTTCCAACGCAAATGCATGAGCACGGTCTTCGGCCTCAATATCCTCAAAATCCGGTAGAAGTTTTAGATACTCCCGTAGGATGTCGGCGGGCAGACGTGCCTCAAAACAGTGCCAACGCAGGGCCTGCGCCGCAGATCTGTCGCCGGTGGCGTCCAAGATGCGCGCTTCCAGGCTGACGCGTTCTGGTGCCAGGCCATCATCGGTTTCGCCAAAAGTCCGCCGCCCGGGCTTGCGCACCCATTCCAGCGCTTCGGCGGTGCGCCCAGCCTCCAGTAGCTGCGCCGCGATCCCCAGTGTATCTTGCATATGTGGCTTTTTCTTGAGCTCCAGCGCGATGAGCAGATCGAGATCCCCCCGCGCCGAGGCGAGGATCTGGCGCATCCCGGCCCATTGCGAGGCCATGGAGTAAAACCAGCCATCCGATTTGCGCGCGGCTTCTTCGGACTGCCGTTCGGCGATGGCGTCTTTCAGATTGCCGTCCCAACGCGCCAGAGTGTCTTGCGGCAGATGCGGCGCTACGGCCTCGGTCACGTCAGCGAGATAGCCATGCGTGCTTTCGCCAAGTGCGGTCATGATCTTCTCCGGCAGCGCGTCGGCCTCAGGCACCGGCAGGCTGGCGACCAAATCGCCGGTTGCATGGATCGCCTGATAATAGACGTCCTGAACGCGGCCGGACGAGTCGTCGACTCGTTCGAACACCTGTCCATGGGTGGCGATGAAGCGCAGCAACCGGTCTATGGCCAGCGCCGGGGCGGCAGGTCCAAGCTCGGATGTGATCGTATCGGTCAGACTGCGCAGATCGTCGGCAAAAGCGCGGGCCCTGTCCCATTCGATAAAGCTCTTTGCCCGCGCCAGCCCGGACAGCCGTCGGTCGATCAGTTTGGCAATGACTTCGGGGCCGGACTTCCCGGCCAGCGCCGCTTTGACCTGCCGCCGGAACCCAGCATTGCGTTCGGCCTCTTCCAGAACCAGCTGCGCGAGTTTGTCTGCGCCGAGATCTTTCAGCTTGTCAGTAGAGAGGGCAGGTTTGCGGGCCATGGGCAGGTCTCGGTTGGAAACAGTTGCCCCAATAAATGCCTCGGTCAGGTTCGGGTGGCAAGCATTGGGTCTATGATTGATCAAGCGCTGCGATTATTACGCAAGTTCCTACGTGATTGACCCTCCGGACTCACTGGTGCCGCGAATGGCCGATCTGGTGAAATGGCATTGCAGCATTGACGCCACCTGCGAGCGGCAGGAATGGGCCGTTCGCAGCACCATCCACGAACGGCGCATGACGCTACCCTCTGATCGAGGGCGCGACGTCGCGGTGGCCAGCACAACAGATTTAATCTCCTATAAAAGCCACTCCCTCACTCTTCTCCCACGTTTTCCTTCTGCTTCTCGAGCCATTCCATCATCACGCGCCGAACCACTTCGGGGCGCGTGGGGAGGTCTTCTTGTTTGCGGCGATAGTCGTCGATCGCACGGATCATCTCGCGATCCATACGTATGTTGACGGGCGAGGTGTCGGTTTTGGGGCGTCCAGTTCTAGCCATGACGAATCATTCTCCAAAAAGATACTTGACTTACTGGCGCTATATAATCATACTAGACGAGCAAGGCAAGGGTTGCAGCCCTTCGCCTCGCTCTAACCATAACCGATCCTCAGGAGATCAATTATGACTGACATGATGTCTACCATGCTGCCTTGCGCAGATGAAGCCGCTTCCGATGCCGTTTCGCCCTTCACTTCTGCTTCCCCTGTCACTTTGCAATTTGCCTCTTTGCTTTGTGCGCTTGATACGGCCGTTGAGGCCGAACGCGACATCGAGTGTGCCGGGGCCTTCGATCCCGCCTATTCTGACGGGTGTGATGCCGCGAAACACGCGTGGGCCCGCGCCGCAGACCTGTGCCGGTCTGTATTTGAACTGCCCGCACAGATCGCAAGCGATGCCCCGCTCCAGAATATGGCCGAGCTGTTGCACTTCGTGCTCGGCTGCGAGAGCCATGCAGAATATTGCGGGGCCGAAGATCGGCTGCTGAGTGACGCCGGAAGTTACAACTGGTTTGGCCATGATCCGCTCTCCCGTCGCATCTCTGCGATGTTGGCGCGGGCCACGGAGACCTTCTACGAGATTGGTGCGCTTGAGATGATCGCAGGCCTTGTCGGGCTTGATCCCTCTGCAGGCGCGGATGCTCCGGAGCTGTCCGCTTTGCTGGCGGCCGAATAGGCACTCCCTCCCCCCCACAGGACAGGTCTGTCCTTTTTATTCCAGAGATAATTCCACAGGGCGATGCTGTCGCCCTGCCCTCCCCCTTTGCTTTGTTCTTTCTTAGACAGGAGGCATCCCCATGACGTCTTTCCCGACACATAGCTGCGCCGTACAGCCGGTCCTTCCCTTCATCACCCTGCCCAACACGAACGAGAGCCTGTTTCTGCCCCGCCGCTCGCGCAAGATCCCCCCCGAAGCCTGGCAGATCTTTCCGACCAAGACCCCCACACAGTGGCACGGGTTTGCTAAAGACAAGGGCTACGAGATCGTGCGGCGCGTCCGCGACAAAAACCACATCGTGCTTGAATGCAATACCTGTGGCGGCCTGACCGCGCATAAGGTCTACACCCTGCGCAGCGCCCAGCCTGAATGCGCCGCCTGTCACTATGACCGGATCATCGAGACGGCCAAGGCCGCGGGGCTGATCTTCCTGGGCTATCATCCGACCAACCGCCATCGGGGGTTCTATCGCGCACCCTGCGGGCATGATCTCATCCGTCAGTTCGAGTTTATCGAGCGTTGCGCCAAAGGGGAGGCCATCCCCCGCTGCGAGACCTGCCACGCCGCCAAAGAGCAAGGCGAAGCCGAAGCACGGGGATGGAACCTGATTGGCCCCGACCCTCAAAACGACCCGAACTATCGGCTCTACCGCCATGACTGCGGACACGAACAGCGCGTCGCGCGGGTGAACATGCAGACGGGCCGCTTCTGCTGTGAACAGTGTGGAGAGGGGTGGTCGTCGGCCCCGAGCTACATCTATGCGATGCGCTTTGTGTTTCCCGACAAAACGCAGGTGGTGAAGCTGGGCTTCTCGCGCGATCCGCAATCGCGCCTGCACCACCAACTCAAGCGCAGCACAGAAGCGGGAAGC
>NZ_FORY01000020.1 GCF_900114135.1 Celeribacter halophilus
GACGGTTCTCGCAGTAGCGCCCGGCTGAAGCGTCAACTCGAAAGGGTCTCGCGACCCCGGAAAATCCCCCTCCTTCAGGTGGGGGAAGATGTTAATATTTCTTTCACGTCAATCCCATGTCTTTTTTGGCTACGAGGGCCTGATTCCGAAAAGTTATGATCCCCCTTCACAACGGATAATGCGAAGGGGGAATGGTGTGGAGGCGCGGCACTCAAATCAGCGTGTGCAACTCAAGAGAACGCCCGAAAAATTCAGTAGGAAGGAACTGTCATCCAGTTCGTACACCGCTCCCAACTGTCCGTCTTTCAACGCGATGCTGAAGGCTGTGCCGTTCTTCCCGAGGGGTGTGACCTTTTCATAGGCGACGGTCGTGCCCAGGAAGTCGATTTCTACTTCGGTGTCAGTCAAATTGATGTTGGCCAGAACATCCTTCGCACCATCTTCGCGGCACGCCCATTCGCCTTGAAACGGGTAGAGAGAGGTCGCAGATGACATCGCGGGAGGCTCTTGCGCATCCGCCTCACTCACCTCAGGTTCCGGAGTTTCGGCGGGAGCCTTTTGAAGCTGTTGCTGGGTAGGTGCGACAATCGCTGCGGGTTTCAGTAGCCGCCGAACCAGTTCCCGCGCACCTTCTCTGCTTTGCATATCGGGCACGACGCCGTATTCGTGCGCTGTCACGATTGCCAGATTAAAAATCCCTGTAGCCGTGCCGCGCCCGAACAGACCGTCAATCGAGGAGCTATATTGCCCACGCTCCTTCATCAGCATTTGCAGTTCGCGCCGCTCGTTTGCACTCAAAGCATTGAACGCAGATTTCAAAGATTGATAGTCCGCAATATCCCCCAAGAAACGCGCGAATGTCAGCGGGAGAGGCGTCGTGATCGTGCCCGCGGGGGGGAGAGGGCCATCGCCGTATGGGTTTGTGAAGGCAAAAATCACATCGTCTGTTTCGGGATTTGCCGCCACCGCAATGCGAACCTTGTTGCAAACGCCGCGGCCACAACCCGTTGCAAACCACCAGTTCTTATCTTGGAAGAACGTCTGACCGGGGCCTGAAAAATACCCTCGCGCCTGATTGTATTCGTCTTCTCCCAAGATGCTCAAAATCTTGGGGCCCCAATACTGGTCCCCGAACAAATGACCAATGGAGCTCTCGGCGAAATCCAACGGCGGGGCCTTCAGCGCAGCCTCCGTCTCAAAAGTATACTTTCGTTCGGTGGAAATTTCCGAACCGCCCCAATACTTCGTTTCCCAAACAAAGGGCGCCGTAACAGAACGGGCTACGAGAGTTCCGTCAGGTTGGGCGGTGACATCAACGCTCTCCAAGCAGGCTCCGAAAGCGTCAGTAATTGCCGGCGTCGAGGACGTCAGATCAAGCCAGTAATGACTAACAGGGCAACCTGTTCCACCCGAGTTGGCCGCGACAAGAACCCGATCTCCCCATCGTCCGACGAGGTCAATGGATGCTGCGCCCAGATCGAAGCGCCGGCCGTTTGCCGAGAGAGAGCTACCATCATCGCTTACCTGGACTTCTGGCGCAATGCTGTCGGCGAGTACTGCGCATGGCACGAGCATAACCAGTGCCAATGCGCACCAAATGGTGTGAAGTATTTCAATGTTCTTTAACAGTGTTTTGGGCATGATGCGGCTTTTTCGAGTTTGAAATAGTATGGAGGTTACATGAGCTACTTAGACAGCGAATTTCTTATTCGCCCTCGATATCTCACTGATAAAATGGGTTTGATGGGTTTGATGGGTTTGGGAGGGATCGTTTCCTACGCAGAGAAGATCAATTGACCGGATGTCTTGGGTGAGGTGTTTATGAGCATCCGAGATGATGGGATTCACAATCCAGATGTTGTGTAAGAGCTGTTCAGGAATTTTGTTTGTGTATGTGAAAAATGGCTTTGTGATTTTGGAAAGAAAGCTGCAAAGGAACAAATTCATACCCACACTTAAGACAACGATTCCATCTTTGGTATGTATTGATGCATAGTCAATATCCGTCTGCAATCTAAAATTATGCGTATGCCATTTCGGAAAATCACTGAGCGCGCGTCGGAGAGTGTTCTGTGTTAGATGGATGTATTAGGAAATCATCCACTAGCTTGCAGATTTCTCGTCTAACCTATTGTTTTTAATTGATAGGATAAAAACATGTGACAGGCTGATGTCAAAAGTTGATGGTTTAATTCCCAAAAATTTAGACAGTTAAACCGCCCTAATGTCTCCGAAAACGCGTAGAATTTTCGCAGATGTTAACCTAGTTGCCTCATGCGCAAAAAACTGCAAGCCTTCGCTCACAAAAAATCGTAAGTGAGAGGAGTTTCATGAAACAGATCATCACCGGTGCGATATGTTTGGCCATGTCGACAGCCTCCACGCTATACGCGCAGGAAGCCGCGATCTATTCGGGATACGACCGTGTCCATCCTGTTTATGCAAAGCAAGGCATGGTCTCGGCACAAGAAGCCGTTGCGGCCCGGATCGGCCTCGACATTCTCGAAGCAGGCGGCAATGCTGTTGACGCCGGCGTTGCCGTGGCTTTTGCATTGGCCGTGACCTTGCCGCGTGCCGGCAACATTGGCGGCGGCGGGTTCATGCTCGTCCATGACGCGGAATCAGGTGAGACCAAGGCCATCGATTATCGCGAAATGGCGCCCCTGACTGCGGATCGCGACATGTTCCTCGATGAGGAAGGCAATGCCGACAGCGAACTTTCGCGCTTTACCGGGTTGGCCGTAGGTGTGCCCGGAACGGTTGCAGGCATGCAGATGGCACTGGAAAACTACGGCAGCATGACGCTCGCCGAAGTGATCCAGCCGGCGATTGAGCTCGCGCGCGACGGTATCG
This sequence comes from Celeribacter halophilus, assembly GCF_900114135.1. GTDB lineage: Bacteria > Pseudomonadota > Alphaproteobacteria > Rhodobacterales > Rhodobacteraceae > Celeribacter > Celeribacter halophilus. The sequence goes on from NZ_FORY01000020.1 coordinate 2,854, forward strand.
CTGTCACCCCCGGTCTTGCTGACAGCCTCGTAGGACTAGAGGCCCGCCTGAAGAAATGGCCGAGCTCCGCGAGCATCTTCTATAAGGAAGATGGCAGCTTCTATGAGCCAGGCGAGATCCTTGTTCAGTCCGACCTTGCCAACACCTTGCAAAAGGTCGCTGATGAAGGGCCGGACGGCTTTTACAAGGGCGAGACCGCGGAAAAGATTGTCGACGCTGTGCAGGCTGCCGGTGGCCGGATCACCCTTGAGGACATGGCCAATTACAAGCCGGTTCTGCGCGATCCGGTGCGCGGCACCTACCGCGGCTACGAGATCGTCTCAATGCCACCTCCCAGCTCGGGTGGGGCACATATCATCCAGATCCTCAATATTCTGGAGAACTATCCGATCTCGTTCCTTGGCCATAACTCCGCCGACACGATCCACCTGATGAGCGAAGCGATGAAACGCGCCTATGCGGATCGTTCGGAATACCTGGGCGACAGTGATTTCGTGGATGTGCCTTTGGCCGAGATTACCTCCAAGGCCTATGCCAAGGATATCAGCAAGCAGATCAGCCTGAATACGGCGACGCCGTCGATCACCATCAAGCCGGGTTCGCTCGCGCCTTACGAGTCCGACCAGACCACGCATTTCTCGATCGTGGACAAGGATGGCAATGCCGTTTCCAACACCTATACGATCAATTTTTCCTATGGATCTGGGATGGTTGCCGATGGCACCGGCGTTCTCATGAACAACGAGATGGATGATTTCGCTGCCAAGCCCGGCGTGCCTAATGCCTATGGCTTGATTGGCGGTGATGCAAATGCCGTCGAGGGGGGGAAGCGGCCTTTGTCTTCGATGTCCCCCACCATCGTGATGAAGGATGGGAAGGTGTACCTGGTTACCGGCTCGCCGGGCGGCTCGCGCATCATCACGACCACGCTGCAGGTCATCATGAATGTCATCGACCACGGGATGAACGTTGCCGAGGCCTCTTTCGCGCCGCGCATTCATCACCAGTGGTTGCCCGACGAGATCCGCATCGAGGATGGCATTAGCCCCGACACTATCGATCTGCTCGAACAGCGTGGGCACAAGGTTAGCCAGCAATCGGTGATGGGATCAACCCAATCGATCCTCGTTGACCATGAAAGCGGCTACTTGTTTGGCGCGTCGGACCCGCGCCGCGTCGACGCCGCGACCCTCGGGTATTAAACAAAGAAGGAGTAGCCCCTGTCTGCGCGCGGGGGCTACTTGCCACAAGACGCCGCTGCACAATTCGAAGGGGTGGAGCACTGCCTTAACATCTTCCCCAGCCTGAAGGCCGGAGATTTCCGGTTTGGCCGGATAGTTCTCGCTTCAACGGAGGCTCTATGGCCTTCCTCCACGAACATAGGCGCCGTGTTCCGACGCAAGATCACCTTTGCCGCATTGGTGTCAGCGGTTTCAAAGTGGCTGCAGCTTGTGCAGACAAAGCTCGCTTGGTTCTTCAACCTGATCTGGCGGACAAAATGCGTGTGTCAAACGCAGCAAAGCACAAACCTAAAACAAATTCCCAGACATCAAGTTACAGAGTACCCATTTATTGGCTCCGCCTGGTGCAAGACGAGCAGGTGGGCGAAATCATTGGCGGGCCCACGCTAGGGCGCGCAGACTGAGGCCTCTTTGGGCAAACGCACGGATGCGCATGCGGTTCTGACTGAGGTCACAAGACAGCCTGATAGGCGCGTGATCCATACATCATGCGACTGGTCCGCTGAAGAATGGTTGGATCTGCGATCTTGTGAGCCTCTTGTCTTGCCCCAACCTCTTACTCGCCATAGCCACGTGTCAGGACGGCATCGATATGCAGAAGGGCCTGTTCCAGCGACGTCCGCCAGAATATCCAGTCATGACCTCCCTCGCTGACCCGAAACCGGTGACGGATGCCCGCGTTGCGCAGGGTGACGTGCAGGTCTGCTGTGCCCTCGAAAAACGGATCATCCGCACCGATGTCGAAATAGAGGCGCGGCACGCGAGAAAAACGCGCTGCGTCTGTCTGCGCCACCAATGTCTCGCCCTGTATCGCGTCCCAAGCCTCATTCAGCCGCGCTTGCCCCTCCAGCTCCGCGCCCAAAACACCGGCGTAGCGGCTGCGATAGGCGTCTGGTGAGAGGCCGAGAACCTGATCTTCGGTCCGGAAGGCCGAGCTGAGTGCGGCAACACCGGCAAAGGCGTCAGGCGCGCGCAGTTGATAGACCACGCCGGCAAGCGCCCCCATCGAGATTCCCAGAATGGCGCGGGCGTCACCGCTGGCGATGGCCTTGTGGCGGGTTTCGACGGCAGGGATGAAATCCTCGAAGAACATGTCTTCCCAGAGCACCACGCCGTCCTGATCATTCAGAAAGTAGGTCGCCACCTCATTCGTCTCATCGCGGCGGCCATCGGGGGCAATGGCGATCAGCGGGCGGATTGTGCCGTCTTCGATCAGACGGTCGAGCATCTTGTCGAGACCGGCAAGGGTGAACCAGTCGCTTGGCTGGCCGCTGCCGCCTCCATGCAGGAGATAGAGGACGGGATAGCTGCGATCATCGGCATCATACCCGGGCGGCAGATAAATGGCGTAACGGACCGGCTGTCCCAAGGTGTCGCTGCGTGTCGCATTGTTAAACCGGACCTCCGCGTAGAGCGGGGTGCCGAGTGAACTGATCGCGAGAGACAGGCCGACCAAAGCCATGAACATGAACCGCTTGATCTCGAGACCCTCCATATGAGCGACCGAGAAGATCCCTGTCGCAAGATTCCTGCCCGTGATCAAAACGCGGGCACTCACAACCTATGATTGAGGAAAGGTCGGACAATGGCAATCTGTAACTTGATCGTCCCGATCAAGCTGTTCGCGTAGACTGAGCCTCCGAAGAGATTGCGCATGGGAAGGCCTCACACAATTGCCAAACCCGTGATCCGGGGTCGTGAAGCAGGGGGGGTGATCCAGTCAAGAGAGTCTCGAGCTTGCGGCGAGAGCTGTTGATGGCAGGGATAGGGCAGCTGCACGGTTTGCGGCTCGCAAAATTCTGCATCGGGCAAATTCATCCTGAGTAACTTCAGCTTTGTGCAACCACAAATCCGGTCAATCGAAGATCCCGCCGAAGATCCCGCGTGCCGATTGCCCGGTTCTCAATTTCGCGGATGTTTCCTCTTGGTGATGGAGGGTTGAAAATTTAGGGCAGCACGCGGCCAAAAATCCCCCAAACGAAAAGCCTCAAAAACGCCCCTCAGAGGCCATTAAAAGTCTTTTGGCTCAGTACACCTAAAAAATCTCAAACGCCACTCAGCGGCCCGCATATCGCCTCTGCGGGCGCTTTGTGCGGCAGGGGAGGGGCTAATGTCGAAATTCGTGGAACCTTTGGCGTGTTGGCAATCAATCAGCTCGAAAAACAGAGCTTAAAAACGCCCGATTTGGTGACGGGATTTGAAGGGTCGCCCGTCACCGGTTTTTGATACACCGAAAATCGGAAAAATTCAATGTTCTCTCGTACATAGTTAGACAGCGGTGTAGGGTTTCGTACACTTTCAAACAGCGGTATAACATACGTTACGCTGTTTACGTCTGTACGAAAAAAACTTAAAATGGCCTTTTTCCGTCAGCGGTTTTCAAACTTTTTAGGTGTCAAATTTAAGCGCTTTTTCGCGGTAAAAAATAGGGGTGCCGACACGCTGCTTGTGAGCCGGAAATCAAACCCCAAAAAGTGCCCAATAGAGGCTGTCAGTCCGCCTTCGCTCTCTCCAGAAACAAGAAGTTTCAGGTCGCACTCAGGGCCCCTCATGTCGCCTCTGTGGGTGTCTTTTGTACTCGGGAATTGGTTCCCGGAAGGCCTTGAGTCAATTGGCGGCTGGTGAGGCCCCATGCGACCGTTTTACGTCGCCAAATTCCCCTTTTGAGCTGTCCGGTTTTTTGGGGGGAGGGCAACTTGATTGCACGTCGGATGGCTATGCGAAATGAGGTGGCGGGGACGCCAGGAACATGAACCGCTTGATTTCGAGGTCTTCCATATGAACGACCGGGAAGACCCTCCGTCGGAAGGTTTCTGCCCGTGATCAAAACGCGGGAGATTTCAATCTATGGTTGAGCGTGGCGGGCAATGGCACGCTTGCAGTGTCGTATCAACTCGACCACGTAGTGCGCGAACATATGAATATCGAGCGCAGTGAGGGAAGGGCAGCCTCAGGCCTTATGGTCATTGCATTCAAGTCATCAACCAAAGCGAACACTGGAAAAACAATTTAATACTTTAAGTTGCATAATCCTTTTAAAGGCGTAGCCTTTTGCTTGGGTGGTGTTGTGATAGAGGATAGATAAAGCATGCCATATTCAACCCAATTGCCTAATGGAGTTATTTCATTAGATGCCGATGGCCTGCCCGTCGTGGATACCAATTTTATCAGTATTCTCAATGATCTTGGAGAAAGCACGGAGTTTACGGATTACAATGTCCCTGGAGAGCAGGGCCTGACGGAACTCAGCTATGGTGATGACTTCAATATCGTCAATGATGACGGTGCGGGAACGAGTACCAGCGTGGGCTCTGGCACGTATTTGGGAAGTTTCACCCTATCGACGGCAGATGTTTCGGCAAATCTTCTTGGTTTGGCTGAGGTCACCGTGTCCTTAAATCCGATTGAGGGCGAACTTTACCAGGATGAAGATGGTAATTTCTTTATGATAACGGATGAGCCTCTCGACGAGGACCATCTCGGGATCACTATCGAAATAGATACGTTCCTTGGGGGCGTGACATCTGTTGATCTTAACCTTTCTGACCCCTTGGACGATGTTCCTGTCGTCGGAAATGCCGTGGCCCCACTGGTTCAAAGCCTTTTGGATACAGCGGTTGTGACTTTTGAAGTCGATACGACCGGCACGCTCGCGTTTAACGATACCGATCTTGTTTGTTTCACCTCGGGTACATTGATCAAAACTGCTCGTGGCGAAGTGCCGGTTGAGAAACTCCAGTTGGGAGATCAGGTTCTGACACTTGATGTGGGGTATCAGGAGGTCCTCTGGATAGGGTCCCGTACTCTTTCTTCAACGCAATTGAAGGCGCATACGAAGTTCCTCCCCATTCGCATTGCCGCAGGCGCACTTGGCGTGAACCAGCAGGAACATGAGCTCCTGGTTTCGCCTCAGCATCGGGTCTTGATTCATTCGATCATTGCGGAGCGGATGTTTGGGCACTCCGAAGTTCTGGTGGCTGCAAAGCAGCTTCTTGAAGTGGATGGAATTGAGATTGCGGATGATGTTGCGGCAGTGACTTACTGGCACTTCATGTTTGATGCTCATCAGATTGTTTTCGCAAATGGCGCCGCGACAGAAAGTTTGTACACGGGCTCTGAGGCATTGAAAGCGGTTGGAAGAGAGGCGCGCCAAGAGATACTCGGTATTTTCCCTGAGCTGGGCAAAGAAGACTTGTATGCTTTTAAGCCTGCTCGGGTTTTGGTTTCGGGGCGTCGTGGTCGTCGTCTGGCGAAAAGGACAGCGCTCAATAACAAAATGTTGGTGGCAAGGCCGGAACTGGCTGTATCAGTCCAGCATTAAGCAGAAGGCTATTGAATAATACCCGTAACACGCAGTTGACGCCTTCCGGGATCAGGCTCACGAGGTGGTCGCCTTCACTCATCGTTTGCCTCGCTGGATACCCGGTCCTTCAGGGCGGGGAGGAATGCGTTGCGATACACTGCAACATGCGTTAATTTTTCGCTTGAGTGAAACGGTGATAACCAAGCCGCTTCTCCTTTTGTTTTAAACGGCGGTGGAACACACCGTTGCTGGACGTGGACGGTTCTCGCAGTAGCGCCCGGCTGAAGCGTCAACTCGAAAGGGTCTCGCGACCCCGGAAAATCCCCCTCCTTCAGGTGGGGGAAGATGTTAAGTCGATATCAAGATCAGGATGGTCGGCGAAATACTCCGGCAGATGCGGCATTACATAATGGCGTGTTAGTGTGACGTGAGCGTCGATGCGCAGTTGCCCTTTCGGCTTGGCTCCGGCGAAGGCCTTTTCGCGCCCCTCAACATCGGCAATGATTGCAAGACATCTTTGCTAGTAGGCTTCACCATCCAACATTGGCGTAACGGTGCAGGAGTATGTTCTGCAGTCATCCGCTCGACGCGCCTATTTTTTGAGGAGTTAGAGGTGCGATCTGAGCGTTTTTCTAGGCGTTGGCACATGTCTGTTACAAACAACCGCTAGGGCAGAGCAAATTTGTCTCCAATCCACAGGTTTGCCTATGCGTGTGACGTTTCTTTGCTCTTTGTCCTCCCTTGCTTTGATCACGGCTCTGGCCTTGCCCCTACAGGCGCAATCTCTTGAAACCTGCACGCCATCGTCGCCCAGTGACGGCGATGATGTTGTCTGTTCGGGTACGGGAACCGGACTTCTCGACGATGGTTTTGACGATGGCACAATTACCGTTTCTGAGGGGGCGGTGATCACGGGGGACGACCAAGGGTTTGAGTTTGATGATGGCGTTGCTTTTACCAATTCAGGCACGATTACAGGCGAAAATGATCATGGTGTGCAGGGTGACAATGATGTGACTGTCATCAACTATGGCACGATCACGGGAGAGGATGGCGACGGCGTTAATATTGATGACGACGGCGTGGTCGAAAACTACGGCACAATCATCGGGTCCGATGATGGGGTGCAGCTTGAAGAGGGCGCGACGGTGGTCAACTATGAGACCGGCGTGATCGAGGCCGAAGATGAGGGCGTCAATATCAATACTGACGGTGCTGTGCTGGTCAATTATGGCACGATCACCGCAGGCGACGACGCGGTGAATGCAGCCGCTGATGCGCAAATTACCAACTATGGCACGATCCGGTCTACCGGTGATCAGGACGGTGTCGATCTCGACAGTGGGACAATTTTTAACGCAGGCCTGATCATCTCGGACGGGGCAGAGGACGGTATTGACTTTGACCCGTCAACAGAGGCCTCGACCGTCACCAATACAGGCCGGATCGAAGGCACCATCGGGATCAATACCGATCCCGCCGATACGGGCGCCCAGACGGTGATCAACTCCGGCACGATTGTCGGGCGCGGCGGCACAGCAATAAGTCTGGGGGAGGGCGACGACACGTTGGAAATCCACGGTGGCACAATTGTTGGCGACGTGGATCTTGGCGCGGGCACGGATACGCTTAGCGTGGTGACAACCAGCTTTGGGGCCATCAGTTTTACCGACGATCCGGAGGTGATCGACCTTCAAGTGGATACGGCACTGTATGCCAATCAGACGCTGGTGATGGCGGATGCCACAGCCTTCGGGGCCGCAGATACCCTCATTGCGGGCTTGGTCTATGACATCACGCGCACAGGCTTTGGCCCGCTGGAGCCGGGGAAATTCTGGGTTGCAGGTCAAACGCAGCTCGGAGAGGACGATTGGCGTGATGGGGCGCTGAGTTTCGGTCGCGATTTTGAGACCTACGGCCTGTTCTTCAGCGTTTCTGGTGGCGATGCAGAGACGGGTGACATCACAACACGCAACGTCGCTTTGGGCGGGCGCTACGCGCGCAACCTCTCGGCGCAAACACAAATGAGCGCAGTGGCGTTTGTCGGCGCGGGTGAGGTAACCTATGGCGATGCGGGCGATGCAGCGACAGATGCGATGTTCGCGGGGCTTGGCGCACAAGTCACCCACGCGATGACGTCGGGCTTCACGATGTCTGGAAACGCCGGGCTCAGCCTCTATCGGATGGACAGTTTTTCCGCCGACTATCTGGCCGGTGCCGCATTTGACGCGCGCACAGTGACCAACGGCTTTGCCGGTCTTGAGGTCGGGTATGACCTTGCACTGTCCGGCCTGAACCTCACGCCATTTGTCGGTGTCGCAGGGCTTTTTGTCGATGGAGACGCTGTCGCCATGTCGTTGGCGGGTGCCAGCACCAGCTTTGCAACAACGAGCGAAGACAGTATTGGATATTTGAGCCTCGGAATGGACGTGAAGAGAACCGATATCTGGTCCGCTCGTATAGAGGCCCGCGTTGATGATGCGGGCGAGCCGTCGGTCGTGCTTTCTGCGCGCACGTCGTTCTAATCGTTAAGGTTTAGGGTTGGCGCTTTAAGTGCTCTTGCCCGCCAACACAAAAATGCCGCCGGGAGGGGACTCCGGCGGCATTTCTGATTTCCATCCACCCTGAGCACTTTGGCTCAGAGCGAACGGGACCACCTTTTATTGGTAGTTATTGATGCTTTTGTCGGCGAGGGTTGCGCCGTTGGAGCCGACGAGGACGAACTCAAGGTTGGATTGAGCAGCGCCTGCGTCAAGGCTGACTTTCACATCGGTGTTTGCGCCGGCGTTCACGTCGGTCGAGCCGAGCAGAGCCACACGTTCGCCACCGTGGACGGAGTAAACTTCGAGAGTGGCCGGAGCTTCGGCCCGCACGAGTTCAACATTGGCGACGGTTTTGGTGGAGGACTGGTTGCCCGGGATGATGTAGTTCGGGCCTGCAACGGCGGCAGTACCTGCAACAGCAACGATAGCGGCGGCGGTCAGTGTTTTGAGGGAGAATGTCATGGTTGTGGTCCTTTTCAATTCATTTCTATTTGTGGGTGACGCGGTCTGTTCGTTTTTGCGTCTCTCGATGGAATAATATTTAGGGCCTCACCCTGAATGTGTAAAGGTGAACAAATATCAGGTTTTTATCTACATTAGTGTGCGTATGCGCATATCAAATTTCAGCGACCCATACGCCGATCTTCGTGATCTCTTGTAACAATGTCGAAAACGATCAGATTCAGGGAATTTCTGTGCATGATCTGTGTATGTGTGAATATGCACTGAACGTCTGGGGTGCAGCGATGCGCATGTTTTTTCCTATGGCGAAGAATGGCCCAGACAGCGATTGCCCTTTTAGGGGCTTTGCCTGTAATTCACCTTAATGACTGCAAGAACATTCTCGATTGAGGCGCAGCAGGGCGGTGGCGCCAAACTCACGCTCAATTATAAAGTGGCCGGACAAAGCGGCTTGCAGCGCATGTCCTGCGCTGTGTCGCAGGGTGACCTGCTGCAACTGGTGCTCTATGCCGAGGCGCTTAGCCTGCGTCGGCACTTCGGGCTTCCTGTGGCGTCAGAGGTTTCGGCGGACGGGCTGACACTGCGCTATGATCCGGACAGTCCTGAACTGCATGTGGAGCGCCGCTCTGGCTACACCACGCAAAGCGCAACGATCCCCGTGCGCAGCTTCCTGTCTCGAATGGCGGAAATGACCGACATCTGCATTGCAGAGGGCGAGGCATCAAAGCACGGGCCTGCTCTGAAGTCGTTGCTGGGTGAATGCGCCAGACCTTCCGGGCTTGGAGCGATTGCGGAGCCGGACGCCGCGGATCAGGCCCTGCACCAGATACAGGAGATCGCGTTTCTCCTGTTGGTCCAAGACACCTCCACGCGTGGCTCGGAACTGGCCCGAAACCTGCGCAAGAAGGCATCCAAGGACCAAGCGTTGAAAATGGCAAATGCGACCCTCTGCGCGCTTGTGACCGAGTTGCTGCCGCCTTGCTTAGAGCTGAATGAAACAAGGAGGCAGTGATGTCAGGCACTAGGTTTTTAACGTGAACTGAACATCAAGACGCTGCTGGGAAGCTTTATGTACGGTTTCTCAGGAACTAAGAAGGCGTTCCTTGGTACGCTAAAGGACGTGGAATCTGAGATGATCCGATATTTCCGTAGCCCATATGATCACGGAGAGATCTTTCCAGGATCATAAGCCGGCAGGTCGAGTTGTCTGGCAATCTGGTTCATCTGATTGGCGAAATGCGGGCGTCGAGCTGGATGAGATGCCTTGAGCACTGCGTGACAATAGCGATATGTCAGACGCGGCCGCTTCATCTCCTGAAGGCGCTTGAGGAGCAGTTTTTGATAATATGGTAGCGTGCGGCGGGAGCGGAGCAGCCGGTAGACACCAAATTCATCGAGATCATCATTGACCAGCCCATAAACAACCGGCTTCAGCACCCCCATCATGGACATCACCGATCCCAGATTATGTCCGAAATGCCGGCATCTGATATGTGTGGTATTCGGGTGTCGGAACAAAGCTGCGTGAATGGCATCCTGACCTGTGTAGGGATCATAAAACACCCATGCTTTTCGGGCCGTTGCGACTTCTTCGGGTGCATATCCGTAGCGCCCGTCAAAATCCCGGCGCCAAGCCGCCCGAAACCGGGTTTCCCAGCCGCCTGTTATATCGCGGTCCAAGGTGGCCTGCGGTGAAAGTGCGATCACCGTGGCACCGGGGGCGGCGGATGAAAAGGCCGCCGCGGCATATCCGGCCATAGATGTTCCGTAAAAGACCACCCGCTTGAACTGGTCAAAGAACTTGCTGTCGCGTAATTCGTCGAAAAAGTCGCAGACCTCTTCTGTGCGATACCACGTCCATCCGTGTGCAGCGATCCCCAGTGCCGACCAGCCTTGGGAGTTGATGAATTTCACCCCCCAAGGGAGCCTGTCTTCGACCTTCTGTCGCGCGTCGTCCAGATTGTCGAAGGTCACCACCAAGGTATCATCCCCGCGCAGGAACAGGGCTTTGTGCTCGGCGTCAATCTGGCGGAAGAAACCGTGTTCGGCACCGAGTTTTTCAAGCTGGTTGGTCCAGGCAATCTGTTTGTCCGCTTGGGCGGAAGTACTCATTCTAAGCCCCCTGTTTGGGTCGCAACACGAAACCCTATATGGCCCGTTGAACTGTCGGGCGTATTATGTGTGCGGGAATGTACGAAATATCTCTGACAATAGGAGGCATGGCACAGATGCGAGCCGCCTCTCATAACGCGTCCGGGGCCTTGTGAAGAACCTGCCGGATCAGTGACCGGCGGCATTGTGGCGGGAGGCAGGGCGCCGAACCAGTCCGCGCACCAATCCCAGACATTGCCGGTCATGTTATACAGCCCATACCCATTGGGCGCGAAGCTTTGAGCCGGAGCGACACCGACAAAACCATCCTCGCCGGAGTTCTCGGTCGGGAAGCGCCCATGCCAGATGTTGTGCATGTATTTATTCTCGGGGCGCGGATCATCGCCCCAGGGGAACAAGGCGTTCTGCATGCCGCCCCGCGCCGCGAATTCCCATTCGGATTCTGTCGGTAGACGAACCCCGCAAAATTCGCAAAACGCGACGGCATCTTCCCAACTGACATGCAGAACGGGATGATCTTCCCGACCTTCCAGACCCGTTTCCGGCCCTTCGGGGTGGCGCCAACAGGCTCCGGGCACAGCGCGCCACCAAGGGGCGTCCACCGGTCCGGCAAAATCGGCCCCCTGATCGGGGGCAAACATATAAAAAACGAAAGACCATCCTTCGCGTTCAGCGACTGTTTGATAGCCGCTTTCAGCCACAAAGCCCTCAAAGATTTCATTGGTGATCTGCGTGGCCCCGAGCATGAAGGGAGACACGCGGACATATCTGGCCGGACTGTCGAGATCGTCTGAATATCGCGGCTGGTTTGTGCCCATATTGAAAATGCCGCCGGGGATTGGACGCAACAGAGCCGCAATTTTCTGTTTCAATCCGGCAGAGGCTGCATTCTTTTGGATCGGCGCAACGGGCGAGGACACGGCTTCCGTCCGAGTGGTGCCGTGACAGCAGCCATGCTCCGGTTGCACCGTCATTTCGAGCCCCGTTGCGCTTTGATCTCTGCCAGCGCCTCTTGTCTTGCCTTGACAAAAACAGGCCCCCGCCGCTCACGCATGACAGCATCGGCCCAGCGGATGACCCATCTGTGTCTTTTGCTCTTTTGCAAATGGGCAAGGACTGCCCGTTTATACGTCAGGGATGTGTGCCTGTTCCGCATGAGCCGTGCAATACTGCGACGTGTCGCCGTCCCGTCGATACAGGACGACACAACAGGCTTCAGAATGCCCATGTCGCGCCAGACGGACAGCATGCCGTGTCCCATAAAAGGACATTTGACCTTTTCTATATTGGCGCCCCTGAACAGGGCGACATGGGCCGCATCGCCAAAAATCCGGCTGTCATAGAACAACCAGACCTTTTCTGCGGACTTGACCATGTCAGGAGCAAATCCATACCGACCTGAAAAATCATTATGCCATGCCGGGCGGAAACGCCGTTCCCATGCCGCATATTTGCGCGCAAGCGTGGCCTGCGGGTTGATGGCAACGACCGTAGCCCCCGGAACTGCGGCGGAGAAGGCACAGGCTGCATAGCCCCCCATAGAGGTGCCGTAGAACACCACACGACGGAAACGGTCAAAGAACTTTTCGGATTTCAGACGGTCAAAAAAATCCAGCACAGCCTCGTCGCGATACCATGTCGCGCCATGTGCCATAAAGCCGAGCGCGGACCACCCCTGCGAACTGATGAAATCAACGGCCCAAGGGAGGCGGTCTGTTTTCTGGCGCACATCATCGAGGTTGTCGAATACCACAACGAGCGTGTCGGCCTTCTCTCCCGCGGCAGGGATAAAGATTGCCTTGTGCATATCCCCGACGTCTTCAAAAAAACCTTTGTCGCGCGCTTGTGCCAGCAAGGTCTGTCGCCAGGCTTCTGCGCGGCTTGATGTCTGCTTTTCTGTCATGACTATTTACCCGCTGTACCGGATCACTCGTCCGGATATGAGAGATAACCTAATTTGTTATAAGGCGTAAATCTTTACCTTTGCACGCTAATCAGCGTAAGTTTTCGGGAAATTGGATCAAAAGAGCAGGATCATTATGGCCGATACCTCTGACACTCAACAGGATGCATCTGGCGACAAGCTGCCTGAGTGGTATCGCGAAATTTTCCCCGCAGGTGCCCATGACGGTTTCTATGAAAAACTGGGGCAACATGCTCTGATCCATGTTGATCGTGGAACTGAAGTTCTCGTGGTCACTTTCGACAATCTGTCAGATGCCGGTTACCCTGATTATGATGTCAAAGCATGGGCAGAGAAATTCATTCGGGACAGCGGCCACAGTCATCTGGGCGTTGTCGCACAGGGGCCAACCTGGTTTCGGGATGCCCGCCTGATCGAGCGGATGGAAAAACTCGCTGCAGACGGATTTTTTGCCCGCTTTGATCGGGTTGTCATGGCAGGGACGTCCATGGGCGGGTTCGGGGCGCTTGCTTTTGCAGATCTCGCGCCGGGTTGTGATGTTATTGCATTCAGCCCGCAGACAACACTGTCTGAAGAGCTTGTGCCTTGGGAAAAACGTTTTGGCCCCGGACGCGCTCAGGACTGGACATTACCGCGGTCGGACGCGGCCAAAACGGTTGGAAATGTCAGAAAACTCTGGGTCATTCTGGATCCTTTCTTCACGCCGGATATGAAACAGATCCAGCGCTTGCCCGAAGATAAAATATCGGTTTTGAAATCCTTCGGGCAGGGACATAAAACGGCACTGGTTCTGCGCCGGATGGACCTTTTGAAAGACACGATGACAAAAGCCATCGACGGCACATTGAGCGAAAAATGGTTTTATAGCGTCACACGCAAACGCAAAGACCTCTACCTCTACCGCAAGACGATGGAAGACCACCTTCAGGCACGCGGGAAACAGCATCGCATTCCCGCTTTTGTTGCTGCGTTTCGGACACGCGCCCGTGCCCGACAGGCTCAGGAGGCTGGCAAGGAAGGCTCTTCCTCCGCAGCATCTTCCTCTGATGCCGACACCCCTCGAAGGGCCGTTGCGGCGATGAGTAGGCAAAACAAAACCGATGCGCAGATCACTGTAGAAACAGAGCTACAGTGCCCGTCACGCAAGCCCCGAACGCTTGGAAATGTGTGGAACCTCTCCGATGACGGGGTCACCCTGCGCTATTTGTCCGATCAATATCGCCATCAGGTGATGGGATTTGAAGAACGCAACGGTGTCACGCTGGCCCAAAGCCCCGAGGTGGCGTTGGGTATGGTTTCAATCGGCGGGACAACGGCCATTCCCCGCCCGTTGCCGGAGCGGTTTGAATACCACATACGGGACGAGTTTCTGTCTCAGGACACGGCTCCACAAGGTGCAGAAGCACAAGGAGTCGCGGTTCTGTCTTATGAGCGTGCCCATTGCCGTGCGCTACGTACCGTTTTTGCCCTGTCCCACCCCAAACCGGGGATCACCGCCGCAGAGGCCCATCCGGGCTCTCCCTATCTGCAAGATGTTCTGGACCGGATTCAGGATGCGAAAAACAGCGCTCAAGACCATGATCGCATCTTGTATATTGACCGCATTTCCATGGATCTGCTCGCGGGGGATATCGTAACCGACGAGCTGTCAGCAGCAAGCCACTATATCGACACGATCCGCACCCTGCGCGAACATGTGGCGCGCGCCGCAGACCAGATCAGCTATCCTCATGTGATCGTCACGCAAAAGCCGGGCACACGGACAAACGGGGAATCCGAGGTCGCCCTTGCTGAAGGTCGACTCGATATTCATGAACCGGGTCTTGGCATCTTGGTGGCCAGCCCGAGTTACATGCTGGAATTCATGCCCGATACAGTCGCAACGATTGCGCCAAAAGACCGGATGTGGCTGGATGAGCTTGAAGCCCTCGCCGTTAGGGCCGCGCAAAATGGCGAACGCTGGTTCTGTCCCTCCATGCGTCAGGTGTTCCGGCGCGGCACGGATCTGGTGGTCGAGTTTGCCACCATGACTCCCTTGGAATTAGACCCTATAGCCGCCCGAAACGCTCATGGGTTCGCATTGGATGGTTGTGTGAATGATGCGCAGATCACCGGTCTGCATTTCGAGCCGGCCTTTCAGGGAGGGCAGCGGCTTGTTCTGTCACTTGATCGTTTCGCAGAAGGCCCCTGCCTTTCTGTAAACTATGCCTGGGGCATGATGCGGGAGGCCCCCGACGGGGAACGCCCGGCCAACCATGGCGCATTGCGTGAAACCTGGTCCAGACCAAGCCTTCTACAACCCGAGCGCAAGCTCTACCGTTATGCGCTGTCGGGCCGACTTCCGGTCATGCCGTCCGAACTGGCAGGAGGCGTGCAATGACAACTCCCGAGCGGCCTAATATCCTGCTGATCAGCATGGATGATGCCTTTGCCTTCTGGCGCTTTCGCAATGCTTTCGGCGTAGAGCTTCAAACCCCCAATCTGGACCGCATCTGTGCGCGGGCCACGGCATTTCATGCCGCCTATTGCCAGACACCGGTCTGCGGTCCTTCGCGTTCCAGTTTCATGTCGGGGCTGGCTCCACATCAAACGGGTATTTTCGACAATTACAGCGAGATTTTCGAACTGCTCCGGCCTGAGCAAATGTGGTCCTATCGCCTGAAGGAAGCCGGTTATTTCTGTTCAAGCGGAGGCAAGATACACCACGGCTACAAACCTCGCCCGCCCGAAGTGCATAACGCCCTGTATTCCCATGAGGCACAGGAATGTCACTTCGGTCCGTCCCGCACGGCGCCGCATAAGGATTTTGGTGGGGCCGGAAGGGGGCTCGGGACCACCGACGAGGCGAATGACAGTCAATATTACGACCACACATCCGCGGATTATGCGATCGACTTTCTACGCCGCTATAACGGGGATGCGCCGTTCTATCGCGAGGCAGGGTTCCACAACCCCCATCCGCCGTTCAGAACGCCCGCCCGTTTCAAGGAAATGTATGATGAAAACGATTTCATCATGCCCGAGGAGTGGAAGCAGAAAAGGGAACCGGATGCCTTTGCCGAGGCCTCTTTTCCGCCGAATTTTCCGCTCAAGAATGAAGCTGCATGGCGCAAGACGATCCGGAACTATTTTTCCTGCTATAGCCATGTTGACTGGCATATCGGACGTGTCTGGGATGCGCTTCAGGCTTCCACGCATGCAAAGAACACGCTTGTGATCATCACGGCCGATCACGGCTATCACATGGGCGACAAGGCGCGTTTCCGGAAATACACGCTTTGGGAAGAGGCTGCCGGTGTCCCGCTGGTTATCTATGATCCGCGTCAGGACAAGGGGCAGGTGGTCAAGGACCCTGTCGCGCTGCTGGATATCGGGCAAACCGTTATGGACTACGCGCAACTGCCGCCATTGCAGGGCAGCCCCGGCCGGTCTTTGCGTCCGCAGGTTGAAGGCACGGCGCAAGAGGACCGGTCGGTGCCTACGTTCTTTTTCGGCTCGACCGGCATCCGTCATGGACAGTTTCGCTACATCTCCTATCAGGACGGAAGCGAAAAACTGTATGATCTGGAGAGCGACCCTTGGCAATTGCGTGATGTCAGCCCCAATCACCCTGAGCTTGCCGAAATGCGGACGCGCCTGAAGCAAACGGCCCGCCAGTATGGCATGTTCATCTGTGATGATGAAACCTGTGAGCCGCCCCCAACCGAATATGTCTCGGTTCAGGAACATGGGAAACAACCGGCCTCGCCCCCGACAAACGGTCAGATTGCATTTGGGCCGCCCGATCCAGACATGCCCGACTATCCCGGATGGCGCCGGTATTTCTTGCGCCCGCGCACGGACATGAGCATTGATTTGCCCAAGGCCTGGAGGGAGCTGTATTACCCCGGAGACATCGGGGACAAGGCGGACCATCTTGAAGTACGCTGCAATGATTTGGGCTGCCACATCGACTTTATGGGCGGGCATCAACGCATTGCGCTCCGCATCTTTGGTGGGCGCGGAAATGATCGCATTGAGACGGCCCATGACCCGATTACGGCCTATCTTCAGGCCGGTGACAATACGGTTGAGGCCGGATTTGCGGATGCCACAATCATCGGCGGGTCCGGATATGATCGCATAGAGTGCCAACGTGCGGAAAACCGTGTGCATGGCGGCACGGGGGACGCGCATATCATATGTGGCACCGGCCATGATATCATCACGACAGGCGACGGCAGGAATGTCGTTCGAGGCAATGCCGGCACGTCAGATGTGACCATCGATGGCGGCACAAACGTGATCGAGGTCGGCCCCGGAGACATGGTTCTGCACTTCCAAAGGACCGGACTGCCGCAGGTCGTAAAGGGCTATAAAGGCGGAGAGTTGGACATTTCGGACTGGAGTACCCTTGGCCCGTATAACCTGTCATCCGATGGCCGCGATACGATCCTGACCTGCGGGACCGAACGGGTTCGCTTTGTTGCAACCGATGTGGCAGTCTTGCGTCAGGCACTTGTCGATATTGAATGAAAGACACAGTCCCATGCTCTTATCTTCCAAGCCGGATACAGACATCACAACCTTCAAGATCTATGGCGAGCGGTGTTCAGGCACGAATTTCGTCGAGACCCTCATCAAACAGAACTTTCCCGCAATCCGTCAGGGGAAACGGTATAACTGGGAAAAGCATAATTTCGTCAATCCGCCCTTTGCATTGGACACTGCTCTGGCGGTTGTCGTTGTTCGGGATGTTTTCGAATGGCTGAAAAGCCTGCACCGTAGCCCGCATCAGGTTGACTATTGGTATCGAGATGTCGATTTCTCGGGTTTCCTGCGCCATGAGTGGTCCGGAGTTTTCAACGGATATCTGATCCCGAACCAGCGTCAATTGCCCGTGCGTTTCAAGGAATTGACGTATGAACGCCACCCGATGACCGGAGAGCGGATCAAGAACGTCATTGAACTGCGCAATCTGAAACTGGCGAGCCAGTTAAAAGTGCGAAACCTGTATCGTAACTGGATCATTCTGAGATTTGACGAGGCTCGGGACGCGCCACACTCTCTGGTGAAACACATTGCCGAGCATTTCGATTTACATGCCGCGCCGGATTTTCTGCCAGTGAAAAAGGATGTGTCACACTTTGCTCTCCCCGGAGATGTCGAGGGCAAAGGGCGCCAACGTGAATATGCTTCCTTTACCCCGGAGGACCGCGCATTCGTGATGGAAAACCTGAATATGGAAAACGAAGCCCTCCTTGGCTTTCCATATGCCATTACAGGCGTGGGTGCGTGATTTACTTGTTGACCGTGGGATTACGGTGGATAGCGCGATGGTTTAAGCACGCGGATTTCCTGCTGAAACCTGCAGTTTACATTAATGCGCCGTCTTACCGCGTTCCACGGTGAAAAAGAACTCCTCGTCTACATCCTTCTCTAGCACTTCGTCGGGCACGCATTCGGGGCCGGAGAGGAAGACGTTGGCGCCGAAATGGCGATGCATCCGGCTGAGTTTCTCCATCCGCGCGCTGGTGAGTTCTGCGTAGAAATTGCTGTAGTTCTCGGTGGCCCGCAGTTCCGTGATCTTGTTTTTATGGGCGATGACACAGGCGTCATGCATGGCGCGGATGTCCGGATCGGCCATGAGGCGGTCGAATTCTTTCTGGAGTTTGGGGATCATGCGCTGGATCGAGCGTTCTTCCTCAAAGTTGTTGTTCATGCGGAACCAGTAGGCGAGCCCTTGGTCCCGATCCACATGGTTCACGCGGCCCCGGTCGCGCTTGACCAGAAAGCTTTCGGCAGAGCGCACGGCGTAGTGGTTGAGCTGGACGACATCATAGCCATAGGTCGAGGCGTTGGAGCGCCATGCGTTGCGGTATTCGCCCTCAGGCATCGGTTTGGCCGACCCGTTGTACCAGCGGATCTTATCCCAGACCTGCGGCTTGAGGCCCTTGGGACGATGCACCCCGAGCTTTTTGAACAGGCCGACGTTTTTGAAGAGGGTTTTGAAACCCCAGGCCTGATGCGGTTTGTTGGCAAATTCAGGGGCCGCGCGGAAGAATTGTTCGACGAGAAAGCGATCTTCGTAGTCATGCACGTCACTATTGCCGAACAGCCGCCATGTGCAGGAGATCAGGTTCGCATCCGGCACTGTGTCAAACAGCGCGGTCATGGTCCCGTCCCCGACCTTGATGTTGATGAACTCGTCCACATCCATGGAAATGGCCCAGTCGCTTTCCATGATGACGGGTTCTTTTTCGGCCTGTTGTAGCGCGTGGTGCTGGGGCTTGAGCCCCGTGCCGTGGAACTTGTTGTCGCGGTGCTGGACGTAGCCTTTCTCCTGCAACAGATCGAGCAGTTCATCCGTGCCATCTGTGCAGTCGTTGGTATAGACCAGAAAACCTTCGATCCCGATGACGCGGTGATAGGCCAGCCATTCAAGGATAAATGGCCCCTCGTTTTTCATACATGTGACGATGGCGACGGAATTGTCGCCTTTGGGCGGTTTGGTGATGTCCTCTTGGGGCATGGAGACGGGTTGGTGCTTCCATTCGCGCTTCGCTATTTTCAGCAGCGGCGCATGTTCGATCAAGGAGGCTTTGGGCACAATCTTTGACACGGATGGCGCGCGGTGGCGCAGGGCCATAAAGCGGTAGAACGGATAGGAGACGCTAGGCTCCACCCCACCGATGCGTACCAGCCGGAACACGGCCTGATCCGGTAGAACAGACATGGCCGCACACCAGCGCCCGCGGCGTTTCTTGGCGTCGAACTGGACGCAAATGTGGTCGGCAAATTGCACGGGGTCATCCTCGCGCACCCGCCACGGGTAGCATTGTTGACCGACGAGTTGCACGACGCCGCCTTTGGCGTCTTGGGCCAGATTGAACATGGTGCCGCGCGGATCGGCGGGGACCAGATCGTAAATCTCGATATTGGCCACGGCGCGGGCCTTTGCCAAAAACAGATGCCGTAGCATCTCGTAGATCAGAACATCACCCAACGGGGCGGTCCAAGGGTCCGCTTGTGGCACCTTCATCCGGTCCTTACCTGGCGCGCCAGGCGTGACATAGGGGTGATGTTCCGGCGCCGTGTCGGGTAGCCCCAAGGGCACGTCGCAATCGACGAGCACTACGGTCATATCCTTCAGTTTTTTCAGCCCTTTGTTCAAGGCTTTGATAAAAGCTTCATCCGTGTCGGGCTTCGCGCGATCAAGGACTACCGCTCCCGTCATGCCTTGATGTTTGGCGTGATAGGCAAGCCACTGGAGAATCGTCTCGGCAGTTTCGCCATTGCGTGTGGCCAGCGCCACGTTGCGACCGGACATCATGTCAAGTTGTGGCTGCTCAAGCGGGATTTCGACCAGCTTGCTGTCGACAAAGGTTTGTATCTTGTCCGCAGGACGCGGGCCTGTGAGCCACGGGGCATCTCCGACGCTGCGGATTTCCGCGCCAGCCAGAAGGTTCTCCGCCATGATAGGGCTTAACTGTGAATCTTTGGTGAAGAACAGATGCGCTTGCCCGTCACCCGTGTTGAGGGCAGCCAGAACAGTCGACGTGCCGAGAGTGACGGCTTTGATATGATGCCGTTGTAGCTGTGCCATACCAGGCCTATCCTCATCTCACGCCAAGCGGTCTTGTCGCTTGATTTCTTTCATAAACGGGTCTCACATGGGCCGGTATGTGTCAAGTTTTCGGCAGTGGCCTCTCAGGCAGATTATGATAGGCTCAGGGGCGTAGTGTCAGGTCAAAAAGAGCAGGTATTCGGCAAAATGGACAGGTTACCCGAGATTGCGTCCTTGTGGATTGGTGGCAAGTTGAGCTGGCTCGAACAGCTTTGCTTGAAGAGTTTTGCCGATCAGGGGCATCACATCACGCTCTATTCCTATGAGCCGATCCCGAATGTGCCGCCGGGGGTTCACATCGCCAATGCCGCTGATATCTACCCTGCCGAGCCGATGCTGCGTCACGCGCGCACGGGCAGCCCCGCGATTCATGCGGATATGTGGCGGCTCAATCTGCTCAAGAAGACCGACAAGATCTGGGTCGATGCGGATATGTATTGCTACCGGTCCTTTGATTACAGCTCTCCCTATGTCTTTGGTTGGGAAAAGCCGGGGCTGGTATGTAACGCGGTTCTGGGTCTACCATCGGACAGCAAGACGCTTCATGGGTTGCTGGAGTTTTTCGAGGACGAATATGCCATCGCACCGTGGCTCAAACCCGAGCAGATTGCCGAGCTGGAGGCCGAGCGCGATGCTGGCACGCCGGTCCATATGACGGAGCAGACCTGGGGGTTCACAGGACCGTCCTCTGTCACGCATTTTCTCATCGAGACCGGAGAGATCGAACATGCCCAACCTGAAGCGGCCTTCTATCCGGTAAATTTCAAAGAGCGGAACCATCTCATTTTGAGCCGATTCAAGCCCGAAGAGCGGTTCACCGAAGACACTCGCGGGGTGCATTTCTGGGCACGCCGGATGAAGCCGCGTCTGGAGGAAAAAGAAAACAACACGCCGCGCCGCGGGTCTTTTATGGACGGGTTGATCAAAAAACACGCCATTGATCCCGCCGCAGCTCCTATTCCGGCCAAGAAGCCCAACGCCAATGCCAAAGCCCCCGTCACGGATCCAGCCTTTCAGGCCAAAATCGGCTTGGAAGCTCTTAAGGGCGAGGTGTCGATGGACAAGATTTGTCGGGACTTTCTTGTGGACAAGAAATTCGTCAAAGAATGCCGCGCGACCATCGAAGAGAAGGCTGTGACCCTGTTTGAGTAATCAAGACTACAAATCGGGTCATGGCAACGTGGCAGTCTTTGGAAAATCATAAAAAAAGGGCCGAACCTTGCTCAAAGAGCTTCCGTATGGGACTGTAATTGGCACTTCAGAAGCCCGTTGAGGATATAATCGCGGCGGGCGATCATGGGACAGATCGAGCCCGCCGCTTACGACAAACCAAGCGCGATGGGGGGGGATGGTCCCGCGGCCTGTCGTATTCCTATTTGGTTTTTGGACTTATGGACCGGAGGGCGGGGGTGTGTCATCGTCGCTGATGCCGACTGTACTCGTCGTCGTGTAGAAATCAGGTGGGTCCAGTTCTGATGCGATTAGGGCAGCTATGATATCTGCCGTGGTGAACGCTGGTTGTTTAACCGTATCATCAAAGCCCGATAAAATTTCAATCCTTTTTGCATCCTGATTTTGACGACGGTTCACTTCTTCAATGGTGATTGCACAAAATGGTCCGGTGTCACTGTCTTCGGTCAAGGGCGCCGCATTGGTCGCAAAGCTGCAGACGAGGGCCAATGTGGCGGAGAGGGGGAGTGTTTGCGCGGTCATTAGCGTCTCTCGGTGTGCATTCAGTTGCGATGCAGCCGGTATGCACTCTCTATGCGCAGTGAAATTGCAGGAAATTCGCAGAGTTGATGCAGAGTGCAAAAAAATCCGTTTTGTTTTCTAGAGGTCACAGAATTGAGGCCTAAACCGGGAAGGCTGTCCTTCTGCGATCAGGTCTCATATGGCTTGTGATGTTGTTGAAAAAGTTCGGTCTAAATGGCGCGTGTGGTGGTGTGTTTGCCTCTTATCCAGTGAGCTTTCACCGGATCTTCAAGAAGCAGGCTTCATAGGGCCACCGAAATAAATTTCAGACGTAGATCATAACTGCAAAGGAGACCCCGCCCGAAATATATCGGACGGGGACAGTTTAGTGTCTTACGGGATCAGCCGGTCGATGATCGCATCGGCGGCTTCTTCCGGTGTCATTTTGGTCGTGTCGATCCGCAAGTCCGGTGCCTCGGGATATTCATAGGGGCTGTCGATGCCGGTGAAGTTCTTCAACTCACCCGAGCGCGCTTTCGCATAGAGCCCTTTTACATCGCGGCTTTCGGCCACTTCCAGTGGTGTATCCACGAAGATTTCAAGGAACTCGCCCGGCTGCATCATGGAGCGCACCATGTTGCGTTCGGAGCGGAAGGGCGAGATGAAAGCGGTGATCACGATCAGGCCCGCATCGGTCATCAGACGCGCCACTTCACCGACGCGGCGGATGTTTTCCACACGGTCGGCCTCCGTGAAGCCCAGATCCTTGTTCAACCCGTGACGCACGTTATCCCCGTCCAGAAGGAAGGTGTGGCGGTTCATCCGGGCCAGCTTTTTCTCGACGATATTGGCGATGGTCGACTTCCCCGAGCCGGACAGACCTGTGAGCCAGAGCACGGCAGGTTTCTGGTGCTTCATCGAAGCGTGGTGCTCGCGGCTGATATCTGTGGCCTGCCAGTGAATGTTCTGCGCCCGCCGCAGGGCGAAGTGAACCATCCCTGCGGCCACGGTCTGGTTGGTGATCTTGTCGATCAGGATGAAGCCGCCGAGATCGCGGGAGTCCTCATAGGAGGCGAAGGGGATTTCGCGGTCGGTGGTGATATTCGCTACGCCGATGGCATTCAGGTCCAGCGTTTTCGAGGCCAGATGTTCCTGCGTGTTGACGTTCACCTCATATTTCGGCTCATGCACGGTCGCCGACACGGTCTGGGTGCCGATTTTCATCCAATATGCACGACCAGGTAGCAAGGCGTGCTCGTCCATCCAGACCAGTGTGCTTTCGAACTGGTCGGCCACTTCCAGCGGCGATTGGGCCGCGACAATGACCTGTCCACGAGAACAGTCGATCTCGTCGGTGAGCGTGAGTGTGACGGATTCACCGGCAACGGCCAGATCCTGGTCACCATCAAAGGTCACGATACGCGCAATCTTGGAGGTCTTGCCTGAGGGCAGAACCCGCACCTCGTCACCCGGCTTGACTGTGCCTGACGCGATGAGACCGGAGAAGCCGCGGAAATCGAGGTTCGGACGGTTGACCCATTGAACCGGCATGCGGAAGGGCTCGGCCTGTTCCAGAGCATCTTCGACCTCGACGGTTTCGAGCAGCGGCAAAAGCGCAGTGCCCTCATACCAAGGGGTGTTGTCACTCGGGCCGGTGATGTTGTCGCCCTTGAAGCCGGAAATCGGGATCGCGGTGAACTCTTCGATGCCGATGCTGTCGGCAAACTCGCGGTAATCGGCGACGATCTTGTCGAACTCGGCCTGATTATAGTCGACGAGGTCCATCTTGTTGACGGCAAGAACGACATGGCGAATGCCGAGAAGCTTGACGATATAGCTGTGGCGGCGGGTCTGGGTCAGGATGCCTTTGCGGGCATCGATCAGGATCACGGCTAGATCGGCGGTCGAGGCACCTGTCACCATATTGCGGGTATATTGTTCGTGACCCGGTGTGTCGGCAACGATGAATTTGCGCTTTTCAGTGGCAAAGAAACGATAGGCCACATCGATTGTGATGCCTTGCTCGCGCTCGGCGGCCAGACCGTCCACCAGAAGGGCAAAGTCGATTTCTTCGCCTTGTGTGCCGGAGCGTTTGCTGTCGGCTTCAAGGGCGGCGAGCTGATCCTCAAAGATCATCTTTGAATCGTAGAGCAGCCGCCCGATCAGCGTGGATTTGCCGTCATCGACGGAGCCACAGGTGATAAAGCGCAGCATGGTCTTGTGCTGATGGGTTTCGAGATATGCGTCGATATTCTCGGCGATCAACGCGTCGGTTTTGTAGATAGGATCCGGGGTCGTCATGGGAATAGGTACCTGAACTGAAAGGGGCGATAGGAGGCGATCCGGGCGCGCGAGGCGTCCTCAGAAATAGCCTTCCTGCTTTTTCTTCTCCATCGAGGCCGCTTGGTCGTGGTCAATCGCACGGCCCTGACGCTCGGATGTGGTGGTCAGGAGCATTTCCTGAATGACTTCGGGCAGGGTCTTGGCCTCGCTCTCCACCGCGCCGGTCAGCGGGTAGCAGCCCAGCGTCCGGAACCGCACGGAGCGCATCACCGGCTCTTCGCCGTTCAGCGGGAAACGGTCATCATCCACCATCAGGATCAACCCGTCACGCTCAACGGTCGGGCGCGGTGCGGAGAAATAGAGCGGAACGATCTCGATGCCTTCGAGATGGATGTATTGCCAGATGTCCAGCTCGGTCCAGTTGGAGATCGGGAAGACCCGCATGCTCTCGCCCTTGGACTTGCGCGCATTGTAGAGATGCCAGAGCTCGGGGCGCTGGTTCTTCGGGTCCCAGCGGTGATTGGCGGAGCGGAAGGAGAATACGCGCTCTTTGGCGCGGGCTTTTTCCTCGTCACGGCGGGCACCACCGAAAGCGGCGTCAAACCCGTATTTGTCGAGCGCCTGTTTCAGACCTTCGGTCTTCCACATATCTGTGTGTAGGGAGCCGTGATCGAACGGGTTGATGCCGCGTTCCACCGCTTCGGGGTTCTGATAGACCAGAAGCTCCATGCCGGCTTCCTTGGCAGCCTTGTCGCGCAGCTTGTACATGTCCTGAAACTTCCAGGTCGTGTCCACATGCAGCAACGGGAAGGGCGGTGGAGCCGGATAAAAGGCCTTTTTCGCCAGATGGAGCATAACGGCACTGTCTTTGCCGACGCTGTAGAGCATGACGGGGTTTTCCGCTTCCGCGACAACCTCGCGCATGATGTGGATGCTTTCGGCTTCCAGATGCTGGAGATGGGTAAGGGTTTTGCTGGCCATCAGGCGTTCTCTGACTCTTCTGAATTGAATATTCCGACCATTTAATCTTATCTGGGCGTCGAATAACCTCCCATATGGGAGCATTTGATCTGTGGAGCGGATATGCCGAGTGAAACCGAACTTCTAACGGCCCTGTTTGCCGCGGCTATGGGCGGGGCTTTGGCTCCACGTTCTATGACGGCGCCTGCGGATAAAGTTGCGACATGGGAAGATTTCCTGTCAGTGCTCTTAGAGATGACTCATGCTGACACCGCCCAGATGCAACTGGTCGAGAATGGGCGCCCTCTGCAGTTCTGGCAGGTGGGAGAAGGCAGGGATGGTCTGAACATGGCCGAGAGCGGCCAGATGCGCACAAGCCGGGTCTACTCCCGCTCCGATCTGCCAGCGGGGCTTAGTCCAGCGAGCGAGGCCTGTCCGTTGCGGGCGGTGCGCTGGCGGTTCGGGGCGGATGCGTGGGGCGTGATCACACTCAGACGCCGCAGCGAGGATTTCCGCGCAATCGACGGGCAGCATATGTCCAACCTTCTGCCCTATCTCGCGCCTGCGGTGCAGGGCTGGCAAAAGCGTGCGCGAGAACGCTGGCGCGCTGCGTTAGAACATCAGATTTGTGCCGGTTTTGGATCTAGTTGGGTTTTGTTTTCACCCTCAGGGCAGGTCGTTGATATGGCGGCGGGACTGGGCGAGCGACTGGAGGCCGTGGCCGGTATCCGCCTGAGTGCCGAAGGGCGGTTTGTGCTGGCAGAGGAAAACGCACGGGCTCTGCGGGAGGCGGTCAGCGAGCTTGCGCGCGACCCGATCCGCACACCTGTCCTGTGGCTCTCCAGTACCCCGCCGGTGCAGATGATGCTCTCTGTCGAAAACGGAGACCTGCTGGGCCGCGTCCGCCATGAGATGAATGCCCGCACCCTTCCGCTGCCACAGGTCATGGCGGCGTTTAACCTGAACCGCAGCGAAGCACGACTGGCCGTAGCGCTTTGCGATGGTCTGAGCCTGTCGGAGGCGGGGGAGACGCTGGGCTGGACCCTGGAAAGCACCCGGACCACCTCCAAGCGGCTGTTTGCTCGCATGGGTGTGAGTGGTCAGCCCGGTGTCATTCGCGCGATGTACCAGAGCGTAGTTTGGCTAGGTGGGATAGGTTGACGCGTGGCGGCTGCGCTTCTTTTTGCAGATATCCGCGAGAGTGTGGGATAGTCTTGTTGGGGGAACAGTCTCAACTTGCATGTTTCCGGCGGTAGCCGGAAGTAAGTTGCCAAGCAGGCCCAGCCACATAGCTGGACCCGCCTATCTTGTTTGGTTGATGCATATGTCTCAGCCTTTGAGACATTGATGCGTTTTAAGGTCCTCAGGCTTTTTGTTGCCTTTTACTTGGCAGAAATTTACTTGGCAGCAATCGCGTCGTTCATAATTTGAGTTGCTTCCTCCAGCCATTCAGCCCCACCAATGTCAGGTGCAAACTGGGGCCAAAGGGCCTTTGCTGCACTCTGCCATTTTTCCTCGTCTACCGGCGCACCGGTCAGGACCATGCCCAGTTCCACGAGTTCTTTTTTGGCCGCTTCAGTCTCTTCTGCAGACACAGCGCGCTCATAATCAGCAGCTTCGCGTCCAGCCTTATCAAGCGCTTCTTGGAGATCTTCCGGCAGCCCCTGATAGAAGCGCTCAGACACGATGATCGGACCCGACCAAATCAGATAGTGAACCTCGGTGATGTATTTCTGCACTTCGTAAAACTTGGAAGAGATCGCCGTGGTGTAGGGGTTTTCCTGTCCATCAATAACGCCTTGTTGCAGCGCAGGGAAAACTTC
Source organism: Celeribacter halophilus (assembly GCF_900114135.1). GTDB lineage: Bacteria > Pseudomonadota > Alphaproteobacteria > Rhodobacterales > Rhodobacteraceae > Celeribacter > Celeribacter halophilus. The sequence goes on from NZ_FORY01000020.1 coordinate 29,803, forward strand.
AGACCATGCCATCGGAATTGGGTCCAGCCCCCAAGACTTGAAGGTTTCAATGGCAATGTTGTTCTTGGATACCCGAATTTTCAGCCCTTGCAGATCTTCAAGGGAGTTCACTTCACGCTCGCCATTGGTCAGAACACGGAAGCCTTTCTCGAAAAAACCGAGCGCACGTACGCCGGCTTCTTTGGGCAAGCGTTCGTTGAGCGGTCCGGTCAGGGCGTCCATGGCCGCATGGGCCTCTTCATTGGACGTGAACGCATATGGCAGCATCATCACCCCTACGGAAGGAGCCAGCGGCACGAGGTTTCCTGTGTAGAGGATTTCTGACTCGATTGACCCCATCCGGAGCGCTTGGGCCACTTCCTGTTCCGAACCAAGCTGGTTGGACGGGAAAATTTGAACGTCGATACGGCCATCCGAGTATTTCTCGACGAGTTCTTCGAACTTTAAAGCCCCTTTGTGGGTGGGGTTGTTCTCATTGTCGCCATGGCTCAGACGCATGGTGTAATCGGCGGCTGCCATAGGCAGCGCAACCGACACCGCCAAAGCGGCCGTTGCAAGAGTTTTCATAAGTTGTTTCACGTTGGTCTCCTCCTCTAAAAATCAGTTTGTGAAGCCCAGCAAACGGGGCAGCCACATTGTCAGCTGGGGAACAAAAGCCACCAGAACCATTACGGTGATTTCAGCCAGCAAGAATGGAATTGATGCTTTTGAGACTTTCTCAACCGTCGTCTTTCCTATCTCGGAAGCAACGAACAGGTTCACACCCAGAGGGGGCGTTGAATAGCCGATCTCGCAAGCAATGACGAAAATGATGCCAAACTGGATCGGATCAATCCCGACATTGGCAACTACTGGCAGAAGCAAAGGCGTCAAGATGATGATCTGTGTCAGGGTTTCCATCCACATGCCGATGAAAACGAGCATGATCAGAACCAGCACAATCAGCATGATCGGGTCAGAAACCGAGTCGATCAGGAAGCCTGAGACGAGCTGCGGGACCTGAAACATCGACAGCATACGACCAATAATCCGTCCAGTGACCAAGACCAGCATGACGGTGCCGGTGATGCGCACTGCATAGATGACAGAGTCAATAAACAACGGGATTCGTATCTCACGATAGATAAAAACCCCGACAAAAAGCGCATAGAGAACTGCGACCACAGAGGCCTCGGTGACTGTGAATATCCCCGTATAGATCCCGCCGAGGATCAGAACCGGAGCGGCCAGAGCCCATTTGGCTTCCCATGCTTTTTGCCTGATATCTTTCAGATTACGGCTTCCGACCCCGCCTGAGCTATAGCCACGCTTGACCGAGATGAAACGGCTGGTGAGCCAAAGAGCAACAGCCAGAAGCAGTCCCGGCACCACGCCGGCAACAAACAAGGCGCTGATCGAGGTTTCCGACGTAATCCCGTAGATAATCATCGGGATCGAAGGCGGGATGACGACGCCAATGCCTCCGGCCGAGGACGTAATCGCGGCGCTGAAACCCTTGTCATAGCCGTCTTTGACCATAGACGGGATCATAATGGAGCCAATCGCTGCCGTGGTCGCCGGACCAGAGCCCGAGATCGCTGCAAAGAATGTGCAGGCAACAATCGTCACAGTTGCCAGGCCCCCGGGCGCGGGGCCGACGATTGCGCGAGAAAAGCCGATTAACCTCTGGGTCAGGCCGCCCTTCTCCATCAGCGTCCCTGCCAGAATGAACATAGGCACAGCGATGATGGTGAATTCGTCTACTGCTGAATATGCAGTTTGGACGAGGTAGGACATGGGCATGTTTGCCGAGGTCATAGCCAGAACAGCCGCCAGACCAATCGAAATGCCGACAGGCACGCCGATCAGGAGCATGACAACAAAGGACAGCGCCATCAAAAGTGTCGGATCCATGGACTTATTCCCCCATCCGTGCGTCTGCGGGGCCTTGGCCCGTGCGCCAGCGCTTTATCATCACCTGTAGGATACGCACCGACATGAAGGTAAACCCGATCGGGACAATCATCTGGACCCAGACAAGATTGATGCCTGTGGTTTGAGAAATGTACGGGAATTCAAACATCGACATGGTGAACCAGTAGCCATGCCAGATCACGACGGCGTTGAAGACCAGCCAGATCAGGTCAGCGAGAGTGAGCATGACCAAGCGTGCTTTGGGCGGCAAAAGCTCGAGATGCAGGGAGACGCGGATATGGCGGTCAGCTTCGGCGGCAATGACAAAGCCGAAATACACAGACCAGACGAAGGCGAAGCGGCTGACCTCTTCAAGCCAGCTATATGACCGCCCCATTCCGAAGCGCGCAACGACCTGAAATCCTAGCAGCGCTACTACAATGGTCATGAGGATGGCCCCAAGCCACTCTTCCGGTGTGCGACCTCCCAAATACTTACGCATTCAACCTCTCCCTTGAGAATTCTTCGATAGCTGCACGCCGCTGTTTTGCGGTTGCGTGAGAGAAAAGACCGATCCATTTGGCCGTATTGGCGACGAATGTCTCATTCTCTCGCAGCTGTGCTGGCCAAAGCGGCATGTTCAGCAGCCCCAGTGCAAGCTCGTCGGCATTATTGCTACGCGCCCGGAGGGCCACCAATTCATCTCCCAGTGGATCGGAAGTCACGACCTCTGCATGATCAGGGCAGCGATCCCCGCCTTGAAGCGCCCAGCTTGCCAGAACCATGGCTTGCGCTTCTGCGGAGCGGCCTGACACAAGCAAATCAGCCGCCGGTGCGGCAATGCGCTGTGGCAATTTGAAACTTGCATCGCTGGCGATCTGGTTGAGTGGGTGATGAATTGTGGGGTTTTGTAACCGTTTGAGGCTTACATGCCCGTACGTCTCCAAATTCTCGCCATCAGGGCAAATGAGCGTCAATGCCTGATCTTGCAAAAATACAGAGGCCCAAAGCGCGAGCGTTGGATCAGTAGAAGCACCATATGAGCTGTCGTGCCCGCACAAACGGCCCAGTTCTGCATAGGCGGATTGTAAGCCGTTCAAAAGGCGATGCTTCATATGTTCGTATGGCGCGAGGTCTTCAACGATCTGCACACCTGCCATTTCAAGTTCGGGGCGCGGCCCTGCAAACCGGTTTTCAATGACCCACTGGCGAAATGGCTCCGCCACCACCCCGATTGAATCCGGCCGTCCACAGGCTGCCTCAAGGCGTGCACGGGCGTCATCAGACATCGCCGGCACGATCCGGTCCACCATTGAGGTGGGAAAGGCGACATTATCTTCAAGCCACACAATCAGATCCGGAAATGCGCGTTCCACATAGTCCCGCAAAACCGACCCGAGCAACACACCATTATCGGCAACATTATCGCAGCTGGCTAAAGTGATCGGACCACCTCTTGCTCTGCGCCGTTTCTCAAGCATCCATGCAAGATAGCCGATTGCGGTTTCCGGCGTTTCCGGCGCGGCCAGATCAGCTGCGACCTTCTCTATATCCAGAGTGGAACTGCCTGCATGATGGCAATAGCCCTTCTCGGTGATCGTGAGTGTGACAAAACTGATCTCGTTCCACTCCACATGAGCCGCGTTTGCACGATCATGCATTCGTAAAAGAGTGCCGATTTCCCGACAGGTCTGGTCTTCTCCATCTTCTGTCAGCAACGCGTAGGTGCCACCTTGCCGTTGATGGTCCGTCCGAAGATCGGGGGCTGTCAGGTTGATCCCAACGATACCCCAGTCTGCACCTTGCCGCGCAAGGTCATCATAATAGCTCTGTTGATGCGCACGGTGGAATGCACCGACACCGATGTGAGCTGCCCGCGCTCGAAGCGCATTGCGATCATATGACAGTCCATACATCATTAGAAATGAACCATGACTTTCAGCGTTTCAGTTTTGTCGAGCGCACGCGTAAACACCTCTTCCGGCTGTTCTAGAGACAAGTCGGCAGAGATCATTGGCCGTAAATCCACTTCTTCGGATACAATCTGGCGGACGGCTTCTTCGAATTCATCGATGAAACGATATGTGCCCACCAAACTGATTTCTCGCGTCAGGAGTTTGGCGAGCGCGACCGGCGACTTGGGGGGCAGAAAACCCACCTGAACCAGCACGCCGCGTGGTTTGATGGCAGAGATTGCCAAATTCAGCGCAGGCGCTGCCCCAGAGGCTTCAAAGACAACATCACAGACAGGCTTCTCGACCAGGTCAGCTAGGGTTTCGTCAAAAATGTCATCGGCACCGAGCTTCTTGGCGCGCGCCAGTGCCTGTGGAGAGATGTCGCTCATAAAAATGCGTTCGGCACCGGCGGATCGCGCGGCAGTTGCGCACATCTGACCGATTACCCCGGCCCCGGTCACAAGAACTGTGGCGCCACGGAGGTCCCCGGCCATCTTCGCTGCGTGCAATGCGACAGCATAGGGCTCAGCCATTGCGACATGCCGCAAATCAGCATCCGCGGGTAGTTTAATGCACTGACGCGCCTCTACGACCAGTTCGCTCGAAAAACCGCCATCGCAGTGGGGAAAGCGTGCCGCACTCCCCATGAACGAGACATCGGTACATAGGTTTGACAGGCCCCGCTCACAATAATCACAGCGCTGACACGGAAGAGCCGGATTCACGGCAACCTTGTCGCCGGGAGCCAGTCCTTCGACCCCCTCTCCGAGCATCGCAACAGTCGCGGAAAACTCATGCCCTAGGACCATGGGAGAACGCAGCACGGAATCGCCGACACGACCATGTTGGAAGTAATGCAAATCCGATCCGCACACGCCGCCAAATGCAAAGTTCAGCTTGACCTGCCCGGCTTGCGGCACAGGGCTTGGCGCATTTTCACTGACGACACGGCCCGCGCCGTGAATCACACATCGTTTCACAATTTCCTCCCTAAGCGCTCGTAGTTTGCGCTTGATATCGATTATTTTAGAACATAACGTTTATTGTATAGTCAACATGAAATATTTATTCTAAAAATAAGAAAGGCTCCATGTATGCGTTTAATCATACCGAGGAGAAGGAGGTTAAAGAATGCAGATGAAGTATGACGACAGCAGTGATGAAGCATTCGAAGCCCTGCGTGAGCAAATTGCAGAGGACTATGAAGGGCTAAGCAAACGGCTTAAGCTGATCGCCGACTTCTCATTGCAGGACCCATCAGCCATTGCGTTGAATACGGCTGCCAGTTTGGGCGAAGAAATCGGTGTCGCCCCCTCGGCTCTCGTGCGCTTTGCAAAGCATTTCGGGTTTTCCGGTTTCTCGGAGATGCAGGCGATCTTTCGAGACCACCTGCAGGTGAGCTCAACCTCCTACAAAGAACGCATCCACGCCTTGGCCGAAAGCGGCGCCACACGCGATACTGGCGAGATGACGGATCGTTTCATTGAGGCGGGAATTGCCTCTTTGAGAGATCTTCAACACTCTATCTCACCTGAGCATATTGAAACGGCCGCCAAGCTTATGGCCGATGCCCGCATTGTCCATATCCTCGCCCAAAAGCGTACATTTACGGCCGCAACATATCTTGCCTATAACCTATCCCGCCTCGACGTACCGGCCAATCTGCTGGATGGTCTTGGGGGCACGCTCGAGCAGCAAATGGTCACTGTATCACCCGAAGATACTGTTGTTGCGATTTCATTTAATCCAAGTGCGGGCGAAACGGTAGAAGCGTTCGAACGCGCGCGCGATATTGGCGCACGTACCATCGTGATTACGGATCTGGCGCGCGCTCCCTTCATTCACGCCGACAGCTGGTTTCAGATTTCAGAAGCCAGTGTTGATGGCTTCCGCTCACTCAACGCGACCATTTCTCTTGCGCTCATCCTGGCCATTCGTGCCGGGACGATGTGCGCGGAAATGAACACCGAAAACTCCTGATAAAGAAGACCAAGGAATCTCATGTCCAATCAGCCCACACCGCAATACGATATTATTACTATTGGTCGGACCTGCGCGGACCTCTATGCCGACCAGGTTGGTTGTCGTATGGAAGATGCGCGTAGCTTTTCCAAATATGTTGGTGGTTGTCCCACAAACATTGCCGTTGGCGGCGCACGACTAGGCCTAAAAACCGCTCTTTTGAGCCGGGTTGGTGACGATCAGATCGGTCGTTTTGTTCGGGAAACACTCGAAGCCGAAGGCGTTGAAACCTGTGGCCTGAAGACCGACCCTGAGCGGCTCACCGCAATGGCTTTTCTCGGCCTTGAAGATGATAAAAACTTCCCACTGCTTTTTGTTCGCAATGACTGCGCTGATGCGGCTCTGAGCGAAGAAGATATTGACCCTGACTTTATCCGCTCTGCTGCTGCGATTGTTGTGACGGGTACTCATTTCTCGAAGCCGCACTTGGAAGCCGCCTCCTTCAAGGCAATGGAGATTGCCCGCGCCGCAGGTCGCAAGATCATCTTCGATATCGACTATCGCCCCAACCTTTGGGGGCTGCTGGGCGCAGGGGAAGGTGATGTGCGTTTTGTGGCGAACCCTGAGGTTACGGCACGAGTCCAGCGCATTTTACCGAACTGTGATCTTGTCGTAGGTACCGACGAAGAAGTGCACATCGCTGGTGGTTCAACGGATACGCGAGAAGCTCTGCTCAATATCCGTAAAGTAACAGACGCCATGATCGTGCTGAAGACCGGCCCGAAAGGCTGTCTTGTTTTCCCGGCGGACATTCCGGGAGATCTTGAACAAGGTATTTCCTCTCGAGGTTTTCCCGTCGAGGTGTTCAACGTCCTTGGCGCGGGAGATGGCTTTCTAGCTGGCTTTTTACGTGGCTATGTTCGCGACTTGCCGCTCGAAGAATGCTGCCGCATCGCCAATGCATGTGGTGCTTTTGCTGTGTCACGGCATGGCTGTGCCCCTGCTTATCCCACATGGGAGGAATTGCAATTTTTCCTAAAACGAGGCGTTATCAATCCGCGCTTGCGTGAGGATGCTGAGCTTGAGCATGTCCATTGGGCGTCAACGCGCCGCGGCACATGGGATAATATTTGTGCCTTTGCAATCGACCATCGCTCCCAACTGGAAGATATGGCTGCCCAATGCGGTGCAGCACCTGAGCGGATCATGCAATTCAAAGATCTTGCGGTCGATGCCATGCTGGAAGCGCGCCGTCCGGATATCCAGCTCGGCACGCTTCTTGATAGCACATACGGAAGGCAGGCCCTTTTTCGCGTGGAGAAGGAAGGCCTCTGGATCGGCAGGCCGGTCGAGAAACCCGGCTCCCGTCCTCTAACATTTGAGGGTGCAGCATCTTTGGGAGCTGAAGTCGCGTCGTGGCCCACTGACCACGTCATCAAATGCCTTGTGTTTTATAATCCTGATGATCCCGAAGAACTCCGTCGAACACAGATTGACCAGCTGCACCGTCTAGCCTCGGCGGCCAGAAAAACGGGCCACGAATATCTGATTGAGATCATTAGCACTCCGGAAGGCAGCAATCACCCGTCCGCCACAGCCGAAGCCATGCAACAGATCTATGCAGAGGGCATTCGCCCTGATTGGTGGAAACTGTCCGATCAAACAGAAGCTGGATGGGGCGCTGTCGGAGACGTCATAGAGCAAAATGATAAGTGGTGTCGGGGGGTTCTTCTTCTTGGGCTGGACGCGTCTGCTGAAAGCTTGGCTGCAAGCATTGCTCGGGCCGCCGCTTCACCTCATGTACGAGGTTTCGCCGTTGGGCGTACGATTTTTGCTTCAACTGCCAAAGCATGGCTGTCAGGCGACATTGGCGACATTGAAGCTCGCACTGAAATGAAGCGCGCTTTTTCTGATCTCATCGATATCTGGATAACTGCGCGCAAGCTTAATTAACCACGGGCTTTCGGTATTAAGCCAAAGCGCAGTTGTGGCATCTTCCCTGAGATAATCTCCGGGGAAGATGCTCGTTCAGATGGTTGACTTTGAAAACGAAAGCGGACGGTGTTAATCGCCTATAATCGCATACTTTGCAGGCAATTTTATCGCCCGACACAACCTATAATTGCATTCGGCGTATAATGTATTGCTAAGAGTATAAGCATAATAGAAGTTCTTGGCGGAGGCTGATAAAGCTTCATTATCACTTAACATTTCTGGGTTTGGGGGAATGTTTTTATGTATCGTCTGTTATGTTTTTTCGGACTGCATAAATGGCGCGATAGTCACCGTATGCCCGAGCGGGTTTGCACGAGATGCGGTAGACGGGAGCGTTCTTTATAACGCGCCAAGCAGTTCCAGTGTATTAACGATTTTATATCAAAAAAAGTAAAAAGCCCGGCTATATGGCCGGGCTTTCTCTCGTTAGCGACTTGAAGCGGCGAACTTTCTGGGGGGCTCGGCAACGAGCTATTGTCAAACCGTTTTTTTAACATCTTCCCCCACCTGAAGGAGGGGGATTCTCCGGGATCGGGGGACCCTTTCGAGTTGACGCTTCAGCCGGGCGCTACTGCAAGAACCGTCCACGTCCAGCAACGGTGTGTTCCACCGCCGTTTAAAACAAAAGGGGAAGCGGCTTGGTTATCACCGTTTCACTCAAGCGAAAACCCAACGCATGTTGCAGCGTATCGCAACGCATTCCTCCCCGCCCTGAAGGATCGAGTATCCAGCGAGGTTGACGATGAACCTGATCTTTTATGATCATGTCCATTTTCCTGCTTCACCGTGGCCGGTTTCACGGCAGGATCAGCCCCGCCGCCAGAGCCTTCCACTCCACAAACTGACCGAGAGCGGAAGAGCCTCCGCTTTGGCGTGGCATGCCGAACAGGTCTTGCTCGAGGCAAAGAACCTGTCTGCGACAACAAGAGAGAGGTGGTCGCGTAAATTCGGACCATTGTTTAAGGTGGATAGCACTTTGTCTGCACAAGCTGCGGCCACTTTGAAAACGCCGACACCAATGCGGCAAAGGTGATCTTGCGTCGGAACACGGCGCCTATGCTCGTGGAGGAAGGCCATAGGGTCTCCGTGGAAGCGAGAACTATCGGTGAGGCAAAGAGCCAAACCGGAAATCTCCGGCCTTCAGGCCGGGGAAGATGTTAAGCCCCATCACCTCGCTGACCCGAGGGTGACAGCGCTCCGCCATCAATTTTCGCAAGACCCCATTGATTGCAATCGATATTCATGAGATATGCCAACTTGAGATCAATTATCGAAACCAAAAACTGATTTTCATGGATCACATGCAAATAAATCCATTTTCAGGCGCCGTAACCGTTTTTCACGAGCGCTGGCTTCCCGAGGAGGCCACACCTGCGGGCTATGCTGCGCTGATCGATGCCTATGCGCTCGCAACGCCCCTACCCCGGACACTTTCCGCCATCGGCCCGCGTCACAAGGTCTACGAGGCCGACGGCTGGCGTCTCTACACGCCCCGCCATGAACCCGAGGCGAGCCTTATCGGTCATCTGACCTTCGCGCTGCGCTATGAGGGGCTGGATCTGGCAGTTCTCAAGCGGCTGTTCAAGGCAACCGGCCCAGAGCCGATTCAGGCCATTGTCGAGGCCGCTCCGACGGGCAGTTACGCGCGCAGGATCTGGTTCCTCTACGAATGGCTCCTCGGCGAGGAATTGGATCTGCCCGACGCCACGCGCGGCAATTACGCGCCCGTGGTCGATGCCAAGCTCCAATGGGATGCAGAGGGCGCCCCCTCGCCGCGCCACCGGGTCCGTAACAACCTGCCCGGCACCCCGGATTTCTGCCCGATGATCTTCCGCACTCCGGCAATCGAAGCCTTCATCGCCCGCGATCTGGCAGCCGAGGCCCGCGCGGCGCTGGCCGAGGTGCCCGCCGATCTGCTGGCGCGTACTGCGGCCTTCCTGCTGCTCAAGGATTCGCGGTCGAGTTTCCAGATCGAAGGCGAGAACCCGCCCCAGGATCGCATCCGGCGCTGGGGCCAGATCATCGGCGAAGCCGGGCGGCATCCGATCGACCGGGCAGAACTCGAACGCCTGCAACGCATCGTCATCGGCGATGCCCGTTTCGTCCATCTGGGCCTGCGGCAGGAGGGTGGGTTCATTGGCGAGCATGACCGCGCGACCGGCGCCCCCCTGCCCGATCACGTCAGCGCCCGGCATGAAGACCTGCCTACGCTGATCGCCGGGCTCGAAGCCTTCGACCGCGATATCGCGCCGGGGCTCGACCCTGTTCTGGCCGCCGCCGGCCTCGCCTTCGGGTTCGTCTATATCCACCCGTTCGAGGATGGCAACGGGCGCCTGCATCGCTACCTGATCCACCACGTGCTTGCTGCACGCGGCTTCAATCCGCCCGGGCTGGTCTTTCCGGTGTCGGCGGTGATCCTCGAACGCATCGACGCCTATCGGCAGGTGCTCGAGAGCTATTCGCGTCGACTGCTGCCCCATGTCTGCTGGCACCCAACCGATCGTGGGAACGTCGAGGTGCTGAACGACACCGGCGATTTATATCGCTTCTTCGATGCCACGCCCCATGCCGAATTCCTCTTCGCCTGCGTGGCCCAGACAATCGACTATGACCTGCCAGCAGAGACGCGGTTCCTGCGTGCCTATGACGGGTTCAAGTCCCGCGTCTCGGGCCTGATCGACATGCCCGACCGCGTGCTCGACCTGCTGTTTCGCTTCCTGCACCAGAACGGTGGCAGGCTTTCCGGACGCGCCAGAGCGAAGGAGTTCGCCGCTCTAACCGACGAGGAGGCCGACCGGATCGAAGCCATCTATACGGAGTTGCAGGACGAGTTCTGAGGCGTTGCACCTCACCCGAACCGCTGCCCAGCCTCGGTGAACGTGTAGCCGTTGGCGATAATGGCCACGATGGCTGGCCTCGGCACGTAGTTCCTGATCTGGCGCGGGGGGCCCTCACCTGACAATTACAGACCTTTCACGTCGTGCCTGTTTTAAATTTCACAATGAAAGTCGTGCCCTCTCCCAAGGTGCTTTTGTAACTAATCGTCGCGTTATGCTGTGCTAGGATTTGGCGACAAATATGCATGCCAAGCCCTGTTCCACTCGCAGGGCGGGTGTCGGAACTGTCGACCTGTGTGAACAGGCCAAACACCTGATCCTCAGCGCCTTCAGGAATGCCTACGCCGTGGTCTGTGACGGAAATTTGCGGACCGCCTTCTGTATCGCTCAACTCGACTTCGACCTGCCCGCCGGGATTGGAAAACTTGAATGCATTCGACAGTAGGTTGGCCATGACGCGGTCAAGCTGTTTGCTATCCCCCTGTACAATACAGGCATGATCTGTCGACGTCGTGAACGTCAATCTGACATCTTTATCTGCGGCATAGCTTTGATAGCTGTT
>NZ_FORY01000037.1 GCF_900114135.1 Celeribacter halophilus
TACGACCGGACTTTCGGGTCGTTGACAACAAAAGGGTTCGCCGTAAATCGGGCATCACATTGCGTGTCGGGTATTTCGGTCTGCGCGCCATTCACGATTGCATGCGTGCAAAAGGAATCTTCTCGCGCTGTGCTTTTCAAATCGCCGAGGCCGACACTCGCCAGAAAGAGCTGCTCATCCTCAGTGATCAAGGTAACGATCGCGATGGGAACATTGGCCACACTTGCAGCCACCTCACACAGCCCTTGGATTTCATCATAAGGGTGGGACAAATCAAGCCCAAGACTATGCAAATATGCCACCCGTTCAGCTTCATTGGCCGGGATGGGAAAAGATCTGGAACTGGCGGCTGATAATTTGTCAGGTGTGTCTGGTTCGCGCATCAATGAAGCCTCATCTAAAGCTGGTCTCGGCCCAAAACCTCTATTCAGACATGACCTGAGGAGGCCTCAATTATAAAGTGTATCTCGCAGACAGTTTATCGTCTGCAAGTTGAACTGTTTTTTGTTCTGTATTCTGGCTGAAACGCCCCCGATACGGTCATGATTTCACAGGCCTTACCATGGGTCAACATCTGTTCAAGCTGCAGGGCTGCCCAAGTTTTGCCTTATTTTATAATATGTTGAAAGTTTATACGGGACATGCCTCATCATGGGATGCACCTTCTTCCAACTGCTTGTGACAACAATAAAAACGGGTCTACGCACGTTTTTTATGCAACATCCTTGCTGTGACCCCGTCTCGGCCGGGCGCGACAAAAATCGCGTGCTAGAAATGAAGGAAACGACGCATTTTGCATGGACTTGGCTCGGATTTCGAGACCCTAAGCACAGGCCCGCCAAAAGCCGGCACGCCCTGCGCAAACGGTTAAAGACAGTTTCAAGCCTCAAGCAATCTCATTTTCATCGCCACCGCCACCGCTTCCACCGTTGTCATGACAGAGAGTTTTCGGCGCAAGTTGCGGCTGTGCATGTCCACAGTGGGTAGAGATATGTTCAGCCGATGCGCAATGCGGTCGCGGCGCAGGCCGGAGGCGGCCAGTTCCAGAACCGCGCGCTCACGGGCTGTCAGTTTCGGATATATAGCCTCTTCGGCGTCTCTCTCAGGATGTGACCAGAATAAAACCACGCGGGCCACACCGACATGCAAGGGCAGGACATTGATCTGGAGAAGCGGGTCGTCTGTATTGCTGATCGGGGAGAGTACGGTCGAGACCGGGCCAAACCTGTCACAGGCGGATTTGAGGGCCTGTAGGAATGACTCTGCCGGGGCGACGGTGAAAATCTCCGCCCCATTATATGTGACGCATTGAGGGTTCATGTTCAGAAATCGTTGGGCCATCGCATTGCGCGACAGGATCCTCCCGTCGACATCAAGATCGAAATAGGCGAGGTCCTCTGTGCGTGCATGGGCCGTTTGCTCGCTGGTCTGGAAACTGGCGGTCATGTCGGTCATCAAAAATTCCACATGCTGAAGTTTGCGGGCTTATCGGCCCCTGTTTGAAACAACGATAAAAACCGCAGCTTTATCCTTCGCCCCCCTAAAGGGGGGAACGATGTGAGAATGTGCAGAGCCATGACAAATGACGGCTTTGGTCTTTCAATCGTTGATTTTGACGTGGTTTCGGGGGATCGTGGGCGTGTCTCGGGGGCGTGAACCGTGAACGGTACGTTTCGAGAGGCAAAGAGCCACGCATTTATCATGGCGGAGCAAACGTTCGGTGACCTCTTCCTCTCAATTCATTCAGGTGGTGACCAGTGTCCTGAAAAAGGATGCTCTGGCACTGCCATCCGAAGAGGCGCTTTTACTGCAGCCGCAGGATGAAGCCCTCAGCGCGCGGTTTTTTTACCGGAATTTTTCGGGCTGTAGGCTACCCGCCAATCTCTTTGACCAGCAAGGCAAGCGGCAAGTCCATAATGTGGCGGCCGAGAGTGGGGACGATTTCCCGCCCGTCATCCGGATGCCAGAGCAATCTGCAAGCGGCTGCGCCTTTGTGGTTGAAGAGGCCAGGCTGTATTTCCTCTATGACCGGATGGAACGCTGGGCTGATGCGCCGGATCATGTGGCGCTTGTAGCCGTGCGGCTTGACCCCGAACGGATCGCAGCCTTGGCCATGCAGGGCGAAGCGGCACGGCTGGCCCCGTCCGAGTATCTCTTGCTTGGGCATTTGTTGACCGGGCTTGACCTGAAGTCAGCTGCTGCAACGTTAGGTGCCTCCTATGACACCAAACGCAAGCAAATCCAGATCATTCTGGATAAACTTGGCGCCAAAACGCAAACAGCATTGCTCAGAGCATTATCTCTCGAAATCACGGGGGCAGTGCTCGATGAAATCTTGCCGCAGCAGACCCAAAGCCGTGAAACGGCCCTAATCAAGCGTCAGTTTGGCAGGGATGTGATTGCCCATAATATCGCAATCGGTGACGGGCCTGATATCCCTGTCTGGGAGTTCGGCGCACGGCGCGGACAGCCTGTTTTATATTTTCACAGCATGCTGGCCCCGACCGTATTTCATGACGAAATGGTCAACCTGCTTAAGGCACATGATTTGCGCTGGGTGATCGTACCGCGGCATTTCCTTGAACTGGACGGGCGCGGAGATATTCAGGCGCGACTGCACAGGTTGACAGATGCTCTGGCGGAGACCGTGGATTATCTGTTCGATGCCCCTCTAATCTGTGTTGCCGAAAGCGCGGGCGTACCGTGGGCGGTGCATTTTGCCAAACAAAATCCGGATCTGGTCTCCCGCCTCGTTCTGGCTGCCACGCCGCAAGTATCCCATCCGGTTGAACCCACAGACAATTCCACGATCTTCGTCGAGATGTCGCAACGCTTGCGTCGGGATGAGCGGATCATCACGGGGTTGACGCAGATTTATAACGCGTTCAGCCGCGTTCCCGCTCTGGCCCAAAAGGGGCTGGCCCATATGTACCGTAAATCTCCGGCGGATTCGGCCTGTCTCGACAGCCTTTTCCAAAAACCGCATCTGGCCGAATGGCTACGCCTGATTGCGAACCACGCCACGTTTGCGTCTATTGACGAGCTGAAAAACCTGCAACGCGACTGGTTGTCGGACCTTAAGGCGACGTCCTGCGAGACGTTGTTCTTTCATGGGGAAGAAGACCCGATCAGCCCGATTGAAGACATTCAGGCTATTGCAGAAAACTTACCGGAGGCCCGCTTCCACATAGTCGAAAATGCCGGACATCTGGTTCTATCGCAACATTTCGGATCGCTGCTAGCGCAGATGTTGGAGGCAGATGCCTCGCAGCCTATCGCCAATTGACCGAGGCACGCATTGATCACTCAGTAAGGCTGTATTATACTCCTGATATATACGTATGTTTTAGGAGTCTGTTTTGGGGCGGATCAAGGTTAATCTGACGTTAGATGCTGATGTCGCGGCGACAGCCCGTACACTTGGCCTCAATATGTCGCGCCTTGCGGAGGCGGCAATCGTCGAGGCTGCCAAGATCGAACGAAATCGTTTATGGCGCGCGGAGAACCAGTCGGCGATTAATGCCTATGCTGAAGAGGTTGCCGCAGAAGACCTTCCTTTAGCCCGCTTCAGAAGCTTTTGAGGCGAAGAACGAATGGCGCAGTTCGATCTTTATCGCCTTAAAGGCGGGCAACTTGTCGTAGACCTTCAGACCGACCTGATTGGAATTGATGCGTCACGGATCGTGGCTCCTTTGCGTGATGCAGACCGCTATACCGCATTTCCGGGCCTCACGCCGTCTGTTGAGGTCGCCGATACTACCTGGATTGTGCGCGTGCAGGAACTCGCAGCGATTCCGGGATCGGAACTGCGAGACCCCATAGGATCACTGGTAGAGCATCGCGATGCCTTGAAACGCGCATTGGATATCTTGATAGACGGGGTGTGATATTCGACTGGCATCGTGACACGAAAGCCCTGCACCTCAAGCATCTCAAAACTGATAGGACCACCCGATCCGACAATCCGTTGATGTCGCCTCATAGAGCGCAATGTTGGAGTTCTGGATTTTATAGCTACATGACAGTTTCGGGGTTCCGCCCATAATCTTGATGCGTTTGTCGGAAAGGGAGACGCCGATCCGGTAAACCTCGTCCTGACGCGCGTAATCTACGGCGGAGAAATCACTGTCATAATACCGTAAGGTTGCGCTCAGATTGACGCCGCCGCGCAGGGTGTCGGTGATGTTCGTGTCATATCCGGCGCGCAGGGTGGTGCCCCAATAACGGTGATAATCCAGTGAAGGTTTGGACCGCTCAATCGAACCGCCCAAGAACAACAGATCCCTGTTGTCAAACCTCTTGCTCCACCCCAGACCGAGAGAGGCGTAAGGACCGGAGAGGGTGTCTTTGTCCAGATAGTCACGATATTCCGCAAGCCCGTTAACACTGAGGCGGGTGTCTTGGGTCAGGGCGCGGGACCAATATCCGTGTATGCCCGAGGCAATGCGATCCGAGCTGTTCCCTTCGACATCCGTATAATAGATGCGATCCGCGTGGAGACCGAACCTCAGGTCTTGCTTGGCCTCCAGCCAAATGAGATCCGCCGTGAGCCGCCCACGCCAGTAACGCAGTTCCGGCTCAGCGTACCAAATACGATGGAGTGCCGCGCCAAGTTCGAAGCTGAGGCCTTCCCTCAAAGGCCGCCGATACAGCCCCTTCACCCCGACATCAACACCGATGCCGGAGGTTTCATCCCCGCCATCATCGATCTCGAACCGGCCCAAAAGCGTGTCAAACACGGTCTGGGACGAGGTGTTGCGGATGTTCGTGCTGGGTAGTGCTGCGAAAGAGGCCGAAGCCACGAACGGATAGCGGCTCTGTAATTTGGCGAGCCCCGCCAGATAATAGGCTTCGTTTTGAGCTTGCTCTGGTTGCTTGAGCAGATAACGGAGAAAGGCTTCGGCCCTACGGACCTGCCCACCCCGCGCAAAGGCTTCGGCCAAAGATAATTGCGCGCGCGGATCCCGCGGGGCGAGTGCGCGGGCCTGGGAGAAATAGACCGTGGCTTTTTTAGGCGCATCCTTGGCCAGCGCCACCTGTCCAAGCTGCATGAGTTTCACATAGGCCTCGCGGGCCGTGATCGTGCTTTCTGCCTGCGCACCGAGGCCGATAATCATGAGCACCAACATCAGGGCGCATATCTGCCGTAAGGAAAAAGAACGCCCCATGATCACCCCGTTGCTATGTCATGCAGAACGTGCCGCGAGTTTCCTCGCAGCACGCCGAAACCACTCACTCGTGAAAAACGGGATCATTCTTCGATCGCTGCGAAGCCGCCCTCATGATATTCGTCATCGATTGTACCTTCGACGTCACCGGCAACGGCGAGATCGCCATCAGCATCATAGAAAGTGCCGTCCATGATCATGCTGATGTCATGATCTTCATCATCCGTCAGTGTGCCCCAGAGGTCAGCCGTCATGGTCGTGCCTGTGATGTCTCCATCGACCTCCAATGAGCCCGAGAGTGTGGCCTCAACCTCATCATCATCAGTATAAATTTCAAAACTATCCGCTGACCCTGTCACCTCATTAGTTGTGAAGTTTGCGGAGAGGGTCAAATCGCCGATCACTTCCAGATCCTCATCTTCTCCGACATCCTCAAAAGCAATTGCACCTTCGAGTGTCGCAGTGCCGCTCATCATCTCTTCAGTAGCTTCTTCAAGTTCACCCGCCTCGGCGGCTTCGTAGAGATCAGCGATCTCTTCAAAATTCTCCGGAAGATCGCCGTCGCTATCCCCGCCGCCCCCGAGACATGCCGCCAGTGGAAGAGTTGCAGCAGCAAGAGCCGCCATAGTGAAAAGTCGCATGAAGAGTTCTCCTGATTGGTGTGTCATGATCTAAAAACCGATCCTTCGAGATCATGAAAACTCTCCAAGCAATTCCACCGCCAAACAACCTATAGGAACTTATAGGTTGGTGATGAAACGCGCTGAAATTCGAGTAGGCGCATGGCCAATAACCAATTACGCGCAATGCATAAAAGTTGGTGACTGCGTAGCCCAACGTTGTGTTCGTTGCTGGACAAATTGAGTGTTGATTTGCCTTCTCGGCGTTGACTCGTTGGGCTTCAAGGTGAGAACCTCACCCTGTGTTTTTCAGGAGAGTTTCCATGCGCCGTATTTTCGCTGCCTTTATTGTTCTATTTAGCTTTACAGTAACCGGCTTTGCGCAAGAGCCTCTTCCTGAACGGCGCCTTATCACCACACGCAATGTGGATTTTTATGGCGCTGACCTTCAAACAATTTTCGATACTTCCTTGGAAAGCTGCCAACGCGCTTGTCTCAACGACACACAATGTCAGGCCTTCACCTACAACAGCCGCAGTGAAGCCTGTTTTCTAAAATCAGAAGTCGGGCAACAGACGGCTTATGATGGTGCAATCTCGGGAAAAGTGCTGGGCGTGCCCAAATCCCGACGCGATTTGGCACAAACGCGTGCGGGAGAACTGGAACGGCTCCGCAAGGGAGATTTCGACGCAGCATGGCGGCAGACACAATCCATCGGCGCGCAATATTACGCAGGATCATGGGACGCCGACACCGCATATGCGGCCTATACGCAACAGCTCGCCTCCGGAAACAAGGTCGGGGCATTCGGCTGGCTCGGCGTGGCGGTCGCATTGACGGATGATCCCACGTTGTGGATCGATTATGCCCGCCTTGCGCCGCAAGCCTATGGTACGTCGCAGGGTGGAGAATTTACATACGAACGCCGCCGTGCGCTCCGCCAGTCGATCCTGCCGAGCGCAATTAATGCCTATCTGCGTCAAAGCGACGATTTGAGCCGTGCGGAGGCGCTTGTGATCCTCGCCTCTGCTCTTGAAAACGACGATCGTGGGCGCGACCAGATCCCTGCTTTGCGGCTGGCACAAAGCCTCGCTTCCAGCCCAGCCACGGCCACCCAGCTTGCACGCGCCGAACAACTCTACGGTTTTCGCATCGTCAACAACAATGTAGACAGTGATCTCGCCACGCCGCGCGCCTGCGTCGAATTCAGTGAACCACTTGCCAAGGCGGGCGTGGACTACCGCAATTATGTCAACCTGCCTGATGTGCAGACGGAAGCGGGCTTTGCAGTCTCTGCGGAAGGGCGTTCGCTTTGCATCGAGGGCCTGACGCATGGTGCACGTTACAGTTTTACCTTTCGCAAAGGGCTTCCGGATGGGGAGGGGGAAAAACTCGCCCGCAACGTGCCGATCGAGATTTACGTCCGCGACCGCACACCCTCGGTGACATTCGTCGGTCGTGCCTATGTCTTGCCACGGATGCCGGAGGGTGGCCTGCCGGTGGAGACCGTGAATCTGGACTATGTCAATCTGCGGCTCTACCGGATCAGTGACCGTGCGCTGCTCGGCTCGATCCGCGAGGGGTTCCTCGGACGGCGGCTCTATGAATACACGGAAGAAAGCTTCCGCAACGATTACGGCGAACTGCTCTGGCAGGGGGCGGCAGATGTGCAGAACACGCTCAACAAGACGATGGTCACGCGCCTGCCTCTGGATGGGCCAATGGGTAATCTTGAGCCCGGAATTTATGCGTTAGCCGCTGCGATCCCCGACGCAGACCCGCGCGAGACGCCCGCCGCAACGCAATGGTTCGTGGTTTCCGATCTCGGCCTGACGAGCTTTTCCGGCACGGACGGGTTGCATGTCTATGTGCGCGGTCTGAATGACGCAGCCCCCAAGACGGAGGTGACGGTCGAGCTTTTGTCGCGCGCGAACCGTGTGCTTGGCACGGCGCGAACGGATGCGCAGGGCCATGCGATCTTTGATGCGGGTCTGATCCGTGGCACAGACGGGGCCGCGCCCGCGATGTTGATCGCGCAGACAGGGGAGGCCGACGCCCCCGAGGATATGGTGCTCCTCTCGCTCACCGATCCGGCCTTTGATTTATCGGATCGCGGGGTGGAGGGGATGCCGCCCGCTCCACCGATTGACGCCTTCCTCGCCACCGACCGCGATGCCTACCGCCCGGGCGAGACGATCCATGCGACCGTTCTTCTGCGCGACGCAAAGGTGACCGCGCTCTCCGGCCTGCCGCTCACGGCAATTCTGACCCGTCCCGACGGTGTCGAATACATGCGCAAATTGTCGACACAGGACCGTGCGGGCGGGCATGTGTTCGACCTGCCACTCGGAGATGATGTGGCGCGGGGGACATGGCGACTTGAGATGCGTGCCGATCTGGACGCGCCCGCGCTGGCCGCCGCCTCGCTTCTGGTCGAGGACTTCCTACCCGAGCGGATTGATTTTTCCTTGGCGCTACCGGACGCGCCGATCCGTGCGGGGGACACCCCTCCTTTGACGCTAGAGGCACGCTATCTCTTCGGTGCGCCGGCGGGCGATCTCGCGGTCGAGGGAACGGTGCGCCTGTCGCAAGCCGAGAGGCTTGAGGCATGGCCCGACTATCATTTCGGCCGCTATGACGAGCCGCTCAATTCCGTACTGCGCAGCTTTGGCAACGGGATAACGACCGATGCGCAGGGCCGCGCGACAATCCCGCTGGACCTGCCGGAACTTGCCGCCAACGGCCACCTTCTCCAGGCTACCGTTACCGCACGTGTGGCCGAAGGCTCGGGCCGCCCCGTCGAACGACAGATGACCCGCCCGCTGGCGCTGACTGCACCGGTTATCGGCCTGCGCCCCGAATTTGACGGGCTTGTGGGCGAAGGCGACGTCGCGCGTTTCAAGGTGGTCGGCCTCGGGCAGGATGCAACGCCGCTGCCCATGCAGCTGAGCTGGACGCTCAACCGTCTGGAACGCCACTATCAGTGGTATCAGGTCGAGGGCGAATGGAAATGGGATGTCACCACCACGCGCACTCCGGTTGCCAGAGGCGAGATCACCACAGACGCGGAACCTACCACGATAGAAGCGGCAGTAGATTGGGGCGAATACGAAATGGCCGTGGAGCGCAGCGATGGCGATTACGTGGCCTCATCCTATGCTTTCTCGGCGGGCTGGTATGTGCCTGCAGGAGCCGACAGCCCCGATACGCTCGACATGTCGCTTGATGCGGCAAGCTATGACGTCGGCGATACGGCCAAGCTGCGGCTGGTGTCGCGCTATGACGGCACGGCGTTGGTTGCGGTGCTGTCCAACCGGCTGGTCGCAGCGCAATCGGTGGCAGTGAAGAAGGGCGAAAACCTTATCCCTGTAGGCGTGACAGAGGATTGGGGCACAGGCGCCTATGTCACGGTGCAGGCCATTCGTCCGATGGATACTGGCGCGAAAATTGGCCCCGCCCGCGCACTCGGGCTGGCCTATGCGAAAATCAACCCGGGCAAACACGCACTTTCGGTCTCGCTTGACGCTGAAGAGGTCATCGACCCGCGCGGGCCTCTGCCGGTGACGGTTAATGTGGAGGGGGCCAGCGGCCCCGCATATGTCACCGTGGCCGCCGTAGATCTTGGTGTGCTGAACCTGACGGGGTTCGAAGCCCCCTCCCCGATTGAACATTATTTCGGCCAGCGCCGTCTTGGTGTGGAAATCCGCGATGTATACGGGCGGTTGATCGACGGGATGAACGGCACAATGGGCCAGATCCGTTCGGGCGGTGATGCCACAGGCGGAATGCAGCGACAGGCCCCGCCCCCCACGGAGGAATTGGTCGCCTATTTCAGCGGCCCCGTGGAGATCGGCGCGGATGGCACGGCGCAGGTCTCTTTCGACATTCCATCCTTCAACGGCACAGTGCGGCTGATGGCCGTGGCGTGGAGCGACGAAGCCGTGGGCGAGGCCCAACGCGGCGTAATCGTGCGCGATCCGGTCGTGGTCACGGCAAGCCTGCCGCGTTTCCTCGCCCCCGATGACACCGCGCAAATGCTTCTGGAATTCGTCCATGCCGACGGACCAGCGGGGGAAATGGGCCTGTCGGTGACATCCACCGGACTTGATCTCGGCACGAACATCCCCGCAAGCATCGCGCTCGCCGAACAGGGCAAGGCCGCGCTGCGGATACCGATCAAGGCGCACAGGGCAGGAGATTACGGCATGACGGTTGCGCTCACCACTCCTGCTGGCAAAGTGTTGACCAAAACGTTGAACGTGCCAGTGCGGGTGAACGATCCCCAGGTCTCGCAAACGCGCCGGTTCGAACTGGCCGCGGGTGATACATTCTCACTCACTTCCGATGTGTTCACCAACCTACGTGCAGGCACGGCATCTGCCGTGATCAGCGCGGGACCGCTTGCGCAACTTCATGTGCCGGAGATGATGCGCACGCTCGAAATCTACCCCTATGCCTGTACCGAACAACTCACCAGCCGCGCCCTGCCGCTTCTCTATTTCGGGGAAGTGACCAATGCACTCGGCATGACGCAATCGCAGGATATCAGCGCGCGTCTCGACAAGGCCGTGCAGCGTATCCTGACGCGACAGGACAGCAATGGGGCCTTCGGCCTGTGGTCGCCCGAGGGGGGGGATTTCTGGCTCGACGCCTATGTCGGTGATTTTCTCTCCCGCGCAAAAGCGCAGGGTGTCGACGTGCCCGAGACCGCCTTCAGCACAGCGATGGACAATCTGCGCAATCAGATCGCCTATGCTGGTGATTTCGAGGTGGACAGAAACGGCGGTGGTGTGGCGCTGGCCTATGGGCTGATGGTGCTGGCGCGTGAAGGCGCGGCACGGATCGGGGATCTTCGCTATTACGCCGATGAAAAGGCGG
Organism: Celeribacter halophilus; assembly: GCF_900114135.1. Classification (GTDB taxonomy): domain Bacteria; phylum Pseudomonadota; class Alphaproteobacteria; order Rhodobacterales; family Rhodobacteraceae; genus Celeribacter; species Celeribacter halophilus. Next base: position 10,667 of record NZ_FORY01000037.1, read on the forward strand.
AGGATTTCGCAACGCCCCTGGCGCAGGCGCAGCTTGGCGCGGCACTGGCCTTCTACGGCGACCAGCCGCGCGCGGACCGTCTCTTCGCTCTTGCCGCCCGCAATATCGCAGCACAAGCCAACAACAGTCAACGAGCGGTCTGGCGCGATGATTACGGCAGCCCCCTGCGCGATGCCGCAGGCATTCTGGGTCTTGCCGCAGAAGCAGGCAGCAACGCGGTGAATCGCGTGGGCCTAACACGGATGCTTGCCCGCCATGAGGGCCCCCGTTCGACACAGGAAATGGCCTGGGGGCTCCTCGCCGCGCATGGGTTGATTAAGGATCCCAGCACCGAAGGGCTGATCGTCAATGGCGCGCCGGTGACGGGTGGCTTCGTGCAGCAAGTGACGGACGGCGAGGGTCAGGCGCCACTTGTCATTGGGAACACGGGGACGGATGCCGCCGATATCACCCTGACCACCTTCGGCGTTCCGGTCGGACAGGTGGAGGAAGGCGGTTACGGCTACGCCATCACGCGGCGCTATTTTACGCCCGAGGGTGTGCCGGTCGAGGGGCCTGTGGAACAAGGCACACGACTGGTCGTCGTGCTGGATGTGTCTCCTTCGGATGATCTCGGTGGGCGGTTGATGATCGACGATCCGCTACCTGCGGGGCTGGAGATCGACAACCCGCATCTCGTTGAGGCAGGAGACATGTCAACAATGCCGTGGCTCAAGACCAGTTATGCCGAACATGCGGAGTTCCGCAGCGACCGGTTCCTTGCACAGCTGGACCGGAGGGACGGTACACCGGTCCGGCTGGCCTATGTGGTGCGCGCAATCACACCGGGAGAATTCCATCATCCGGCGGCTTCAGTGACGGATATGTATCGCCCGCAGTATAATGCGCATACCGCGTCGGGCCGATTTGCCATTACACCATGAGGCGGCACGCTTCGCACCGGAGACAAAAACCAGGATCGCGTGCGGGGCGCCTTGGCGCGCTGGCGGGTGTGGTTCTGATGCTCGCGGGTCTGGTAAGTGCATTGGGCTGCGGGCGGGCGTGGGTCGCGCGCACGGAGCTGCCCGCACTCACCCCCGTGACCTCCACCGAAGTGTTGGACGCCGAGGGTCGCCTGCTACGCGCCTTCACTGTGGAAGATGGGCGCTGGCGACTGGCAGCCGATCCCTCAGGGGTTGATCCGCGTTTGATTGACATGCTCATCGCTTATGAAGACAAGAGGTTCTATTCTCACCACGGGATTGATCCATTGGCCATGCTTCGAGCCACCGCACAAGCGGTGCGACACGGTGAGATCATCTCGGGCGGCTCGACCCTGACCATGCAGGTCGCACGCCTTCTGGAAGAAAGCGGGACGGGATCATGGCGCGGCAAGCTGCGGCAAATCCGTGTGGCCTTGGCATTGGAAGCACAGTTGAGCAAGGCGGACATCCTCTCGCTCTATCTGACGCTTGCCCCTTACGGCGGTAATATCGAGGGGGTGCGGGCCGCCGCTCGCATATGGTTTGATAAAGAGCCAGAACGACTAACCCCTGCGCAAGCCGCACTTCTTGTCGTGCTTCCGCAATCACCCGAAAGCCGCCGTCCCGACCGTCACCCTGAGGCCGCAAAAGCCGCACGCGCCGCCGCTCTTGCGCGGTTTGTCCGTGCGGGGATTATCACGCAAGACGATGCTGATGCGGCGGTGCGAGAGCCCCTGCCCCGCAAACGCCATGTCTTCCCCGCGCTGGCACCGCATCTCACCGCGCGGCTTTACCGTGCCGCGCCCGATCTGCCAGTGCTGCACACAACGATCAAAGCCTCCCTACAAGCGTCTCTGGAGCGGCTCGCTGAACAGGCGCTCGCGGGACGTGATCCGCAAAGCTCGGTGGCGATCATGGTGGCTGACCATCAAAGCGGCGCTGTGCTGGCCACCGTCGGGTCAGGGGGCTGGGACCGTGCAGGCGGCTTTATCGATATGACGCGCGCACTTCGCTCACCCGGATCGACATTGAAACCGCTCATCTATGCCTTGGCCTTCGACGAAGGACTGGCCCATCCCGAGACGCTGGTTGATGACCGTCCGACCGCCTTTGGCAGCTATGCGCCGCAAAATTTCGATGGCATGTATCGCGGCGAATTACGCGCCTCCGAGGCATTGCAACTCTCGCTCAACATCCCTGCGGTCGCCCTGACCAAGGCGATTGGTCCCACCCGCCTGATTGCCGCGCTGCGCCAGTGCGGAGCACAAACCGCTCTGCCCGGCAACGAAGCCCCCGGACTCGCCGTGGCTCTTGGCGGGCTGGGAATGTCACTCGAGGGGCTGATGCAGGTTTACATGACGCTCGCACGCGGCGGAACACCGCTGCCGCTACACTATCTTGTACAGGAAACACCACGCGAAAGCCGTGAGGTGGTGAGTGCGGCGAATGCGTGGCAGGTCGGGCACATCCTTGCGGGGCTAATACCGCCTGAAGGACAACCTATTGGCAAGATCGCCTATAAGACCGGCACCTCCTATGGCCACCGCGATACATGGGCGCTTGGTTTCGACGGGCGTTATACGGTGGGTATCTGGCTCGGGCGACCTGACGGCACTCCCGTTCCAGGAGCCTTCGGGGCCGATGTCGCCGCACCGCTGCTCTTTGACGTGTTCCAGAGGATTGCTCAACAAACCACCCCCCTGCCTCCGCCCCCACCGGATGTTCTTTTGGTAGAAAACGCCGCCCTGCCCGCACCGCTGCAACGTTTCCGACCGCGCGAGTCTGCCTTCGCGACACAGGTGAACGCGCCAAAGATTACCTTCCCGCCTGACGGGGCAACATTACTACTTGATGATGCGCCTCTGACGGTGCGGGTCCAAGACGGGGGGCCACCCTTTGCCGTGCTGATCGACGGGAAGCCGGTGATCATCGGAGTACACAGACGCGAAATCCCCCTACCCTCGCCGCCCGATGGCAGAACATTTCTCTCGGTAATTGATGCAACAGGCCGATCAGACCGCGTGCAAATTGGTATCACCACGGCACCGTGATCTACGGAAAGACATGGCTTACGATTATTAAAGATAATGCGCGAAAGGCTCGCTCTCAGGAATGGGTCTTTTGTCTTACTCATCGTAAGCGTTCGCTGGCCCTCACCTTTTGTTTGATTGTCTGATCTGCGATGCCGTGTCCGATGGAGATCGGTGCAGGAGTTTCGCGATGGCGACTACGGTGGAGTTTCTCAGGAGCTACGGGGTGGACATACGGACCAATGGTCAGCGACGCTGGCCGGATGAGGTCAAGGCGCGGATCGTTGCTGAGAGTTTAAAGCCCGGAGCGACGGTGAACGGGGTTGCTGCGCGGTATGGGCTTCGAGCAAACCATCTGTCGGAATGGCGCCGTCGGGCGCGTGACGGCAGGTTGGTTTTACCCGCAGAAGAAGAGGACGACTTTTGTTTTGCGTCGATCGTGATGTCGGATGATGGCGGCGATGCTCCTGTGCCAGCAGTATCTGCGCCGCTTGCCA
>NZ_FORY01000047.1 GCF_900114135.1 Celeribacter halophilus
GCATCAGCATCGGCGTCCGCGTCGGCATCAGCATCAGCATCGGCGTCAGAATCGCTGTCGTCTCCGCCACCGCCACTAGCAGCGGCCGCAATACCAAGCGCGCCGAGACCGACCGCAACCGCTGCGATCGCCTCATCAGACATGCCCTCTCCCAAGCCAGCTGCTGCAGGATCTCCCTCAACGACCATATCATTGCTGTAAACAATGCTATGCAACGATCCATCTGCGGCAGGGACATAATAGTCAGTGACCGTAATTGTATCTCCGTTGCCGAGATCAATGATCAAATCATTGCCGGACCGGCCATACGTTTCGAGGCCAGTCTGATCAAGATTAAGTTGAACGCGCACCTCTGTCGGTGACGCCTGAATAGTTTGCATAGCCATGGTTCACTCCTATACCCATTTGCACCCTGCATATAGCCTTTAATATATATTTAGGATTTTATCAAAGACTTAAGTATGTAAAGTATGACCAATAAGATTATTTGGTCAAGTTTCCAAATTTAACCAAACCAAAATCCATGTCGTGCTGCCTGATATTGAACCATAGCGAATGGGGGGAGCGCTATTTTCTCACCTTAACATCTTCTCCGACCTTTAGGCTGGAGGAAGATGTTAATCTTGCGATCGTTCGGCATCAGTGGCGCTAGGAGCTCTCAATATGGTGCTTGCCAATTGCAATGCGTTTAAGAGAATTCCCAAAAGAAAGGCTAGCGCGAGGAAGACTGGATTAGCGATTACGCTGTCTATCCAATCTGGATCGATAGTAAAGGGATCCGCTCCGCTCACAGAAACTCTAATTGCACCGTCTCCTCCTCCAGACAACGCAACTACTTTCAACACCATTTGGTCATCTATAATAGCAGGAAAAAAATGACCATTACTTGTGGTCGACGGCAGGTTATTTGAAACGATTTCCACAGCTGAACCCGGGATAAGTTCGCCACGCTCCAAGGTCACCGATCGTCGCCCCAAGATACGCGTTAGCCAGTTCTGTTCTCGAATTTCATAAGTTCCACCCCAAAGAAAATCAGGACGGCCACCAGATGCCAGATCACGCCCAAGGCTGATCCGGCCGGACAGTGAGAGCAGGCCAGAAGCTTGCAATGACTTGGGTGATATCACCAGAAAACCATTCGGAGCTTCTCGTGGTCGGATTTCTCCTGCTGCAGAGACTGGCGCCACGCAACTATCAGAACTTAAACTTTCGCATGGAAGAAAACGAACCAGCAAACTTTGGTCAGCCTCCACTCGGATGTCCAGCACATCACCAGCATCAATAGCGAGCCGTGTATAGGTGCCATCTGGCAGGAATTGCTTACATATTGGATGCTGGCTTTTCAAAGCTGCGCGCAAGTCCGGATTAGGACGACAAAGCGTCATGCCCTCCTCAATTAGCCAGTGTTTACTTTCATCGAAATGAACCTGCAGAGACATCGTATCAGCCACAATCACTGCAGTCCGATCCACAAAATAGCGAGTGTTACCGACTAGGGCCGCAAAAACTGCCAGCACAACAAGCCAAGCCAGACCTCCACGCAGCAATCCAGATTGCCTTCGAAGACTCTGATATAGGAGGCGATAAACTCTTGGGCCTAATTGGGAAGTATGCTTCACCATTCGAGCAAAAGAGGCGTTGAAGCTTCGACATGACCAGAACGCACGCGAATGAGTTCTATTTCGACAGGGCTTTCATCGTTCTCACCCAAAGCAAGATCACAAACCATATCGAAAGCAGCGCGATTACCCTCGGTGAGAGGAGCACATTTTATTTCTGGGCCATCTCCCACATAGGCGAAGACTTCATCAGCTTGAAAGGCATTTACAAACAACCGGAAGCTATCCGGACTTGCCTGCGAAAGACGCCAGCCAGACAAAGCAAGCTGCTCACTCTGGCCTATACAGGAGCCTCTCTGCACAAGTGTCCCGATGCGATCAGCCCCGATCTCCAGTAGCCGGTCCTTGTATGAAGTAGGGTAATCAAAAATGACTTCTCCGCCCGCCCAGTCATCCGGCAACGCAAAATCATTACGCGCTTCATAAAGCCCGTCCACCGTAGTGACAGTAAGACAAAGGTCGGTCCAACTAGCGGGAACTTCCGCGCTAATTCGAAGCTCTTCAGAAAGGTTTTGCGCTATACGTGACAGTCCAACCACGAGTGTTCCCGATATTTCAGAATTTTCGAAAACCTTTTCAACAAACGGCGTTGTTGCAAGTCGCGTTGGATCTGCGCTAGCCTTGGACACCAACATCACCACACAACATAAGATAATAAACAGATTTCGTAACATGCGGATTACCTTCAATATAGTTGTATTTTGCGCCAGTATATTCTTGTTTTTTACCACCGGACAAGTTGCCTCTGCCCAAGCTGTTCAAGTGAAAGCGAAAGAAGAAGGACAAGGATTTTTATTTTCCGAAAACGGCATATGCTACATCTTGACTGCGGCCCATGTAACGGACGGCGCGCGACGTGCGCAGGTTGTGACACAAAACGGAAACGCGGGGTCAGCAACAATGGTTGCCCCGTTTTGGGAGGGCTTTGATCTAGATGTAGGTCAGGTTCGGCGTATTCCTGATGGCGATTGCACTGCAACATTCGACGACTTACGGCAAGGAGCGTCTACCGCTCTTTCAGGAGCACGCATCGTTCTACCAATTGTTAGCCCTGGAGGTGTCGACAATCTTGATATGTCCGTGAGCCGCTCTGACTATCTAGAATTCACGGGGCAATTTCTTGAGAAGGGTTATGCAGGCAAGAAAGGAATGTCCGGCGGATTTGCATTGGTAGGGTCAACTCCCGTTGGCATGGCACGCGCAACAACGACAGATGGCTCAATTCAATTCATCCAAATGGCCGAAATAGCCATGAACCTGAGACGCTGGCTGGACCGGTCTGCCTTTTCGGCTCCTCCCGCTCCACAAGAAGCACCCTCAGAACAGGAAGGAACACCTTATTCGATTGTTTCAGTCACTCCACCGGCCATAGATAGTGCACATCTCATTGAGGCAATGATAGAAGGCACCAATCCATACGCCTACCCTGCCGGGAAAAATGCAGAAATCGTACTAAAAAACCTGGCCGAGGAAGAGAAGGTTTTGAGCCGCTTACGAGTGATCAGCCTGCCCCGAGATGGTTATTCTCAACCTGAGCAGATACGGATCGATGTAACACCTCGAGCTGGGGGCACAGCGCAGTACTGGCGCATAGACACCTTTCCACTTGATGGTCTCTACGACACTGGGCGAGTAGCGCGCCGATTTGCGGATTCGATTAAGATTACTCTAATTGGAGCTCGAGGAAATGATCCGGTCCATGTCGACAGGATCATTCTCGAGTAACATTTCCACCTACTAGCGTCAGCGGGATAAGCCCGATGTATTTCAATCTAGTAGGCGAATAGTAAGTGGTACGCTACCAGCAGGATTACCACCGAAATCAAAATTAACCCCTCCTCTAAGAGTACCGGTCTCATCAGCCTGGAAATTCACCCACCTGCCCTCCATGCCAGAAGCAGAGAAATAAAGGCTTACGAAACCGGCTCCTAGACGCATTGCACACACTCTTTTATTTGAGGCGTGCGGAAAACATCCATCATCTTCGTCATATGCAGCCGGTTGATAACTGAATGACCCAATTTTGTCCGGTCCCATACTGCCCCCAAGACCCTTAAGAACTCTGATGAATGTTTCCATCTCCTCCTCTTTTACATTGGACGCATCGAAGCTCACAGAAAGCGCAGGCAACTTGGAGAAATGATGCTCTAAAGCTGCCGCACGGATTGTTGGATCAGGGTTTGTAAGAGCAAATCTAAGCGCCATCCGCTCCAAATCACTATCCCCGGAGGCAAGCATACCTTCGACCGCAGCAAGCGAACGACGAGGGTCAGGATCATCGAGCAGTTCCTGAAATCCTGATAAATTACTAGACCGCGCATCTACGAGAGATTTTAACTCTTCAGGTGTCATTTGCGCAGACACAATGGTTCCCCAAAAGCAGAACCCTGTGCTGACGATTAATGAGCGGAGCGATGACATTTGGACCTCTAAAAATCATAGGCATTTATTAAAAACAATTAATACAAAGCACTTAAGCAATGGCAAGTACTGTACTTCTGTTCCTATCAAACAAACACCCACGCTCAGAAACAAAGCCCCATTACGAAGCCCAAGAGTATCGGGCCGTGCCGCCTAAAAATCAAAGAATCCATACTGCCAAATTTCAAATCCTCCTTTCGAAACGCTGCACCTCAACGCCAAATAGGCTTAAACATGAGACAAGCTGACATGGAGCGATATCTAAATAATGCTCGATCTCTTCGTCATTTATTTAAATCGCCCACAACATGTAATTGTTTCGCGCGCGAAACAATTACGGCATCACACCACAATGAAAAAAGAGACCTCCTACACCTCTCTCCGCATACTCATCGTCAACCTCGCTGGATACCCCGTCCTTCAGGGCGGGGAGGAACGCGAGAGCGGCCCTTGAGCGCTTCCCCTGAGATTTGACATATTCAGCAATCACTGACAGGGGAGCGCCGCCACAACTTGCCGCGAAGTAGGACGGGGACCAAAGAACACCCTTGTAATAGCGCCCGGTGATTTCAGGGCGGGTCTCGCGCAGCAGGCGACTGGATACGCCCTTGAGACTGTTGACCAGCCGTGACAAGGCAACCTTGGGCGGATAATGCACGAGCAGGTGGACGTGATCGTCCTCGCCGTCGCACTCGATCAATTCCGCCTCGAAATCCCGACAGACTTTGGCGAAGATGTCACGAAGGTCGCTGATAGCGGGTTCCGACAGCACATCGCGGCGGTATTTTGTAACGAAGACCAAGTGGACATGCAGCATGTAAACAACGTGTCGTCCAGTTCTATAATCCATATTTTCCAGCCTTGGACCCATTGCTATACTGGCACTATGATCCAACGCGGCTACCGTTACAAACTCAAGCCCACGCCTGCGCAGGAACGGCTGTTCGCGCAGTGTGCCGGGGTATGTCGCCTGATTTACAACCTTGCCCTGGAACAGCGCCGAGACCACTGGCGCTCCTTCAAGCGCCAGACCGGGAGTAGCATCAGCTACCCCAGCCAAGCGCGGGAACTGACCGAGCTGCGCGCCGAATACGACTGGATTGCCAACGTCTCCCAAACCTGTCAGCAGCAGGCTTTGCGCGATCTCGACCGTGCCTATCAGAACTGGTTCAAGGGTATTGCCAGCTATCCCAGTCCGCGCAAAAAGGGTCGGAATGACACGTTCCGCTTTCAGGGCAGAGAAGTGCGGGTGCGAAAGCTGAACGGCACGTGGTCTGATGTGCGCCTGCCCAAGATTGGATGGGTGCGCTTTCGTGACACGCGCCCGCTGCGTGGCAAGGTGAACAACGCCACGATCAGCCTTGCACCGAACGGCTGGCATGTCTCCTTTACACTGGCGATTGAACACGAAGCCCCGGTCAATATCGCCCCGGCGGTTGGCGTGGATCGCGGCGTGGCGAATACGCTGGCCCTGTCCACGGGAGAGCGGATGTCCGTCCCGGCGAGCATTGCTGCGCTGGAGCGCCGCCAGAGGCGCGCGCAGAGGGAGCTTTCCAGACGCAAACGAGGATCGAAGCGATACGCCAAGGCCCGCGCGCGCGTCTCCGCCCTGAGCGCCCGTCGCGCCCGCATCCGCAAGGACTGGCACCACCGTGTCAGTCTCGAGCTGGCCCGCCGGTTTGGAACCGTTGTGCTGGAAGACCTCAACACCAAGGGCATGACTGCCAGCGCCAGGGGCACCATAGACGAACCCGGACGCAATGTGCGCCAAAAGGCCGGGTTGAACAGGGCTATTCTCAATCAAGGCTGGCATATCTTTGAAGCCTTACTCAGCTACAAGCTGAAAGAGCGGGGCGGTGAACTGAGGAAGGTTCCCGCCCGACACACGAGCCAAACGTGTTCGGCGTGTGGTGCAGTTGACAGTCGGAGTCGCAAGAACCAAGCGCACTTTGTCTGCACAAGCTGCGGCCACTTTGAAAACGCCGACACCAATGCGGCAAAGGTGATCTTGCGTCGGAACACGGCGCCTATGCTCGTGG
>NZ_FORY01000023.1 GCF_900114135.1 Celeribacter halophilus
CATCGAGCAGCGGAATAATCGCATGTGCCAGGATCTCATCCATTTCAATCATCGGGCGGACGAGGCCGTCAAAGCTGCCATGCTGCACTGTCTTGGGAAGTCGGAGGCCAAAGATCTTCAGCAGCCCCCGCACTTCATTGGCGAGATCAATTGTCTTGTTGAGCAACGCTTTGCGGGTGCTGAGCAAGGCTCGCACACCATGCGCTTCCCGGCTCTTCATGTGGACCGGGCTGAACCAGCCGGTGCGCAGGACATGGGCAATCCCACGCGCATCGTTCTTGTCGGTCTTGTTGCGCATCGCCGAAAGGGCAGCGTTCACCTGGCGGGCTTCCATGCATACGACATCAAAGCCTTCGCCGGACAGGCCATAAAAGAGATGCTGACCAAGCGTGCCAGCCTCAAATCCAACACGCTCGATCGGACAACCGAAGCTGTTCAGACAATCGGCGATATCCTCTATTTCACAGGTTAGTTCCCTTTCGAACATCACCGTGCCTTTGGTATCGACGATACAGATGGCACATGAGCGGAGCGACACATCCAAACCAGCAAAATATTCCATCATTCATCTCCCTTGTTCACAATCTGACTGTGATTTTAACGGGAACTCGACCTCTGAATAGGGGCAGCCCAATTACGCATGCTCTGGGCCGATCACGTCGAGAAAGAAGACTGCGGTTCCAGACTTTGCAAAGGTTACTATCTGCGCATTTCTGCCCTTGGTGCATAGCGCGGCAAGAGCTACTGCGCAGGTAGGGGGCGAATGTCGGCTTTTCGCACTGCGACACAATGATCGCGCAATTGTAGCGAATGTCGGTAATCCGCCCGAAGTGTCGATCGACGAGAACGGCCCGCACCGGACATTGATCCAACCATGCGTCGCCGCGCGGCAGCTTCCCCGAAGCGGTCATTGGAACAGTTGCGCAGCATTTTGACCCGTTCGATGTCGGCAATGCGGACAAAGCGACACTTCCGGCACAATTCTCCAAAGGCTGCTTCGTGACAAAGACGGCCGTCGGCGCGAGCAACAAATGGCTATTCACTTTTAGATTGGTGGTCACCGGGCGTTGGCGCCGTATCTGGTTTTCGCGTGTTTTTATACCATCCGAACCCCACGCCGCAGGTCAATCCGATGCCGGCAGGCAAGATCGCGAATATACCGATGATCACCAGTCCGATACCTTCCCAGCCTGTGCCCTGAGCGGCATATCGCAGATATCCAAGGAGCAGCACGATGCAGGCGATAACGGCCACAGGCTTCCACCAGTGATGCTTGCGCATTGTGTAGCCGATGGACACCGAGATGGCGAAAATCACGAAAGAGCCTAAAGGAAGCAGAATTTCACTCATGACAGGCTGACCTTATTCAATGTAATGCGTGGAGCGTATCAGGTATCTTGCGTCATGAAAATTCACTTACCACCCCTATCCGTTTCACCGTAGAGGCTCATGTGAATGGAGAGCAGAGATACCCCTTAAATATGATCGCAAAACCCATCAACACCTGCAATGATGGTGGGGATTTGGTGAAAGATAAGACCGTATGCCTATGCCCGCCCCGTTGATGTATGACGATGAAATCGCCGCCTTGCCCGCGTTTCGTATGCTTGCCTATCTGGATGGCGCGCCCGATGACCCGCGGATCGCGTTGGCCGTTGGTGCTATGTTCGACGCGTTTGTCGCGCGGTTCGGGGGCGATCTGGGGTTGATATCCATGCGTCTCGTGGGCCGAACAGGGAAGCCGTCTAAGGTCACGTCGAAGGCGCTGAAAGATCTTCGCGAGTGGATCCGTGCGCCTGACCGGTTGGACTCTGGTGCGGGGGTGCGCCTTGGCTCGCTCAATACAGATGAGCTACCGCCCGCGATGCCGTGGTTCCGCCTTGAGCAGCGCTATGACGATCAAACGCTGGTGGAAATTTCGGTCGCGCCGGACGCGTCCGAACTGTTGGGCTTTGCCGATGAGATCGCAGGAGCATTGGCCACGGCCCCGATGATCTGTGCGGCGCAGGGCTTCGGGTTCTTTTTGCCCACCGCCTATGACAGTCTCAATTGGCTGCTCCCGCGCCTCGCCGAGCGCTATAAGACCGCGTTGCTCCACACGCTTGATATGCCCTCTTGCGGGTTGCGTCGTGCCCATTCAACGATGACCTATACCGGCGATATGAAACCCGGAATTGCTGACATCGGATGGCGCACTTTTATTGGGCCAGAGTACCTTGATCGCCTCCCGAAATCCTTCGACCTTCCCCGCGATGTGCGCGTTGAGGCGCGCGAGACGATGCTGATCCTGACAGCGGGTGACGCGCCGGTGTGGGGCGACGTCCAAAAGGCGGAAAATATCGACAGCTACCGCGCGATTGCTGCCGCTCTCGCCCCTGTGCGCTATCCCTATGCCATCGCGCTCAATCAAAACTTCGGTGGAGATACGGCGGCGTCCGATCAGGCGGATCTGATCAAAGCCCATTATCATCGGCTGGATTGATCGTTGTTGTTCGGGTTCTCCACAACCGACATTTAGACACTTATTGGATATTGGACAGACTTGCATGGCACTTGTGCTACTATTGTAATTTGTAGGCGTAGGCCAAAGTAGCCATTCGTGCGAAACGCAGCATCGGCCACTTTGAGCTCAAACCGGATTTGCGGCGGTGCGGCGCGCAAATCTTGACCTGTGCAAGCTTCGGCGCGATCAAACGGATGGCCGGTGTCAGCCCTTTCAAGACATTCGTGTAAGGTGTAGCGAGCGACCGGGCGCTGACACGGAGGGCAGAGTGCTGTCGTTCGCCAACGGCGCGAACTCATCATGGATCCACTGCGGAAGCGAACATTCCCTAAGCTTGTATATCTCGGTAATCTGGACGCTGGCCAGGCGCTGTATGTGCAACGCAGAGGTGTGGAGACGCTCATAGCAGGGGCTGATGGCCGGATTCTCGCGTATGTGAACGAAGAACGGTCAATCTAGGCGGCATGAATTGGGGAGAATCCGGCCTGGTTCTGTCAAGGTTTTATGCCGCTCCTTTGGTGGTTTCACTGCAATAAGGAAGATGAACTATACGCCGCACAGCAGGGCTATACCTTGGATCACGATGGAAGGGCTGAACGCGCAACCCCTCTTCTTAAATTGGCTCTTCCTGATTGCTTTTACCTCGACTTGATCGACCCTAAGATCAGCATTGTAGTCGTCTCTGATACACAAGGAATATTCTTAAGTTTACTCAAGACAAAATCACGAAGGCCATCGACGCTATCGGTCTGGACCGTCAGTAGATAATCTACGTTTCCAGTCACCAACAAACATTCAGTAATCTCGGGAATTTGATTAACGGCATTGGTAAAGGCATCAATGTCATCAGGCTTCTGCCCCGCCAAGCGAATACTGACTTGCACTGTAATCCCTTCACGCTGATTGGACAGGTCAATCTTTGCTCCATAGCCGGTGATGATACCGCTTTGCTCAAGACGGCGTACGCGGCGACTGCAGGGCGTTGGTGAAAGGCCAACCCTTTGGGCAAGCTCCAGATTGGAGATGCGGCCATCGACCTGCAAAACGGAGAGAATCTTATGATCGGTAGCATCAAGATCTCGAAGGGCCATATTCTCTAATTGTTCCACGAATTGAGTGAGTTTCACTAAGCATTAGTGGTATATTTTAGTGATTTTGCAAGCACTCTCCGTCGAAACTGACTTACGCTTGAAGCAAGGGGGCGTGCAACAGACAGCCCTATATAGCTTGAAGGAGACAGCATTTGCCAAACGCCATCATGATCCGTGACTATGGAGCCTCTGATGCTTTGAAACTTGAGGAGCTTGAGCTGGCGGAGCTTGGCCCAGACGAAATTCGCCTCCGGCAAACTGCGGTGGGCGTCAACTACCACGATGTTTATGTGCGCTCCGGTCTCTATAACACTTTGGCGTTGCCGGGCATTCCGGGCTGTGAGGCCGCGGGCGTTGTGGAAAGCGTTGGGGCGGACGTGACTGGCCTAAAGCCCGGTGATCGCGTGGGCTATGTGACCGGGACCTACGGCGCTTATGCATCGCACCGGAATTTGGCAGCGCATTTGGCGGTGCATGTTCCCGATGGCGTGTCGGATGAAACCGTCGCCTCGAACCTTCTACGGGCTATGACCGTTGAAATGCTCACTGGGCAGGTGGTGCATCAGATCAAGCCCGGAATGACTGTTCTGGTTCATGCCGCGGCGGGTGGTGTGGGTCGGATGTTGTGTCAGGCGCTTTCAAGCATGGGTGCCATAGTCATCGGCACGGTTGGATCTCCACAAAAGGCTGACATTGCGCTTGCGAATGGATGTGCCCACGTTGTGTTGTACCGTGAAGTGGACTTCACGATCGCTGTTGAAAAAATCACCGGCGGTTCGGGTGTCGATGTAGTCTACGACTCCGTTGGTGCGGATACATTTTCCGGGTCGATTGAGGCGCTTGCAATGTGTGGTCATCTAGTGAATTTTGGCCAATCTTCCGGTCCGGTTGATCCTTTAGAAATGGCGACACTTGCCGCCAAATCACTGACCGTCTCGCGCCCCATTTTGTTCCATTACCTGCGCGATCCCGAGCAATATCAAGCAATGGCCAGCAAGGTTATGCAGGATTTCCAATCTGGCGCCCTCAAAGCCGCCACACCGACCCCCATACCACTGCATAACGCGAGCCGCGCCCATGAAATATTGGAAAGCATGACCGGCGGCGGATCGCTGGTGCTGATCCCATAACGCCCCATTAAGGAGATATCTAAGTGACTGAGAAAACCATATGGACTTACTGGCGAGGTGACTGGCATCAAGGCGATACACGTATCCTTGGCGCGAATTCCCACGCTACATGGCTTGGCTCCGCCGTGTTCGACGGCGCGCGTTTGTTTGATGGGGTGACCCCCGATCTTGATAAACACTCCGCTCGGATCAATGCCTCCGCCAGGGCTCTTGGTTTGAAACCCACGTTTACGGGTGAGGAAATCGCAGGGCTAACGATGGATGGCCTTGGGAAATTTGAACCTGGCACGGACGTCTATATCCGACCAATGTATTGGGCTGAGGACAGCGATTTTGGCGTTCTGCCACCTGACCCTGAGAGTACGGATTTTGCACTGTGCCTAGAAGAAATGCCCATGGCCTCACCGAACGGATTTACCGCGACCGTGACGAGGTTCCGGCGTCCAACGCTTGAGGTGATGCCGGTGAACGCCAAGGCCGCGTGCCTCTATGCAAACAACGCCCGCATGGTGCGCGAGGCCCAATCGCGAGGCTTCCAGAATGCGCTCGTTTGTGATGCCAATGGCAATGTCGCCGAACTGGCTACATCCAACATATTTATGGTGCGCGGTGGGGAAGTCTTTACTCCAGCACCAAACGGGACCTTCCTCAACGGTATCACTCGCCAAAGAGTCATCGGCTTACTGCGCGAGGCCGGCGTGATTGTGCATGAGGTCACTCTGACCGTAGATGATTTTCACGAAGCGGAAGAGATTTTTTCCAGCGGAAATATCTCCAAGGTCGTACCCGTCATTGGCTTCGAAGGTCGAGAACTCAGCGTTGGCGCAATCGCCAAAAAAGCCCGTCATCTGTATTGGGATTGGGCACTAGCCGGGGAAGCCGCATAATGGGAACGACACATCTTTTCACAGACGCCGACGTGGAAGCCAACCCTGAGGTCAAAGCTGTTTTCGAAGATATCCGCGCAACGCGTGGCTCAGACTTTGTAAACAACATTTGGCGGGCGTTGGCGGCCGACCCTAAGGGACTGAAACGCACGTGGGAGAATGTAAAATCCTTGATGGCCACACCCGGTGCCTTGGACCCCAAAACGCGCGAAATGATCTACATCGCGGTCTCGATTGCCAACGGGTGCAGCTATTGCGTTCATTCGCATACGGCTGCGGCCAAGGCCAAGGGTATGTCAGAGGATGAACACGGCGAGTTGATGCAGATTGTGGCCTTGGCGGCCTCAACCAACCATTTGGTGACCGCACTGCAAGTGCCGATCGATCCGGAATTCGACGTCAAATAAAATTACAAAACCAACAGGAGAGAACTTATGTGTGATGTATGTGTAATGAATGCGGTAAAGGACAAAATGTTGTCGCGCCGCAACTTCTTTAAGGCCGGCGCTGCTGGTGCGGTTGCTGCGGCAACGACAAGTGCTTTGGGCACACCGGCATTGGCTGCAGGTCACGGTATGGTCGAAGATATGACTCACACCCTGCACGAAGATTTCCCAACATTTTTTGGAGAATCTCAGTTCAGCCGAGAGCAGCTGTTTAACTATGAAGAGCACGGCTTTAACCTGAATCAATTTACGATCAACGAACATACCGGCACCCATATTGATGCACCGCTGCATTTTTCCGAGGACGGCATGTCTGTTGATGAGATCCCAGTGTCGTCTTTGATCGCGCCCCTCTGCGTCATCGACATTGCAGCACGGGCAGCTGAGGACGCAGATACGCAGGTCACGCCTAATGATCTTCAGGCATGGATCAATGCGAATGGACCCATCCCAGACGGCGCATGTGTCGCCATGTACTCAGGATGGGCCTCAAAGGTTGATACGGACGGCTTCCGTAATTTTGATGGGGAAGCGCAACACTATCCAGGTTTCCATATCGAGGCGACGCAGATGTTGCTCGAAACAGGGGCGGGGTCTATTGCCGTTGATACGCTGTCGCTCGACCACGGAATTTCGCCCGATTTTGCAACGCACTACGCGTGGTTGCCTGAGGGACGGTTTGGTATCGAGGGCCTCGCCAATCTCGACCGCGTTCCAGCAGCTGGGGCCACGTTGGTCATCGGCGCGCCAAAGCATCGCGGCGGCACTGGTGGACCAGCACGTATTTTCGCGATGATATGATGATATAAGGCGTCTTGGCATACGCGGCGATCGCCGCGCATGCTTCTATATTTCTGATATTTTTAAGGACTATATCTTGAAAAGCTCTGTGCTTCAGAGCAGCGTTCATACGACACATGAAGAAATTCGTGCAGCCTCAGCGAAATGGAACTTTGTCCCGCAATACAGTCAACCGGTGATGCTCAATGCTGCGCTATCCTCCAGCGCCCGCTCGTTATGAGCCTCGACGCGGCGTTTGTGGCTTTCTCCAAAGTCGGCTCTGGGCGGCCCTTGCCACCATGCCTCTCTGGCAGGAGACTTTGCAAAGGTCGTGGCAAGACCCGTCGGACTACCGCTCGTGGAGCGCTCCGACATGCTCTGGTTTATCTCGCGCGGCGTAGTCGAACGCGAGCTGTCGGAGGGACGCATTGCGACGCTCGATCTGGGCGTGGATTATCTGACAGGGGCGGTAGGGCTGACGCGGAAATTCGATTTCACGCGCGACAGCCCGGCAGACTTTCTGGCAAGTCTGTTGCATCGGCGGGCGAAGGATTTCTCCACCCGCTGAAACGTTTTAGACGGCTTCAAGCGCAATCGCGATGCCCTGACCAACGCCGATACACATCGTTGACAGCGATTTTTCGCCTGGCTTCAGTTCCAGCATCGCCGTCCCAGTGATCCTCGCTCCGGACATGCCCAAGGGATGACCTAGGGCAATCGCTCCCCCGTTCGGATTTACGCGCGGGTCGTCGTCTGCAATGCCAAGATCGCGCAGCGTTGCAAGACCCTGCGAGGCGAAAGCTTCATTGAGTTCGATCACCGCGAAGTCCTCTTGTTTGAGTCCCAAACGTGCCATCAACTTTTTAGATGCCGGTGCCGGACCAAAGCCCATTATGCGAGGCGGAACACCTGCGGCCGCGCCGCCAAGAACTTTGGCTATGGGTTTCAGACCATGCCTTTCGGCCGCTGCTTTCGAGGCAAGAACCAGAGCCGCCGCCCCATCATTTACACCAGAAGAGTTTCCGGCCGTGACGGTTCCGTTGGCTTTGACAAAAGTCTGGAGTTTGCTCAGTGCTTCAATGGTCGTTGACGGGCGCGGGTGCTCATCTTCCCGAACCACAATCGGATCGCCTTTGCGTTGCGGGATCGTCACCGGCACGATTTCTCTTACCAAGCGCCCGTTCGCCATCGCTTCGCTCGCTTTCTGCTGGGAGCGGAGCGCAAAGAGGTCCTGATCCTCACGCGAGATGTTGAAGTCTTCAGCGACATTCTCAGCGGTTTCCGGCATGGAATCGACACCGAATTGCGCCAACATCTGCTTGTTGACGAAGCGCCAGCCGATCGTGGTGTCATAGACCGCATTCGCGCGGGAAAAGGCGGTTTCCGCTTTCGGCATAACAAAGGGTGCGCGGGACATGCTTTCCACACCCCCCGCAATGATCAGATCGGCCTCACCCGCTTTGATCGCGCGGGCGGCGGTGATGATTGCATCCATGCCCGACCCGCAAAGGCGGTTCATTGTCGTGCCCGACGCAGTCTCGGGATAACCCGCCAGCAACAAGGACATACGGGCCACGTTGCGGTTGTCTTCGCCTGCCTGGTTTGCGCATCCAAAGATTATGTCGTCGATGGCTGACAGATCCATTGACGGGTTGCGTTCGGCCAGAGCCTTTAGAGGAATTGCGCCGAGATCGTCGGGTCGCACGGATGACAGGGCGCCGCCATAACGGCCAACGGGGGTTCGGATATAGTCACAGATATATACGTCAGTCATTTCAGGTTCTCCGGTACGGTCAGGTCAGCCACATCGCCGTCGATGTGGAGAGTTGCACCCGTCACCGCTTGCAGTTCGTCCATGGAAATTGCGGGAAGTTTCTCGCGCAGGATGAACTTCCCTTCGCTGACATCGAGCACAGCCAGAGAAGTGTAAACGCGGGTCACGCACCCCACTCCGGTGAGCGGGAAGGTGCACTGTTCCACCAGTTTCGGCTCGCCCTTTTTGGTTATGTGGTCTGTTACCACAGCAACGCGTTTTGCCCCGTGGACGAGGTCCATGGCCCCACCGACGGCAGGTACGCCTTTAGAGCCGACGCGCCAGTTGGCAAGATCGCCATTCGGCGCAACCTGATAGGCTCCCAATACAGCAAGATCGAGATGACCGCCGCGGACCATGGCGAAACTGTCGGCATGGTGGAAAAACGAGGCGCCTGGATTGAGCGTGATCGCTTTTTTCCCGGCGTTAATAAGATCCCAGTCCTCTTCTCCCTCGGCAGGTGCTTTGCCAAAACCCAACACACCGTTTTCAGTGTGGTAAGTGACATCGCGTCCTTCAGGCTGGAACTTGGCGATCATTTCGGGGAAGCCGATACCAAGGTTCACATAGGAGCCGTCATCAATATCCTGAGCGGCGCGCCATGCGATCTGCGCATTGGACAGTTTGTCTTCCATAATGTTGAAATTGGACATCAGTAGACCACTCCTGTGCGCACGAGAACTTCTTCCTGTTCAGGCTCGGAGACCTGAACGATTGCATCGACAAAAATGCCCGGGGTGACAACCTGTTGCGGGTCGATGGATCTCGTCTCGACCAACTCGGCGACCTGAGCGATGGTTTTTTCGGCCGCCATAGCCATCAGCGGGTTAAAATTACGCGCCGCCATGCGGTAGGTCATATTTCCCACAACATCGCCTTTTTCACCCTTGATGAGTGCGAAGTCTGCTTTCAGCCAACGTTCGCGAACATACATCTTGCCGTCGAATTCTTCGGTGGGTTTCCCCTCGGCCAACTCAGTTCCGAATGAGGTCGGCGTGTAAAACGCGGGAATACCCGCACCCGCAGCGCGAATGCGCTCGGCCAACGTCCCCTGCGGCACCAGATCCAGTTCAATCTCGCCAGCGAGGAATTTTTCATTAAAAGCTTCGGCGTTGGAACTGCGCGGGAAGGAGCAGACCATTTTTTTGACCATGCCCGCCTTGATCATCGCAGCGATGCCAATAAAGCCATTGCCTGCGTTATTGTTGATCACAGTAAGGTTTTTCGGGCTGCCCGTAGCGCGAAAACGGTCGATCAAGGCGTGAATCAACTCGATCGGAGCGCCGGACCCTCCGAAGCCGCCGATCATCACGTCAGCGTCGTCCGGAATATCTGCGACGGCCTCAGCAACAGAAGAGATCGTTTTATCCATAATGTCCTCCAAATCACGGTTATGATTTAGGCTTGTGTCGCAAAGGCTGCGAGTCATTTTGTGCGCATATTGACATTTGTTCGTATTTCGATGATTTTCGTGCGTATTATGAACAAATCGTCTGATACCATTTCATCCTTGGCGAAGGGGCTGCGCGTCCTCGAATGCTTCGGAGCCGAGACGCCCAAGCTCTCGATTACGGATGTCTCCAAAGCAACGGGGCTTGATCGCGCAACATCGCGGCGATGTCTTTTGACGCTACATGCTGAAGGATATGCGGACTATGACGGCAAGTTTTTTACTCTGACGCCGCGTACTTTGCGGCTGGGCATGGGGGCGATCTCTTCACTGCCACTACCGCAAATTGTGCAACCCTGGCTGGACCAGCTTACTGAACAAATCGGGCAAAGCTGTTCCGTGTCGATCTTAGACGGGACCGAAATCGTCTATCTCGCGCGCGCCGCCCAAAAACGTGTGATGTCCATCGGCCTCATGCCAGGATCACGATTGCCGGCTCATTGCACCTCTATGGGGCGTATTTTGCTAGGCGCGTTGCCTTATATAAAGGCGCAAGAAATTGTCGAATCCTCAGATCTTTCGCCGCGCACAAGATTTAGCCTCACGGACCCCGACACAATTATGCAGCGCATCAAAGAAGCTCATGATCAAGGTTACGCACTTATAGACCAGGAGGTAGAAATCGGGTTGCGTTCGATTGCTGTGCCACTCTTTGACGGGCGCGGGAACACCGTTGCCGCGCTTAATACCGGTATGGCTGCGACGCAAGATGATGTGGCCACACTGGTGCCGCGCTACCTGCCCAACCTGTTGCAAGTGCAAGCCGGCCTGCGCCGCTTGCTGTAATAGGCATGGGCTGCGCACACCTCGCACATTTAGCCATAAAATCTATCTAGTAAAGTAGGTTGCAGATGGCTTTTCTCGACGGGGCGATATATTATAAAATCAAATAAGAATTTGGGAGTTATTTCATATGTTGCTGCTTCGACATTATGAGGTGTTGGTCGTTCTAGCAGAAGAATTGCACTTCGGTCGGGCTGCGGAAAGACTGAAGATTTCTCAACCACAATTGACACAGCAGCTCAAGCAAATGGAAGAACTTATCGGTACAATCCTGTTCGAACGCAATCGCCGAAATGTCAGTTTATCTCCGGCCGGCCGCATTCTTTTACCTGAAGCACGCGCAGTTCTACGTCAGTCCGTTAGAGCAGAGAAAATAGCGATGCGCGCAGGCCGGGGCGTCATCGGAGAGCTTGCTTTGGGCTACATCGGGGCTGCGGCTTATAATGGAGTTTTGACTCGCTTACTCCGGCAATTTCGAGAGAAAGCACCGGACACCCAACTTACTCTCACATTGATGGATCTGGATCAGCAAATTCCTGAAGTTTCCACAGGAAACCTTGATGCCGGGGTAGTTCGCTTGCCCTATCCCGATTGCCCCGGCAATGTGGCGTTTCACACATTATGTGAAGAGCGCCTTTGGGTTGCCTTGCCGATTGAACATTATCTCGCTCAAGATGGAGTTACTGTTCGACTCTCTGATCTGAAGCACGAGCAATTTATCGCAACCCACTTGCCGCCCAGTACTGGGTTCGCGGCATCACTTCATAATGCGTGTGCGCAAGCGAGTATTACACCAAACATCGTCTATCGATCACCCCAGTTTGCATCCATTGTCAGTCTGGTTGCTGCAGGTCTCGGTGTGGCGATCACGCCTGCATCAATCCAAAATGTAAGTATCCCAGATGTCATCTATAAACCGCTGACCGATACTGAAGTAACGGCCAACATTTCTCTCGTATATCGGGAGACACATGAAAGCCCTGCTCTCGATCTTTTTCTCTCATGTTTGGATGGAAATCCAGCTTAAAGGAGCCCTCTTTGACCTACGAAATGTTCACTGCCCTTGATGGAGTTTATCATAGCTATCGGCGCGCTTCCGAAAATGCTCCGACTTTGGTTTTCGCAAACTCATTGGGAACCGACTTAAGAGTTTGGGACCGGGTTATTAATCAACTTCCTGAGCAGTGGGGTATTTTGCGACAGGATAAGCGCGGGCATGGATTGAGCACCGCATGCGACGAAATGAGTATCGAAACATTGGCAGATGATGTTGAGGTTTTGCTGGATCACTATGGCATCAGTTCTTTTGTCGGCATAGGTCTTTCAGTGGGAGGGTTAATCATGCAGAGACTTGCCCTTCGGCGCGATACAGCTATGAGCCATCTAGTATTGGCGGATACTGCAGCAAAGATTGGAACACCAGAAATGTGGAATCAACGTATCAATACGGTGCGGTCTGAAGGCATTTCTTCTATCAAAACCGCCATACTATCCCGCTGGTTTGCTCCTACCTATCAGAAGACCCAAGATTTTACGATGTGGGAGGCGATGCTCGAGCGCACGCCAGATGAAGGCTATGCTCAAGTCTGTGTTGCAATTCGCGATGCGGACTATCGCGCAGACTTGGGTCAGATCACTCAACCGACGCTTGTTGTTGTTGGCGCAGAAGATAGTTCTACGCCGCCAGAACTTGTCGAAGAAATGGCACATAATCTCCCATCATCGGTGTTTCATAAAATTAACCACGCAGGCCATTTGCCTTGCGTTGAACAACCCGCCGCTTTCGTAGATTTACTTCATCAACATTTAGCCACTTGAAGCCATTGAGTAGATCAAAAGGCCGCCATATTAGGCGGCCTTTCATATTGTACTTATATGCCTGAAATATGATCAGCCGACCGTTACGCCACCACATACAAAAAGTGTCTGCCCAGTTACAAAACCGGCTTGCGGCGCACAGAAAAACGATACGGCATTTGCAACATCCTCACCTGTGCCGAGCCGTTTTACGGGAACATTTTCGATAATTTCCAGCGTGTTTGGAGCATCGGGTGGGTTGTTCTTCCAGAATGCGTCAGTCGCGATGGGACCCGGTGCAACACAGTTCACCGTTACCTTATGATGGCCCAGTTCCAATGCCCACGTGCGTGCCATGGACTGTGCTGCGCCCTTGGTCGCAGAGTATAGTGTACGCTCGCTTTTCCCTTTGGTCACTCGACTCGTGTTCATCACGATTCTTCCTCCGCCAAGCTGTTTCATTTTAGGCAAAAAGGCTTGTGTGCAGATAATGGAAGGTCGCAAATTAACATGCATTAGTGTATCAAAATCCGCTAGTGATACGTCTTCAAGAAGAGCTGGTTTCACGATTCCCACGTTATTTACAAGGCAATTCACATTTTCATTGTCCGCTATTTCAGAGCAAAGTTCATGGGTCGCCTCAGCGTCACTCAAATCTATTTGGTAATACTTGTCAGCTTCAAATTCAGGCGGACTTAGATCAAGAACAATTGTGCGGAATCCGTCCGTTTTTAAACGTGCGACAATAGCGGCGCCGATTCCCCCGCTGCCGCCAGTGACTATCGCAGTTTGTCGTGTATATGACATCATTTGTCGTCCTCATGCATAGAGGAAGGATGGCGGCATAATGGCATGATGCTGATGTTCATGTAAGGATAGAGAGGTAACCCCATTAAGACTTCATGCAGATGCAAATGATCCCGGCAGTCAAAAATGCTGACGTTTTCATATTGTCCAGCAACACGCCAAATGTGACGCCAAATACCTTGGCGTTGAAGATCCAGAGAGTAAACTTTTTCGCGGGCTTTGATTTCCTCAACCGTGGCGGTGTCCATATCTGTTGGGATATTGACAGTCATAGAAACGTGATAGAGCATTCAGTCCTCATTTAATGTATTGAATCCATTCAGATAAGCTTTTCGCCACCGAGTGACAAATACACGGGCAAACAGACCTTCTTGATAAAACGGGTCTTGCTCAATAAACGATTGAGCGTCTTCCCTCGTTTCCAAATCCAGAAGATACAATCCACCGCTTGCTGTCTTGCCTTCATCATCAATCTTGGCACCGCAGGCTAGTAGGATGCCTTTATGGGCTTCAAGATAATCAAGATGCGCGGGACGAATTCGATTGCGCAATTCTGCGCAATCGAATTTGTCATATGTTTCAACCATCCAGGGCATGTTCTTAAGCCCCTGCCGTCATAAAGCCCCAGATTGATACGGTTCCGAGAAAGACGACCCCAAGGTAGAACAAAATCATAACCATGTATCCCATGAGATGTTTAAGCTTGAGCCCCGAAATAGCTAGAGCGGGCAGAAGCCAGAAAGGTTGAACCATGTTGGTCCATTGGTCACCGATCTGCACAGCAAGTGCTGTGGCAGGAATGGACGCCCCAATTTTCTGCGCCGCGTCCATCATAACCGGCCCTTGAATGACCCACTGTCCTCCACCCGACGGAACAAAAAGGTTGATCAAACCTGCAGAGAAGAAGGATGAGATCGGCAATGTCTCTGCGCTGGATATCGATACGAACCAATTCGAGAAGGTAACAATCATTCCTGAACCCGCAAAAATAGCGAGAATGCCCGCGTAGAACGGGTATTGAATGATAATGCCGCTAACTACTTTGATACCTTCATTGAGTGCCGCAAGGAAACGGCTTGGCGTAACAAAGAGCGTCATTCCCAAAAATAGAAAAAGCAGGTTGATGAAGTTCAACGTAACACTGCCACCCTTAAAAAGGTAAAGCGCAACGTAGAACAGCCCAAACAGCCCCATACCAATACCGAGAATTCTTGAGTGGTTCAGCCGTTCTGCAAAAGTTAGTTCTTTGATGTCCGGCTCCGCCACTGGAAGCTCTGGCTCCGGATGCGCCTCAATCACATCCATCGAGTTTCTTGGATGCAACATTGCGTTAAAAAAGGGCAACGTCACCAAAATTATAAGGTTCATAGTGATGATGTAGGGAGAAAAAATCGTCTCGTTGAGTGATACAAGGCCGATAATGTCCTCCATGAAATGGCCCGGTGTGTTCAGTAGAAGTGGGACAGAGCCAGACAGGCCGACGCCGTAGACCGCAAACCCAGAATAGCCTGCCGCAATCACGAGCGGATAGTGCAAGCCTTTAACTTTACGTCCAAGTTTTTGTGCAATAAGTGTCCCGATTACGAGGCCAAAACCCCAATTCATCCAACTGCCGATACCGCCAACCATAGTTGCGACGACAACTGCTGTGCGTGGTGAGTGGACTCCCTTGATCAGGAAATCCATCAGTTTGTCGATAGCAGGTGTTCTCGCCACTATATATCCGGCCAGCAAAATGATCGTCATCTGCATGGTGAACGCCAGCAAGTTCCAAAAGCCATCGCCCCAATAGGTCGTGACCTCAATGAAACTAGACCCTTGCGAGAGCATGGCAAAGGCCACTGTCAAAGCCGTGAGAATGATAGCCACAACCAATGGGTCAGGCATATAACGGCTCACGATCCGCGTGAAAAAATTCGCAATTGAATTCAAAGTATCCTCCCTCAATGGAGCTCCTCACTCCATTATTTTCTCTGTGATATGATTTACTAATCACTAAACTTAACTTATATTGTCAACGAATAAATTTGGAGGAGGTGAGCATGGCGCGTATCGTCGTCATAGGTGCTGGGGTCATGGGAATAGGTATTTGTAAGCATTTCCTGAGAAATGGCTGTCAAGTCGCACTTGTTGATCCATCTCCGGTCGCTTTAAAAAAAGCGAAAGAAAATACCAAGCAAGATGGAAAAGAAGCCCTTTGCGTTCGTGTGCCAAGCGACCTTAGAAAGGAATGGAGCGCCGCAGATGTCGTTTTCGAAGCTGTCCCCGAGGTTTTATCGATCAAACGATCTGTCCTTTCCACAATCGAAGAATGTTTCGGTGAAACGACAATAATCGCCTCTAACACATCGGGCCTTAAAACAACGGATATGACAGAAGGGATGCATCATCCCGAGCGTTTCGTTATTACCCATTTTTTTAACCCCGCAGACTTAATCCCAGCCGTAGAAATCGTGCCCGGCCCAGCAACAACAGAGCAAGTTGTTGCACAGGTAATTCGGCTTTTGGAACGCACCGGAAAAAAAGCAGCCCGTTTGCAAGCAGACATTCCTGGCTTCATTGCGAACCGCCTTCAGCACGCACTGCTGAGGGAGTGCTTTTACCTCATTGAAAAAGGTGTGGCAGATGCGGAAACGATTGATCTCGTAACTCGCTATGCTTTGGGAGTTCGGCTTGCTCTCATCGGACCGATGCTCCAGAGAGACTTGAACGGCCTTGATACTCACCTAAACATTGCTCGTTATCTATATGCAGACCTTGATCGTCGGGAAACAGCTCCAGACGCACTTGTCGATATGGTTGCTGCGGGTCATCTTGGTCGAAAGTCCGGACAAGGGTTCTTCAAATGGGATGCTACTCAAAACGGACGTTTAGAAGAAATTGAGGCCCTGTTGCCTGAGGTGATTGCACTTGCCGATAGGGCGCAGGCTACTGAGGAGGAATAGAACATGACACGATGGGTAAACAGACCAGAGGGAAGCAATTGGGGTGACTTTGGGCTAGAAGATCAGCTCGGGACATTAAATTACATCGGTGATGAACAGCGTCTTTCTGCTGCGAAAGAAATTCGTGAAGGACGGGCTTTCTGCCTATCTTTGCCGCTTGATCTCCCCGGAGAATTAACGCTCAATCCCCGCCGAAAACCTCCCCGCCTTGGGCCAACCTATCTAGGAGACACGCCTTACATCAACTATCCTTTGAGCAACGTTGACTCGCAACTCCATGATGTATTGAGCGATGATCAAGTTCTTTTGTCGACACAATATTCTACGCAGTGGGATTCTCTGGCACATGTTGGCGCTTTGTTTGATGCTGACGGTGATGGAGTGTCCGAGCGTTGCTACTATAATGGTTTTCGCGCCGATACTGATATTGTTGGCGCGGGAGTAGAGGGGAACCATGCCTCATATGCTCGTAAGCTTTCGGCAAGCGAAATGGCCAAAAAACCGGTTCAAGGGAGAGGCGTCTTTATCGATTTTGTTCAGGCATTTGGCTCTGAACGTGTCATTGTTGGTCGTGAACTGCTTGAAAAAGTAATTCGGGAGCAAAATGTTAAACTGCGTCGCGGAGACATTCTAATGCTCCGTACCGGATATTCCGAAGCGCTCTGGGACATGCAAGAGAATCCTGACCCAGAAAGGCTAGAACGCACCGGCGCAGTACTGGATGGAACTGATAGTGCGCTTCATACTTGGATCTCCGAGAGCCAGATTTCTGCTATTGCAGCAGACAATTATGCCGTTGAAAATCCCCATAGCGATCCAACGACTTGCTGTCTGCGCTTGCCGCTTCATCATCACTGCCTCTTTAAACTGGGTCTACCGCTTGCAGAACTATGGTATTTTAGAGATCTCGCTGCTGCACTCACAGCTTCAAAGCGTAATAGTGTTTTTCTCACCGCGCCCGCGCTATATTTGCCTGGGGCGATAGGATCACCACTTACACCAGTTGCAACTATTTGAGGAGCTATGAGTGAATCTTTACTGAGCTGCATTCCAGATACACGCGCTCTCCAAAGATAGCTTCGACGATCTGGCGCAAAAATTTCCGATTGGCGTTATTGTTTAAACTGCCGATAGAAATCCTGAAGTCATTCTGGCCTTCTACCACCGTTCGATGGTTGTAAAGTTGATCGATTGCGATACAGATCGCATAATGGAACCGGCCATAGGTCTGTTTGTTGATTTCCGCTGAGACGTGACCCGGTAGGCCGCAAAATTTTCACTGAGAATTGACCCATGTGAACATGATATCCCTGACGGCTTTGTTCAGGGAGATATGGAGTGATCGACATGGGATTTTTGAGTGTCATTCGACGTTGGGCGTTACGTGACAAAATGCCAATTCGTGAGATTTCCCGGCGGACGGGATTGTCTCGCAACACCATCAGAAAGTACCTGCGCGAAGGCGCAGTCGAACCGAGGTTCAAGACGCCAGTCCGTCCGAGCAAGCTGGATCCATATGCGGACAGATTATCCGCCTGGCTCTTGGCGCAGACACGCAAGCCGCGCAAGGAGCGCCGAACTGTGAAGCGGATGCATGAGGATCTGGTCAAGCTCGGCTATGACGGATCCTACGGTCGTGTAGCGGCGTTTGCTCGGGCATGGCGGGAGGACCGGCTTCGCGCAGAGCAGACGGCCGGACGCGGCACCTTTATTCCCTTGGTGTTCCACCCCGGCGAGGCATTCCAGTTTGACTGGAGCGAAGATTGGGCCAGCATCGGCGGCGAACGGGTCAAGCTTCAGGTGGCACACGCGAAGCTGTCGCATAGCCGCGCCTTTCTGGTGAGGGCCTATCCGCTCCAAACGCACGAGATGTTGTTCGACGCCCATTGGCACGCCTTTCGCGTATTCGGGGGTGTGCCTGGTCGGGGCATCTACGACAATATGAAGACGGCTGTGGATCGCGTAGGACGTGGCAAACAGCGAGACGTCAATGCTCGTTTCAAGGCGATGGCCAACCACTACGTCTTTGAGCCTGAGTTCTGTAATCCGGCTGCAGGCTGGGAGAAAGGACAAGTCGAGAAGAACGTCCGGGATGCGCGCAGCCGTTTGTGGCAGGTCATGCCGATCTTTACCGATCTGGCCGAACTGAACCAGTGGCTTGAGGATCGTTGCGTTGCTCTTTGGTCCGAGACACGACACCGCGAGTTGCCGGGGACTATCGCTGATGTTTGGGAAGCTGAGAAGCCGACACTGATGGCGTTGCCTCCAGCCTTCGACGGTTTTGTGGAACATAGCAAACGTGTCTCGCCCACATGCTTGATCACGTTCGAGCGCAATCGTTACAGTGTTCCGGCCAGCTTTGCGAACCGTCCCGTAAGCCTCCACGTCTACCCCGAGCAGTTGGTTGTCGTGGCCGAAGGCCAGAGTGTCTGCACGCATGAGCGTGTCATAGAGAGGTCCCACCACAAGCCCGGAAAGGTGATCTATGACTGGCGTCATTATCTGGCGGTGATCCAGCGCAAACCCGGCGCACTGCGCAATGGTGCGCCATTCATGGAGATGCCAGACGCCTTCCGCCGCCTACAAGATCACATGTTGCGCAAAGAGGGTGGTGATCGGGAGATGGTCGATATCTTGTCCCTCATTCTTCATCATGATGAAGCTGCGGTTCTGCGCGCGGTAGAGCTGGCGCTGGAGGCAGGCGTGCCGACCAAGACACACATCTTGAACCTGCTTCACAGGCTGATTGACCCCAAGAAAACCGATCTTCCGGAGATCGACCCACCAGATGCTCTGGCCTTGGAAACGGCCCCCAAAGCCAATGTCGATCGCTATGACGACCTCAGACAAACAAAGGAGAAGCGTCATGCGTCATGATCCAGCAGGAGCCTCGATTGTGATCATGCTCCGCAGCCTCAAACTGCATGGCATGGCGCAAGCAGTCGATGATCTGATAGCGCAGGGTGCGCCAGCGTTTGAGGCTGCAACGCCGATCCTGTCCCAACTGCTCAAGGCTGAAATGGCAGAACGGGAAGTGCGGTCGATCGCCTACCATACGAAGGTGGCCCGCTTCCCGTCCTACAAGGATCTTACAGGGTTCAACTTCAAATCCAGCGACATCAATGAAGCCACGGTCCGGCAGTTGCATCGCGGCGAATTCATGGAGAACGCAGAAAACGTAGTTCTGATCGGTGGCCCAGGTACAGGGAAAAGCCACATCGCCACCGCCATCGGTGTGCAGGCCATCGAACATCACAGATGCAAAGTCCGCTTCTTCTCGACCGTGGAACTCGTCAATGCACTGGAACAGGAAAAATCTGGGGGCAAGGCCGGTAAAATTGCAGAGATGCTCACCAAAACCGATTTGGTCATTTTGGATGAACTCGGCTACCTGCCCTTCAGCCCATCAGGAGGCGCATTACTCTTCCACCTCCTGAGTAAGCTCTACGAGCGCACCAGTGTGATCATCACCACCAATCTCAGCTTCAGTGAATGGGCACAGGTCTTCGGCGATGCAAAAATGACAACAGCATTGCTCGACCGGCTCACCCACCGTTGCCACATCCTCGAAACTGGAAACGACAGCTATCGCTTCAAAGTCAGTTCCGAAGCCGCCAAAAAAACGCGAAAGGAGACCCCACAATTGACTGCCAAATAAACGCTGATACATAGATAAGGGCGGGTCAATTCTCGGTGGAAATACCGGGTCACGTCTCAGCGGAAATCAACACGATAGTATGTCAGCGTCTTTTCGAAGTAATCTTCCAGCTTCACCAAGCGATCCGCCAAGTTAAGACTTCCATTGAAGTCGTTGACAGTATCCTGAGAGATCTGGAAACCTTCAGGCGCAACATGTGCAGTGCAGGCGAAGGGTTCCGTTTGGTCAATGTCGGCATTAGTATCGATGTCAGTAAGGCTCATGGCGCTACTCTCTTGTTCGCGGCCATCTTAGGAGGCGCGTTATGTTGGGTTTCAGTCTTTGAAACAGTGTTAATGGTCGGCGGGCCGAAATAATGAAACCGTCGGCAATGTGCCGGTCGATTAATGTATTTACGGCAGAAAAACAGTGTCATCCCCAAATGGCAACGGCATAAGATGAAACGCTTCAACACGCACGAGTATTTACTTTCTGGCGGGTATCGCCACGTTCTAACTGTCACATCTCCTTGTTCTGATCGCTGCGATACATCGCAGATGTTATAATGAAATTGCTGTTTCAGGCTGAAACAGCGGTGAATTGTACTGGAGCATCGCAGAGACGGATTATTCGTCTAGCCACCGCGTATATGCCTGCCATTCTCGACTTCGCGGCGGGCCCAAAAAGCGTTACGGCTTTACCGAAGCATCAGGACACAATGTGCTCGATTCGTCAAATAATGATTCAAAATCAAATACTTGACGCGAATACTCTCCAAACTACGCTTTTCGCAAGTTAATTCATTTTCCTCACCTCTCTTTTCTTTCTTCAGATGTTTCCGACGCTCAAAAATTCCGTTCCTCTCACTTGCACATCTTCAAGTATGCGTCGGAAAAGCACTTCAATATAGCTCAGGTAGCAAAATTTATATAGAAAACTCAATTTTCGTTTGTGCGACCAAGATGCGAAATTCGTGAGTTGAAGTAGAGCTGAGATACTCGGATTAGAGGTGGTCGTGCTTTTTCGATCAGCTTGTAGGTCGCCCGGCGACATCGACGCGCCTGGTGGCCGGGCTGTTGTACCTTCAACATGCCAATGATCCGGGGTCAGCGGTCGGTCTCGGTCGCAGTGTGACAACGGAAGGCACGCTGATTTTAGGTTAAACTGCAAATGGACCACGTCTCCATTGGAGTGAATAGAGACGTGGTATGCAAGATTGTTTGGATTTCAGTCTGCGAACCGTTCCGGTCGGAACGGTTCGAGCATAGAATGACGGATGCCCAAAGCCATTTCTTCAGCCAGAAGCTCGCCCATAATCAGGCCGAGTGTCGCGCCGCTATGGGAAAAGGCTACAAAACATCCGGGGAGTTCTGCCAGTTCGCCAAACACCGGGTCACCGTCACCGGGGATAGGCTTCGGTCCGAAATGCACGTTAATGACGCTCAAGTCGGGTGCAGGATTGAGCACTTTGCGGGCTTCATCAATCAATTTCTCTGCTACCCAGTCTGGCAGATCATACCCCCCGTCAGCACGTTGAGTCACTTCCTCCTCGGGCCAGTCGGAGTCGAGGTAGAATGCTCCGTTTCTGGTCCGGCGCACTGCCACAAATGGTGTGTTCAAGACGGCGCGGAGGGGATGATCGACTGGTTGGGTTTCGACCAGAACGGCAATGGGCGTGCCATCTCCAATTTTAATCCCATGGGTCGCAGCCATGGCGGGTACTGCGGCACCGGTGGCCAACAGGACGACATCGCCCTCGAAATTCCGTCCATCATCGCACCGCGCTCCTGTTGCTCGCCCTTCCGTTACGGCAGGGGTGGCTTTACCCGCATCCGTAATGATTTTTCCTCCCGCAGAGTTGATCTCTTCTGCGAGGATAGAGACAAGCGCGGGTAAATCGACCCAGCCTTCGTTCGGGTTGAGGATCGCCCCTGTTTCGGTGACAGCCGCACCGTTCACGCCGGGCACTTTGTGTGCAACTTCTTCACCGGACAACAGGTGCGCTTCATAGCCAAGGTTGCGTTCATAGCGATAGACCTCGGAAATTTCATTCTTCGGCCCCTCCATATCCCATGTTAGGCCGCCTCCGAAACACAGCCAATCGGCATTAGGATAGGCATCAGATAGAACGCGATACCGTTCCATGCCGGCTTGCCGAAGTCGATGATACGGGAGGGAGCGCCGCCGTGCGGTGTTCAGCCATGCCAGCGACCTGCCGGACGCCCCATTCGCCAGAGGCCCGTCATTGATGAGGGTAACAGCTACGCCCATGCGTGTGAGTTGCGCCGCTGTCGAAACACCGAAAATGCCACCGCCGATAATAACGGCACTGTCGATATGTGGGGTTGGTTGTGGCATGGTTAGACTCCTGTGAGGGTTTCGATATAGTGCAAGGACTCCCAGCGACCGGTTTCGGCCGCACGAGCAAGTGTTTCAAGCGCAGCGGCATTGCGACAAATGTCAGCCGAGGAGGATGGCATTGGAGCGCCTGTCAGGACTTGATCCGTAAAACTTTCCGCCTGTGCGCGGTATTGATCCGCGGGGGCGATCGTCTCAACCTCACGCCCGCCGCCGAGCAGGTCCGCTCCCGTATCGATGACCAGATGCGCGGTATGGTCTGGCGGACAATTGAACGGCGCATCAAGGGTAATATAGCCTTCGGTCCCCAATAGGGTCAGTTGCTGTACAAGAGCGGATTGAGTCGCCACGGTAAACCCGAGGTGCCTCCCGTTTGAGAAACGGACTGCACCGGTGGTTAAACGATCGGTTCCGAACGCCGGATCCCGATCCATGGTGGCTGTGAGGGCTTCGGGTTCGCTATCGAAAAAGAACCGTGCTGCATCTATCGCGTAGCACCCAATGTCATTGAGGCCGCCACCGCCGATGTCCGCTTGGTTTCGGACATTGGCCGGGTCGGTGTTGCAATAGCTAAACAGGACCTGAATTCCGGTGAGACGCCCGATCCGTCCCGCCTGGACAAGTGCTTTCGCGCGTCTCCATTGCGGGTGGTGGCGAGTCATGTAGGCCTCAGTCACGATTTTCCCACACCGGCGCGCGGTGTCGGTTAACCGATCCGCCTCCGCGAAGGTGAGCGCAAGAGGTTTTTCGCACAACACATGTTTGCCTGCCTCAAGCGCCATGAGCGTCATAGGCACATGCAGGTGATTGGGCAAAGGATTGTAAATTGCATCGATATCCGGATCCGCGAGCAGCGCCTCGTAACTGCTGTATGTGCGAGGTATATCAAACTGTTGCGCAACCTCGCTTGCCCGTGCCGCATCGCGGGAGGCGATGGCGGCGAGGGTACAGCCTTGCGCCGCCCGAAGTGCAGGAAGCATGGCTTTTCGCGCAATGCTTGCGGTGCTGAGGACACCCCAGCGCAGGGGCGTGATATCGGTATTTTGATCAGACATGTTTTAGAGAACCTCCGCAAAGAACTTTTTGAGACGGTCGGTTTTAGGTGCGTTGAACATCTCGTCTGGGGTGCCGGATTCGACGATTTTCCCCTCGTCCATGAACACGATCTGGTCTGCTACCTGACGAGCAAATCCCATCTCGTGCGTAACGACAACCATGGTCATCCCACGCCGTCCCAGTTCGGCCATCAGGTTCAACACACCTTTCACCAACTCGGGATCAAGGGCGCTGGTCACCTCGTCGAACAGAACCACTTCCGGATCCATAGCCAAAGCGCGAGCAATGGCGACTCGCTGTTGCTGCCCTCCGGAAAGATTTACAGGACGATGGTCCCCACGCCCTTGTAGGCCCACATCCGCAAGCCGCGCATCCGCAATGTTGCGGGCCTCGTCGAGACTCATGCCTTTGATTTTTGTGAGTGAGAGCATGATGTTCTCGCGAGCCGTATGGTCGGGAAATAGGTTGAAGTGCTGGAACACCATGCCGACCCTTGCGCGAAGAGTTTCTGGTTTCATGTTGCGGATGTCGGAACCGTCTAAAAGGACTTTGCCCGCGTTCATTTCGACCAACCGGTTGAGGCTGCGCAACAGGGTGGATTTACCGGAGCCCGAGGGGCCGATGACGCAGGTTACGGAATTTTTCGGAACCTCGAGATCAATACCGCGAAGGACTTCCATGTCGCCGTAGCTCAACCGCAGACCTTCGATCGACAGGCTGCCGCCGTTGAAGTTAGTTGCTTCCGAGGTGTTACGGGGCACGGCATTGAGTTCATCAACCTCTTCAAGCCCACTAGCAGGTTGCTGGTTCGATGGGCGTTTTCCGGCGCGGAGGCGGTGATCAAAGTAGTTGATCAGATGCGTCAGGGGAACAGTGATAACAAGGTAGAAAATACCCGCCAGAAGCAAGGGGGACAGATTGCCCGTCACCACGGCGGCATCTTGGCCGACACGGAAGATCTCGCGTTCTGACGCAAGGAGGCCTAGAAAATAGATAAGGCTTGAATCTTTGACGTTGGAAATGAATTGGTTGACCAGAGCCGGGAGGACGCGGCGGATGCCCTGTGGCACGACGATAAGGCGCATCCCCTGACCGTAGCTCATGGATAACGCGCGACAGGCTTCCATTTGACCAGTCGGCACACTTTGGATGCCGGCACGGAAAATTTCGCCAATATAGGATCCCGCAATCAGACTGAGCGCGAGGATTCCAAGGGGATAAGGGGACGGCCCGAACAGTTCGCGCCCTATTCCCGCAAACCCCTGACCGATCAAGAGGATGGTGACGATGGCGGGCAGACCTCGAAAGATATCGGTGTAAACACGTGCCGGAAGGCGCAGCCATTTGGATCGTGAAATACCCATGACGGCGAGGACGATGCCAATGAAAATGCCGATGATTGTTGATGCGAATGCGAGGATCAGGGTGTTCTTGAGGCCGGTAGTGAGCATAATCGGCAAGATTTCGGCCATGGCATCCCAATCAAGGAATGTCCGGCGCAGGTTTTCTAACCACATTTAAGAGATCTCCAGAGGGCGACGCCGGGGCATCGTCTGTATCAGAGGAAGTAAAAGGGGCCGCCGACGGATGCCGGCGGCCGGGACGCAAGACCGGATCAACCGTTGGACGGCAAGTATTGTTCCGGCATAGGTGAGCCTGGAAACCATTTCTGATAGAGATTGCGCCAGGTGCCATCTTCCATCGCGGCATGCAGCGCTTCGTTCAGGGCGTCGCGCAATGTTTCATTGCCTGGTTTGACCGCAAATCCTGCGGGGGCGTCGAAAGAGGGGATATTGACCTTCAGCTCTAGTCCGTAACGTTCCGCATAGCTTTTTGCAGCTTCGAAATCGAGGAAATGCGCATCAACAGTGCCATTGTTTAGCGCAGCAACCCCTGTGTTGTTATCGGGGAACTGGACGATATCCGTGTCTGTAAATGTCTTTTTCGCATAGTTTTCCTGCAATGTGCCTTGCACGACCCCCAATCGTTTCCCAGCTAATGTGCTCACGTCTTCGGAAATTGTCTCATCGTCGGAGAGCACGGTGAGATATCCGGCAAGATAGCCGTCGGAGAAGTCGACAACCTTAGCGCGCTGTTCGGTAATCCCGATGGCCGCTGCGGCTATGTCAAAACGTCCGTTGGATACCGAAGGAAGGAGGGCTGCGAAATCCTGACCTGTGAAAAGAATCTGATCCTCTTCGAAGCCAAGACGGCCAAGTACGTTTTTCAGAAATTCGATATCAAACCCTGAAAATTCACCGGCTGCGGATGTGAAAGCATAGGGTTTTGCGTCTCCGAGAGAGCCAACGCTCACTGTGCCGGGCGTGATGAGATTGTAGGGGTTTTCCTCGGCCTGAGCCGTACTTGTCATCGTTGCAGCCGCGCACAGAATGCTGGCGGCGGTTGCGGCGATTTTTGGGAGGGAAAGGGTGGTCATGTGCGTTTTCTCCACTGTTGTGTGTGCCGCATTGTTTTGGTTTCGGAATTCTGGCATTCGCGGCATTTTGTGATGAGACCGGTATTAGTCGTAGAATTCAGTTATTGAGACCGGTCTCAATGCGTATACTGTTTTTGAATATTTTGATTCGCGTCAACCATTTTGCTAAAGAATTTGTAAAAAGGGACATCGGAACGGTGAAAATGAGTAGCAAAAAGACGTCGATCACGGTTGCCGATGTCGCGCGCGCGGCTAAAGTGTCAAAAGCGACCGCTGCGCGGGTATTAGGTGGCTATGGCGTGGCAAGTGAAAAGACACGTAATGCGGTCACAGAGGCGGCAGAGAAACTCGGATATCGCTCGAATGAACTGGCACGGTCCATGAGCACAGGGCGCACAGGGCTCATCGGTGTTGTGGTCGGAGACATAGAGAACGCGTTTTTCAGCCGCGCCGTGCGTGGGATCAGCGATGCAGCGAATGCGGCAGGTTTAAATCTTATCATTACGAATTCGAACGAAGACCTCGAACAGGAGCGTGAAATGGTCGCGGTTCTAATGCGACAACGCGTGGCAGGGATGATTGTCGCGCCAACTGATGTCCGTGACACGGTCCATCTGGAAGCAGCGATTTCTTCTGGTACACCTGTCGTGACCTTCGACCGCGTGGCCGACCATTTGGTAGCTGATTCTGTCTGTGGCGATGACGCCGCTGCAGCGGATCAGGTAATGCGCCATCTTCATGACCTCGGACACCAGAATGTCGCTTATGTGACTGCGGCAGGATTTCAGGGTGGGCGCCTCTCTGATCTCGATGAAATCGGAATAACGGCTGTGCGCAACCGGATTGCAGCATTTCTAACGGCGTCAGAACGTGCTGGAATAGAGGACCCGATGGGCCTTGTATTCCAAAATGTCATCGGAGAAGAAAGTGCGCAGGACATCGTTGCGGCCATCCTTGCGCATGAGCCGGCAATCACAGCCGTGTTAGCCTCTGACAGTCTGATTGGTGCCTCGCTTTACAAGGCTTTTAAAGAACGCGGCGTCCGTTTCCCGTCCGACCTTTCCTTTGTCTCGTGGTTTGACGCGGATTGGACAAAGGTGACGGCACCACAAATTTCGGTCGTGGACCAGCCAACCTACGAGTTCGGGCAGAAGGCAATGCAATGTCTCATCGGTCGGATCAATGGAGATAGCTCGAAGATTGAACATATTTTGATCCCGACCCCCATGATCGCGAGGGGATCAATCGGGCCACGGGAAACGTGTGGCGACTGATTGTGCCGTCTCTCAAGGTGCGCGTGTTGGAAGTGTCAATATGATCAATGTAGCAGTGGACCTGTCACGGTTTCGTGCCGCCCCAAGTGCTCGTTTAAGGCACTTTCCGTTCGAAAGCGACTGGGCTTTTCCAGCCCAATGCAGAGTGTCGGCGTCGCGGATTGTAGAAGCCGTTGATGTACTCAAAGATCGCTATTTCGGCTTGCCTGCGCGTTTCCCATGACTGCCGCCATATCAACTCGGCTTTGATGGTTTTGAAGAAGGTCTCGACGGCGGCATTATCATAGCAATTGCCCTTGCCAGACATCGACACCTTGAACCCGTGCTGGCGCAGGATCTTCTGGTAGTCGTGCGAACAATATTGCGACCCGCGATCCGTGTGATGGATGCAGTCCTTGGGCGGCTGCCGGAACGTGGTGGCCATCTTCAAAGCCCTGATCGTAAGGTCGCGTTTCATCCGGTTCGAGACCGCCCAGCCAATTACACGCCGTGAATGCAAGTCCAAGATCACAGCTAAGTACAGCCACCCCTCGCGCGTCCAGATATAACTGATATCGCCTGCCCACTTTTGGTTAGGCGCATCAGCGTTGAAGTCACGATCCAGCAGGTTTGGCGCGATATTGTGCTTATGATTGCTGTCCGTTGTCGCCTTGTATTTGCGAGTTCTTACGACTGATATGCCGTTCTGACGCATCAGCCTGCCGACGCGGCGGTGCCCTACATTCAGACCAATCTCCTTCAGCTCTTCGGTCATGCGAGGCCTGCCATAACTGCCAAGGCTCAGACGAGACTGTTCCTTGATATGGGCCAGCGTGACCAAATCAGACCGCTGCCTGCGGCTGGCTGGACGGCTGCGATGCGCCCGCAAACCACGCGGGCTGACTGCCATAACCCGGCACATCAGATTGATGGAAAATGTTGTTCGGTGTTCTTCAATGAACTTAAACCTCACGGCTTTTGGCTCGCAAAGAACACCGTGGCCTTTTTTAACACTTCCCGCTCCTCCTTGAGAATGCGGTTCTCACGACGCAAGCGGTCATTCTCTTGGGCAAGGCTCAGATCCTCTTTTGACACCACATCCGTGTCTCGATGGGCAGTGACCCATTTGTTCAGCGTCGACATGCCGACGCCCAGATCGTCAGCCACCTGTTTGCGCGTCAGTCCACTGGTTAGCGCGATACGCACTGCATCAGCGCGGAATTCGTCTGTCCGTTTCAGTCCCATAGTCAGTCTCCTTTGTTGCAGTAAATGCTATCAAAGGAGCGGCATCAAACCGTGACAGGTCCACTTCGCGCTCACACAGGCTCAATGCAGACTTACCCCGTCTGCGATCTGGTGGACGTATTCCGCCCGTTGGTGAGATGACTGAAAAGACTGACGACGATTGGCGATCAAAGACACGCCCAATCGATCTCATCGACGCCCCACGCTGCCATCGATCCCAAATCTCGGCACGCTGTTCAGCTGAATAGTAAATCCTGCGACGATACTTCATTCAAAACACTCCATCTTTTCCTAAAGACTAAAGTGTTGCGTTCACCGGTTGAGCCCACCGCCCATAACGGACATTCAATGCAGCGATCGACGCCGCGGAGCAGCTTCACCAAAGCAGACAATACATAGACTGGTCGAAAAGTGGCTCCGTTCTCGGCTGGAAGCATTCATGTGTGTAACGCTGTGTAGATCGCAACACCCATCGAAATCACAGCTACAACCAATGCGAGTAAGGTAACCCCTTCCATGCGTCGCTGCGCCGCGATGCTTTCCTTGGTGCCCAAAGCGGAAGAAAGCTGGTTTAGGAAATCGCGGGTGTCCTGATCTTCTTCAAGAAGCTGTTGCGAGAGCCTACCAAGAAACGATTTCAGGCCCTCTTCGATTTCATATGGCTTTTCTTCATCCCGGTGACTTTGCTGCGAAAAACCAGAGGCGTTCCACCGGAAAGATGCATCGTTCTCGGAGAGTGCCCGAACTTCGCGCGCGATGGATGGCACGCCAATGGATTGTCTGAAGAAAGCACTGATATGCTCGATCGCACTGGTGGAGCAGCGTGCCTTCGAACGCGCCGACAAAGACTGACGAGTTTCCTTGAGGCTCCGCAGCAACTCACGAAGATAGCTCGCAAGCGCATATCTTGCGATAATGCCGTCAAGGCGGTCATTGGCGAAATAGGTTCGAGTACCCAAAGAGTCGCCTCCGTAGGTTTTTAGGTCTTCCTCGTTAAGAACGTCCCAACGCAGTGCAACAGTCATGTGGTTTGGCGTGTTTTTGCGGTGCCCAGCATCGAACGAAAATTTTAAGGAGGGGATAGATGAAGACGTCCAGCTACCGAAATCATGGTCAATATTGACGAAGCGCGACCAGTGATTCCAGCTCCGGTCTCTAGGCGCGTCTTTGTCGAACGGCGTGAACCCGTCCAAAGACAAAAACTCCACCGTTGGAAAGTGGCTGTTTTCGCAATGCTCGCTGAAGAATCCGGGAAAGTTCTTCGACAGCCATGAGATACCTACGTTCCGGTACTTTCCTCGTATGCGCCGAACACGCTCTTCTTTAACATGCTCCACTCCCATGATCGAGTAGGCTCGAGAACGCCGCTTTGGAACGCGGGTCGTTTTCGCGGGCTCGTTTATTGCATTTGCATATTCGAGCGACGCATCGTCTGTGAGAATGAAACCGACACTCAAGCAGGTAATTGAAGGCGTTAATTGTGCAATATTGACAAGAAGTGATGAAAACTCCTTCGGGAAATCCGCTGTGTATCTCACGCCTACATATTTCTTGACCTCTTCGGGGCGATGTATCCAACCAAGTGGCATCGTACCCTCGCTGCCGTAGAGGCGCTGCTTTTTGAGCCAGTCGATATTTGATTCATCACGGACCGGCACTTTTTCCCCGTCCCAGCCGATTTTTTCAAGGCCTTCGTATAAAGTCTCGATCTCACTCGGGCCAAAAATCTCGCTGACCATGATGCAGCCGAGCCGGAGCGAAACACTTTCATCAAGCGCTGTCTTTGCGTTGTTCTCTGCATCGCGTTCTCGGTAATGGGATTTGTCTTCGCCATAGGGGTTGGGGATGACATTCGGGTAACGGGCGTGAAGCGGCCAAACCAT
Organism: Celeribacter halophilus; assembly: GCF_900114135.1. Lineage (GTDB taxonomy): Bacteria > Pseudomonadota > Alphaproteobacteria > Rhodobacterales > Rhodobacteraceae > Celeribacter > Celeribacter halophilus. Next base: position 30,302 of record NZ_FORY01000023.1, read on the forward strand.
CTTGCGTGCCCGTTGCTTCCACACAGGCACAGATTTTTTCCCGAGGGCTACTACGTCCTCCTTTTTACCCTGATCAATATTTTGTGTCTGCTCGTCCTTCATTAGACCAATATAGTCATTATTCACCGCTTTTGAAAACAGCGCCCACGCATTGCACAAATAAGAACGTTGTTGTTGAATGACCGTTTGCAAAAATGTGGCCGGTTGTTCCATCTTCTGCAGCGAACGTCTCCTTCTCTAATTGGGTGTCTGGGTCAAGCTCGTTTTCCTTCTTTGGGTTGTTAGGGATCGTTTGTCCGGGTCACGCTTCTCTTCGCAGTCTGGTTTGGCGTTCGAAGTGCGCCGCTGCATGCATGTGTCGGAATGGAAGTGGAGAGCCCCGCTTTCCGGCGCGCTTCAAGTTGCGCAGCAGACATTTTCGGCTTCATCCACGAACCTCGTCCGGATTGGACGATCCCGTCAGGTTAATTGTTAGGCTACTTGTTCATGCCGTGCCTCCAACTTGTTCCTGACGGAATTCGCTGCCGTCGATCCAGATACGGTGGAGCAGAACGGCAAGTTTGCGGGCGACGGCAACAACGGCGCGTCGGCGGCCTTTGGTGCGCATCAATCGCATACCCCATGATTTAATCTGTGACCCTGCCATCGTTCGCATCAGCAATGCGTTGGCGGCTGCATATAGAGTTGCACGAACATCTCGATCTCCTGCCTTCGATATTCGTCCAGGATTGTCGTGCTCCCCTGACTGAAAGCGCCTCGGTGTGAGCCCAAAATGCGCAGCGACAGTACGAGAGCGTCTGAACCGGCTCGGGTCATCAACTGCCGCCTTGAATGTGAGTGCTGCAATCGGACCAACACCCGGTACGGTCATCATGCGCATACAGACCTCGTCTTGAGATGCCGCACGTTTCACGCGTCGATCCAGTTCCAAGTAGTGTTGGAACAAGACCACCCGCGCGTCGAGCAATGGAATGACCGCATGCGCAAGGACGTCGTCCATCTCGATCATGGGCCGCACCAGACCATCAAAGGATCCGTGTTTCACTGTTCGGGGTAATCGCACACCAAAGATCTTCAGCAGCCCTCGTACTTCGTTGGCCAGATCCATCGTCTTCTTGAGCAACGCTTTACGCGTGCTCAAAAGCGCCCTCATCCCGTGGGCCTCCCGACTCTTCATGTGAACAGGGCTGAACCACCCAGTTCGCAATATTTGGGCAATGCCCTTGGCATCCGTCTTGACAGTCTTGTTCCGCATCGCAGACAAGGCGGCACTCACCTGACGCGCCTCCATACAAACGACGTCGAACCCAGCCGATTGCAAACCAAAGAACAGATGTTGGCTCATTGCTCCGGCTTCAAAACCAACGCGTTTTATCGGGTGCTCAAAAGCTGCAAGACAATCGGCGATGTCCTCGACTTCGCAGGGTAGCTCTCGCTCGAGGTAAACCTTGCCTTTGTTATCAACGATGCACAGCGCACACGACCGGAGCGACACATCTAATCCAACATAATATTCCATCTTCTGTCTCCCTTGTTCACAGCTATGCTGTGATCCTATCGGGAGCTCGACCAAAGTGCAGGGTCAGCCCAATTACGCATGCTTTCCGCCCTCACTTCGGAAAATCCCTGGTGCTGCGGCTGCACAGATCATGTCCGCTTCGGGCTGACAGCGGTCATCCGGTTGGTCGCGCCGAAGCCTGCATAGGTCAAGATTTGCGCGCCGCACCGCCGCAAGTCCGGTTTGAGCCCAAGTTGACCATTGCTGCGAGTAGCCCTCAAGGTCAGCAATGCACAAGTTAGTGAACTTTGCAAAATCAAGGCCGCTTAACCCCAACAAGGCCACGACCCGCGTGTCGAGCAACAGGCCGGATACATATGAGCGACTTCCGAGAACATGTCAGAAATCATTTGCGAGCAGCAGCCGATACATACAAATGGGCCGATCACGTCGAGAAGGAAGACTACGGTTCCAGGCTTTGCAAAGGTCACTTCTTGCGCATTGCTGCCTTTGGTACAGAACGCAGCAAGGGTTTCTGGTGCTGGTGGACTTTGTTGCACAAATCGTGCGGAGGTTGAGCTTCCCCTTAACCCAGACGGATTCATCGTAGAGCCTCTGTGCGGGCAATGCCAAGCGCGGTGAAGCCATTCAGGATCGCAACGCGGGTATGGGCCTCCGCAACCTGCCAACCGAAGTCGTGTGCAGCGAAGCGCTGCCCCAATAGTTTAATACAATGTATCTTCGTTTCGACGCGTCTCCTTCGGTGATACCCCGATCATCGTCGTCAAACCGCGTGCGGGTTTTAGTCTCGACGCAGCCCGTGGACTTCAGGAAAGGTCATGATGGCCTAGGAACGGGACGTCACATTTTCCAGAAAGAATTGAACAGATTGACCGTGGAGAGAACGGCCAATCTGTTGGGCCGTATGCTCTTGATGCTGCCAGACATGGGGGCTGAGTTGCCCTCGGGTGGAGGTGATAAAGTGGATCAATGGAAATTGGCTGAGCTGTTTGGCGTGTCCACGATGAAAATAAAAACCGCAAAACGCCGGAGTTTTGTCAAACTTCCTCGGACAGAATTGGCTCAAGAGGTTCTTGGAGAGATCGCGGATGCCCTTTGTTCCGATCCGCCTTGCGGTAGTTCGGCGGTATTTGAGGAAGAAGCTTTCTGTGACGTCTAAAAAATGATCTAAAAAGGTCGGGCTCGTTGGGATGCTAATACAGCAAAATTTCGCGAATTCATCGCCCCTCGGGACCGGCCTCCAAAAAAAATTTGAAGAAAGAAGATTTGCACATAGTTTTTGCGGAGAAGAAAGGAATAACATCATGAACAACGCAAAAAATGACTTTGAAAATGCGGTCAAAACGCTCGTCGAGACCTGGCTCGCAAATCCTGGAACTTCGGGAGCCAGCGCACTTGAGCCGATAATTGAAAGCTTGGCATTTCGGGACAATGCATCAATCTGCCTCGCATCATTTTCGTCTGCATTTTCGCATCCTGACAGCACAAAAATTTTGAACGCCTTCAACACGGCAACAAAATATATTGCACATTTTGATTGGCCGGAGGAATTGATTAGCCTTCACAAAATTAACGATCTCACCGGTCGGCTTTCGCGGACTAAAAATGATGCCGATCCCTCAATAACTATGTGATTCTATCAATGATCCGGGGTCCGCGGTGTCCTCGGTCGCAGTGTGACACAAGCTGTGATGCGCGCCAGGCCCGTGCGCGTCACAACGGTATGTCACGCCAAACAAAGATCGAAGGGATAAAGAAGTTCTCTTTGATAGTAGATTACCGTACCTTTTCGCGTTTCATCGAAGAGTCGCCGCTAGAGCGTGGCCGGACATTCTCCGCCCTTTTAGGGCTCTCGGAATATTCGGATTGCCGTCAGGCGCTGCAGGTTGTTTCTTATACGCGCACGATGAACACCGATCTCGATATGAAGGTTTTGGCGACACGGATCGACGGAACACAGCGCGCCATCCAACAAGCTCTGGAGGCACTCCGATCCAACTTCGAGAAGGTCACAGGAAAGCGGTGTTTTTCAAGGTAGTTGCCGCTTGATAATTTATCATGCTGCCCGTTTTTCGTTTTGCTCCATGGGGCCGGCGCCGCCAGCTTTATGGGAGAGCGCGTCGCCGGCCCCATGGGCTTTGCGTTCGACTTCAGGCCGCTCGGGATTGAGCCATACCGAGCCAACAGGCTGCCAATTCCGCGTGCCACGAGACCAGCGCTCGGGATGCCGCTCTTTGGCCGCCTGATATACATGGCGTCTGGCGGCAAGCATTTGCACGTCCTCACCACGGTGCCGCTGATCTGGCGTCACAAAACGGATCGCGCTGTGGCGATGCTCTGTGTTGTACCAGGC
>NZ_FORY01000025.1 GCF_900114135.1 Celeribacter halophilus
CGCTGTCCATATTCGTGCCTTTCAGCACCTCAAGCAGCTTGTCTTTGCCTTTTTTGCGCAGCTCTTGCTCAAGAACCGGAGAGTGGTCGAAATAGTCCTCAAGCGCGCCCTTGCCGCGCGAAGTTACAAAGATGAATTCCTTGATGCCCGCAGCCCGTGCCTCGTCAATGGCATACTGGATCAGCGGACGATCGACCAAGGTCATGATTTCTTTCGGAATGGATTTGGTTGCGGGAAGAAACCGCGTTCCAAGACCAGCCACAGGAAAAATCGCTTTGGTCACTTTTTTCATCTCTACTCCTTCGACTTACACTCATGAGATATTGTTTCACATCCATATGTGACACCCTCACGACAACACAACCCTAGAGAGATTTAATGACTCAACTAATTCTAATAACGAGAAATACTTTACAAGCTTGCCAGTATTTTTAAATGTACGCACAAGAAACAATCAAAGAACAAATCACGATATGATCTCGCTTCGAGCGTTAATATCCACCGAGAGATCATAATCGTTTCAAATCTATCAGAGAGCTTGCCAAACGATACCAGTTCAAGGGATCCAACATATGCCACTTATCACACCAGTTATTTTGTGCGGCGGTTCGGGGACACGGCTTTGGCCCTTGTCTCGCAAGAGCTACCCGAAACAATTCGTGCCGCTGGTGGATGATCAGACCCTGTTTCAGGCTTCGGCAAAAAGATTGAGCGGGGCGACAGAGACGTTGAACTTTGCCGCGCCGACCGTTCTGACAGGGGCGGATTTCCGATTTATCGTGACCGAGCAACTGGCCGCTATTGGTATTGATCCCGGTGCAATCCTGATCGAGCCCGAAGGACGCAACACAGCCCCTGCGATTTTGGCGGCAGCGCTGCACCTGATTGACCAAGATCCTGAAGCTATCATGCTGGTCGCCCCTTCCGATCATGTGGTGCCTGATGTCGCGGCCTTTCATACGGCCGTCAAAAAGGGTCTCAGCGCAATGGAAGATGGCAAGCTCGTCACCTTCGGGATCAAGCCTACCCATGCCGAAACCGGCTATGGCTATCTGGAACTGACCGCCCTGCCGGACGCTTCAGGCGATGCGGTCGATCTCAAGGAATTCGTGGAAAAACCCGACGCAGAACGCGCCGCCGAAATGGTCGCCGCCGGCACCTTCATGTGGAACGCTGGGATTTTCCTGTTCAAAGCCAAAGACATCATCGCGGCCTTCACCACCTATGCGCCCGAATTGACGGGACCGGTGAGCGAAGCTGTCGATGCCGCTCAGGTCGATCTCGGTTTCCTGCGACTGGAACCGAAAGCATGGGCCAAAGCCGATGACATTTCCATCGACTATGCGGTGATGGAGAAAGCCCACAACCTCGCCGTCGTGCCCTTTGATGGCGGTTGGTCGGACCTTGGCGGCTGGGACGCGGTCTGGCGCGAGTCCGGCCCTGACGAGAACGGCGTAGTCACCTCGGGCGAAGCCACGGCGATCGATTGTTCCAACAGCCTCATCCGCTCCGACAGCGAACGTCTTGAAGTCGTTGGCATCGGCCTTGATAACATCATGGCCATTGCGATGAATGACGCGGTTCTGGTCGCGGATATGTCGCGGGCGCAGGATGTCAAAAAGGCCGTAGCAGCACTCAAAGCCAAAGGTGCGGATCAGGCCACGCATTTCCCGAAAGATCACCGCCCTTGGGGCTGGTTCGAGAGCCTTGTGGTCGGCGGCCGTTTCCAGGTGAAACGCATCCATGTCCATCCCGGCGCGGCGCTGAGCCTACAAAGCCACTTCCACCGCTCCGAGCACTGGATCGTGGTCGAAGGCACCGCCGAGGTGACCGTGGATGGCGAAACCCGTCTCGTCACCGAAAACCAGTCGGTATATATTCCTCTGGGCGCGGTTCATCGCATGAAGAACCCCGGCAAATTGCCTATGGTTCTGATCGAAGTCCAAACCGGCTCCTATGTGGGCGAAGATGACATCATCCGCTACGAGGATGTCTATTCTCGTGGACAGGGTGCAAAAGGTTAAGGCGCAAAAGGTAGGCACGATATGGCTCCCAAATTCGGCACCAGCGGTCTGCGCGGTCTTGTGACCGAGCTGACAGATGAACTTGTTGCAGATTACGTTCATGCATTTTTGAGCACAGTCCAATCCGACACGCTCTATGTCGGGCAGGACCTACGCCCCTCATCGCCGCGGATCGCCAAGGTGATCTGCGACACGGCACAGGCGGCGGGCGTCGATGTGATCGACTGCGGCACGCTTGGCACCCCTGCCCTTGCCTTGTCCTCCATGGCGGCGCAAGCTCCCGCGATCATGGTCACAGGTAGCCACATCCCTGCGGATCGCAACGGGCTCAAATTCTACCTGCCTAACGGAGAAATCCTGAAAGCCGACGAGGCGGCGATCAATGCCGCTTATGCCTCCCGTACCCGCGTCCAAAGCAGTACACAGGGCAGCTACAACCAAATGCCCGAAGCGGAAAGCCGTTACATCGCCCGCTACATTGATGCCTTCGGTCAGATGGCACTCAAAGGGCTAAAGATCGGGGTCTATCGCCATTCCTCTGTCGCCCGCGACACAATGGAGGCGATCTTTAAAGGGCTGGGAGCAGAGGTCGTGCCGCTTGCCCATTCCGACATCTTCATCCCGGTTGATACCGAAGCAGTTGATCCCGACACCCGCGCCGAATTGCAGGCTTGGTGCCGCGAGAACGGGTTGGATGCCATTGCCTCGACAGACGGTGATGCGGACCGGCCGATGCTCACAGATGGCACGGGCAAGGTTATCCCCGGCGATATTCTCGGTGTGTTAAGCGCGCAGCTGCTGGGCGCGAAATCGGTCGTCACACCGGTCTCCTCCAACGACATGGTGCGCCGCCTCCCGGAATTCGAGGAGGTCATCCTGACCAAGATCGGGTCTCCCTTCGTGATCGCAGGCATGGCCAAGGCTGCTCATCCCGAAGTGGTAGGCTTCGAAGCCAATGGCGGTTTCCTTCTGGGCTTCACATCGCATCTCAAAGCCCCGCTCGCACCATTACCGACCCGTGATTGTATGCTCCCGATCATCGCGCCCCTGGTGTCAGCTCAGACGGCAGAGAAAAGCCTTGCCGATCTGGTCGCAGCCCTTCCACCTTGTTTTACGGCAGCAGATCGTGTGCAAGAAATTGACCGAGACAAGGCCGAGACTTTTCTGGACAAGCTCATCTCAGATGACACGGCACGTGCCGCATTTTTCGCTCCTTTCGGTAGCATCTCTGAGACCGACCTCACAGACGGGCTACGCGTAGACTTTGAAAGCGGCGACGTCCTCCACCTCCGTCCCTCCGGCAACGCCCCCGAGTTCCGCATCTATGCGCAAGCCGGCACCGAAGCCAAAGCGCAAGACTTGGTAAAAGCGGCCTATGAGGATGTGGCGCAGGAAGTGTTGTGAAATAACTCTACCCAAACAAAAGGCCTGCCATATTGCGGCAGGCCTTTTGTTTCGCACGCGAAACATTTGTCGAAAACCTGCTCTAGGCCGTGGCTTGCACAAACTCCGCATTGCCATTCGCAATAACAGCGGCAGTCAATTTTCCCGTCGCATAGGCTCCGGTATCAACCGAAATAACGCCATTTTTTTCCTGCGGTAGGCTCACAATCGTATGGCCGTGAACCATCCAAAGACCATCTTCCCGCGCCTGCTTGCCGAAGGCCACATGCCCCCACGTCAGCGCCTGATCCTTTTGCTCTTCCATAGGTCGGTCAGGGTCCGCGCCGGCATGGACCACGACGACATTGCCGCTCTGAAACCATCTCGGACGGGAAGCGAGCCAGACTTCTAGCCCCTCGGGCATCACTTCTAAAAGCTGATCCCGCGCTACGCGCAGAGCCTCAGGTGCATTTTGCACACCCAGCTTGAAATGCCCGAAGCTCGCCATAGTCTGCAAACCACCATGACGCATCCAGCGGTTTCCGGCCAATTCTGGGTCTCTCAGGAAAGACAGCATCATCTCTTCATGGTTGCCCAGAATACAAATCGTATTAGGCCGCTCGACCTCAAGCGCCCGCAATCGCTCCAGCACTTGCGCACTGTGATCGCCTCTGTCGATGAAGTCCCCAACAAAGACCCAACGCGCGTCAGGAGCCTGCGTTTCGAGTTTATTGATGAGTTTGTCCAAACACGAGAGATGACCATGAATATCCCCAACCACGGCCAAAACCTCTTTTGGTTCAGGGCGACCTCCGTCAAAGCGGCGAGGTGCGGGTTGCTCAATGGGTGTTTGGCGACGTCGAAGCAAACCTTTGAACACGGAGCGATCCTTCTGACATTTGGTCCCGTTACAGAAAACTCAGGGTATTTTCCGCAAAATTTATTGCTTCTTCAGCCAACTTTCCAGAGCAGATAGGAAGGCTTCATCAATGCCTTCACCGGAAAGCTCAATGCGTTTAGCGACCGCGTCGAAGTGAAGGGAAATCTGACGCGGGACTTTATCTTGAGGCGGCTCTTTCGGCTCGGAAGAACGACAGGCCTTCAGCAGAGCTGCAACTTCTTGCTCGGCATTGTCCGGCTTGGTTTGGCCCAAACTTGCTCTGATGTTATCAGCAACATAAGGATCAGCCTGAAGTGCCTTCGCAATCACGAGGCCATTTTTCTCACTGATAGAAGTCGGAAAACGCAAGACATCATCGAGTGCCTCGACCAGCGTCATAAAGCTTTTGATCTTGGAACGTTTCGCGCGCGAAACATTTCCAAACAGACTCTGAAGCGCTGATTTCGGGTCTGAATAGACACCTTGCTCCAAGGCTTTCACAACGATGCGAGCGCGTTCGTAAAAACTGATGTCAGAACGGATTTCGTTTTCCTCGACCATAGCCACATAAGCGTCAGAGGCGGACTTCGGCTCACGCACCACGGCAAGCACCTCATCGACACCGATCTCCGACAAGGCCAACATCCGGCGCCAGCCCGAAATCAAACCATAGCGCGGGGAGGCTTTGGAACCGCGATCCAGCACTTCCACGGGCACTTGCTGCCCGCGCGCTTTCAGGCTCGACTTCAGCGCTTCGAGATCTTCCGATTGCGCTTTCAAGCGGTCACGCACCAGATGGCCCAGATCAATGGCCGAGAGCGGCAGGCGTTCGACAATGCGCCCCTCTGCGCGGGCTTGTGTGATCATGTCGGTCATCTCGGCTAAAGCCGCAGTAACGGCTGCATCACCGGCGACCTGTGCGATCGGGGCAGGGCGAGGGGAGCTCTGCGCCACGCCCAAAGGAAAGGCCGACTTCGCCTCTGGGGCTTTAGACACTGTCTCTGCCGGATCGGTCTCTTTCTGAGTATCCGTCAAAAAATCTGTCCGCGGCGGGGAGAGTCTCTTACGCTTCGCCATGTTCAGCCTCCTGTGCTTCAATCTCGTCACGCCGCCAACTTCCCAAAAGCAGCTTCTTGAACGCGGCATAGGTGGCATCAAAGGTCTGACGCCCGCGCACATAGGTCTCGCGGTTGAAGTCCCGATAATCCGCCTCATAGATGCCGGAGACCTGCTCACCAGCCTGTCCGATGAGCGCGGTGAAGTCCTGACGATGGGGAGAAAGGGTTTGCCCCAAATAGGCCTGCATCAGAGAGGCCAGTTCGCCTTGCTGCGCTCCGTCGTAGCGGGTGATGACTGCGCGGACGGCATCCCACTCAAAGGAGATTTCCTCGCGCCCCAAAGCCCGCGCTGCCATGTTCTCCCCGTCCTCAATGGATTGGAAGGTCGAGTGCAGCATGTCGAAGAACCGGCCCGTGGAATCGAACTCCAGAAACGACGCGCCCAGAGGCACAAGCAGGATATCGGCGGCGGCCAGCCCGTTGATCGTCAGATAGCCGAGGGCAGGGGGGGTATCGAGGAAAATGACATCGTATTCATCCAGCACCCCGTCCTCTTCCAACACATCCGTAAGCGCATCCCAGAGCTTCCAGCCGCGTCCCTGCATCCGCCAGACGGGGATTTGGAATTCCGACCAGTAGAGGTTGAGCTGCGCACCGATCAGGTCGATGTTCGGCCAATGGGTCGACTGGATCACATCCTGTGTTTTGATCTTGAGCGCATCGGTCAAGGTTTCATCGAGAGGGACGGGTGTTTCGCCGCGATCCATCCGGCCTTGGTTGGCTTGTCGCTGATGGCTGGCATAATGACGGGCGAGCAGGGGAAAGACTGTGCCCCATTCATCGTCCACCTTACCGCCAAAAATCGAAGTCATGGAGCCCTGGCTGTCGAGGTCGATCACCAGCACCTTGTAGCCGTCTAGTGCGGCTGACATGGCCAGATGCGCGGCTGTGGAAGTCTTGCCAACTCCGCCTTTGAAATTGGCGACCGCAACGAGTTTCGCAGGCAGGCCTTCTGGGCGGTAGGGAAGGTACTCTTTGTTCTTTGCCCCTTCCGCCGCGAAATGCGCACGGAGCCGAAGAACCTCATCGAGAGTAAACCACTTTGCGCCGCCTTCTGTTTCGGAACGACCCTGTGGCAGATCGGGATGGGATCGCAACACGCGGCGGAAATGCGGGGTCGCAACTGGGATGAGATAGCGCGTGATTTCCCAAGTGGAAAACAATCGCAAAGATTTCCCGCCATCTTCATTGAGTCCTCTCGACGCCAGATCTTCACGTCCCTGGGCGCAGGACTGGGCGATACGGGAAAACCCTTCTGTGCTTACAGGTTGTCCAAGCTCTTGCAAAGCTTGGTTCGGATCAATGTTGAAATACGGTGGCTGCACGGCCGTGTCTTTGGACATCTTTTATCTCATGTATCGACTTTTTTTAAAGATAACCAAAAAGGCGATACATGGAAAGAAAAACAACATCTGAAGAATCAATTTATTGAAAAATATGATGTTTTCTTAGGCTTAGGGTGAACGTTATTTGGGCCTGTGGAAAAAAATGTAGTGTTATATTTGAGTTATATTATAAGTTAAGGGATTTTTCACTACTTATTAATCCATTGAAACTAAATGTATTTTTAATTTCTGAAAGGACAGGGGCGACTCTGAACCCACGATAGGGTGACTCTGAACCCACGTTGGAGTGACTCTGAACCCACGATAGAAAGACTGGACCGGGCAGGGGGCTTTCACTAAGCTGGGTGTCAATAAAACCACGAAACGAGCAGACCGCGAATTGCCCACCATAAGGGCATGGGATCGGGCAGTCAGGATCAGAGATGACAGGCGTCGTCACATCGGCAGGAGGGCTGTTGCCCGACCGGCATCCGCAGGTGGATTTTTTCCTCTGCGACATTTTTGATGCAATCCCGAAAGACGATTTAGCGACGATGGAGCATCCCGTGTTCTCGCTCTCGACGCGGCCGGACCGGCGTATTCTGAGCTATGAACATAACGGTGCGATGATCGAGGTGACGCCCTCGGTCAAAGGTCTGGCCACCATTCATGACAAAGACATTCTCATTTTCTGTGTGAGTCAGTTGATGGCGGCGATCAATGCGGGGCGGGCGGTAAGTCGGACCTTGACGCTGCGCGCGCATGACCTGTTGGTGGCGACCAATCGGGAGACCAGCGGCGATGCCTACCGGCGTCTGGTGGAGAGTTTCGAGCGTCTGGCGGGCACGCGGATCAAGACCAATATCGTCACGGGCGATGCGGAGGTGACGTCCGGCTTCGGTCTTATCGAGAGCTGGGAGATCGTGCGCAAGACCCGCGGCGGGCGGATGGTGAGCGTGGCGGTGACGCTTTCGGAATGGCTCTATCGGGCGGTGCTATCGAAATCTGTCCTGACCCTGAGCCGCGACTATTTCCGCCTGCGCAAACCGCTGGAACGGCGCATCTACGAACTGGCGCGCAAACATTGCGGCAAACAGGATCACTGGCGGATTTCTGTTGAGACGCTTTTGAAGAAATCAGGTTCGGCCAGCCCGCGGCGAGTGTTCCGCAAAATGATCCGAGATATGATCGCAGCCAACCACCTGCCGGATTATGAGATGAGTGAGGAGGAAGGGGATATCATCCGCTTCACCTCCCGCGCCCGTGTTCTGGACAGCGAGGGACCGCAGCTCCCGCCGCTCAAACCCGCCGCCTTTGAGCGCGCTCGCGACATGGCGCCAGGCTGGGACATTTATGCCTTGGAAGCCGATTGGCGGAGCTATTGGGCTGCCTCAGGTAAGCCGAAGCTACATTCGGTAGAGCACGCGTTTTTGGGCTTCGTGAAAATGCGGATGGCGAAGGGGCGGTAGGGGCGATACATATAGAAACCGGATTAGTCTTGAGAAAATAGAGTGACGTATGAATGAATCATCATGTTCTGTCGGCGATTATTTCCGGCAATCTTGGGGGGGGTCAGGTGCGCTATTCTTGATAGGCTTATTCTTGCGGCTGGCTCTGTCTAACGGTCTCCTGAATCAGTTTATTCCATATACGTTGCCTGGGGGCTCCATCGTCTTTAAAATTCATATTGGTACGGTTCTAATACTGACAGCATTTCTTTTGCGTTCGAAAAAAATCTATTTTCCTCAGCAGTTCCGTGCTGTTGGGCGGTCATCTTATGCATTTATGTTGATACTCGTATATGCAACGATTTGGTTGGTGCTTCAATTCGGGATTTCGTCGGTTGCATATTTGGTTGACACGTTCTTTTGTGCTCTTTTTGGCGCTTTGTATTTGCTCAATGCCCGCAGAGTTGTTGCATGGTCCGCCTTCAAAATGATCGTTGTGTTTACTGGGATAAATTCGGTCGTCGCGATTTTCGAGTTTATCACGCGTGCGCATTTTTTACCCGATCCGGGTTTCAGGTTCTATTATTTCCGCTCATATGCCCTCTTCGGGCATCCGCTTTTGAATGCGTTGTTGACCGGAGTTGTTGGAATTTTTGTTCTGCGTGACAGGAGTCTGGGTCGTTGGTCTCTTCTGTATTTTCTGCTCGCGACTATTGCTATTTTGTCCTTCGGTGGACGTGCTGCGCTTGTGATGTTTGTTCTTGTTGCGGTGACTTCGGAATTGATTGATTTTTCATGCCGCTTTTTCGCGGGTCGAGCAACGTGGAAGCATTTGATTACAATGCAAATTGCGACACCAGTCTTGATTTCTTCCGGTCTTTTCCTCTTGCTTGAGACGCCCCTCGGAGAAAGATTTATGGCTATGAAAGGGCTTGATGACAACAGCACAGGTGCACGGTTGCATCTTCTTTCGATTTATGACGGATTGTCAAAATCTGATGTTTTGTTAGGGATTAGTGCGTCGACTAAACGTTTGCTGATTGATCAAAATAGCAACTTCAACACGATCGAAAACTTCTGGGTGGATATGGCTTTGTCCTTTGGACTAATTGCCTTTAGTTTTATTGCTCTAGGCATGCTTGTCTTTATGTATCAGGTGGCACGCTCCGGAAGCACTGGTAGCATTGCAGCTGGTATTTTCTTTCTTTTGGTCGCCAGTACAAATAATGCACTATCAATTAAAAGCCCGGCTTTGTTTGTCCTGGTATCGCTTCTTCTTGCGGCGCAAAGGGCACGGACCCACCCTCAGCGATAATAACGCTTTATTTTGAGATGGCGTCGTAAATCTCAAGCGTCTTCTTGAAATTGATCTTGCTCGAATACCTATCTTCAAACCGCTTTCGTCCAGCATGTCCCATCGTTTTGCGTAACTGATTATTTTTCAACAGTTTTTCCAATGCGCTGGCCAGTGCATCGGGGTCATCTGGCGGAACCACGTAACCGGTTTCGCCATCGACAATCTGGTTGGGAATATCTCCCACGGAGCTTGAAACGGAAGGCAGACCAATGGCCATTGCTTCCAGGATAGCAACCGGTTGGTTCTCGGCGCGTGACGGTAAAACATGAATGTCTGATGCGGCCATTTGTGTACGCACCTGCTCTTCGCTCTGCCAGTCGGTGAATTCTACTTGCTCAAGGGAAAGCTTCTTTTCTCGGGCAAGGTTTTCATATTTCTCGACTTCGCCGTTGCCGCAGACCGCACAGGTCCAAGGGATGTCCGGCGGCACAGCTTTCAGCGCATCAAGCAAAGTGTCCACCCCCTTGCGGTGGCCGACAAACCCAACAAATACAATGCGGGGAACCGAATTCTCATGTGTGGACCTGAGGCCAGGGTCTGGCACCCCGTTATCGATGATATAGACGCGCTCCGGTTCAAGGCCAAGCCCCTGGTCAGACCCTGCCCATGCCCGCCATCCTGTGCCGAGCACGATCACTGCGGCAGCCTTTCTATAAAACTTTTGAATGAGGTTTCGTGCAAACCTGGGCTGGTTTGCAAAATATTCATCATAGCCAGCACCGTGAAGGTGAATGATGTAGGGCTTTCCGAAGAGAGAGGCAATTTGAGCGAATAGGAATTTGCGCCATGTCGATCCCTTTGGAGCTACATGAAGATGCACGATCTCAGCTTTTTCCGAAAAAATTGCTCCCAAAAATTTCCACAGAGAATAAAGTGTGGAAACATGGCTGAGAATTTTACCTTCTGCCCAGCGTGTGGGGATGAACGTGAAAGCATATGGAGAGTTTGAGGCGTCGATCTCGCGCTTAGTATAGGAGACCACACGGGTTATTCCGCCAGCTTGCACGTTCACATTTCGCGGCATTAGAACGCAGACATTTTTATGCAGCATTTTCTCATTTCTCATTTTGTAACTCATAGAGTATATCTGTAATACCCGTGGTTAAAAGCGACGAAGCGCCTTTGATACTAGCGATAGCATCAGAACTGACTTGAAAATCATCATAGTAGAGTTTCTGAAGGTTGCTCGTGTCGATGTCAGCAATGCAGTTTGATAAGCCGCACATGTCAAAAACGCCTCTGATTTTTTGGTCATACCCCTGATGTAAACAGGCAACTGGAATGCTTCCTGCAGCTAGCCCCAGAAGCAACGCATGTAACCGGTTCGAAAACAAAACAGTTACGTCTCCATAGGCCTTATCGCGAAACTCTGAGAGTGAGGCTGTGATATCCACAAAGCTCACGGGCGCGTGATGTAGCGGGCTGTGAAATGCATACAGTTCTTTCATGAAGGGAATATCAGATTCCACTTGTGCCACAAATTTTATTGGCGCTTCGGGGAAATCGGCCAATATTTTGGAGATCATCTGTTTGATTTTTGCTGTCGAATAGTAGGGCTCATCTGTTCGAAAGGAAAATGCGATCATCCCGGTCGGTTGAGATACCAAAGAGTTGGGCCCTTCTTTGCAAGCAAAATCCAGGCCAAAGGCCAAGTCCGGCAAAATTCCATCAATGGTCACACCAGCTTTCGCAAGTTCTCCAGCACTTATTTGATCTCTGACGATAACTTTGGATGCGAGCTTTAAACGATGTCTTATAATCCTTTGATAACGCACCCCAAGATTTTCATAGCTTGCTCCGACAGAAACGATGTTAATCCCAAGCATGCGAAGAAAGGCAAGGAAACCTGTGTAAGCTTCATTGAGCCAAAAAAGCTTACGTGATTTTTCTCCGCTGTTACCTCCCGGCATGAGAAATAACACAGGCCTTATTCCACGCGCGCGCCTTTTGAGCATGGTGATAGCGAGATAGGCGAGACCTCGCCGAGAGATTTCTACCCCCTGTACATTTTCAAGCTGCATGTTCTGAATGAAATGTTCCGGCGCTAAAGACGCCTCGACCGTGACGGGAACAGTTTGTGAGACAATTCTGATAAGTTGATGATTGATGAGTGCATCCCCGGCATTTTCGAATTTTGTTTTAAGAAAAAAGAAGGCTTCTATAGGCGGGGCAGACTTTGTCTCGTTTCCTTCGTGCATAGCATTTATGCTCCGGTTTGAGGTCTATTTTATAGAAATAAGGAGGACCCCCTCCCTAAGTCATGTGAACGAATAGCCAAAGAGTTCGATTTCTTCTGCATAGACTTGCGCGATCAGATCGCGGGTCTCTTTCGTAAACGCATCACGCCAGCTTTCACTATGCCCCCCTCGAATTTCGTGCGGGAGGCTTGTGGGGACTGGCCCCTGAAGGTAGGGGCTGACATCTGCATAGGCTTTAGAGAGTTCTTCAAACCGGCCAACATAATCCATTTTGATGGTTCCATCGAACCCCTTCAACCAATAAGTCTGAGGTTTGAGCATGCCATTTCCTGCATGGCGCTTGAGAAAGGTATCAAACGGCATATCGCTTGAAATCCCGTAAGCCTTCAGGTGTTTTTCGTCGCGTATAACGTTTTGGTACCATGAGTGAACCCGCGCCCAGGGATTCCGCACAATGGTGAATTTGTAATAGGACTGAAATTGTTCTGCGGTAACCGTCAGTTTGTTCTCGGGACGCGTGTCTCGGCTTTGCCATCGGTATCGGCGTACCACTTCGCGGAGATTTTCTGCCGATAGAAAGGCAGATGGCGGTATCGGGTTTTCTAGCATTCGAATGGAGCGGTGATCTTGGCGCTCCTTTTGCTCGTGTGTATTTTCATGATGCCCCAAGACAGCTTCAATAGATGTTCCTGCGCATTTTGGAATATGGATAAAAATGCACTTGTGACGGTGTGAAATCATGCCTGTACCTCTTTTGGCGTGCCATTGGCCAGTTCAACATACAAAGTTGCGATCTTCGGCAGCTTGAAATCCTGCGCACGGGCAAAGCATTTTTCTCGATCCTGCGGAGATCTTACGCCGCTTTCGATAGCGGCTGCTAGAGCTGGAATGTCACCAAGGGGAACAAGTGTGCCAAATTCCCCGCTCTGGAGGATGTCTTTCGGCCCCCCAGGACAGTCGGTGGAGACGACGGAGGTACCACATGCGAGGGATTCTACGAGGACATTTCCAAACCCCTCCCAATGCGAGGCAAGGATAAACTGACGCGCATTAGCATAAAAAGGGAAAGGGTTCTGTGCGTAGCCAAGAAGATGAACCCGATTTGATAGACCGGCCTCCGTGATTTGCTTTCTGAGGTGGGCTTCGAGTGGTCCTTCTCCAAGTATCACGAGGTCTTCTTTAATCTGATCGGCAATCATACCATATGCTGCAATCAGGTCAGGATATCCTTTTTGCGGGACTAAACGTCCGACGGATACGATATAAGGTCGCTTCGACGGCAAGGGAGGTTCGGGAAGAGCATCCTTATTGGCGAGAACCCAGTCAATATTGACAGGATTGTGGATGACGTGGCAGCGGCGCGGCTTGGCGCCATATGCTTTGAGCTGGTTGACGATATCCTGAGAGACCCCGAATGTCGCGAAGGTTAGGCGTGATAGAATTGCGATTCCCCACCACGTCAGCCGAACCCCCAAATACGTGTCTGGATCATACGGATTGTGATAAGAAATAATCGTTTTCCAACGTGTTCCTGTTAAGCCAATCAGCGTGGCGAAAATCGGGCAAAGCCCCAGACGAGCGAATACGACATCGGCATTCCAATCTGACAACGTTTTTCGCAGAGCACGCATTCGGGACAAATAGCCGGATGGTAGAACCCGGGTTTCGACAGCAGGTTCAAGGAACGCCTTATTCGGCCCACTGTCGCGCTCGACAATGATTAGAACCGGGTGTCCGCGTCGCGCTAGCTCAGACGCAATAAGAGCAGTGTTGCGCTCCGCGCCTCCGCCTTCGAACGAGGTCAGGTAAAAGCAAATGCGTTCCATACTCAGCCTTTCAGCACAGAGAGAATTCCGAGATGTTTCATGGCATATCCATAGGTCCCGAGCGTCAAAACTGAAGCGCCGATCCAGCCGGGCATGCCTAGAAGTATACGTCCAGTCCAAATGACTCCACCTCCCAAAATGCAAGCCAGAAGGATAATCATGAGTTCGCGACCGAATATGTTGATTTTCATACGCTTGCGGGCGCGCATGATCGATAAAGTAGCTTCGAACAGATTGCCGATCAGGGCAGACGCGGCTGCGCCGTAAATGCCATAGCTCGGGATAAGCACAAGACAGACGACAAACATTAATACCAATGACGGGGCTTGCTTCCAGATCAGGTCAGACGTCGTTTTGCGCAGCAGGAAGATTTGATCAATTAGAAAACGGGTCCATCCCCGAATGAAAGCTGCCATCGCAATCAGGCTGATTGTGACGGGCGCAACGGTGGCATATTCGTCTTTCAAAAGTAGATCCGTCATATTCTGCGCGGACACCAAAATAAAGGTCAGCATGGGCAGGGTGACAAGCCCGATAGCAACGCTTTTTTGACGAAAAATCCGACGGGCGCCGTCGTCCCCTTCGGTCTCATAGGCCTGCACGAGTTTCGGAAAACCACCGATGTTAATGATGTTGAATAGCATGTCCAATGCGGGGCGCCCTAGTTGGTAGCTGACCGCATAGGCTCCGAGTGCGGCGGTTCCCGCGATCTTCTCTAGCATCACTCGATCCAGAATGAGGATGGTACCTGCAAGAAGAAATGAACCGATCAAGGGACCAGAATATCCTAAAATTTCTTTTATGAACAACTTTGTCGGGCGGCTGATCGAATCCACCTTTAGAATTTTCCACAGCAGAAATAAAGCGGCAAGCGCCGTGAAGCTTTGTGTTCCCAAAAGCAAATATTCATACTCTGCCCCAAACCAGGACACGAGCATCAGAGCAAAGCCGAATCCAAGGATCGGCCGCAGTGTTTCAATGATGATATACAAGCGTGATTTGCCGCGAACTCGTAGGAACTGCAAGCCTTGATACAGGATGAAATTAGCCACGACATACAGGGATAAAAGTGTGGCCCAAGTCTTGTCATAATGAGAATCAAAGAGCACATAACCAAAAGCAAAGATCACAGAAAAGGCGATCCCAGGAACCATCAGAATGACGATGGCCCGATCAATGCTTTCTCCTCGCCTACCATACTCGTAATACAGACGGGTGTAGGATGCCCTAATCCACCTCATGAAAACTGTGTCGAGATACTCCCCGAAAAGGATGACGAGCGAATATAGACCGATGCGTTCAGGGGGTATAATTCGCGCAAAAACAAGCAGTGTCACAATGGCAAGAAGACGTGGCACGATGAGTGCTGGCGCGTAACCGAAGTATTTTTTCATGGGTGGGAAAGTCCACTCTAGCTAGTATCTTACTCTCAAGGCTGAAAGTTTTGTGGATTTTATAGACACTTACAGTGTTTGTTTATAGTTCATCCTATTAGCTTAAAAGCTTCGACCACAGCGTTTGGTCATATGATGTGGAAAATGAAGTGCGCGTTGGGCTGTGGCGTTCCAAATGTGTTAATGTCAGCAGGGGGTGACAAAATGATCAACCTCCCGCCGGAGACGTGCTATCAGATCGGCGCGGTTTTGAGAAATTCCCGACGACATCGGTTCAAGCTCTTCACGCGTGAGAATTGCCTTCAAGTCAGCTCCGGTTTCGCAGACATACACTCCCGAAATACGCCCGAGTTGCGAAACCGTCGCAAGCTGGTGATCGTTTCTGTGTTCGCCAAGGTGGCTGCGCCGCGCAACAATCGCAACGGGTTTGCCCATCTTTTGGGCTGACAACAAAGTCCCAATTCCGGCATGGCCCACGATAACGCGTGCGCATTGAACCTTTTGCGTAAAATCCTTTTGGGATAATGTCGGAACACAGGGGAAATGCACTGGTTGATATTTACCGTGCCCAATTTGCCCGAAGATTTCTTCCCCGACATCCTGCGCGATGTTATCCATCATCGACACAAGGCGATCAAATGGCAACTGGGTGCCAAGAGTTACAAAAATCATAAGAGGCTTCCTGCATATTGAATTCGAGTTCCGTCGGCTAAGCTTTCCCATTGTGTGAACGTCAGTGTGGCAAACAGGCTGGCCAATCTACCACTCAACGACAATTTCTCGGCGTTTGCGATGCTGTCGACCCAGATCGTTTTCGCTCCGAAAACCCGCCCCCAGAGTAAACACAATAGACCCGGGGCTGCGCCGGTCGAGATCACAACAGCAGGCTTGGTCTTACGAACCAATTGATAGGATTCGATTAGTCCCATTATCACCTTTGCTGGTTCGCTTTGGCTGTAATCCTTTATTGTACAACAGTTTTTTAAATCTCTGTCTTGCACAATTCCGGGATCTGTCGTCACAAACATGGTCACGTGTGTATCCAAAAAGGCCGGAGTGATCTGGCAGAGCTGCTCCCAATGTCCGCCTTTGGAGGCGACAGCCAAAATCGTTGTTTTCTTGATAGCTGGTTTTTTAGGCATATATCACTCACATTCCTTTAAGCATCGCTTCATGTCATCATATGCCGATAAATCTGGCGGCACCGGTGACAAGAGCTGTGGGCATGGGTCTTTTCCTCAATCAGCGTGGAACAGGTCGCGGGTGAAGATCTTCTCCGGCACATTCGAGATGTCATCCGTCACACGGTTGGCGACGATCACATCGGCCTCGGCCTTGAACGCATCGAGATCATTGACCACCCGCGAGCCGAAGAAATCGGGCTCGGTCATCACCGGTTCATAGACGATCACCTCAATGCCCTTGGCCTTCACGCGTTTCATGATGCCTTGGATCGAAGACTGGCGGAAATTGTCGGAGCCCGCCTTCATCACTAGACGATAAACGCCAACCACTTTTGGGCCTTTCGCGATGATCTGATCGGAGAGAAAATCCTTGCGGGTGCGGTTGGCATCCACAATGGCGCGAATGAGGTTTTGTGGCACTTCGGAATAGTTCGCCAGCAACTGCTTGGTGTCTTTCGGCAGGCAATACCCGCCGTAGCCGAAGGACGGATTGTTGTAGTGATCGCCAATCCGCGGGTCCAGACCGATGCCGTCGATGATCTGGCGAGAATCCATCCCGCCCGCTAGCGCATAGCTGTCCAATTCGTTGAAAAACGCCACGCGCATGGCGAGATAGGTGTTGGCAAAGAGCTTGACCGCCTCGGCCTCGTCCGCATCGGTGAACAGCACCGGCGCGTCCTTCTCCACCGCCCCTTCGAGCAGCAGATCGGCAAAGACACGCGCCCGCTCGGAACGTTCTCCGACGATGATCCGGCTGGGGTGGAGGTTGTCGTAAAGCGCACGCCCCTCGCGCAGGAATTCGGGGCTGAAGATCACCTGATCCGTGTCGAACTCGTCGCGAATACGGTTGATAAAGCCCACAGGGATGGTCGATTTCACCACGATGGTCGCGGTTTCATTGACCTCCAGCACCTTGAGGATCACCTGCTCCACGCTGGATGTGTCGAAATAGTTGGTCTGGGCATCGTAATTCGTCGGCGTCGCCACGATCACGAAATCCGCATCCTTGTAAGCCGCCACCGCATCTGTCGTCGCCGTGAGGTTCAACTCCTTATGCGCCAGAAACTCCTCAAGCTCGGCATCCACAATCGGAGACTTCCGCGCATTGACCAAGGCCACGCGCTCCTCGGAAATGTCCACCGCCATGACCTCGTGGTTCTGCGCCAGCAAAACCGCATTCGACATCCCGACGTAACCGATCCCCGCAACCGCGATTTTCATTTTATATTCCTTATTCTACGACTAATCGAAGAGCTAATTCTCCAGTTTCTTCGCTGATCCATTGCCGTGATTGAACAATTTTTCTTGTTTCACGTTCCACCCAGAACCAGTTTTGGAATTTTACCTGCCCGTTTCGACATGTTTCATAGAACAGATCTGTGTCAGCTGTGTAACTTGAGCTCAATGGTACAGGTTCTCGGGACTGATGTGTGATTTGGCAGCGGAAAGCAAGTCGTTCGACTTGGCTGGAGCCACTTAAAGGTGTGATGAAATGCTCTGTGATGATATTTTCACCACCAGCTTTCAAAGCGTGTAGTGTGCTGTCTATATCTGCAGCATAGACGTCATTTCCGAAGCCACGTGTTGCAATGATGATGCCGTCTTTCATGCCCAAAGATAAATGGTCTGGGGAAATCCAAGTTTCTTCTCCTTTGGTATTAACCGTTTGTCGGACAAAGAGTGTATAGGCATTTTCTTTGTTTTGAAGGCCTGCCACATAAGCGGGAGCTCCAGAGTTTCGAGCAGTGAGGAAGGCTGTGCCAGGCTCCAGTACGGCAGTCTTGCTGAAGGCTTGCTCTATAAGAGCGGTTTGGTTCGGGTCTGATGAACAGCCTGCGAGTAAAGTAAGAGTAACTAGCACGTAACTAAAGGAGCGCAGTGTCATATGGGTCATCTCCAAAATTTGCCCCAGCGGTCTTCGAGCTCATTGGTTTGTGTGCCTCTGACAACTCCATAGAGTCGGTTACGTATTTCAAGACGTGCCCCCCCATCGCGTAGTACGGGGCGAATGGTCGTGCCATAGCCGCCTTTGGTAGCGGTTCCCGTGAGCCAATCTATTGGAATGTTGATACGAATGCCCTTGTCAAAAGAGCCTTCTCCAAAATCGTCGAAAGATACATCCGTCAGAGTGAAGAAGGCTCCAACGCTAAATCCGTTATCAAACTCTCGATCCAGAGAGAAGGTCGCCCCGTAATCTCCGGCAAGATAACGCCCAACATCTACTTGGCCTAGGTACCCTCCGCCAAAGTCATAATAGGCTGAAGCGTGCCCTGTTACGATATCGTAGTCTTGGAACCCGAATAGCTGGTCGTAATCGCGTTTTTTCGCATAGTTCATCTCGGCACCGAGGGCGAGGGGACTATTTACGGGTTTCCAAAGCAGTTCTGTGGAGAGACCTCCGTACATCGTTTCTAGATAGCCTGCAGTTACGCGGCCAAAGAGATTTCTGCCGGGGCGGAAAAAATATTCCGCTGTGAGATGCTTGATCTCGAGGTCGGATTGTTTAGCGTATTCGGCACTATCAGTCCGGACATGAGGGAGGGCCGAGTTGGAGGTTCGAGTGCTTTCGTCAAGGTTTCCCGTGAGCGGCTGCCGTATTGCTCCTGAGAGCACCAAACCTTGCGCAGGAATGACCGAAGCCGCCAACTGAATGCCGAAATCGGCACGAACTGGATTGTCTGGGTCGAACAGGGCCGGTTCGAGGTAAGGATTTACGCGCCAGTTGAATTTGGGGTATGTGCCTGAGATCGAAGCTGCCTGTGTTCTAGGCGCATCTTCGATTTTTGCCCGTGCAAATGTGCGCCAGCTGCCATCTAAATCATACTCCAATGCCTCAAGGTCGGCTCTGCGCAGGGTGGTGCGCGATGTCGGCACTCCGTTTGCAGTGCTTTCTATGCGGAAAGTAGTGATATCTTCGGGCAGGTTGTTTGCTAAAACTCTTGCGGTACGGCCTAATGCTTGCGCTTGCGCTGGATAGCGCCCGTTGCCGATGCGAACAGTGGCGGTTGCCCCTTCAATAGATATCCCTTCTAATGCGATCCCTTGATTTTTCAAAGCGGTGAAGAGCGCGCTATTCTTTGTTTGGACGCTGCCTGTATCCCACGATAAGGCTGCTGTAGTGCGTCGAGGTAGCAACGCTGGTGGCGCGTCCTCTATGCCGCTCGTAAATTTTGGTTTTGTCGGATTGATTGGTAGGCTAGCCATGAAGCCGATTTCCGAGCCGTGTAAGGCATATACAGATAGTTCGGCGCCGTTTTTGAAGCCGTAAGATAGCGCTGCGTTTATCGGGGAGTTATACTCGAATCCTGTGCGATCAGTTTCATTCACATAAGCATCCGATGAATATTCAAGGGCAACACGAAGTCTATCGTTGATCCGGTATGATGCTGCAGCAAAAAAAGCCGCATCCCCTGAGAACCAATCCCCAGTTGAGAGTTTTCCAGCCTCTTCTACAGGTTTGACCGACAAGTCGCGGTTAGAAAATGAGGCGCTCAAAGCTGAGAGAGGGTTTGAGAAGCCGTTATGGGTTCCTAACCGTCCCCAACCAAGCCCCCCGCTCAATACAAGGCGTTCATCGAGGAAGTGTTTGCTCGCAACAAGGTATTCAGAGGAATAGATTCCTGTCCCGCCAAAGTCTTGAAGGCCGACCGCGATGTCAGGCAGGTAATCAGTTTCTGTGGCGAGGAGGTATTTGACGTCGAAGCTTCGGTCGAAGCGGTCTCCCTGTCCGTTGTTATCAAATCCTCGAGCAATCGCATAACGAAATGTTCCTAAAAGGCGCGGAGATATTTGAAAAGAAAGAGCGTAGAACTGAGTGTTGTCGCGAAAGCTTGAACTGAGCTGCAATTGGCCATCCGGAAACATTTCCGCGGACGGGACATCAATATATCCGGGGGTGCCGTATATTGAGGCAGAAAATCGGAGTTGTACATCTTGTGCAGTAGCAGGACTGGCTACTAGGGCAGCACATATCCAATAACAATAGGAAGTTTTCATAATAGTCACGCAACACCTCTGATCCTCTTGGGGGTCATAACTCGCTCTTCTCCTCATATGAAATAATTCTTGCTGCGAGGTAGAAGAAAAATGAGAAACATGCGGCGCGGAAACAACAAAAGTATAGAAGTTTTATCAAAGGCATATATTGTGCGCGAAAATCAGCCGACAAGACCAAGGATTAGGCTTAGCAATAGGATTAATCTGCAATTTGCTGCACTGCAACAAGGGACAACACTTGCATGATTAAAACTGATGGCAACGCCTTCATATTTTTCGTAGGTAAAGTTGAAACGTAAACCTATTGTTCGAGATGCCAGTGCCAAACTCCCCTATGACATACAATACCGCCACTTCTGATGATGACGTTATTGACCTTGGTGCTTTGCTCAGTAGTTTGTGGCGTAAAAAAATATGGATTTTTGCAAGTATACTAGGATTTGCAATCCTTGGTGCCTTGTATGCATTTGTTATTGCAACGCCAAAATATCGTGCAACTTCTGTAATTTTGCTGGAAGCATCCGGGGAACAACTTTTGGACCTCGGGGCAGTCTTGCCAAGCCTTGGAACAGATTCCGAGGCGATCAACACAGAGGTTGAGGTTCTGAAGAGCCGTCGGTTGCTGGAGCGGGTTGTTACGACTGCAAATCTAATTGAAGACCCTGAGTTTAATGGGGCCTTGAAGCCTCTTGGTTTGAAGGCAAACATCAAGAACTTCATCACAGGGCAAGAACGCGAGGTTCCAACTCGAGATCAGCAATTGACCTCAGTGATCAACGCGATGCTTGACCGCATGTCCGTCCGCAATGTCCCTAGTACCTATGTGTTGCAGGTTACAGTAGAGACAGAAGACCCTCATAAATCTGTGATGCTCGCCGATACAATGGCGGAGCAATACATCCTCTATCAGATGGATGTGAAGTTTGAGGCCACCAAAGACGCGTCCGAATGGCTCACATCGCGTGTGGCTGATCTGAAAGCCGACCTTGAGCAGGCCGAGGCGCGCGTTTCCGAGTTTTCTACCAATTCGGAGGTTGTCAGTATTGAAACAGTTCAAGCACTTGAGCGGCAGCTCAAAGAACAGCGTGATCGTTTGGTCACCATGCGCATATCATTGGAGAATGATAGAGCGCGATTGGAGCGCTTGACCACAGCAGCGCATGAGAGCGCTGACGCCAAGCTTGAGGCTGCAGATGATCCTCGACTGACAACGATTTACCGGGAGAATGGTGAAGCAGAAGCGTTTGATATGCGTTATGCGCAATTGCTTACACAGGCTTCTGTTCAGGTGCAGCGAACGCAAGCGCAAGTCCAGTCTCTCGAGACCAGTATTAAAACGCGTGAAGCAGATATCGCGAGGCAGAGTGATGAGTTGATCCAGCTTCAACAACTTACGCGTGAGGCTGAGGCCAGCCGTTTGCTCTATGAGTATTTCCTGAGCCGGCTCAAAGAAACCTCTGCTCAAGAAGGTATTCAGCAGGCGGATAGCCGCATTCTGTCGAATGCAGTCTTGCCCCAAGGGCCCTCAGAGCCGCGCAAGTCTCTTATTCTCGCCATGTCGATCATCCTTGGTGCTATGGTTGGTAGTGGCTTGGCTCTAGTTTGGGAAATGCGTCAAAACGGTTATCGCTTGGCCTCTGATCTGGAAGTGGAGACGGGCCTGCCTGTCATGGGGCAAATTCCATTGCTGCCAACAAGCAATCGCCGAGAGGGTTTGGAATATCTCGCTGAAAAACCAGCATCAGCTGCTGCCGAAGCTATCCGCAACTTGCGTACCTCTGTGTTGCTCTCTGGACTGGATGAAGCTCCCAAGGTGATCATGTCGACGTCGTCGCTTCCGAGTGAAGGCAAAACAACAGTATCGTTTGCTTTGGCGCAAAACCTTGTTGGCCTCGGCAAAAAGGTCCTTCTGGTTGAAGGCGACATCCGACGCTTGGTATTTGCTCAGTATTTGGATGTGAAAGATGCCAAGGGCCTGATGTCTGTACTGTCCGGCGACATTTCTCTTGAAGAGGCTGTGATCCACGATCCTATTCTGGGGGCTGACATTCTGGCGAGTGAGCCCAGCAATGTGAATGCTGCAGATATTGTGTCCTCCCAACGTTTTGCAGACTTCATCAAAGCCGCTCGCGATGCCTACGATATGGTCATTATCGATACCCCTCCGGTACTCGTCGTGCCTGATGCACGCGTGGTTGCGCAGCATGTTGACGTTGTGCTCTTCACTGTGCGTTGGGATAGCACGTCGAAAACTCAGGTCCGCGACGCACTGCACATGTTTGAAACCGTCGGTGTTAAAGTGAGTGGGCTGGTGCTCAACCAAATCGATCCGAAGGGTATGAAACAATATGGTTACGGTGAATCCTACGGCGCTTATGGGAGCTATGGGGCTAAATATTATACAGAGTAGTCGGCCACTCTGATCCGAGGCCCTTCGGTGGAAAAGCGCATGGCGATGAAGTCGATTCTTCGCTATGACGACATAAACCTCGTGTTTAAAAAGGACTGTTTGCGTTGCGTATAGCCATTGCCCTGATCACAAGCCTGACCCTGACGGGTTGTGGAGCCGTTTATCACAGTCAAAAGGTCGTCTCAGGTGCAACCGACGAGGCCAAAGTGCGCGTCGTCGATGTTACACCTCAATCGGTTTTGGTCGCTAACCGGTCAGACTATGATCCCAAGGACATTCCTGCCGCGTTTAGAGCTACTGCCGGTTATGGTGGTGGGGTGCGGGGTGCCGGGGCGATCCCCGAGCCTGCTTATACGGCGCAAAGCCGGCCCAATGCTTTGGAAACGCGTCTGCCGCCGACTGTGACACCAGAACCTTACAAGATTGGAGTCGGTGACGTTGTCTTGTTGGCGACCCCCACAGGATCGTCGGTTGAAGAGCTGTCAGGTTTGCTGGCGGCCCAAAACAGCCGCCAAGGGTATACTGTGCAAGACGACGGTAGCATTGCCATTCCGGATGTCGGACGTGTGGCCATTGCAGGGCTAACGCTGGAAGAAGCTGAGGCCACTCTCTTTCAGAGCCTGGTGTCCGCGCAGATTGATCCAACGTTCAGTTTGGAAGTCTCCGAGTTTAACTCCAAGAAAGTGTCTATTGGCGGTGCGGTTTCTCAGCCGGGCGTCATTCCAGTGACGCTCACCCCTCTATATTTGGATGAGGCTTTGGCGCAAGCTGGTGGCACGACGGCGGCGAATATGGATTATACCTCTGTGCGCCTCTATCGGGATGGGACTATTTATCAAGTGCCGCTTGAATCTCTGTACTCGAATAGCAGTATTCAGAAAATTCCGCTGTTGCCGGGGGATAGTGTTTTCGTCGACGACACTTATCAGCTGGATCAGGCGTCTGCGTATTTTGAGCAGCAGATCAAGCTTGCCGAGTATCGTCAAGGCGCCCGTTCAGAAGCTCTTTCACAGCTGCAAGCGGAAGTTGATCTGCGTCGTGGCCAGCTGGAGGAAGCGCGCAACAATTATCTGTCGCAGATTCAGTTGGATGCGGTGGATAGAGATTATGCGTACCTCACGGGAGAAGTGAAGCAGCAGGGGCGTTTCCCGCTGCCTCTTGGCCGGCAGGCTAGCTTGGCGGACGCGTTGTATGAAGGTGGTGGAGGGTTGGCTGTAAAGACTGCAGATCCTCGTCACATCTATGTGCTGCGTGGCTCTGATGACCCGATGGAGTTTGATGCAATCACGGCCTGGCAGTTGAACACAAGAAATGCTGCGGCCTTGGCTTTGGCGACGCGTTTCGAACTGCGACCGAATGATATCATTTTTGTTGCCGAGCAGCCAATTACCAAGTGGAACCGTGTGATCAACCAAATCACACCGTCCTTGATCACCACTGGGGTGGCGGCAATCGATTAAGAAAAGCAACGGCATTGCGCTATTTTTGCGCAATGCCGTTAAAATTGGGATTTTTGCGAGATTTTCATGTGTAATTTCACGGTGAATCGCGTATTCTGGTTCTAAATCCGAAACAATGTCTCTTGTTTGAGAGACCCACTCTTAACGATTGTGAGTCCCCTATGTCGAAATTTGCATTCATTCTTCTCTCTGCCAGCCTCGGCTTGGCGACAACTGGCGCATCCGCTCAAGCTACTGGTGGTGCTGCTGGCGCAGCAGGGACAACAACGACCACCGCGACTACTACCGCTGCTGCAGGTGGTGCTGCAGGTGGTGCGGGTGCGGCTGGAGCGGTTGGCGCCGCTGGGGCTGCAGGTGCGGCTGCCGGTCTGACGCTTCCTGTTATCGGAACTGTTGGCTTGACTGGTCTCGGTATTGGTGTGGCTGGGGTCGTGGCGACCGCAGCTGTTGTGAGCAGTGGTGGTGATAGCACCACGAGCACCACGAGCACGACGTCTACGAACTAAGTCTATCTCAGAAAAATTCTGAAGATGTGATTCGAGGCACCCTTGTGGGGTGCCTCTTTTCTTGTCGGCGAACAACGTGTGACGCGCTTCGTCACTTACGCAATTTCGCCTGTTCCAAAGACCAATATTCCATATCAAACAGATCGGCCTCAGCCAGTGGTGTAAACCGCTTGTAGTCTTCGGCTGCATTCACAATGCGCGTGGTTTGCTCCATGAGATCTCCCGCGATTTTTGCGGCTTTCTCGTTTGCACCAAGGCCATAAAGTCCTACGCCGCGTACAAGAACGCTACGTGGTAGCGGATCGAGCATGATCTTCTCTTCTGATGCATGGGGGGCGTTTCGATCGAAATAGGCTTTATACCGCGCCGCAAAGTCCGAAAGTGCTCGGGTAATCTCTTTTGCGCCATCTTCCGCATTCAGGACCATGCTGAACGGTTTGATCCTGATCACGTGATCAGGTGTTGCTGTACCCCGTTGCGCCAGGTCCTCGAGGTTTTCGCGCGCCAGATAGGTCCGTATGGACGGGGTCGAGCGGAAATCCAGACAGGGGGCCTCGCCAAGGCTTCCTTCTGCAGCGAGCGCCTGACGGAGTGCTTCGGTCAGGGCTTCGGGCGCATCACGATCATTCGTTTGTGGTGGCTGTACCCGCGCCCCGTGCGCCGCGAGATAGTCTTCTGCCATCGTTACGAATTCGATCATCAGCTCATAGCTGCCGCGCGCTGTGTCGGCGAATGTAAACAGTCCGTGCTGTGCGAGCCAAAGTCCCTCGACATCAGGGTTCTGCTTTAACGCATCGTTACATGCATGGCTCAGGCTGTACCCGGGCATGACATAAGGTACGAAGGCGACACGGTTGCCGTAAATCTCATGCATGACGGGTTCCATATCGCTTTGGTCCGCCAAGGCGAGAGAGGCTGTCGCATGGGTGTGGTCGACAAAGTTGTGGGGCATGTAGGCATGCAAAAGCGCTTCAATCGAAGGGGTTGGTGCGCTCTGATCCAGTAGGTTCGCACGCAAGAGCGCGACCATATCTTCGTCCGACATATGTGGAATGTCGCGCGTTTTCAAAAGCGGCTCCAAGTGCATAGCAGGCAAGCCGGGAGCCTCAATGTCTCCAAGATCCCAGCCGGACCCTTTCACATGGATCAGGGGACCACCTTCAGCGTCCATGATCTTCACCGATGTATTGCCTCCGCCATGGAGGACCAGATCGGGCTCCTGCCCAATCAGGCGGGAGGTATAGACGCGCAGACCGAGCGCAGCGGGTTGCCCCTTGGCCTCGGCAGCCTCAATAAAACTCTGTGCTTCGGTGTCATTCCAGCGGGACAGCATGGGGGGGTTCCTTCCGTCAATGAGCGAGGGCGCGAACGCCCCCGCCTGAAGTGTGTTTTCAGGGCTTAGAAGTCGTAATTGTCAATGTTGTCAGCGGTGAATACGGTGCGCTCGGGCAGCAAGATAATGCCATTACCTTCAGCTTCATATTCATAGCCTTGCACCGAGTTGGGAGACACTTCGACTTCGCCGATGCCTGGGACATCGACTTTGTCACCAACATTCAACGGGCCGTTCTCCAGAACATGTGCTGCGACAGCGACAGAAATCGCCCCTTGTTGGGTGACGTCCCACAGGCCGAAGCGTGCAATTGTGCCGCGTTTGACATAGGGACGCATAACGTTCGGGGTGGAGAAGCCGACGATGGTCACATCGCCCGCACGATCAAGGTTTTCGGCCGCTTGGGCGGACGCTGGAAG
The DNA here is from genome assembly GCF_900114135.1 of Celeribacter halophilus. GTDB lineage: Bacteria > Pseudomonadota > Alphaproteobacteria > Rhodobacterales > Rhodobacteraceae > Celeribacter > Celeribacter halophilus. The sequence continues at coordinate 26,262 of NZ_FORY01000025.1, forward strand.
CGCATTGGCATCCGGTGCGATGATCGCATCAAGGTCAGGATAGGCAGACAGAATGCTCTCTGCTGTTTGCAGAGACTTCTGCGCGTCGTTGTAACCGTATTGAGTGGTGACGATTTCCCAGCCTGGATGCTCGGCTGTAATTTTCGCTTTTGCGGCATCAGCCCAGGCATTCTGGTCCGTCACAGTCGGGGAGGAGTAGAAGAATGCGACTTTCGCATTGTCTTTGCCTTCAAGCCCATCCTCGGCCATGTCGACGAGCAACCCGCCAAGTTGTTCCGGTGTACCCTGGTTGATGTAATAGGAACGGCATTCCGGGCTGACATCCGAGTCCCATGTCATCACAAGAACATCACGCGCCATCGCTTGTTTCAACGCGGGGCAAAGACCATCGGGAGAGACCGAGGATAGAACCACAGCGCCATAGCCCTGATTGACGAAGTTGTTCACAAACTGAACTTGCGCGGAGACGCTAGGCTCCGTCGGGCCATCGTAGGTGACATTGACGCCAAGCTCTTTGCCCATTTCCATTGCCCCGTTTCCGCCCGAGGTGAAGAAGCCGACCCCGACGAGTTTGGGGATGAAGGCAATGTCCTGAGCTGTGGCGACATTGGCCGCCATGAGCCCGGCTGCGAGTGTTCCTAAAAGTTTCACCGATTTACGCATAGTTTTTCCTCCTCCATTAAAATCTTTTGCGCAGGTCAGTTGGTCTGACTTGAGCGCGCCGGGACAAAAGCGCTCAGGAGCGCAAGGCCGTGGCGGAACGCCACAACAATCACCAGCAACGCCCCGGATAGCGCACTGGAAATCTGACTGGGGACACCGCTCATTTGCAGGCCCTGTTGAAGATATCCGATGACGAAAGTGGCGATGATCGTGCCGAGAACAGATCCTTTGCCGCCATAAATAGATGCTCCGCCGAGAACAGCTGCCGTGATGGCGGGGAGCAGGGTTGCGCCGCCCAGGTCAACGCGGGCCGAGCCGAAATACGCAGAGAGCAACAGCCCCGCGAGGGCGGCGGCCAGTCCTGTGAGCACGTATGTCCACATCTGGATGCGCGCAACCGGCATGCCCGAGTGGCGCGCGGCTTCTTCATTCTGACCGACCTGGAACACAAGTCGACCGAAGCGGGTCATATGCAGCAAGACCAAAAGCACGGCGGAAAAGCATAGAAATACAAAGAGAGGCATAGGCACGCCAAACACTTGTGCATAGCCAAGGTTCGTGAATGCCGTGGGAAAGCCGCCGATCCCTTCGTACCCATTTGCGCCCACAACGCCAGACAGAACGGTCGCCGCGCCGGAGAACAGGTAGAGCGAGCCCAGTGTGACGACCAGTGGTTGCAGGCGAGTGAGCCGGATAATTGTAGCGTTCAGGACGCCGGCCAGCGCGCCGGTGCCAAAGCCTACGGCCAGCGAGGCTGCCAGCGGCAATCCGAAGAAATTCGCAATACCAAAAGTGATGGCGCATAGTCCGACAGTGGACGCAAAGCTCACATCAATTCCGCCAGCGATGATCACGAGCGTTAGCGGGACTGCGACGATGCCCACTTGCACAAAGTCCGATGTTCCATAGAGCAATGAACTGGTGCGTAAGAACCGTGGGTTAATCATACCGAAGACGATCAGTTCTATGACGAGAAGGGCGAGAAGCAGAACTTCCCAGCGCATAACGAGCTTTTTCATGCCGCATCCTCCAGCTTTTTGGGTTGGGGCGCTTGGGCGTCGCCGCGGTGATAACGGGCGGCGCGATCACGCGCTTCCAGAGCAATGCGTAGGCGCCCATCAATCAGCAGCACCGTCAGCAGCATTGCGCCCCCGATCAGATCGTTCCAGTAGGCCGGGATTTTGAGAAACACGAGCGCGGTATCAATAGAGGTGAAAAAGATCACGCCGATCACGACGCCAGCGACCGAACCGACGCCGCCCAACAGGCTGATCCCACCCAAAACCAGCGCTGCAATCGCTCGGAGTTCAATTCCTGTGCCTGCTTGGTTGGGAACAAAACCGATTTGTGCTGCAAAGGTAACTCCAGCCAAAGCAGCCATTCCTCCGCCCCAAACAAAGGCCAGGAACTCGATACGTTTTACGGGAAGGCCAAGATGACGGGCCGCCGCGCGATTATCTCCTACAACCATCACCCAGCGACCACGCCGAGATCGTAAGAATGCCCAAACCGCAATGATCACCAAGCCTGTGCAAATGCCCATCACCGACAGTCCGCCCAGTGATTTTGCGCCAAGCGCTTTGAGGGTCTCAGGCAGCTCTTCGATCCATTCACCGCCTGTTGCGATGAGCATCACGCCGCGGAATAGGCCCAAAGTTCCCAAAGTTGCGACAATTGATGGCACACCGAGTACTGCGACCAAGACCCCGTTCACGGCGCCTGCGGCCAACCCGGCACCAAGCGTCATTGCAATTGCAATCGGCATCGCAATACCGGCATTGAGCGACAGTCCGAGCGTGACTGCGGAGAGCCCCAGAACAGATCCGCCTGAAACGTCAATGTTGCGTGTTAAGATCACGGGGAACACGCCGAGCGCGATCAGCATAAGCACGAGCCCGTTAGACCAAATCATGGAGGCAGTGCTGGGCGCCAGAAATCCCGGGGCCGCAACTCCGACGGCCAACAGGACCGCAATAGTGACCAGCAAAAGCGTCGCGACACGATCGCGGGCAATCCAATTAAGCATGTAAGGTCTCCTTGGATTCGAAGGCCAATTGCCCGATGGCATCTGTGGAGGCTCCTGCGGGCAGTTCTCCGGCGAGATGTCCGCCTGCCATCACGGCAATTCTGTCGGATAGACGCACCACTTCGTCAAAGTCGGATGAAATCACAATGACGGAGGTGCCCGTCGCGGCCAGGTCTTCGATGATGCGGTAAATATCATTTCGCGCACCAACATCGACACCGCGCGTGGGTTCATCGAGAATAAGCAGCTTCGGCTCTGCTGCGAGGCATTTTGACAAAAGTACCTTTTGTTGATTGCCGCCCGAGAGGCTCCCTACAGGTTGATCGGGACTCGCACATTTAATCCCGAGGCTTTTCCGGTAAGTCTCGAACCGCTTTTGCTCGCGTGCAGGGCGCAAGAAAAACGGTAGCTGCTCGTAGACAAACGATGAGGTGTTCCAATAGAGCGGGGCTTCCAGAAATAACCCGTATTGCTGCCGGTCCTCGGAAAGGTGAACGACCCCTTGCTTTACGGCGTCGCTGGGTTTGGCTGCCCGGAAGGGGCGGCCTTCAAGCATGACGTCGCCGCCCGCGCGCGGCCGTAACCCAATCAAGGTTTCTGCCAATTCGGTCCGACCTGCGCCAACAACGCCTGTCAGCCCCAATACTTCGCCGCGATGTACATCAAGAGAGATATCGACAAAGCCTTCGCCGCTTAGGTGCGATAGGGACAGGACCTTTTCCTCTGAGGCTATCTTACCTGCGACGCGGTCACTCAACGCAGTGACGCCGGGGCTCATGGCCGCGAGAATTTCTGCGTCAGTACTGTCCTCCATTGCTTCGCTATGAACGACATGACCATCGCGCAGCACTGTAATTCGATCAGAGACGGCGCGCAGCTCGTGTAATTTGTGTGAGATAAACACTAGGCCATGTCCGGATTCTCGCAGCGCGCGCATGCGCGTAAAGAGCGTTTCCACTTCCAGCGGGGTGAGGGCTGAGGTCGGCTCGTCAAGGATCAGAACTTTTGCATCACGAATGAGGCCTCGCAGGATTTCGACAATTTGCCGGTCGGCGATTTCCAAGGTCGCGGCTTTCGTGTCGAGCCCGAGTGTCACGCCTAGGCGGGCAATCAGGTCTTTCACACGGCTGCGGTAGGCGCTGGCGGCTTGTGGGAGGCCGACGCAGACATTTTCCAATACAGATTGATTGGGGAAGATATGTGCTTCTTGCGGCACAAGGTAGAGGCCCATGGCTTGTGCTTGGGAAGGTGTCGCGGGTGACAACGCCTTTCCGCCGATCCGCACCTGACCTCCCGTGGGGGTGACCAATCCGGCGAGGATTTTCATCAATGTTGATTTGCCGGCACCGTTCCCGCCCAAGAGCGCATGAACTTCTCCTGCGTAGACTGAGAAATCCACTCCCTTAAGGACAGGAATATGGGCATAGTTTTTTGAGACAGAGATAAGCTCTGCTAGGGCAGGTTTCATGTCGCCTCCTCAACGCCATCAAGACCGCCATCCAACCATGTCGGGCAAAAAGTCAGCTTGCCCACCATTATGTTCAGATGTTTGTTAGTGAAACATTTGCTCAGCATAATATGCAGCTGTCAATACATAAATAGCTTAAAAATATGCCGCACTGCAGCTAAAATAGGCGTATTGACTTGATCAAATGTATTTGCAAAAAATAAATATACCCAGAACAAAAGGGCGAAGGGGCACGGACCATGGCAGATATGACCGAAGCTGATAGGGATGAAGCTCTGCTCGCCCGTGTCGCTTGGCTCTACTACAACGATGGCTTGACCCAGAGTGAAGTCGGAAAGCTGCTGAGTATCCCTAGAATCAAAGTCTCCCGATTGCTCGAAGCGGGGCGGACTTCGGGTCTTGTTCAGCTTCGCATCAACTCGCGTCAACAGGGCTGCCTTGAGCTTGAAGCGCGTGTGCGCCAGCAATTTGGATTGAGCGATTGCCGGGTTATTCCTGAAAGCACCTCGGAAGATATCAACATGCGCGTTGGTCAAGCGGCCGCGCAATATCTGATGCAAAAGCTTCAGCCTGGCGACAGTCTGTCGGTTGGTTGGGGGGAAACGGTCACGCATTCGATCCGGATGCTTGGCTATACAGCGCAGGAGCGCGGCATTGGGCTCTATTCTTTGACGGGTGGCGTGAGAACCTATGTGGAGGGGATGCGGGAGGCCAACTGGCACCGCAATGTTAACATCATCCCAGCGCCTTTGGTGCTTTCCACTCCCGAACTCGCGCAAGCCTTAACGCAAGAACCCTCGGTTTCATCGCTGATCTCGAAAGCTTTGGAGGCCGATTACAAACTGGTTGGCATTGGCGGGTTGAGCGAAACGGCGACTGTTGTCACGCAAGGCTATCTTGCCCCTAGTGAAATTGATCCGTTGCGTCGTAGTGGCGCGCGCGGCGATATTCTCTGCCATTTCTATGATAGGAACGGTCAGGATATTAGTCTGCCTTTGCATGATCGTGTGGTCGGTGTGAATTTGGAGCAGCTTCGTCAGTCCGAAAAGGTGATTGCTGCCGCAGGGGGCCCTACCAAAACGGGGCCAATCCTCTCTGCTTTGCGTGGGGAAATCATAGACATTTTAGTGACCGACGAGCCAACAGCATTGGCTTTGCTCGACGCGGTTGAGGGGTAGAAGTCATGCAATATTATCTCGCATTTGACGCAGGTACCGGCTCTGGACGAGCCGTTCTTTTCGACCAATCCGGTGCAGAAGTCGGCGCTGTCGGGCAGGAGTGGTGGCATAAGAGCGATCCTCGCTATCCTGGTTCAATGGATTTTGATACTCAGGGAAACTGGGACATACTCGCTCGATGCTGTCGCGAGTTGATTGCCAAAACCGGCGTTGATCCAAAAGACATCAAAGCTGTCAGTGCAACCGCTATGCGGGAAGCCTTCGTGTTGCATGATGCGAGTGGTGCGGAAATATGGGCGTGCGCCAATGTGGATGCGCGCGCTGATGCTGAAGTGCGTGGGTTGAAGGCGGATCACCCCGGACTTGAAGCTGATATCTATGCTCTTTCCGGTCAAACCTATGCGCTTGGAGCGTTGCCCCGGCTGATCTGGTTGCGCACGCATATGCCACAAATCTTTGACAGTGCTCGTTCGTTGACGATGCTGTCAGACTGGGTGCTGTATCGCCTTTCCGGTGAGTTAACTTCGGAACCTTCTAATGCGGGGACGACGGGGCTCATCGGGTTGACGGATCGCGCGCCCTTGGATGCTGCGCTTGAGACTGCGGGGTTGCCAGCAGATCTTTTGCCGCGCTCAGTGTCGACGGGCGAGGTTATTGGTCATGTTCATTCACTAGCCGCCGAAATGACAGGTCTTGCTGCGGGTACATTGGTTGTCGCTGGCGGAGGTGATTGCCAAACCGGGGCGCTTGGTCTCGGTGTTGTGAATGAGGGGGATTGCGCCGTTCTTGGGGGTACCTTCTGGCAGCAAGTCGTGAATGTGCCACTGTCTTTGCGTGATCCGACCATGAATCTGCGGATAAATCCTCATGTCGTACCGGGCCTCAATCAGGCTGAAGCAATCAGTTTCTTCACTGGCGCTGTAATGCGTTGGTTTCGCGATGCGTTCGGGCAAGGTAAGAGCTACACCGAGCTGGAGGCAGCTTCAAAGTCTGTTCCTGCGGGAGCATATGGGATCATTCCGATATTCTCGGATGTGATGCGCTATGGCGAGTGGTTCCATGCGGCCCCGTCTTTGCTCAATCTCTCGATTAATCCCGAAACCTCTGGGCCGGAAGCAATCTTTCGTGCGTTGCAGGAGAATGCCGCCATCGTGGCGCAGCGCAATCTGCAGGCGGTTTTCGAGCTGTCTGGAAATTGTCCAGATCGCATCGTCTTTGCGGGAGGGGCGTCAAAATCATCGCATTGGTCACAGATACTCGCAGATGTGACGGGTATTCCCGTTATAACGCCCAAGGTTAAGGAGGCGACTGCGCAGGGGTGTGCAATTGCGGCTGCAACGGGCGCCGGTTTGTTTGCATCACTCACCGAAGGCGGTAGGGCGTGGTCCGAGCTTGAGGCGGAGTTCACGCCGAATGCGCAATTCAAGCCGCTCTATGACGAAGCTGGCGCACGTTGGGAGCGCGCATACGCTGTGCAGCGCGATTTGGTCACGTCAAACATTACCACATCAATGTGGCAGGCTCCGGGCACTTGATTGCCCACAAACCATTTTTCGAAAGGCTCAAAAATGCTTATTCAACTCGTTAACATCAAGGTTCAGGATGGTACGCGGGACACCTTTCTTGAGGCGTTCACAATCAACTGTGAGGGTACTCGCAAAGAACCGGGCAATATTCGTTTTGACCTTCTGCATGATCCTGAAGACGACAATAATTTCTTTGTATACGAGATCTTCGAGAGTGAGGCCGCGCTCGACGAGCATCGCAAAACAGATCACTACCAGACTTGTGTGAAGATGATTGACCCGATCACTTTGGGCGGCCGTTCAAAAACCTACTTTACGCCTGTGCTCGTGCAGGATGCGGTGGGCGCGTAGGTCGCTAACGCATCAGGCACTATGTCTGGCGGCAGCAAATTCAGTGTCTTTAGGGCATCCAAAGCTGCAGAGACGCTCCGATGGTATGGGTTGTTGAACGCTTGGGCGGAGATTGTCTGATCCTCTGGTCGCTGCGCCTTTTTATGCGCCTGACAAATGTGCGGTGTGTAAACCCGAAACATCTTGACACGCTGTGACACGCTGCGACACGCTGCGACACGCTGCGACACGCTGCGACACGCTGCGACACGCTGCGACACGCTGCGACACGCTGCGACACGCTGCGACAC
>NZ_FORY01000043.1 GCF_900114135.1 Celeribacter halophilus
CGGAGGGCAATATGTGTCCATTCGCTATACTGAACGTTTAGCCGAAGCTGGTATTGAACCATCGGTCGGCAGCGTCGGGGATTCATACGACAACGCCCTCGCCGAGACGATTAACGGTCTCTATAAAACCGAACTCGTTCATCGCCAGGGGCCTTGGCGCAACATGCAAGATCTGGAAATGGCCACCCTCGGATGGGTCGACTGGTTCAATAATCGCCGCCTGCTTGGCCCTATTGGGAATATCCCACCAGCCGAGGCCGAAGAGAACTTCTATGCACAGCGCGACGTGTTCGATATGGTCGCGTGAAATGAAGCTATAGGTCTCCGGCAAACTCGGGGCAATTCACAATGACGTGAAAGACAAGCTCGATGTTCGTGCCCTTGAGCGGCTGGTGCAAATTGAGTCACACGGCACAATCGACGGCCTTGGCACACTGCCAGACCTCACGCTGGAAGAAGCAATCCGTGCAGCCGAAGCAGGCATTAACTTCATCAAGGAAGTTGGCGAGGACCACTACAAGAAGATGTGCGCAGCTTGTAAGTAATGCAGCCACCAGAATAAAACGAAATGCCGCCCTGGATTGGAAGCTGTCTCTTGCTGCGCTTGGCATGAACGTCTGCAGAGGGCCGTTCGTCCCATCAAGGTGGCCCGCTGAGCACGACTTTGCAAAGGTCGCTATCTGCGCATAGCTGCCGTTGGTGTTGCGCGCAGCGAATTCACACTTTCCGCCCGATGTGCCCAAGGATCATGACCGCTTCGGGCTGACGGCGGTCAGCAGAGCATCTTCCCAGAGGCCCTAACTCCCGAAAACTGGGTGCCGCACTGCCGCAAGTTTGGTTCGCGCCCACCCTGCCCGATGCTGCAATAGTCTTGATGGTCCACTCTGGCAAAACGGATTAAAGCTCAACTCCAGGTGCATGGAGACCTGTTGGCGAGAGGGTAAAAATCTCGCAGCCATCCGAGGTCACACCAATCGAATGCTCAAATTGCGCTGACAGAGACCGGTCACGCGTTACGACAGTCCAGTCGTCGGCAAGTATTTTGACGTCGCCGCGCCCGAGATTAACCATCGGTTCAACGGTAAAGATCATCCCTTCGCGAAGCTCTGGACCAGTGCCCGCAGTTCCAAAATTCAAGATATCGGGCGAGTCGTGAAAGACCTGGCCGATGCCGTGGCCGCAAAAATCGCGAACGACGGAGCAGCGCTCGGCCTGTGCGTAGGTCTGGATCGCATAACCAATATCACCCAGTCGCGCCCCCGGACGCACCGCGTTGATCCCCTGCATCATCGCCCCATGAGCGATCCGGATGAGGCGTTCAGCCGCGCGTTTGGGCTTCCCCACCACATACATCCGACTGGAATCGCCATGCCAACCATCATGGATCAAGGTAACATCAACATTCACGATGTCGCCGTCGCGCAGTTTCTTTGAGTTCGGAAATCCGTGGCAAACCACATGGTTGACCGATGTGCAGCAGGCGAACTGATACCCCTTGTAGCCGAGCGTGGCGGGCGTAGCGTCATTTGCGGCGGCAAAGTCGCGAACGTATGTGTCAATCTGCTCCAAAGCTGTGCCGTCGCGGACAAGACCTGCGATCCCGTCGAGGCATTTGGCCGTCAAAGCCCCCGCGCGATGCATACCTTCGAATGCATCCGGTCCGTAGAGTTTGATGGCGTCCGTTCGGCGGGCGCTCTGCGCCTTCGGCGCTATGGGGACGTGGATATAGGTGTTCATCATGTATCCTTTGCGTCATGGCCACTGGATCGAATTGACTATGGTTGAAATAATGTATACGATTCGTATATGATTTATATATACAGGAGAGGAGGACGTCGATGGGCATCGTAAAAATCAGTGACGCGCTGCACGAAGAACTACGTAAGTCCAGTTCGGTCATGTGCCGTTCGATCAATGCGCAGGCGGAATTCTGGATGAAGGTCGGCATGCTTGCAGAGGCGAACCCGACCGTTCCCTTTACGGAGATCATGGCGCAACAACTCAAGAATGCTGAAGTGCAAGAGCCGACAATCGACGCGGCCTAAAACTTTTCTCTCTTTCTGGAGAAGTGCGGATTGGGTGGAGTCGTCGTCTGTCTGGTTGCATCCAAAGGCATCTTGCCAGTTTGTGACGCGCGCCACGAAGGTCTGCTATCCGGTTCAAAGTGAGCATTTGATGACGTATTTTGCAACAGCCGATCAGGGATGATTATTTCATGTTTCTGTAGATCGATCACGACAGGAGGCTTGCGGTGAAGGACGGCCTTTGGGCGTCTGCGGTTGTAGAAATCCGTCAGTTTTCTGACCGCAGCTCCATTTCGTCCTGCAACGTCATGCGTCGCGCAACATGTCGACAAAAGCGGTGACCTTGACGGGGCGGAATTTGGCGGCGGGGTAGACTGCAAATATGCCACCCTCGGGCAAAGCCCATTGCGGCAAAATCTGTGTCAGCTTGCCGCCCCGCAAATCCTTGCGCACCAAAAAGTCGGGCAATATCGCAATCCCTGCACCGCCCTTAACCGCTTCCAGAATTGCGGGTGCGCTGTCGATGGCGAGAGTGTTTGCCAGTTTCACAGACACGCTTTGCTTTGCATCGTTTTCAAAAGCCCATTGCAGGGGATCAGACAGGGATAGGTTGGCAACGAAATCGAGCGACGTCAGTTCATTGGGGTGTGCGATAGCGTTAAGCTGGGCCTTGTCTGTGGTCGCCCCTACCAACAGCTGTTGAAAACCGCTGATTTTGCGAGCAATCAAACCAGAATCCCGCAGCCAGCCCACACGAATGGCCAGATCAAGATCACCTGACATCAGGTCGCTGTGGCTGTCACCGAGATGCAATTCAACCTTGCACTCGGGGTATTTGGACCGAAAAGCGGCGACCACGGGGGTCACAATGACGGTGCCATAGTCATGCGGTGCGGTTATGCGCAAAGTGCCCAAAGGTCGGTCTGACAGTTGCAACAACTCGCTAAACGCATCATCCGCATCATGCAGGATTGACGCGCAACGGGTGTAAAATGCCAGCCCCGCTTCGGTCGTGCTGACCTTGCGCGTGTTGCGCACCAACAGGGTTGTTTTTAGCTCCTGTTCCAATTGCGTTACTTGCGAGCTGACCACAGCTTTGGTCACCCCCAACCGTTCGGCGGCCCGTGTAAACGACCCCGTTTCCACCACCGCCGCGAAATAGGCCAGCCTGTTCAGATTGCGTGCTTTTGACATGATGTAACTGTTAGCTTTTGATAAACAGTTTGTCAAAATCGTTCGTCTTATCATTGGTAATCAAGGGGCGCATATACCCTTCAAAGGAGACGAAACATGACACAGACAGTGACTTTGCAATACCTCTTCGATCCGTTGTGCGGCTGGTGCTATGGTGCCTCTGCCTCGATCAAAGCTTTGTCGAAACAGCCGGAAATTGACCTGCAGCCCATGGCGACTGGCCTGTTTTCTGGCACAGGTGCGCGCCCGATGAAGAGCTTTGCCGCGCAGGCTTGGGCTATGGATCAACGCATCGGCGCGCTCAGCGGGCAGCCGTTCAGCGAAGACTATCGCACAAAGGTGCTGGGCTCAGAGGATGCTTTGCTGGACTCAACAGTCGCAACACGTGCTGTCGTCGCAGTGTCGGCAAGCACCCCTGATCGCGTAATCGACACCCTCGCCGCCATTCAATCGGCGCGATACAAGGACGGCAAAGACGTGACTTCGGCCGTTGTTGTAGCGGGTATTTTGACCGATCTGGGCCTCATGGACGCCAGCGCGCGTCTTTTGGCGGCAGATGACCCTCTATTGCACCTGGTAAACACCCGCACAGCTGCGGCCCGCGATCTAATGAACGCCTACGGACTGCAAGGCGTTCCTTCTCTGATCGCAACCGTCAATGCAGAGCTGAGCATATTGGACGCCAGTGCGCTGTATTCCGGACCCGACAACATCTTGGCCGCTCTCAAACTGGCTTAACCTCTTCACAAGGATTTCGAAAATGAACCGTAGAACAGCCCTCAAAGTGGCAGCAGCCGCTGGCGTAGCCGCACTTGTCGCGCCCAAAGTGGCGTTTGCAAACGAAGACGGCCTAAGCTGGGCACACTTCCCAGCCGGGGAAAATGGCTTTTATCGCGCGCCTGTCTTGGTGTCCGGCCCGTCCGAAGCCGTCCTGATTGACGGCGGGTTTACGCTGCCAGACGGTCAAGCCTTGGCCGAGGCGATCAAAGCCACCGGCAAAACATTGACCACAATCTATGTCAGCCAAAGCGACCCGGATTTCTACTTTAGCCTGCGCCCTATCGTTGAGGCCTTTCCTAAGGCACGCGTCATCGCGGCCAGCGAAACCGTTGCTGCGATCAACGCGAATGTCGCCAAGAAGGTCGAAACATGGGGACCGCAGCTTGGCGAAAACGGCCCGCAATCTGTTGATGATGTGGTCATGGCCCAAGTTAACGATAGCGCAACTTTGACGGTGGATGGCTATGTGCTCGACATCGTCCCGGCGACAGGAATCGCCAATCGCCGTTACATATGGAGCGAAGACCTGAAGGCTGTTTTTGGCGGTGTGATGGTCTTTTCAGGCACCCATGTTTGGCTGGCCGATACGCAAACAAAAGAAGAGCGCGCAGCATGGATTGCCAACTTGGACACCATCATCGCACGCGCACCTCAGGTCGTTGTGCCGGGTCACATGACACCTGACGCGCCGCTTGGTCTTGAAGCTGTCGCGTTCACCAAAGCCTATCTATTGGCTGTAGAGGACGAGCTGGCAAAAGCCACGACATCTGAAGACCTGAATGCAGTAATGCGCGCCCGCTATCCCGAATTGGGAATGGGCATGGCCTTGGACATCGGCGCAAAGGTTCTGACCGGCGAGATGAAATGGGGCTAGGTAGAACGCAAATCCATTTCGGTTAGGAGGCTTTATTCGCAATGGCGCACGTATTTGAACGTTGACGCCGATGCGTAGTATAATCCGGTGGCGAGCTTCGAAAATATCAAAGCTCGCCACCAGACCCGAGGTCATAGCAGCCATTGGCGCAAGCTCAGCGAAAGCTCGCTTTGTCCCGCATCAGCGACATTGGGAAGCACAAAATGCTGCGCGATGCACGAATGGCCGCTTCGACGGGCTGCATCGCAGCATCTTGAACTGGTGATGAAAGGCAGCAATGGGCCGGGTCCCGTCGTTCCGATAGGGTGGGTAGACAGTTTAAACTCGTTGCACGGTCATGGATCGGCAGAAAGCCGTAAAAGCGGACGCGGTTTCTCTGTTATGACTGGTCGCCGAATTGGCAACTCGCTTTATTTCCTGAAGCCACTGAACCGGCCGCGATGGGTTCGTGTTTCGACGACGAGCACGCCATCCTCGATCCCGGCCCGACGGATGGGGGCTTTGGTCAGGGCGATTCCCAGCGGTCTGCCGGCCTCCGTCAACACCCGCACCCCCTTGTTCTCCACCAGCAAGACCAAGCCCTCCTCTACAAGCAGGTCGCATTTGGTCGTGCAGTCCTGCAACCCCACAAGGCGGTCGCCCTCAAGGACGTAGAGACGGGTGAATGTCTGGATATAGAGATAGCGATCCGTCTCCAGGATCCTGACTGGCACGGCGCCCACATCATAGAGGTCGATCGGCTTGCCGGAACCATCGATGCGCAGGACCCGCCCTTGGGTGGTTCCCAGTAACGCCGTGTCGCCACGCCCTGAAAAGGTCGCAGCCTGAAGGCGGTCAGGGCCGCCGCCGGTCGTGAAAGTCACGGTGGCGGAGAACGTCAGTAAGTCCTCAGCGTTTTCCTTACCCTGCAGTTCTTCGTGGCTGGCCCCGGTCAGTGTCTCGTAAGCCGCGTTGACTGCCTTCATCTGGTCCTCGCTACCCGGATTGAGGTCCGGGTGCAGCTGACGCGCTAAGCTGTGGTATTTCTGCCGGATCTCATCCGGCGTTACTGGCAGCGCAAGCTCAAGCTCCTTCAGCGCCTCTTCGATTTCCACGGCGGTTCGCGTATGCCTGCCCATGTCGCCCACTTCGAAGGTATGATGATAGGTCTCCACGGGGCGCTCAGGCATACGGACGCCCCACAGAAGCTTTCCGCACTGATCGATGCACCAGGCTTCATCAACAAACGTGTAAAGGTATCTGTCCCGGCTGGGGCTGAGTGCGATGCAGTTGAGCGCCAAATGGGGTTCACCCCAAAGAATACCTCCGTCCACGTCAGGATCGAGACGGCGGCGCCCCGCTGCGACTTCGGGCGTGGCGGATAGATCGGTCTCGAAATCGACCTTCAGGTCTGCGCCGTAGACGGTCAGGATGTTCGTTTTCGACCGTGTCGCGAAGCCCTGGCCCTCGGGATGGACATCAAGCGCATAGATCGGACGCTTCAGTCGTTCGATCATCGTGGGGCCACCCTGCTCGGAGGTGAACATCACTGCGCCCGGCGCACCGAGGCTTGCCTCGGACTTTGCAAGATCATCGAAGGAAAGGACACCGCCACGTGTGGTGAAGTATTTTCGGAAGGCAGGGTCCGGGCGATCCGCGGGCGCGATCGCCTCTACAGTGAGTTCACGCCAAGCGCCTTCGGCATCCTCGAATGTTTCATTGGTTGCAGGCAGCGTAACCTGGCTGGTCCAGGCCTCCGGAGATGGTGGCAGCGGCACCAAGGTCAGCTTTTCGAGGTTGAGCTCGATGGGCTTCCCCGGCTTGGATCTGGCCTGGTGAGTCCCGGGGCGCGGCGGCTCGGTGTAGACTGCCGAAGCGTCCTTGGCGCTCATCTCGACGCCATCTACGTAGAGCGCGTAGGTCTTTCCGTTCTTGGCGCGGGTGATCTCGCCAGCCTTCTCCAGCCACGAGATCAGGTTGCTAACAAGGCGGCCATCCTCGGCGCCCACCTCCGACTTCATCTTGTTCTGCAGGATGCCAGGCTTTGCTGCGACGGCTTTGCGAATGGCGTCGAAGAGGTCAATGGCGGCGAGATGCTTTTCGGCATCAGCGCGGTATTCCTCGAGATGGTCGAATTCCGATACCAGATCATGCAGCATCGCCAGTCCCTTCCGGTCACCGGTGATGGCCAGCATAGTGCCACCCTGAGTGAGCGCTGGCATATTCAGGCTCAGCCTCTTGCCGTGCCCCTTGGGATCTTCAAGCCACTTGCGAATGAGCGGCAGGCTCTTGCGCGCCGCGATGGCGGCGTCCATGTACCTGCGGTCCGAGATACTTTCCTGCAGAGCCTGCAATTGGCTGAAGTAAGCCTGCCCCGGCATTTCGAAGGATTGTGCCTCAAGGCGTTCCCTCGTTTCCCGTTCAAAGTCCTCGAAGCGGCTCTGGCGCTCACCGCCTGAGCCGGCCGTTTCGCGGATGGCGGGGAACCCCTCATCACGCACTGTAGTTTTCCCCGAGCCGAAAAGATTCTTCAAAATGCCGAACATTATGAACCCAACTGTCTGACCTCTATACGGCAATAGTTGGGGCACCCAAAATTACGCATGTCAACCTTCCGGGGCACGAATGGACATTAGCGGCAAGGATGGAGGTAGGTAATGGCTGGGACCGGTCAAGCGTAGCGATAGGTTCGAATGTCCGCAGAGGGTCGACCACGTCGAGAAAGAAGACCACGGTTCCAGACTTTGCAAAGGTCACTATCTGCGCATTGCTGACCTTGGTGGATGGCGCAGCAAGAGCTACGGCGCAGGCAGGGGGGAGAATGTCGGCTTTTCACAATACGAACCAATGATCACGCACCTGCAGAGAATGTCTGCAAACCGCCGTGTCTAACGGCATTCTCGCATTTCTACTTGATTGAGTGAGCCGCCTTCAATTTTACGCCCGTTTCCACGAAGATGATTTTTTCGGCGCGCAGCATAGTCAGCGTCCCAGAACCGAATTTCTCCAGAGCCGAGAGGTTGGTGGGGAAGAGATGTCACATGTAAATCCCATACTCTATCCTCGTCAGGTAGTCTTGCACGGCTTCAGCGCCAGGGGCCGAGGCGAGTAGGTCAATGGGCTTTCTGTTTTCCAGGCCGAATGCGGGCTGGCCCATCCACAATTCAGCCTCTTCTTTTGAGCCCAGAACTTCGATGGCTCTCCCTAGAATTTTTGCAAAACGCCATATCCGATTGCTTTGCTCGACACTCAGTGGCTTGGAAGTATCCTCTTTCTTGTGACGTTGCAGGGTCCGTGGGCTGATGCCAATGGCCTTCTCAAGGGTATCCCCTGACGACAACATGGGGGTTTCATTCACCAGGTGTATAAGTGCGGTAAGGGGAAGGCCTCTAACAATCAGATCATGCGCATCCCGCGCAGTCTCTATAGGCGCATGGATCGTGCGTTTGCCGCCGAGCAGCAGGCATGTTCGGGTCACTTCATTCTCGAAGCGGCTCATTGCAACCATAGCGCCCTCCTTAGTGTCACTTGCCCTGAATTATCTGACGTAGACGCCCGGGTTTTCAAGAGAGGTTTCCGCAGGCCACCGAACGCAGGCGGAACGACGGTCGTCCCGCCGAGCGCAGGAGATCGATCGGCGAATGACATTGCCCCTTTGTCTGGCATTCTGTATCCGTTTCTTTCGGTCGCAATTCATTGGGCACTTGCCAGTTTCATTGTGATGATGCCGCTGATGATGAGCAGTGCCGCAATGATCCGTGTTAGCGTGACACTCTCTCCCAAGACGGCGATCCCGAGGAT
>NZ_FORY01000026.1 GCF_900114135.1 Celeribacter halophilus
GTGTTCAGAACGCCGTCAATTCTCCATAGAGAAAGGGATATGCCACATGACGAAGACTACCATCACCAGCTTGCCTGATCCATCCGGATTTTCGATTGACCCGCTGACCGAGATTTTACGATCCGGCGCGCGGCAACTCATTGAGCAAGCCGTTGAAGCTGAACTGGCCGCAATATTGGAGGCCTACAAACATGAAACCACGGAAGAAGGCCGCGCCCGCCTTGTCCGGCATGGGTATTTGCCTGAACGCGAGGTGATGACCGGGATCGGCCCTGTGAAGGTGCAAGTGCCTCGGGTGCGTGACCGTGGTGAGGCGGCCGAGAAAGTCCGGTTTACGTCATCGATTTTGCCTCCCTATCTGCGCAAGGCCAAGTCGCTCGAAGAATTGCTGCCTTGGTTATATTTGAAGGGCATTTCCACCGGCGACTTCCTGGAGGCGCTGGCAGCTCTCCTCGGGCCGAACGCAGCGGGTCTATCATCAACGACCATCTCGCGGCTCAAGGCTGAATGGTGGGAAGAATATGAGCAATGGCAACGCCGGGATCTGAGCGCGCGTCGGTTTGTATATGTCTGGGCCGACGGCGTCTATTTCCAGCCACGTATGGCTGAAGAAAAGCAATGCGTTCTGGTTCTTATCGGGGCTGACGAGTGGGGCCGAAAAGAGGTCTTGGGCCTCGTGGACGGCTTTAGAGAAAGCACCCAGAGTTGGCGCGAGCTGCTGCTTGACCTGAAACGCCGAGGTTTGAACAAGGCTCCGGATTTGGCCATTGGTGACGGGGCGCTCGGCTTCTGGGCGGCGTTGCGGGAAGTCTTCGGCACCACCCGCGAACAACGCTGTTGGTTCCACAAAACCGGGAATGTCCTCAACGCGATGCCGAAATCTCTGCATGCAAAGGCCAAAGGTCATTTGCACGATATCTGGCAGGCGGAGACGAAAGCAGATGCTGAGGCGGCTTTCGATTTCTTCGTCGCAGCTTATGGTGTGAAGTATGAAAAAGCGGCAGCCAAGCTGATCAAGGATCGCGACGTTTTATTGAGCTTCTATGACTTCCCCGCTGAGCATTGGAAGCACATCAGGACTTCGAACCCAATCGAAAGCATGTTCGCAACGGTTCGCCATCGCACTGGCAAAACCAAAGGCTGCCTAAGCCGCAAGACCGGCCTTGCAATGGCCTTCCGGCTGATGATGTCGGCACAAGCCAAATGGCGAAAATTGGACGGCGCAAATCGTTTGCCGGAAATCATCGAAGGGATTGCGTTTAAAGACGGGATCAAGCAACTTCAAAATGCCGCCTGATCTCTGGCGTCACCAACTTTTGGGCATAGCTCGACAGATTCCGCGCTACTTTCGAGCCACATTTTTCTGCCTGAAGAAATTTCGTCAGGGGTTAGTCCGTGTAGCTCCCCTCTGAGCTCAAAGGTCCCCGCTCCTTGAAAGCAAATTCTAGCAAAGTAGTCCTCACCTAACCGGCTAAACTTGTCTTCACAGCTTTCACACAGCAGTTTTTGTTTGAGTTGTTTCGAGGTTCTGACCGCTGTACCTCGCATGTGATCAACGTGGATCAGATCACTTTCAAATGGTTCGCCAGCCCTTCCTGCAGCCCTATACATGCTCTGTGGCATGATGTGACTGTTTTTCAGTTCCCGCTCTTGTAAACAAAGCGCGCAGTTTTTGGGCATGAAGAACTCTATGAACGTTTGGTTGGTTTTGACCGAGATCAACTCCTCAGATCCCAATGTGGACTTTGGCTGCAAAGCAGAAAATTGTCAAAGTGGGCTCTTTTGAGACTTTCACCGCAGCACCCATGCACAGCAGCTACGCGCAGGGAAGTGACGCCGCCAAAATGAATGGAACTCATCCGGACAGGTGATCTGAATCCGCGTCTCAGTGATGTTTGGGCGCGTCACGGCGCAGTGTGTCAGAAGGGCGTTCGCCAAACATGGCGCGATAGGTCTGTGAAAACCGACCCCAATGGTAATAGCCAAATTCCATGCTGATATCCGACACTTTCGTGTCACGCGGGTCTGACAGGCGGAGGCGACGATGCACTTCGCTCAGACGGCGCCCTTTGAGCATATCGTCTAACGTCATCTCTGTTCGTTCCAGACAGCAGGCACGCAGATCCGCACGATTTCGGTCCAACAGTTTTGATAAATGGTTGACGCTGAGCTTTTCAAAAGGAAGTGTGTCGCAAGCCACAAGAATATCCGACATCAGCCCGCGCGGAGATTTGCGTTGGCGTTGTCGCGTGGCGTCGCGCGCCCATAGCGAAATGCGGTCGATCAGGAGATCCGGAGCCAGATCGAGAACGGGTTGTTGCGCCAACCCCTGTCGCGCACTCTCTATCAGCGTCAACATCCAGTCTGCGATGCCATGGCCTGCCTGCGGAGGAATAGGGTTTGACCCTCTTGCGATCTCTTCCGACAGGGCGTTTTCGGCAAGGGTGAGCATGATGAAATCCGCATGGCTGTCGGTGAAGATGTGATACTCTTCATCTGCGACATGGATCATGCCCGTGCCCGCGCCGATTGCATTGTCCTGTCCCGCCATGGAAAGTCGTTGACCAAGCGAAAACCCGACGCAGATGGCGCCATCGGGGACACGGTAGAAATTCTCCATCTTTTGGTTCATTGTCTCGCGGCAGAGCGAGATTTGATGCCATTCCAATATCGCAATGTGCCCCTCGAACGCCCCCGGAGACAATTGCCGATACAGCTGTTTCCAGCCGTCGAGTCCACGTTCTTGATCGACGAAGTTGTCATATTGCACTTCTCTCACGAGGGTCTTGGTCTTGAGGTGTGTGTGCATTGTAAGCATCCGATATTGAATGTTTTTCTTCCTTCAAGACGCATTGAATAGGGGACGTCAAGCGTGGCGGAGCCCAAAGTGGCCAGATTTACAGGACGCATATTTTATGTGCGAAATAGTAGGATCAAAGCGGATAGCGCGGGCTGATCGCCAGCGCCTAAGGTGATCGCGAGACCATCACCAGGAGACAGATGATGAAATCTACAACCGCCGCTTTTGTGGCGCTTGTTGCGCTGACCGGACCGGCTTTCGCACAAGACGCCATTGAACCCGAAACACTCACCGTGAAGGAAACGATCGACGAAGGACCGAACCTGTTCGTGCTCAGTCAGGAGTGGAAAGGTCCGTCCTCGATCAACGTGTTGGGCGCTGAAGACTTTACGATGAAGGGGAATATGGGGCCGGGCACCACCGCACAGATGGTACTTTCTGTCGATGGCAAGACGATGTACACCACCTCGGTCTATTTTGAACGCTACACTTATGGCCCGATCACTAACGTCTTCCACACTTGGGACGTTGACACGCTCAAGATCATAAGCGAATTCGAGTTCGGCGATAAAATGGCCCATGTGGAAAGCCAGCCAGCGCTGCTCGCGCTGTCCTACGATGAGGCCTATGCGCTTGCTCAGAACGCGACGCCCGCGACCTCCGTGTCGGTGATCGACATCGCCGCGGGCGCCACGTTGACCGAAATTCCGACGCCGGGCTGCTGGGGCATCTTCCCATCCACATCTGGCATGAAATTCACCACGATCTGCGGTGATGGCACCTTCCAGACTTATTCTTATGCCGCCGATGGCACTTTTGGCGATCCGGGCAAGTCGGAGAAGATCTTTGACGTCGATGATGACGCGCTCTTCACAAATGGCGTGCGTGTGGGGGAGACCCTCGTTTACGTGTCCTATAACGGCAACCTCTATGTCGTCGATGACAGCGGTGAGTTGCCAGTACTGTCTGAGACCATCGCCCTGACAGAAGGCGTTCTGGGTAAATGGGCGCCGTCCGGCTCCGAGCTGATCGCCTATAACGCACCGACCAACACCGCTTTCGTGCTCATGCACTCCGGATCCTATGATGGGTCGCACAAAAACGGTGCGGAGCAAATCTGGGCCGTGGATATGGACAGCAAGACCGTCGTGGGTCGCGCCACCGCGCATCATGAAAACAGCATTCTCGTGACACAAACCGAAGAGCCGATGCTCTACGGCGCCAACGAGGACGGTGACGTCTATCTCTACACCATCGACATGGGCGACGAGGTCTTCCTCGAGCAGACCGAAGAGTTCAACATCGCAGGCTGGCCAACCATCATGGAGCTGGATCGCTGATGGGAGACCTGTCGCACCTCACCTCTGCAACTTTGACGAGCTTTCTCGTGCTCGTCTTGGCGCGCGCGGCCTTACACAAATGGCAGGCCTACTATGAAACGGTGGGATTTGCTCAGGGCTATGGGCTTGTGCCGCGTCATATGGTGCCAGTGATCGTGCGCGGACTGATGGGGGCCGAGATCCTCTCCGTCCTCGCGCTCCTCACCCCCTTCACTCGTCCCTTCGGCGGGCTGATGGCGGCAGGTTTGTTCCTGGGCTACGGCGCTTTAATGGCGGCGGCTTTGCTTCGGGGGCAGACTGAGATCGACTGTGGCTGCGGTGGCACGCCTCAGATCGTCTCGGGATTGACCCTCGGGCGCAATGCCGTGCTGACCGTTATGGCGCTCGCCGTCGCGATGATCACCACAGGGCCGCTTGGTGCGATGGGGGCAATCATTGCGATAACCGCCGGGATCGCGCTTTTCGCAATCTACGGCGTGGCAGAAAAACTCGCTTCCCATCTCCCCCACATCCGGCAGGCCGGATGAGAGAGGACAGAACGATATGAACATACTTATCTTTTCCAACATCGCCCTGTGGGTTGTCGTGCTGGTGCAGATCGCGATCATCTTCGCGCTCGCCCGCCAAATCGGCATCCTGTTTGAGCGGGTCTCTCCGGTGGGCGCTATGATTTCGGACAGCGGACCGGACATTGGCGAAACCGTGCCGCAGATGACTCTCCCCAATCTCAACGGGTCTGAATTTGCACTGGGCGGACCAGACGGACGGGCGCTGCTTGTGTTCTTCCTCTCGACTACCTGTCCGATCTGCAAGGCGCTCTTGCCTGCGATCAAATCGATCCGGGACGATGAACATGGCTGGCTCGATGTCGCGTTGGCTTCCGATGGGCGCGAAGCGGCGCACCGTCGGCTCATCGAGGCGGAGCATTTGCAAAGCTTCCCCTATGCGCTCTCCTCCGACCTCGGCATGACCTTCAAGGTCGCTAAACTGCCCTTTGCTGTGCTCATCGGGCCAGACGGCAAGGTGCGCGCCAAGGGTCTCGTAAACTCTCGTGAACAGCTCGAAAGCCTGTTCACCGCCTCCGAGACCGGTATCCCCTCTTACCAGGCTGCGGTCGCCCACCAGATGGGTGCCACTCAATTTTCCTCCGAAAGGATCTGATTATGACCAGACTGCTCGACAAACTTCTTAAGACCCTCGACAAAAGCGTCGAAACCGGTGCCCGCACCGCCGCACGCAACCTTGGCCGCCGCAGCTTCATGGCAAAGGCTGGAGCTTCGGTTCTGGGCGCTGCCGTGGC
Source organism: Celeribacter halophilus (assembly GCF_900114135.1). Classification (GTDB taxonomy): domain Bacteria; phylum Pseudomonadota; class Alphaproteobacteria; order Rhodobacterales; family Rhodobacteraceae; genus Celeribacter; species Celeribacter halophilus. The sequence goes on from NZ_FORY01000026.1 coordinate 5,441, forward strand.
GACCCCGATCCTGCCCTTTGACCGACGTGCCAATGCCTCTGAACTGCCGGAGGACGAATGCTCCTACTGGCGTCATTGTGCCCTCGATGGCAACCTCTGTTCCACTTCCGGTGGCTCTCTGACGCAATGTCCTCCGGGTTCGTCTGCTTCCTCCGTCTCCTGGGTCGGCACCTGTTCGAATCCGGATGACGGCAAAGACTACCTCGTCGCCTACAATGACTGTTGCGGCAAACCGCCGGTGGATTCCGCTGCCTTCTGCTACACGTCTGAAGGTGAACGTCCGGGCTATCGCATGGGGCTCTACAACGACATCAACTGGTGCATGGCGAACACCGATAAGGGCTACCACTGCACGGTTTCCGTGGTTGTGGGCTTGGCGGAGTAATCTGACGTGCGCCATTTGACGACACTCACGGGGGCTGCGGCGATTACCACGGCCCTCCTCGTCCTCCCGGTCTCCGCCGAAACGCCGGAGGAGTTGTTCGAAATTCACTGCGCCGCCTGCCACAACACGGGCGGCATCGGCAATCCGGGCCTCGCCCCGCCGTTGAACCGCCCCGCCTTTTGGCAAGCCCTTGGCGACACCGCGCCCGAATATCTCGCCGGCGTGGTGGTGTCAGGAATGACGGGCAAACTGGATGTGCAGGACCAGATGTATATAGGCCTCATCATGCCGCCTGTGGCCAGCACCACCGACGAGGAACTGGTCGAGATCGGCAATTGGGTGCTTCAAACGCTCGGTGAGACCGATGGCGCCATGACGCAGGCTCGTCTTGATGCCACGCGGGAGGCTCGTCCCTCTCATGCCGATTTGCGGGCCATGCGCCCCTCTGTCGATTAAGCACTTGGACGGAAAGGAATGAGCATGCCTTTTTTGAAATCTCTGAGCGTTTTGATCGCGCTTCTGCCCGCCGCGCTTGCAGCCGCCGATCAACCCGCGCGTAGCCCGCACACGAATTACATCCTGCGCTGTGCGGGTTGTCACGGGTTCGAGGGCTTAGGCACGACAGAGGGGGACATCCCGGCCTTTCCGGACAGTGTCGGCTACATTGCGGGCACCGAATTGGGCCGCACCTATATGATGCATGTGCCCGGCGTGGTCGGGTCGTCGCTCAATGATCGGGAGATCGCCGAAGTGATGAACTATGTGCTCGATGTCTGGGGCGAAACTGAGGGCGAGGCTCCGCCCGCCACGTTCACCGAAGAAGAAGTCACTCGCCGCCGCGTCGAACCTGTGCCTGACGTGGTGGCCTATCGTCGCCTTGTGGTGGATGAACTTTCCGCCATGGGGGTGACCGTCGCGGATTATCCATGGCCTTGAGATGCCTTGAGGAAATGGGCCATCACACGGCCTTCACTGCGGGCAGAACATGGTTGCCCATCTCGTCAATCACCGATTGCGCCCCGCGCTACGAGGACAGGTTCTGTCTCAAACTTCTCGGTCGGGTTAAGGGGCAGGTCGATGGACATATTTATGCTGCCAAGCTCGCGAAGGTCTGGGGGCGGGCCTCCGGTCGGGCGTGCCGAAGCCTTCAAGATCAAGTTTAGAGTGCCATACCGCCGCATGGCCGGCTTGCGCCTATCAACGACACTCGCGTTGGCCGCAGCGAATACAGGTGCAGCACATGCACTCGGCCCATAGCCGACCTTGGCCCAAAGAGCGGAAGCCGCATTGCGGCGTCACCGAAGCTGACATTCATGGATGGCGCTTTGAGAGATCTGATGTCCGCAATGCGAGACAAAGCGGACCTCGGAGCGAACGTAGCATCTGATCGCTCGGCTGGCTTACGTGAGGATGGCCCTTACCGGCCATTCATCGTTTCCGATTGCACCTCAGTGCAGCTTCGCCAAGCCGGACTTTGGCTGCGTTTGCATTATCAGCTTTACGGTGAGAGATAGCTATTGCGGATTTTCAGATAGAATTTCAGCGACTACTTCCGCGAGTTCATACCCTTCGCGCACATAGACCACTCGGACACCATTGCGTTTGCATTTCGCAAGTTTTTTGCGATCTCGCTCTACATTCTTCCGGAAAGCCTCTTCCCCTCCAAAAAACTCTACTGGCCGGTCGTGCTGTTCACCCTGATATTCAACGGCTACGCCTCGGTCAGGCATAAAAATATCAAGATGCTGCCGCCCAAGCCATTTGGGCCTGCCGTGCTGGATGACCGTTTCATCAGGAAAGGCATCCCGAACTTCGTAGTACAGCGCGGTTTCTGCTACCCAACCCTCGCCAACGCGGGGAATATCCCGTTCCTCTCTGAAGGTGTTTTCAGCCTCTCGCATCAATTCAACGCACAGCTTTTCCGCGCTTGGGGAAAGACTGAAACTGTAATCCGTTGGAGACTTGGCCAGCACATAGCTGGCGTGCCCATTGAACAGTGGCATCCCATGCGGGTGAATGTGCGCATCCTTCGCCCATTCTATCAGGAGGTTCCGCGCGTTGCGTGCTTGGATCTGCTCAACCTGTGGTTCAAGAAATGCGACAACGTCCTCGATGTTGTCGCGTCCAAACTTTGTAAATTTCGGGCCAAAGAGAGTTGCAATATCCAAACCGGAAACAACTTCGCCTAGCTTCAGCTTGAGACTCAAAATTCTGTCAGTCTGCATAGAGTTTCGACTTCCAAGCGGAGGCTGAGGCTTTGTTAGCAAAGCTTGCTCTAACTCCCCTAAACCTGTGAACACATCCCCAGCCCAAAACAGAAAGTAGAATTTCTTTTCATTGGGTGCCACTTTGGCCAGCTCCAATAGCTGTTCGGCCCCCTCTTCCCACATTTTGCGCTTCTGCTGGGTGCCAACGTCCACCAGATCATAGAAAGAGTTTTTGTCCTTAACTGTAGGCAGGGCTGAAATTATCTTATTTGCCCTGCTAAACAGCTCATCAACTGTTGTTCTGCCTTCCATCAATCACCGCGCAATTAGTAAGCCCAAGCGTTCTTTGCGAACAGCTCTATTTCTTCCGGGGAAACAACTTCAGGCACAGCCTTGGGCTCTGAAACAATGATCTTTTTTACGTCCAATGCCTTTTTGAGGTCGTTGCTACTTATCCAGTCACTCTCCCACAGCGCGGCGCTGTGTCCGTTGACGATCTGACAAATATTCTCGGTGCTATCCAGCTCGAATCCTACCGCTTCGGGCTTGGTCACGCGCTGCAACCAGATTTCAAGATACCCGTTGTAGGGTACGCGGCGCATCTTTTCCCGAACCCGCTCCCACAACCCCTCTTTATCTTCTTCCTTGGCAAGCGAAATTAGGTGGCTGAGGATACCCGCGATCGCTGGAAACGCCTGCGGCGACGTCACACCAAGATCGGTTGCAATAGCTATCTGAACTTCAAGATCATCGGGAACTTCTGTTTGCTTCACGATCTCATTGTGAAATTCAGTTACTAGCCGCCTAAGCGCTCCGCTGTTGGGGAAGCGCCGCCCAAACGAGTGCAACCTAAGAAGTTGCTTTTGAATAGTTTTGGCGTTGTTTGTTCCTAAGTCTTGGAGTTCAATCCCGGCCAACTTGTCGGGTTTAATCGCCCCTTCCACCACATTGGGCGACACGACCGTTTTTGCAACGCCAAGCTTCATCCCGACAGATCGTAGCTTGTCACTAACGGACTTTAAGATTGCTTCAGCTCGCACATCACTGTTGGCGAAAATTCGGTAGTCATCCCGGTATCTCAAAATTCGGAAGTCGGTCGGAGCCCCTAGTTCTTCCGTGAGCTGAGAATCTACCCAGCCAAGCACCAGCTCGGCAACAAAATCCATCAAAACTGAGCCTTGAGCGATCCCATTTGTCTGCCCATATCGACTCGACTGAATAAGGCCGTCGATTTGGTTTCCTAAGAGCTTTTTGTCACCCTTCTTCTTTTTAGCCTCTTCCAGACCGTGCAACGCCCAAGCGATACTGTGAGTGTAGAGCGATCCGTAACAGTCGGTAACATCTGTGTGGATTAGGTGGCTATAATCGAGCGAGTACTCAATGGATCGCTGCTCTACCGCATGCCACCAATTGCGAACTTGAGCGGCTTGGCCAGTCTCTTCGTCAATCGACATAACCGGCGACCCACAACAAACAACTGCCCCGTTTTCAAAAGTGGCTAGCCTAGCTGTAATCTGTGCCCAGTTGCCGGGGGTACAGATCAAATCCACCAGCGCCACATAGATGGCCGGATGTATCAGTTCATAGGGACGCCACGAAAACCGTCCGTCTTTGTTGGCAGTAAAACTGTAGTTGACGTGGCTAAACTCGGCTGGCTTGTCGGCCTGAAAGTCAGAGAGCGTTTTCCCGGCCAGCACCGCGCTAACATCTGTAAGTATAGGCTCAAAGCTAATGTATTTGGGAAAGTCCCCGTTGAAATAGCTGCTTCCTTTTAGGAAGTGAGTGTGGGCTTCGTCGTAGCTGGCGTCTATCAATCGTTTCATATCTACTCTCGCCAAATAAGAGGTTTCAAATCGGATTCAGGGCACAGTATTCAAGACAAAAACAGGATCACAAGTACAAGAAAATCCCTGACCCACATCAATTTTTGCTCCTATGCTGTCATAATTTCAGACTATGAATTGTCAGCCTGCATTCTCTGCCGCCTGTGACGCCCCCCCAAAGTCTGCTTTGCTTTTAGATTTATTGGCCGTGACAAGCGCAGCGAATGACCGGTTCCCGCCGACGGCGTCGAACGGCGCGTCCGACGGAGGCACAATCTCAAAAAGGGGTTTGAGGCTGCATGTAGCAAAGGTGCCCTTCCAGTCCATGCTATCCGGCCGTCTGCAGAGGTAATCCATGCCTTGCCTCGCGTCTGGATTAACTCAACCACCGGAAACCGTAGCGTGAGAATATCCAAGGACAAAAGCTCCTCAATATAGCTTCTTAAAATGGATGACAGGTTAGGGGCGGTCTATCCAATGGTGACAAAGGCTGGGGCCGGCAAAACTTCCCAGCAGATGATCAGTCCTGATACTCATATTGAAGATGTTTTCACTGGAAATGCAGTGTTTCACCATAAATTGCGCACATCAGACACAACGCCACAACATATAGATTTAACGTCGTCTTCGCAGGATTTTCACCCCGATTCCGAGACAACTTTAACCCGATTTACAGCCTCAATGCGTCCAGGGCATCCGCCGGTTGGTGGAGAAATTCTCGCCATAGCCTGCGGGGCGGATGTTGTGGCTGCGTTTGTGGGGCTCTTGCACGACATAATCGATCCCGTGCTCTTCGGCATAGGCGATGGCATGTTCCTTGCTGTCGAATTTCAGCCGCACCTGCGTCTGGGTGTCTTTGGACGAGGTCCAGCCCATCAGCGGGTCGATGTCGCGGTTGGAGGCAGGGGCGAAATCGAGCAACCAGTGTTTGGTTTTGCCTTGGCCGGACTGCATCGCGTTGCGGGCGGGTTGATAGATACGAGCGCGCATCAGGAGACTCCTTTGTTCCTTGCCCCGCTTATCCCTGTTTCCGCAGACCGTTTCAAGCCTTTCGCACAGGGTCATGCCCAGCGCCCGACAAAAAAGACCCCGCCGAAGCGGGGCATATCAGGATGGCACAGGGAGATCAGGGGACTGTCCGACCGGATGCTAGGGGAGTGAGGGGGGACTTGGTGCACATCCGACCGGAACAGTTTCGTTTGCTGCTTGTAGGATCAGACTAGGCGCGAAAGGTTGTATGACGCAAGAATTAAATACCGTTAAAGTTGTATTATTCGATTCCTCCATCTTCTTGGGGCTGAAAATCCCGCATCTTCCTGTCACACTCCTGCATCTTGACGCCCCTACCCCGCGCAATCGCATTTCGACGCGGTCCGAGGCTTGAAAGGCGAACAAAAAGGGATCATTTGTTAAGGCACCCCTGCCCGCCGCCTGCGACAGCCCGAGGAGCGCCTATGGACCCGCTGAAGATGACCGACCCGCCCAAAGAGGCCAAAAGACGCCCGAAACTCGAAGGCGGCAAACGCTTTGTCATGCACAGCACCTTCGAACCCGCAGGGGATCAGCCGGTCGCGATCAGGGAATTGTCGGAAGCCATCGAAGCCGGAGAGCGCAATCAGGTGCTCTTGGGGGCCACCGGCACGGGCAAGACCTTTACAATGGCCAAGGTGATCGAACAGACCCAGCGTCCGGCGATCATCCTCGCGCCGAACAAAACGCTGGCCGCCCAGCTTTACGGCGAGTTCAAGGGCTTCTTCCCCGAAAATGCCGTGGAGTATTTCGTCTCCTACTATGACTACTACCAGCCCGAAGCCTATGTTGCGCGGTCGGACACGTTTATCGAGAAAGAAAGCCAGATCAACGAACAGATCGACCGGATGCGCCACGCGGCCACACGCTCGCTTCTGGAACGCGACGATGTGATCATCGTGGCCTCGGTGTCCTGTATCTACGGCCTCGGCTCGCCGGAACTCTACATGGCAATGACGATTGATCTGATGATGGGGCAGGAATACGACCAGCGCCAGCTCATGAGCGATCTCGTCGAGTTGCAATACCGGCGCAATGACACGGCCTTTGATCGCGGCTCGTTTCGGGTGCGCGGTGACAGTGTGGAAATCTGGCCCGCCCACATGGAGGACCGCGCGTGGAAACTCTCGTTCTTTGGCGAGGAGCTTGAGAGCATCACCGAGTTCGACCCGCTCACCGGCAAGAAAACCGACACGCTGGAACATGTGCGCGTCTACGCCAACTCGCACTATGTCACGCCGAAACCGACGATCAAACAGGCGATCAACGGCATCAAGGCGGAGTTGAAACAACAGCTCACACGGTTCACCGATGAGGGCAAACTGCTCGAAGCGCAACGGCTGGAGCAGCGCACGAATTTCGATCTTGAGATGCTGGAGGCTTCGGGCTTTTGCAACGGGATCGAAAACTATTCGCGCTATCTCACGGGCCGCGCTCCGGGCGAACCGCCGCCCACGCTGTTTGAGTTCATCCCCGACAACGCCATCGTCTTTGCCGACGAATCCCACGTCTCCGTGCCGCAGATCGGCGGCATGTATCGGGGCGACTTCCGACGCAAATCGACTCTGGCAGAGCATGGCTTCCGCCTGCCCTCCTGTATGGACAACCGTCCGCTCAAATTCGAGGAATGGGACGCGATGCGCCCGCAATCCGTCTTTGTCTCCGCCACGCCGAAAGACTGGGAACTGGAACAATCCGGCGGGGTCTTTGTCGAACAGATCATCCGGCCCACGGGGCTTTTGGACCCTGTGGTGGAAATCCGTCCGGTGGGCACGCAGGTGGACGACCTGCTCGACGAGGCCAAACGCATGGCCGAACTGGGCCGCCGCATCCTCGTCACCACGCTGACCAAACGCATGGCCGAAGACCTGACCGAATATCTCCACGAACAGGGCGTCCGGGTGCGCTATATGCATTCGGACATCGACACGATCGAACGGATCGAGATCCTGCGCGACCTGCGCCTCGGGGCCTTTGACGTGCTGATCGGGATCAACCTCTTGCGCGAGGGGCTCGACATCCCCGAATGCGGGCTGGTCGCGATTCTGGACGCCGACAAAGAGGGCTTCCTGCGCTCGGAAACCTCGCTGATCCAGACCATCGGTCGGGCGGCACGGAATGCGGACGGGCGGGTGATCCTCTATGCCGACAAGATCACCGGCTCCATGCAGCGCGCGATGGACGAAACCAACCGCCGCCGCGCCAAACAGATGGCCTATAACGAGGAACACGGCATCACGCCGCAGACCGTCAAGAAGAACGTCGACGACATTCTGGCCGGTCTGTATCAGGGCGACGTGGACATGAACCGCGTCACCGCCACCATCGACACTCCGGCGGCGGGACAGAACCTGCAAGCCGTGCTGGAAGGCCTGAAAACCGACATGCGCGTGGCCGCCGAAAATCTGGAATTCGAAGAAGCCGCACGGCTGCGCGACGAAATCAAACGTCTGGAAACCGTGGACCTCGTCCTGCACGAAGACCCGCTCGCGCGGCAATCGGCCGTGCAAGAAGCCGTGGCCGATGCCAAGGAAAAAAGCGGCCGCTCAACCGCAGGCCGCGCAGGGATGCGGGGAGGCAAGGCTGGGAGGGGGAAGAAGAGGTGAGGACGGTGCCAGAGCCTCACCCCTAAAGCGGGAAGGTGCCCCCTCTCCGCTTCACACATTCAACCCAGTGCAGGCAAACCTTTCAAATGCACCCGCCCGCGCGACCAATGTCCGCGCACAAGAAGGTCTTGCTGGCGCAGGATTTCGAAGTCATCCTCCCAGTCTCGATAGCGATCATTCGTGATAATCCGGATATTATCGAATTTTGCCATTTGAAGAATAAGCGGATCGGCAGGCGTCCCGCGCGGGGACACCAGAACCTGTTTAGCCGACAGTCCGAGTTCATTCGCCAACCGGCCCGGCCCCATATATTTATCCGACACCAGATATCCCACATTGGCATCAAACCAGACAACCGGCACATACCCCTTCGTGATGGCCTCATCGACAGCCAGCCGAACCGTTTTCAGCTTCGGGGTTCTATTGTGCCAATACATAACGTTTGACCCATCAAGAATGACAAAAGTCGTCCGCTTCCGAAACAGGCGCTTGAGCGCGACAACAACCAGAATGACAACAGCGACACCGGCCAAATACGGCCAGTAAGGGAGCGCGACCTGAACCCAGGGTTCTCCCGTAATCTCTTCAAACACTTGGAAATACTCTCCGACGCAACATCAATATCCGCACCATAGGGGAACTAAAGCCGGTGGGACAAGTCTCTCCGCTTCAAACACTCCAATTCAGACCTTGGCTCAAAAAAGAATGCCCAAATCACTGATTTGGGCACGCGCCTGACCCTCCCCCCAGGGGAGGGCGCGTTTCACGCCCCCACCCCTAGGGTCATGCGCGACATCACGCAACGAATTCACCTCTGCCTTCAATACACACCCTCCACGTCATACATCACCGGCTCGAAGGATTTGCACATGCCGTTGATGACGCGGTTGCGTTTGCGCATTTCTTCGGTGCGCAGCATGGCCTGAAAATCCTCGCGCTTTTGCCATTGCGAATAGTTGGCAATCCGTGTCTGGGCGTCGTTGATATGCAGCGCCGCCGAGATAAACCCCGGCTGTTTCGAGATCACCTCCGCATAGGCCGACTGCAACGCCTCCATGAGGTCATGCGCCGAGCCGGGTGTGGTCTCGAATGTGGTCAAAACGGTTTGACATGGCTGGCCGATTTTAATGACTGGCATGGTTTCCTCCCAAAATCCTGCTTTCCCCTCTATCACTCCGCCCTGAAAAACGGCGCAGACAGGGGATGTCGCGAGCATAGCATGGATCACGCGCAACGCGAAAAGGTTGGGGCGGGTCTGTTTCAAAACGCCACGCCAATCCTTATCGTTTTACTCTGGAAATAAGAAACGCGACGCAGTAACCTGCCACCATGAGCAAAGACAACATCTCCCCCATCCGCCCGACCGACGATGACGCAAGGCATTTGGCCCGCAACCTGATTGAGGAGGCGCGGATCGCGGCTTTGGCTGTGGTGGACCCTGACAGCGGCGCACCGATGGTGACGCGCATCAGCTTTGGTCTCGGCGCGCAAGGAGCATGGCTGACGCTGGTCTCCGACCTTGCGGCCCATACCCGTGGTCTGTGCGAAAACACGCGGGTCGGGCTGCTTCTGGGCGAAGCGCCTGCGAAGGGCGACCCGCTGGCCTTTCCGCGCCTGTCGGTGCAGGCGGAACCCTGTTTCGTGGCCCGCGACAGCGCCCTGCACCAAGCCCATCGGGACGCATGGCTCGCCCATCACCCGAAATCTGCGCTCTATGTCGATTTTCCGGATTTTTCCTTTGTGTCCCTGACGCCGGTCGGGGCCGATCTCAACGGCGGCTTCGGCAAAGCCTATCGCCTGTCTGCGGATGATCTGCACGGGCAAAGCTGAAAAACCGGACAGCCTTCGCCATCCGGTTTCTCCCAGTCCATCACAATCCCAGCGCACCGATCAGATCGGGCGGCCTCAAATCGGGCGGTCCATGCGGGTCACAAGATTGACCGTGCCTTTCACCGCCTCCTCGAAGCTCAGCAAAATCTGGTTGCTCCCGGCACCATAATTCACTGTGGCATAGGGCGTTGTGAACACCGCGTTGTCACTGGCATCCGTCAACGCATTGCGAAAGACCACGCTTTCCACCACACGCGCCCAGCCGCCAAAGGGCAGATAGCCTGACGGGTCGAGCACCCAAGAGGTCGAGGCCGTGTTCTGGGTGAACTCCAGCGACACCGGATTGATCGTGTTCTGGCTCACCCCGTTAAAGGAATTGCCCTCGAAGGTGACATTGCGCGAGGAATTATACTCCAGATCGGCAAATGTCGTATCCACCCGCTCCACACGTTCGATAAAGCCGTTCAGCGATTTGAACGTGTTGTTCTGCACCGCCAGCCCTTGCAGGAAATGGCCCGACCCATAGGGCTTGATCACGATCCAAGAAAACGCACTGGCGCTGTCGTTGACCGTGAAAATATTGCCCGTGATGGTCAGCCCGCCAAAGGAATATTCCGCAGCAAAATCCGGCGTGGCATCGTGTTCGTTGGTCATTTCGATGAAGGAATTGTCTATGTAATTTCCGGTGATAGCGGATTTCACATTGGGATAGGTGAAGACCAGCCCCGCTTTGCGCGGACTGTCGGGGAAGTCGTCGCCCTGAAACCAGTGGTTGCCGACAAACATATGACCGTTGCCATAGACTACGCCCGTGTGCCCGAAACGCTGGAACCGGTTGTCGCGGATCTTGGCGTCATTGGCATTGACGTTGAAGGCGACGGACTGACGCTCCTCGGCGCGCAATGATTGCTCGTTGGAGACAAAGGCGCAGCGGTCGATATGCAAGTCCTGACAACCGCCCCCGATTGAGGTCACGCCACGGTTCAGCGGGGATTTGATGTGGCAATCCCGCAGGTGGAAATTGTTCCCGCCCGGCGCCAGCATCACCCCCGAGGCCCGACCGTTGCACAGCAGCTCCACATCGAAGAGCTGGAACTGCGAAAGCTTCGAGAGGCCCGAAAAGTCGAACACATATTTGAACCGTGTGAACGTGTAGCTCTGGGTCGCATTCGGCCCGTAGAGCGGATGGTTCAGCGTCAGGGACTGGTTGCCGACATTGACGGATTCAACATAGACCTCCCGCCCGACACCGGTGCCGGTCACGAGGCTGCCGACCTTGATATTGGCGATATTGCTGACATTGGTCAGCGTGCGGGGATTGGCCGCGTTGTAGCTGGCCTGAGAGATGACCTCCTCCGTGTCCCAGTCGGTAGAGCTTTGCACATTGATCTGGCCATTGCGGATCACGCGGCGCACTTCAAGCGTGTCGGCTCCCGAAATCTCGGCAATATCCAGCGGCGCGTATAGCTCGATCCGGCGGCCACGCATGTCGAGACTGTCGTGATCCGTATAGTAGAACATCGCCTGAATGGCGCGTTTGAACCCTTCGACCTCGTCCCCGAAAGCATCGATATAGGCGTTCAGATGGAAGTCATGGCGCAGGACAAGACGCGCCTCCTGCGGCATCAATACCGTGCCGTCGAACACCACTTCTTCGGTGAAGGACACCGTGCCGCTGAGGTAATACTCCCCTTCGGGCACAAGGATTTTGCGCCCTGCGGCGGCGGCATTGGCGGCGTTGAATGCGGCCTGACAATCAGTCGCACCATCGCCCACAGCGCCGTAGTCGCGCACGTCGATCACGCCGGAACTGTCGCTCAGGAACCATGCGGAGACATCCTCGATCTCGATATCGTCGATCCGCACCGTGCCCCCGTTCGCGCCGGTCAGATCAAGCCCGAAATGTCCGTAGACTGCATCCAGCCCCCACGGCATATCCACACCGCTGCGCGCACCGGAGCCGACAATGGCCGAGACCTCGACCACCTCGCCATATTGCGTCAGCGCCACTTCGCTGCCCGTTTCGGTCACGCCGGAGACATGCGACAGGGCGCCATCCCCCGCCCAGCCCGCAATCCGCACGGAGGGAAGATTGCCGGAGACCGCCTTGATCCGCGCCTTGATCCGCAGATACATGCCCGGCTGCAACGGGGTCTCCCCCATGTAGCGCAGCTTTGTCACCGTCTCCGTCTTGACCAGTTCCAGACAACCGCCGAAATCGGCATCCGCCGTGACCAGCGCGGCATTCGCAGCCCCGTCATAGGGGGCCGACCCCGGAGTTCCGTCCTCGCTGGACCACAGATCCAACCCGCTCACAAACGCCGGCGGCATCAGCGCCAGCCCTTCAGTAATGGCCTTGTTCATCCGAACCCCTTTCAATCCATCAATTCCACACGCACCGATCTGCCGGACGGTCCTGACCCGAAGCACAGCACCTCCGGCCAAACCCGGTCGGGATCACACGTCATCACCCCTCGAAGCGCACAGCCCCGAGACGGCAAAAGGTCTACATGAACAGGATCACCCCCCACTTAACCCGCCGCACGCCCGAACCGGTCACGGCGCAACGGGGGGAGAGGATGTCGGCAAACACCGACATGATATGACTATGACCTAGGGGAAGTTTGATTTGGGAAAGGTGACACCTACACCGGAATCGGACATAATTATTTCGATAGGACATTAAGCGACAGAAGTCGCAGCGAACTTCATACATATTGAGACTATAAAATTAGGAAGAACAATGAGACTTGGAATAACCTCTATTTTGCTAGCTTCGTCTCTTTCTTTGGCTGCAAAAGCACATGCCGATGTATGTGATTACAAACCCTCTGCTTTGGTGGGCAAGACGGCGACTGCGGTCGGGGCAGCAATTGCAGGAGGCGGTGCCGTCGCAGGAGGGGCGATGCAAGCAACGGGATATTATACCTTGGTGCATGCAGGGTCAGGTCTCACCATGCTGGGTTCTACAGCCGCCGGTGCTTCTGCTGCGGGCACGACAGGCATCATAGCCGGAACTGCGGGGACCATAGGCTCCATCGGAGCGATTTTAATGGCTCCCGTCACCATAGTCGTAGGTGGCATTGCAGTCATTGGCGTAGGGGCCTTCGAAGGTGCTTGTTATTTTCAGGTAGAACGCATCACAGATCCCTATCAAGTGCGCGAAATCATAGAGAGCGTTGCGTCCCAAGATGAGGCCGTATCCATTGTTTCAACAGAGGAGGGCGACGCAATGAAATTGAGCCTTGCAGGACAGTCAGAAACATATCTGCTTCGAAAGTTATATATTGCGGATGGGCAGTTGATGCATCGGGATTTCGGCCCGAATACGAACCTCGGACCCGTCTTGTTCAAATCTGAAACGATGGACGAGTAACACTCTAAATGCATCTCAAAACCTGCACGGCTCGGAAAACGGCGCAGATGTGCCCCGCCCTAAACACCAACAAAAAAGGCCGCCCACAAGGGGCAGCCTTTCAATCGGTAGAGACGCGCAGTCGGAGCGTTACGACAACTCGCCGTTCAGGCCCTTCTCAATGAGGGCGATGGTCTCGTTGACGCCATAGAGTGCTGCGAAGGAGCCGAAGCGCGGGCCTTGGCTTTGGCCCAGAAGCACTTCGTAGAGCGCCTTGAACCAGTCGCGCAGGTTTTCGAAGCCGTGGTTCTTGCCGACCGCGAAGACGATGCTTTGCAGGAAGTCCCCGTCGGTGAAATCCGCTTCCGGCAGCGGCTCGTCATTGCCCATCGCCGCATTTTTCTTGGCGATCATGTCCAGCGCCACATCGGCAGAGCCGAAGGCCGCTTTGAGGTCTTCCATCGCGGCACGTTCGGCGTCACTCGGGGCGCGGAAGGTTTTCTCGGGCTTCACGAAGTCGTTGTAGTAGCGCAGCGCATAGCCGACGGCGGCATCCGTTTGCGGATGGCTCTCGGGCGTGGCTTCCGGCGCATAGCGTTGCAGGAACTTCCACAGATGCGCTTTTTCTTCGGCACCGGCCACGGAGGCGAGGTTGAGCAGCATGGTGAAGGGCACCACCATGTCGGAGGCGGGCACATCCTTGCCGTGGATGTGGAACACCGGATTTGCCACCTGCTTGGCCGCGTCCTGTGTCGGATAGGCGCGCAACTGCTGGTGGTATTCATCCATCGCCCGCGGGATCACGTCGAAATGCATCCGCTTCGCCGTTTTCGGCTTCTGATACATGAAATAGGACAGGCTCTCCGTCGAGGCATAGGTCAGCCATTCGTCGATCGACAGCCCGTTGCCGGAGGATTTGGAGATTTTCTGACCGTTGGCGTCAAGGAACAGCTCGTAGGAGAAATGCTCCGGCTTTTTGCCGCCGAGGATTTCGCAAATCCGGTCATAGATCGGCGTGTTGGTCGAGTGATCCTTGCCATACATCTCGAAATCAACGCCAAGCGCTGCCCAGCGGGCGCCGAAATCGGGTTTCCATTGCAGCTTCACATGACCGGCGGTGACAGGCAGGGTCCATTCGCGGCCAGTCTCGTCGTCAAAGGTGATGGTGTAATCATCCTTGTTCACCTCTTTCATCGGCACATAGAGCACGCGGCCGGTTTCGGGGTGGATCGGCAGGAAGATCGAATAGGTCGCCGCACGTTCCTCACGCAGCGATTTGAGCATGACTTTCATCACCTCGTCATATTTGTCCACGGCGCGTTTGAGCACCTCGTCGAACTGACCGGATTTGTAGAACTCGGTCGCCGAATAGAATTCGTATTCAAAGCCGAACGTATCGAGGAACCGGCGCAGCATGGCGTTATTGTGGTGGCCGAAGCTCTCGAACTCGCCAAACGGGTCCGGTACGGAGGTCAGCGGCTTTTGCGCATTCTCCTTGAGCATCTCCTGATTGGGCACGTTGGTCGGCACCTTGCGCATCCCGTCCATATCGTCGGAGAAACAGATGAGCCGCGTCGGCACATCCGAGATCACCTCGAAGGCGCGCCGGATCATCGTGGTGCGCAACACCTCGCCAAATGTCCCGATATGCGGCAGTCCCGAAGGGCCATAGCCCGTCTCGAACAGCACGTAATCCTTCGCCGCGCCCTTCTTCTTGGATGCCTCATAACGTTTGAGTACCTTCCTCGCCTCGTCAAAAGGCCAGGCTTTAGAGCTCATACCGGCTTCACGCAGGTCCGTCATGGTTCGCAATCCTTTTCTCACGCGGGTCGCTCCCGCAAGGCGCAACTCCTATTGAACCCCCCCGCTTCCGTCAATATTGTTTGACCGCACACGCCCCATGAGGAGCCAATAAAATGAACGATATTCCACATTCCCTGAATCCGCAGGACTGTCTTGTCGCTGTCATGATCGCACAATCCATGTCCGACGAGAACATTCGCACCGCCGAACTGGTCACGATCGAGAATATCGTCAACCATTTGCCGATCTTCGGAGAATACGACCCCGACCGGATCAAACTGGTCTCCTCCACTGTCTTCGATCTGTTTTCCGAGGAAGACGGGCTGGACGCATTGTTCGGCCTGATCCGCGACAACCTGCCCGACTACCTGAACGAAACCGCCTATGCGCTGGCCTGTGATGTCGCGGCGGCTGACGGGCATACCTACGAGGCAGAACTGCGCCTGCTCGAAGAGATTCGCTATGAACTCAACATCGACCGTCTCCATGCAGCCGCCATCGAGCGCGGCGCACGGGCGCGTTATATGCTGCTCCATCAGGCGGAAAACGGGGCTTAGTGCCTCAAGTTTTTTTGAGATACGCTTTAACCGTAGACACCGGCCCAGCGTTCGATCAGCGCCTGTTGCAGCTTCTTCGCCCGTGTGTTGAAGGTCCGCGCCCCTTGCGGACGTTCGGCCACACCTGCCGCCTTCGCCGCGCGCCGTTTCGGCAGGTCTGCGGCAAAGGTGGCAAATGCCATACGCTGCCCGCCCGGTGCATCGACATAGCCCGCAAGACCGGACACGAAATCCAGCGTGCCGGTCTTGGCATGAACGCTAACCGGATGGTTTTTCACCACATTCCCCTGCCCGTCACGCAAAAGAACCGGCTTCATCAGCGGTGCAAGCGTCGCCTCCACGCCTGCGGCTCCGAGCATATGTACCATGTCCACCGCTGTAACCTCCGACGCGCCGCCGAGCCCCGAGTGATCCACCAGCGCGATATGGCGCATCCCGAACCTCTGCCGCGCCCAGTCGCTCATCGCTGCAGCCGATGCCGAAAGCGAGCCGGCCGCCACGCCCCGCGCACGGCTGGCCGTCAACCCCAACACTTCTGCTGTCAGGTTGGTCGAATATTTCAACATATCGCGCACGATCACGCTCAAAGGGGCGCTCTCGATCCGTGCGACCTCTTCACCCGCACCGGATTTGCGCTGCCCCTGCGGCAGGCGTAGCCCCTGCGCGCGCGCCACCGCCTGAAACACTTCCGCCGCATAGAGGCCGGGCAGACGCACAGGCAGCCACCGCGCCCCGCCATTGCCCAAGGCGCTTTGCGCCACGGTCCATTCATCGCGCCCCTGCCCTGCGACATGGTCGAAAACCGGCAGGTTGCGCGCCGCCACTTTCACCCGTGCGACCTGCACATCCGGCGCGAAGCGTTCTGCGCGGGCGTCCATCTTGAGGCTGTAGCCCTCGCCCTGCCGTTTCCATTCGAAATGCACGCGGTTGTAATTGAGGTTCAGGCCGGACACCGTCGGGTTATAGCCCGCATATTCCGTCTGCTCCGTGTCGATCTGTGCGATTCGTGGCAAGGCCGTGTCATCAATGAGCAAGCGCCCGCTGACCCCCGTGATGCCCTGCGCCACCAGCTTGCCCGCAAGCGTCGCCAGACCATCGGTGTCCAACGTCGGATCGCCTCCGCCAACAAGGATCAGATCGCCCTGCACCACGCCATTCACCACCGGTCCGCTGCGCAGAACGCGGGTTATGAAACGATACTCTGCCCCGAGATGCTCCAGCGCATAGAGGCTGGTCACGGTCTTGGCCACAGAGGCCGGCGGCAGGCGCAAGAGCGGCGCGTGGGTCTCGTAGACCTCCCCTGTCGCAGTATCGGCCACGGCAAAACTCACCTGACCCGACAGTTTGGACGCCTCAATCAGCGCCTCGGCCGTGGGGATAGACTTCCGGTAAAGATCGGCCGGACGCGGTTTCGGCAGGGGCGAGGCCACAAGCCCTTCGGCCAGAGCCGATTGAACCAGCCCGACCTGCGCCGCGCCACCCAACAGCAACCCCAGCATCCCGCGCCGGTTGATCTGAGAAACCCTGTGTTTTGTCATGCTGCGAGTTAATCCTGCGCGAGGCGATTGGGCAAGGCGGGAAAACCGCGCTTTTGCTCCCCCTCCCGCATTTTCCGCTGTGCGCGTGTGCCGCGCCTCAGCTCAGTCCCGCGTCCAGCCGCCCTGCGCACGGATTTCCGTCGACGAGGCATCAGACATCGGCACATTGATGAAACACCAGCACGGCGGCTCGCACCGGCCTAAAAGCCGCGAGGCGCGTGACGGGAGTTTTGCATGGGCAAAGCTCTGCGCCGCCATGGAATTGCGCGCCGCGCCGCGTGTGCCGGGACGTGCGATCACCCCTACGGGCGTGGTCTCCATAATGCTGCGCCAGTCCTGCCACAGATGGAACTGCGCCAGATTGTCCGCCCCCATGAGCCAGACGAAGTGCACATCGGGATAGAGTTTGCGGATCGCCTGCAAGGTCGCGGCCGTGTAACGTGTGCCCGTGCGGGCCTCGATATCCGTCACCTCGACCCGCGGGTGATCCATGACCTGACGCGCCCGCGCCATCCGCTTGCCCATCTCAGCAGGCCCCTGCGCCTTCAACGGGTTGCCGGGGCTGACCAGCCACCAGACCCGATCCAGATTGAACCGCTTGAGCGCCATCTTGGTGATATGCACATGCCCTTCATGCGCAGGATCGAACGATCCCCCGAGCAAGCCAATGACCTGACCAGAACGTGCATATGGCAACTCACAACGCATGTCGCCCTGCATGGCCGCACGGGTCGACGCTGTCAATGTTTGAGAGGTGTGGAAAGGGACGAAGGCCGGTGGATTTAGGGCAAGAAGGAGGGCAATGCCGAGCGATTTCTTACTTCCAGCGTGCATATCACCCAAACGGCAAAATCCACCCGGAGGCGGCTAACTGATTGTAATTGTGTTTCAATTACTGGTTGCGGGAGAGCGCAACCGCCGCAACTTACCTGTGCTTATGTGTGCAATCTAACAAAACATCCCGGAAAGGCTTCAATCATTGCGCCCTTTCTAAAGAACGTGACCCGAATATAACGTGAGTGTCTAGCAAGACACTGGCGCACGGTCATGGTTGGCCTCGACCTTTGTCAACTTCGCATAAAAGACTAACTACCGACCGCAACGCACTCAGGCGATGTAGGAGGACGTTCAAAGATTTCCGTTGTGATGTCTTTTGCCAGTCGCGCATCCAGCGCTCCGCGATTGAGAAGGCGATACCAGAACGCGCCATGGATCATGGTTGAAATCATTTCCGGATTGCGATCAGGCAAAAGCTCTCCACGCTCTTGTGCCCGATGCAGCAACGCGGTGATCATCTTTTCACGTGGCAAGACGAAGTGTGTATAGAAGGAGGCATTGAATGTCACATCCTTCTGCGCAGCGGCGATAATGGAACACAGAGTGTCGCGGTCTTTGTTCAGATGTTCGAAGACATTGATCAGAAACTCTTCCAACGCCACGCGACACCTTTTGTCCTCCTCCAAGGCGGGTTGGGCGGCGTAATTGCCTGTCTGCTCGAATACGGCCTCAAGGACGAGATCGGCCTTGGTGTTCCAGCGATTGTAGAGCGTTTGTCGGGCCACACCGGCCTCTTTGGCAATGGCCGCGATGGATACTTTCTCGTAGCCGTTTTCCCGAACAAGGTGCAGTGCGGCGGTTTTCAACGCTGCGCTGGCTCTCTCGTCTGTCGGCCGCCCGCCCGATACTTTCTTCGTCATGCACATATCCTGTTCAATCACGCAGACTGACCTTACTTGCTTGTGAGACTTTAGTCTATTAACTGAATTTAGACCAAAGTCTACTAATCCAACAGGAACCATAATGTCCCGAATATCCCTTACGCCGAAGCACGCGGCGGCCATCACAGCAAGCTTGGGTTTGCTGTCCATCTTTCCCCCACTGGCAACAGATATGTATTTGGCCGCGCTCGGTGATTTGGCGACATCTATGTCCGCTACACACACGGCAGCCGAATTTTCTCTGTCGATCTTTTTTCTCGGGCTATGTGTCGGTCAGCTTTTGGTTGGCCCCTTGGCCGATGCCTATGGGCGCAAACTGCCGCTTCTGGCCGGAACAGCCCTGTTTACAGCAACCTCGATTGCCCTACCGTTGCTCGACGATATCGTGTGGTTCAACGCCTTGCGGTTTGTCCAAGCCATTGGTGCAAGTGCCGGCATGGTCGTCGGTCGCGCCGTGGTCAAAGACCTCTACGAAGGGCGGCGGGCGGCTCAGGTCATGACGGTGCTTGTGATGTTGCTGACGATTGGTCCGATCGTGTCTCCAACACTGGGCAGTTTGCTTCTTGAGGCCTTCGGTTGGCGTTCGTTTTTTGCGCTCATGGCCCTGATCAGCGTTGTCGCCTTTGTCCTGACCCTGATTGTCGTGCCCGAAACACTCCCTATCGAAGAGCGCAAAACACGGCCATTTGCCCATGGTGCCCGCACGGCGGTGACACTGCTTTCACAACGCCGTTTTGTCATCATGGTGCTTGTATCGGGTTTGGTGCAGGGCGGAATGTTCGCATTCATTACGGGATCATCGGGCGTGTTTCAGGGGATATTTGGTCTAAGCTCGATTGGCTTCGGCATCATGTTCGCTGCGATTGCTGCCGCATTGATCGTTTTCGGAAAAGTGAACGGTATCTTACTCAACTTCCACAGCCCGAACCGGATCCTCACGGTCGGATTGCCTGTCTATTGGGGCGCGACACTGCTCCTGACCCTGTTCTCCGGTACAGAGACACTATGGATATTTGTTATTCCTCTCTGGATTTCGATTGGCATAGTTGGATTGCTTTCGGCCAATGCCATGTCGATCACAATGGAGCTGGCCGAAGCGGGCGCAGGCATGGGCTCGGCTTTGCTCGGAGCCGTACAGTTTGCCATCGCATTTACCGTCTCGTCCTGCGTTGCCATCGGAGGCACAGCCACGACTCTGCCGATGTCCCTTGGCCTCTTTCTCCCAGCAACTCTCGCGACAGTATTGTTCTTTGTCTTAGGAAAGCGCGCATAGCATTAGGATCGTGTCGGGAAAATACTGTATTTTCATCCCTCACATGGGGGTAGTTGCCCCAAGAGAGAGATATCAGTCAACCGATCGTTGAAGGACAGAGCCCTGCGGTGACGCATGTTGTGACTACGCAAGGCCACACTGCCGGGGCGGAAAGCTTGCCCCGGCATCGCGCTTGTTTAGGTCAGCCCCGAATAACCCACTGTTTAAAAACCGGCTCCAATTCATCGCAGACCCCGAGGATGAGATCGCGGGACTGGTAGGGACCGGCATCATCAATCGTCGGGGAGACGGTCACACATTGCGAGGCATCAGCAGCAAGGCGCATTTCCATGCTGGTGGCATCATAAGTAAAGTGTTGTGCCGGATCCGCTTCATCGCAGGCGATAAGTCCGAAAGGGTTTTCGGCATTGTCTGGCGCGTTATAGGCCATGCACAAGCCCTCGTAGGTTGCAGATTCAATCATGCCCGTATCAGGTAAATAAGAAAACAATACGTCGTCTCCCTCCGGCTTGCATGAATGCGCGTGAAGCTGGTCACTCAACTCGCGGCCTTCCGTGTCGATACACCACCCGAGCATGGCTTCTTCGCCCAGGTTGTCGGCGAGATGGATGACTGGGCCGACGGTTTGGATGGTCGGAGCTTCGGCAAACGACAACTGAGGAAGTGTCAGCCCCAACGAAGCGGCGATGAGGGCGGTGGAGATTGAACTGCTTTTTGTCATCTTTCGGTCCTTTGGAGGTTCATCATGATGTTCGGATCGTTCGTTTCGGGGTTAACTCTGTATTCCGCTCTGGAGTTTCCAATACCCTCCTTGCAACTCCATGAGCTGCTCGTGCGTCCCCGTCTCGCGCACGTTTCCATCTTGCATGTAAATAATCATATCCGCGTCACGGACCGTCGATAGACGATGCGCAATGACGAAGCTCGTGCGGCCTTGACGCAGCTCGGCCATGGCCTTTTGGATCAGCATCTCGGTGCGTGTATCGACCGAACTCGTCGCTTCGTCGAGAATAAGGATCGGCGCATCAAGCAGGAAGGCGCGCGCAATCGTCATAAGCTGGCGCTGCCCTTGCGAAAGAGACCCGCCGCCGTTCTCCAGAACGGTATCATAGCCGTCTGGTAGCGTGCGAACGAAATTGTCCACATGACAGCGTTTTGCGGCAGCGACGACCTGTTCACGGCTCGCCTCGGGACGGCCATAGGCGATGTTGTCGTGGATCGTTCCGGTGAAGAGCCATGCATCCTGTAACACCATTGCCATGGCGTGGCGTAACTCGCTGCGCGGCAGGTCAGCGATATCCTTTCCATCCAACCGGATCACCCCACTATCGATCTCGTAGAAGCGGATCAAAAGGTTGACCAGCGTCGTCTTACCGGCGCCGGTCGGGCCGACAATGGCCAGCATCTGGCCCGGCTTGGCCTCAAAGCTAACATCCTCGAACAGCGGTTGGTCCGGACGGTAGCGGAACCCGACATGTTCAAAACAGACATGGCCGCTGACCGGTCGGGAGACTTCCGCACCTGCCTCTGGTTCAACCGCCATCTCAGGCGCATCAAGCAATTCAAAAACCCGCTCTGCCGAAGCCAGCGCGGACTGCACCTGTGCTGCCATGCTGCCAAGTTGCGAGATCGGCTGACCCATCTGGCGGATATACTGGATGAAGGCCTGCACCCCGCCAAGGCTGAGCGACCCCGCCAAGACCTGGAATGCCCCGAAGACAACCACCGCGATATAGGCGAGGTTGTTCACGAACATTGTGGTCGGCTGGATCAGGTTCGCAAATATCTGCGCGCGCATGCTTGCCTGTGCCAAAGCGCTGTTCTTCTCGGCAAACCGCAGGTCTACGCGATCGCGCGCGCCATAGGCTCGAATGAGCGCATGTCCGGTAAAAGTTTCCTCCACAAGTGCGTTCAGATTTCCTGTTTCGCGCCATTGCTCTACATATCTCGGCTGAGCGATGCGACTTAGCAGGCGCGACACTGCAAGCGATATGCCAATCGCGACCAAAGCCACGACAGCAAGCGGCACAGATATCAAAAGCATCATCGTCAAAACACCGATAATGGTCATCAACATCAGCATAACCTGACTGGCAACCTGCTGTAGATTCTGGACCAAGTTATCAATATCGTTGGTAAACCGCGAAAGAACCTCGCCATGAGGCTGTGTATCGAACCACTTGAGCGGGACTCGAGAGAGCTTGGCTTGCGCCGCTTCACGCAGGTCGCGCCCCACATTCTGCACAAGGTCGTTAATCAACCAAGCCTGCAAGAAATTAAGGCCCGATGCGAGAAGGTAGATCGCCGCAACGATCAAGAGCTGGCGGACAAGAGCCGGGAAGGTATAACTGTCGCTGACCAGCAAGTCGGTCGCAAGGCCGAGCTGCCAAGGGCCCACGGAATTTCCGATCACGCTCCCTGCACTGAGCACGAAGGTGACGATCAGTGTCTTTCTATTGTTGCCCAGCGCCAACCAGACCCGCCGAGCGGCATCCCCAGCTGCTTTAGGCTTCGCCACCGCAACCGGAGCCGGCGACGCCCCAGGCCCGGAGGCGGTCGTTTCAGTCGGCGCAACACTGTCAAGCTCTGGCTCATGTGCCTTGGTCATGCCGCACCCTCCTCTGACTGAGTCTGCGAATGGACAGTTTCAGCGTAGACTGGACACTCCCGCATCAGTGTATCATGCGACCCGAGGCCAACAGCTCTCCCATTCTCAATGACAAGGATTCGATCTGCATCTCGAATAGACGCCACACGCTGACTGACGATCACCGTGGCTGCGTGACTTACGGCCTCTCGGAGTGCCCCACGCAGCCTGCGATCCGTCGCTTGGTCAAGAGCTGAAAAGGAGTCATCCAGCAGATAAAGATCCGCATTGCAGACAAGTGCCCGCGCAATGGCAAGCCTCTGACGTTGCCCGCCAGAGAAGTTCCCCCCACCCTGCGCCACCGGAGACAAAAGCCCTTGCGGCTGTGCCCGAATAAAATCAGCGGCTTGCGCGATCTCCAATGCAGTCCAGAGTTCCGCATCATCTGCATCGGGGTTTCCCAGCCGCAAAGTGTCCGCGACAGTTCCCGAGAAAAGGTAGGCCTTTTGAGGAACGTAGCCGATATGCGCAGACAAGTCAGCGGGCGCGACGTCTCGAAGATCTACCCCACCAAGCGTGATCCGCCCGCAGCTTGGATCATTCAGCCGCGCAATCAGGTTGACGATCGTAGATTTTCCGGACCCCGTCGCACCGATAACACCAAGCACCTCTCCGGGCCCGAGATCGAAACTGATGTTTTCTATAACCATGGCTTCCGCACCCGGATACCCAAAACTCACATCCTCAAGCCGAAGGTGAAGTCCGGAGCCCCGTGGCGGCAGAGGTTTGGGATCGGATGGCGAACCAACTTCGACGGAGCTTTGCAGCAGCGCCATAATGCGGCGCGCACTGACAAGTGCGCGCGGAAGCATGACTATCATCAAACCCATCATCATCACCGCGATGAGGATCAGTGCAACATAGGACAAAAAGGCAATGAGCGCTCCGACTTCCAAATCGCCCGAGCGGACTCGACTGGCGCCAGCCCAAATCAGGGTAACTGACGTCAACTGCATAACAGCCGTCAAGGACGGCATGATCATTGCCATCAGCCGACCGGAATGGATTGCCGTAGCTGTCAGGTCAGTATTTGCCGTCCCGAAACGCATGCTTTCGCGCGATTGCTGCAGAAAGGCGCGGATGACACGGATGCCTTCAATCTGTTCGCGCAGAATGCTGTTCACGCCATCGAGTTGCCTCTGCATCCGTTGGTAGAGCGGAATAGCCTTGAGTGTCAGAAAGCCGATGATGCCCGCAAGAACCGGGACCGAAACAACCAAGAGCCAAGAGAGTTCCACGTCCTGATGCACCGCCATGACCGCACTGCCCACGCCCATGATAGGGGCGACCACGACCATCGTGAATGCCATGACCAGCATCGACTGAACCTGCAGGACATCATTGGTACAACGTGTGATGAGGGAGCCGACAGTAAACCCCTGCACCTGTGACAAGGCGAGGCGGTTCACCTTGTCGAACACATCCGCGCGCAGGCTTTGACCGATCCGGTAGGCCACAAATGCGCCGAGAAAGACCGCAGTGGCACTCAACACAAGCTGAACCCCAGCGGCAATCCCCATGAGCCCGCCATACTGACGAATGGCTGAGGTGTCTTGGGCACCTATCCCGAGGTCAACGATGTCGGCGCTGAAACTTGGCAAAAGGAGCGAGGCAATCACCTGCCCCATCTGGCAAATCAACAGAGCCAGAAGAGCCCACTTGTATATAAATAACCTCTCGCGCCATGTCGGGGCTCCCGAGATACGCCTTCTTGAATCGCCGGTCTTCGTTTTTACAAACATGAGGCACCACTATCTTTGAAAGCTGGCTTGATGTCCCGTTTCGTAAATGCACGAGCACCGTCACCAGTGGCTGAGGGGCACATGTCGCGCCCCCCAAAGAAATTCACGCACCGAAGAGATCTTGAAACTCACGAATACGAGCGGCGTTGACACCTTGGTCGCTGCGGCCCACTCTCGACACACTACGCATGTCAACACGGCTTCCCTCGCCTTGAGGACTCACGCGCACCACAACGTCATCTGCAAAATAGAAAACAGATGTCCGGGCTGTTGCCTCAAAGCGTTGGCGATCGGAATCTGTCGCGATGATCTCCCATCCCATTTCGTTCGCAACATTCAAAGCCCGCTCATAGGCCGCCTCGACAGAGAGGGGCGTTTCATGAGGAGCGATGTCAGGATAGGAATTGGCCTGAGCTTCGGCCAATTCCGGGCCGCCGTAGACGAGCGTATTGCTCGCACCTTCGCGGGTGTCATTGAGCACCTCGAACAACGGCGGATTGGTGGTGTCGGTCGAAATGTCGTGGATCGGTGCAGCGCGCGGTGTTGGATTGAGTGTGGAGGCCGCGAGCGGCGCCAGCAGGACGAGGCCGACAATCGCAGCAAGTCCACTTGCCAGCATTCCACCGCGCTCCTTGCGCAGAATATGAATAACGAAGGCGAGCACCCCCACGGCTGCAACGATCATTCCGAGCCAGTTGAAGTAAGAGCGATAGAGACCGAATCCGGTGATGGGTTGCCAAAGGCCCAAGCGCGCACCAAACAGGATCAACGCTGCGCCACATACGCCTATAACGGCGACCAAAAGTGCGATTTTTCCGGAATGTTTCATGAGTTTCATAGGCCTTTCGCCATAGTGTTTCGGGTGCTGACATTTGTCAGGAATAGTGCAGTGTCTTGACCGCTCAACAACGGCCTATGTCGTTTAATTGTCTGTCTTTCCTGTTGCTGCGGCACCAGCGCCCGTTGCGATCTTCAATGTGGCCCATGCCTGCGCAGCGTCATTCACCGCCGAGGCGGCCGAGATCTTGGCCGAAGCCGTGTTGCGGTCGGTTTCGAGCAAATCCAGAAGAGTAATAGCCCCCCTACGGTAGTTCTCCTGCGCCAGCGTCAAGGCGTGGTCGTAATCACTCGCAGCGGTTCTCAAAAGGGATGCCCTTTGGCGGTAACGTGACAGATTGGATTGGGCGACTTGCACATCCTCTACAGCCGATGACACGGCGCTACGCCACGCGATTTCAGACTGTTTGGCAGCAGAGATCTGCGCATCACGACTGGCGCGTAGCTGACCTTGATTGAACACCGGCAATGACAGCGTAGGGCCAAAACTCCAGCTGTCCGAACTGTCTGTACGGCCAACTGTGCCGTTGAGTGTCAAAGACGGATATAGCGCGGCTTCCGCCACGCCGACTGTCGCCACGGCCTCCGCAAGATCGGCCTCGGCGCTGCGCACATCAGGGCGATTGCGCAAAAGATCCGCCGGCACTCCGGAGTTTGCACCGGACGGAGTTGAGAGTTGCGGTGCGCCCTTCTGCATTTTTGTCATCAACGGACCAGCAGGTTCGTTGAGCAGCGTCGCGATTGCATAGACATTTGCATCAAACAACGCCGCATATTGTGGCAGGCTGGCCCTTGCCGTTGAGAGCAGTGCTTGCGCTTCAGCCAGTTCGTATTCTGTTGCGCCCCCCGCCTCAAACTGACTGCGGGTGATATCCACCGTTTCCTGGCGCGTTTTAATCGTGGCACGGGTCAGCGCCAGGACCTCTTGGTAATACCGCGCGTCGGCATAGGCGGACAACAACTCCGCCAGCCATGCCAGCCGGACGGTTTCCGCATCGGCCCGGGCAGCCGTGAGCGACGCGCTGGCAGCTTCGCGTTCACGCCGGAGGCCGCCGAAAAGATTAAGAACCAACGAAGCGTTTAGGTCTCCGCTATTGCTGGTACTAGTGTTTCCCGCCCCGTCACCTCCCGACCGAGTACTCTCTCCGGAAAGAGAGCCATCTATTGCAGCGTTGACGCCGGTCGCCCTTAGTTCTGCTTGCGCTTGACGGATCGCT
Source organism: Celeribacter halophilus (assembly GCF_900114135.1). Taxonomy (GTDB): domain Bacteria; phylum Pseudomonadota; class Alphaproteobacteria; order Rhodobacterales; family Rhodobacteraceae; genus Celeribacter; species Celeribacter halophilus. Next base: position 32,008 of record NZ_FORY01000026.1, read on the forward strand.
TCGATGGCGGCCATCTCGTCGAGGTTTTGATCCAGACCCCGTGACACCAGTTGGGTCAGGAGCGGATCCTTATACTCCCGCCACCATTGTTGCGCTGCAACGGCACCAATAGCCTCCGCACTCCCGCCAACAAACCGGGTTTGCATCGCGACTTCCGGACGTTGATAGTCCGCCCCAACCGCACAGCCAGCCACAAGGAGGCTCAACAAAATAGAATAAGACTTCATTGAGTCGCCTCCTTGCGGAACCGGAACAATTCGGAGGTTTTAATAACCGCAACATAGAAAACCGGAACCATCACCACCCCGATAACCGCGGAAAAGATGATGCCGCCGAGCATGCCCGTGCCGATCGATTTCTGCGCATTTGCCCCGGCCCCAGAGGCCAGCACCAAGGGTAGAATGCCAAATCCGAAAGCCAGAGAGGTCATAAGAATAGGACGCAACCGCAAACGAGCAGCCGAGATAGATGCCTCAACCAGACTGGCACCCTCCGCGCGAAGAGATTGCGCAAACTCGACGATCAAAATGGCATTTCTTGCGGCGAGACCAATGGTGGTGAGCAAGCCCACCTTGAAATACACATCATTGGACTGACCGAAGAACCATGTCGTCGCCAGTGCGCCCAGAATACCAATCGGAACAGAGAGCATAACCGCAAACGGCACCGACCAGCTTTCATACAGAGCGGCAAGACAAAGGAATACAACCAGCGCGGAAATTGTGTAGAGGATTGCTTCTTGGTCACCCGACAAGCGCTCTTGGTAGCTGAGACCTGTCCACGCCACGGAATAGGATCCGTCCAGATCGGCTGTCATCTCCTCCATCAGATCCATTGCATCTCCCGAGCTGGTCCCTGTCGATGCTTCGCCGGAAATTTCCAGCGCTCTCGTGCCACCATAGCGGGCGAGCTTCGGCGTAATCATCTCCCATTCACGGGTCATAAAGGCCGAGAGCGGCACCATTTCCGAACTCGAATTGCGCACATACCACTGATCAATATCCTCTGGTTGCATACGCCAATTCGCACCACCTTGGACGATCACCTCGCGCAGATCGTTACCGAGCGGGAAGTCATTGACATAGGAGCCAGCAAAAACCGTAGAAAGCATGGCATTCACATCAGAAAGCGAGACACCTAAAGCCTCAGCTCTTTGCTGATCAATCACCAATTTCAAAGACGGTTCTGTAGCATCATCATTGCCGCGCAGATTGGTGACACGCCCATCTGAGCTACTCCCCATTTGTTGGACAGGATCTGGCGTAAATTAAGCTACTCTCTGCTCCTGCTGATCGGGTTGTGTTCTGTCATTTCTCAGCCAATAGACCACGGCTGGCGGCCTGCCGCCAAGGGCTGAGTGTGGGCGTTGGTTGTTGTAAAAGGTCATCCATTTCCGGATGCCTGCCTTCGCTTCTGATCCGGTCTCCCAAGCATGCAGGTAGACACACTCGTATTTCAGGGTTCGCCAGAGCCTCTCAATGAAGATATTGTCCAGGTAGCGGCCCTTCCCATCCATTGAGATACGCACGCCGGATCGGCGGAGCCGGTCGGTCCAGGCGAAGGACGT
>NZ_FORY01000027.1 GCF_900114135.1 Celeribacter halophilus
CCCGCTCTGCGTTACACTCACCGGCGTAAATGACACCGGGCGAGAAGAGCCAAGCTCTCCGTTTCTATACTGCCGCCGCCAAGTGGTCAGAAGCGAGCGGCAAATACCATGCCGCCGAGCTGTCGCGGTCACCTGTCGGTGACCAACAAAGCTTTCCTCCACAATGCGTAGTTTGTCATCATCAGACCAGGACCGACGGCGAACGCCATCGGTCGCGGAAAGAACTTCAATTTGGGAACAGTTGATAAAGTCGGACATAAGGTCGGACTTACCATCGGAGCCAAGCCCTGTTCAGACGGCCCTCGCCGGAGCATTACGGACCTGATGCGCTTGTGGTGTTTCAGCGACCATTGGCCCGGCAAGGATGAGAGCGATCGGGTCGGTCTGTCGAATGGTGCTTTTTTTTTCAGCAGGTTGCGGATGTGAAGGGCGATGGTTGTAGACGAAACTCTCAGCGTGTCCGTGAACTACGATGGGCGCGCGCCACGAGAGAGAAGTGCTTCGACATGGGCTTCGATAGGCGTAAGATCGAACAGATCGATCAAGTTTTTCAGATACCTATTGGGTCTGTGCGGGTGGCGATAGATACAGGGCAAATTGCGGGTCGTCTGGAACTGAGCTTGCTGGGATTTCGAGCGTTCCTATGAGGGCAGAAATGGATGATCCGTTCCATGCAGAATCACGCCTGTCACCTTTTTCCGACGCTGGTGTGCCTTCTTTCATATCCACTATCCCACTGTGAAGGGCCGCAGCGCAATTGGGATCGTCCAAACGAAGCCTGTCGTTGGAGACAGTGAAGAACGACGCGTCTTGTGCCATATCTCGCGTCGCGGAGTTGGCATGGATGATACGGCCACCATTATCCCAAAGCACGGCCCCGCCGTCGCCTTTAAATCACTCCCATTGCCCGCATCGCATCAGCCACGCGCTCGAAGCCCGCAATATTGGCACCAAGAACATAATCCCCCGGAACACCGTATTCTTCGGCTGTTTCGTGGCAGGATTGATGGATGTTGATCATGATTTCTTCAAGACGGCTTTCGGTCTTGGCCGCGCTCCAGCTATCGCGGCTGGCGTTCTGCTGCATTTCAAGCGCAGATGTTGCTACACCGCCCGCATTGGCCGCTTTCCCTGGCGCAAAGAGGATATCTGCGGACTGGAACAGACGCACGGCCTCAGGCGTGGAGGGCATATTCGCCCCTTCCGCCACAGCGATCACACCATTCTCGATGAGCTTCTTGGCGTCGCTGCCGTGCAACTCGTTCTGGGTGGCGCAGGGTAAGGCGATTTCGCAAGGCACATCCCAGATCGAACCGTTATCAACATAGTGACACCCGTCGCCACGCAGGGCGACGTAATCCTTGATCCGTCCTCGCTTGACCTCCTTGATCTGCTTGACCAGATCAAGATCGATGCCGTTGTCATCCACGATGTAGCCGTTGGAATCCGAACAGGCCACGACCTTGGCGCCAAAGGAAATGAGCTTCTCCATTGCATAGATCGCAACGTTGCCCGACCCTGATACCACGCAGCGTTTGCCTTCCAGATCAATTCCTTTCACGCCAAGCATGGAGCGAAGGAAGAAGGCCGTTCCGAACCCCGTTGCTTCCTTGCGCGCGCGGGAACCGCCATAGACCAGTCCTTTGCCCGTAAGGACCCCCGCCTCGAAACGGTTGTTGAGGCGTTTATACATGCCGAACATATAGCCGATCTCGCGTGCGCCTACGCCGATATCACCAGCAGGCACATCCACATATTCGCCGATATGACGATGCAATTCGATCATGAAAGACTGGCAGAACCGCATGATCTCGCGGTCCGACTTCCCTTTGGGATCAAAGTCCGAACCGCCCTTGCCGCCACCGATCGGCAAACCCGTCAGCGCGTTTTTGAAAATCTGCTCGAACCCCAGAAACTTGATGATCCCGAGGTTGACAGACGGATGAAAACGGATGCCGCCCTTATAGGGGCCAAGCGCCGAATTGAACTGCACGCGGAAGCCACGGTTGATCTGAACCTGATTGTTGTCATCGACCCACGGCACGCGGAAGATGATCTGGCGTTCGGGTTCGCAAATCCTCTCGATCAGGGCCTCGTCAGAGTATTCAGGTTTTCTGGCGATGACACGACCAAGGCTTTCAAGCACCTCACGCGCGGCCTGATGAAATTCAGGCTCCCCCGCATTTCGATGCAAAACGGTGCTAAGAATAGGCTGGAGTTTTTCGTCTATTGTATTCATAACGCGGTCTTTCTGGGCTAAGAACGAACTAAATGCCCAAAAAATAAGCAAATCGCAAGAAGAAACCGTCCGCGTTTCCAAACTCGCAACGTAAATTTTCTGCATGCAGTATCGAACGGCAGCTATAGGAAAACTGCGGCTTAGCACGGATGCAACTGTATAAACGCCTGCAATGGGCCGTCCTTACAGCAGCATGCCTCTCAGGCGGGAGATTTTGCAAAGGTCGCTATCTGCGCATTGCCGGCCTCGGTGCCCGATACAGCATGACAGTTTGGCTCTGGCCGGGATTGAATGGCCGCTTATGAGATTCTGGCATGAAGCTTTTGCAAGCGCGACAAATTCACACGACCCGCCCTGTCTAACGGCGTTCTAGCATATCTACTTGATTGAGTGAGCCTCCTTCAATTTTATGCCCGTTTCCATGAAGTTGATTTTTCTACGCGTATCTTAAAAGGACGTAGGCGTCCGGGTTTTCAAGAGAGGTTTCCGTTGGCTGTCGGGGGCAGGTGGGGCGACGGTCCTCTAGGAGGATTCTGGTAAACGTCATCTATATGCAGTTTCGCGTGGGTGTTCTGATGATGCAAAACGAGATCCAGAATTTGATACCGCCAATTGTGAGTGGAGCAGCGTGTCGGAGAGGGAGGGCGGTGATCGATCGGTGGATGACATTGCCCTTTTGTCTGACATGCTGTCGCCGTTTCTTTTGGTCGCAAGTCAATGAGGTCCGGCCAGTTTCATCGTGATGATGCCGCTGATGATGAGCAGTGCCGCAATGATCCGTGTTAGCGTGACACTCTCTCCCAAGACGGCGATCCCGAGGATGAACGCGCCAATGGCACCGATGCCTGTCCATATCGTATATGCCGTGCCGAGTGGCAGTGTTTTCATCGCGACGGACAGCAGCCCGAAGCTGGCAATCATCGTGACAATGGTGATGATCGTCGGGGTGATAAGAGTGAAGCCGAGAGACTTTTTCATCGCGAAAGCCCAGATAACTTCCAGAATGCCGGCTATGAACAGACAGATCCAAGCCATGCTTGTTCTCCTTGTGCCGGGCCGTCCCGTATGGTGACCAAGATGGTGAGGTCGTCCTCATATGAGAGAATAGGGGGGCATAAATGTCTTGGCAACCAGACCTTCGATATGGAAATCGGAGTGGGGCAGCGTGCATGGGTTTGGGGGTGCGTAGAGCGCATCTAGACGTCGTTTTCCGCGCGCTGTTTTTCCACGGGTCCGGCGTGCGAGGCATGCTTTGTCGGCCTCACGTGTCGAACCAAATGCGGCGATTTCTATCTCACTCAAGAGCGATCCTATCGGGTAAAGGGGCGAACATGGATGCGGGCCTCCTTGCTACTTCACTCTAGGACAGGCTTCCGACTGACCTAGAAGTCCTGCGGCATTTCCGATCAGCAATGTGATTTTTATCGCAATGCAAAAATGATTTTTGAATTTTCATCGGACTGTGAAAGTCTTGTAGACATCAAGGCTCCTCGAACGCCGGGGGTAATGCAATGTAATCAATAAAGTATTTCGAATATGACATCACAGAGAAAAGCAGACACCGAGCGGGTGAAGAGAAGAGAAATCTATGTCAATGATGAGACGTGGAAGGGGATTAAAGCCGCCGCGAAGCAGGGAGATATGAGTGTCTCGCGGTATTTGGTCCAGTGCCATGAATCTGATGCGCCAAGGGGCAATCTGGGGCATCTCATCGCTTTTATCGAAACTCTGCAATGTATCGATCAGGACCTGAGGGATATTGCTTTCGCTCTCGGCGAGGGGGACCGCCGTCAGATCGTTCTCACGCTTTTCAAGCTTGTCGAAATCGAACGTCATCTTCGGGCGATTGGTGAAAGTCTTAAGTCATGATGATCACGTGGTCTCGTCATACAGGGTCTCATGCGAATAGTTCGCCGGAAGCGGTGATCCGCTATTTGTTGTCCGCACATGTCAAGAAAAACCTTGAGGGTCGCAGTGTCGCCATCGAGCGTAATCCCGCGCCGGAATTGTTGATGGGCACCCCGGAGCTTATGGTTTTGACATTGAGGGCGTTGCGGCAGATGCACAGGTATTCTGTCTCGACGCTTTCTTTTGCTCCGGAAGAGGTATCCGTTGATGCCTTCAATGACTTCGACCCAGAGGTGAGACGTGACGTATACCAAGCACTCGGATTGTTTTTCGAAGTTGCCTATGCGGGCATACCAACATGGGCGCGTTTGCGGCCGCTGATTGGGACGCACACGCACACGGGCCGCTTGGAAGTAAATATACTTATGCCGCGAGTGGTCAGAAATTCCAGGGGCCGAATACGTGCCTATAACCCCCATCCGCCGCTGAACACATATCGTAGAATGTGGGACAGCTGCCGCAATGTTCTGATTACATATTTAGGCTGGGCCGACCCCCTCGATGCGTCCCGTCGGCAAATGACGAAACCTTCGGACATGCTCTTGAAACTACAGCGCGAAGCGGCACGATCTGGTGGCCGCGTGCCTGATGATCCCGGAAGAAGTGTGCGCGGGATGGCGGAATGTTTGGTCGAGTGGGGTAAGCTGGAGAACAGGGAGCAACTGGTGAATAACATCATCAGCGAAAGTGACAGCCGTCTTATCCCGACGAGAACAAGTAAGGACACCGTCACGTTCTATAATCGCGAAACGAGTGAGATGGTCCGCCTTGGCGGCTTCTATTTTTCCGATGCATTTATAGACGGAAATCTGCTCACGACCAGGAAGACGGATGAATACGGTGTCTCCCGCCGCGCTGAGCTGGCCGCAAGCCCAACAGAACTGGGCGAAGCTATGGCGAGGAGGGCAATTTCCAATTCAGCCAAGTATGGTCACGCTGTTCAACGTGAGTTTGAGCCCCTGGCGATCCTGAGCGGACCTAGGCCGCAATGGCTCTTTGACACGATATCCATGAAAGGAGTGCAATATGGCACAGACATTAAGCCCGCTAGAACAGCAACTGGCCAGGCAACTAGAGAAATTGACGGCAGAACAGGCGTGTCGCATCCAGGATCTGGAAGATCGGGTCGCGGAGTTGGAAAAGGAGCGCAAGGCCATGCGCCGGATGCTCGACTTTTTCGATGCGCTCAACAGCCCGCAACCGTCTTCGGACGGCTGAGGTCATATCTGTTGGATCTCGCCAACAACTTGCGACATCGCCAGACCCGGATGCTTTTGGTGCAGGGCTTGGTCCGCGCGTCATCTGCAGACTGGAAGACTATCACAAAAAGATTGAAGGCATTGAATGACCGAAACTTCACATCCCCAAGACTGGCCGGAACTTCTGGTCGAACTCCGGAAGCTCACAGCGCTGATCGAGCCGCTGCAAAAGATCATGGCTCAGGAAGAAGCGCCGGCCTTGTCAGAGCGGGTGGATCAATTCGTGACGGAAATCAGCCTGATCCGCGAGCAGATGGAGCGGGCCGTGACCGCACTCGAAGCGGATACCGAGACGCGGGAAAGGGTGCAGGCGCTCACCTTGGAGATGGCAAACCAAAAACAGCAGATGGCACGAATGGAAGCAGGAATTGCCAGAGTTCTGCGCCTGATGGGAGAGCCGGTGCAGAGCAAGCAGGTGCGTTGACGCGGGGAGAATTGATTTCCAGCGCGCGGAAGGCTGCTCGCAAGCAGGGCGTTGCCACTCTTCGCTTGTCCTTTGTGAACCGTGATGGCCAGCAGTGGTTGCGTGCTGAGGCGGATGGCGTGGAAACATTCTTTGATGGGAGCCGTGAGGTGGGATTCGACCGCGGGCTCGAGCCTCCCGCTGACGATAATCAGGGGCCTGGGTTTTAGGGATCATCGAGAGGAGTAGATGGGAGCGTCGCCGCTGTGATGCATGTTGATGCCGACGTCGCCATTCTCACACGCAGGAGGAAACCTTTAGCAACATGGGGCGGTTATGCCGGTGTAGGAGACGCAGTATGACGCGAGAAAACACACACGCCCTGAGTGATGTGCTGGATCAACTGGAAGATGGACTGACAGACGAGCAGGTTTGTGTCCGCGATATTGTCGATGCGAGCGGTCGGAGTTCGTTTGCCTCCCTTATATTGATTTTTGCTTTGATCTGCACGTCGCCCGCAAGCACAATCCCGGGGCTCACGACAGCAACGGCCTTGATTGTGTTCAGTCTGACAACCCAATTGATTTTGGGGAAGAAGTCCGTCTGGTTGCCAGATTTCATAATGCGCCGCAGAGTCTCCAGAAAGACAATAGTGGATGGCATCGCATGGTTGCGACAACCGGTTCGCTTTGTTGAAAGATTTCTGAAGGTGCGTTTCACCATTGTGTTTGAACGGCCTTGGCTGTGGGGCTCGCTGAGTCTGATACTTTGCTTGACTTTGTTCATGCCATTTATGGAGGTCATCCCGACTTCCGGCTCTATTGCGTCGGGTGCCATTGCCATGTTCGGGGCAGGGTTGCTGGCTCGGGACGGTGTTCTCGTCGTGATTTCTATTGCTGAGCTATCGGTCGTGCCGCTTGTGATATGGCAGGTCGGCTTTGTGTGACGGATCTGAGGCCATCCCTATGCTGCTTCTCATGACAGGTGTTGAAATCGTTCTTTGCCGCAAGGCATGGAGCGAGGAAGGTAGATCACACATAAAATGCGCTGAGATTGCCCGTGCCGCAGCAGAGAGGGCCGCCCAATTGATTTGATCCATCTTGGAAAATCATGTCTCTCACGCCGAGCTTGGGAGTGTTAATTGCAACAGCTACAGCTGGTCGTCTTCGGGCGTGCTGCTTTGTCTGCCTCGGTCAAAGGCTGATCCCCTAGTAGAGTTTCCGGTTCCACTTGCAGCGCCGCTGCGAGACGCAATGCCATGTCGGAGCTGAGTTCGCCTCTCCACGGTAAGGCACCTTCCAAGCGTGCGATTTGGCGTTCGGTCAACCCCGATATTTTGGCCAATTTTGTTCGGCCCATCCCTCGGGCTCGGCGCAATTCCTGAATGCGTTCGGGTTGCAGTATGAGCATTGTATCTTCCTTTGATGTATTAAAAGTCAGTGCAGGAGCGGAACTGGGTGCTTACGTAAGTCGCGCCACTCCCGCGATGCATCGCGCATAATCTGAACGGCGCCATGAAGAGCCAGACCAGCCATGAGGCCTGCGACGATAAAATCGGGCCAGCCGTGGCCAGTGCCAAATACCCCGAGAGCCGCAAGGAGCACCGTGCAATTTGCGACAACGTCATTGCGCGAACAAATCCAGACGGATCGCATATTTGCGTCCCCCGACCGAAATGCCGTCAGCAGCACCAGACAAATCACGTTCATAATAAGCGCAAGCAATCCGATAAGCCCCATTGTTGGAGCATGTGGGACAGACCCGTTGGCAATGTGCCAAACGATCGTGCCCAGAACCCAGATGCCAAACACTCCCATAGACGCACCTTTGACCCATGCCGCCCCTGCGCGCCAACGCAAACCTGCGCCCAAGACGGCAAGACTGATCGAGTAATTTGCTGCATCTGCCAGAAAGTCTAGTGCGTCCGCTTGTAAGGCGGCTGAACCGGCGACCATCCCCGCGCCAAGTTCCAGCACAAACATTGCCGCGTTGATCACCAATACAACCCAAAGCACTCGACGGAACCGTGTGTCGGCCATTGCAGCTGTCGATGATGCGCAGGTGTCGGAAGAGCAGCAGGGCATGGTATATCTCGCAATTCAACGTGTTTCGCCTTATCTATAACCCCTCTAGTTACTTGAGGGGCAAGGCATGACAGACAAGAATATTCGCATCGGTGAACTGGCCCGGTTGACGGGTACCAAAGTGCCAACCATTCGGTATTATGAGCAGATTGGACTGATGCCCGAGCCTTTGCGCACAGCCAGTAATCAGAGGGTCTATGGAGAAGCTCAAGTCCAGCGCCTGCGATTCATTCGTCGATGTCGGGCACTTGGGTTTTCCATTGAACAAATTTGCGAGCTCGTTGAGTTGTCATCCGAAACCGAGCGCCCGTGCGAAGAAGTCGACATTCTGACGCGCAGGCACCTTGATGAAGTCGAGGCAAAGATCGCGGATCTATCCGCGTTGGCGCAGGATTTACGCGCTCTAAGTCAACGCTGCCAAGGCGGCGGATTGATTTCCTGTTGCGGCGTTTTGGATGGGCTGAATAAGTCTGTGTGAGCGCTATTCGCAGGGGCCGAAACTATCAAAGTTGGCTGTTTCTTTTATGTGCTAAGAGTGAGTTAGCGAATGCGCCAAGTCCAGACGTTTTGATGCCGTAGTCGTTCAGATGAGAGCGGCATTCGTAGCCGTAGGGATTGCCCCTTCGACACGCGAATGTCGAGGGGCTGGTTGTAAATAGGGTGTTGAGAAACGTGACGGAGCAGCCTTTCGGGCTGGGAAACTCAATCCATGCGGGTCACAAATCTTGTGTCGAGATAAGATTCTATTGCGTCGGATCCCCCTTCCGTTCCGATACCGGAATCTCCGATGCCGCCAAAAGGCACTTCGGGCAAGGCCAGTCCCAGATGGTTGATGGTAAGCATCCCGGCGCGGACTTCGTTTTGCAGACGGGTCACGGTTTCGGAGGACGTGGTGAAGGCATATGAAGCCAGACCGAAGGGCAGACGGTTTGCCTCCTGCAGTGCGGCGTCAGTCGTGTCAAAACGGTTGATTACCGCTATAGGCCCGAATGGCTCATCGTTCATGATTGCGGCATTGGTCGGAACGTCGCAAAGCACTGTGGGTTCAAAGAACCATCCGGTGTTGCCGATGCGTTTGCCGCCTGTGACCAAGGTTGCGCCGCGCGATACAGCGTCTTCGATCATTCGCTCCAATGCGGGAATGCGCCGGTCATTGGCGAGAGGTCCCATTTCGGTTTCGGGGTCGGTGCCGGGGCCGACACGCACGGATTGGGCGGCTTTGGTAAAGCCTTCGATAAATTGAGTGGCCACGCTGTCCTGCACCAGAAAACGTGTTGGCGAGACGCAAACCTGCCCTGCATTGCGGAATTTATGGGTTGCCATCATCGCAACGGTCTTATCGATATCAGCGTCTTCAAAGACCAGAACGGGGGCATGACCGCCCAATTCCATCGTCGATTTTTTCATATGAGCGCCGGCCAGTGCGGCCAGTTGTTTGCCCACCGGCGTGGAGCCGGTAAAGGAAATCTTGCGGATCACCGGATGTGGAATGAGATAGCCGGAAATTTCAGCGGGATCGCCGTAAACAAGGTTGGCGACGCCGGCAGGCAACCCCGCGTCGGCAAAGCAACGCATCAATTCGGCCGGTGAAGCCGGCGTTTCTTCGGGGGCTTTAACGATGATGGAGCAGCCGGCGGCTAGTGCCGCAGACATTTTGCGCACCATTTGATTGATCGGGAAGTTCCACGGTGTGAAGGCGGCGACGGGGCCGACGGGTTGTTTCACGGTGATTTGTGTCACGCCGGCTTGTCGCGAAGGAATGACTTGCCCATATGTGCGGCGGGCTTCTTCTGCAAACCAGTCGATCACATCGGCAGCTGCCAGAATTTCCACGCGAGATTGGGCGATTGGCTTGCCCTGTTCGGTGGTCATGATGTCAGCGATTGGGTCGCAGCGCTCGCGCAAGAGATCCGCGGCGCGGCGCATGAGTTTGTAACGGTCAAAGACACCGGTTGCGGACCAGACCTTGAACCCTTCACTGACGGCTTCGAGTGCGAGATCCAGATCTGAGATACTGGCATGGGCGACACGGCCGACTTCGCTGGCCGTCGCAGGGTCGATCACGGGCAGGGTGCGGCCATCTTCGGCCGGGGTCCATGTTCCATTGATGAAAAGCTCGGTGTTGGGGTAGCTCATGCGTTGGTCCTTTGTTGGAGGTCTGGCGGGGCGCATAGGGGGATATGCGTCATAAAGGTTATACATGTAGGCGACCAAGATTGAATGCTTGGTCGCCTCCGCGAGTACGAGATTTTTGATCAGATGATTTGCCCTGAAAAGAGCCGTGGAGATTTCTATCTCTGGCTGTTTTTCCAGTCGGGATGTATCCACGGTTCAGCGTTCGAGGCTGGTAGAGGATTTTTCCCCAAGATATGATCCGCCGCTTTTTCACCCGTCATGATCGAGGGGCCGTTGAGATTGCCATTGGTAATCTGCGGGAAAATGGAACTGTCTGCGCAGCGTAGGTTGTCGATGCCGATCACACGGTTCTCGGGGTCAACCACCGCCATAGGGTCACTGGCATCTCCCATCCGGCAGGTGCCACAGGGGTGATAGGCGCTTTCTACATGCTCTTTGATGAAGTCGTTAAGTTCATCGTCGCTTTGTACGGCATCGCCAGGCTGGATTTCATGTTTGACGAAAGGTTTGAATGCCTCTTGAGCAAATATCTCTCGGGTGAGACGGATGCAGGTGCGGAAGTCTTCCCAGTCTTTTTCATGGGACATGTAGTTAAACACGATGCGGGGCGCTTCGTTCGGGTCCTTTGAACGAAGCGTGACTTCGCCGCGCGAAGGCGAGCGCATTGGGCCGACATGGGTCTGAAACCCGTGACCTTCGGCCGCGACCTGTCCGTCATACCGTATTGCGATGGGGAGAAAGTGGTACTGGATGTCGGGATATTCCACGCCTGCTTTCGAGCGGATAAAAGCCGCGCTTTCGAATTGGTTCGACGCGCCGAGCCCTGTTTTTGTAAGGAGCCATTGTGCTCCGATCAGTGCTTTCGAGAAGATATTCCAGTGTTTGTATAGTGTTATTGGCTGTTTCGATGCCATTTGCATGTAGATTTCAAGATGGTCCTGCAGGTTTTTGCCAACGCCTTTGCGATCTGCTTTGACCTCAATTCCCAGTCCCGACAATTCCTCGGCAGGTCCGATGCCCGATTGCAAAAGGATTTTGGGCGAGTTGATGGAGCCGGCGCACAGTACGACTTCGCGGTTGGCCGTGATCACGCGCCCGTCCGCGAGGCGCACACCTGTGGCGCGCCCGTCTTCAATCTCGATTTTTTCGACCAGCCCGCGAACAATATTGCAGTTTTTGTGTTTGAGGGCGGGTTTGAGATAGGCATTGGCCGCTGACCAGCGCCGGCCTTTATAGACCGTCTGCTCCATAGGGCCAAAGCCTTCTTGTTTCTCGCCGTTATAGTCTCCGGTGAGTTCATATCCTGCTTCTGCGCCCGCATCGACAAAGGCGTGATACAGGGCATTCGAACGGGGTCCTCGGCTGACATGGAGGGGCCCATCTGTGCCACGCCATTGGGGATCACCGCCATGGCCGCCTTCATGCCATGTTTCCATTCGATTGAAATACGGGAGAACGTCTTTGTAGGCCCAGCCTTTGGCACCCATGTCCGCCCATGTGTCAAAATCACGAGCATGGCCGCGCACGTAGACCATGCCATTGATAGAGGATGAGCCTCCGATGACTTTACCGCGCGGTGTTGCGAGGCGGCGGCCGTCCAGATGTGGTTCGGGTTCTGACCTGTAGCCCCAGTCATAACGCGACATATTCATGGGATAGGAGAGTGCTGCGGGCATTTGAATGAGGGGGCCGGCGTCGTGGCCGCCGTGTTCGATCACAAGGACAGATGCACCGCTTTCCGCGATGCGGTATGTGATGGCCGAACCTGTGCTGCCTGCGCCGATGATGACAAAATCTGCTTTCATATTAATCTCCTAAAAGGCGGCTTCGACCGGTCCCATACCAACGTAGACGGATTTCAGTTCCGAATAATGCTCAATCGCAGCTTTCGCGTTCTCACGGCCTACGCCTGATGCTTTGGTGCCACCGAAAGGCATTTCGATCGGCGTCAGGTTGTAAGTGTTGATCCAGCAGGTGCCTGCCTCAAACGCAGCAACAACGCGGTGTGCGCGCGTGAGATCCGATGTGAATACACCGGCGGCGAGCCCGAACTCTGTGTCATTGGCACGTCTAAGCGCCTCTTCTTCGGTATCAAAGGGCAGGAAGGACATGACGGGGCCAAAAATCTCTTCGCGTGCGATGGACATGTCATCGGTTACATCGCTGAAGATTGTGGGTTCGACATAGAGCCCGCCTTTATGATGAGCTTTGCCGCCAAGGACCAAGGTTGCGCCTTCGTCGATGCCTTTTTGGATGTAGCTGAGGGTGATGTCGAATTGGGCCTGAGAAATCATCGGGCCAAAATTTGTCGCCTCATCCAAAGGATCACCGATGATGGCCTTTTGTGTCCGCTCTTTCACTCTTGCGAGGAATTCTGGCAAGATGCCCTTTTGCACGAAGACCCGTGTGCCGTTGGAGCAGATCTGGCCAGAGGAGTAGAAATTGGCGTTGATCGCAGCGGAAACAGCATCGTCGAGGCTTGCGTCGTCAAAAATGAGGAGGGGAGATTTCCCGCCCAATTCCATGGTGACATGTTTCATCCCTTTTGCCGCGGCGGCGTAAACTTTGCGCCCTGTAGGGACGGAGCCCGTAAGCGACACTTTCGCAACACGCGAGTCGTCGACCAGGGCACCACCCGTCTCACCATATCCTTGGATGACATTGAAAACGCCGTCTGGCAGGCCTGCTTCGGTCAGGATTTCTGCGAGTTTCAGTGCGCTCAATGGCGTCATTTCAGAAGGTTTGAACACAAGAGTGTTGCCGCACGCCAATGCTGGCGCGGCTTTCCAGCAGGCGATCTGGATCGGATAGTTCCATGCGCCTATGCCAACGCAAACTCCCAAAGGCTCACGAATAGTATAGGCGAAATCTTTGCCCAGCTGAATGTGCTCTCCTGTAAGGCCCGCCGCAATCGCACCGAAATACTCAAGGCAATCGGCGCCCGAGGCAGCGTCTGCGACGAGGGTTTCTTGCAAAGGCTTACCGGTGTCGAGGGTTTCGAGAACCGACAGTTCCCGATTGCGCTCTCGAATAATATCTGCGGCTTTGCGCAGGATGCGGCCGCGTTCAGACCCAGTCATGGCGGCCCATGAGGCGCGCGCGGCATCGGCGGCGGTGAGGGCATGATCGACGATGCTATTGGTGGCAGCGTAGAGACTGGCCACGACCTCGCCGGTTGCGGGGTAACGGGTCACAAGCTCTGTGCCTGCGTTATCCTCGACATATTGGCCGTTGATGTAATGGCTCGCTTCGGGCTGTTTGATGTTAGGCATTGTCATTTAACTCTTGAGGTTTGGCGATCGGGTCCATCGGGTTCGGATCTTCGTCTCGGACAGACATGGCGTCATTTGCGTGAAGTTCGGTTTGTTCCGCGCGGGCAGCTCTGAGGATGTGATCGGCGCCTTCTGATCCGTCAGTGGCCTGTGGATCAAGCGCGTAGCGTAGATAAAGTCCGTCGATCAGCCCGCCTATCCGTCGTGCGACATCCGGTGCGCGGGCGCCGCAGGTCGGGCGCAGGGTGTAAACGAGGTTCGAGTGTAGCCGTCTTTGGTAGATGTAGAGTAGACGCCGCGCGTCGGGGGATCTGAGGGCGAGGGCGTAAAAGTTGACCCAAGCGGAAATTGCTTCACGGCGAAAGCTTGTCAGGCCAAAGCTGGCATTGGCGATGGCTTCGAGCCGCTTCTCGGGTGTCGTGGCTCCCTTCATCAAGATGCTCACGTCGCGTCGATAGTTGGTTAAAATCGTACGCATGGCCGCCAAAAATAGCGTGTCTTTATCTTTGAAGTAGTGGAAGGCGAGGCCCGAAGACACGCCCGCGGATTTCGCAATCTGGCCGACAGTGACATTCAAGTTCCCTGTCGCGCCAATCTCTCTGATCGTTGCATCAATGATTTCGCTGCGCCGTTCGGCTTCTGGTTTTCGCGCCACAAAAGAATCCTTAGTCACGGGTTGCTTTTCTTTAGCTATCCATCTTATTAATTGATCAGTCAATCAATAATCATTTCATCATGCTAACCTCTAAGGGGACCCTATGAAACTTATTCTCACCACATCCGCCCTCGCACTTTGTGCCTCTGCAGCCGTTGCAGAGTGTTCACGAGTTACCTTTTCGGATGTAGGCTGGACCGATATTACTGCCACAACGGCTGTTGCCACATCTCTACTTGATGCTTTGGGCTATGAAACCGACATTAAAGTGCTTTCTGTTCCCGTGACTTATGCGTCCATTGCGGAAGGTGATGTCGATGTGTTTCTCGGCAACTGGATGCCAACGATGGAGGCCGATATTGCGCCTTATCGCGAAGCGGGCACGGTCGATACTGTTCGTGCGAACCTTGTAGGGGCCAAATATACCCTCGCGGTGAATAAGGCTGCGATGGAACTAGGTATCAAAGACTTCGCCGATATTGCGAAATTCGAAGACGAGTTGGATGGCGAAATCTACGGTATTGAGCCGGGCAATGATGGCAACCGCCTTATCCAGTCCATGATTGACGCTGACGCATTTGGCCTCGACGATTTCAAGGTCAAAGAGAGCTCCGAACAAGGTATGTTGGCGCAGGTGGCGCGCTATTCGAAGAAAGACGAACCGATCGTCTTTCTCGGTTGGGAGCCGCACCCGATGAACGCGAATATCGAGATGGGGTATTTGACTGGTGGGGACGACTATTTTGGCCCTGACTTTGGTGGCGCATCAGTTTTGACCAACACTCGTGCAGGGTACGTTGAAGAATGCGAGAATGTAGGCACGTTTTTACAAAATCTCGAGTTCTCCTTGCAGCTTGAGAATGAGATTATGAGCGGGATCCTTGATGATGGGGAAAAGCCGCGGGATGCTGCTGAAGCCTGGCTGGCGGCACATTCGGATGCTTGGATGCCGTGGCTTGAGGGCGTGACCACGATTGACGGTGGTGATGCGGTCGAGGCGGTTAATTCGGCGCTTGGGCTGTAACCTTTTATTTTAATTTTAAAATCAGGGCGCTTTTGAGCGCCCTGATTTTGAATGCCCATAGGAAATCTCATGGATTGGATTACCGCATATAAAATTCCCGTCGGAGATGTTGCTGCAGATCTGTTTGGTTGGCTTCAAGATAAAGGCGAAGGAGTGTTCGATGCCATCGCTGTGCTCTTGGAGTGGCTGATTAATGTCTTCCTGTGGTGCCTTCAGACACCATCTCCGTTCATTGTCATCGCGGTTTTTGCGGCGTTGGCGTATCTTTTGCAGCGCAGTTGGAAGACCAGCCTTTTGGTGGCATTGGGGTTTTTATTTATCCTTAATCAGGATTACTGGGAGGAGGCCACCGAAAGCCTCACCCTTGTCATTTCGGCCTGTGTCGTCTGCATGGCGATAGGGGTGCCAATGGGGATTTTTGCATCGCGTCGCCCCGGATTTTACAAGTTTCTCAGCCCGGTTCTCGACCTGATGCAAACGTTGCCAACATTTGTTTACCTCATTCCAGCGATTGTATTTTTCGGCATAGGGATGGTTCCCGGTCTTTTGGCCACCGTGATCTTTGTGGTTCCCGCACCGATCCGGTTGACCCACCTTGGCATAAGCTCCACGCCTCCTGCTCTCATCGAAGCTGTGCAGGCCTTTGGTGGCACCAAAAAGCAGATTTTATGGAAGGCAGAGCTTCCATACGCCCTGCCACAGATCATGACGGGCCTGAACCAGACAATCATGCTTTCATTGTCGATGGTCGTGATTGCTGCGCTTGTGGGAGCGGATGGCCTTGGTGTGCCTGTTGTGCGTGCATTGAACCAGGTGAATACAGCGCTGGGTTTTGAAAGTGGATTTGTCATCGTTGTTCTGGCGATCATGTTGGACCGCGTCTTAAGGATCAAAAGCAAATGAGCAAAGCTGTTATATTCAACGACGTTTCCATTGTGTTCGGGGATGACCCGCAAAGTGCTCTACCGTTGATGGATGCCGGAAAAGATCGCAATTTTATCCAAGGTGAAACGGAACAGGTGCTTGGTGTCCATAATTGCTCTCTGGAGGTTGAAGAGGGAGAGATCCTCGTCCTTATGGGGCTGTCGGGGTCGGGGAAATCCACACTTCTTCGCGCTGTGAACGGACTTAATCCCGTGGTGCGTGGAGAGGTGAAAATTTCCGACGGCGATGACATGGTAACTGTTACTCACGCGTCTGAAAAAGAGTTGCGCGCTTTGCGGCAGTCCCGCGTGGCAATGGTGTTTCAACAGTTCGGTCTTTTGCCTTGGCGTAGTGTGCGCGAAAATGTCGGGCTTGCGCTTGAGCTTGCCGAGGTGCCGAAGGCGAAGCGTGCGGCGCAAGTGGACAAGCAGTTGGCGCTTGTAAATTTGTCGGATTGGGCCGAGAGCAAAGTGTCCGAGCTCTCTGGTGGCATGCAACAACGTGTCGGTCTGGCGCGTGCCTTTGCCTCTGAGGCACCTATTCTTTTGATGGATGAACCGTTCTCTGCGCTTGATCCTCTTATCCGAGCGCATTTGCAGGATGAACTGATTGAACTGCAAAAGACGCTCAAGCGCACAATTGTCTTTGTCAGTCATGACCTTGATGAGGCTTTCAAGCTTGGGGATCGCATCGCTATCCTGGAAGGAGGGCGCATTGTTCAGGTAGGGACACCCAAAGATATTTTTGATGCTCCGGCCAATGAGTATGTTCAGGAATTTGTCGCTCATATGAACCCATTGGGAGTTTTGACTGCCGAGGACGCCGTTGTGCAGGGCAAAGGCGACTTGGCTGTGACTGTTGACGCCGAAATGCCCATCCAAGAGTTGATGCGCGAACTTATGAGAGCAGGCGGTCCTGTTGGAGTGATCAAGGACGGCAAGCTGATCGGACAGGTGACCAAAGACAGTGTGATCAAAGAGCTGGCGCAAAACTGTTGAAATTGCCTGTTTTTGCGGCGAATTCCAGTAGGGGGTGCAAGATGGTGATGAAATTTACGCTTCGCAGCCCCTTTTTTGTGCGCTGGACTTTCATGTTCTAAGCATTTCGTTTTTTCTGATCGGGTATAATAATTATAAACGATGAGAAAACTGATGACTGATACCAATTCGGGGGGCGCCCCCGTTCTTTCTGTGCGCGACCTGTCCATCACTTTGCCCGGAAAACATGATCGCCGCCATGCGGTGAAAAATATCAATTTTGATCTGATGTCTGGGGAAATCCTTTGCATTATCGGTGAATCCGGCTCCGGTAAGTCCGTTACCGCGAATACGGTCATGGGGCTTTTGCCCGAAGTCATGACCGTTGAACGCGGTTCGATAGATTTCAAAGGCCGCGCTTTGCTTGATTTGCCGGAAGCGGAGTTGCGCAAATTGCGTGGCCGTTCCGTATCGATCATTTTTCAGGACCCGCTGTCTGCGTTGAATCCTTTAATGACCGTCGGAGACCAGATACGCGAAGTGCTGGATACGCATGGGATAGGCACAAAGGGTAGTCGCGCCGAGAAGGTGGTTGAGATGCTTACAGAGGTCGGCCTGCCTGATCCGGTGTTGATCCAGCATCAATATCCGTTTCGCTTGTCAGGCGGCCAGCGTCAGCGTGTCATGATTGCTATGGCACTGGCGCTTGATCCTGATATCTTGATCGCGGACGAACCGACCACCGCGCTTGATGTGACGACACAGGCACAAATCCTTGACCTGATTGCCCGTATTCAAAAGCGTAAAGGCATGAGCGTGATGTTTATCACCCATGATTTCGGCGTTGTCGCCGAGATTGCAGATCGGGTGATCGTCATGGAAAAAGGTGAGTTGGTGGAGCAGGGGGATGCGCAATCCGTGCTGAACAAGCCTCAGCATCCCTACACGCAGAAACTCATCGCAGCGGTGCCGAAAATGCGGGAGCAGGACCGTGCCCGTGCAGAAAGCCGCCCCATAGCTTTGGAAGTGCGCAATTTGCACAAGACCTACCGCACACGCAGCGGATTTTTGGGCCGGATGCGTGAAGTTAAGGCGGTTGATGACATCAGTTTTACCCTGCATCAGGGCGAGACCATCGGTATCGTCGGTGAGTCCGGTTCGGGCAAGTCGTCGATGGGGAAAGTGCTGATGAAACTGATTTCTGCTGACAGTGGTGAGATCCGGTTTCAGGGCGAGAATACATTAACAATGTCAGAGGAAAACTTCCGTCATTTGCGCCCGCGTATCCAGATGATTTTTCAAGACCCTTATGCTTCTCTCAATCCACGTTTCACGATTGGTCAGGCGCTTACGGTCGGGCCGATTGCCCATAGTCTTATGACTCATAGTGACGCGCGCAAGAAAGCCGAGGATATTCTCGAACTGGTGGGGTTGGACGCGTCGGCTTTTGATCGCTACCCGCATGAATTTTCCGGTGGGCAAAGGCAAAGGGTCGGGATCGCGCGCGCACTTATGTTTGACCCCGAGGTGATTGTCGCGGATGAGGCTGTTTCTGCTTTGGATGTGTCTATTCAAGCGCAGGTCTTGGAATTGCTGGATAAAATCCGGCGAGAACGAAAGCTGGCGATGGTGTTCATCACCCATGACTTGAGGGTTGCCAGCCAGATTAGTGACGAAATCATTGTGATGCATCGGGGCAAGATGGTGGAAAACGGCCCTCCGAGTCAGATTTTCCATAGTCCGGAGCATGAGTATACGCGCTCTCTTGTGGCTGCGATTCCGGGTGGTCAAGCCGCCTGAATTCCGGACGATATGATCAGATTTTGAGAGGAGTGACCGTTAGGTCGCTCCTCTTTTTTGATGTTTGGCGTCGATGCTTGCTTAAAAAAGCGGCGATAGTTGTGTTTCACAATTAAATAGTTGTGAAACACAACTGAATCGTTGCGTGGTCAGCGTTTGACGGGAAGCATGAAGAAAAGATGACAAAGAAGACGCGCATATGACAAAAGCCCCCTCCGATCAGGATGTTCTGGATATTGATGCGCCGATCACAATCGGTGGCCTGCACGTTGATGTGCTGGATGGTGCCTTCAGCTGGTATATCCGGTCTCTGGACTCTGCTGTGTCTCGGGATCTGGATGAGCGGATGGCGCATCTTGATGTGGCCAAAGGTAAGGGCAAGATCACGGCTTTACTCTTGGTCGATGACTATCCGGGGGTAAGGCCATCACAGATTGCCGAAGTGCTCATGAGAGACCGTCCAGCAACGGGACGGATCATTGATGCGCTTGTGAAGGCGGGGGACATCCGGCGTGAAACCGATGCCGAAGACCAGCGGGCGCAGGCTCTTTTCATCACTGAGCGAGGTCATGCTGTCGCGGAAGAAGTGCGACAGATCATTCGAGCGCAGGAAGAAGAATTTTTCGATTTCATCGCGCCGGATGACCGACGGGAATTTATGCGCATGCTCAAGCGCGCCTATCTGAATATGAGAAAGAAACGCCTATGACACAGTCTCAAGTAGCCCTTATTTCCGGTGCAAGCCGTGGCATCGGTGCCGCCACAGCAAAAACGCTTTTTGATGCCGGGTGGCGAGTGTCTTTGGGAATGCGAACGCCGGTCATGCCGGACTGGGCAGAAACTGCGCCTGAGCGGGTGCATCTGTTCGCCTATGATGCGACCGAGGTTACAAGCCCTGTGCAGTGGGCTGACGCTGTCATGAAAGCATGGGGGCGGATTGATGCTGTGGTTGCCAATGCAGGGATCACGATCACCAAAACCCCGATCGACATCACCAACGAGGAAATGGCACAGCTTTTGGAAGTGAATGTGCAAGGGCCGCGCCGTTTTGCGGCGGCGTGTTGGGATGCGTTGGCACAATCGGGCAGGGGACGTGTGATTATCTTGGGCTCTTTGTCTGGCAAGCGCGTGAAGTCCACGCAATCCAGTTCCTATTCGATTTCAAAATTTGCAGCGGTCGGTCTGGCCCATGCGTTGCGTCATACGGGATTTGATCAAGGTATTCGTGCAACGGCTGTATGCCCCGGCTTTGTGGCGACAGATATGGCTATGGGGCTAACGGATCGGTCCGGTGAGGCCATGACCCAGCCTGAAGACCTCGCGCGCGTCATTCGGATGCTGATTGAGTTGCCCAATGAGGCGAGCGTTGCCGAATTTTGCGTGAATTGTCAGCTTGAGGAGAGTTTCTGATGCCCGGTCCTTTCGTGACGCCTGTCCACGGCGATCTGGAATTGCCGAAGAAAGTTGATGTCGTCGTAATCGGTGGCGGCATTATCGGATGTTCGACTGCGCTGGAACTGGCGGATCAGGGGCTTTCTGTTGCGCTTTGTGAAAAGGGCGGGATCGGACACGAACAATCCAGCCGCAATTGGGGTTGGGTGCGTATCACACGGCGCGATCCGCGCGAAATCCCCTTGATGGCCGAAGCCTTGCGCATATGGCCGACACTGGCGGAGCGCACGGGGCGTGATCTGGGCTATAAACGCGCGGGCATCGCCTTTGCGTGTGCCACGCCGAAAGAATACTCTGAACACGAACGTTGGCTTGATCATCTCAAGGATTATCAAATCGACAGCAAAATGCTCTTGGCCAAAGAATTCGCGGCTATGACGCCGGGGATGAAAATGCCTGTCGAGGGCGCGCTTTATACCTCTGCGGATGGACGGGCGGAGCCGCAAAAGGCCGCTCCCGCCATTGCCGAAGCCGCGCGGGATCGTGGCGCGCATATCCTGACCGAATGTGCTGTGCGCGGGATTGAGACCAAGGCTGGGGCCGTCAGTGGCGTGGTTACAGAACGTGGCGAGATTGCCTGCGAACAGGTGGTGCTCGCAGGTGGCGCATGGTCGAGTCTCTTTGCACGCAATACAGGCCTGCGCTTGCCGCAGCTCAAGGTCAAGAACTCGGTCATCCGCACCAAGCCGCTTGAAGGTGGGCCGGAACATGCGATCTGGTCCGATGGGTTCTCCATCCGTAAACGTCAGGATGGAGGCTACACGATTGCCGACGGGTTCCGGAATGTCGTTGATATCGTACCTGACAGCTTTCGATACATGCGCGAATTCCTCCCTGCTCTCGGGGCGGAATGGAAGGCGCTTATGCTGCGTTTTGGCGGAAGGTTTTATGACGAAGCACGGATTCCGAATTCCTGGTCGCTCGATGAAGCCAGCCCGTTTGAGTATAATCGCGTGTTGGACCCCAAGCCGTCTTTCTCTCTGCAAGACAAGGCTTTGGCCAATCTTCGTAAGGCATTCCCCGTCTTCGAGAAAGCCGAGATTGCACAGCGTTGGGCAGGGGCCATTGATGTCACGCCAGACGCGGTTCCGGTGATCTCCGCTATCGAGGATGTCCCCGGTTTCTATATTGCCACAGGGTTCTCCGGCCACGGCTTCGGGATTGGTCCGGCTGCCGGACGTCTGGCCTCTGACTTGGTGCGCGGCGTTACGCCGTTGGTTGATCCGACACCATTCCGGTTTTCGAGGTTTTCCGATGGCACGAAGATCAAAATAATCAGCGGATTTTAAACGTTGAACTCTGCGGTGCCGAGCTTCGGCATCGCTCTTGAGAGACTTCGTGTAAGGCGCTGGCACGGGTCTCGTTTCTCTCCAAAGCGCAACAACAGGGAAATTAAAATGACTGACGAGAAGAAAAAAACTGCACATCTCAATCGCCGTCAGGCTTTGATGATGATGGGCGCGGCGGGTGCGGGTCTCATGGCCCCGCTGACCATCGGTCGCGATCGTGCTTTTGCTGCCAATGCCGACGCAAGCGGTCAGATTGTGCTGGCTTTTTCCCAAGAGCCCACAGTGTTCAACCCTTTGATGCCTCATATCGAAGTGGATGAAGGCCTTTATTATGCCGTCTATGATCCGCTTTTTGACTTCGATGCCGAGGGTGGTTTTTTCCCGATCCTTGCTGCCGAAGTGCCTACCGTGGCCAATGGCGGTATTTCCGCAGATGGGCTGTCCTGGCGTGTGAAATTGAAAGAGGGTGTCACATGGCATGATGGCACACCGTTTACTGCCAATGATGTGAAGTTCTCTCTTGAATTGACGATGGACCCAGATTTCCGGTCTTTCCGGTCTACGGGATACAAGTTTATTCAAGATATTACAGTGGTCTCCGACACAGAGCTAACATGGACGATGAGCGAGCCTTTTGCGCCTATGGCTGCTATTCTGGCGTCAACTTATATAGTGCCGAAACATGTATTTGATGGTGTTGCGGACAAGAACTCTACAATCCTGAACACAGCGCCTATCGGCACAGGGCCGTTCAAGTTCAAAAACCGCATGGCAGGCGATCATATCGAGCTTGAGGCAAATGCGGACTACCACATGGACGGGCCGTTCCTGAAAACACTCATCATCAAATATGTCCCTGACCTCAATGTGATGTACACACAGTTCAAATCCGGCGACATTGATGTGATCGGATTGCAGTATATTCAGCCGGACAATTTGGCTGAAGCCGAGAAACTGCCGGGCAAAGTTGTAGAAGTGGCTGGCAAGGCGACCTTTGAATCCCTTGGCTTTAACATGATGCGTCCCCAATTTAAGGAAAAAGCCGTGCGTCAGGCGCTTTATATGGCGCTGGATAAGACCTCCATCATTGACGCGCTCTATTATGGTGTGCCGACGCCCACCGAAACTTACATGCCTCAACAGTCCTACTACTTTAATGAAAATCTGCCGAAGCATGAATTCAACATCGAAAAAGCCAATGCGCTTTTGGATGAGGCTGGCTGGGTAAAGGGCGCTGATGGTGTTCGTGAAAAAGACGGTGTGCGTCTGTCCTTTTCCAACTCGACCACAGCAGGTAACCACTTGCGCGAACAGGCCCAGCAGTTCATTCAGCAAACCTTTGCCATGGTCGGCGCAGAGATGACGATCAAGAACCTGCCGCCTGCTGTCATGTGGGGCGATTACTGGATGAATTCCGAGTTCGACTCTGTGGTTGTCGGTCTCAATACGCTCGCCGGTGCAGATCCGGATACATCGGATTATTTCATGTCTACAATGTCGCCTGCTTTGGGTGGTTCCGGTCAGAATACCTTTGTCTATCAAAACCCGAAGGTGGACGAGCTGTTGGTGGCGGGCGCACAGGATTTTGTGCCTGAAGAGCGCAAGGCCATCTACGAAGAGATCCAGGCTGTGATCCGTGAGGATTTGCCCTTCCTGCCAATGTTCCAATACGCAGTGATCAAAGGCTGGAAAGATGATGTCGAGGGGCCGGCCCCGAACATCAACAACCGTATTGATACATGGAACGTGCGCGAGTGGACACGTAGTTAAGGCGTATTCCTCGACTTTTTGACGCGCGGCGGTGTCGCGCGTCAGGGGCGACTGTTCCCTTGCGGTCGCCCCACCCAAAATACGACGCACACAGAGGACGTTCACCATGCTTCGCTATATTCTGTCTCGGCTCGGCCAGAGCCTTATCCTGTTGTTGATCGTGTCCTTTATCGGTTTCGCAGTTCTGACACTCGCGCCCGGCGGGCCTTTGTCGCAATTTGCGCTTAGTCCGGGGATGACACAGGAACAAATCGACAAGATCGCAGCTCAGATGGGATTGGATCGTCCGGTCTGGATACAGTATTTCGACTGGCTCAGACATTTGGTTGTCGGGGATTGGGGGACATCCTATCGTGACGGGCAGTCGGTTCTGCATGTGATCGGCAGCCATCTGTTTGCGACGCTTCTTCTTATGGGCACTGCGACAGTGATCTCAGTGACTCTGGGCAGCAGTATTGGCATCTATAGCGCTCTCAAGCGTGGTGGCACGTTCGACTACGCCATGACGGTGTTCGCTATGGTGGCCCTCTCCATTCCGACTTTCTGGTTCGGTCTGATCGCCATCTATGTCTTTTCTCTGAATCTCGGCTGGTTGCCTGCGGGGAACATGTACACCGTGGGGGATGGCTCTCTGATCGACTATCTTCGTCACCTGATCATGCCTGCAATGGTTCTGGCTCTTGTCGATGTGGCGATCTGGAGCCGTTATATGCGCACCTCGACGCTCAACGTGGTCAAACAGGATTTCGTGCGCACCGCCAAGGCGAAGGGGCTGACACGTCGCCGTGTCCTGCTCAAACATATTGTCGGCAATTCGTTGGTCCCGATGATCACCCTGGCTGGCCTACAGTTGCCTATGGTTCTGGGAGGGGCACTGGTCACGGAAACCGTGTTCACATGGCCCGGTATGGGGCGGCTGTTTCTGGATAGCCTCGGATACTCTGATTACCCCGTGGTGATGGGGCTTTTGATGGCCTCCGCCATGCTCGTCCTGATCGGCAATCTCCTTGCTGATCTCACCGTTGCGCTCATCGATCCGCGCATTCGCCTTGATTGAAGGACATATTGCCATGACAACTCTTGCGACAAATACCAAGCAGCCCTTCATCAAATCCCGCGCCCTGCGCCGGTTTCTCAGTCATCGGCTCGCCCTGATCGGTCTGGTCATGGTGCTGAGCCTTACAGCAGCCTGTTTTATTGGTCCGTATCTCTTGCCTTACGACGAGCTTCACATCGATTTGCTGGCGCGGTTTGCCCCGCCGGGGACGGGCGGGCATATCTTTGGCACGGATCCCTTGGGGCGTGACATCGCGGCACGACTGTTTCATGCGGGCCAAATCTCTATGGCAGTGGGTTTTGCCGTGATGGTAATTGCGACCTGTATCGGTTCCGTTGTCGGTGTGGTCTCCGGATATTACGGGGGCAAGGTTTCTGCGGTTTTGATGCGGATTGTTGATGCGTTCCTGTCATTTCCATCTGTTTTCCTGCTCTTGGCCCTTGCCGCCTTTATCCAACCTGGCCCGGTGATGATTGCCCTGATCATCTCTGCAACAAGCTGGATGGAAGTGGCACGCATTGTCGAGGCGGAGGTCAAGTCTCTGCGCAATCAGGATTTCGTTCAGGCGGCGCATATGTTGGGC
The DNA here is from genome assembly GCF_900114135.1 of Celeribacter halophilus. Taxonomy (GTDB): domain Bacteria; phylum Pseudomonadota; class Alphaproteobacteria; order Rhodobacterales; family Rhodobacteraceae; genus Celeribacter; species Celeribacter halophilus. The sequence continues at coordinate 24,833 of NZ_FORY01000027.1, forward strand.
ATGTCTAACCGCTGGATCATGTTCCGTGAGCTTTTGCCGAATGCCATTGGTCCGATCATTGTCGCAGCCACTCTTACTGTAGCTCGCGCCATCCTGTTGGAGGCATATATCTCCTTTCTTGGCTACGGCATCCAGCCGCCCTTGCCGAGCTGGGGCAATATGCTCAATGGCGCGCAGCAATATCTGGCCTCTGCACCTTGGCTGGCGATCGTGCCGGGCGTGACAATCACCATCGCGGTGGCTGGGTTCAACTTTATCGGTGACGGTTTGCGCGATGCGTTCGACAGCCGCAGCGACCATCAGTGAGGATAGGTCATGCCGAAATTCTCCGAATTCAAAGACACGCTTTGGTATGCCACAGCGCCTGATGCGCCAGACACAGTGCCACTTGAGGGCGAGGTCAAAGCGGATGTGTGCGTTGTGGGGGCGGGCTATTCCGGCCTGACCACGGCGCTGGAGCTGGCACGTCAAGGTGTCTCGGTGGTTGTGCTGGAGCGCGAGGAAATCGGTTTTGGCGGTTCCGGTCGTAATGCAGGGCATTGTACGCCGACATTTACCCACTTCAGCTTGCCGGAACTGCGCAAGCATCTGGGCGAACCTTGGGCAGAGCGCTTGATCCGACGGCAGACCCGCGCCAATGACAAGGTGAGCGAAATGATCTCGCGCTATGACATTGAGTGCGAATGGGAACAAAATGGCTATGTCCAAGGCGCTCTGTTTCCGTCGCACCTGAAAACCCTGCGCAGGAATATGGAGAACTACAATGCGGTGGGCGCGCGCACACGGATGCTGGACCGTGATGAAGTGCATGCAGTTACAGGGTCTTCACGGTTCTACGGCGGGTGGTTTCACGAAGAGGCGGGCGGCCTGAATGCCCTTGGCTATGCCCGAGGTCTCGGACGGGCCGTGCTGGAAGAGGGAGGTCGGATCTTCACAGGCACCACAGTGACAGGATGTGACCGTGAGGGACAGGCGTGGGTGGTCAAGAGCCAGCGCGGCTCCGTGCGGGCCGAGAAAGTGATCTATACGACAGGAGCCTATACGGTTGCCGGCTGGCCAAAACTTGATCAGACCTTTCGGATCATGCGCGTCTTTGTCGCCGCGACACAGCCCCTCTCGCCAGCCTCGCAAGCTGTTGTCCTGCCTAAGCGGACAACCATTCAGGACGGACGCGGCGATATTTATGTTTACAAATACAATAGCGAAAACCGTATTGTTGCCTCCATGTTCCCGATGGGCGCGCGTGGACGGGATCCGGCACTCACACGCAAAATCCTGTCCGAACGTCTGAAATGGCTCCACCCTGATTTGCGCGAGGAACCGCGTTGGGATTTCTTCTGGTATGGCGAGTTGGACATGCAACGCCGCACAGTCCCACGCCTGTATGGTCTTGCACCCGGTGTGGTGGCCATGACCGGCCTGTCGGGGCGCGGCGTTCCCACAGGGTCTATGATCGGAGGAATCCTGTCGGATTGGGCCTTGGGCGTGTCGGAACAGGATCTTGATCTCAAACTTGAACCTTTGAGCCGACAACCGGTTTATATGAACCTCGCCCCGAAAATCGCGCTGCGCACCTACCGCCTGCGCGACAATATCCGTGCGAAGAGACAGCGGGCGGATCTTCCCCCTTATGCGTAACGGTGCAGCAGGAGCAGACCTTGCACCATCAACAGGAGAACCAACATGCCAGGACCGAAACTTGATCCGGTCGAGAGCAACACAGAGCTTCCGAAACACGTGGATGTCGTCATCGTCGGTGGCGGGGTTGCAGGGGTTTGCACTGCGCTTGAGCTCGTAGAGCGGGGGAAGACCGTCGCCATTTGCGAAAAGGGCCAGATCGGCGCGGAGCAATCCAGCCGCAACTGGGGCTGGGTGCGTTTGACACACCGTGATCCTCGGGAAATGCCTCTGATGGTCGAATCTGTCCGGCTCTGGAAGGATATTGACCGGCGGACCGGTCAACAGACCGGCTACAGTCAATGTGGTGTGACTTATACGGTTGCGTCGGAGGCGGCTCTTGAAGCTGAGCGTCACGCCGCGGATGCGCTGCAATCCTATCAGATTCCGGCGCGGATACTGAGCCGTGAGGAGGCGATGGAGTCGTTTCCGGGGTTGTCGCTGGATATCAAAGGCGCACTTTATAATCCTCATGACGGGCGTGCCGAGCCGCAAAAGGCGGCACCAGCTATTGCGCGGGCGGTTCAGAATATGGGGGGCAGCGTGCATCAAAACTGCGCGGTGCGCACTGTGGAAACCAAAGGCGGTAAAGTCAGCGCAGTGGTGACGGAGCGGGGCACGATTTCTTGTGAGGCTGTGCTGGTTGCTGGTGGGGTATGGTCTCGTTTGTTTTTGGGAAATCTCGGCATTGACCTTCCGCAATTGCGCACCAAGGGCAATGTCCTGCGCACGGAACCTGTTCCTGACGGTCCCGAAGGCACGGTGAAGCATCCCGAGTTTGCGATGCGCAAACGCGAGGATGGCGGATATACCATCGCTTCAGCCACACCAAGTCGCTATCAACTGACCCCAGACAGTTTCCGGCTTTTTGCCAAATTCCTGCCGACACTCAAAAACGAATGGCGTAGCGTGAGCCTTGGTCTCGGTTCGGCCTTTTTCGAAGCGCTGCGCACACCGCGCCATTGGAAGGCGACCGATGTGACCCCGTTCGAAAAAACGCGGGTGCTGGATCCCGAGCCGGATACGGCATTGATCGATAAGGCATTTGACGTGGTTAAATCGTCTTATGCGCCGTTCAAAGACGCCAAAATTGCGCAGAGATGGGCCGGATATATGGATGTCATGCCGGACGTTGTGCCTGTGATTTCGCCAACTGAAGGTGTGAAAAACGGTGTTCCGGGGTTGTATGTCTGCTCCGGTTTCTCGGGTCACGGGTTCGGCTTGGGAACAGGAGCGGGACGTCTTGCCGCCGATCTGATTACGGGGCAGGGGCCATGTGTCGATCCATCGCCCTTCCGACTGCATCGCTTTTCTGATGGGGCAAAGATCGCCCCTATGGAGAATATAATTCAGAGATGAAAGGCCCAACATGGCACTTTTGCTAAATGTGACTGACCCTGACCGGATTTCGGCCTTTGAAGCAATGTTCCGCGATTTTCCGATCCGGTTGGTGCGCTCGGACGAAAGCTATGATCCTGACGATATTCGCTATGTTTTCACATGGCAGCCGTTGGAGGACTGGTCGGCGTTTTTCGATCTTGAAATCGTGTTTTCCGTATCGGCGGGAGTGGATCAGTTTGTTGATCTCCCCGATCACATCACACTGATTAAAATGGTGGACCCCAACAATACGCAGCGCGTGGTGGATTATGTGCTTGCGGCTTGCCTCGCTATCACGCGGGGCTTTCCAGTCTATTCAGAGCAGCAGAGGCACAAGCTATGGGAACCTCAACCTATTGCTTCCTTCGCGCAGACGCATGTCGCCATCCTTGGCTTGGGAGAAATCGGAACGCGGACGGCATCGGCGCTTAAGTCTTTGGGCTTTCGCGTGAGTGGTTGGTCGCGTCGTGAGCGGGATTTAGAGGGTATAACCTGTGTAAGTGGCGAAGACGGGGTTTTAAGCCTCTTGGGGTCGGCGGACATAGTGGTTTGCCTTTTGCCTCTTACATCTGAGACCCGTGGCCTCATGTCGGCATCGTTTTTCGCGCAGATGAAACATGGCGCGGGTTTGGTCCATGCCGGGCGTGGAGCGCAATGTGTGTTTGACGATCTCGGTGCGGCCCTTAAGTCCGGTCAGGTTGGCGCAGCGGTTCTGGATGTCTTCGATACGGAACCTCTGCCGGAAGCCAGTGCTGTCTGGGATTTTCCGAATTGCCTGATTACGCCTCACGTCGCGGGACGAACAGATGCCGAAACGGCGGCTCGCAATGTTGCGGAGAACCTGACGCGACACCTCGAAGGCAAAGACCTCTTGTGGCAAGTGGATCGGAAGAAGGGGTACTGATTTTATTTGTGCGAGGGTTAGCTGCCTTCATGAGGATTTTGTCAAGGGAAGCGTATATCAAATCCCAAAGTGTAGCAGCACTTGTGTCGTTTTGTGGTACTAATGTTTACGGCCTGCTGGAGCAGAGGTGGTCGCGTAAAATCGGACCATTGTTTAAGGTGGGTCGCATAACGAACGAGACGATCCATAATGAGCAAAAGAAAGAACTATTCACCTGACTTCAAGGCGAAGGTTGCACTAGAGGCGATCCGCGAAGAGATGACGCTTGCGGAGTTGTCGAAGAAATACGGTGTTCACCCAAACATGATCAGCACATGGAAGCGTGCTGCGATTGCCAACGTGGCCAGCGCTTTTGAACGTGGGAAGTCTGATGCCGCTCGCATCTCGGAAGCCGAGATAGAGAAGCTTCATTCGAAAATTGGTCAGCTGGTGGTAGAGCGGGATTTTTTAGCCAGTGCCTCGCATCAATTGCTCGGAACGCGAGGCAAAAAATGGTGAGCGCCGAACACTCCCTCAGCCAGAGACGGCAATGCGCGTTGCTGCGATTGAGCCGATCCAGTCTCTATTATCAGCCTGTTGGCGAAAGCGCCGAGAGCTTGATGCTTATGAAGATCATCGACAAGCAGTTTTTGGAGACGCCGTGGTACGGATCGCGGCAAATGGCACGGCATATGCAAAGGCAGGGCCATAAATGTGGTCGTCACAGAGTGCGCCCCGTTCGTCGGGAAATCAGTCCCCCCGACTGATTTCTATGCTTCCTTACTGCGAAAGATGCGCCTGACACCGATATATCAAACTCCGAATACTTCGAAGAAGCATCCTCAGCACAAGGTTTGGCCCTATCTGTTAAAAGGTCTGGCGATTACCCGGCCCAATCAGGTTTGGTGCGTCGACATCAGCTACATCCCGATGCGGCGGGGTTTTCTGTATTTGGTTGCCATCATGGATTAGTTCAGCCGAAAGGTTCTGGCTTGGCGGCTCTCGAACAGCATGGAAGCGGGCTTTTGCGTTGAAGCCCTTCAAGACACCATCGCCAGATATGGCAAACCTGAGATAATGAATAGTGATAGTCATATGATAGGAACCAGTTCTCGGATGGTTTAACTCAAACACTGATCGACCATTCGATGGGGTGGTGCCGCATGGCTTTCCGGCTTGGTTTGACCCAAATAGTGACCGACCTGACACGTGTCTTTCCCTGGACCTGTCGATCATCCGGGAACGCCTTGCGGCGAGCTTGTCTAAGAGATGCTGCCGTGACCCGAGAAGGGCCTGACCATCCGGTCTCATGACTGTCCTGTCCCTGCATTCTTCGAGGCGAGGCTCGTTAACTTGCCGCAGGAAAGGATCGTCAAATGGCTAAAAAACCAGACACAGCTCACGTCGTCGGAGGCGTC
>NZ_FORY01000046.1 GCF_900114135.1 Celeribacter halophilus
CGCCTATCGTGATGCCAACCGCGAGGAAATACGCGCCAAAGACCGCGCGCGATACGAGGGCAACCGCGAGGAAATAAGCACAAAAGCCCGCGCCAATGCCCGACTCTCTGCCGCCCGCGAGGAAATGCGGGACGTGCTTATGGCCATGCCGCAAATCGAACAGATGATTTTGAGTGAAGGAGAAAACCATGACCAATGAATTCACCCTTGAAAATGCCCGCAACCTCACGGACCAGCAGCTGGTCGATGCTCTGAAAGAAGGGCTTGCCATGTCCGAGGAGGGAATTCGTCACGCAGCGATCAGCGTGGCGGTTCTCGAAGAGCGCGGGCGCGACATGAGCATGTTGCCGGACACGTTCCGCTATGCTCGGGAGATTGCCGAGGGGCAGCTTTCCCCGCACGCGGCCTGGCTTCTGGCCCGCATCCCGCATGCGATCCGCTCGATCCTCCCCCTGCCGCTCGACATGCAGGACGAGATTGCGGACGGCATGAAGATCAAGATTGCCGTGCGCAAGGACGGGCGGACCATGTCCGACGAGCGCACGATCTATGAAATGTCTCAGCTGCAGATGCGCCTTGCGTTCTCCGAGACCGGGATTTCGCCTTTCGACAATCAAGCTAAATGGCTGATCCAGAATGAGGCCAACGGGGACAAACACCGGAATACCCCGAAAATCACGGCCACAAAGTCGGGTGAGATCATCGTCGGCCGCACTCATTTGACTGTTGATGATCTTATCCCTGCGCTGTCTGCGCTCGGATATGTCGTGAAGCCCATTTACGGGCGCAAAAAAATCAAACCTGCGGAGGTAAAGTGATGATCCGCATCGGTAAGTTCTATTTCGGATGTGGTGAGCCGAAGCGCCGCCTTGAACGTCTGCCCGAGTTGATTGTGTGCCGAGATGAATTGCAGGCGCGGCGCATATGGCGCGCGTTGCCGGACGGTTCAAAGGTCCGCGTCGTGACTCCGCGCCTTGAACAAATTCTCGGAACCTGCCCCGCAAGGGTGACGGTCATGCCGGGCGTTGACCTGGATATGAACGTCTCGGGCGAAGGAACCCTGCGCGGATTGCTCATGAGCAGAATGGCAACGTGGGGCGATCGCGCCTGCATGGTGGTTCTCTGAGATATGCCTGACCATCGCCCCACAAAGATCGCAACGGCCGCCGACCGCGTGAAAGCGGCCGTTGTCGAAGTCAACAACGCCACGGCGGCCGCAGCGGCCCTCGGGATCAGCGTTGAGTTTGAAATCATCGAGCACCAGACAATGGAAGGCCCATTGCGCCACGTCCTTGTCCCGCGTGTCTCAAAGGAGGTTTGATCTATGTCAGAATATCGAGACCTGACCGACGCCCTATCTAAGTCACTTGAAGGGCTGGCGCTTCTCCAGGAGGCCCATGAGAGCGCCGTTTTCAAGGTGAGCGCGGCCCAGCGAGAGGCCACCGAAATGCTGAACAAGCTGAACGATGCGCAGAAGGAGGTCGACATGCTCATGCTGTCCCTGCGCAAAAAGTCGGGCGGTGATTGGAGCCGCGCGGATCCTGTGGAAGTGCTCAAGGGGGGCGCGTGATGTTTGTTCTTGCGATCATTGGCTACGGCGTCATGGCCGGGTTGTCGGTTGGCGTCGGCATTGCTCTCGGGTTCGAGTTGGTCATGCGACTATCCGGCGACGGCCGCAGTGTGATCCTGACCTGGGCGCGCGTGAAGCAGCAGAAGGAGTCCTGACCCATGCCACGGCTCCTAACCCTCGATCAGGACAGCGACGGCGTCTATGCGCAACCATCGGCCACGCTTGAGGCGCTTTGGGCCGAGGCGGAGAGCATTGGCCGCGTGAGCGTCGACTGTCGGTTCTCCGGCGAGTATTCGGTCCGGATCGCGTTCGACAATGGCAAGAGCTCGATTTTCGCCTATGGCAATCACCCGGACATTTCCGAGGCGGTTCGCGAGGCGATCAAGGAAGCCGTGCGGATGGGGGCGCTATGACGATCCCGCGCCGCAATTCCAAGCCATCGCGGGCGGCCATGAAGCACTCCGATCACGCGCGCCTGTGGCGCATGGTCGAGGGGGCCGTTGTCGATGCATTCAAATCTCACCCAGATTGCCTCACCGAGCGTGGTGCGCGGATCGCGGTGGAGAGCGTAACAAAGCGCGTAGTCGGCACGCTGGTCGGCCACGCGAAAGAGACCCAGAAGGGTGGTCGCCTCGGCGGCTCTTGATGCGGGTCGGGAATACTGAATCCGACCCTCACGGGTGCGGTTGCTAGCATGCGCCCAACCCCTGCCCGCCTTTGGAAGCGGTGGGCGGGGGACTTAATAAGGACTTTTTGCTATGCTAATCCCGAAGACTGAATCGAGTTTATTTGGATTTGCTATGAACAAACGAGTGAAACTGTCCGAGAGGATGGTCAAATCCGCGCAGCCGCGCGAGAAGGACTATCATATTTTTGACGAGGAGGTCCGTGGCCTCTCCCTTTGCGTCTACAAGTCGGGAAACAGGGCCTTTGCCATGTCCTACCGCTTCAAGGGGCGTCAGCGCCGCTACACGATCGGTCGCTGGCCTGAGTGGTCGGTAACCGCCGCCCGTGAGCGCGCAAAGGTAATCCGCCGCCAGATCGAGGACGGGCTTGACCCGATGGAGAAGCGCCAGGCCGCGATGGCCGAGCCGCGCATTGCCGATCTGGTCGATCGGTATCAAGCCGAACACCTGCCGCGTCTGGCCGCCCGCAACGCCTCCGACCAGAAGTCGATGCTTCGCCGCTTTGTGATGCCGTCATGGCATGCGCGCCTGGTCTCGGAGATCACCCCGCAGGACGTGGACGCCATTCTGGTGGAGGTCGCCAAGGGCCGCCCGAACAAGGAGGGCGTCGTGGTGCCAACCCCGATCCGCGCTAACCGCGTGGGTGAGGTTCTGCGCAAGATGTTCAATCTCGCTGTGAAGTGGGGGATGCGGCCTGACAATCCGGCCGAGACGTTCCGGCGCTTGCCGGAGGTGGAGCGCGATCGGTTCCTATCGCCGGACGAGATCAACATGATCATATCGGTTCTGGACCAGTGCGAGGACCAGCGCGGGCCGGATATCATCCGCATGTGTCTGTTGACAGGCGCCCGTCTCGGGGAGGTGCGATGTGCGACCTTCGAGCAGTTCGACCTTGAGCGCGGGATCTGGACGAAACAGGCTTCTACCACCAAGCAGCGCAAAATTCACCGCGTTCCGATCTCTGACGATGTAGTGGCGTTGATACGCAAGCGCAGAGCGGCGCTGGGCGTGGGTGAGGGGTGGCTTTTTCCTGGCGATGCGGAGGGCAAGCCCGTGCAGGACTTGAGGCGCTTCTGGGGCCGTGTCAGGCGCGAGACTGGCTTGGAGGATGTTCGCATTCATGATCTGCGGCATACCTTTGCGTCCTTGCTGGTCTCGGGCGGCGCGTCTCTTGAGATGATCGGCAAACTCTTGGGTCATTCTCAGGCGAAAACGACCCAGCGTTATGCCCACCTCATGGACTCGCCTTTGCGCGATGGCGTCAATCGGGTTGCGGGGATTGTGTCGCCGCATGTTCGAGCAGTGGAGGACTGACTGTCGGTTCTTCGTCCATCGACCCTTTGAGCGACTTGTAAAGTGGCCGCAGGCGCTTTCTGAGAGTGGACTCGTCCGGCATGTCTTTTCCATCGCTTCGGCGCATGCACCAGTCCTGCACCTCGTGGATCAGCTGGATCAGGGTTTCCGTGATCCCCTCTTCGAAGATACGCAGGCAGATGAATTGGTAGATTCCGTCCCAATCGTATTTGTCGCGCTGGGCGATTGTGGGTGGCCTGACATACTCTGTCTCGAAGCTATCAAACTCGGCCTGCCGCATCTTGATGGTTCGGCAGTCGATCTGGATCGGCTCTCCGCTGTCCACGATCAGCCATTCCGTCTCTCCGGCCGGTCTGATCCGGTAAACATTGCAGATGAAGTTCCCGTAGGACTCGGTGTGGATTGACGGCTGGATCGTGGGCAGGCAGTCTTCTGCGCAAATCTCTACCAGCCCAACCATGCGCCGCCCTCCGGCCATGGTTATTGGTATGTTGCTCATCAGGTTAAAGTGCCCGCTTGCCGCCCATTCTACGATGTATCGCGGCGTGCATCCCCATCTCGCGGATGCTTCCAGAATTGTATAGTATGCTCTGCCCGGTAGCGCCATTATTATCGTAACCCCTCTTAATTCAACAAAACTTCCTGTCCCTGCACCTTGAAAAAAAGCGTTCTACACCTCAACGATTCACCGTTAACACATCAAGCACACCCCGTGTGCATTTTTGACGTCACCTCAACATGTTGATGTATTTGCAGACGCACCGGATCGGTGCCATGCTCAAGATGTAGTGACTGTGATCTCTTGTCGCTACTGTCTCGAAGACTGACCGGGCTTGCGCCCGGTTTTTTTTGTCCGGAACGCAAACCGGAATGAAAACCGGCGAGTCATTCCGGTCCATTCCTGCATTCCGGTCGGGGTGCCGTGTGACCGTCTGATCAGTTCAAAGATCAGAGGTTCTCTAAATGAAAACAGAGATTTCTTCCCCCGACCCGCAGGACAACTCTGTCCTGTCCGAGTGGATTTCTATGGCCGAGCTTGCCGGTGAGCTTGGCGTCTCGAAGGACACGCTTGGCCGATGGCACACGCAGCGCATTGGCCCGCCCCGCGCGAAGATCGGCGGGCGCATCTGGTATCGCCGCCAGTCGGTGCGCGAGTGGCTGCGCGAAAAAGAGGGGTCGATCCTATGAAAACCCCGACGCCCATCCTGTCTCTTGAGGCCCACAACCTGATCGCGGCCCGTGAGATGATTCAATCTCCGAAGCCATACGGTGAGGCCGCTCTGCGCCGGGCCTGCGCCATTCTCATGACCTATGGCGACTCTCTCGATTTCCAGCGCGGCGCAATGCTCATTTACCGGCTGGACGAGGCAGCCAAGGAGCGCCAGCGCTTCACGATCAAGCGCCGCGACCTCTGGGCCGTGAACGGATTCCTCGCGGTTGTCGCGGTTCTGATCTGGTGCCTCGCCTTTTTCCTCAAGCATTCGAACGGAGGCATGTGATGTCTGACGCTGCAAACGTGATCCCCATGATGGACGCGATCAATCCCCAATATGCCCGCGCTGTTGCTCTGGTCGTGAAGGAGCAGAAGGCTTCGACCTCTTTCATCCAGCGCCACCTCGGGATCGGCTACAACGCCGCATCGCGCTTGATCGAGGCCATGGAGGACGAGGGCATTGTGACCTCTTCGGACCATGTCGGTCACCGCGAAGTCGTGGCGCAGGAGGTTCCGGCCGATATTGCCAGCGCGGCAGCGGCGATCGGCTCCGATGGCAAAATCCCCATGAAAGAAACCGACGCCGATCGGGAGGTGCGCGACAACACCTACCGCGTCACGGCCGACGAGTTGCGGTCCTTTGTCGAACGCTTCGAGACGCTCGAGGTCGAGAAGAAGGAAATTGCGGACCAGCAGAAGGAGGTCATGGCCGAGGCCAAGGGGCGCGGCTTCGACACCAAGGCTCTGCGCAAGTTGATCGCCCTTCGCAAGAAGTCGGCCGACGAGATCGCGGAAGAAGAGGCAATCCTCGACATGTATAAAGAAGCGATGGGGATGCGCTGATGGGCTGGGAGTATTGGATCCTCATCGCGTATGTCTTTCTCTCCGCTTGGCTCGGGTGGTTTGGCTATCTGGTCGACAAGGAAGACAAGAAGAACCACACGCGCACCCTCGCACTCGCGGCGATCATCGCCCTTGTCGCGCCTATGTTGAGCTTGTTGCCGAGCACGAAAGAGGGGGGTGACAATGCCTGACACCCTACCCCGCGCATATCCGCTGCAATGGCCCGAGGGCGTTCCGCGCCGGATGATCCACGAAAAGCACGGCCCGATGATCACCATGGCGGCCGCTGTGGCATCTCTGAAGGACTTGCTGGGCCTTTGGGCCGATGAAATGGGCGCGACCCTGCACGGCGTCGTGATCTCTTCGAACGTCACGCTCGGGCAATCCATGCCGCATGATCCTGGCGTGGCGCTTTACTTCCGTCTGGACAACGTCCCGCATTGCCTCGCAAGCGACCGCTACCGCCGCCCCGAGCAGAACGTGCGCGCGATCTATGACCAGATCATGGAGAAGCGCCGGGAGGGGGTGCTGTGACCCTGCCCGGCCTTCCCGATGGTGCCCGCTTCGATCTGATCATGGCCGACCCGCCGTGGCAGTTCCAGACGCGCTCACAGAAGGGCGTCACGTCCAAGGGAGCCGGTGGCCAGTATTCGTGCATGTCCCTGGACGACATTAAGGCCATGCCGATCGCCTCGATCGCGGCTCCGGATTGTCTTCTGTGGCTATGGGCCACCAACCCAATGTTGCCGCAGGCGTTCGAAGTCATGGACGCTTGGGGCTTCGAGTTCAAAACGGCGGGCCATTGGGCCA
>NZ_FORY01000028.1 GCF_900114135.1 Celeribacter halophilus
GGATCTCAGTTCACGTCCTTCGCCTGGACCGACCGGCTCCGCCGATCCGGCGTGCGTATCTCAATGGATGGGAAGGGCCGCTACCTGGACAATATCTTCATTGAGAGGCTCTGGCGAACCCTGAAATACGAGTGTGTCTACCTGCATGCTTGGGAGACCGGATCAGAAGCGAAGGCAGGCATCCGGAAATGGATGACCTTTTACAACAACCAACGCCCACACTCAGCCCTTGGCGGCAGGCCGCCAGCCGTGGTCTATTGGCTGAGAAATGACAGAACACAACCCGATCAGCAGGAGCAGAGAGTAGCTTAATTTACGCCAGATCCTGTCCAACAAATGGGGAGTAGCTCATCGTGATTTTTAAGGTGCCTCGGTAAATTTGGGCTGAGCGATCTGAAGTGTTGGAATGTCTGAGGTGTAAAAGCCTAAAAATCTGACTTTTTGCCTATATTAATATTGGGAAAATGGTGCCCAGAAGAGGACTCGAACCTCCACGTCCATACAGACACCAGCACCTGAAGCTGGCGCGTCTACCAATTCCGCCATCTGGGCACAGATGTCGTGAGGCAGCGATGTAATGGTGAACGCGGATGGTGTCAACGGCGTTTTTGAGGTTTTTGCGATGAGCAATAGCGTCTTGTTCATTTCCGCGCTAAAAGCTAAGGAAAAGCGACAATTTGGCATTGGAGATGCAGATGACGAAATTGGTCACCATCTATGGCGGCGCTGGCTTTGTCGGGCGATATATCGCCCGTCGTATGGCAAAGGAGGGTTGGCGTGTTCGCGTTGCAGTGCGCCGTCCCAATGAGTCGCTTCATGTGAAGCCCTACGGGGCGGTCGGTCAGGTCGAGCCGGTATTTTGCAACATTCGCGATGATGAGTCGGTGCGCGCTGCGATGGTCGGCGCGGATGCTGTTGTGAACTGTGTTGGCGTTTTGACGGAACGCGGTAAGAACTCCTTTTCTGCCGTGCAGGCCGAAGGAGCGGGGCGCGTCGCGCGACTGGCGGCCGAGCAGGGTGTTGCCCGAATGGTTCATCTGTCAGCGATTGGTGCGAATACCGATTCGGCGTCGGAATATGCGCGGAGCAAGGCCGAGGGTGAAGCCGGGGTGCTTGAGCCTTTCCCAAATGCGGTGATCCTGCGTCCGTCGGTGATCTTCGGGCAGGAAGATGCGTTCTTTAACCGTTTCGGCAAAATGGCAGAGAAGAATATGATCTTACCGCTTGTTGGCGGGGATACGAAATTTCAGCCGGTTTATGTCGATGATGTTGCTCGCGCCGCTGTGGCTGGTGTGTTGGGGCAGGCTGAGGCTGGCGTGTATGAGCTGGGCGGGCCGGATGTGGATACGCTCAAAGGGCTTATGGGTGATATGCTCGAAGCCATTCACCGCAAGCGTTTGATTGTCAATCTGCCGTTCTGGGTTGGTAATCTTATGGCAACGGGCTTCTCGGTGCTTCAATTCCTGACGCTCGGATTGTTCCACAATGGCGTGCTGACGCGTGATCAGGTGAAGAACCTCAAGGTAGACAATGTCGTTTCTGAGGGGGCAAAAGGTTTTGCTGACCTCGGGATCAAGCCGACTGCGTTGCAAGCGGTTCTGCCTGATTACATGTGGATCTATCGTCCGTCCGGTCAGTATGATGCCATTCGCGAAAGCGCAAAGAACCTTCGCAATATCTGATTTTTCAGAGATTCGGGTATGAGGGCGCGTCCTGCGGGGCGCGCTTTTTATTTTATGAATAGTGCCTTAGCTATAGGATATGGCCAGAAGGGCAAGGCCGAGCAGCACGCGGTAAATCACATACGGCGTAAAACTTACCGATTTGAGCAGGCGCATCATCAGGATCAGGGCAAGAAGGGCTGCGACAAAGGCGAAGGCCGCGCCGATTGCTGCGTCTTTCAGCATCGCCCAATCCGCCTCGCCAATGACTTCTGCTCCCAATAGAATGCCCGAGGCCATAATGGTTGGGATCGACATGAGCATGGCGATCTTGGCGCCGTCTTGGCGTGTGTATCCCATCGCGCGCGCGCCTGTGATGGTGATGCCGGAGCGTGATGTGCCGGGGATAAGGGCGATGGCTTGCCATAGGCCCAGTTTGACCGCGTCTTTCAGAGACCAGTCGGCTTCTGTTTTGGTTTCGGGTCCTTTTTGATCGAACCAATAGAGCACAATGCCAAAGATGAGCATGGTCCAGCCGATGACGGTCGGGCTGCGCATGGCGTCCGATAGGCCCGTGACTTTGAGGATGAGGCCGATCACGATCACGGGGAATGTGGCAACGAGAAGTAGAAAGGCGAGTTTCGAGCCGGGCGTGTCTGTTTTTCCGGTGAGCATTCTCGGGGTACCAGCCAGTCCGATGCGGACGTCGCGCCAGAAATAGAGGATGACTGCTCCAAGCGTGCCGATGTGAACGGCGACATCTATGGCTTGTCCCTGATCCTGCGCGCCCATGACGAGCGGCAAGAGAATCAGGTGGCCGGAGGAAGAAACCGGGAGAAATTCGGTGATGCCCTGCACGATCGCAACGACAAGTAGATAGAACAGGCTCATAACAACTCCTTAACGATCTCTCACTAAGAAAGCATAAACGTATGTGGAATCAATAAGAAGGATATTATTAGGTAAGTATATGTGACATAAATTGAGGCGCAGCTACGGGGCGCGCAGGCTTGAGCTAAGCAAAAATCGAAAAATAAGACAGCACTTCTGACTTTTCTTTTTTCCAAACTCCTTATAATGAGGGGCGAACTCATAACCAACCTTCGGAGATGTGGTGTCATGGCGAAAGAGCCGATGCTCAAATTCGTGTCGGTAGGCAGGGACATGCCAACCAAGCGGGACGCGGAAGATCGGAAAGACGATTTTCTGGAAATCTACGGCGAATTCGTCGAAGCCAAGGCTGAAGAACAGGCTTCGCGCTGTTCGCAGTGCGGTGTGCCTTTTTGTCAGGCCCATTGCCCCTTGCACAACAATATCCCAGACTGGCTGCGACTGACCGCCACCGGACGGCTGAAAGAGGCTTTCGAACTGTCTCAGGCCACCAATTCCTTCCCCGAAATCTGTGGCCGTATCTGCCCGCAGGACCGTCTGTGTGAAGGTAATTGCGTGATCGAACAATCCGGCCACGGCACGGTGACGATTGGTTCTGTCGAGAAATACATCACCGATACCGCGTGGGAAGAGGGCTGGGTCGAACTTATCAAGCCCGCCGTCGAACGCGAAGAAAGCGTTGGTATCATCGGCTCCGGTCCGGGTGGTCTGGCTGCGGCCGACCGTCTGCGCCGTGCGGGACTCAAGGTCACCGTTTACGAACGTTCCGACCGCGCCGGTGGCTTGATGATGTATGGTATTCCGGGGTTCAAACTGGAAAAAGACATCGTTTTGCGGCGTGCGAAACAGCTTGAAGACTCGGGTGTTGAATTCGTGCTGAATTGCAATGTCGGGGAAGACATCTCCTTCGATGCGATCCGTGGCAAACATGACGCCGTTCTGATTGCAACAGGCGTGTACAAATCCCGTGATCTGAAAGGGCCGGGGGCCGGTGCTGAAGGGATCGTGAAAGCGATTGACTACCTCACCTGTTCCAACAAGGTTGGTTTCGGGGATGATGTCGAGGAATATCAAAACGGCGAATTGAATGCCGAAGGCAAGAAGGTTGTCGTGATCGGCGGCGGGGACACGGCGATGGACTGTGTGCGCACCGCAATCCGTCAGGGCGCGACCTCCGTGAAATGTCTTTATCGCCGCGACCGCGCCAACATGCCGGGCTCGCAGCGCGAGACACAAAATGCCGAGGAAGAAGGCGTTGAATTTGTTTGGCTTTCCGCGCCGAAAGGCTTTGTGGGCGATCCGGTCACAGGCGTGATGGTGCAGAAAATGCGCCTCGGCGCACCTGACGCTTCGGGGCGGCAAACGCCTGAGGTGATCGAGGGGGCCGATTATGTCGAAGAGGCCGATCTGGTCATCAAGGCTCTCGGTTTCGAGCCGGAAGACCTGCCCGAACTTTGGGGCGTGAACGATCTGGAAGTGACCCGCTGGGGCACGGTTATGGCCGATTTCCAGACCCATGCGACCAACCTCGAAGGTGTCTATGCCTGTGGCGACATCCAGCGCGGGGCTTCGCTTGTGGTCTGGGCGATCCGCGATGGCCGTGAGGCCGCCGATGCGATGGTCGCCTATCTCGATCAGAGCGCGGCCGTGGCAGCCGAATGAGTTCGCTCGGGGCGCTTTGAAGCGGTCGGCAACACGTCGGACAAGTGTCGGACATTTGTCGGGCACACCTTCGGCTCCCCCGAGACGGAAGTTTTCTAAAAGGACAACAGTCCTGACCCACCAGATGAAGGAAGGGTTAATACCATGACAAAGTTTGATGCAAACTGGGCCGCCCGCGAAGAGGCAAAACGCCAGTGGATGGCGGAGCACGGGCTGTTCCGCGAAGATGATGAACATTCCTCCTGCGGCGTGGGGCTTGTGGTCTCCGTCGACGGGAAGAAATCCCGCAAGGTCGTAGAGAACGGCATCGCGGCGCTCAAAGCGATCTGGCACCGTGGTGCTGTGGACGCGGACGGCAAGACCGGTGACGGTGCCGGTATCCACGTCCAGATCCCGCACCACTTCTTTGGCGATCAAATCCGCCGCACGGGTCACGAAGCGCGCCATGACGAACTTCTGGCCGTGGGTCAGGTCTTTCTGCCGCGCACGGATTTCGGCGCACAAGAGACCTGCCGGACCATCGTGGAGAGCGAAGTGCTCCGCATGGGGTATTACATCTACGGCTGGCGCCACGTTCCGGTGAACACGGAATGTCTGGGCGAAAAAGCCAACGCGACACGGCCCGAAATCGAACAGATTCTCATCTCCAACTCCAAGGGCGTGGATGAAGAGACCTTCGAGCGCGAACTCTATGTGATCCGTCGTCGGATCGAAAAGGCCGCACAGGCCGCTGGCGCGCGCGACCTCTATATCTGTTCGCTGTCCTGCCGCTCGATTATCTACAAAGGTATGATGCTCGCGGAGCAGGTGGCTGTGTTCTATCCGGACCTGATGGACGAACGCTTCGAGTCCGCTTTTGCGATCTACCACCAACGTTATTCCACCAACACTTTCCCGCAGTGGTGGTTGGCCCAGCCGTTCCGCATGTTGGCGCATAACGGCGAGATCAACACGCTCAAAGGCAATACCAACTGGATGAAGTCGCACGAGATTCGCATGGCGTCTTCGACTTTTGGTGACATGGCCGAGGACATCAAACCGATCATTCCGCAAGGCTCCTCCGACTCCGCAGCCCTTGATGCGGTGTTTGAAGTGCTGGTGCGCGCGGGACGCTCCGCGCCGATGGCGAAAACCATGCTGGTGCCGGAAGCCTGGTCCAAAAACGCCGAAGAACTGCCGCAAGCGTGGCGCGACATGTATTCCTATGTGAACTCCGTGATGGAGCCGTGGGATGGTCCGGCCGCACTTGCCATGACCGATGGCCGCTGGGTCTGTGCCGGTCTCGACCGCAACGGCCTGCGTCCGATGCGCTATGTGGTGACAGGCGACGGGCTTGTGATCGCAGGGTCCGAGGTGGGCATGGTGCCGACCGACGAGGCGACTGTTGTGGAAAAAGGCGCACTTGGTCCGGGGCAGATGCTGGCCGTGGATATGGCCGAAGGCAAACTTTACCACGACATGGAGATCAAAAACCGTCTGGCCAATTCCCAACCCTTCAGCGATTGGGTCGGTAAAATTGTTGATCTGGAAAAGGAATTGTCTGGCATTGACGAAACGCCGATCTTCTCCGGTTCCGAGCTGAAAAAGCGTCAGATCGCGGCGGGATATACGATCGAAGAACTGGAGCAAATTCTTGCGCCGATGGCGGAAGATGGCAAAGAGGCGCTGGCCTCGATGGGGGATGATACGCCCTCTGCGGTTCTGTCGAACAAATACCGTCCGTTGAGCCATTTCTTCCGTCAGAACTTCTCGCAGGTTACCAACCCGCCGATTGACTCCCTGCGCGAATATCGCGTGATGTCGCTCAAGACGCGGTTCGGCAACCTCAAGAACGTGCTCGACGAGGACAGCAGCCAGACCGAGATTCTCGTGTTGGACAGCCCCTTTGTCGGCAATGCGCAATTCGACGCGCTCAAGACGCATTTTAATGCGCCGATGACGGAAATCGATTGTACCTTCCCTGTGAATGGCGGGCCGAATGCTCTGCGTGAAGGGCTGGACCGTATTCGCGCCGAGGCCGAAGAAGCCGTGCGCTCCGGCGGGGGGCACATCATTCTGAGCGACAAGAAGCAGAATGAAGAGAAAATAGCGATGCCGATGATCCTTGCGACTTCGGCGGTGCATAGCTGGCTGACGCGCAAGGGGCTGCGGACCTTCTGTAGCCTTGGTGTGCGTTCTGCGGAATGTATTGATCCGCATTATTTCGCGGTGCTGATCTCCTGCGGTGCGACTATTGTGAACGCCTATCTGGCCGAGGATTCGCTTGCGGACCGGATCGAGCGCGGGCTGCTGGATTGCACGCTGACCGAAGCTGTGGAACGCTACCGCGCCGCTGTGGATGCGGGTCTGTTGAAGATCATGGCGAAGATGGGGATTTCGGTGATTTCCTCCTATCGCGGCGGTCTGAATTTCGAGGCTGTGGGTCTGTCCCGTGCGATGGTCAACGAATTCTTCCCGGGGATGCACAGCCGGATTTCCGGTATCGGCGTCGGTGGCATTCAGCACAAGCTGGAAGCCGTGCACAAACAGGGCTGGCTTGGTGGCAACACCCTGCCGATCGGGGGCTTTTACAAGTCGCGCAAGACGGGCGAGACCCATGCGTGGGAAGCGCAGTCGATGCATATGCTGCAATCGGCCTGTGACCGTGCGTCCTACGAGATGTGGAAGCAATATTCCGCGAAGATGCAGTCCAACCCGCCGATCCATTTGCGCGATCTGCTGGACTTCAAACCGCTTGGCAAACCGGTGCCGATCGAAGAGGTGGAATCGATCACGTCGATCCGCAAACGCTTTGTGACGCCGGGGATGTCTCTGGGCGCGCTCTCGCCCGAGGCGCACCGCACGCTGTCCATCGCGATGAACCGGATCGGGGCGAAATCCGACTCCGGTGAGGGCGGCGAATCGCCGGATGATTTCACGCCGGAACCCAATGGCGACAATGCCTCGGCCAAGATCAAACAGGTGGCGTCGGGCCGTTTCGGTGTGACGGCAGAATACCTGCTCCATTGTGAAGAGCTGGAGATCAAGGTCGCTCAGGGTGCGAAACCGGGTGAGGGTGGTCAACTTCCGGGGATGAAGGTCACAGACCTCATTGCCAAGCTGCGGCACTCGACCAAAGGCGTGACGCTGATCTCGCCTCCGCCGCACCACGACATCTACTCCATCGAAGACCTCGCGCAGCTCATCTATGATCTGAAACAGATCAACCCGAAGGCGAAAGTCACGGTGAAACTCGTGGCCTCCTCCGGTGTGGGCACGATTGCCGCAGGTGTGGCCAAGGCGAAAGCGGATATCATCCTGATTTCCGGCCACAATGGCGGCACGGGGGCATCGCCTGCGACGTCGATCAAATTCGCAGGTCTGCCGTGGGAAATGGGCCTTACCGAGGCGCATCAGGTGCTTGCCATGAACAACCTGCGCGAGCGTGTGACGCTGCGCACGGATGGCGGTTTGCGCACGGGGCGTGATATTGTCATGGCCGCGATGCTGGGCGCCGAGGAATACGGTATCGGCACCGCCGCGCTCATTGCGATGGGCTGTATCATGGTGCGTCAGTGTCAGTCGAACACCTGCCCTGTGGGCGTGTGCACGCAAGACGACGACCTGCGGGCGAAGTTCACCGGCAATGCCGATAAGGTTGTGAACCTCATCACCTTCTATGCGCAGGAAGTGCGTGAGCTTCTGGCCTCTTTGGGGGCGCGCAGCATCGACGAAGTCATCGGTCGTGCCGACCTTCTGACGCAGGTCTCCCGTGGCTCGGCCCATCTCGACGATCTCGATCTGAACCCGCTTCTGATCACCGTCGATGGCTCTGACAAAATCGTTTATGACCGCTCCAAGCCGCGCAACGCGGTGCCGGATACGCTGGATGCGCAAATCGTCTCGGATGCGGCGCGGTTCCTCAACGAAGGCGAAAAGATGCAACTGTCCTACGCGGTGCAGAACACGCTGCGGACCATCGGGACACGCACATCGAGCCATATCGTGTCGAAATTCGGTATGCGCAACAACCTCCAGTCGGATCACCTGACCGTCAAGCTCACCGGCTCTGCAGGTCAGTCGCTCGGTGCTTTTGCGGCTCCGGGGCTCAAGATCGAAGTGTCCGGCGATGCCAACGACTATGTGGCCAAAGGTCTGTCAGGTGGGACCGTTGTGGTGCGTCCGCCGATGCATTCGCCGCTCGTCGCCGATCAGAACACGATCATCGGCAACACGGTGCTTTACGGTGCGACGGATGGCTACCTCTTTGCGGCGGGCCGCGCGGGCGAGCGTTTCGCGGTGCGGAACTCCGGTGCGAAAGTTGTGATCGAAGGGTGTGGTTCCAACGGGTGTGAATACATGACCGGCGGGATCGCTGTGATCCTTGGCAAGATTGGCGCAAACTTCGGGGCCGGTATGACTGGCGGTATGGCCTATCTCTACGATCCGGACGGATTGGCCAACGAGCTCATCAACCACGAGACGCTTGTGACCTGTTCGGTCGGGGTGGATCATTGGGAGAACGAGCTGAAGGGCCTCATCGAGCGCCACGCCACGGAAACCCATTCGATCAAGGCCAAAGAAATCCTCGATCACTGGGAAGAGGAAAAAGGCAATTTCCTTCAGGTCTGCCCGAAAGAGATGCTCGTGCACCTGCCCGTTCCGCTCACCTTGGAACAGGGCGCGATTCCCGCCGAGTGAAGTTGACATAAACACTGCTTAAAAGCCCCCGTTTCGGGGGCTTTTTCCTTGCGCTGTCACTAAGGCTTGACCTTGCAGCGCTCTCTATGCTTCCTCAGCATCATGGCAAGAAAGAGCAAGAAAAAGACCAAACCGGCAGGACCGGGCTTTCTGCGGCGTTTGCGGCGACGTATTCTGCGCGCAGCCCTTGCGGTTGTGGCGCTCGTCTTTCTCTGGATTCTGGCCTATTCCGTTCTCCCCGTTCCCGGCACGTTCTACATGGTGGCGGAAGGAAGTCGTCAAGGCGCTTCGGTGGACTATCAATGGACGCCGATGGATCGCATATCCCCCAATCTCGCGCGCGCTGTTGTCGCGGCGGAGGATGCCAATTTCTGCAATCATTGGGGCTTCGACCTTGCCGCGATCCGCTCCGCCATCTCGGCGGGCGGTCAACGCGGCGCGTCCACGATCAGCCAGCAGACAGTGAAAAACACCTTTCTCTGGCACGGGCGCAGCTGGCCGCGAAAGGCGCTTGAGGCGATGATTACGCCGGTGGTCGAACTGACATGGAGCAAAACGCGTATTCTCGAAGTCTATCTGAATATCGCGGAATTCGACACGGGTGTGTTCGGTGTCGAGGCGGCGTCGCGTCACTATTTCGGGGTCGGGCCGGAGGAGATCAGTTTGCGGCAGGCCGCGCAACTTGCGGCTGTCTTGCCCGCGCCGAAGGACCGCAATGCCGGTGCGCCGGGGCCATTCGTTCGGCGGAGAGCCGCGCAGATCATGGATGGGGCGGCCACAATTGCGCGAGATGGGCGCTCATCCTGTTTCGAGCATTGAACTGCCCGCAACCTTGCGGCAAGTAGAAGAAAAATTCGCGAGTAGAAATAATGATCCGTCTGTACCACGTCCCCCTCTCCCCGTTTTGTCGCAAGGTCCGTCTGGTTCTTGCGGAAAAGAAGATCGAGGTGGAACTGGTCGAGGAGCGGTATTGGGAACAGGATCCCGATTTCATGCGCCGGAATCCTGCCGGAAAGGTGCCGGTTCTGCGGATCGACGATATGAACCTCGCGGAAAGCACGCCGATTTGTGAATATCTCGAAGAACGCTACCCCAACCCGACCCTGATGCCGAAAGACGCTGAAGGGCGCTATGAGGTGCGGCGTTTGATGGCGTGGTTCGATGACAAGTTCCATCACGAAGTGACGTCGAAGCTGCTTTACGAGCGGGTGAATCGCAAGCTGATGAAGTCGGGCTATCCGGTGGCTGCCAATGTCAAATCCGGTTCGAAAGCGATCAAATATCACCTTGATTACATGGCGTGGCTTCTGGACCGGCGGCGCTGGTTGGCGGGGGATGCCATGACACTGGCGGATTTCGCGGCGGCGGCGCATTTGTCGGCGCTGGATTACACGTCGGATGTGGATTGGAACCGCCATGAGGTCGTGAAGGACTGGTATGCCAAGATCAAATCGCGTCCGGCCTTCCGCTCGCTTCTGGCCGATCATGTGCCGAGCTTCCCGCCGCCGGAACATTACGCCGATCTCGATTTCTAAAGGCGGGGGGCTGTGTGGCCCCCTTGTTCTTTTGGCGATTCCGCCTGAGGATATTTTCCGACAGAAGAAAGGGTTTTGAGTGGCCGGCTTGGACAAGGAAACCGTGCGCGCGCGTGCTTTGGAGGAAGGCTTCTCCAAGGCCTCTTTCGGGCGTCCGGATATTCCCGAGGCGATGGAGCGGCTCAAGGCTTTTGTGGCCGAGGGGCGGCACGGGCAGATGGGCTGGATGGCAGAGCGTATGCACTGGCGCGGTGATCCGTCGGCGCTCTGGCCCGAGGCGAAATCCGTCATCATGCTGGCGGAGGCCTATACACCGGAAGAAGACCCGATGGAGGCCGTAAACAGACCCGAATCCGGCGCAATTTCGGTTTATGCGCGCAATCGCGACTATCATGACATCGTCAAGAAACGGCTCAAACGTCTGGGGCGCTGGCTGATCGAACAGGCGGGAACGGAGACGGAGATCAAGGTGTTCGTCGATACCGCCCCTGTGATGGAAAAGCCCTTGGCGGCAAAGGCGGGGTTGGGCTGGCAGGGCAAGCACACCAATCTGCTCTCGCGGGATCTGGGCAACTGGTTCTTTTTGGGCGCGATCTTCACCACGGTGGATTTCGACCCTGATCCACCTGAAAACGAGCGGTGCGGGTCATGTCGGGCCTGTCTTGATGCCTGTCCGACGGAAGCTTTTCCGGCGCCTTATCAAATCGATGCGCGGCGTTGTGTGTCCTATCTGACGATCGAGCATCACGGGCCGGTGGATGAGGAATTGCGCGGCAAGCTGGGAAACCGGATTTACGGCTGTGACGATTGTCTGGCGGTCTGCCCTTGGAACAAGTTTGCGGTTGCGGCGAAAGAGATCCGCTTTTCCGCACGCGACGACCTGATTTCACCGCCGCTTGAGGCCTTGGCGCAACTTGACGATGCGGCGTTTCGGGCGAAGTTCTCAGGTTCTCCGATCAAGCGCATCGGGCGGGACCGCTTTGTACGCAACGTGCTCTATGCCATCGGAAATTCCGGCTCGCCGGAGTTGCGGGCCGTGGCGGAGAAGCTGTGCGAAGATGCCGATGCCACGGTGCGCGATGCTGCTCAATGGGCCGTTGCGCGACTGACGAACTCGTGAGAATTTGAACGTATTCCCGATTTGTTTGGAGATTTTCGGATGAACCCGTTTCGCGGCATTGGTTTGAAACTCGCTTCTGTTACCTGTTTTGTGGTGATGGCGGCGCTGATCAAGGCGGCGAGTGATGAGGTGCCCGCCGGAGAGGCTGTGTTCTTCCGCTCTTTCTTTGCGCTGCCGATCATCTTTATCTGGCTGGTGCAGCGGGGCGAGTTCCTTGCCGGTTTGCGGGTCCAGTCCCCGATGGGCCATGTCTGGCGCGGCATGATCGGGGCGAGTGCGATGTTTCTGAACTTCTTTGCGCTGGGGCTTTTGCCTTTGCCGGAAGCGACGGTCATCGGCTATGCGGCCCCTTTGCTTCTGGTGGTTTTTGCAGCCATGTTCGCCGGAGAAGACGTGCGCCTGTTCCGGTTTTCGGCAGTCTTTGCCGGTCTCGTCGGGGTGGTGATCGTGATGATGCCGCGGATCACGGTGCTTCACGGCGTGCCTGATCCGAAAGAACAGCTTGGCGCGATGGTGGCCTTGGGCGGGGCCTGTCTGGCGGCGATCGTGCAACTGCATGTGCGCAATATGGTGAAGACGGAAACAACGACTTCTATCGTGTTCTGGTTCTCCATGTCCTGCACCGTGGCGGCTCTTGTGACCATTCCGTTCTCTCCGTGGGTCATGCCGAGCGCGCTTGCCTGCACCTTGCTGATTCTGTCGGGGCTGGTCGGCGGCGTGGCGCAGGTGTTTCTGACCTCCTGCTATCGCTATGCGGATGCCTCTTTGCTGGCACCGTTCGATTATGCCTCAATGCTTCTGGCGCTGATCATCGGTTATGTGTTCTTTGACGAAATCCCGACGCCCGCGATGATTGTCGGGGCGGTTATTGTGATTTCCGCAGGTGTGGCAATTATCCTTCGCGAAAGGGCGCTGGGGCTCAATGCGGCACGTCGCAAGAAATCCGACGCTTTGTAAGCGGATCAAGGTCGCTCAGTTGGTCAGTCGTTGCCAGAACCCGTTGCGGTCCAAGCTGTCCCGCCTCTCCTGTTCCTTTGCCATAGCCTTGCGTCGGGCGACCACCATGTGCGCGGCCTCTGTAGCGGCAAGCACCCCTTCCGCCGCGCGGGCCTCGGGAAACGGGCCGATCCGGCTTTCCCCGACGAGATAGGTGATGCGCACTTCCGAACTTTCGGGACTATGTCGGAACTTGACCTGCACCTCGGCGTTCAGACGGGAAAAAGCCGTTTCGAGCGCGGTTTGATAGGTGGCCTCAGTGGAAGCTGTGCGGGCCTTTCCGCCGATCTCAACGAGAGCGACAATCAGGCTTTTGTCCTCGATCTGGCCCGCTTCGATCAGCCGTTCGAGCGTGATCGCCAGAGGGCGCAGGGAGGGGTTTCCCGTGATCAGATAGGCGACCAGCATCAGCACCGCCGGTGTCACGATGAACACGGTGATCAGGATGATGAGAATGCTATCTTTGCGACGGATCACGGTATGCCTCCTGCCAGTCTGATAGGGGAGACTGGCAGAAAGCTCTTACTTTATGGTTAAAGCGCGTCGCGATCAGCTCCGGACCAGTTTTTCGTAATCTTCGGAAATCTCGCGGGTCAGCGCGCCGACTTCGAACATATAGTCACCGATCTGGCCGACAGGTGTGACTTCGGCGGCGGTTCCGGTGAGGAAACACTGTTCGAAACCTTCAAGCTCTTCGGGCAGGATCCGGCGCTCATGCACGGTGACGCCCTTGTCCTTGAGCATTGCGATGACGGTCTGACGGGTGATGCCGTTCAGAATGGCGTCGGGAATCGGGGTGTGCACTTCGCCGTCCTTGACGAAAAAGATGTTCGCACCGGTCGCCTCGGCCACATAACCGCGATAGTCCATGAACAGCGCATCGGAACAGCCTTTGGCTTCGGCGGCGTGTTTCGACATGGTGCAGATCATATAGAGACCGGCGGCTTTTGCAGCGGTGGGGATGGTCTCCGGCGACGGGCGTTTCCATTTCGCGATGTCGAGCTTGGCGCCCTGCATCTTGGCGTCGCCGTAATAGGCACCCCATTCCCACGCTGCGACAGCCATACGCACGGGGTTCTTGTTGGCGGCAACCCCCATGTCCTCGCCCGCGCCGCGCCATGCCAACACGCGGACATAGGCATTGTCCCAGCCATTGGCCTTGAGCACGTCGTATTTTGCTTTTTCGATTTCCTCGACAGAGTAGGGAATCGGCATGTCGAGCGCCTTGCCGGAGGCGATCAGACGTTCGGAGTGTTCGACAGATTTGAAAATCGTGCCGTTGTAGCACCGCTCGCCCTCAAACACGGCAGAGGCGTAATGCATGGCGTGGGTCAGAATATGCACCTTGGCATCGCGCCAGTCGACGAGTGTCCCGTCCATCCAGATGTATCCGTCGCGATCTTCGTAGCTGCCCGCCATGGGTCTCTCCTTTTTAGTCTCTTTATGTCG
This sequence comes from Celeribacter halophilus, assembly GCF_900114135.1. Classification (GTDB taxonomy): domain Bacteria; phylum Pseudomonadota; class Alphaproteobacteria; order Rhodobacterales; family Rhodobacteraceae; genus Celeribacter; species Celeribacter halophilus. Next base: position 13,995 of record NZ_FORY01000028.1, read on the forward strand.
TTGCGCTTTTCGTGAAGTTGCGCTGCGCGTGTATTTTGGGGACGATTATTGCGCCAAATCCTGATTTCGCTATCAATTCATTCTTGGAATGTCAACAAGGCTGACTTAAACTGAGGGTTGATCAAGAGATTTGTGAACGAGGCGGAATATGGCGGACGGAAAAGCTGGTGGAACGAAAAGCGGGGAAGCTCTGCTCTTTCTGACGGATGAACAGCTTCGCAAGGGGATCGAAGCGATGTTCTTTGCCTATCGCGGCTTCACCGCTGATCCCGACCGCATTCTGGAAGAGCACGGCTACGGACGGGCGCATCACCGTGCGTTGCACTTTATCGCCCGCGCGCCCGGCACCAATGTGAACAACCTTCTGGGCATTCTGGGGGTGACCAAACAATCCCTGAACCGTGTCCTGAGAACCCTGATTGATGACGGGTTGGTGGAGAGTCGGATCGGTGTTCAGGACAAGCGCGAGCGACATCTCTATTTGACGGAGACAGGTAAAATCCTTGAAGGTGAAATTGCCGAGGTGCAAAGGGCGCGGATGCGTGCGGCGTATCGTAAGGCAGGACATGAAGCAGTGTCCGGGTTCCGGCGCGTGCTTGAAGCGATGATGGACCCGGATCAGACAGAGTTTTTCAATGCTCTGTCAGGGAAGGAGGACTAGGTTGGGCTCGGAGATTCACCTTCTGATCGTCGATGATGACGAGCGGATTCGCGGCTTGTTGCAAAAGTTTTTGATCCGCCACGGGTTTTGTGTGACGGCGGCACGCGATGCGGCTCATGCGCGGCGGTTGTTGGCGGGGCTTGAGTTCGATCTGATCGTGCTTGATGTGATGATGCCCGGCGAGGACGGGATCAGCCTGACGCGGGATTTGCGCCAAACGCTGAGCACGCCGATCCTGTTGCTGACGGCCAAGGGCGAGACCGAGGACCGCATTACCGGTCTTGAGGCAGGGGCGGATGATTATCTCGCCAAGCCTTTCGAGCCGAAGGAGCTGCTTTTGCGGATCAATGCCGTGTTGCGCCGGATGCCGCAGGTCGAGGAGGTCGAGGCCGGACCGAAATATCTGCATATGGGGCGGTTCCGCTATGATGTGGAGCGCGGTGAACTGTGGGAGGGCGAGCAGTCCGTGCGGCTCACCGGCACCGAGTCGCAACTCATGAAGATTTTCGTTGCCGCTGCCGGAGAGCCTGTGTCGCGGGCGGAGCTGGTGGAGCGGCTCGGGCGCGATGGCGGACAGGCGCAGGAGCGCGCCGTAGATGTCCAGATCACCCGCTTGCGCCGCAAACTCGAAGATGACCCGCGCCAGCCACGCTATCTTCAGACCGTGCGCGGGGCGGGATATATGCTGACCCCCGAGTAAAGCCGTTTTGCGCGAAAGTGAAACTGGCCTTTCCTGCCGGTTTTCCTGTATGCAGAGGGCAAAGCAATCGGGAGAAAAGCATGAGCGATACGCCGGTCAACGAGATGTCTTTTGAAACGGCTATGGCCGAATTGAATGAGGTTGTGAGCAAACTCGAACGCGGGGATGTCGCGCTTGAGGATAGCATTGCGCTCTATGAACGCGGGGCCAAGCTCAAGGCGCATTGCGAGGCCAAACTCAAGGACGCCGAGGAAAAGGTCGAAAAGATCACAGTCGGGCCGGACGGAGCCGCGACGGGCACGACCAAGGCCGAAGGTGTCTGATGCAAGACAGGTTGGCGCGCTGCAAAGAGGCGGTTTCTGCCTGTTTTGACACTGTATTTGCACCGCTCGGCTCCATGCCGGTCGAAGAGGGGATGCGGTATGCGCTTACGGGCGGGAAACGTCTGCGGGCCTTTCTGGTGATGGAGGGCGCGGCGCTTCATGGCGTGCCGGTGGAGCGTTCCGTCTGGGCCGCTGCGGCGATTGAGGCGCTTCATGCCTACAGCCTTGTGCATGATGATTTGCCCTGCATGGATGACGACGACCTGCGTCGCGGCCAGCCGACCGTCCACAAGCGTTGGGACGAGGCGACTGCGGTGCTTGTCGGAGATGCTTTGCAGACACTGGCCTTCGAGCTTCTGACGCGGCCTGAAATGGAGGTTTCAAGCCGGATCCGGGTCGAATTGATCGCCTCTCTCGCCACGTCTTCCGGTGTGCAGGGGATGGTTCTGGGACAGGCGCAGGATATTGCCGCCGAGACTTCGGCTGTTCCGCTTGATCTGCAAGAGATCACCGTGTTGCAAGGCAACAAGACCGGTGCGCTGATCGAATGGTCGGCGCGGGCGGGTGCGCTTCTTGGCGGTGGTGATCCGGTGGCTCTGGGCCAGTATGCCACGGCGCTGGGCCTTGCCTTCCAGATTCAGGACGACATTCTCGACGTTGAGGGTGATGTTGCAAAAACCGGCAAGGCCGTGGGCAAGGATGCCGATGCGGGGAAGGCGACTTTCGTTTCCCTTCTGGGGCTTGAAGGGGCAAAGTCCCGCGCGAATACACTGGTCGAGGAAGCCTGTGCGGCGTTGAGCCCCTATGGATCACGCGCCGAGCCCTTGCGAGCCCTCGCCCGCTTCGTTATTTCGCGGGAAACCTGAGAAAGCGAGACGCCATGTCCGACCGCCCAGCAACACCCACCCTTGATCGCGTCAATGTTCCGGCCGATCTCAAGGCCCTGTCCGATGCCGAACTCAAGAGACTGGCCCATGAGTTGCGGCAGGAAACCATTTCTGCTGTCTCCGTGACGGGCGGGCATCTGGGGGCCGGTCTGGGTGTAGTCGAGTTGACCGTGGCCCTGCACGCGGTGTTTGATGCGCCCAAGGATCGTCTGATCTGGGATGTGTCGCACCAGTGTTACCCGCATAAAATCCTCACCGGACGCCGCGACCGGATTCGGACCCTGCGCACCGAGGGCGGGCTGTCCGGCTTTACCAAACGTTCCGAAAGCCCTTATGACCCGTTCGGCGCGGCGCATAGTTCGACCTCGATCTCTGCGGCGCTGGGCTTTGCCGTGGCGCGTGATCTGGGCGGAGCGCCGGAATACGGGATCGGTGATGCGATTGCGGTGATCGGGGATGGCTCCATGTCGGCAGGCATGGCGTTTGAGGCGATGAACAATGCGGGCCATTTGGGCAAGCGGTTGATCGTCATTCTCAACGACAACGAAATGTCCATCGCGCCGCCCACGGGGGCGCTCTCGTCCTATCTGACCCGCCTTTATGCCGGCGAACCGTTTCAGGATCTGAAAGCCGCAGCGAAAGGGGCCGTTTCCCTCCTGCCGCATCCGTTTCAGGAAGGGGCCAAACGCGCCAAGGAAATGCTCAAGGGCATGACCATCGGCGGCACGCTCTTTGAGGAGCTTGGCTTTTCCTATGTCGGTCCGGTCGACGGGCATGATCTGGACCAGTTGTTGAGCGTGCTGCGCACGGTGAAATCCCGCGCGACGGGGCCGATTCTGATTCATGCGATCACCAAGAAGGGCAAAGGCTATGCCCCTGCCGAAGGGCGGCCTGACAAGGGGCACGCCACCGCGAAGTTCGACGTGGTGACTGGTGAGCAGAAAAAGGCCAAGTCCAACGCGCCATCCTACACCAAGGTCTTTGCGCAGGCTTTGATTCAAGAGGCCGAAACGGATGACAAAATTGTCGCCGTGACCGCAGCGATGCCGGACGGGACGGGGCTTGACCTCTTTGCCGAACGCTTTCCGGCGCGGTGTTTTGATGTAGGCATTGCCGAGCAGCATGGTGTGACCTTTTCCGCAGGGATGGCGGCTGGCGGGATGAAGCCGTTCTGCGCCATGTATTCGACCTTTTTGCAACGTGGCTACGATCAGGTTGTCCATGATGTTGCGATCCAGCGCCTGCCGGTGCGGTTCGCGATTGACCGTGCAGGTCTGGTCGGTGCCGATGGCGCGACCCACGCGGGGTCTTTTGACATTGCGTTTCTGAGCAACCTGCCGGGCATGGTGGTCATGGCCGCCGCCGACGAGGCGGAGTTGAAACATATGGTTGCCACAGCCGTGGCGCATAACGAGGGACCGATTGCCTTCCGTTATCCACGCGGCGAAGGCGTGGGTGTCCAGATGCCGGAGCGGGGCGAGGTGCTGGAGATCGGCAAGGGGCGCGTGGTGCGCGAAGGCTCGCGGGTGGCGCTTTTGTCTTTCGGCACGCGGCTTGAACCGGCGTTGAAAGCGGCGGAGAACCTCGCGGCCAAGGGGATTTCCTGCACGGTTGCGGATGCCCGTTTTGCCAAGCCTCTGGACCATGATCTGATCCGCGATCTGGCAGCCAATCACGAGGCGCTGATTACGCTTGAAGAGGGCGCGATTGGTGGATTCGGCTCGCACGTTGCGGATTTCCTTGCCGAAGAAGGCGTCTTCGATCGCGGGTTCAAATTCCGCTCCATGACCCTGCCGGACAGTTTCATTGATCAGGCCAGCCCTGAAGCAATGTATGCCATCGCAGGGCTGAACACGCCGGATATTGAAGCCAAGGTTCTCTCGGTTCTGGGCATTTCGGATCTCTCCAGCAAACGCGCGTGACATTCGGCCTGCCGGTTTGTGCAAGGCGGGTATGATGTCGGTGGTGCACGCGGTCCCTTGATCCTTCTGCCCGAATAGCCGAAGTCACGGGCGTCTTCCTTTCAGGATATAATCATGGTTTCCATATCCACCGTCTCTACCGGCACGCGTCCGGGAATTGTGCTTTTCGCGCTGGCGCTCGGCGGCTTTGCAATCGGCACGAGTGAATTTGCTACGATGAGCCTTTTGCCGTTTATGGCGCAGGGGCTTGGCATTGACGAAGCTACGGCGAGTCGGTTGATCTCGGTCTATGCGCTCGGTGTGGTTGTCGGCGCGCCTTTGATTGCGGTGGCGGCGGCCCATATCGAGCGGCGTCTGTTGTTGGTCGGGTTGATGGGGATGTTCTGCTTTACGCATCTTCTGTCCGCCTTCGCGCCGAGCTATCAACTGATGCTGTGGGGACGGTTTCTCAGCGGGATGCCCCACGGGGCCTATTTCGGTGTGGCCGCTTTGATGGCAGCCTCTCTGACTGGTCCTCACCAACGTGGCAAGGCGGTTGCACGTTTGATGCTTGGTCTTACGATTGCGACCATTGTCGGGGTGCCCTTTGCCAATGTTTTGGGGCAGACCGTTGGCTGGCGCTGGGCCTTTGCCTTGGTGAGTGTGTTGGCCGCTGTGACGGCGGTGATGATCCTTGTTTTTGCGCCGCAATCGGCCAAGAGCGGAGAATCGAATGCCTTGCAGGAACTCGGCGCGCTCAAGAATCGGCAGGTGTTGCTGACGCTGTGGTGCGGGGCCATCGGGTTCGGCGGTTTCTTTGCCTTTTATACATATCTGGCTTCGACCCTGATCGACGTGACACAGGTGCATGAGGCGAGCATTCCCTTTTACCTTGCCCTGATGGGCGTGGGGATGACGCTTGGCACGTTGCTGGCGGGGTGGGCTGCGGATCGGGCACTGAACTTTTCGGTTTTTGCGACCTTGGGCGTCAACATCGTCCTGATGCTGCTGTTCCCGCTGATCGCCGCGCAACCCTATGCGATGGCGGGGCTGGTGCTGGCCTTGGGGATGGCGAACGGCTATCCGCTCTTGCTGCAAACGCGGCTTATGGATGTGGCCCGCGATGCACAGTCCCTTGCCGCCTCCTTGCACCATGCGGCGTTCAATGCGGCCAATGCTTTGGGTCCGTTCGTGGCCTCGATCTATATTGCCAAGGGCCACGGCTTCACCTCGGCGGGTTATGTCGGCGCCGCGCTGACCTTTGGCGGGGTTGTGCTCTATACGATTACGTTGCTGGACTACCGGCGGTCATGGCGGGGGCGGTAAAGCCCTTGCGACTGGGTTTACTGATCCAGCGCCAAAAGTGCCTTTAGGCCGGTTTTGTAGTCGGGATAGATCAGCTTGACGCCCAGCCGGTTTTTCATCCGGTCGTTGCGCACCTTTTTGTTCTCGGCATAAAAGCTGCGGGCCATAGGGGACATCTCTGCGGTTTCAAAGGGTTCGACCGGAGGCAGAGGAAGCCCCAAGAGTTCGGCGGCATAGCCGATCACATCTTCGGGCGGGGCCGGAAGATCATCGCAAATATTGTAAGTTCCGCCGGTTTCGGGTCGATTGATCGAGGCTTCCAGCGCTTGTGCGATGTCTTCAACATGGATGCGGGAAAAGACCTGACCCTGTTTGACGATTCTGCGCGCGGTTCCGGCGCGGACTTTGGCAAAGGGGCCGCGCTCTGGTCCATAGATGCCTGCGAGTCTGAAAATGGAAAGATTCAGGTTCAAATCCAGCGCAACCTGCCGCCAGTCCGCTTCCGCCTGCATTCGCATGACGCCGCGTTTTGTGCTGGGGGTAAGGGGTGTTTTCTCGTCCACCCAATCACCGCCATGATCGCCATAGACGCCCGTGGTGGAGAGGTATCCGACCCATTCAAGTGTCGGGGCGGCCTCTTTCAGCACATCACGATAGTCCCGCAGAAAGGGATCGCCCTGTGCATCGGGGCCTGCGGAAATCAACAGATGGCTGGCTCCGGCGAGGCGCGGGGGTAACGGGTCGGTGCCTAGCAGAACAGGCTGCACGCCCGCACTGTCAAATTGCTGTGCCTTGGCGGTGTTACGGGTGGTTCCGACAATGTCCCATCCTTGCGGGATGAGAGACCGCGCCAGCATTTGCGCACTATAGCCATGGCCGAAGGAAAACAATTTGGGGCGTGTCATCTCGTCTCTTCCTCTTGCCCTGTCTGGGGGCCTTGCGTCTGTGCCGGAGTTGGTCTCAAGTGAGGGCAACAGAGACCCGAATGCAAGCGGACCCAAATCTGTGCTTCTCTGGCATATTGATAGGGGGCTTGCCGGAAAGAGGATATAAAAATGAACAGCAGTTTGAAAAGCCTGACCCTTGAGACCACGCCGCCGCGCGATACACGGAGCTTTTCCGATCCGGCGGCTGCGGTGGACTATCTTGAGGAATTGTATTTCGAGGCTTGCTCTTTCCTGACCGAGAAATTCTCGCGCGTCGCCGCAGGGGCGGAACCGGAGGCGCGGTATCGGGCCTTTTATCCGGAGATCCGCGTTGCCACGACCTCATATGCCGCGATGGACAGCCGTTTGTCCTTTGGCCATGTGGCGAAACCGGGGGAGTATTCGACGACGATCACGCGGCCCGACCTGTTTCGGAACTATCTCAAGCAACAGATTTCGCAAATCCTGCGCAATCATGGTGTGCAGGTTCAGGTCGGCGTCTCCGAAACGCCGATGCCGGTGCATTTTGCCGTCGCCAATGACGAGAACATCACCGTGCCTCAGGAAGGTGCGATGACCTATCCTTTGCGCGATATTTTCGACGTGCCGGATTTGACGACCACACATGACGACATCGTCAATGGCCTCGGCTATACACATGAGGACGGGTCGGGCGCTCTGGCGCCTTTCACAGCACAGCGGATTGACTATTCGCTCGCGCGTCTGTCGCATTACACTGCGACCGATGCGGTTCATTTCCAGAACCATGTCCTGTTTACGAACTATCAGTTCTATGTCTCCGAATTCGAGGCCTATGCCCGCACGCAACTGGCCGATCCGAAGAGCGGCTACACCAGCTTTGTCTCCACCGGAAATATCGAGATCACCTCTGCGGACGAAGAGATTCCGCCTACCACTAAGACGCCGCAGATGCCGACCTACCACCTCAAGCGGGCAGACGGGTCCGGTATTACGCTTGTGAATATCGGGGTTGGCCCGTCGAATGCGAAGACTGCGACCGACCATATCGCCGTGCTGCGTCCACATGCGTGGATCATGGTCGGGCATTGTGCCGGATTGCGTAATTCCCAGCGGCTCGGAGATTTCGTTCTGGCCCATGCCTATCTGCGCGAGGATCATGTGCTGGATGATGATTTGCCGGTCTGGGTGCCGATCCCTGCGCTGGCGGAGATCCAGACCTCCCTCGAAGATGCGGTCGCACAGGTGACGGAGCTAGAGGGTTATGAGCTGAAGCGGATTATGCGGACCGGCACCGTGGCGACGATCGACAACCGGAACTGGGAACTCAGGGACCAGTCCGGCCCCGTGCAACGCCTGTCGCAATCCCGCGCCATTGCGCTTGATATGGAAAGCGCGACCATCGCGGCGAACGGGTTCCGGTTCCGCGTGCCCTACGGGACGCTTCTATGTGTGTCGGACAAGCCGCTGCACGGGGAGTTGAAGCTGCCTGGAATGGCCTCTGATTTCTATAAATCACAGGTGTCGCGGCACCTTTTGATCGGCATTCGTTCTATGGAATTGCTTCGTGAAATGCCTATTGAACGCATCCATAGCCGGAAATTGCGCTCTTTCGAGGAAACCGCATTCCTGTAATTGGGGGTTTTTCGCCCAAAATAGCGGAAAATGCAGGATATACGCACACTAACCGTTGTAGGGCTCCGCAAATTTCGCTTAGAAATGCGCGATAACCCCCTAATCCAAGGGGGGCCGTACGAGGAGTATACAGACATGACGAAACCGATGACCAAAACCCAGCTCGTGGCCGCACTCGCCGAAGAGATGGATTCTGACAAAAAATCCGCCGCTGCTGCGCTCGAAGCGATCACTGCGCTGATCACGCGCGAAGTTTCTGCCGGTGGTGCTGTGACCCTTCCGGGTGTTGGCAAAATCTATTGCCGCGAACGTCCCGAGCGTATGGTGCGCAACCCGCAAACGGGTGAGCAGATGAAGAAAGAAGCCGACAAGGTTGTGAAAATGACCATTGCAAAAGCGCTGAAAGATAGCGTGAACGGCTAAGTTTCGTTCCCAGTTTTTTGAAAAGGGTCGCGCATGTCGCGGCCCTTTTTGCATGAGGCATCAGGATACGGTTGTCTTGTGCAATTCCTGTTGTGCGACGCCTTGGATTCGCGATGACTCGCGTGGAATATACCTTCAATTTTACAAGTTAAGCTGGTGTTTATCCCTTCCTGTTACCTCTGCATTCGGGTGAACAATGAGGTGATGGGATGAGCGGCAAAAGTAACGCTCCGATTATCATCAAGAGAAAGAAGATCATCGCGCAAGGCGAGGAGCATGGTGGCGCTTGGAAAGTGGCCTATGCCGATTTCGTGACGGCGATGATGGCGTTCTTTCTTTTGATGTGGCTTTTGAATGCAACGACAGAGAAACAGCGCAAGGGGCTCGCGGAATATTTCAATCCGACGATTCCGGTGAATCGTATTTCCGGTGGCGGTGACGGTGCGTTCGGGGGGGATTCTGTCTTTACCGAAGAAACCTTGGCCCAAAACGGTATGGGAGCGTCGAGTTTTGACAGTGGTGGAGCGCATAAAAGCACCACGCAAGGCGGGGATCGCGCGGCAGCTCTGGAGGCCAAGGCCTATGCCGAGGTTCAGGATCTGTTAACCGCGTTTAGCGGGGAGAGCATGGCGGCTGACAAAGCCATGCGTCATGTTGTGACGCGCGTGACGGACGAAGGTTTGATTGTCGAATTGCATGATCTTGAGGGGGATCCTCTCTTTCTTCCGAACACATCTGAACCCGCGGAGGTGTTGATTCTGTTGGCGGAAATGCTTTCGGAAGTGTTCAAGATTGTGCGCAATGAGATCGCCATTTCGGGTTATGTGAGCACGCGACCGGTGGTCGTGCTCGACAATCCCGTTTGGGACATCTCGACACAGCGTGCTGATCGGGTGCGTCTTTTGTTGCAAGAGAGTGGAACGCCCCCTGAACGTATCCAGCGTGTGACCGGTTATGCGGATCGTAAGCCTGTTGTCAGCAACCTCATGTCAACGAGAAACAACCGCGTTGAAGTCGTTCTGTTGAGAAATCCGCTCAAAAAGTAATTCGCATTTTATGTGTTAGGGCGCTGTTAAGTCTCACTGTGCATGCTGGGGCAAGTTTTGGGACTTCGCAGCAGAAAGGTGCCACCCTATGTCAATTTCTTCATCGCTCAACGCTGGCGTTGCCGGCCTTGCCGCCAATGCTACCAAGCTTGCGACAATTTCGGACAACATCGCCAATTCCAATACCTATGGTTACAAACGGGCAGAGGCGGACTTTTCGTCATATGTTCTCACCAACAACTCGAATTCCGGAACATATTCTGCCGGTGGTGTAAGTGCCTCCACAACGCGGCTTATCAGTGAACAGGGGGGCTTGGTCTCGACATCCAACGCAACGGATGTGGCGGTGTCGGGCAATGGCTTCGTTCCTGTGACAACCGAGGCCGATTTGAACAATACACAGGGCGACCAGCCTCTGATGATGACCACAACCGGATCGTTCTACACCGATGATGCGGGCATTCTGAAAACCGAATCCGGCCTTGTTCTCCTCGGTTGGGCGGCGGATGCAGATGGTACAATTGCGACCTATGCACGAGACACGGCCACAGATCTCAAGCCTGTTGTGATTAACGACAACCAGACTGCGGGGGATCCGACGACGAAAATCAACCTGGCCGTCAATGTGCCGGCGGAAGACGCCGATGATGCCTATACGCTTGCTGTCGAATATTATGGCAACCTCGGGACGTCGGAGTCTCTGGGCGTGACGTTCACCAATGAACCGGCGGACAACACATGGACGATGACGATCACTGATTCCGCTGCCGGTCACACAACGATCGGTGAATATACGATTGTCTTCGATGATACCCGTGCCTCGGGGGGCACTCTCTTGTCCGTGACGCCAACCGTCAACAACCCGGCGGGGGCGCTCTATGACGATGTAACAGGCACGCTTTCTCTTGAAGTGGCCGGTGGGCCGCTGGATCTGAACATCGGCGCTCTTGGTGACACGAACGGGCTAACGCAGCTTTCGGACAATTTCGCACAAACCTCGATTACGAAAGACGGTTCTCCGGTCGGGAACCTGACCTCGATTGAGATAGATGATAGCGGTTTTATCACGGCCACCTATGACACAGGATTTACGCGCACGATCTATCAAATCCCACTGGTAGATGTTTCGAACCCGAATGGCCTGTCGTCCTTGGGCAACCAGACCTATCAGGTGTCACCGGACTCGGGTTCGTTTTTTCTTTGGGACGCGGGTGATGGACCGACCGGAACGATTGAGGGCTACGCCCGTGAAAGTTCCACGACCGATGTTGCTGCTGAATTGACGGATCTAATTCAGACACAACGCGCATATTCCTCAAATGCGAAGGTTATCCAGACCGTCGACGAGATGCTCCAAGAGACCACGAATATAAAACGCTAACGCAACTGGCGGCATAGAAGGAGATTAGGACATGAGTATTTCTACGGCGTTTTCGAACGCATTGAGTGGCCTGAACGCGGTGTCACGTGCGGCAGATGTCGTGTCTTACAATGTCGCCAATGCGATGACCGAAGGCTATGGGAAGCGGGAAATAGAACTCGCTTCTCAACAGCTTGGAAAAACCGGCTCGGGGGTCTCGGTTGTCGGGGTGTCCCGTCATTATGATCCTGTGGTCACAGGAGAACGGCGGTATGCCGATGCCGAGGTTGCTCTAGAGGAGACACGAGCCGAATTTTACGACTCCTATGCGGCTGCAATGGGGCGGGTGGACGAAGAGAACTCAATCGTCGGACGGATTACGGGACTTGAAACCGCTTTGATCGAAGCTGCCAGTCGCCCGGAGTCCGAGGCCCGGTTACAGACTGTTCTGGATGCGGCCAAGGATCTTGCGGATCAGATTAATAGTGCTTCGGATAGCATCATGGATATCCGTATGGCTGCAGACAAGGAAATTGCCCAGACGGTCGATTTCCTGAATTCGGCGTTGCAACAAGTTGTTGATCTTAATTTTGCGATCCAGAAACAAATTGCACAGGGCTATGATGCAAATGCGTTGATGGATCAACGGCAGACACTCGTTGATCAGGTTGCGGAATTGATTCCTGTAAATGAGGTCGAAAAAGACAATGGAATGATTTCCCTCTACACGAATGGCGGAGCGTTTTTGGTCGACTCGAGCGCCGCAACAATCGAGTTTACACAAACGGCGACAATTACTCCCGATATGACCGTAGAGAGCGGCGTTATTTCCGGCCTCACGATCAATGGGCTGGAAGTTTCAACTGACCCGGAGCGCGGGCAAATTGCTGGAGGGAAACTTGCCGGCCTGTTTGAGGTTCGAGACGTCCTGGCCTCCGAAGCACAAATTGAACTCGATGCAATTGCACGCGATTTGATCGAGAGGTTTCAAACGAGCGACGCAGATCACACCCTGTCTGCCGGAGATGCAGGTTTGTTCACTGATGGTGGCGCGGCCTTTGACGTCTTGAATGAAGAAGGGCTGGCCGGACGCGTATCAGTAAACACGTTGGTCGATCCAGATGAAGGGGGAGAGCTATGGAAATTGCGTGATGGCTTGGGGGCCAGTGCAGAAGGCGATCAGGGCGATGCGACAATCCTGCACTCCCTGACGGATGCTTTGCAAAATACTCGAGCCGCATCTTCCGGCGGGCTGATTGCTATGGAGCGGTCCGCATTGGGTTTTGCTGCGGATGTCTACTCACTTGCAGAAACCAACCAGCTAAACGCTGAAGCCAATCTTACATACGCATCTGCCCGGCAGGAATCTCTTGAGATGATCGAGTTGGAAAACGGTGTTGATACAGATTACGAGATGCAGCAGCTTCTCGTGATCGAGCAAACTTATGCCGCTAATGCGAAAGTAATTGCGACCATTGATACCCTTATGGACCAGTTGATGGAGATTTAAGGATGAGCGTTATTTCGTTTGGCGATATGGCTGCATCAATTCGTAATATGCGTGTCACCACTCAGACCAAATTGGATCTGGAGAAATATGGATCAGAAGTGGCCAGTGGTGAAAAATATGATCTTTCTACTTCGGTGTCGGGGGACTTTTCCCCTTTGGCTTCCATTGAGCGCTCTCTGCGAACATTGCAGTCCTATGATCTCGCAATCAAGGAGGCAGACCTGTTCGCGACAACTGTGCAATCCAGTTTGGGATCAATCTCGGAGCATGTTGAGGAGTTGTCTTCAGTTTTGTTGACAGCATCGACGAATGGAGATGCCACGAGTGTTTCTGTCGCAGGTACTGACGCCCGCACAAGGTTTGATGCGGTTGTTTCTACCTTAAACACTCGAATTGGCAACCGCTCCCTTTTTAGCGGAGCTGCTACGGGAGAAACTGCGCTTATTTCGGCGGATGAAATGATGAATGACTTGGCGGCAGCCGTTGCTGGCTCGACTTCGTCTTCAGATGTTGAGACCATTGTTGATGATTGGTTTATGTCCCCTTCCGGTGGCTTTGAAATGATCGCCTATCAAGGGTCGGATAATGCTTTGTCTCCATTTGCGCTTGGGGAGCATGAAACCGTGCGGGTGGATTTTTCCGCGAATGATGCATCGCTTCGAGAGACGCTTAAAGGACTGGCGTTGGCTGCACTTGTTGATGAAGGAGTTCTTGAGGGAAGTGTCGCAGAACAATCGTCACTTTTGCGAAGTGCGGGGGAGGCGCTCATGGGAGCGCAGGCTGGTTTGGCCGATCTGCGTGCCCAGGTCGGGGCTGTTGAAGCACGCATCGAGGAAGCGAGCCTATCTAATAGTGCGATGACATTTTCATATGAGACGGCAAAATCAGAGATCGTGTCGGCGGACGCCTATGAATCAGCCTCAATGCTCACACAGACCGAAACGCAGTTACAGATTATTTATACGCTTACTTCACGGATGTCGCGTCTCAGTCTTTCGGATTATATTTGATGCTTAAAATTTTTACTTCTATTGCATTTGCCTGCCTGCTTGCTGCTTCGGCTGCAGCCAATCCAATTCGGATTAAAGATCTCGTAGAGTTCGACGGTGTTCGTGGAAATGATTTGGTCGGCTATGGTCTTGTTGTCGGGTTAAATGGAACTGGGGACGGTATTCGCAACGCTCCTTTCACAGAGGAGATCATGTCCAATATATTGGAACGTTTAGGTGTGAATGTAACGGGAGAGCAGTTCCGTCCGAAAAATGTTGCCGCTGTTTTGGTTACGGCAACATTGCCCCCCTTCGCGCGTAACGGAGGGAAAATTGACGTAACGGTCTCCGCAATTGGCGATGCAAAAAGTCTTCTGGGAGGGACGCTTGTTATGACCCCTCTTAATGCGCCAGATGGGCAGATATATGCCGTGGCCCAAGGCACAATTATCGCTGGTGGGGCATCTGCAGAGGGAGATGGTGCTTCAGTCGTCCAAGGCGTACCCACTGCAGGGGTTATTCCTTCCGGGGCACGGGTGGAGCGGGAAGTTGACTTTGACTTTTCAACGCTCAAATCTGTACGATTGGCATTGCGAAACCCCGATTTCACCACCGCTGAGCGAATTGAAGATGCGATAAATAGAAATTTCGGTCGGGTTGTGTCTCGCATGCTGGATGCCGGAACCGTCATGCTTGATATTAAGGCGACAAAAGAACTTTCGACAGCACACGCACTAGGTAGAGTGGAAAACATATCGGTACAACCTGAGCACAAGGCCCGCGTGGTCGTTGATCAGCGCTCTGGCACAATAGTTATGGGAGACGATGTCCGTATTTCTCGCGTCGCGGTAAGTCAGGGAAATCTAACTCTACGCATTGAGGAGGAGCCGCTTGTAGTGCAGCCGAATCCATTTTCAGAAGGTGGAGCTATAGTCGTGCCTCGAACAGAAGCGTCTATAGAAGAAGAGCCGGGGACTGGTCTCGCAGAAATTAAAGAGGGGACATCTCTTTCGGAGGTGATTGCGGGCTTGAATGCATTAGGCGTTTCTCCGCGTGATATGATTGATATCCTGAAAAGTATTAAAGCGGCCGGAGCACTACACGCAGAGTTTCTTGTGAGATAGTGTGACGTGGTGTGGGGACAAATATCGATCATGTGTTTTATCCAGTCTCACCCTTGCTTTATTTTGATTTTGAGGAAAAGCCAGTTTGGCTGTTTTGGTCGTGTTTGAGCCCTTACTGGGAGGGGCTGAAATCGAAATTATTGGCAGACTTAAAGTTTTTTCTGGAAATTAGTCGTTTTCCTAAAAGAATCGCTTGCGGGTTTTGATTGTTCGCCTTAGAACCCCCTTCACCGGCGGCGCAGACAGCGCGGACGGGACGCCAGATGGCACAGACGGAACAGGGTGACTGAGGTTACTGAGGGAAGTTTGGGTGATCTGACGGAGAAAATTTTGAGGTAGATCTGGGCGGGCGCGCCGTAAGTTAGGGCGCACTGGTCTGGTTTTTGTCTCGTGCTCTTTGAAATTGATAGATGAACGAAGAGATATGTGGGCGGTTTGGTCTTAACGACAAGAACGTCTGTATATCGCGCTCTTAGGGATTTCGGTCCTGATTATAGAGTGTCAGCTTCACTGTTTGTCGGCTTTCGGTGTCTTTGGATACT
>NZ_FORY01000009.1 GCF_900114135.1 Celeribacter halophilus
CGCAAAACAAAAGCCATCCTCTTCATCTGCGGGTAAAACCAACCTGCCGTCACGCGCCCGACGGCGCCATTCCGACAGATGGTTTGCCCGAAGCCCATACCGCGCAGCAACCCCGTTCACCGTCGCCCCGGGCTTTAAACTCTCAGCTACGATCCGCGCCTTGACCTCATCCGGCCAGCGTCGCTGACCATTGGTCCGTATGTCCACCCCGTAGCTCCTGAGAAACTCCACCGTAGTCGCCATCGCGAAACTCCTGCACCGATCTCCATCGGACACGGCATCGCAGGTTAGACAATCGAACAAAAGGTGAGGGCCAGCGAACGCTTACTTATAGTGCGCAAAAAAGTACATTTTACTGCCACTGATTTTACGTCATTTTAATTAATTTCTGAGATGAGTCTCGATGATCAATCAACATGTAGGGACAACATGGTTACTTGGCTAAAACACACTCGCTTAGGTAGGTTGCTACATCGCATAAAAAAGCGCTCTAACCTATTTGCCCGGATCGATTGTCTGGAAGCGACAGGTTATTTGGTTGCACGATTAAAGCCGTTGAATTTCAGGCACAATCTCAAGCAAAAATCCATTGTTATGGCTTTCCGTGAGGACACTCAATCCTGCAGGTGCGAAATCTCCGCCTCGCGAAATATGCGCCAAGCATCGTAGTTTTCCGGCGCCTAGGTTCAAAACAGCTGCACGCTTTCGAGAGTTGGAAAGCCAATGATTGATTGGAAACGCATTGAAGAATTGCGGGCTGAGGTTGGTGAAAAAGATTTCACCGAAGTCGCCAGCATATTTCTAGAGGAAGTTGACGAAACGGTTGCAAGAATACGAAATGCTCCAAATCCGAATAGCTTGCAGCAGGATTTACACTTTCTTAAGGGAAGCTCCATGAACCTCGGCTTCACTGCATTTTCATCCCTTTGCTATGAAGGGGAAATCGCAGCACGCCGAGGTGATGTCGCTCAAATTGATCTACTGAAGCTTTTTGAAACTTACACACATTCCCGCGAAGAGTTTCTAAAAAACGTAGTGCTATGAGCAAAGATTAAAGCACAAATTCGGCAAGCGCCTGATCATTTGTAATGTCACGATAAACCAAACCTGCCGCATCCATTTTTTCAAACAGTTGGGAAAAATTATCTGGGTTATCCGTTTCAATCCCGATTAAAACAGAACCAAAATTGCGTGCCGATTTTTTCAGATACTCAAACCGCGCAACATCGTCAGTCGGCCCCAACATATCAAGGAACTCCCGCAACGCCCCCGGGCGCTGAGGCATACGTAGGATGAAATATTTCTTCAGGTTTCGGAAGCGCTGCGCCCGTTCTTTGACCTCCGGCAAGCGCTCGAAATCGAAATTGCCGCCAGAAGTCACACACAAAATCCGTTTTCCGCGAATTTCATCACGAATATCTTGAAGCGCATCAATCGACAAAGCACCGGCTGGTTCCAGAACGATGCCCTCAACATTCAACATATCAATCATGGTGGAGCAAATGCGATCTTCCGGACAGGCCAGAATGTTGTCGGGAGAAATGTCCTTGAGAACATCAAAGGGGAGCGCACCGATACGCGCCACGGCTGCGCCATCCACAAAACTATCAATGTCCGTCAGGGTCACCGGATGCCCCTCCTGAACAGCCGCCTTGAGCGACCGTCCCCCCATCGGCTCTACAAAATAGATCTCGGCATCGGGAGCTTCTGTTTTAAGGTAGGACAGAACACCCGAAGAAAGCCCTCCGCCACCGACCGGCAGCACAACGATGTCAGGCGTCATTTGCGACATGAACTCCACCGCAACAGTCGCTTGTCCCTCAATCACATCGGAATCGTCAAAAGGCGCGAGAAAATGGCCGCCCTCTTCCGCGCAATATGTTTGCGCGGTCTCAAGCGTTTTGTCGAAATAATCCCCAACCAGACGAATTTCGACCATCTCGCCGCCAAAGACTTTTGTCTTGTCGATCTTCTGCTGCGGTGTCGTAACGGGCATGAAGATCACCCCCCGCACCCCGAACTGACGACAGGCAAAAGCCACACCCTGAGCGTGGTTGCCCGCAGAGGCACAAACGAACAGGCTGATGTTCGGGTTCTTTTCGCGCGCCTTGATCATCGCATTCCACGCCCCACGCAATTTGTAGGACCGAACCGGCGTCAAGTCTTCGCGCTTTAACCAAACGTCACAATCGAACGCCTGAGACAGGTGATCATTGCGCAAACACGGGGTGGGCTCGAAAAGGCGGCGCACCAAAGTTTCAGCCGCGCGCGCGTTTTGCGCAAATTCTTTTGGATCAGTCATGCAACTGCCCCTTCAAGGAAAGCTCATAGATCGACGACAGAAGGCTGACATTAACCATCAGCAACAGCCAGCCGACAGCGAGTTCATATAGGAGACCGACAATTCCGCTACCGAACACCGGCGCAACGAACTGGACCACGATCAAAGCCGCAATCGACAGGATCGCGGCCTGAAAAATGGAGGCTGAATGGGGTTTCGTCGCGTTCCAAGCGTCTCCAAAAGAAAGTTTGTCCCCCAAGGCAACCGCAGGCAAAACAGGGGAAATCCTCAGGAACAGAAACACCGCAGGCAAGCCGATCACAACGATAAGAAACAGCCCGCCAATCGACTGGGACAGCATTGTTCCAAACAGGGAAAACAACACGCCAGCAAAAAGCCCAACAGCCATTCCGATGCCGATACCTATCAGAATGGAAAGGAAGAAATAGCTAAGGATCCTCTTGCCGTTCCAAGACGGGAAAGCGGATGTCGGGCGTTTGCCCTCAAGCGCGTAACGGTGCCACTCAACCGCGATCCAGCAAGACCCGATCACCATCGCCAGATTGGCGATAAAGAGCAGCATCAACCCATTGCCAGACACAGCCGCAGGGTCGCCCGCCTCAAGGCCCTCCATATCCACCGCGCCGAAGCTCAAAATCTGTATAATCAGGATACCGATCCAGATCAGGCCAGACACAGCCAAGGCTTCGTCGAGATGGTGCAGCACACGCAACACGGCGTTTCGAAAGAGGATAAAACCCGTCATGATGACCCTTTTTGATTATCTTAATCGCAGGTTTAGTGGTTTTTCCCCCCAAGCTAAAGCATTCTTGGTATGAAACCTTGCTCAATCCTTGCTCTCGGGGCAAAAAACCGATAATCGCGCCTGCGATGTCCGAAAAAGGAAAGTCTTATGTCTGCGCCCAAAAAAGTGGTTCTCGCCTATTCCGGCGGCCTTGATACCTCGATCATCCTGAAATGGCTCCAGACCGAATACGGCTGTGAGGTTGTGACCTTTACCGCCGATCTCGGCCAAGGTGAAGAACTGGAACCGGCACGACAAAAGGCTGAGATGCTCGGCATCAAACCGGAAAACATTTACATCGAAGATGTGCGCGAAGAATTTGTGCGTGATTTCGTTTTCCCGATGTTCCGCGCCAATGCGGTTTATGAAGGTCTCTACCTTCTGGGCACGTCCATTGCGCGCCCGCTGATCTCCAAGCGCCTCGTCGAGATTGCCGAAGAAACCGGAGCCGATGCTGTAGCGCATGGCGCGACCGGTAAGGGCAATGATCAGGTGCGTTTCGAGCTGTCCGCCTACGCGCTCAACCCCGATATCAAAGTGATCGCACCGTGGCGCGAATGGGACCTGTCGTCCCGCACGAAGCTGCTTGATTTTGCTGAGAAAAACCAGATTCCGATCGCAAAAGACAAACGGGGCGAGGCGCCCTTCTCTGTTGATGCGAACCTGTTGCACACCTCTTCCGAGGGCAAGGTGCTTGAAGATCCGGCGCAAGAAGCACCGGATTACGTCTACCAGCGCACGGTTCATCCCGAAGATGCGCCGAACGAGCCGGAATTCATCGACATCACCTTTGAAAAAGGCGATGCGGTGGCGATCAACGGGGTGGCGATGAGCCCCGCGACCGTTCTGACCGAGTTGAACGAATACGGTCGCAAGCACGGTATCGGGCGTCTCGACTTTGTGGAGAACCGTTTTGTCGGCATGAAATCCCGTGGTGTTTATGAAACTCCGGGGGGGACTATTTTGTTGGAGGCGCATCGGGGGATTGAGCAGATTACACTCGATTCCGGCGCCGGTCACCTCAAAGACAGCCTGATGCCGCGTTATGCGGAGCTGATCTACAACGGTTTCTGGTTCTCGCCCGAACGTGAAATGCTTCAGGCCGCAATCGACAAATCGCAGGAGCATGTCTCCGGTAATGTTCGCCTAAAACTCTATAAAGGCTCGGCTTTTACGGTTGCACGGTCTTCCGAAGCCTCGCTCTATTCCGAAGCGCACGTCACCTTCGAGGACGATGCAGGCGCTTACGACCAGAAAGATGCGCAGGGCTTTATCCAGCTCAACGCGCTGCGCCTGAAACTTCTGGCCGCACGGAATCGTCGCCTCAAATAAGGGTCGGCAAAGCGTCGGATACCTGTCAGACTTCTGTCGGGCATCATGTAAATCAAAAGGGCGCCCGTCGAGGCGCCCTTTTCAATGCGAGATCACAGCGGCCTCACGCCCCGCGAAAGGCTTTCACCTCATCAGCAGACGGAATCGCATCCGCCGTGCCCGCGCGGGTCACTTTCAGCGCCGCCGCCTGTGTTGCCCATTCCATCGCCGCCTTGATCGGCATTCCAAGATCAAGCCCCGCCGCGACATAGCCGATGTATGTGTCTCCGGCAGCCGTGGTGTCCACTGGCGTCACCTTCGGAGATGTGACCTCGATCACCTCGCCCGTCTCGTTGGACCGCCACATCGCACCCTTGCTACCCAAAGTGACCATGATCTGCGGCACGGGAATCTGCTCCAGAGACACACCCATCTCGGAACTGAGCTGGCTGGCCTCCACGGCGTTCATCACCAACATGGAGAGATCGGGAATGATGTTCTTCACCGCCTCAATGGAAAACGGCGCGGCGGAATAGATCACCCGCATCCCTTTGACCAAGGCAAAGGTGGCGGCGGGCGGTTGCAGGTTGGTTTCATTTTGCAACAGCAAAGTGTCAGTCGATTTCGCCTGATCAATCGCATTCACAACAAATTCGCTGTCCTGCTGCACATTCGCACCCGGAGCCAACACGATAGTGTTCTCGCCAGAGGCATCGACATAGATCACCGCGTGACCCGTCGCCTCATCCGCCTCGCGCAGATATTTGCAATTCACACCATAGCCTTCGATCCGCTCACGGACCCAGCCATCGCTCTTGCCAATCGCACCGATGTGAAACACCTCGGCCCCCGCTTTCGCTGCGGCAACGGATTGGTTCATCCCTTTGCCGCCGAGGCCGAGTGTGTGATCCAGAGCGCTCAGGGTTTCTCCGGGTTCGGGAAAATGGGCAAGCTTGTAGAAATGGTCGATATTTACCGAACCGAGATTAAAGATTGCCATAAGCGCCCTCCAACAGTGTCACATTACGTTGTTTGACCCACCTTGCACGCCGCAAGAACAGCCATGTTCAGAATGTCATTTACCGTGGAAACAGTTGAGCAAATCTGAATCGGCTTATCCACACCGGTCAAAATCGGACCAATCACGGTTGCCTCGGCCATTTCCTGCATCAGTTTGACAGAAATAGAGGCAGAGTGACGGGCAGGCACAACGAGAATATTGGCCGGCCCCGACAGGCGACAGAAGGGATAAGCCGCCATCACATCGGGATTGAGCGCCACATCAACGGTCATCTCGCCATCATATTCGAAATCGACGCCACGCTTGTCGAGCACTTGCGGCGCCATGTGCATCTTGTTGGCACGCTCGGACACCGGATAGCCGAATGTCGAGAAGGAGGCGAAGGCCACACGCGGCTCGATCCCCATCTTACGCGCAACAGCGGCGGCAGCCTCGGCAATATCGGCGAGGTCTTCTTCCTCCGGCCATTCATGCACCAACGTATCCGCGATGAAGATGATCCGGCCCTTGAGCAGAACTGCGGTCACACCGACTGCGCCATCTTCGGCCTTGGCGTCAAAGACCGAATTGATCCGGTCCAGCACATGAGCCGATTTGCGGGTCGCACCGGTGACAAGGCCGTCAGCATGACCATGCGCCAGCATCAGAGCGGAAAAGGCATGGCGGTCACGGGCGGCAAGACGATGGATGTCTTTTTGGTCGAAACCGGAACGCTGCAACCGTTTGTAAAGGAAGTCCTTATATTCCGGCAGGTGCTCTGTGTTCGCGGCGTTGACGATTTCGATTTCGGAAATCGCTTCGCCCAGCCCTTCTTCCTGAAGTTTGGCCTGCACATCTTCGGTGCGGCCAACAACCAAGGCGCGACCAAACCCGCCGCGATGATAGGCCACGGCAGCGCGCAGAACACGCGGATCGTCGCCCTCGGCAAACACCATTGTTGCCTGAGCCTGACGCGCACGGGCGTAGAGCCCTTGCAAAATCTGTGCCGTGGGGTCCATGCGGGCTTTGAGATCCTGCGCATAGCCTTCCATGTCGATGATCGGACGCCGCGCCACGCCGGTGTCCATGCCAACCTGTGCCACAGCGGGCGGGATGGTGTAGATCAGGCGCGGGTCGAACGGGGTCGGAATGATGTAATCGCGCCCGAAGGACAGCTTGCGCCCATAGGCCAGCGCCACCTCGTCCGGCACATCCTCGCGTGCCAGCGCGGCCAGCGCCTCTGCACAGGCGATTTTCATTTCGTCATTGATCGCGCGGGCATGAATGTCGAGCGCACCACGGAAGAGATAGGGAAAGCCCAGAACGTTGTTCACCTGGTTCGGGTAGTCCGAGCGCCCCGTGGCGACAATCACATCGTCACGCACTTCGTGGGCCTCTTCGGGGGTGATTTCCGGATCGGGGTTGGCCATCGCAAAGATCACGGCGTTGGGCGCCATGCTTTTCACCATGTCCTGCGTCACGGAGCCTTTGGCGGACACGCCAAGGAACACATCAGCATCCACCATCGCCTCGGCAAGCGTGCGGGCGTCGGTGGTGGCGGCGTGGGCGGATTTCCATTGGTTCATGCCTTCGGTGCGGCCCTGATAGATCACACCTTTGGTATCGCACATGATGCAGTTGTCATGTTTCGCGCCCATGGATTTGATGAGTTCGAGACAGGCGATCCCGGCGGCACCGGCACCGTTGAGGACGATTTTGCAGTCCTCGATCTTTTTGCCGGAGATATAAAGCGCATTGATCAGACCCGCAGCACAGATCACCGCCGTGCCGTGTTGGTCGTCGTGAAAGACCGGAATGTCCATTTCTTCCTTGAGCCGTTGCTCGATGATGAAACATTCCGGTGCTTTGATGTCTTCGAGATTGATCCCGCCAAAGCTCGGCCCCATGAGGCGGACGGCCTGAATGATCTCTTCGGGGTCTTCGGTATCCAGTTCGATGTCGATGGAGTTCACATCGGCAAAGCGTTTGAACAGAACCGCCTTGCCCTCCATCACCGGCTTGGACGCCAGAGCGCCGAGATTGCCGAGGCCGAGAACGGCGGTCCCGTTTGTGATCACGGCGACAAGGTTGCCCTTGTTGGTATAGTCATAGGCGGTTTCGGGAGACTTTGCGATTTCCTCGCAAGGCACGGCCACACCCGGGGAATAGGCCAGAGAGAGGTCTCTTTGTGTGGTCATCGGAACGCTGGGCGCCACATCGAACTTGCCCGGACGGGGTTCCATGTGAAAGGCGAGCGCTTCTTCACGGGTTTGTTTGGTCTTGGACATTCGGGTGGTCTCCTCGCGATCAATTGGGACTACTTACCCACACCCCGCGCAGGTCTCAACAAAAAGAAAACGATATGGGCCTTTACGCCACATATCGGGCCGCTAAGTTGGGCGGAAAATAAGACAAGGGACAGAACTTTGGCCACCCAAACCTCCGCCCCCACGCCGATGATGGCGCAATATCTCGAAATCAAATCGCGGCATCGCGATGCGCTTTTGTTTTATCGTATGGGCGATTTCTACGAGATGTTCTTCGACGATGCTGTTGCCGCGGCTGAGGCGCTTGATATTGCGCTGACCAAGCGTGGCAAACATGCCGGTGATGACATCCCCATGTGCGGCGTGCCGGTTCATGCCGCCGAGACCTATTTGCTCAACCTCATCCGCAAAGGGTTCAAGGTCGCGGTTTGTGAGCAGCTTGAAGACCCGAGCGAGGCGAAAAAGCGCGGGTCCAAGTCTGTGGTCAAGCGCGATGTGGTGCGGCTTGTGACGCCGGGCACGTTGACGGAAGACACGCTGCTCGATGCGCGCCGTCACAATTTCCTCGCCGCCTATGCCGAAATCCGCGAGGAAGGGGCACTGGCGTGGATCGATATTTCCACGGGTGCGTTTCATGTCATGCCCTGCCCGCTTGTCGGGCTGGGGCCGGAGCTTGCGCGGCTCAACCCCTCGGAAATCGTCGTTTCCGAAGCCCACGAGGCGAATTGGGCCGAGTTTGTGCCTGATTTTCACGACCGCATGACCGAACTCTCCCGCGCGTCTTTTGACAGCACCTCGGCACAGAACCGCCTCACCACGCTGTTCAACGTCTCGTCGCTGGAGGCTTTCGGGCAATTCAGCCTGCCGGAAGTCGCCGCGATGGGGGCAATTGTCGATTATCTCGACATCACGCAAAAAGGCAAACTGCCGCTGGTGCGACGCCCTGTGCGCGAGTCCCTGCGCGGCACGATGCAGATCGACGCGGCCACACGGCGCAACCTTGAGATTTCGCACGCGCTGTCCGGAGGGCGCGACGGCTCCCTGATCGCCACGATGGACCGCACCGTGACCGCCGCAGGTGGACGGCTTCTTGAACGCAGACTGTCCAGCCCCTCACGCGATGTCGACATCATCACCGCACGTCTCGACGCCATAGATTTCGCCATCGAAAACACCCAGACCGCAGAGTCCCTCAGAGACGCCCTGCGCAAGGTGCCGGATATGGAACGCGCCCTCTCTCGGATCGGTCTGGAGCGCGGCGGCCCCCGTGATCTCGCGGCCATTCGCAACGGTTTGTCACAGGCGGAAAACATCTACAGCCTCTTGGAAGCAGCGCCAGTTTCGACCCTAATCCAGCAAAAAATGGGTTTTCTGACCGGACAGGCCGAACTGATCGACCTGTTGGACGCGGCTCTTGTGGCGGAACCTCCCCTGCTTGCCCGTGACGGCGGTTTCATTGCCGCTGGCTATGACGAGGAACTCGACGAATGTCGCACCCTGCGCGACGAAGGGCGCGGGGTCATCGCCTCCTTGCAGGTGAAATACGCCGAAATGACAGGGGTGCAGTCGCTCAAGGTGAAGCACAACAATGTGCTCGGCTATTTTATCGAGACGACCGCAACACATGCGGAAAAGATGCTGTCCCTCTCCGACACCTTTATCCACCGCCAGACCACGGCCAATCAGGTGCGGTTTACGACGCTTGAACTCAGCGAGCTTGAAACCAAAATCCACAACGCCGGCGGGCGCGCGCTTGAAATCGAAAAACGTCTTTTTGAAACGCTGCGCATGGCCATTCTGGAACATGCTCCCGCGATCAACGATGCCTCCGGTGCGCTGGCCGAACTTGACCTGATTACCGCGCTGGCCGATCTGGCAAAGGCCGAAGGATGGACCCGTCCCAAGGTGGATTCGGGTCGGGAATTTCTTATCAAAGGCGGGCGTCACCCCGTTGTCGAACGCGCTTTGCGCAAACAGGGCGGCGACAAATTCGTGGCCAACAGTTGCGATCTCTCAGACGGGCATGACGGCGCGGCGATCTGGCTTTTGACCGGTCCGAACATGGCCGGTAAATCCACCTTTCTACGCCAGAACGCACTCATCGCCCTCATCGCGCAGGCCGGTTCCTATGTTCCCGCCGAAAGCGCCCATATCGGGATTGTGTCACAACTGTTTTCCCGTGTTGGCGCCTCCGACGATCTGGCGCGTGGGCGGTCGACATTCATGGTCGAAATGGTCGAAACCGCCGCCATTCTCAATCAGGCGGATGATCGCGCCTTGGTCATCCTCGATGAAATCGGACGCGGCACGGCGACCTATGACGGGTTGTCGATTGCTTGGGCGACGCTTGAGCACCTTCATGACGTCAACAAATGCCGCGCCCTTTTTGCGACCCACTACCATGAAATGACCAGCCTCTCGGACAAGCTGTCCGGTGCGGAGAACGCCACCGTCGCCGTCAAGGAATGGGATGGCGAGGTGATTTTCCTGCATGAGGTGATCAAGGGCAAAGCGGACCGCTCCTATGGTGTGCAGGTCGCACGGCTTGCGGGCCTGCCGGATGCGGTGGTCGAGCGAGCGAAATCCGTGCTTGAGGCGCTCGAAAAAGGTCAGGCAGAACACGCAGCCAATCCGAAAGCGATCATTGACGACCTTCCGCTTTTTGCAGCGGTGCCCACTCCGGCACCGTCGGAGAAGCCGAAGGAAAGCGATGTGGAGAAGGCCCTGAACGAGATCATCCCTGATGAACTGTCGCCGCGTGAGGCGCTTCAGGTTCTGTATGATCTGAAAGCGAAACTGGCATAAGAAAAGGCCCCTGCAATTGCGGGGGCCTTTTGAATTCCGGGTCGTTTATGTCACGGAACTTAACTGGACGGTGTCGAGGAGACGCCAACCTGCGCCGGACGCAACAGCCGGTCATGAAGCATGAAGCCGACATTCATCACCTGAATGATGTCGCCCGCCTTGGTGTTTGGCACTGCCGCTTCGAACATGGCCTCGTGAATTTGCGGGTCAAACGTATCACCAACTTCGGGATTGATGATCTGGATCCCGTGTTTGGAGAAGGTGTTGAGCAATTCACGCATGGTCAGCTCGATGCCTTCGATCAGAGCGGCTTGCGCCTCGCGCTGGTCTTCGGCAATCGCATCAATCGCACGTTTCATATTGTCGAAAACGGGCAACATATCACGAGCGAGCTTTGAGCCGCCGTAGTTTTCCGCTTCCTTACGATCCCGCTCGGCCCGTTTGCGCGAGTTTTCCGCATCGGCCACCGCCCGCATAAAGCGGTCGCGGAATTCATCGCGCTCTGCACGAAGCTGTTCCATCTCTTCCGAAACATCCTCATCTTCCGGCGTTTCAAGCGCCTCTTCGGAGGTGATGTCGATCATCTCGTCATCATTGTTAGCTTCGAACCCTTCGGACATATCTTTCTTCGAATCCGTCATGTTTCACCTTTCACGCTTTGCCGGACAGAATCCGCCCCACAAGCTGGGCCGTATAATCGACAATCGGCACGATCCGCCCATAATTCAGACGAGTCGGTCCAATGACGCCCACGGCACCGATAATTTTTCGTTCAGCGTTCATATATGGAGAAACCACCAAAGAGGAACCCGAAAGTGAGAAAAGTTTGTTCTCGGAGCCTATGAAAATGCGAACGCCCTCGCCATCTTCGGTCAGTTCGAGAAATTCGGCGATGTCGCGCTTCTTTTCGAGGTCGTCAAAGAGGGTTCTGATCCGGTCCAGTTCCTCGGCTTCCGTGCTTTCTTCCAAAAGATTCGAGCGTCCCCGCACGATGAGACGTTCGTAGTTCGAGCCCTCGCCTTCCCAGAAGGCCGCGCCGTTTTCGATCAGGTTGGCCGCGAGACTGTCGAGTTCCTGTCGCCGCGTTTTGATTTCGCGCTCGACGACAGAACGCAATTCCGAAAGCGTCTTGCCCTCGACCAGCGCATTGAGAAAATTGGTCGCCTCCCGCAGGGAAGACGGGGTTTGTCCGACGGGCGGTTTGAAGATCCGGTTTTCGACGTGACCATCAGCAAAGACCAGCACCACCAGCGCGCGGTCAGGGGCAAGGTTGACGAATTCCACATGTTTTACAGGGGCTTCGTGTTTCGGCGCGAGAACAAGGCTGGCCCCGTGGGTCAGGCCGGACAGGGCCGAGCCGACACGATCAAGCATACCCGTGACATCGCTTTGTTCGGTGCGGATCGTATCTTCCATCTTTTCGCGCACATCATCTGTGACGGTGCCGACTTCGAGCAGGCCATCGACAAAGAGCCGGAGCCCGAGCTGCGTCGGCACGCGCCCTGCGGAGACATGTGGGCTGTCGAGAAGGCCGAGATACTCCAGATCCTGCATCACGTTGCGCACGGTGGCGGCGGAGACCTTTTCACTCATGCTGCGCGTCAGGGTGCGCGACCCGACGGGCCCGCCGCTATCGAGATAGCCCTCGACCACGCGGCGAAACACTTCCCGCGAACGGTCACTCATTTCAGCGATAAGATTTACACGATCTGTCATTCTACCTGCGTCTTCCGAGACCCTCCGCCATTAAAAGACATCGAGACCGAGGGTCAATGAGGCTTGCGCGTCCGAGCTGCTCTTCGTTATGTCTGCCGCAACAGATGCGGAAGGATATATCATGAGACCCTCAGGTAGAAATTTAGACGAAATGCGCGCGGTTTCAATCGAGACCGGCATCACAAAACACGCAGAGGGCTCTTGTCTGATCCGTTGTGGCGATACGCATGTGCTTTGTACAGCCACTATCGAAGAGCGCGTGCCGCCATTTATGCGCAATTCCGGTCAGGGTTGGGTCACCGCCGAATACGGAATGCTGCCGCGGTCGACCTCCTCACGGATGCGTCGTGAGGCCACACAAGGCAAGCAAGGCGGGCGCACGGTGGAAATCCAGCGGCTGATCGGTCGCTCCCTGCGCGCTGGTGTGGACCGCGTCGCCCTTGGCGAACGTCAGATCACCGTGGATTGCGATGTCATTCAGGCCGACGGCGGCACCCGTTGTGCTTCCATCACCGGCGGCTGGGTTGCGCTGCGTCTTGCTGTGAACAAATTGCTGAAGTCTGGCGCGATCACCTCCGATCCGCTGATTTCCAATGTCGCGGCTGTGTCCTGTGGCATCTATGGCGGCCAGCCCGTGCTTGATCTCGACTACCCCGAAGATTCCGAAGCCGGTGTCGACGGCAATTTCATCATGCTGGCCAATGGTCAAATGATCGAAACGCAAATGAGCGCCGAAGGAGCAACCTACTCCCGCGCTCAAATGAACGAGCTTCTTGATCTGGCCGAAAAGGGCGTTGCCGAGCTGGTTTCGGCTCAAAACGCAGCGGTGTCATGATGCGGGCTTTCGATAGCGACAAACTGGTAATCGCCACCCACAACAAGGGCAAGCTGCGCGAAATTGCGGAGCTTCTCGCCCCCTATGGCATCGAAGTTGTCTCCGCCGGTGATCTTGGTTTCGAAGAGCCGGAAGAGACCGAAGACACATTCGCCGGAAACGCACGGATCAAAGCGCATTTTGCTGCGAAAGCCAGCGGTTTGCCCGCCCTTTCCGATGACAGCGGCATCATGATTGATGCGCTCGACGGTGCCCCCGGTGTCTATACTGCCGATTGGGCAGAGACCCCGAATGGCCGCGATTTCCCGATGGCTATGAAAAAAGTCTGGGACCTACTCGAAGAAAAGAACGCACCGGAACCCCGCACCGCCCGGTTCTGTGCCACGCTTTGTCTGGCATGGCCCGACGGGCATGACGAGATTTTCGAAGGCACCATCGAAGGCCGCATCGTCTGGCCTATGCGCGGTGAACACGGGTTCGGGTTCGACCCGATTTTCCTGCCCGATGGCGAAACAGAGACATTCGGGGAAATGGACCCCGCGCGCAAACAGGCCATAAGCCATCGCACGGACGCCTTCCGTCAACTGGTGTCCGGCCCCTTCAAGGATCTCGCAAAATGAGCACCCGCAAACTGGTCTCCTCTGGCTCCGACTTCGAGAAAGTCATGGGCTATTCCCGTGCAGTTGTTCAGGGGGACTGGTGTTTTGTCTCCGGCACCACAGGTTACGATTACGCAACAATGACCATGCCGGAAAGCGTCGCAGATCAGGCGCGGAATTGTTTCAAAACAATTTCCGCCGTTCTGGAGGATGAAGGTTTCTCCCTCTCCGACGCTGTGCGCGTGCAATATACGATCATCGACGCCGCTCTGTTGGATGACCTTGTTCCGGCTTTGGGCGAGTTCATGTCTGACATTCGCCCTGCCGCGACGATGGTGGTCGCTGATCTCATCAAACCCGAGATGAAAATCGAAATCGAAATCACGGCGTTTCGGGGCTGATGATGGAAGATTGGCAAAACGGCGGCTTCGGCCTCTACATTCATTGGCCGTTTTGCCAGTCGAAATGTCCCTACTGTGATTTCAATTCCCATGTCGCCGCGACAATTGACCAATCGGTTTGGGAACGTGCCTACCTTTCCGAAATCGAACGCGTTTCACGGGAAACATCGGGACGTGTTCTGAACACGGTGTTTTTCGGGGGCGGCACCCCGTCGCTCATGGATCCGGAGCTTGTAAATTCCATTTTGAGCAAGGTTAGAAACTGTTGGACATTGTCCAATGATGTCGAAATTACCTTGGAAGCCAACCCGACATCTGTCGAATCCGGTCGGTTTCAAGGCTATCGGGACGCGGGTGTGAACCGTATCTCTATGGGAATTCAATCGCTCAATAACGAGGATCTCAAACGTCTTGGGCGGCTGCATTCCGTGGCTGAAGCACAAAAGGCCTTTGATATTGCGCGCAGCACCTTTGATCGGGTGAGTTTTGATCTGATCTATGCACGGCAAGGGCAAACTATCGACGCATGGCGCAGCGAGCTTCGCGAAGCGCTTTCCATGGCGATAGATCATCTGTCGCTCTATCAGCTCACTATTGAACAAGGCACGGCCTTTGGCGATCGTTACAACCGTGGCCAGTTGCGTGATCTGCCATCCGATGACAGTGCGGCAGATATGTATTTTGTCACACAGGACGAATGTGAAAAGGCAGGTATGCCCGCCTATGAAGTCTCTAATCATGCCCAAAAGGGCTCCGAAAGCCGGCATAACCTGATTTACTGGCGTTATGGGGATTATGTTGGCATTGGTCCGGGGGCACATGGTCGTCTGACCCTGGATGGCAAGAAATATGCGATAGATACGCCGCTTGCACCGACAAGTTGGCTTCAATCCGTCACAGAAAAAGGCCACGGAGAAAACCCGCGAGAGGTGTTGAGCGGCTATGATCAGGCTGTGGAGTATCTGATGATGGGATTACGCATCTCGGAAGGTATAGACCTGAATCGGATATCTTCGCTCTTGGGCGATGAATTTTCCTTCAAAAACAAATACTTGTTAGAAGACAGCTTTATTACTGCCGATAATGGCCGCCTTTCCATAACAGGGAAAGGCAGACCGGTATTAAATGCCATTATCCGGGAATTGATCCCGGATAACTAAGCTGTTTCACGAGAAACAGGTTACGCACCGCGCGAAAGAATACCACACAGAGCATCCAACTCGTCCAGAGACTCGTAAGAGATCGAGACGACACCCTTTTCTGTCCCGTCTGTGTGGTTGATGCTCACCTTCATCCGGATGGCGGCGCTGAGATCGGATTCAAGCGCCCGCGTGTCCGCATCTTTTTCGGCAGATTTGCTTTTTCTGGATGTTTTCGGCTGGGTTTGGGTCTTTTCAGCCTTCGCCAGTTTCTCCGTCTGACGGACAGACAACCCGCCCTGAATGACCTTTTGAGCAAGCTCGGACGGATTTTCAGCAGTAATCAAAGCACGCGCATGACCAGCCGACAGTTGTCCTGTCACGACGAGGTCTTTCACATCATCGGGCAGATTGAGCAAACGCATGAGGTTGGCGATATGGCTGCGGCTCTTGCCAAGCGCATCGGAAAGTTTTTCCTGCGTATGACCAAAACGCTCCATCAACTGCTGATACCCTGCCGCCTCTTCGATAGCGTTCAGGTCGGACCGTTGAATGTTCTCGATAATCGCGACTTCAAGAACTTCCGTGTCCGAATATTCACGGATCAGAACCGGAAGCTCATGCAAACGCGCAATCTGGGACGCACGCCAACGGCGCTCCCCTGCGACGATCTCATATTCTCCGGCTTTACGAGGGCTTTCACGGACGATCAAAGGCTGAATCACACCCTTTTCACGAATGGAATCGGCCAGTTCATCGAGAGCGGATTGATCAAATGTCCGACGCGGCTGGTCCGGATTCGGGACGATTTGTTCGATCGGAACCATCATATCAGCACGGCGTGGCTCATCCGTCGATGTATTTTCTCCGGTCGTCTCAGGAGCAACATCCGCCATCAACGCAGACAGCCCCCGTCCAAGACCTCTATTCTTTGCTTTGCTCGGATTCGCCATTTTATCGTCCTTTTTTTGCGATCACTTCTTTCGCCAGAGCCTGATAGGCCAAACTGCCCTTGGACATTGGATCATAATCCAAAACGGGCAAAGCGAAAGAGGGGGCCTCACTAATCCGCACATTGCGCGGAATTACGGTCTTAAACACAAGATCTCCAAGATTGTCTCGCGCATCCTGCTCAACCTGCCGCGACAAATTATTCCTCTGATCATACATGGTGAGCACAACGCCTTCTATGCGCAGCTTTGAGTTGGCGGTTTGCCGCACTTCGCGCACCGTGAGCATCAACTGGGACAACCCCTCCAACGCGAAAAACTCACTCTGGAGCGGAACAAGCACGGATTCAGCCGCAACCATCGCGTTTACCGTCAGAAGACTCAGAGACGGCGGGCAGTCAATCAGGATAAAATCGAAATTGAAGTCATCAATTGCGTGCTGACGCAAGGCATCATGCAACAGAAAACTCCGCTTTTCATTAGAAACCATCTCGATATCTGCCGAACTCAGATCAACCGTCGCAGGCGAAATCCAAAGATTTTCAAACTCGGTCGTCTGAATGACCTCATGGATGTCGGCATCCCCGAGAATAAGGTCATAGGTTGTATAACCACGGCTTTCTGTTTCGATACCAAGACCGGTTGAAGCGTTACCCTGAGGATCAAGGTCAACAACAAGAACGCGGCAACCGTTCTTAACAAGAGCGGCAGCGAGGTTAATCGCAGTGGTCGTTTTCCCGACCCCGCCTTTCTGGTTCGCCACGGCAATGATTTTCGGGCCATTTGGACGGGAAATGTCAGACACGCTCAATATCTCCAATCAGTAGGATGACGGATTCTGAATCCGTTAAGCTCGCATATTCTTCGTGGTTGAAACGCCAGGTTTCAAGCGATTTACTCAGCTCATCGCGAAAAGACGTTCCTTTAAGGAAAATACCGCGGCCGGTCTTCACCAGATGCCGTTCTGCATAATCCAAAAGCTTGGGAAGTGGTGCCAATGCTCTCGCAGTAACAATATCTGCTTGAAGCGGTTTAATATCTTCAATCCGTTTAGAAATCACATTGGCATTCAGATCCAGTTCCCGAACAACGGTGCGAAGGAACGTTGCTTTGCGCTGATCGGACTCAACCATTGTAAAGACTGTATCCGGAGACTCCTCTTTCGCCAGCGTTGCGCAAACCAGACCGGGGAACCCTCCCCCACTTCCGAGATCGCACCACTTGGAAATTTTTTTCGGCGCATAGCGAAACACCTGAGCAGAATCCACAAAATGACGTTCCCAAGCCATATCTATCGTCGATTTGGCGACGAGATTGATCGCCGGATTCCACTTTTTAAGAAGCACCCGATAAGTTTCCAAACCGTCCAATGTTTCACGTGAAACATTCAGACCGGCCAATTTTTCCGAAGACATCAGGACGCCTTTGCTCTTTGGTTTTGCTTCAGACGCGCCAGAATCAGCGTGACTGCCGCTGGCGTCATGCCTTCTACCCGTCCAGCTTGCGCGATGGTTTGCGGGCGTGTGTGGCTGAGTTTACTCCGTAACTCATTGGAAAGCCCACTTAAAGCAGAATAATCAAAGTCGTCAGGGATCAGCTGCGTTTCATCCCGCTTCATCGCCTCAACATCGCGTTTCTGGCGTTCGATGTAATTTGCATAAAGAGCGTCCCGCGCCAGTTGCACTTGAACCTCAGGTGAAATCTGCGCCACCTTCGGATTAAGTGCTGAAATTTCATCGAAGGTTACATTCGGAAACGCAAGAACTTGATAGGCTGTACGACGAGACCCGTCAGAGCTAACCGCTACGCCGGCAGCTTTAAGTTCTCTCGGCGTATAGCATTCGCTTTCGAGAATCTCGCGGCCTTTCTCAAGATCTTCCATTTTTTTAGTAAACGAGACCTTGCGGGCTTCGTTCACAACTCCAAGCT
This sequence comes from Celeribacter halophilus, assembly GCF_900114135.1. GTDB lineage: Bacteria > Pseudomonadota > Alphaproteobacteria > Rhodobacterales > Rhodobacteraceae > Celeribacter > Celeribacter halophilus. The sequence goes on from NZ_FORY01000009.1 coordinate 18,039, forward strand.
CAATTCCCACGGGGGTAAGGCGCTGATCGGCGTTATCCGCGCGTAGAGATAAGCGGAATTCAGCGCGAGAGGTAAACATTCGGTAAGGTTCACTCACGCCGCGCGTAACGAGATCATCGATCATCACGCCGATATAACTCTCGGAACGGGTAAATGTAGCCTCGTCCTGCCTCATAGATCTACGCGCAGCATTGAGCCCTGCCACAAGCCCTTGTGCCGCTGCCTCTTCATAACCCGTTGTGCCGTTGATCTGTCCGGCAAGGAAAAGTCCCGGAACATCGCGTAGTTCCAACGTTAGGCGCAGAGCACGCGGATCGACATAGTCATATTCAATCGCATACCCCGGCTGGAGAATTTCTACATCTTCAAGACCACGAATTGAGCGAACATAGGCTTCCTGCACATCAACAGGCAAAGAGGTCGAAATTCCGTTCGGGTAAACCGTATCGTCGGTCAGTCCTTCCGGCTCAAGAAAAATCTGATGCGACGTCTTGTCGGCGAAACGCACGATCTTGTCTTCAATAGATGGGCAATAGCGTGGCCCTACCCCATCAATATGTCCGCCATACATCGCAGAACGCGATAGATTTTCGCGAATGATGTCATGGGTTTTCTCATTTGTATGCGTAATCCCGCAGGACACCTGACGCGCGAATGGTTTACGGTTCATAAAGGAAAACACAACGGGGTCTTCATCACCCGCCTGTTCTTCCAGAATATCCCAAGCAATCGTCTTGCCGTTCAGGCGCGGCGGAGTGCCTGTTTTCAACCGTCCCATCGGCAGGTTCAAACCATAGAGACGTTCAGCTAGCGCGATGGAAGGTTTGTCCCCCATCCGACCGCCGGCATGTTTTTCTTCGCCAATATGAATAAGGCCGTTCAAAAAAGTGCCAGTCGTCAGGACAACGGCCTTGGCGTTGATTCTAGACCCATCACCAAGCACAACACCACTCACAGTTTCCCCTGTTAGAATTAAATCGGAAACCTCGGCTTCGATGATGGTGAGATTTTCTGTTGTTTCCAGTTCAGCCAGCATCTCTGTGCGATAGATCGCGCGATCTGCTTGGGCGCGCGGACCTTGGACAGCCGGTCCCTTGCGACGGTTCAAAAGACGGAACTGAATGCCTGCCTTATCCGCGATCCGACCCATAACGCCGTCCAACGCATCGATTTCGCGCACGAGGTGGCCTTTTCCAAGACCTCCAATCGCCGGATTACAGGACATAACCCCGATACCGGATTTCTTCAGCGTGACAAGCGCTGTTTGTGCCCCTGCTCTCGCAGACGCAGCTGCAGCGTCACAACCAGCATGGCCGCCACCTACGACAACAACATCGAAGTCGGTATGTTTCACGTGAAACACTCCTCGCGTTTATTCATTTACCGATGCAAAAACTGGAGAAGATTTCCCCGAGAATGTTCTCGACATCAATCCGCCCGACAAGGCAATTCAGCGCATAGACCGCGCGCCGCAACTCTTCGGCAGCGAGCTCCGCACGATCTGCGCCAATCAATACCTCATTTCGCGCTGATTCCATAGAGACCAGTGCGTCCTGAATTGCAATACGGTGCCGTTCACGAATTGCTGTTGACGCATCGGAAGCGCGTTCGGAGAGCGTTAGCGCAATATGGGAAACCATCGCGTCAATTCCGTGACCGGTTTTTCCGGAAACGGAATTGGACAGCGCTCCCTGATCATCTTTGCCGACCAGAACAAGATCACCCTCTTGCGGCGGCATTTCCGGGTCCGCCCCCTCTGAAGGAAGAAGAATCACACGCAGGTCGGCCTGTGCTGCGCGATTGCGTGCGCGGTCGATGCCGATTGCCTCGACCACATCAGATGTCTCGCGCAGCCCCGCCGTATCAAGGAGCGTGACTGGCAACCCCTTCAAGTCCATCCGGACCTCGATAATATCGCGGGTTGTTCCGGCAAATTCGGACGTGATCGCGGCCTCCCGCCCTGCAAGCGCATTGAGGAGTGTAGACTTTCCTGCATTCGGTGGCCCGACAATCGCGACTTCAAAACCATCGCGAATCCGTTCAGCCATTTTCGAGCCGGCGATTTCCGCCTCCAGTTCCGTCATCGTTCGAGAGATCAGATCAAGGACTTCCGGTGAAACGTCTGTGGGAACTTCTTCATCGGCAAAATCGATGGTCGCTTCGATCAATGCCGCAGCGCGCAACAAAGATGAGCGCCAGCGTTCCGCCTTATCTCCAAGTGCGCCGGAAAACACCTTTAGCGCCTGACGCCGTTGCGCCTCTGTTTCCGCTTCGATGAGATCAGCAAGACCTTCGACCTGCGCCAGATCAAGACGTTCGTTTTCCAAAGCGCGACGGGTAAATTCCCCCGCTTCTGCGAGGCGTAGCCCCTCTATCTCCGAAAGGGATTGAAGCACAGCATTGATGATGGCGACAGAACCATGAAGCTGAAGCTCCGCGCTTTCTTCTCCGGTAAAAGACGCGCCTTTTTCAAAACAGATAACCAAGGCTTCGTCGAGAACGATTCCCTCGGAATTTTTCAAAACGCGCAACGCTGTCCGGCGCGGAGACGGCACATCTCCGGCCAGTTTTTCAACGGCCAAAAACGCAAGCGGCCCGGAAATCCGGACCACTGCGACGCCCGCCTTACCGCGGGCCGTTGCCAAGGCATATATCGTATCCATAGGCGTAACCTATTGATATCCTTTAATATTAAGCGTTCATCGAATCGAAGAATTCAGCGTTGGATTTGGTCTGTTTCAACTTGGAAATCAGGAACTCGATCGCATCTGTGGTGCCCATCGGGTTCAGAATACGGCGCAGCACATAGGTTTTCTGAAGGTCTTTGGAATCCACCAGAAGCTCTTCTTTCCGCGTGCCGGATTTGAGGATGTCCATAGCCGGGAAGACGCGTTTGTCAGCGACCTTGCGATCCAGAACGATTTCCGAGTTACCCGTCCCTTTGAATTCCTCAAAGATGACCTCGTCCATCCGCGAACCCGTGTCGATCAGGGCAGTGGCGATAATGGTCAGGGAGCCGCCTTCCTCGATGTTCCGTGCGGCACCAAAGAAGCGCTTGGGGCGTTGCAGCGCGTTAGCATCCACACCACCGGTCAGAACCTTACCAGAGGACGGGACAACCGTGTTGAAGGCGCGGCCAAGGCGGGTGATGGAGTCGAGCAGGATGACCACGTCACGCTTGTGCTCAACCAGACGCTTGGCCTTCTCAATGACCATTTCGGAGACGGCGACGTGGCGTTGTGCCGGTTCATCAAAGGTTGAGGACACAACCTCCCCTTTCACGCTCCGCTGCATGTCCGTCACCTCTTCGGGGCGCTCATCGATCAGCAGAACGATGAGGTAGCACTCCGGATGGTTCGTCTCGATAGAATTGGCGATGTTTTGCAGCAGAACGGTTTTACCCGTCCGCGGCGGAGCAACGATCAAGGCCCGCTGGCCTTTCCCGATCGGAGATACGAGGTCAATGATCCGCGCAGAACGATCCTTGATGGTGGGATCTTCGATCTCCATTTTCAGCCGTTCATCGGGATAAAGCGGCGTCAGGTTATCAAAGTTGATCTTGTGGCGGGCCTTTTCAGGCGCCTCAAAGTTGATCAAGGTGACTTTGGTGATCGCAAAATAGCGCTCGTTCTCGTCCGGCGCCTGCATCACCCCCTCAACCGTGTCACCGGTGCGCAAACCATGCTGGCGAATGACTTCGGGAGAAACGTAAATATCGTCAGGGCCCGGAAGATAGTTGGCCTCGGGAGAGCGCAGGAACCCGAATCCGTCCTGAAGCACCTCAAGAACGCCATCGCCGGAAATGATCCATTCATCCTCGGCGCGTTCCTTGAGAATCGAAAACATCATCTCGCCTTTACGCATGGTCGAGGCGTTTTCGATTTCCAGCTCTTCTGCCATTGCCAGAAGGTCTTTGGGGCTCTTGGCTTTAAGATCAGCCAGATTCAGAGTGTTGTCGCTCATAAAAAATCCATATGGACCGGCGTTTTACGCGGGTCTTTCAGTCAAGTCATACCGGAGAATCCCTTGGCCGGACGGCTAGGGTTTGCGCATTGATAGAAACAGATCGGGATTAAGTCAATCTTTCTCAGAATGGCTTGGCAATAATCATCACAACGATGAAAATCATCAAAAGCGTCGGAAGCTCGTTCATCATGCGGTAGTGACGCCCTGTGCGCGTATTTGTTGCGCTGACAAAATCCTTTCTCCGCGCAGCGCACCACATATGAAACCACGTCATTCCAAGCACACTTCCGGCCTTGATCCATGACCAACCGGCGCTCCAGTCGACGATGCCCGGCGTAAAGACCAGACAGAGACCGAAGATCCAGCTTGAGATCATGGCCGGATTCATAATCATCTTCAGCAGTTTTTTTTCCATGTCCTGAAAGAGAAGGTCGGTTTCCGATCCTGCAGTGACGCTTTCAGTGTGACGCACATAGAGGCGGGGCAAATAGAAAATACCGGCCATCCATGCAATGACGGAAATGACATGCATGGATTTGGTCCAAGGATAAATACTCGCGAGAATGTCACTCATTTCGTGTCCCTTCGTTTCCTCCTAAATAAAATAATAAAAGAAAAAGAAAAGGATGATGATTTAGTAGGGCCTGTGGATAATCTGGATTAATGAGTTTTACACAGAGTTTTGCATGTTGTTAAAAACTTCTTACTTCTTATCCACATCTCTGGATAATTCATATTTTCATTTACAGAACAAATGTTTGAGTATCTGGTGTAGAGGATGAAACTTACAGAATTCGGGAGGGCACGGGTTTTCCGCTCACAGGCAAAATCTCTTACCCCCAGTGATAAGATGCCTTGGAAGACCATCAGAACTTCCTGTTTATCCCCCGCAACGGTATGAGACGAGAAACAGGCCCTTTGGTCCTCTGGTTCACACAGGAGTTTTCAACAGATCTATGAACACCTCCGAAAAACTCATTCTGGCGTCGGGATCGGAGATCCGGCAGACGCTTTTGCGCAATGCGGGCGTTTCCTTTGATGTCAGTATCGGTCGAATTGATGAAGAATCCGTAAAAGATGCTCTTCTTGGTGAAGGTGCATCGCCTCGGGACATTGCCGATGCCTTAGCCGAGGGCAAAGCGCGCAAGGTGTCTTTGAAAAACCTTGATGCAATGGTGATCGGCTGCGATCAGACCTTGTCTTTTAAGGGCCAGCTTCTTTCTAAACCCAAAACTGTGGATGAGGCGCGGGCGCAGCTCAAAGAGATGCGCGGCGAACGGCACAAGCTTCTGTCTGCGGCAGTAATTTACGAGAACGGGGAGCCGAAATGGCGGCATGTCGGGGAGGTTCGCCTTGAAATGAACCGGTTCAGCGATGCCTATCTTGAGGATTATCTCGCGCGGAATTGGGAGCAGATACGCCATTGTGTCGGCTCTTATATGTTGGAATCCGAAGGCGTGCGGCTTTTTTCGCGGATTGACGGCGATTACTTTACAGTACTGGGTTTGCCCTTGTTGCCGCTTTTGGCCTATCTTTCCGAACGGGGGGTAATTGCATCATGAGTGACAAGATTTTGTTGGCAGGCGTGATCGGTGCGCCGATTGCGCATAGTAAATCGCCGCTTCTTCATGGCTATTGGTTGAGCCGGTACGGGATTGCGGGCCATTATGTTCCGCTTCACGTTGAACAGATGGACTTGGAAGAGGTCCTTCGCATGATGCCCAAGATGGGGTTTGTCGGTGCGAATGTTACGATCCCGCATAAGGAAACCGTGCTGGGGCTGGCGGATATTGTGACCGATCGTGCGGCTTTGATCGGGGCGGCGAATACGCTGATTTTCCGGTCTGATGGAAAGCTGCACGCTGATAATACCGATGGTTTCGGATTTGTGGAAAACCTGCGCTGTAATGCTGACTGGAAGCCTGAGGCCGGCCCTGCGGCGGTTTTGGGTGCGGGAGGTGCATCGCGTGCGGTGATTGCTTCCTTGTTGGAGGTCGGGGTGCCGGAAATCCGTCTGTCGAACCGCACACGCGCCCGCGCAGATGCGCTCAAGGACGAGTTTGGCGCAAAAATATCTGTCGTTGAATGGGTTCACGCGGGAGATATGCTCAAAGGTGCGCGCACTGTTGTGAATACGACGTCGCTCGGGATGCATGGACAGCCGGAGTTGAAGGTCTCTTTGGATCATCTCGGTTCTGACGCTGTGGTGACCGACCTTGTTTACACGCCCCTGAGAACCAGCTTTCTCACACGCGCGGCGGAAAAGGGCTGCCAGACGGTCGATGGGCTGGGCATGTTGCTTTATCAGGCGGCTCCGGGGTTCGAGCGGTGGTTTGGTAAACGGCCCGAAGTCGATGACGCCACCCGCCAGTTCATTCTTTCCGCATGAAAAAGCCCTTCATTATCGGTCTTACCGGCTCTATCGGCATGGGAAAAAGCACCACGGCAAAGATGTTTTCCGAGGCGGGTATCCCCGTTTGGGATGCTGATGCAGCCGTGGCGCGGCTCTATGACCTTGGCGGCGCAGCAGTTGCGCCAATGGCCGAGGCATTTCCCGATGCTGTGCGTTCTGGAAAAGTATCGAAAGACCGGCTCAAAGAGATCATTTCCGAAACGCCCGCAGCATTAAAAAAAATCGAGGAGATTGTTCATCCTCTGGTTTCCGAGGATCGGAAGAAATTCATAGAAACCACGGATGCGGAGATTGTCCTTGTTGATATTCCCCTGCTTTTCGAAACAGGGGCAGAGCGCTCCGTCGATGCTGTGGTCGTTGTCTCGGTTGACGCGGAAACCCAAAGAAAACGTGTTTTGGCCCGCGCGGGGATGACGGAGGCGCATTTCGAGACGATTCTGGCCAAACAGGTACCGGATGCAGAAAAACGTGCCCGTGCTGATTTCGTGATTGAAACAACAAGCCTTGAAGCCGCCAAATCTCAGGTGCAAAACATAGTCGCAACCCTGAGGAGGCAAATCGCCGATGCGTGAAATCGTGCTCGATACTGAAACCACTGGTTTTGATCCGTTCAGCGGGGACCGTCTCGTTGAAATCGGGGCGATCGAACTTATCAATCACATGCCATCGGGCAGCACCTATCACCAATATATCCATCCGGATCGCCACATGCCGGACGAGGCCTTTGGTGTGCACGGGATCGGACCAGACCTGTTGCAACCTCCGCGCCCGCCGAAAGAGGGAGAAGTCATTCTCTCGGATAAACCGTTTTTCAAAGCGGTTGGGCAGGATTTCCTCGATTTTATCGGCAATGATTCAAAGCTCGTGATCCACAACGCCAGCTTTGACATGAAATTTCTTAACGCCGAGTTGAAATGGATCGGCCTGCCGGAAATTCCTTATGAACGGGCGATTGATACGCTGATGATTGCCCGCAAAAAGTTTCCAGGCTCTCCGGCCACTCTGGATGCGCTGTGTCGTCGTTTCGGGATTGATAACTCGTCGCGGACGCTGCACGGGGCTTTGCTCGACTCCGAAATTCTGGCTGAAGTCTATCTTGAGCTGATCGGCGGACGTCAGCCCGATCTCGTGCTTGCACCGGTTTCGAAGAAAAAGAAAAATGCGGCTGCACGGGAGGCCGAAGACAACTGGCGCCCGACGCGCCGCCCTACCCCTCTTCCGCCGCGCATTACAGAGGAAGAAGCCGCCGCCCACGCCTCTTTTATCAAAGAGCTGGGCGACGACCCGATTTGGAACAAGTTCGACTGAACCTTAGTTCGGTGTCGCAGCGGCCTTCTGGGCTTCTGCGCGGCGTGCCATGTCCTGACGGTAAAGCTGGACAAAATCGATGTTGTCGAGGTTCAGCGGCGGGAAGCCACCGTCACGGGTCACATCATTGACCACACGACGCAGGAACGGGAAGAGCATCCGCGGGCATTCGATCATCAGGAACGGATGCATTTGCTCGTCCGGCACGTTTTCGATGTGGAAAACACCGGCATAATCCAGTTCCAGAATGAAAAGCGTCGCATCACCGGATTCGGTTTTGGATTCGACTTTCACCTTTGTGGCGACTTCAAACTGGTTTTCTTCTTCGCGTTTTTTTGCGTCCAGAGCGACCTGAACGGAAATCGCGGGGCGACCTTCGACTTTGAGCGACTTTTGAGCGAGAATATTCTCAAAAGACATATCGCGGATGAACTGACCCAGAATTTGCATTTTGACGGGGTTCGGCTGGGCGGCTGCCTCGGGTTTCGGAGCGGTGGTGCCGTTTTCGGCCATCTTGTCTGTCCTCAAAAATATAACGTTCGCGGTTTTGTATCAGGTTGATCTAAGCCTCTCAATGGCGAGTCCAGCCTGATGGTCCTTGTTTGGTCGTGTTTTCATCCACCTCTTCCCACTCACCGTCGATGATATTCGGGTTTTGTGAGGGGGAGCGAAACGGATCGGCGCTTTGTCGGGTGGTTTGCTGACCCATGGTAAAGCTTTGAACCTTAACTCTTTTACGCAATTCTTTCAGTACCAGAGCGCGAAAACCCGGAATCAGAAGAAGAAACCCCAATGTATCCGTGAAAAATCCCGGTGTAAGCAGAAGTGCGCCAGACAACAGGATCATGGCCCCATGTGCCAAAGGTTCGGAAGGATCGTTGAGTTCGGCAAAGGACTGACGCAGTTGTGACATGGCCAAAGCCCCCTGTTGGCGCACCAAAGCGGTGCCCAGAATGGCGGTCACAATGACGATCAAAAGCGTCGGCCACAGGCCGATCAGACCTCCCACCTGTATGAACAGAGCGATCTCGATGATCGGAATGGCGACGAAAAGGGCGAAAAGCCACATGAGAAGTCCTTTCTTATCTCTCTCCCGCAGGTAGACTTAGCGGGGTCCGTCACCTACATAAGGTCGGTAGACAGATTTTGCCACGTTGCACGGAGATCAATCGCCGATGGGGAATTCCCTTCTTTCAATTCTTGTCCTTGCGGGCATTGCCATTTTTCTGATCCTGCGCCTGCGCAGCGTTCTCGGAACGCGCGAAGGGTTTGAAAAGCCACGCGCTGAATTCCCCGGTGCCGAAGAGGCCACGAAAGTGAAACGGGATTTCGAAGTCATCGAAGGTGGTGTGGATCATGACATCATCGACAATGTTGAGGCCGGAAGCCGCACAGCGGACAATCTCGCGGCGATCAAACGTATCGATCCGAGTTTCAGTGTCAGCGACTTTCTCTCCGGTGCACGCGGTGCCTATGAGATGATCCTGATGGCCTTCGAGCATGACGATCTGGACAGCATCAAGCCGTTCCTCTCAGAGGATGTGTTCGAAGCCTTCTCCGAAGTTGTCGCAGAACGTCAGGCCAAGGGTCTCACCATCGAGAGCCAGTTTATCGGTTTGCGTGAACTTCAGATCATCGACGCCGATCTGGATCGGGCCACCGAAGAAGCCGAGATCAAAATCCGCTTCGTCGGTGAAATCACCTCTGTCGTGCGCAATGCCGACGGGGATATCGTCGAGGGCGATCCCAAAGCCATCAACCGCCAGAAAGATATTTGGACCTTTGCCCGCCATCTGGGCAGTGATGATCCGAACTGGCAGCTTGTCGCGACTGGTGCCTGATGTGGAGAAAGCTGGCGAGTGCAGGCTTTGCAGCCTTGCTGGCTTGGGCGACGCCGGCGGCATCTTCGGATGATCTGATGGTGCGCGTTCTTTCCTTTGATGACCTCCCCGAATGGGCCGCAGACGATCACGCTGCGGCTCTTTCCGTCTTCCGAGAGACCTGTTCCCTGATTGACGGACCGGAATGGCCGCAGATTTGCGCCTTTGCGCAGAGCACCACTGATGCGCGCGGTTTTTTCGAGCTGCTGTTTCGTCCGGTTCTGATCGAGGATGGCAATGATCCGCTGTTCACAGGTTATTTCGAGCCGGAATTGCGCGGCTCCCGTCATCAGACGGGGCGCTATCGCTATCCGGTCTATCGTATGCCGCCGGATGTGGTGTCCGGTGCGCCCTATCTGGCACGACAGGACATTTCCGAAGGCGCTCTTGCGGGGCGTGGTCTGGAAATTGCGTGGGTGGATGATCCGGTTGAACTGTTTTTCCTTCAGGTTCAGGGATCAGGGCGTATTCGTCTGGAAAACGGCTCTGTTATCCGGATCGGTTATGCCGGTCACAATGGGCGCAATTATCGTTCTATTGGCAAGGAATTGATCCGTCGAGGCGTGTATGAGGCCCATCAGGTCTCCGCCAAGGTCATCCAGAACTGGGTGCGCCGCCATCCGGTCGAGGGTGAAGCGCTTTTGAACTTCAATCCGTCCTATGTGTTCTTCCGCGAATTGCCGAAACTGCCTGCGGATAAAGGCCCGATTGGCGCGATGCATCGTTCGATCACGACCATGCGTTCGATCGCCGTGGATCCGAAGTTTGTGCCTTTGGGCGCACCTGTCTGGATCGAGAAAGAGGGCGAAAACCCGCTTCATCGTCTCATGATTGCCCAAGATACCGGCTCCGCAATCAAAGGGGCTCAACGTGCGGATATCTTCTTTGGTACCGGTGATGCCGCGGGCGATCAGGCCGGAAAAATCCGTGATCCGGGTCGGATGGTTGTGCTTTTGCCGATCCAGCTTGCCTATGCCTATGAGGAAAGGGCGGAGGGGTGAGCAGGCGGAAAAAACATCTTAGTGATGAGGATAAGGATCTGTGGAATGCTGTGAAAAAAACGGCACGGCCTTTGCATCCTTCCTCTTTTCCGGCGCCTTTGGCACGTCCTGAAAAGCCGGACCTCCCGAAACCGACAAGCGTGCCTGTGCGCGAACCTTTCGAGTTTGACTTGGAAATAGGTCGCAAGGCGCGGGCACAGCCCACGGGTCATAACCTTGCACCCTCTGTGTCTGACAAGCTGGCGCAGGCCCCGCTCAGGATGGATCGCAAGAAGTTCGGAAAAATGCGCAAAGGGCAACTCGCGCCGGAAGCGCGGATTGATCTGCATGGCATGACCCAAGCACAGGCCCATCCGGCGCTCACGCGATTTATCCTTAACTCATGGGCGATGGATTTCAGGCTGGTGTTGGTGATCACCGGAAAAGGCAAGCATCAGGAGGATGACGGGCCAATTCCGGTGCGCAAGGGCGTCCTGAAACATCAGGTGCCCCATTGGCTGCACAGTTCACCCCTGCGAGAAGCGGTGCTTCAAGTCTCCGAAGCACATCTCAAACACGGCGGCACAGGTGCCTATTACGTCTACCTGCGCCGCAAGAAGTGATCAGAGCATATAGCGGCTGACATCCGCAACCTTGGCCATTTCATCGACATGGGCATGAACATAGGCCGCATCAACGACGATCTTTTGACCGGGCGTATCAGGAGCCGCAAAAGACAGTTCCTCAAACACCCGCTCCATGATCGTATAAAGCCGCCGCGCGCCGATATTCTCGACCGATGTGTTCACATCAGCGGCAAGTTTGGCAATGGCGGCAATCCCGTCTTTCGAGAAGGTCACTTCGACCTCTTCGGTCTCCATCAATGCCGTATATTGCAGGGTTAGAGCATTGTCCGTTTCGGTGAGAATACGCACAAAATCGCCCTCTTCCAACGCCCGCAACTCGACGCGGATCGGCAGACGGCCCTGCAATTCGGGCAGCAAATCCGAAGGTTTCGCAATATGGAAGGCACCGGAGGCAATGAAGAGGATGTGATCGGTTTTCACAGGTCCGTATTTTGTTGACACTGTTGTTCCTTCGATCAGGGGCAACAGATCGCGCTGGACTCCTTCACGTGAAACATCACCGCCACGGGCTTCCTGACGGGCGCAGACCTTATCAATTTCGTCAAGAAAAACGATCCCGTTTTCCTGAACCGATTCCAGCGCCACGCGGGTGACGGTTTCATCGTCCAGTAGTTTGTCAGCTTCTTCACTGATCAAAACATCATAGCTCTGCGCAACGGTCATTTTCTTTTTCACCGTCCGCCCGCCAAAAGCCTTGCCGAAAATATCGCCGAGGTTCATCGCCCCGCCCATTTGCGGCTGACCGGGGATTTCGAACATGCCGACAGAGGGAGCGCTATCCTGCACGTCCAACTCAATTACGGTGTCATCAAGCTCGCCGGAATGGAGCTTTTTGCGAAACATCTCGCGGGTCTGTTCACGCGCATCTGTGCCGGCAATGGCCTCGATAACACGCTCTTCGGCGGCACCTTTGGCCTTGGCTTTGACATCTTCGCGCATGTGTTCGCGGGTCTGGGAAATCGCGGCATCTGCGAGATCACGAATAATCTGTTCAACGTCGCGACCAACATAGCCGACTTCGGTGAATTTCGTTGCCTCGACCTTGATAAAAGGTGCTTTGGCGAGTTTGGCGAGGCGTCGGGAAATTTCCGTCTTACCGACACCAGTCGGTCCGATCATCAGAATGTTCTTCGGATAGACTTCATCGCGCAGATCATCCGGCAACTGTTTACGCCGCCAGCGGTTGCGCAAAGCAACAGCGACAGCTCGTTTTGCGTCCTTCTGGCCAATGATAAAACGGTCCAGTTCGGATACGATTTCGCGGGGGGTCAGGTCGGTCATTTGCTAATCTTCTCAACCGTAAGGTTGCCATTGGTGTAAACACAGATGTCGGAGGCGATTTTCATAGCCGCGCGCGCGATAGCTTCGGCATCTTTGTCGGTTTCCATGAGGCCACGGGCCGCAGCGAGCGCAAAGTTCCCGCCCGATCCGATGGCCGCGATGTCGTTTTCCGGCTCGAGAACATCGCCTGCACCGGTCACAACCAAAAGCGCATCGCCATCTGTGACAATCAACATAGCTTCGAGTTTTGAAAGATATTTGTCAGTGCGCCAATCTTTTGCCAGTTCGACACAGGCGCGGGCCAGTTGACCGGGCGTGGCTTCGAGTTTGGTCTCCAGCCGCTCCAGAAGGGTAAAGGCATCTGCCGTGGATCCGGCAAATCCGCAAACAACATCTTGCCCACCGGGAGAAAGCCGCCGCACCTTGCGCGCGGTGCCCTTGATCACAGTTTGGCCAAGGCTGACCTGACCGTCACCGGCCACGACAACTTCGCCACCACGGCGCACGCCGATAATCGTTGTGCCGTGCCATCCGGGAAACTCTTCTTTCGACATTGGTTATCCTTTCGCTTGGCAATCTATATGAGGGCGATGGGGCACAGGTGCAACCTCGCCAGAATTTCTGCCAAGAAAAAGGGCGCCCGTTGAGGCGCCCTAATTCAGAATTTCTGATGAAAATCAGACTTCTTCGTTGATCCAGTTTGCCAGAGCGGCTTTCGGCGCAGCACCGATTTTTTGGGAAACAAGTTCGCCGCCTTTGAACATGAACAAGGCCGGAATGGAGCGCACACCGAATTGTGCGGCGGAGTTCGAGTTTTCATCGACATTCACTTTGACGATTTTGACCTTGCCGTCATATTCGTCAGAAAGCTCTTCGAGGGACGGGCCGATCTGTTTACACGGACCACACCATTCGGCCCAGAAATCGACAATCACAGGGATGTCGGATTCGAGGACTTCGGTGCTAAATGTGTCATCGCTGACTTTGACGGTTGCCATAGGGCTTCTCCTGAGTTTTTCACTTGGTGAAAAGGTAGGGCGTGCACTGTGTAGGGTCAAGATGTGGCGGCGCGACCCAGTGCCGCCATCACGATATTGAGAGGAACAGGGTAAAGCGTTGCGGTTTTCGTCCAGAGAAGCGCCACCTCAATATCGCGGTCCGGATAGATGCGCTGACAGGCTGCGGCATAGGCGCCAAGCTGACGCAGGAGACCTTCGGGAATATCTTCAACCCTCTCTGGAATAACGGTGTTGGATTTGTAATCCACGATCTGCACCTTGTCCGGCGTCACAATCAAACGGTCAATGATGCCGTGAATGGTTTGCCCGTTTAAAGTTGATGTATAGGGCACTTCCGAGAGTGAATTCGGGCCGAATACATCCCAGTCGTAAGTCTGGTTGATGACTCCCAAGGCCTCTTCGAGAAGGCTCGGCACCTCGCTATCCAGAGCGGCGTCCTCCCCGCTTGACAGAATAAACCGTGCGACCTCTTCGCGGCGGTTTTCAGCGACATCCGGCAGAAGTTCGATCAAACGGTGAAGCTGGCTTCCCCGCCGCATGGCAGCATCTTTATCAAGCGCGGCGTCCTCACCGGAAAGCGCCTTTGCCCCGCCAAGGTCCGAGGGGGAGATCCTGTTCGTGTCTTGGGCAACAACACCTGCCGGCGTGCGAGACCACTCTGGCATAACAGGATTTTGTGAGGCGGCATCTTTGCGGGTTTCCAGCGCATCAGGCCAAACGCCCCATGCGTATCGCTGCCCCGGAGCACCGGCTAGCTCAAGGGTCTCGGTCTCCAGTGTGTTCAACCCTGTCTTGATAAGATCATACCAAGTGCCCGCACTTTCCTTCCCCGCACCGGAGACAATCAACCATTTCTCCGCGCGGGTCATCGCCACATATAACAGGCGCCGGTCTTCCTCCAAATCAGCCATTTTGAGCCGGTTCAGGGTCTCTTTTGTCTGGTCGGATCGCTGACCTCCTGCACCTTTCCAGACGATTTGATCCGGTTCGGGAGAGACAAATTCATCTTTGGTTTCCCGCAGGGTTTTCAAAGTGTCAGGCAGGATCACGATCGGAGCTTCGAGCCCTTTTGATCCATGTGCCGTCATCACACGCACAAGGTTGGAATTTTCATCCAGAACACGCTTGAGCTGAATGGTTTGGGATTCCAGCCATGCGATAAACCCTGTCAGGCTGGGGGTTTCTGTAGTCTCATAGTTACGCGCCTGATGTAACAGCGCATCAAGCCCGTCTTCCGCCTCTTTGCCAAGGCGTGCGATGAATTTGCGCCGCCCGTCATGACGGATCAACACACGCTCGATCAGGTCATAAGGACGCAGAAAATCGGCGGTCTGGCGCAGGTCTTCGAGAACCTCGAAAGTTTCGGGCCATTCCTTGCGCCGTTCATAGAGCGCACGCCAAAGGGTGATGGTGGTGCGACCATGGGCGAGTTGATACAGATCGCGTTCCGACCAATTGAACAGCGGAGATTTCAAGGTTTCAGCCAGTGCCAGATCGTCGTCCTGCAGTGACAAAAACGCCAGAAGGGACCGCAGGTCTTTAACCGCCATCTCGTCATTGAGCGTCATGCGGTCGGCACCGGCAACGGGAATTCTGGCGGGGTGGGATTTGAGCTCTTTCAGAATAAGCCGGAACAAGGGGGAACGGCGCTGAACGAGGATCAGAATGTCGCCTGCCTCGATCTTCCGCCCCTTTCCGTTCTTGTCCGGAAGGGAGCCATGCTCAAGCTGTTCGGCCACAAAATTGGCGATCCGTTTGGCCAGTCGGGGATTGGGCTCTTCGGGATGGATCACGTCAAGCGGCTCTTCCCAGCGGCTTGCCTCTTTCTCCCGCTCTTCTTTTTCCTCTTTTGACAGGTCTTCCGGCGTCTCCAGAGACCACAGGTCAACGCGACCGGGGATGTCATCGAAAAAGGCGATATGTTCGGGAATGCCCCCGACCCCTTCCCCGCCGATTGCGGCAAAAACTGTGTCGGTTGCAGTCAGAATGGCCGGAGAAGAGCGGAAGGAATATTGCAAGGACAGGTCTTGCAGGGGTTGCCCGACCGCTTTCAAACGCTCTCCGAAATGCTCTTTCATTTGGTCAAAGGCTTCGGGAGCGGCGCCTTGGAACGAATAGATCGACTGTTTGTGATCGCCCACGACAAAGATCGTGCGGGTCACATCGGCACGTGCCCCCTCGCCCGCGGTAAACTCACCGGCCAGAAGCTGAACAACGCGCCACTGATCGGGGCTGGTATCTTGCGCTTCATCGACAAGGATGTGGTCAATCCCGCCATCCAGACGGTAAAGTACCCATTGAGACACGTTGGAGATCGACAAAAGATCACGCGCGCGGCGGATCATGTCGTCAAAATCCAACAGGCCTAGCTCGGCTTTGCGCTCCATATAGGGCGGCAGAAGTTCCTGAGCAAAGCGGTGCAGAGCGAGGGTCTTGCGCGCATCTTTGAGCCCGAAGAGATGAGGCCGCGCAGCTTCCACACGTTTCATGAAGGCTTCGAGATGATCGAACGCGCCCGGATGGGCATCTATGAGTTTGCGCGTCGGAAGGCTGGAGTGCTGCGCATAGAATTTGGATTGCAGAGGATTGGTTTTAGCCGTTTCTTTTGCCAACAGCTTGTCACACAGATTTTCCACAAGGGACAAATCAGGCTCTAATCCAGCCCAGTGACGGAAAAGAGCGGCGGTTTTCTGGTCAGAGGCGCTGGAGGCTTCCATCAATGTGGCGCATGCAAGAAGCATGTCTTTTTCGTCGCCCAGAAAGACATCTTTCAACAGTCTGGTTTCGTCATATCCGGCGGGAAGGTTGAACCATGACCATATGTCTTCCTTTTGGCGGGGCGGGAAAAACTGGTCGCGTTTGCTGACAATGCTGAGGGCCAAATCCGTCAGGTCGAGATCACTGACATAGAGCGCGACATCGTCGATCACATCACATTTCGGACCAAGGGCAATATCTTCGATAATTTCGGAGACCATCCGGCGGGACTGGCGATCATCCATTTCCTTGAATTGCGGCGAAACCCCCGCTTCCAGCGGAAAACGCCGCAGCAAGGCACTACAAAACGAGTGAATGGTCTGGATTTTCAATCCACCGGGCGTCTCGATTGCGCGGGCAAAGAGCGTGCGGGCGTGTCGCAATGTCTCGCTATCCAGAGATTTTTCCGGCGCGAGGGCTGTAAGCTCTTTGACCAGCTCCGGATCGGGCAGCATGGCCCAATCACCAAGCCGTTTGAACAAACGGTTCTGCATCTCTGCGGCGGCAGCCTTTGTATAGGTCAGACACAGAATATGCTGCGGGGGCGTTCCATCCAGCAAAAGACGGGCTACACGGTCCGTCAAAACCTTGGTTTTGCCCGAACCGGCGTTGGCGGACACCCATGTGGACATATCCGGACGCGCGGCCATGATCTGACGACGGGTTGCTTCGTTCATCGTGGTCATTCCAAATCCTCCGGCACGGGCGTGTCGGCGTCGGACCATTCCCCGTATCTCGACAGATGTTCGAAATTGGTCTCATAGCGAACGGTTTTCATCATGCGACGTGCCGTATAGCCAAGCGCAGGGTCGTCATAGGACCGTATCAACTGCACCAGTTTCTTTTTCACTTCGGCCACATCGCCCGGATCAAGCGGCAACACCGTTTCCGTCAGCTTGTTGTCCAAGCCAAGGTAAGCCACTTCAGACACTTTCCCTATCGGAACCGTTTCAAATCCGCCTTCTTCCATCATCGCCGCTTCGAGGTGAAGCTGGACGTTGAAGATCTTGGTTTGCTTTTCTGTCGGAGGCGTGCCGGATTTGTAATCGTAAATGACGAAACTGTCGTCTTCCTTACGATCAATGCGGTCGGCCTTGCAGGTCAGGGAAAAGTCGACTTCATGCAGATGCATTGCACCCTTTGCTTCGATCCCGACCGGCGTGCCGAGGGCAAACCTTTCCCGCTCCCGTTTGACAAGTCTGGCCGCGATCCGCCGCACACGACCAAGCCAGACCCGACGTGCGGACGGCCAGGAAACCTCGTGTTCCAGAACCTCTTCGGCCACATTCAGGAACCGCGCCAAAGCGGCTTCATAGTCTTCCTCGGCGGTTTGCGACAGATAGGTCTCCATAATCGCATGGAGTGCCGTCCCTCTTTCGCGCACGTCCGGTTCGCGGCTGAGTGGGTCCAGTTTGTTCAAACGCAACACGCGGCTCGCATAGATTTCATAGGGGTCGCGGATCAGGTTTTCGATGCGCGTGACGGAAAGCTGACGAGGCCGTGCAGCGACCGGAGGTCTCGGGCTGGGGCGATGCGCGGAGGGCAAGGTGAAATCGGGTCGATCCAGATGTTCCGCAAGGGTGATCCATTCGGCACCACGGTGTCGCATGGCCTCCAACCCTTGCCGTCCTTCATCCGACATGCCGGACATCAGGTTGGTCAGGCGGATAAGCCAGCGCGAAGCAACCGTTTCCGCCTCGGCATCACGTTTGGCACGGGCGAGAACCACCTCGGGGGCGGCAATGGCCTGTTGGAAATCATGTGCGGAAAGGCCGATGTTCT
Source organism: Celeribacter halophilus (assembly GCF_900114135.1). Taxonomy (GTDB): domain Bacteria; phylum Pseudomonadota; class Alphaproteobacteria; order Rhodobacterales; family Rhodobacteraceae; genus Celeribacter; species Celeribacter halophilus. Next base: position 36,072 of record NZ_FORY01000009.1, read on the forward strand.
GTTCGGGCGACAAAAGACCGGCCTTGCGTCTCATATCACGGTTGAACCACGGGTCTTGCCCGACCGATTGCGGCCAGATGCCTTCGTTCAGACCGCCCAGAATGACCAGATCAGCCCCAAGCGCACGGGCTTCAAGCGTGCCCCAGATCATGACCTGAGGATGTTTCGGAGAGGGGTCACGCACAATCCCGCGTCCGAGAATGGCGCGGAACAAATCGCCAAACTCCAAGGAACTCATAGACCCGCCATAGTCCGCCTCGCGGTATAGCTCCTCTACGACACGTCGGGCTTCACGTCCGGTATGTTGGGCCCAAAGCTCGCTGTCGTCACCGGCATCCGGCCCTTTGACAAGTCTCGAACTCAGCGCAACAAGCCGATCCAGATGGGTTTTCAGGGAACCGTCCGATGTCTGTTGGAACTGTTCGGATATATCGGCTACCCAGTGCGCCCATGACAGGCGAGCCTCTTTGTCATCCTTGCTTTCGCCGGATTTAATCGCCCAATGCACAAGGTCGTCTTGTGATGGAAAGGCAATCCCTTTGCGGCGCAGATGGACCTCTAGCTCGCGGGTCCACAAAAGATGATAGCCGCGGTCATCCTCTCCCGAAGTCTTGTCATGCCCTCCCCGCGCACATAGCGGATGTTTCAACAACACGAGCAGATCTTCGGAAGACAGGATGCGGCCAATGAGGCCGACAACATGGCGTAGAAGCCGTCCCGGAGGTGTTTGGCTCAACGGAATACCGGCGCTGTCGTCGGGCACGATATTCCAGCGGCTCAAAAGTGCGGTGACCCGTCTGGCGAGATCACGGTCGGGCGTGACGAGAGCCGTCTTTTTTCCTTCATGCACGGCATGTCTGAGAACGAGGGCAATCGCATTGGATTCCAGCCGCGTGTCCGGTGCCTCAATCAGGGTTAGTTGCTCAGTCGCGGGTTTGATCTGTTCGAATGTGGGCCCCTCTTTCATCCATTGGTCGGTAATGGGCGCGGGGCGCAGGGCAAGCGATACAAGCCGATTGCGCGCTATGTTTTCCTCGGTTTCCGTGTCCCACCTCTGGATTTGAGTGGGGTCTATGCCGATGTTTTGTGCCAGACGCGCCATGCGCTCTTGCGGATGTTCGACGGAAATACGGTCTTCGCTACGAATTTGTGTCCAGACATCGGCTGACATATGGAAATCCACGCCGGGCAGGATGACGGCTCCCATCGGCTGTTTGGCGACGAGCGTCATGAAACGTGCCGTTGTGCCGCGCGACCCTGTTGAGCCTACGACCAAAACCGGATGCTCCGGCGGCGCGCTTTCCCATTTGCGTTCGAGACGATCAATAACCAAACGCATCCGCGCTTCGAGACTCAGGTCCGATGTCGAGTCCTCGGTAAACAAACCGAAGAGGATGGAGAGAAATTGCAGAGACTTTTGCCAGTGTCCGGAGGCATCGGGCACTTTCAGGTTTTGAATGTCTTGCGGCGTGACACCTTCGTCCTGCATTTCTGCCATCAGCAGCGCCAGACTGTCCGAAAGATCGAAAACAGAGGATCGCGTGGCAAATTGAGGTTCTTGCTTCAGAAAATGCGAAACAAGCTGCGCAAGTTCCAATCGGCGTCGCAGGCCGCTGATCGGAACGGGCAGGTCCATGAAGTCATGATCCATTCCGAGATCAGACAAAAGACGGAATTTCGGCAGGAATTGGGTCGATCCATCTTCGAACGACGCCATGAGTTCCTTTTTCATGCGCGAGGTGTTCACATAGATTTCCGTGCGCGCAACCATTTCGGGTGACATGGACGCCAGCCGTTTTAAAAGTCCGCGTTTGACCGCTGACGGGTAATGGGCGCCGCAGGGAACGCCGAAGAGTGTAGGGCTTCCGTCTGACGAGAACATTACTGATCCTCCAACATATCTTCGGCGATTGCGATGCCCTCCGGATGACCGACGTCGCACCAATGTCCGCTGTATTCAACACCATAGATACGTCCGCGCTCGAACAAATTTTCCCAGACGCGGTTGAGTGAAAAATGCGTCTCTTCGATCTCTGAGACCGGCGCGGTTTTGAGGATTTGCGCCCCGGTGTAAATGTAGGATGTTCCTCGGCGTAGACGTCCGTCTGTCTCCAGATCAAAATCACCAGAGCCGAGGTGGGCATGTGCGCGGGGCTTTGCGACAACCAATAAGAGCGCATCCATTTTGTCGGCGTCCCATGCGGCGGAAAGAACATCTGCGGCACGAGGCCCTTTCCAAACAGCGTCGGTATTCATCGTGAAAACTGCATTGCTTTTGAAATACGGCAAAGCGTTCTTCAGCCCTCCACCGGTTTCCAGCAAGGTTTGCTCGAAAACAGTCTTCAATCCGGCTGATGTAAGGTGATCACGGAGCATATCAGGCAGATAGTGGAGATTGGCGACACGATGGGGAATACCGTCCAGCTGATCAAGGGCGTGATCCACCAGAGGGCGGCCTGCGACTTTGATCATTGGTTTCGGTTGGTGTTCCGTGAGTGCTTTCATCCGTGTGCCGCGTCCGGCACAGAAGATCATTGCAGAGTCGGGATTGTGCCGCATTTTTCTTTGAGCGCCTTGAGTGCAAGTGTGTCGGGTTCAGGAAAGTTTTTGCGAATAAGTTTTGCGACCTGTCGGAGATCGGGGTGATCGAGATCGCGTTGGAGGTATCTCCAGACGCGCGGGATCAGGTCGACATAATGCGGACGAGCGAAGTGCAGCGACATTCTTCCGAAAATCATCAAGATACGCAGATTGCGTTGAACGGAACAGATGGCGGCTTCGCGTGCGAACTCTGCCGGATCAAGCGACAGCCCTTCACAAAACCGGTTCATGCAGCGGGTTCCGATGTCTTCGGAGACATCGCGGCGGGCGTCTGTTGTCAGGGAGATCAGGTCATAGGCCGCCGGTCCAAGCATGGCGTCTTGGAAATCCAACAGACCGACGCGGGCGGCTCCATTACGTTCGGGCAACCACAAGAGGTTCTGCGCGTGGTAGTCACGCAGGACCGTGACGCGGCCGGGGAGGAGATTGTCGATCAATGGCCGGAGCGCGCAACTCAATTCGTCGCGTTCAGATGACATGTCGTGGTTAAGAATAGGTTCGGCATACCAACGATAACTGGATGTCGCGAGATCCGTCATGAGCGGAACATAGTCGTCCAGCCCTTGCATTGGTTCTGCGCGATGCAATTCGATCAGAACATCTACAGCGGCATCATACAGTTCGGGTTCGCTTTCGGGATGTTGCAAGCACACCTGATCATAAAGCGTGAGGCCGAAATCTTCGAGAATCAGAAAGCCCTGTGTTTCATCCGCCGCGTAGATTTCTGGCGCGGAAAGGCCCGATTTACGTAGATATGCGGCGACTTTCAGGAAAGGTCGAACATCTTCGCCTGCGTCCGGCGGTGCATCCATCAGGATTGCGGTGCGCCCGGTGTAGTCGGTGAGCCTATGGTAGCGCCTTCTCGAAGCATCTCCTGCCAAAGCTGTGGACAGAGCACCAGACCAAGGGCTTTGGGCCAGAAAATCATCAAGTTTTTGAGCACGCTCACTTGTTGTCTCTCGCGTGGGAGTTTTGGTGTTCACAGGGTTGGGCCTTTTGCGTCCGATAGATACCGTCCGACTTTAGCCCCCTTCGCACCGGACACAAGGGCAAGACACAGCTGTGTGCCGTCACATTTTGATAAATCGCGTGTCGTGGGTTTGCGTTTTCAACGCGGGTCTTAGTGCGTTCGAGCGTTCCTCCGGAGAGAACCCGACAAGTGTCTGGCCCGAAGGAAGCGGGGTGAAACGACAGTTCAAGCGGCGACCATCCCACAAGCGGGTCTGGCCATACCATTCAGCCCTTTCCCCTGTGCGGCTGACAAATTTACGGAAATCGCTCCAGATCGGGGTCGGCGCACATTTTGTGTGCCAGACACGGGTGGCATCCGAAATGCTTGTTTCGGCAAGCCCTTCCAATTGATCAAGGCGCCAGAGCTGTGTGTAGGCGGCATTTGCCATCACCAATGTGCCATCGCTGGAAAAGACGGCAATCGCTTCGGACAGGCTGTCGAGAACCGCCTGCCCCGTTTCGATTTCGGAGCGGAAGCGTCGGGTGAGTGACATTTCTGCGGAAATATCCTCGAACAGGAAAGCGATTGCGCCGTCGGGATGCGGGCGGCCCGAGATCCGATAGGTCATGCCGCCAGGCAGAGTCCAAACCTCTTCATAAGTGCCATCTTCGGCTGCCGTTTCCAATTCCGCCATTTCTTGCCGCCATGACTTGTAGTCTTTGGGTTCCGGCATCATCTGGCTGTCGCGGAGGCGGTCCAGAAACGAGATCAGCGTCGGGCGGGTGATCAGGAATTCGGCGGGAAGCGAGGTTAGGTCGGTTAAAGCCGGGTTGAAAAGCGCAAGCTGACGGTTGCGGTCGAAAACGGCGAGACCGATGGTCAGGTGCGAGAATGTTTTTGTCAAAGTCTGGGTAAATTCGCGCAGCGTTTCCTCGGCTTTGACGGTGCGATCAACATTGCTGCCGGTATAGAGAAAGCTGTCACCAAGCTTGAAGCGATAGACATCATACCAATGCGTGTTTCCACTCTCGTCTTTCAGGCTGAGACGCCGGTTTTCATTCGGTTCGGCCTTTGACAGTAGTTGTGTGTCAAAAAGCGACGCGGGTGGCCAGCTTGGTGTATCTTCCTCCGAGAGACGATCTGCCAACGCGATATATGCACTGTTTGCCCAACTGATCGTTCCATCTTCAAGCTCACGCCACACCAGAAACGGAACATGTTCCGTTGTCGCGCGTAGTGTCTCCAACTCATCCTCCATGGCGGCAATCGAGTGACGGTCGAGATTGAGCGGGATGTGGTCGGATTCCTGATCGAACAGGGAAATACGCGCCAGACCATTGCGCCACTCACAGTTTAAAACGGAGCTACCATCTCTGGATTCAATGTCGATTTTTCCCCGCTCCGCCAGATCAGAGATATCATTCTGAAGCGTCGGGAATTTCGTGATCAGAACAGAGAGTAAACGCGACCAGTCAGAGCCCACATCCACAGCCGCCGACAGAATGCTCTGCGCCGCCGAGGTCGCATTGACGAGGGTTTCGTCATCAAACAGGAAGACGATGTCGGTATCTTGACTCTCCAGCGCGAGAGTGGTTTGCTTTTCTTTGCGACCGGCAAGCCATGCGAGGCTGTATAGGACAAGAAAAGCAACGGCGAGGCTCCCGACAAGCAGGGCCGCAAAAGTGAACAGGAGGTCGAATGACATGTGATTCCCATCAAAGCTACGAGTTCGCGATGGGAAGACTTTCCGGCTTTTTAGTTAATGCTACGTTAATGTGGCAAGAAGCGACATTTTATCGCCACATTTTCACCTTTCAAACGGTGCGTTTTCGCCCAAGGCTTTATTCTCTTCACCCTCAGCCACGCTAATTCGGTCGCGCTGCCAGCTTAGCTCGACAATAGCACCGGAGCGACGCCCCGCATGGAGATGCTGGTCATGGCGGTCCGAACCGTTGGCAAAGGTGATCTCCGCACCGGTGCGCTCCAAAAGCGTTTTCGCAATGAACAGGCCAAGCCCCATCCCGTTGTAGCCGGGTCTCTTTTCGGCCTCCCGCTCGGAACGCCGGTGGCGCATGAACGGATCACCGATCCGACCGATCACCGAGGCGGGAAAACCGGCACCGTCATCAATGATGCGCAATGTAATACGGCGGGCGCTCCAAGAAATATCGATCCAGACCGTCGTTTCGCTAAAATCCACAGCGTTCTGGATGAGGTTGCGCAAGCCGTGGATGATTTCGGGCCTACGGTAAACATAAGGCTGGTCCGAGCCGTCTTCGGACCCCAAGACCTCGATACTGACGGATTTGCCCCGTCCGGTATGCGGCTCGGCAGCTTCGTCAATGACGGCTTGCAGAGGGGCAAAACGCATGTGCAGATCGTCTTTCCCCGCCTGCCCCATCGAATGAAGAATGTCCCGACAGCGGTCCGCCTGATCGTGGATCAGTTGCGCATCTTCGCAAAGAACCTCCTGATCCTTGAGTTCGTCGACCAGCTCTCCGGCCACCAGCTTGATCGTGGCCAGAGGTGTGCCAAGCTCATGGGCGGCGGCTGCGACGACCCCGCCGATGTCGGTGAGTTTCTGCTCGCGCGTCAAAGCCATCTGTGTTGCCAGAAGGGCTTGGGACATGGTGTGGATTTCGGAGGTGACCTTCCATGAAAACACGCCGAGAAAGATGATCCCGATGACAATTGCGGCCCAGTTTCCGAAGAGGAAAATGTCCGGAATGATGAGTTCGGCCCCGTCGTTCAGATGCAAAGGCACATGATAGAGGGCCAGAATGGTGACGAAGGCGATGGCGACAGAACCGGTCAGGATCGAGGATTTCGGGCGCAGAGCCGAGGCGGAAATCGACACGGGTGCTAGGATAAGAACGGAAAACGGGTTGGTCAGGCCGCCCGAAAAATACAAAAGGCAGGTCAACTGGGTGATATCGAAGAGCAACATCAAGGTTGCTCCGCGTTCACTCAAACGTGTGTTTTCGGGGTAAATGAAACTGGCCACGATGTTGAGAATGACCGAGGCGCCGATGATGACCGCGAATGCACCGATTTCCAGATGCAGTTTGAAGAGGAGAATTGCGACCATGATGCTGGCGATCTGGCCCAAAATGGCAATCCATCGCAGGGCAACCAATGTGCGCAATCTGACCCAGTCGGATCGGCGTTCGACGGTCACAAGGTCGTCTCTGTTCTCTATCATGGGCGTAATCGACCTTCTGCGGCATTAAGCCCCTTGATAGTCACTGCTTTTGACGCAATCAATGCGAAGCGATCAGGAGAATAGATATGTCCGTAAAAACCATAGCCATTTCGGCAGGTGTTGTGCTTGTTGCAGTGATTGGCGCAGGTGCATGGTATGCAACGCAATCCACAGGTGATGATGCCTTTGCACAATGCCGCGCCGCCGCCGTAAGCGGTGGAACGGCCGCCATCGGTGGCCCTTTCGAGCTTGTGAATGAGGACGGGGTGACCGTCACGGATCAGGATGTTTTCACAAAACCGACCATCCTGTATTTCGGCTATACTTTCTGTCCGGACGTTTGCCCGCTCGACAACATGCGCAATGCGGATGCTTTGCGGCTTCTGGAAGAGCGCGGCTATGATGCGCAAACGGCCTTTATCTCCATTGATCCGGAGCGCGACACGCCCGAGGTGATGAAAGAGTTTACAAGTCTGTTTCATGAGGACATGATCGGACTGACCGGCACGCCGGAACAGGTGAAAGCCGCGTCTACCGCTTACAAGACCTATTACAAAAAGCAGGACGGTGATCCCGAATACTATCTCGTCGATCACTCGACATTCACCTATCTTGTGTTCCCCGAAATCGGGTTTGTGGACTTTTTCAAACGTGACGACACACCGGAACAGATGGCGGATCGGGTGGCATGTTTCATTGACGCCGCAGGGTAAAATTTGACCCGTCACCGACGGCGCTCTAAAACCCGACAAAACGTATAGGATAGATGCCGCTGGCAGGAGGGCTCAGATGAGCGTGGATGAAAAGATTGACTTAGGTGAGGACAAATCGCTTCTCCTCGTCGATGATGATGAGCCATTTCTGCGGCGTCTTGCACGGGCTATGGAAAAACGTGGCTTTGAGGTCGAGACCGCCGGTTCGGTTGCGGCAGGTAAAGCCATCGCCACCGCCCGCCCGCCCGCCTATGCCGTGGTGGATTTGCGGCTGGAGGATGGGAACGGCCTTGATGTGGTCGAAGTGCTGCGCGAGAAACGGCCGGACAGCCGCATCGTCGTGCTGACCGGCTATGGCGCCATCGCAACCGCCGTTGCTGCGGTCAAGATCGGCGCGACGGATTATCTGTCAAAACCGGCTGATGCCAATGACATCGTGAATGCGCTTGTGGCCGGGGGCAAGGAACTGCCGCCGCCGCCGGAAAACCCGATGTCGGCGGATCGGGTGCGTTGGGAACATATCCAGCGCGTCTACGAGCTTTGTGACCGCAATGTTTCTGAGACCGCCCGCCGGTTGAACATGCACCGCCGCACGTTGCAGCGTATTCTGGCAAAGCGTTCGCCGCGCTAAGGTCTGTTGCGCGGCAGCTTAAAGCGCGTCGCTTTCTTCGCTGATTTCGGTTTCGATTTCTTCGACGGTCGTCACATCCTCGGCATTGCGCAAAAGCCAGTTGCGCAATGTCTTGACCTGAGGTGAGAGCACACCGGGCAGGGTGACAATGTAATAACCAATGCCTTCAGGATCGCCCTCGTAGAGCACTTTCATACGTCCTGACGCGATATCATCTTCGACCAGCACCCGCGACTGGATCGACACGCCAAGACCCGAACGCACTGCAGAGAGCGTCAGCGCATTACTCGCCAGTTCTCTAAAGTCCTGCTGTTTGAAATCCATGCCAATGCGATTTCCCCACGCATATTGCTCTGACGAGAATTCGGAGAAAATCCAGTAGATCTCGTTCAAATCCCCCATCTCGTCGAGTGACTCGGCCTCCGTATAGTCGGGGCTGCACACGACCGCGAAGGGACTCATCAGAAGCGGCACGACATCCAGCCCCGGCCAGTCTCCGGCCCCGAAACGGATCGCAACGTCGATCCCTTCGGACCGCAGGTTGCTCAACCCCATATAGGGCTGAACTTGCAGGTAGATGTCCGGATGCTCGGTCCAAAACCCGCCCAGTTTCGGCATAAGCCAGACTTCGGCAAAGGTCGGTGTTGTGGAGATGATGACGGGCCGATGGGTGCGCTCGTCCGTGATCGCCCGCACACCGCTGATAATCATGCCGAAACCCTCCGTGAGAGACCCGGACAGCGCGTGCCCCGCCTGCGTCAACTCCATGCCACGCGCGGCGCGGGTAAAGAGTTTCTCGTCCAGATGGGTTTCAAGGCTTCTGATATGTTGCGAGATCGCCGCATGGGTGACGTTCAACGCCCGCGCCGCAGCCGAATAGCTGCCGAGACGCGCGGCAATTTCAAAGGCGCGCAACGAGGCGAGCGTGGGCATGTCTTTCCAATCCATAGGGACATGTTAGCTCAGCTTACATAGGAAAAGCCATATGAACTTCGTAGAATCGACAAGTGGTGCGAGAAGGGAGATAGAAATCGTATGAGGCGCTCCCATGTCCAAACTCAAATCCCTGTTCTCCGCTCCGTCGCGCTCGGCCACATCTTTGATGGAGCGCGAACAACGTCAGAGACGCGAAATGCGTTATGAGCTGAATTTTCAGCTGAACCGCCGCATCAGTCTCTGATTGACAACACTGTAAAAAGGCCCGCTTCGGCGGGTCTTTTTATGTCTATTGGGCTTGGTTCGAGACGCAAGAAACCCGACTTAAAGCGCCGCCATGAGCGCCGCGTGGCGTTCGGTAAAGGCGATGCGCGTTTCCATCGGCGGGCGCAGGCGGAGCTTCAGGTCTCCGATCAGTGCGGAATCCATTTTGCCGAAGAATTTATTGCTTTCTTCAACCGAAAACCCCGCAATTTGCGTTGCTTCCAACCACGCAGACACTTTATCCGCCTTTTTGATCCTTTTCTTGACCGTCGCAGGCAGTTTTGCAGGCAGTCCGAAACGGATATGGATGGCAGCGGTCAGCCGGTCGTCCAATTCACCATAGTCAGGACCAATAGCGGCTTTCACAGGCGAGATCATGTCCCCGATCACATATTCCGGCGCATCGTGCAGCAAGGCCGCGAGCTGCCATTTGACCGGCTCTTTGGGGTAAAGACGGCGATAGATTTCCTCGACCAGAATGGAATGTTCCGCCACGGAATAGGCATAGTCGCCGTGGGTCTGACCATTCCAGCGCGCGACAAAGGCCAGCCCGTGCGCAATGTCCTCGATTTCGATGTCCATGGGGGTCGGGTCCAGCAAATCGAGTCGCCGACCTGAAAGCATTCGTTGCCACGCGCGCGGTTGAGCCATGTTATCCTCTTTTCTTCCGCCGCTTTCGTATCCAAGCCTTCACGAGGTTTCCATAATTTTCCGCGGCTGCATGTGTTTTGCGAAATGCCTTAACCTGAAATCAATAGCTCTGCGTTGTAAGGATGAGGTCAAGCTGATAATCAGCGGCCAACTCAACCATGTTTATGCAGGAGCCAGACCATGGCCACCGATTATATCGTAAAAGACATCTCTCTCGCGGAGTTCGGGCGCAAAGAGCTTGATATTGCGGAAACTGAAATGCCGGGCCTGATGGCGCTTCGCAAGGAATACGGCGAGAGCAAACCGCTTAAAGGTTCGCGGATCGTTGGCAGTCTGCACATGACGATTCAGACAGCTGTTCTGATCGAGACGCTTGTGGAACTGGGTGCTGATGTGCGCTGGGCGTCCTGCAACATCTTCTCTACTCAGGATCACGCCGCCGCCGCGATTGCCGCCGCCGGCATTCCGGTATTTGCGATCAAGGGTCAAAGCCTTGAAGAACATTGGGATTATCTCGACAAATCCTTCCAGTTTGCCGAGGGGCCGAACCTGATCCTTGACGATGGCGGCGATGCGACGCTCTACATCCTGCTCGGCGCGCGTGCCGAAGACGGTGAGGACATTATTGCTGTGCCGACCTCCGAAGAGGAAGAGGTCATCAAGGCGCAGATCAAGAAACGCATGTCGGAAACGCCCGGCTGGTTCACCAAGATGCGCGCCCAGATCAAGGGTGTGTCCGAGGAAACGACCACCGGTGTGCACCGTCTCTATGATCTGGTGAAAAAGGATCAGCTTCCCTTCCCTGCGATCAACGTGAATGATTCCGTGACCAAGTCGAAATTCGACAACAAATACGGCTGTAAGGAATCTCTTGTGGACGGTATCCGCCGTGCAACGGATGTGATGATGGCTGGCAAGGTTGCGGTTGTGTGCGGTTATGGCGACGTCGGCAAAGGCTCCGCCGCCTCGCTTCGCGGTGCCGGTGCGCGTGTCAAAGTGACCGAAGCCGATCCGATCTGTGCGCTTCAGGCCGCTATGGACGGGTTTGAAGTGGTGCTTCTCGAAGATGTGGTAAGCGACGCCGATATCTTTATCACCACGACCGGCAACAAGGATGTCATCCGCATCGAGCATATGCGCGCGATGAAAGACATGGCTATCGTTGGCAATATCGGCCATTTTGACAATGAAATTCAGGTGGCTGCGCTCAAGAACCACAAATGGACGAATATCAAGGATCAGGTTGATATGATCGAAATGCCCTCGGGCAGCCGGATCATCCTCTTGTCCCAAGGGCGTCTGTTGAACCTTGGCAATGCGACCGGTCACCCGTCTTTCGTGATGTCCGCCTCCTTCACCAATCAGGTTCTGGCGCAAATGGAGCTTTGGACCAACGGCGATAATTACGAAAATGATGTCTACATCCTGCCCAAACATCTCGATGAGAAAGTGGCGCGGCTTCACCTTGAACGGATTGGGGTCAAACTCACCCAGCTTTCCAAGGAGCAAGCAGAGTATATCGGTGTAACAGTCGATGGGCCGTATAAACCGGAACACTACCGCTATTGATCCATGCGATTGAGAATGCCCCCTATCCCGCGTGAGGGGGCATTTTCTGTTAAATTTTCCCTTTGTATTGTCTCGTGATCCCACTAGGCTCTGTCCAAGCCTTTCGAGGCTTTGAGTTGAGCCTTGTAACCCTTTGAATGTTGGGAGAATAAAATGGGAAAACGTGACGAGCTTATCGCCAAATATGCCGAGGATCTGAAAACCAAATGCGGCATGGAGCCGGATATGGATCTTTTGACCAAGGTGACCATCGGCTGTGGCCCCGCGATCTACAATGACGATGCGTCCACTGTGGCATCGTCTCAGGAAAGCGAACTGGAAACGGTTAAAAACAACTTCCTCATCAAAAAACTTGGCCTTGCCGACGGTCCCGAACTGATGGATGCGATCAATTCCGCAATCGAGACCTATGGTAAATCCGAGCGCAACAAATACCGCGCTGTTTTCTACTATCTGCTGGTCAAGCACTTCGGCAAAGAAGCTGTTTATAGCTGATATTCCGGCCCGTGATGACAAAGCCGCCTCTCTCATCGGGGGCGGCTTTTGTGTGTCCGGTTGATGTGCGCGGGTTAAGCAGAAGTTTCCAATTCACTTTCAATGCGAATTACTTCTGATTTGTGCGGAATCACCCAATCCGCTAATGTGAGATCACGGACTAGGATGGCCCGGACCCAGATATTCGAACGCGTGTGGTGCTTGGGAGCACGTGGGGTGGTGGAGGGTCCCGGGGGGTCGGGACCCTCCTTTTATTTCCTTAAAATCAGGACGGATCGGTTTCGCCAAGTTCGCAAACGATCTTCCATTCCTCTTCGGTCACGGGCTGGACCGACAGGCGACTGTTGTTCACCAGAACCATATCCTTGAGGCGGTGATCTTCCTTACACATGGCAAGGGTCACAGGTTTGGTGAAAGGGCGCACGGCCTTGATGTCCACGCATTCCCAGCGGGGATCATTGGCCTTGCTGTCCGGATGCGCTTCGGCACAGACTTCGACGATCCCGACAATCTCGGTTTCCTTGCGGGAATGATAGAAGAACCCGCGGTCTCCGAGCTTCATGGCCCGCATGTTGTTGCGTGCCTGATAGTTGCGTACGCCGTCCCATTCCTCGCCAGCTTCGCCCTTGGCGACCTGCTGATCCCAGGACCACACTTCAGCTTCTGATTTGAAAAGCCAGTAATTCATCCGCCAATCACCCGATTCCAAGCCTCGATACGCACATCCGCAAAAAGTCCCGCCTTCGCATAGGGGTCATTTGCGGCCCATTCTTGCGCAGCGACTTTATCTTCCACCTCGATGATAACCAAAGACCCGTACATGTCACCCGCCTCGTTCAGCAACGCGCCGGCCTGCTCCACAACTCCGCAGGTTTTGAGGTAGTTGACATGGTCGGGACGGGTGTCGAGCCGGACTTGCAGGCTATCAGGCTTGTCGGTCGCAATGATCGCGAATTTCATAAGTTATTCCCTTTTCAATGGTCGAGAGAGCAAAAGCTCCACAGTTTCGGAAATGGACAGGTTTCCGTTCAGGATTTGGGTCACAGCGTTGGTAATCGGCATATCAACGCCAAGCGTCGCGGACAGATGCGCAACGGCTTTTGCTGTCGCGACACCTTCGACGGTCACGGAGGGATCGATGTCCGCCCCGCGTCCAAGTTTAAGCCCGTGCGAATAGTTGCGCGATTTTTCAGAGGTGCAGGTCAGTACAAGATCGCCAAAACCTGACAATCCGGCAAGGGTCATGGGATCAGCCCCTTGTTTGACGGCCAGACGTTGCATTTCCGCAAAACCTCGGGTCATCAGAGCCGCCCGCGCACTTTCACCAAATCCGGCACCGATGGCGAGGCCGCAGGCGATGGCAATGACATTCTTGAGCGCACCGCCAAACTCCACCCCCACGGGATCAAGGCTGGTATAGAGGCGAATGTTATCGGTGCTCAGCCGTGTCTGAAGCGCGACCGCAACGGCTTTGTCCCGCGTGGCAAGGGTGAGGGCTGTGGGCAGCCCGTCGGCAATATCCACCGCAAAAGACGGGCCGGACAGAATGGCGACGGTTGCATCGGGCACGGTGTCTTCCAACACGGCAATCGGCCCGCGTCCGGTTTTCAGGTCCACGCCCTTACAACAGGACACAAGTGTTTTCTGCTGGAATCGGGCCTTATTTTCCTCTGCGAAATGCGCGAGTTGCTGCATGGGGACAGTAAGCAACAGGATCGGCGCTGCAGTCGCCATCGCCAGATCGGAGGTAACGTCGAGCGGTTCGGGAAACGGCTTGCCGGGCAGGCGCAGGGCATTTTCACCTTGCTTTTGCATCGCGGTCGCGGCCTCGGCAGAGCGCGCCCAAAGCGTGACTTTGCGTCCGGATTGCGCCAGAGAAATCGCCAGAGCTGTCCCAAAAGCACCGGCACCAAGGACCGAAATCTCATTCACGACCTGTGTCTCCCCACGGTTATTCGATGACCGGTCATCAGCAGACGTTGTTCAACCTGTGTCTGGGAGGTATCATTCTAACAAGAGCCAGACAATCCCGAGACCGCTATTGCCCCCAACCGTTCTGATCACGCGCCCGAAAGATGATGCGCAGCGCCTTTCACAGGAACTGGAGCGGTGTGTTCCCGATCTGCACGTCCTGATCGCTCCAGTGATGCAAATTTGCGCGCTGCCGTTTGACGTGCCGGATATGTCGTTCGACTATCTCTTGCTGACCTCACGTCACGCGGTCCCTGCCGGAGATGCTTTTCTTGGTTTGCCGGTTTACTGCGTGGGCGAAGCCACGCGTGCGGCGGCTCAGGCGCGTGGGCATAGGGTCTGTGCGGTCTATCCCAATGCGGAGGCGTTGGTCGCTGATTTGGCGCAGCACAAGGGAAAACGCGCATTGCATCTTCATGGCCGACATACGCGCGGCAATGTCTCTGATCGCTTGAGTTCGGCTGGATTAGAGACAAAATCATGCGTGACCTATGAGCAGGTGCCACGGAGATGGAGCGAGGCAGAACGGCAGGATATTCATGCGCAGTCGCACCTCCTCTTGCCGCTCTACTCTCCGAGATCCGCCAGACTTGCGGCGGAAAAGCTGCAGGGCTTCGCGGGGGATGTGTCGCTGATCGGTCTGTCGCAAGCCTGTCTGGATGGCTGGTCGGGTATTACGCCTGTTAGCGGCATCTGCCTTGAACGTCCTGACGGGCAGGCTATGGTGCGGGCCATTGCGTCGCATCTGGCAAGATAGCCGCTTGAGGGGGAAGGTCACAGGGACTAGGCTTCTGCTGTGATTGTGCAAATGGGTTTTGGATTCGAAAGGTAGGTCTCGTGTCAGGTGACAAGAAAACTTCTCAGGACGCTGTGAGTGTTGAAACGGAAAACACGCAGGCCCAGGATGTTGCAGCCGAAGAAGAAGCAGTGACACCGGAGCCTGACCTGACTTCACCCGAAGCGACAGAAGAAACCGCCGAGACGCCAGAGGTGTCCGACGATGAAACCCCGAGTGACGAGACGGACGCGGATGACAGTGATGCGCCAGAGTCGGAAGAGGCAGAGGCCGAAGCGGCAGAAGAAGCTGTAGAACCTGCCGCGCCGGAAACCTCCGAAACACAGCCTGCGACACAAGTGGTCAAACGCGGCGGCTTTATCCCGATGGTTCTGGGCGGTGTGGTGTGTGCCGCGCTGGGATATGCAGGTGCGCAATTCCTGAAGCCTGAGGGTTGGCCGTTTCCGGGCGCGAACACGCAGGAACTGGAGCAACAGATCACCGCGCTTGAGGGGCAGCTTGCCGAGATCAAGTCCGTTACAGAAGGCAGTGCCGCCGCGCAAACCGCCGCTCTGGGCGATCTTCGGAGCGAGTTTGAGACCAAGTTTGCCACACGCGATGACATTGCGAAGCTGGACGAAATTGCAGAACAACTCGCGGGTTTTGAGGCCCGCATGACCGAAATCGAGGCCCGCCCTGTCGCCGAGGCGATTGTGTCGCCCGAAGCCACCGCCGCATATGAACGCCAACTGGCGCAAATGCAGGACTTGCTGGATAGCGAGATCGCACGGCTGGAAGAATCCAAAGAACAAGCCGTTGCGGAAGAAACCGCCGCACGCATTGCGACTGCGAAATCACGCCTCCAGACGCGTGTTGATGCGGGTGAACCTTTCGACAGTGTGCTGTCCGAATTCGGGGATGACATTCCCGAGGCGTTGAAACTTGCCGCCGAAGGAGGAATCCCGAGCGTTTCCGCCCTTCAGGAGAGCTATTCGGACGCGGCGCGTGCGGCTTTGGTCGCATCTTCGCGGGCCGCGTATGAAGCCGGTGAACAGAACTGGTTCCAGACCGCCTTGCAAACCCAGATCGGCTTGAGGTCTACCACGCCGAAAGAGGGGGATGACGCGGATGCCGTTCTGTCACGCGCCGAACAATCCGTGCGCGACGGTCTCTTTGCCGAGGCGATTGCCACGCTCGATCTCTTGCCGGTCGCAGGCAAGGCCGAGATGCAGGACTGGATCGCACAGGCGCAGAAACGGGTAGATGTGATGATCGCCCTTGATGAATTTCTTGGTCGATAAGGAAGGCGAAAAATATGCTTTGGTCTCTCGTAAAAATTGTTGTTTTCGTCGTTCTTGTCGCAGCACTGGCCTATGGCGGCACGGTGTTGATGGAAACCCAAGGCGGCGCACAGATCGCTTTTGGGAATTATGAAATCACCCTGACGCCATTCAAAGCGGTGCTGGCGCTGGTCGCATTGATCGTTGCGATTTATGTGGCGCTGAAACTCTTGGGCCTGCTGGTCGCTCTGGTCAAATTCCTGCTGGGCGACGAGACAGCCATCTCGCGCTATTTCGACCGCAACCGTGAGAAAAAGGGCATCGAAGCTGTCACCGACGGCATGATGGCCTTGGCCACGGGGGACGGGCGTCTGGCCTTGTCGAAAGCGGCCAAGGCGGAAAAATATCTCCAGAAGCCGGAGTTGACCAACCTTCTCAAGGCGCAGGCCGCCGTGATGAATGGGGACAAACGCACCGCAGAACGCGCCTTCAAGCAACTCGTCGCGGACGAGCGCACCCGTTTCGTCGGCGTTCAGGGTATCATGAAGCAAAAGCTCGACGAGGGCGACACGACAACGGCGCTCAAACTGGCGGAGAAAGCCTTTGCGCTGAAGCCGAAACATGTTGAGACACAGGACATTCTTTTGCGGCTTCAGGCCGAAAAAGGCGACTGGTCCGCCGCGCGTTCGACCCTTTCGGCCAAGCTGAAACACGGTGCCATTCCGCGCGATGTGCACAAACGCCGCGACGCGGTTCTGGCCCTGTCTCAAGCCAAAGGTGTCTTCGAAGAGGGCGCTTCTATCGAAGCACGCGAAGCTGCGATCGAGGCCAACAAGAAGTCTCCCGATCTCATCCCTGCGGCGGTTATGGCCTGCGACGAATATGTGGCCGAAGGTAAGAAACGTCAGGCGACACGCGTCATCAAAAAGGCATGGGAAGCGCAACCGCATCCCGATCTCGCCGCCGCTTTTGCGCGAATCGAGCCGGATGAAACGCCCGCGCAACGGATCAAACGCTTCATGGCCCTGACCAAGGTGCATCCCGAAAATCCGGAAAGCAAAATGCTTCAGGCGGAACTCTATATCGCCGCCGAGGACTTCCCTGCCGCACGCCGCGCCTTGGGCGATTTGGCCGAAATGAATCCGACTGCACGAAGCCTCACCATCCTCGCGGCCATCGAGCGCGGGGAAGGGGCCGAAGATGTCGTCGTGCGTGGCTGGCTAACCCGCGCCCTGACCGCACCGCGCGGCCCGCAATGGGTCTGCGACAATTGCCAGACAATCCACTCGGAATGGGCCCCTGTCTGTGACCAGTGCGGCGGGTTCGACACCCTGAGCTGGCGCAAGCCGACTCACTCCGAAGTGGCCATGCCATCCGGCACCGAAATGCTCCCGATGATCGTCGGCGCAATGCCGGAACCGGTGGAAACTGACGAGGCGGAAGAGGTCGAAGACGCGGAAAATGCTCCGACTTTGGTCGACGTGACGCCCTTTGACGAAGAGGAAAATGCAAAGGGTGCAAATTAGGGCTACACACTCTTTGCAGAGGGTGCTAAAGACCCGCTCACGCCGGAAGCGAGGCTTTCGGCAAGAGTGCCGGTGTAGCTCAGCTGGTAGAGCACGTCATTCGTAATGATGGGGTCGTAGGTTCGAGTCCTATCACCGGCACCACTTCTTCCCCCCCCTTTAGACCAAATCCTACCACGCATAACGCTGTCGCAGGTTTGTCTGCGGCGAGCACATAAGTGATCGGGCCCGCCGCCAAACGCTAAAAGTTAACTGCGTGCTTTGGTTATGCGGTCGGCTACGGTGTTCATGGCGTCGTTCAGCGCATCTTTCCCGCCAGAGCCGCAAAAGACGCGGAACATCTGTTCGTTGAGACCGCCGGGGGTGGAGTGTTCCGAGCGCAGGACGGAAAAGCTGTCTTCGCTCTGTTCTGCGGTGCGCGAGAGTGCGGCAAAGAGGCTGGCGATGAAGCGGCGGGCTTCCTGACGGTCGCCGCCTTGATCCTTGATCCATTCCGCGATGAGTTCCTGAATGCCGAAATACAGCCCCATGCTTGATCCGGGAACCGTGTAGGCGTCGAACTCGCGCAGGGATTTTGTCACGATGGCACCGCCCAGCGCGTTGAAGATCGTTTCCACGCGCTCGGACGGGCCGGATAGCACGGTGATGCCGTTCAACTCGACGACCGGCGGCAAGGGCACGGCGCGGGTGATGCGGGCCACTTCGCCACCCCAAGCGGTGATCTTTTCGACAGGGATCGTGGCGATGAGGCTACAGACTTCCTGATCGGCGCGGAATGACAGCGGGGTGGTGACTTCTTCTGCAATCTGCGGCAGGACGGCGAGGAAGAGCAGGTCGCTTTGGTTAACGATGTCCTGATTGTCCTCACAGACGCTCACACATCCATAACGCGCCGCAAGATCGGACGAGGTTTTCCGGCTTCGTGCAGAGACAATGATCTCATCAATATCAAGGCCGGCTCTCATCATGCCGGTAATCACCGCTTCGGAGATGGTGCCCGTGCCGATAAATCCGATTTTCATTGTGTCTCTCCATCCTGTTCATTTCTCTTTGGCTAACTGAATGCAGGCACAAAGGCCAGTTGTCACAAGGTCATAAGCCGGTTCCCTGTCAGGGCCGGATGAAAGAGCCGCGCACCGGTTGAGGGGATACGTCAAAGGCGCTTGCGACCTTCGTTTTCGAAAACCTTTGTTCGAGCACGAGTGATCCGCGAATGATTTGGTCGCGGATGCGCGCGCAAACCTGCAAGGAGACAGCCCCCTCTGTCATGGACGAAATCGGAGTGAGCGGCCTCAATCCATGTCCTTTCGCATGGAAATTTGAAATCTGGAATACTTGCATACCAGTTGAAAAGTTGCAAACTGTGAAAAACATCGACTGACAACGCGAAAGCAGGGGAGGGGACATAGATGCGGCAAACGTGGCGCTGGTTCGGGCCAGAGGATCCGATCAAGGTTGATGATATCCGTCAGGCCGGTGTCGAGGGTATCGTCTCCGCCCTGCATCACATCCCGCCCGGAGAGATCTGGACGCCGGAGGCAATCGCCCGCCGTCAGGACGAAGTGGGCCTTATGCAGGATGGCACGCCTTCGGGTTTGGCATGGGTGGTGGTTGAAAGCCTGCCCGTTTCCGAAGACATCAAGCGCCAGAGCGGCGGTTGGAAAGAGCACATAACAAACTACAAAGAAAGCCTGCGAAATCTGGCTGAGGCAGGTATCGAGGTGGTGTGCTACAATTTCATGCCGCTGATCGACTGGACGCGCACCGATCTAGCGCATCGCCTGCCGAATGGTGCGACCTGTATGCGGTTTGATCTCTATGATTTTGCCGCCTTTGACATTCACATTCTGCAACGCCCCGGTGCGGCGGAAAGTTTCACTGAGGAGGTTGTGGAAGAGGCCGCTCGCCGCCACGCGGCCATGACGCCTGCCCATTGTGAGGCATTGGCCCGCAACATTGTCAGTGGCCTGCCCGGTGCCGCCGAACACTTGACCCTTGACGAATTTCGTGCACGGCTTGCTGTCTATGACAATATCGCGCCCGATCGTCTGCGCCGCAATTTGACAGACTTCCTGACCGAGGTTGTCCCTGTCGCTCAAGACCTCGGACTGCGTCTGTGCTGTCATCCTGACGACCCGCCGTTCCCGCTTCTGGGCCTGCCGCGCATCATGTCGACAGAGGCTGACTATCGCGCCCTTGTCGAGGCGGTGGACCTGCCTGCGAATGGGATCACCCTATGCTCCGGCTCGCTCGGTGCGCGGTTGGACAATGACCTGACGGGAATGATGGAGCGGCTTGGAGATCGTGTGCATTTCCTGCATTTGCGCAATGTTCGGGTCGAAGGCGAGGCAGAGGTGAACAGTTTCCACGAGGCCGAACACCTTGGCGGTGGCACGGATATGGTGGGTTTGGTCGCCGCCGTGCTGCTCGAGGAACGCAAGCGCCGTGCGGCGGGGCGGGCGGATTGCTCCATCCCGTTCCGGCCCGATCACGGCCAGAATATTCTCGACGACCTGACCCGCCAGACCCAGCCGGGCTACCCCGCAATCGGGCGGCTTAAAGGTCTGGCCGAGCTGCGCGGCATAATCGCGGCCCTGAGACATAGCGAAGAAGGGTTAGTTTGATGCCCTCGCTGCGTCTTGATTGCCCGATCCGGTGATTGGCGCATTGTCGGAGTGAGCGCGAGTCTCAGATTGCGACAAGTATGCAAATGTAAAAAAGGGAAAATTAAAACTGGTAGACTAGTATTCTTTTATATTAGGGTGACCTGTGAGGGGGCCGTAAATGTCGCGGAGGAACGGCAAGCGGCTCTTTGTGAGATTTTCAAAGGGAGGAAAACCATGAAATTCAAGATACCTACACGCGCCACAGCCAAGGCTGTCGGACTTGCCGCCACTTTGACGGTGGGAATGCTCGGAGCAGCATCCGCAGAAGTCACTCTGCGCGGGGCCAGCATGTTTGACGAGGAACATGCCTACACCAAGACACTGCGCGAATTCGAGCGGCTGGTTTCGGAAAGCTATGACGGTGATATCGAGTTCGAGATGCACCTGAACGGCGAGTTGGGCGATGAAAGCGATTTCGTGACCTTCCTTCAACAGGGAGTTGCGGTGGATTATGCGGTGATGGCACCGGCAAATATGGCCGTGTTTTCTCCGTCTATTCCTCTGATGGATATGCCGTTTTTGTTCCGTGATCTCGAACACTGGAACGCGGTGCTGTCCTCAGATGTGTTGTCCCCACTTGAAGACGAGCTTTACGAGAAGGCCGACATCAAGGTGATCGGTTATGCGGGCGGTGGCACGCGGAACCTTGTGTCGGATGGTGCCATTGCCAATATGGACGATCTGTCCGGCCACAAGATGCGTGTGATGGGTGCTCCTATTCAGGCGAAAATCTTTTCGGCGCTGGGCGCGGCCCCGTCGGCTATTGCCTATAATGAGGTCTATAACGCCATCCAGACCGGCGTGATTGCTGGGTTCGAGAACGAAGCGGCCTCTATCCAGAATCTCAAGTTCTATGAAGTCGCCCCGAACGTCACCCTGACAAAGCACACGATCACGGTGCGTCCGGTGGTGATGAGCGGCAAGACTTTCCGCAAACTGCCGGAAGACCTGCAACAGGTGGTGCTTGATGCCGGCGCCAAAGCCGGTGCCTTCGGTCGTGATCTCGAAAGCCGCGAGGATGGCGAGAAACTGCAACAGATGATTGACGCCGGTCAGATCACGGTGAGCGAGTTCGAGGGCCGTGACCAGATGCTCGAAATCGTCCAACCCGTGCAGGACGCCTACGCCGCGGAGCTTGGAGCGAACGAGCTGCTGGCTGCGATCCGCAGCAAATAAGGCGCATATCTGAAATGCCGGGAGTATCGCTCCCGGCATTTTCGTTTTGTCCTTCGCGCTTTCTCGCGCAGAAAGAATAGGCACAACACATGATTGGTAAATTTCTCGAACAGTTCTGCCGTGGCCTGAGGGTCGTGATCGCACTCCTCACTATGGCGCTGGCCATTCCGGTCGCCGCACAGGTTCTCGCCCGCTACACCGGTGTCATTCCGGTCTATTTGTGGACCGAAGAACTGGCGACCTTCATCTTTGTCTGGGTCGTGATGATAGGGTCCATGATCGCCGTCTGGGACGGCACCCATTTCGCGGTGCTGGTGCTTCCTGACGCAACCTCGCCCCTCGGCACGCTGATCCAGAACGGCTTTGTCCTCGTCCTGTTGATCGCCTTCGGCATCATGTTTGCATGGTATGGCGTTGCCTATGCCAAATTCGGCGCACTCCAGCATTCGGTGATGATGAACGCCAATATGTTCGTCACCCATGTGTCGGTCCCCATCGCGGGCGCTGTCTGGGCCATCTTTGCAAGCTATCGCCTGACGCAGGTGATTGCCAATTTCCGCAACGCAAGGAGCGCCGCAGTATGATCGTTTCAACCGGAATGGCCTGCGCGGTTCTCGTGGGTTGCTTTCTTCTCCTTGTCATGCTGCGCGTGCCCGTTGCCTTTGCGCTCGGCCTCGCCACCGTGCCCGTCGTGGTGCTGGACCTGCGGCTGACCCCTTTCATCCTGCTGGACCGCATGTTCCAGTCCTATAATTCCTTCATCCTTCTGGCCGTGCCGTTCTTCCTGCTGGCCGCCAACCTGATGAATTCCGGCAAGATCACCGACAAGCTCATCAATCTGGCCCGTGTGCTCACCGGCTGGATGCCGGGTGGTCTGGGTCATGTGAATGTCATGGTCTCCATGCTGTTTGCGGGGATTTCCGGCTCCTCCACCGCAGATGCGGCGGGCTGTGGCAAAATCCTCATTCCCGCGATGAAACGCGAGGGTTTCGATCTGCGCTTCGCCGTTGCGATTACCGCCTGTTCCTCTGTCATGGGGGTGATTATCCCGCCGAGTATCCTGATGGTGGTCTGGGGTGGTGTCATGCAAATCTCCGTTGGCGGGCTGTTCCTTGCCGGTGCCATTCCGGGGCTGATGATCGGCGGCGCATTGCTCGCAACCGTCTATGGCTATGCCAAGGTCTACGGCTACCCGATTAGCGACCGCCCGACACTGGCCAGCTTCTGGACCGCGTTGCGTGGCGCGATCCTTGCGCTGCTCACCCCTGTTTTCGTGGTCGGCGGCATCATCGGCGGCATCGTGACCCCGACCGAAAGCGCCATCATCGCCGCGTTCTATTCCATGATCCTCGGCCTGTTCGTCTACCGCACGGTCAGCTTCCGGCAGTTGGGCGAAATCTTCTATGACACCGGACGTTTCGCTTCCATCTCGCTGTTCGCCATCGGCACGGCAACGGCCTTCGGTTGGCTACTGGCCTTTTACAAAGTGCCAACCCTGATTGTGGGATGGATGACCATGCTCGACGCAGGGCCTTTCGGCACAGGGCTTGTCATCGCCTTGCTCTTCTTGCTCTTCGGGCTGTTCATCGACGCGATCCCGACGATCATCATTCTTGGCACGGTCCTGATGCCTGTGGCCGCAAGCGCCGGAATCCATCCGGTCACCTTCGCAATCATCGGCATTATCTCTCTGGCCTTCGGGTTGGTGACACCGCCTTACGGGCTTTGTCTTCTGATCTCGGCGGCCATCGGGGAGATCAACGTGGTCAAAGTGCTGCGTGATGTTGTGATCATCCTGTTCCCGATGCTCATCATCCTCTTGCTGGTGATCCTGTTTCCCGAACTTGCCCTGTGGTTGCCGCGTAAACTGATGCCCGGAGCTGTCTGACCGGCGTCTTGACGGAGCACGCGGGCGGTTGCAAAGCGCGACCGCCCGAAACTGCATAGGCCGCATGAGCAAATGCGTGTGTCAGGCGGGGTCAAGGAACTGGAACTTACGGCACTCTACCCCTATTGTGCGCGAAGCAACAAAGAGCGAGACGAATGGCAGATCTGAATACAAACTGGGACCGTCGCACCGGCGTAGATGTGGTAACAGATCACCTCTACGAGGAAATCATTTCGCTTAAACTGCTGCCCGGCACGAAAATATCCGAAGCGGAAATCGCCGCGCGGTTCGGGGTGTCGCGACAGCCTGTGCGTGATGCCTTCACCCGTTTGGCCAATATGGATCTTCTGGTTATTCGTCCGCAGAAGGCGACAGAGATCAAACGCTTCTCCACGCGCTCGATTGAAAAGTCCCGCTTTATCCGCGCCGCCGTGGAGGCGGAAGTGCTGCGCCGTGCTGCGGCTCGTTGTGATGCCGAAGATGCGGCTGCGCTTGAGGCCGCGCTGGCCGAACAACGTGCGGCGCTGGAGAATTGCGACTACGATTCCTTCGCCTCGATGGATTACAACTTTCACAAATTGCTCTGCGACATCAGCGGTGCCGACTTTGCCTTCGATGTCATTCGTGCGGAGAAATCCAAGGTCGACAGGCTTTGCATGCTCGGTCTTGAAAAAGAAAACCGGATGCCGCTTTTGATCGAGGATCACGAGACCATTGCCCGCCATGTCATTGCGGGCGAGCCGGAGGAAGCGGTCGCCGCCGGAAAGCTCCATTTGTCGCGGCTC
The DNA here is from genome assembly GCF_900114135.1 of Celeribacter halophilus. Taxonomy (GTDB): domain Bacteria; phylum Pseudomonadota; class Alphaproteobacteria; order Rhodobacterales; family Rhodobacteraceae; genus Celeribacter; species Celeribacter halophilus. Next base: position 60,153 of record NZ_FORY01000009.1, read on the forward strand.
GATTCGACGATCGAACGGATCAGGGAGCAGAACGCAGCCTATTTCGAGAGTGACAGCCGCCGCTGAGCGGGTTTTGTCTCTCGTGAGAGGTAGCACCCGCCCGCAGGCGAAGTCCGGCGATTTGTGCCTGATTGGCGCGTGTCAGATTTCGACACCTGCGGCGCGATAGATGCTTTCCATCAGGCGCAGGGTTTTCAGGTTGTCCAGACGGTCAGTCTGGAACGCGCGCCCCGTGCGCAGCCCTTCGGTGAAATCCGTGACCGCCCCTGTGAAACAGGCCTGATAATTGGCCGTGAGATCATGCAGAGACACGTTGTCCGGCTCCGAGAGCCGTGTGATCCGGTCTTTGTCATAGATCACCGTGTCGGTGTCTCCGAGCAGTTCCAGTCGATCTGTCGGCAGCGGCGGATGGCCGGGTGCGGCGATGTCCGCGTCGATGACCACAAGGGCGCCGTTTTCGGTTTTAAGCTGGATTAGAGCCACATCTTCCCCTTTGAGATCGGAGTTCATCCGGTCGAGAGTCGCATTGATAACAGTCATTTCGCCCAGAATTGCGCGCAGCGCGTCGAGGTGGTGGATCAGCACTTCAAACACCAACAGGCGGCGGAAGTCGGCGAGGTAGGGTTGGCGGTTGAGCAGGAAGGGCACCTTGCCCGGATAGTCCAGAACCGCAGAGGCGCGCACTGTGAGACGCGCATGGCGCAGGCGGCCAACCTCTCCGGCCCGCATCCGTTGGGCCAGTTCGGCGTAATGCGGGCGGAATCGGTAGTTTTCATGAATCATGAAGCGCACCCGTTCACCCACATCTTTGATCAGGGATTCGGCTTCGGCCACGGTGGGAGTCATGGGTTTCTGACACATCACATGCACACCATGATCCGCCGCAAGACGCACCAGCGGGGCATGGCTGTTGACGGGGGTGATGATGTCCACCGCATCGGGCTGCACCGCTTCCAGCATCTGCCCCATGTCGGAGAACACCTGCGGAATCCCGAAGGCATCCGCCTGCTCCTGCGCCTTTTCACCATCAGGATCGCAAATCGCCACCAGTTCGACACCGTTTTGCGCCTGCCATCCTTTCAGATGGAACTGGCTGATCGCCCCTGCACCTGCCACGGCGACCTTTAGCGTTTCGTAAGCCATCCCTGATTGTCTCCTGAGAAATTTCCTTGCGCCCAACTAGGATACTAGTATTGACAAATCAAGTCCACCAGTTACAAATTCAGACAAATATCACGCGGCGGATCGAAAACCGGATGTGTGATATGATGACGGTTGTGCCCGGAGGAGGAGCTTTGGGCCCAACATTCTACAAAGGTCGAATCGAACGGGTGAGACCCAAACGGTGAGACCTTGCGGCCCCTTGTGGGGTTTCAGTTCATTGGGAGGACTACATGACTAATTCTTACAAAACCTCGCGTCGCGGATTCATGAAAGGGGCTGCAACGGTCTCTGCTCTGGCTCTGATGGCCGGTCCCGGCTGGGCGGCGGATTATCCGACGCGTCCGGTGACGATGATTGTGCCTTGGGGCGCTGGCGGCGGCACGGATGCGACAGGACGCATGATCTCAGCCCTGCTGGAACGCCGCCTCGGCCAGCCCTTCAACGTGGTCAACCGCACCGGCGGCGCGGGCGTCATCGGCCATTCGGCCATCGCCACCGCACCCAACGACGGTTACACCCTCGGCGTGGTCACGGTGGAAATCGCCATGATGCACCACCTCGGCCTGACCGAGCTGACCTATGAAGATTACACCCCGCTCGGCCTGATGAACGCGGACAGCCCCGCGATCACCGTCTCCGCCAAGAGCGACTATAAAGACATCGAGAGCCTCACCGAAGCCGTGGTCAATTCCGAGCCGGGCGCCTTCAAAGCCTCCGGCACATCGCAAGGCGGCATCTGGCATCTGGCTCTGGTCGGCTGGCTCAAGTCTCTGGGTCTCGAAGGCAACCACGTCACATGGGTGCCCTCCGAAGGTTCCGCCCCAGCGATGCAGGATCTCATTGCCGGTGGTGTCGATATTGTCACCGTTTCTCTGGCCGAAACCAAAGCGATGGTGGATGCGGGTCGTGCCCTTAACATCGCGCTGATGGGCTCCGAACGGGCGTCCAGCCACCCTGATGTGCCGACGCTCATCGAAACCGGTGCCGCCGATTTCGCGCTGGCAACATGGCGCGGTATCTGTGGCCCGAAAGACATGCCGCAAGAGGCCGCCGACAAGGTCGCAGCCGCACTGGCCGAGATCGCGGTCGAGCCGGAGTTTATCGAGTTCATGAACGGTCGCGGGTTCAACATCTCCTATCTCGATCCGGCCGCACATGGTCAGATGATGGCAGAGGCCGACGCGCAGATGGGCGAGACAATGGCCGCGGCCGGTCTCATTCAGAAACCCATGTAATCGACGAAATCCAAAAGACCGTGCGACCGGATCACCAAGGTCCGGTCGCCCTTTCGATGCGAGGGTGCCATGAAACTTACCGACGCCTTATTGGGTGGATTTTTCATCTTGTTCGGAGGCGTGATGCTATGGATGGTATCGCAATTCCCCAGTTTTCAGGGCCAGCCCTACGGGGCCTCCTTTCTGCCCTCGATTCTGGCCGTAGGCTTCATGCTCGCGGGCGGGCTTTTGGTGCTGCGTGATGTCAGGGTGCGACGCCTTCCCGCGCCAAACGGGGTCAGTCGGCCCGTCTTTGCCTTTGTGTCTGATCTGAAAAACGGCGGCACTCCCGCTCTTTTGGCTGTTCTCGGCAATATCCTCGCACAGATTTTTCTGGCTCCGAGCATCGGGTATCTACCCGTCTCCCTTGTCGGGCTTTGTGTGCTCTTTCTCCTGCTGCGTTTGTCATTCGTGAAATCATTCATTCTCGCGCTTGGCGTCACTCTGGTCTGTTGGTGGCTCTTCGTCGGCCTGTTGCGTGTGCCTTTGCCGCGCGGATTTCTTGAGGGGGTTCTCTAAATGGGCAGTTTTGACATTATTCTTCAGGCGCTGGATCTGGTGCTCACCCCCGAAGTGCTTTTGACCGCGCTTCTGGCCGGTGCATTCGGCCTGTTTGTCGGAGCCATGCCGGGTCTGACCGCCACGATGGCAACCGCGCTTCTGGTGCCGCTGACCTTTTTCATGGACCCGATTCCGGCTCTGGCCGCTATTGTGGCCGCAAGTGGCATGGCGATTTTTGCCGGAGATATTCCCGGTGCCTTGCTGCGTATTCCGGGCACACCCGCCTCCGCCGCCTATGTCGAGGACAGCTACCGGCTGACCATGCGCGGGCGGATGAACGAGGCGCTGGGCGTCAATCTGATTGTGTCCTGCATCGGCGGGCTGATCGGCATTGCCGTGTTGGTCATCGCCGCACCGATGCTGGCAGAGTTTGCCCTGCGGTTCACTTCTTATGAATATTTCTGGCTGGCGACGATGGGTCTGTCCTGTGCCATTTTCGTAGCATCAAGCGACCCTTTGAAAGCGGCGATTGCGCTTTTGTTGGGGCTTGCTCTGGCTACGGTCGGTCTTGACCCGACAACCGGTGTGCCGCGTTTCACCTTTGGCCAGACGAACCTGCTGGCGGGTATCGAGTTCATTCCGGCGATGATCGGTCTTTTCGCATTGGCTGAGGTCATGCGCGGGATGATCCGTCTGCATGGCGGCACAGCGCCGATCAACATGCCGAAGAATCCCGGCCCGCTGTTCAAAGGGGTTGGCGGCATTATCCGGCGTCACCCGACCAATGTGGTGCGCGGCTCTCTCATGGGGGTGCTGATTGGTGCGTTGCCCGGTGCAGGGGCCGATATCGCCGCATGGATGTCCTATGCGGTGTCCAAGAAGTTTTCCAAGACGCCCGAGAAATACGGCACCGGCCATGTCGAGGGGTTGGTGGATGCTTCCGCAGGGAACAATGCCGCGATTGGCGGATCGTGGATTCCCGCGCTGGTGTTCGGGATACCCGGCGACAGCGTGACCGCCATCGTCATCGGTGTGCTGTATATGAAGGGCATGAATCCCGGTCCGACCGTGTTCCTGCAAAACCCGCAGCTGATTTACGCCGTGTTCATCATCTTTGTGCTGACCACGCTGATGATGGTGCCGCTGGGTTGGGGCGCGGTGAAGCTCGCCAAACAGGCGCTGCGCGTGCCGTCTCGGGTGTTGTTGCCGATCATCATGAGCCTGTGCATCGTCGGGGCCTTTGCCATGACCAATTCTGTTTTCGGCATTGTCATCATGCTTGGGATGGGTGTGACGGGCTGGATACTCGAAGAGAACGGCGTGCCGGTGGCTCCGATCATTTTGGGTCTCGTGCTCGGTCCGATGTTCGAGCGCATGTTCATGACTTCGATGATCAAGTCGAACGGTGATCTTCTGGCGTTCTTCGAACGTCCCATTGCCGCCGGTTTGGGGATTTGTGTGCTGCTGATCTGGACGGTTTCGATCGTCAAGGCTCTGCGCAAGCGTCGCGCTCCGGTGGCTGTTGTGGCGGAGCTGGAGGCGGAGGACACCTCGCCACCGGCCTGACTTTTGCCCGACAGAGGTCCGACAAAAGTCCGACGTTTTGCCGACGGGCTTTTGCGGCGCTGTTCGCTCACGTCCCCGTCTGTGGGGGCGGGGCGATCTGGTGGAGTGCCAGCGGGTGGCCGCCCACGGTTTCCACGACAATATCGAGGTCGAAGACTTCGCCCAGTTTGGGGCGGGTGACGATCTCGGCAGGAGTGCCAAGCGAGTGGACCCGCCCGTCTTTGAGCGCCACGATCAGGTCCGCATATGCGGCGGCAAAGTTGATGTCATGCACGACGATGACAAAGCTTTTGCCCTGTGAGGCCGCCGCTTTCAGGCGTTCCATCATCTCGCGGGCGTGTTTCATGTCGAGATTGTTAAGTGGTTCATCCAAAAGGACATAATCCGTGTCCTGCGCCAGAACCATCGCCACATAGGCGCGTTGACGCTGACCGCCGGACAGTTCGTCAAGGAAGCGGTCGCGCAGCTGTGTCAGTCCCATCATCTCAAGCGCATGATCGACCAGCGCATGATCTTCCGGCGCGGGGCGGCCCTTGTGATGTGGATAGCGGCCAAAGCCCACGAGGTCGGCCACGGTCAGCCGCGCGGCGACGGAATTGTCCTGACGCAGGATCGACAGTTTGCGCGCGAGGGTATCCGTAGGCGTCGTTGTGACATCCGCCCCGTCCACCGTGATCACCCCGCTTTGCAGCCGAACCAACCGCGCAATCAACGACAAAAGCGTAGATTTCCCCGCCCCGTTCGGCCCGATTAGAGCCGTGATTCCGCCGCGCGGAATCGTTAAGGATACATCGCTCAGGATCGGAGCTCCGTCGATGTTATGGCTCACATTCGAGATTTCGATCATCGTCTGACCCCTTTGAGCAGAAGGTAGAGAAAGGTGATGCCTCCGAGCGCGTCGATCACCACCGACAACGTGCCTTGCAGCCCCAGCACATGCTCATAAATGGCCTGCCCGCCCACCAGCGTGACTATGGCAACGAGGGAGCTGGCAAGGAGGGTTGGCGCGAAACGTGCGCCGGGCAAAAGGCGATAGGCCAGATGCACGACCAGCAGACCAAAAAAGGTTACAGGCCCGACAAGAGCGGTGGAGACCGACACAAGCAAGCCGATGATGGCAAAGGCGCTGAGCATCACGCGCCGGTAGTGCAGGCCCAAGCCAATCGCGGTTTCGCGCCCCAGAGCCAGCACGTCGAACTGGTGCCGCATGTGCCAGAGCACCGGCAGGGTGAGCGCGGTGAGTGCAATCGCGACCCACAACAGATCGATGTTCACGGAATTGAACCGCGCAAACATCGCGCCTTGCACGACAACAAATTCATTGGGGTCGATCATGCGCGCGATGAAATTCGAGAGGCTACGGAACAACGTGCCAAAGATGATCCCGACCAGCACCAGCAGATGCAAATCGCGGGATTTCGCCGTGAAAAGCCAGAGAAAAAGACCGGTTGAGAAGGCCATCATGACAAAGGTCTCGGCGGCGAATTTGGTCATCGGATCGATATCCAGCATCGCCATAGAGCCCAGCCCAAACACCAGAAGGGTCTGGATCATCATATAGAGCGCGTCAAAGCCCATGATGGCAGGGGTCAGAATCTGGTTTCGCGTGGCGGCGTGAAAAAGCTGCGTCGAGGCGGCGATGGCAAAGGCCACAAGGATCAGCCCGGCGAGCTTGCCTGCCCGAAAGCTCAGGGCAAATTCCCAAGCCCCTGAGGGCACGCCCAGCGTGAGAAACAGCCCGACCGCGAAAACGGCGAGCAGAGCCAGCAAGGTCAGACGCTTTGTCTGTTGAGACAAACGCGGTTTGGGCACGGTTGTATGGGGGAGGGCGCTATCGGACGGCATGGCTTTGACGTCCGAGCAGAAGGTAGAGGAAGACAGCGGCCCCGACGACGCCAAAAATTGTGCCAATCGGGATTTCATACGGCTGGCGGATCACCCGACCGATAATGTCGCACAACAAAAGCGCCCCTGCACCAAGGCTGGCGGCCCACGGCACGGCGGCGCGCAGGTTGTCCCCCATGATGCGGCTGACGATATTGGGCACGATCAGGCCCAAAAACGGGATCGCGCCGACTGTGACGACGACAACGGCGGTGGTGACAGATACGATGATCAGCCCGATCCACATCACCGTGCGGTGGTCAAGACCAAGCGTGATCGACACGTCACGCCCCATACCCATGATCGAAAACTGATCCGCATAAAGATACCCGATCAGAGCCAGAATGCCTGTGATCCACAAAAGCTCGTAACGCCCTCGTAGAACGCCGGAAAATTCTCCAGTGGTCCAAATGCCGAGATATTGTAAAAGATCCGCCTGATAAGCGAAAAAAGTCGCCACCGCGCCGATCACCCCGCCCAACATCAATCCGACCAAGGGTACGAGAAGAGGTTCATGCGGCGGCAGGCGATCAAGGATGCGCAGGAACAAAAGCGTGCCCGCAATCGCACAGAGCGCGGCGATGGACATTTTGGCCAGCAAGGGCGCTGCGGGGAAAAATGCAATGGCGATCAAAAGGCCGAGCCCCGCGCTTTCGGCGGTGCCTGCCGTGGCGGGTTCGACGAATTTGTTGCGCGTGAGCATCTGAAAGATCAGACCCGAGATGGCCATAGAGACGCCGGTCAGAATGATGGCCAGCGTGCGCGGGATGCGGCTGGCCAGCAAAATAAGCGTATCATCGCCCTCACCACGGATGACCGCGCCGAGGTTCATGTCGGAGGCTCCGATCATGAGGCTCAGCGCCGCCATTATGACAAGGCTCGTCAAGGCGAGCAGCATATGCAGTGCGGGCGATTTCATGCGCGTTTACTTCGTGTCCTTGAAGGCTTCGATGAACTGGTCCACCGTGTCCTGAAGCGAGCGCACCCCTGTGGTGGCAATGTAGAAATCGGCGGGATGCACATAGATCACCTGACCTTTTCGCATCGCGGTGGTTTCAGCGACCAGTTCGTTGTCGAGGGTCTCATCGGCTTTCGGCCCATCTGCATTGACCGCACGAGTCCGGTCGAAGACGATCAGCCAGTCGGGGTTCACGTCATGCAGGAATTCGAAGCTGACAGCCTCACCGTGGGTTTGAGCCTCCACATCTTCCAGAAGCGGCTCGACGCCGAGCGTGTCATGGACCCAGCCAAAGCGCGAACCGGGCCCGAAGACCGAAATTTTCGGCCCGTTGGTCATCACGACGAGACCCTTGCCCGCGTCCTTGGTCAGACCGCGCAGCTCCTCCAATGAACTGTGCAGGTGATCGACGAGCGCATTGGCCTTGTCTTCTTTGCCAAATAGGGCACCCAATTCCAGAGTCTGGGTCTTCACAACGGCTTCAATATCCTCGGAGAACGGGCTGAAGTCGACAGTGGGGGCAATTTTGGAGAGCGGTTCAATCTGGTCGCGGGTGCGTGTCCCTGTGATGATCAGGTCGGGCTTGAGCGCAAAAATCTGTTCGAAATCCGGCTCGAACAAAGATCCGACAGTCGTGCGCGACCCGTCATAAAGCCCTTCGAGAGCCGGAACGCGGTTGGGGGCGGGGAGGCCCGCAACATCAACTCCTAGAGCGGTCAGCGTATCAAGCGCGCCCACATCAAAGGTGACGATTGTTTCGGGAGTGCCTTCAACCGTGACAGGGCCGGAGATGGTGGTGATTTCGGTGGCCGCCGCCGCCGTGCATAGGGTCGTGGCGAGGGCTGCGCCTCTGACAAAATGAGCAAACATGACGATCTCTTTCGCTATTGTGAGGCCGGCTGTCTGGCGGCGGCTGGACGCGCGGTCATATCGGGCGTGTTGATAGCAAGTGTTTTAACTGACAAAAAGCATAAAGTTTTGCCTCGTGTTCACTAAACTGCGCGCGGGCGTGGAAAACAGCCAGCTCTCTTGCCCCTTCTGGGCCAAAGCCTTAAGACCCTGTTTCAATGCATTTGACAGAGCAAGGGCATGATGATGGCGAATTTTCTCTATAAAAACGATCTTCCGGACGATCTCGACCTCGGGCCGGTCGTTGCCATTGATTGCGAAACCATGGGGTTGAACCCGCATCGGGACCGTCTTTGCCTTGTTCAAATGTCCGGCGGCGACGGGAGTGCGCATCTGGTCCAGGTCGAACGTGGACAGACAGAAGCGCCCAACCTGTGCAAAATGCTTGCCGATCCCGATGTCTTGAAATTGTTCCATTTCGGGCGGTTCGACATTGCGGCGATGTATCATGCATTCGGCACCTTGGCCGAGCCCGTGTATTGCACCAAGATCGCGTCGAAACTCGTGCGCACCTTCACCGACCGGCACGGGTTGAAAAACCTGCTGGATCAGTTGTTGAAGGTGGATATTTCCAAGTATCAGCAAATGAGCGATTGGGGTGCGCGGGATCTCACCAAAGCGCAACTCGACTACGCGGCGTCCGATGTTCTCTACCTGCACCGGCTGCGGGACAAGCTGAACGAGATGCTGGTCCGTGAAGGTCGTATGGAGATCGCGCAATCCTGCTTCGATTTCCTGCCGACCCGTGCCAAGCTGGATCTCGAAGGCTGGCCCGACACTGACATTTTCGCCCATTGAGGCCCTTTAAGGATCGAAACATGACCAAATCCGACGCATTTCTGTCCACGGCGAAACGGGTGATTGCCCAAGAAGCCGAAGCTCTGGGCCTTTTGTCCGACAGTCTTGGTGAGGAATTCACCAAAGCCATCGAGACCGTCCTTTCAGCGAAGGGCCGCACCATTGTCACAGGTATGGGCAAATCCGGCCATATCGCGCGCAAGATTGCCGCCACTCTGGCATCCACCGGAACGCCTGCGTATTTCGTGCATCCGGCAGAGGCGAGCCACGGGGATCTGGGCATGATCGGTGATGGCGACATCTGTCTTGTTCTGTCCAACTCCGGTGAAACCCCGGAACTGGCCGATCTCATTGCCTATACGCGGCGGTTCAAAATCCCGATGATCGGTGTGGCGTCCAACCCTGACAGCACGCTGATCCGCGCCTGTGATGTGGCTCTTATTCTGCCCAAAGCGCCCGAAGCCTGTGGTCATGGCATTGTGCCGACCACGTCGACCACCATGACGCTGGCGCTGGGCGATGCTTTGGCGATTGCTCTGATGGAACACCGTGCCTTCACCGCTGATCATTTCCGCGTGCTGCATCCGGGCGGCAAACTCGGGTCGCGGCTTACAAAAGTGCGTGACCTTATGCACAGCGATATGCCCTTGGTGCCCACCGACACGCCGATGCGGGAGGCTCTATCGGTCGTGTCCGCGAAAGGTTTCGGTGTCGTCGGTGTTGTCGATGCCGAAGGTCATCTGCGCGGGATTATTACAGATGGTGACTTGCGTCGCCATATCGACGGGTTGTTGGAAAAGGCAGCGGGCGACATCATGACCGCCGATCCGCTGACCATTTCACCCGATGCACTGGCCGAAAAAGCCGTTGCGCGCATGGATGAACGCGCCATCACCTGTCTGTTTGTGCGGGATCCTGCCGAAGACGGGCGGCCTTGCGGAATTTTGAAAATTCAGGACTGCCTTCGCGCTGGTGTCGTGTAAGACGTCCTTATGGCGCGGTTCGATAACAGGTATTCTAAATTTGTGGCATTTGCCAAAATTGCCCTGCCTTTGGGCAGTCTTGCGATTCTGGCCACGCTTTTCCTGTTCGCACGCGGGCGCGAAGTCGATCTCTCCATTCCCTATGCGGATGTCGACATTGAAACGCTGGCCCGCGAACAACGTGTCGAGGGGCCGGCCTTTGCCACGGTCACGCAAGATGGCGCCGAGCTTGAAATCTCTGCCGATCTGGTGCGTCCCGATCTTTCCGCGGAAGATGTGGCCAACTCAACTACGGTTCGCGGCGCACTCAGACTGCCCGGAAATGGGTCCGTGACGCTCAAGGCCGACGATGGGGTCATTGATGGATCCAGTCAGGTTGCCGAGCTGTCCGGCCATGTCGAGATCGAAACCTCAACCGGTTACACGATCACCTCGGAGCGGATCGCCACGATGCTGGATATCTCGAAAATCGAAAGCCCCGGAACCGTTGATGCGATTGGTCCCGCGGGCGATTTGACGGCGGGTTCCATGGTTATTTCACAAGATGCCGAGACAGAAGCCTACCTTCTGGTTTTCAAGGACGGTGTAAAGCTGGTATATCAGCCCTGACTTTCGAGGACTTTGCCGTGACAATCATTCGTACCATGTCTTTCACAGCCGCGCTGGTTTGCACGCTTGGCCTTTATAGCCTGCCTGCGCAGGCCCAAGGCACGCAGATTGCGTTCGGCGGCCTCAAACATGACAGTAGCCTGCCGATCGAGGTGACGTCTGACCAGCTCAGCGTGGATCAGGGCACCGGAAAAGCATTGTTTTCCGGCAATGTCATCATCGGACAGGGGGCTATGCGGCTTTCGGCGCAGACGGTTGAAGTGGTCTATGCCAGCGAGAGCAGCGAGAGCAGCGAGATTGCGCGTCTTTTGGCCTCTGGTGGCGTCACGATCACCAATGCGGGTGAGGCGGCGGAGGCCCAGCGTGCGGAATATGATCTCGAATCAGGCACAGTGGTGCTCACGGGCAACGTGCTTTTGACGCAGGAAAATAGCGCTCTGTCCGGCGAGCGCATGGTGATTGATCTCAACACCGGCACAGGGCGGATGGATGGACGTGTGAAAACGATCCTGCAATCCGGAAAAGACTGATGGGCGACACCTCGGGGCTCAAGGTCCGTAATCTTCGCAAAGGCTATCGCAAGCGCACCGTGATCCGGGATGTTTCTCTCGATCTGGAGCGCGGCGAAGTGGTGGCTTTGCTTGGCCCCAACGGCTCCGGCAAGACGACGTGTTTTTATTCTATCGCGGGTCTCGTCATGCCGGAGGGCGGCGAGGTGATCGTGGACGGGCGCGATATTACGCTCTTGCCTATGTATCGCCGCGCGAAACTCGGGGTCGGCTATCTGCCACAGGAGGCCTCCGTGTTTCGGGGCCTTTGTGTTGAGGACAACATCCTTGCCATTCTCGAAGTCTCCGAAAGTGATCCGCTTTTGCGGCGCGAGAAGCTGGAAGACCTCCTTTCCGAATTTTCCATTTCCCATCTGCGCCGCGCACCGGCTTTGTCGCTGTCTGGCGGTGAGCGCCGGCGAGTCGAAATCGCGCGTTGTCTGGCGTCAGACCCGTCCTATGTGCTGCTCGACGAGCCTTTCGCAGGCGTTGACCCCATCGCTGTGGCGGAAATTCGCGGGCTTGTCTCCACCCTCAAGACCCGCGGTATCGGTGTTTTGATTACGGATCATAATGTGCAGGAAACATTGGGAATTATCGACCGCGCCTATATTTTGCATGACGGGCACGTTCTTATGTCCGGCAGCAAGGAAGACATTGTTGCCGATGAAACTGTGCGGCGCGTTTACCTTGGTGACAATTTCCGGATTTAACGGCGGGTTTTGATTGACATTCCCCCGGATTCTGACGCCAAATAGAGTAGATGTATGACGTAAGAATGACACTCTGCGCCACGACCAGTAGACGTCACAAGGCGCCGGAAAAGCACCCCGACAAGCTGTCTGGGCACTCTCTCAAGCGTTTGCATCGTCATCCCGCTTCAAACAAAACCCCAAGACCACTCTTGAACGCCGGAGGAGGCGTCGGAAGACGGGTCTGAACAAAGAAGGAGGTATCATATGCGGTACCAAATCAGCGGAAAACAAATCGACATCGGTAGTGCGCTTCAAACGCATGTAAAAACCGAGCTTGGCGCCGTGCTGGAAAAATATGCACAACGTCCGACGGATGCGAATGTCGTTTTTTCCAAGAGTGGGGCGGAATACAGCTGTGAGGCTGTGGTTCATTTGTCGACCGGTCTGACAGCACAAGCCAGTGCGCGTGCGCATGAAATCTACGCCGCCTTTGATGCCTGCGCCGAGAAAATGGACAAACAACTGCGTCGCTACAAGCGCCGGTTGAAAGACCACCACAAGGAGCGCTCGGAGCCTGTTGAACTCTTCGGCGGTTCCCAGTATATCCTCGCCGCATCGGAGCATGAAGACGAGCAAGAGCCCGAAAGCTTGCAGCCGATGATCATTGCCGAGATGGAGGCATCGATTCCGACCCTTACGGTAGGGGAAGCTGTAATGCAGATGGAACTTGCCGAAGCTCCGGTCCTTGTGTTCCGCAAGGAAGGAAAAACTGGAGTGAACGTGGTCTACCGCCGCCCTGACGGGAACATCGGCTGGATTGACCCTAACGACGCGACTTAATGAAACCGACCCGCCTCGACGGGTCGAGGCGGGTAGTTTTTAGATGGATATCTCGAAGATTTTGGATCCACAGGCCGTTAAGGTTGTGGGCAAAATGACCAGCAAGAAGCGCTTGTTTCAAGATCTGGGAGAGATTGCAGCAAGCGCCTATGATTTGTCTTTGAACGAGACGGTCGATGCGCTTCAGGAACGAGAAAGCCTTGGCCCGACTGGTGTGGGCCATGGCGTTGCTCTGCCTCATGCGCGGATCGAGGGGCTGGATTCTGTCGTCGGTGCGTTCCTGCGGCTTGAAAGCCCTATGGATTTTGATGCTGTAGACCGTCAGCCCGTTGATTTGGTTTTTGCATTGTTTGCTCCGGCTGAATCCGGTGTCGATCACCTCAAAGCCTTGGCTCTCGTGTCCCGCACTATGCGCGACGCTGACATTTGCGCGAAGCTGCGAGCCAATAGTGAGGCGGCCACACTCCACGCAATTCTGACAGAAGGTCCGGCCACGAAAGCGGCCTGACATGATCCGGCGTGTTTCGCGAAAGGGTTTGAATTAACGCCTTTCGCGATCTTCTTAGCCGATGTGACCACGCGGACCGTCGCCGACTTGCCCGCGATGCAGCAGAAGGTGGTCGAGGATGACACAGGCCATCATTGCTTCGCCCACGGGAACCGCACGGATACCGACGCAGGGATCATGACGTCCCTTGGTGATCAAGTCGGTTTCTTTGCCGGACTTCGTGACGGTCTTACGCGGGGTCAGGATTGAAGAGGTCGGCTTGACCGCAAACCGCACCACCACGTCCTGTCCCGTAGAAATCCCGCCAAGAATACCGCCCGCGTGATTGGAACCGAACTCGGGACCATCCGGCCCCATGCGCATCTCGTCCGCGTTTTTCTCGCCGGTTAGGCAAGCGGCATTCATGCCCTCGCCAATTTCCACAGCTTTGACAGCATTAATAGACATCATCGCCGCAGCCAGATCTGTGTCCAGCTTGGCGTAAATCGGTGCGCCAAGCCCGGCAGGTGCGCCTTTTGCGACCACTTCAATCACAGCGCCGACCGAGGAGCCGTTTTTGCGAATGGCGCTCAGATAATCTGCCCAGGTCTCAGCGGTTTTCGCGGAGGGCACCCAGAACGGATTGTTGTCGATTTCGCTCATGTCACGGGGGCCCTCGATCCCGTGCGGGCCGATCTGCGTCATATAGCCTTTGATCTCCAGATCAGGTGCCAATTCGGCCAGAACGGCTCTCGCGATACCGCCAGCGGCCACGCGCGCCGCCGTTTCCCGCGCCGAGGAACGCCCGCCGCCACGGTAGTCCCGAATGCCGTATTTCTGGAAATAGGTGATGTCGGCATGTCCGGGCCGAAAGGCCTGTGCAATCTCGCCGTAGTCTTTCGAACGCTGGTCCGTGTTGCGGATCATAAGCTGGATCGGTGTGCCGGTGGTCTTGCCCTCGAAGACACCGGAGAGGATTTCCACCTGATCCGGCTCCTGACGCTGGGTGGTGAACTTCGACGTGCCGGGTTTGCGCTTGTCGAGCCAGACCTGAAGCATCTCTTCATTGATCTCGATTCCCGGAGGGCAGCCATCAACCGTGGCCCCCAATGCGGGCCCGTGGCTTTCGCCCCAAGTGGTGAAGCGGAAAAGATGTCCGAATGTATTCATGCTCATGGGCGGCTCCTCACGTTACATGTGCTTTATCCGATGTCACATCGTTGGGCAATCAATGTGCGCAAGGATGGAGGGAAGAAGCTGCTTTGCGACAGGCATGAGGAAGGCTTACACCTTGATAATTCGGCAACCGGATTGATCGCAGGCGCGCAACACATCATCTGGTAAATGCGCGCCGGTGACGACCATGTCATAATCGCGCAGATGCGCGTGGTGGCAGGCCAGATCGAGACCGAACTTTTCGGAATCCATGACCAGAATCATTGTGTTCGCGCAACCTGAGATGGCCTTTCGCGTGGAAATCTCCTCGGAGTTATAATCCATCACCGCACCGCTCTCCGACAGGCCGCCGCAACTGAAAATCGCATAATCCACGCGATATTTCGCAAAGAACTCTAACGCCGCAACGCCGATCATATCCAGATCCCGCATACGCACAGCTCCGCCCGCCATCTCGACGACGACCCTTGGTGCGTTTTGCAGGGCGCAGACGGCGTGGATGCTGTTGGTCACAACGAACAGGTCTTCGTGAGAGGCCAGCAGACGTGCGCAATGTTCGACCGTGGTGCCGGTGCCGAGGGCAATGCGCGCGCCATTCGGGATCAGGTTTTTCACTGTCAATGCGATCCGCTGTTTTTCTTGCCGCGATATGCTTTCGCGGGGCAGGTATCCGATATTCTCGCTTTGCTGCCTCAACCGCGCCGAGCCATTCCGCCGCTGCACGAGCGCGGCCGCATCCAGATCGCGCAAATCGGTGCGGATCGTCTGAACCGACACGGCAAGGCGTTCGGACAGTTCCGCAGCCGACAGCTCACCGTTCTCCGACAAGAGCGTAATGATGCGGTCGCGCCGCTCTGTCATATCCAGCCGCTTCATGACTTTCCTTCGAAAACAAACTGTGCTTGCAGGGATGGTAGAAAGGAAACAAATCCCGCGCAATATCATTAAAAAAGTTACAGTTTTGTCACAAAACCTTAGCACTCCGAAGGAATAAGGCTCTCGTGAATTACTTTCGAACGAAAGCAAAACCCTCAGGAGAGCCCGATGAAGTCCTTCCTCACCACCACCGCTTTTGCCCTCATGGCCAGCACCGCCATGGCCGATACGATCACGCTTTACACCTCCCAGCCCAATGCCGATGCCCAGAAGACAGTCGATGCCTTTATGGCGGCCAATCCGGGCACAGAGGTGGATTGGGTGCGTGACGGCACGACGAAGCTCATGGCCCGTCTGCGCGCGGAAATCGAAGCGGGCAATCCACAGCCTGACGTGCTTTTGATTGCCGACACGGTCACGCTGGAAGGCATGGCGCAGGAGGGGCTCTTGGCCGCGTATCAGTCGCCGGAGGCCGCAAACTACGACGCAGCTCTCTATTCGCCGGAGGGTTACTACTACTCCACCAAGCTCATCACCACCGGCATCGTGTATAACACAGGCATTGAAACCGCGCCGACCTCTTGGGCCGATCTCGTGGATCCGGTCATCAAAGGTCAGATCGCCATGCCCTCGCCGCTGTATTCGGGTGCTGCGTTGATCCACCTCGCCACGTTGACGGGCGACGAGAGCCTTGGCTGGGACTATTACGAAAATCTGTCGGCCAATGATGCCCGCGCCCAAGGTGGCAACGGCGGCACGTTCAAAGCGGTGGCATCGGGCGAAAAGCCTTACGGCATGGTCGTGGACTTCCTCGCCATCCGGAACAAGGCGGACGGTTCTCCGGTTGATTTCGTCTTCCCTGAAGAGGGTGTATCTTATGTGACCGAGCCTGTGGCTATTCTGTCCAGTGCGAAGAATATGGACGGCGCACAGAAGTTCGTTGATTTCCTGATCAGCCAAGAGGGGCAGGATCTCGTCCTCGATATGGGTTATATTCCGGCACGCGACGGCATGGGTGTGCCCGAAGGCTTTCCCGCCCGCGAAGACATCAAGCTGATGGCATTCGATCCGGCCACCGCACTGGAAAACGCCGAGGCCAACAAGGCCAGGTTCGCAGAACTTTTCGGCGCTGAGTGATGGGTGTCTCGATGCAAATGGGAGGCAGCCGGTCAGAAGGTCGGCTGCTCTCCGCGATTCTGATTGTCGCGATCTGTCTGACGATGGCCCCAGTCTTGCGCCTCTTTGTCGAAGGGGTGACGGATCAGGGTGCGCCGAGCCTGTCCTTGATGGGAGATGTGTTGTCAAAACCCTCGACGATGAGTGCGCTCAAACATTCGCTCATCACTGCGGGTTTAGGCACTGTCCTGTCGTTGGTGCTTGGCGCGGCGTTTGCCTTTCTGGTCGCGCTGACAGATTTGCGCGCCAAGGCGGCGTTGGTCTTTTGCCTGATGATTCCGATGATGATCCCGCCACAAATCACCGCGCTCTCATGGACACAGATCATGGGGCCATCTTCGGTCCTGTTGAAAACACTCGGCATCGCGCCGCCACTGGGTGCGCCGCAACCGCTCTATTCGGCAGAAGGCATCATTGTACTTTTGGGCATCCAGCATATGTCGATCATTTTTCTGACCCTGCGTGCGGGGCTGCGGTCAATTCCGCAAGAAGTGGTCGAAGCGGCTCGGGTCAGCGGTGCCAAGGGGCTGCGCACATGGTGGCAGGTGGTGATGCCTCTGACATTGCCGAGTTTGGCCGCAGGGACGGCGATCACCTTTGTCACTGCGCTGGGCAATTTCGGTATTCCGGCCATGTTGGGGATACCTGCGGGCTATGTGACGCTTCCGACATTGGTGTATCAGAAGCTTGCCGGAATGGGCACAACGGTGCTGGCCGAAGTCTCTGTTCTCGCCATGCTGATCGGAGCGGTGGCCGTGATCGGTATTCTGTTGCAGCGTTTCTTTCAGAGCCGCCAGAAACTGCATCTTGTAGGGGCCACCTCCCGCCCGCTTGCCATTCCGTTGGGTGCGGCACGTCTGCCGGTGGAGCTTTTGCTCTGGGCTGTGGTTCTTGTGATCCTCGTGCTGCCAATGTCAGGTCTGCTTGCGACCTCCTTGGTGCCTGCTTATGGCGTTGCCTTGGGCTTGGACACGGTGACCTTCACTGCATGGTATGAGGTTTTGTTCCGCCAGCCTTCGACATCGCGGGCCTTTGTCAATTCCTTCAGTCTGGCGGTTGGGGCTTCGCTGGTTCTGATGGTGGTCTGCCTGCCTTTAGCGTGGTTAATGGAGCGGCACAAAACACGGCTCTCGCGCCTTTTCGACAGTCTTCTGGACCTGCCCTACGCGCTTCCGGGGGTTGTTCTGTCGATTGCGATGATCCTTTTGCTCATCAAGCTGCCCTTTACCGAAGCCACGCTCTACGGCACGATCTGGATCATCTTCCTCGCCTATCTCGCACGGTTTTTCGCGGTCATGTTCCGCCCTGTGCAGGCCAGTCTGAAGCAACTTGATCCGGCCATGAATGAGGCGGCGCAATCGGTCGGAGCCTCTTTGTTCCGTCGTCTGCGCGATGTGATCCTGCCGCTTTCGGCGCCGGCTGCTGCGGCGGGGGCGATCCTCGTGTTCCTCACCGCATTTAATGAACTTACGGTTTCCGCGCTCTTGTGGTCGTCGGGCACAGAGACGCTTGGCGTGGTGATTTTCAATCTCGATGACAGCGGCGAAACTGCGATGGCCAGTGCGCTTGCCATGACCATCGTGCTGGTTGTCATGGCGCTTATGGCGGTGATCCAGCTGCTGTCGCGCCGCTTTCCCAAAGGAGTTGTCCCATGGCAGACATAGACCTGTCCTCTGTCGGCAAAACATTCGCGGGCACGCCTGCGTTGCAAGACATCACCACGCGGTTCGAAGATGGCGAATTTATCGCGCTTCTGGGGCCGTCGGGCTGTGGCAAGACCACGTTGCTGCGGATTCTGGCGGGGTTCGAACTTCCGACCCGTGGACAAATCCGCATCGGCGGGCGTGACATGGCCAATGCTGACACAGGCGTGATGATGCCGCCCGAAGAGCGCAACATCGGCTTTGTGTTCCAGTCCTACGCGCTCTGGCCGCATATGTCCGTGCGCCGCAATGTGTCTTATCCGCTCGAAATCCGGCGGTTTTCCAAAGCCGACATTGCAACACAGACCGACGCCGCCCTCGCGGCAACGGGGCTGGGTGATTATGCGGACCGTATGCCATCCGATCTCTCTGGCGGACAGCGGCAGCGGGTGGCGTTGGCGCGGTGCCTCGTGTCTGATCCCTGCGCTGTTTTGCTCGACGAGCCGCTCGCCAATCTGGATGTGGCGCTGCGGGCCTCTATGCAGGGGGTGTTCGCGGATTTTCACAAACGCACCGGCGCAACCATGGTCTATGTCACCCATGATCAGGCCGAAGCGATGGCGATGGCGGACCGGATTGCGGTGATGGATCAGGGGCGAATTCAGCAATTTGATACGCCTCAAACCCTCTATGAGCGTCCCAAGAACCGCTTTGTGGCGGAGTTTGTCGGGCGCGGGGCTGTGGTGCCTGTGCACGGGGTCGCACGGAGGGGCGAGGAGCTTCGGGCGCAGATTTTGGGAACGGAGGTTGCTGTGCAAACCGATCCGGAAAAATCGCGTGTCAGCCATGTCTGCTTGCGGCCTGAAAACCTCAGCATTGCGGAGACGGGTAACCTGCGGGCCAAGGTGGCGCGGGTGACTTATCTGGGCGGAAAATACCTGCTGGAAACCGTGTCCGAATGCGGCACGCGGCTTTTGGCGGAAACGCGTGCGAAATTCGATGTCGGCGCACAGCTCGGCCTGACCATCACAACCCCTTGGGCTTTCTCAGAGGACTAAATGCAAACTGTAAGATTACTCTCTGGCATCGGGGACAAGGGCCCTGCATGTATGCAGCTGACTTTGGAAGATCGCATCTGGCTTCTTGACTGCGGTTTTGGTCCCGAGGCCAATGCGCATTTCAACCCCGCATGGCTCAAGGGTGCGGAAGCGGTGTTTATCACCCATGACCATATCGACCACATCGGTGGCGCTTCCTATGCGGTTGAGGCGGGATTGCCGATCTATGCCACGCCCCAGACGGCCAAGTCCTTGCCCCCTGCGGCCAAGGTGCATCTTTTGCCCGAGCAAGGGGAAACGGTCATTGATGGTGTGACGCTCACCACCGGACGCAATGGTCATGCGATGGGCGGGGTCTGGATGCATTTTGCGCTGGGCGAGGGGTTTTTCTATTCGGGTGACTGGTCCGAGGAATCCGACTGGTTCCCCTTTGACCCTCCGCCCGCTGCTGCGACGGCTATTCTGGACTGCTCCTATCATCTGGACGATGTGCCCCAGTCTGAACGGTTCGCGGCGCTGGATGCATTGTTGGACGGTTTGCACGGGCAGGTGCTTTTACCGGTACCGCCGTCCGGTCGGGCCGGTGAAATGGCCCTGCATCTGATCCGGCGCTTCGGGGTCGAAAGCGTGATGCTCGATCCTGAATGCCAAGCCGCTTTAAGAGCCGCGCTTGCCAGCCAGACGCTAAGCCCCGATGTGCAGGAAATCGCGCCGCTTTTGGAGCGGGGTCCGATGGAACAGGCGCGTTTTCTTATCTGCGACACACCCAATGCCGATGGTGGTGCCGCTTGGGGCTATGTGCGGGCATGGAATGAAAGTGGGCGTTTGGGTCGCGATGCGCATGTGGTTTTCACAGGCCACATGACCGCCCATGCACGCGGCATCTGTGCTGTGCCGGGGGGATATTTCCAGCGCTGGAATGTGCATCCGCCGTTGCGTGATCAGGTCGGGATGCTTGAGCGCCTCGGCGCGAAACGCTTTGCGCCAGCCTTTTGTGCGCAGCCCGAAGACTATCTGGTGGAAGATCTCGGTGTGGAGATTTTCCTGCATGATCCGGTGCGGCTATGACCGCGCCTTTGCCGTCCGGAAGTTTCTGTTTGATTCGTCACGGCGAGACCACGGCCAATGCGGACGGGATCATTGCGGGGCGCACGGATGTGGCCTTGACCGAGCGAGGCAGGCAACAAGCGCGTGACCTGTCCCGTCGACACTGGCCGGAGCGGATCGCGCTTTATGCAAGCCCTATGTCGCGGGCGCAGGAGACCTGTAAGCTGGCCTTTCCTGATCGAGAATTTACGCGTCACGACGGGTTGCGGGAACGCGATTGGGGCGTCTTTGAAATGCGCCCTCTGGATCAGCAACCTGCGCGCGAAGATACGCCGGAGTCCGGCGAAAGCTGGCCCGCCATGTTGTCTCGAATCCGGCGCACAATCACCGAAATTTGCGCGGTGTCACAGAACAGATTGCCGGTTCTTGTGTGCCATTCCGGCGTGATCCGCGCCGCGCGGGTGCTTTGGACCACAGGCGATGTCGGGACACGTCCGCCCAACGCAACGCCGATTCTGTTCGAGAGGGCAGGAGAAACCTTTGAGGAAAAAGAGTTATGACAAATCCAGCCAAACCTTGTGTCGTGTTTGATGTTGATGGAACGCTGGCGGAGTTTGACGCCGGCCGGCTCGGCCATTTTGTGCATGGGGTCGAAAAGCAATGGGATGCGTTTCACGACGCGATGGCTGATGCCCCTTTGATTGCCCCTGTTGCGAAACTCATGCGGCGTCTGAAAGACAGTGGCGAAACCATTGTGATTTGTTCGGGCCGACCGCGCGGCTGGGCGGAGTATACGATTGCGTGGCTGCGCAAGCATGATCTGCCGTTCGATGGCATCTATTTGCGGGCCGAGGATCAGGACGAGGCGAGCGATCCGGACGTCAAACGCCGCGCCTTGGCGGAGATGAAGGCCGACGGGTTGATCCCTTGGCTGGTGATCGACGACCGAAGTTCTGTTGTGGAGGCCTGGCGCGCCGAAGGGCTTGTTTGCCTGCAATGCGCACCAGGGGATTTTTGATGAGGGCGTGATGTGCTCTGGTTAGCCCGTCACCACATCTTCAGGGCGCGGTTGTTTCCAGCCTTCCCGATGATAAGCACTGTCCCAGAACCGCCATTCGTGCCAGCAACTCCGTTGAAAGGCGTGATGCATCCGCGCGCGGGTCGCATCACTTGCATCATCCGCCACCCTGTTGACGAGGTCGAGCATACGCTGGACGCTTTGGTCAAAGGCTTCGCCGGAATAGGTGGCAATCCACGCGCTATAGGGATTGTCCGCGCGACTGGTTTGCGCGATTTCCTTGCCGATATCGCGATAGATCCAGAAACAGGGCAAAAGAGCCGTGACCGCTTCGGGGAAATCTCCGATCGCGGCGGAGCGGAGCAGGAAAGAGACGTAGTGATCGCAGGCGGCTGACACATCGGTTCCCTCGAAATCGTCGGAAGTGACACCAAACAGGCCCATGTAATGCGCGTGAAGTTCGCGTTCGACCGCGATGGCTCCGGCGGCAGAGCCTGCAAGCTGCGCAATGGACTGCGCCTCGGGGGCCTTGGAGGCCGCCAGAGAGAGGGCGCGGGCGAAACCTTCGAGGTAATGGGCATCCTGAATGATGTAGCCTTGGAAAATCTCCGGCGACAGACTGCCATTAGCCAAAGCACGGTTGAAGGGCATCGCGTGAATCTGCTGGCGCAGCTCTTGGGTGTGCGCGGCCAGTTCTTGGGTAAAGCTCATTGTGTGTTGTCTTTCAGAAAGTGGAAATGATGGACGGGGCCATGACCCGACCCGACGTGGAGTTGGTCCGCCGCCGCGATGGACGCGCTGATATAGGCCTTTGCGCGTCGTGCGGCCTCCTCAAGCGCCAGCCCCGCGCCAAGGTAGGTCGCCAGAGCCGAGGCGTAGGTGCAGCCCGTTCCGTGGGTGTTTTTCGTCGCAACGCGAGGACTTTCGAACCAGACCCCTTTCCCGCCCTTGTGCGTGAGCAGAAGGTCGGGGCTGTCAGCGCCACCGAGATGCCCGCCTTTGAGCAGAACCGCCTCGGGTCCAAGGTCGAGCAGGGCCTGTGCCTGTGCCTGCATTTCTCGGGTTGTGGAGGCTTCGTCACAGTCCAGAAGGTCGGCGGCTTCCGGCAGGTTGGGGGTGATGAGCGTGGCTTGCGGCAAAAGGCTGCGGAGCGCGGAAACAGCCTCTTGCTGCAACAGTCGGTCCCCGCCCTTGGCCACCATCACAGGGTCGAGCACAACGGGGCAGTCCAGACCGGAAATGCCCTGTGCCACGCAGTCGATGATCTGCGCATCTCCCAGCATACCGATCTTGATGGCGTCAATTTTTATATCGTCACGAATGGCGGCGATCTGGGCGGCGATCATTCCTGTGTCACACAAGCTGACAGCAGAGACGCCCTGTGTGTTCTGGGCGGTCAGGGCAGTGATGACAGACATCGCATAACCGCCATTGGCCGAAATGGATTTGATATCCGCCTGAATACCGGCCCCGCCGGAACAATCGGACCCTGCAATCGACAGGATGTTCGGGATCATGCTTCTCTCCATGTGTTCAGAAGTGTGCGGGTTGCGACTTCCATGTCAGGGGCGCGGGAAATGGCGGAGATGACGGCCAGTCCGGCCCCTCCGGCGCGTTTGATCGCTGCGGCATCGCGCTCTGTGACGCCGCCGATGGCGAGACAGGGCAGAGGGGTCAGTGATGCGATCTTGGCAAAGCCTTTGACCCCGATAGGGGCTGCGTGGTCGGGTTTTGATCCGGTCGCATAGATCGGCCCGACACCTAGATAATCGACCCCGTCCGGCACGGCTTGGATATGTTCTGCCTCCTCGACAGAAAGGCCGAGCAGCATTCCGGAGCCGATGCGGCGGCGGATTTCGGCGGGGTCGCCATCGCCTTGCCCAATATGTAGCCCCGGCGCACCCACTTCGATGGCCACATCAATGCGGTCGTTCACCAGAAGTTTGGCATCGTAAGGCGCGATCTCCGCCATGATCTGACGGGCCAGCGCGGCAAACTCTGTGTCAGGCAGGGTCTTGTGACGCAACTGTATCCACCCCGCGCCACCTCTGGCGGCAGCGCGGCATTGGGCGAGCATGGAGGGGCTGTCCGCAGCTTCGGTGATAAAACAAAGGGGCGGGATATTCTGGAGCGTCATTACACCGTGACCCTCGCACCTTGTGTCAATGCCGCCGGATCAAGCTGGTAGAGCGCGTCGATAAAGGCGGTCTGGAACGAGGCCGGCCCCTCAGCCTTCTGGCTCGCCTGCTCGCCGGCCAAACCGTAATAGGCCAGCGCGGCCACGGTGGCGTCGAACGGGTCCTGACCGACCAGAAACGCGGCGATGATCCCGTTCAAAGAACATCCCAGCGCCGTAATGCGCGGCATCATCTCGTGGCCGTTTGCGATGAGAGCCGTGCGATCCCCGTCTGTGACGAAATCAACCGGTCCTGTGACCGCAACAATGCCACCACTTTGGTGCGCCAGATCACGGGCGGCATTTTGGGCCGCATCGACAGAATCCGTTGCATCGGCGCCTTTTCCTGCAGTGCCCACGCCCGCAAGCGCCAGAATTTCGGAGGCATTGCCCCGAATCACGCTGGGCGAAAGCGCAAGAAGCCGTGGCCCGAGTTCGCGGCGATAGGCGGTGGCCCCGACCGCAACAGGATCAAACACCCACGGGGTTTTGTGCGCGTTGGCGGTTTTGGCGGCCATTTCCATCGCCTCGGCCCACGCGGGGGAGGGGGTGCCGATGTTGATCGTGATGGCCTGCGCAAGGGCGGCAAATTCCTCGACCTCTTCGCGGGCATGTAGCATGGCGGGCGATGCACCGGCGGCGAGCATGACATTCGCCATGACATTCATCGCGACATAATTGGTGATGTTATGAACCAGCGGCGCGGTGTGCCGCATATGGTCAAGCGATTGGCCCAGGTCTTCCATCGTAATCTCCTCTCGCGCTGGCAGGGGAGGAGATCGAAAGAGGAGCGCAGGCACCGAGTAAAAGCCCGCAATCGTCTTACGCGCCTCCCTCCGCCGGCATTATCCGGTTCAGGTTCTAAGGGTTCGTCTCAGCCCGGAAATCTTCCGAGCGCCCCTGTCGCTATTCGTGCGCTAGTGCTGGCATCCATTCGGGCGGGCGTCAAGCCTTCTGACGCAGGGCAGTGCAGATAGCGCGTCTGCGTGATGGAAACAGACGCGCGGATATCGCAGCCTGCGTTCGGGTTTCAGCCGACAATCAGTTGCTTGAGCTTCAAAGCTTCGTATTCCAACGCGGCCAGACGGTAGCTCACCGCATCCCCTATGGAGATCAGCCCCACCAGCGCCCCGTCGTCTATCACGGGCATATGCCGGAACCGTCCGTCCGTCATGCGACGTAAAACGCTTACAAGCTGTTCCTGAGATGTCGCGGTTTCGATCTCGCGCGTCATCAGGTCCGCCACGGTTTTGGGCAGGGTCTGGCCCGGTGTATCCGCAAGCTGCCGCACGATGTCACGTTCCGACAGGACGCCGACCAATGCGTCTTGTGCATCCTTGACCAGAACAATCCCGATGCGATTGTCTCGCATCAGTTCGACGGCGTGTTTGATGGTGTCCAGCGGTTTGACTGCAAATATTTCGGCGCCCTTCTGCGCCAGAACATCCGCGACAGTGGCCTCTGCGGCGGATGTGTTGGTCTCGACGGTTTGGCTATGGCTGTGTTCATGCGCCATGGCTCCCCGCGTCTTTGGTGTGTATGAAGCTGGCATGTCTTTTCCTCCCTAAGCTGACTCCTAGGGTAGAGAGATTCGCGCCTGAGTAAACTTTTTCCAGCCGGGAGACCCGTTTTGATTGAAGCCCTGACCGGATCGCCGCTGTCGCTTACGCCTGTAACGGCAACGATTCTCTTCGTGATCGCCTGCCTCGCGGGCTACCGCTATCGCAGCGTCTGGAAAGCCGAGGGGCCGCGTGCACAGCTCTGGATTTACGGGTTGATCGCGGCTGTGATCTTGCTTGTGCTTGGGTTTGTGCCGGTGACCCGTTGAGTAGAAGGTCGCGCGTGTGAAACAAAATCCTGATGGAGTGCCTGACGCGTTACAGGCCTTTGCGACACAGACTTACGGCACGCCGCAGGAGTGGAGACCTCTTTCCGGCGGGCGGAGTAATCGGTCCTGGCACTTGCGTGTTGGCGCGGATGATCGGGTGTTCAAACTTTTTGACCCCACGCGTGGCAATAGCTTGTTTCCGAATGAGGCGCCGGCAGAAGTTTCAACCCTGAAAACTTTGCACGGAACAGGGTTGGCGCCAGAATTCGAGACCTCGTTTGAGACCCGTTGCGGAATGTGTCTGGTCTATCGGTATGTTGAGGGAGAGAGGACCGCGACAACCGATGCGGCCACGATGCGAGCGCTTGCGCGTCTTCACATTCTCAAGCCGACTATGACTGTGCGACGGGTTTGCATTACGCCCGAGGAGCTGTTGCAAGAAGGCATGGTTTTCCTGTCAGGGCTGGCAACATATGAGGCGGGCTGGCTTTTGCGTCACATGCCGGAGCCGGAAGACATAGCAACCGGACCTGATGTTTTCTTACATGGAGACCCTGTGCCCGCGAATGTCATTGCTGCGGGTTCGGAGCGTGTTCTGATTGATTGGCAATGTCCTGCATATGGCGATGCAACAGCAGATCTGGCGATTGCGCTCTCGCCTGCGATGCATGTGGTTTACGGCATGGAGCCGTTGACGCGGGAAGCCGAGGTCAAGGCGCTTCAGGGCTATTCCGACACAGAAACCATAGCGCGGTATCAGGCGCTCAAACCTTACTACCACTGGCGCATGGCGGCCTATTGCGCATGGAAAGCAGCGCAAGGGGAGGCTGTTTATGCACAGGCGTTTGAGGCCGAGCTTAACGCTTTGCGTGACGCGCCTTAACCAAAGATCAGCACCACTGCCGCGCCGAGACCGGCAGACACCACTCCGCCCGCGACCAGCCAAGCGGCTTGCCAGTGGTTGGACGGCTTGGTGGGTTCTTCATTGGCCTTGCTCTGGGCGATCAGGAGAGATTCGGCCAGTTGCGGCAGGCGCGGGCCGAAACGGGCCAAAACAGTCGCGGTTCGTAGCAGGTCGCGGCTGAGTGCGCGCGGACCAATATTGGACTTGATGTATTCTTCGACCACGGGTTTGGACACTTCCCAGATGTTGATATGCGGATCAAGCGAGCGGGAAACGCCCTCAACCACCACCATCGTGCGCTGCAAAAGAATGAGTTCCGTGCGGGTCTGCATGCCGAACCGTTCGGTGACTTCGAATAGGTAGGACAGCAGGCGCGCCATAGAAATACGGCTGGCGTCCATGCCGAAAATCGGATCGCCTACAGCGCGCAGTGCACGGGCGAATTCGTCCACATCACGATCCGCAGGCACATAGCCCGCTTCAAAGTGGACCTCGGCAACCCGTTTGTAGTCTTTTTTGATAAAGCCATACAAAATCTCGGCGTAAACACGCCGTGTATACTCGTCGAGCATGCCCATAATGCCGAAATCCAGCGCGACAATGTCACCATTCGGGGCGACCTTGAGGTTGCCTTGGTGCATGTCTGCATGGAAAAAACCGTCACGCAGCGCATGGGTCAGGAACATCTGCAAGACCCGTGGACCGAGGCTGGAGCGATCATGACCCGCTGCGACGATTTCGTCGATGTCGGAGGCGGTGATCCCGTCGACCCATTCGAGTGTCATCACCCGTTTCGCGGACAGGTTCCAATCGACGGCAGGCACGGAAAACCCTTCGTCTTTCGCCGTATTGGCCGCGTATTCGGAGGCAGAGGCGCTTTCCAGCCGCAGGTCCAGCTCTCCATGCACGACCCCTTCAAAATGCGCGATCACATCAGTGGGGCGCAGGCGGCGTGACGCCGGAGAGAAAAATTCGATGACGGAAGCCATAAAGTAAAAGGCGTCGATGTCGGTGCGGAATGCTTTTTCGATACCGGGGCGAAGCACTTTGACCGCAACAGCTTTGCCCGTGTCCGCGCGGACCGCCTTGTGGACCTGTGCGATCGAGGCGGCAGCGACCGGTTCCGAGAATTCGGAAAACAGTTCGGAGATCGGCGCCTGAAGCTCGGCCTCAATGGTTTTGACGGCCGCATCCCGCGGGAAGGGCGGCATCCGATCCTGAAGCACCTGAAGCTGTTTAGCAAGATCAACTCCGACAACATCGGGTCGGGTCGAGAGAATCTGGCCGAATTTGATATAGGCCGGCCCCAGTGCGGTGATCGCGCGCGTTACCGGCGGCAGATTCGGATCGCCTTTGTAGCCCAGCCACCGGAACGGCCACGCCAGAGTGCGGGCCATAACACGAAGGGCTTTCGGTGCGTCCATAGCGTCCATGGCCTGCGTCATCGCGCCCGTGCGTTCCATCGTTGCGCCGGTGCGGATGAGCCGCCAGATGTTGTGAGGCCCGCGCATCAGAGTTTCCACCCGGAATGCAAGGCTGCAATGCCCATGGTCAAATTGCGATATTTGACGTTGGAAAATCCGGCGGTGCGGATCATTTGTGCAAAAGTGTCCTGATCCGGGAATTTCCGGATGCTTTCCACAAGATACTGGTAGCTGTCGTGGTCGCCTGCGATCATCTGCCCCATGCGAGGAATGACGTTGAACGAATAGAGGTCATAGGCTTTCTGCATCATCGGGTTGGGAAGTTGCGAAAACTCCAGCACCATGAGGCGTCCGCCCGGCTTGAGAACGCGGTAGGCTTCGGACAGGGCGTCCTGAATGCGTGTGACGTTCCGAATGCCGAAGGAGATAGTGTAAACGTCGAACTGGTTGTCCTCGAACGGAAGCTGCATGGCATCGCCCGTGACCCAGTCGAGACTGTCGGCCATTTGCGCGGCTTCGGCACGTTTGCGCCCTTCGACCAGCATCGATTCGGTCATGTCGAGCACAACGGATTTTGCCCCCGGCGCACGTTTCAGGAAGCGGAAAGAAATGTCGCCAGTCCCGCCCGCAACATCCAGAAGACGTTGTCCGGGGCGCGGCGCGAGCCAGTCCATCATGGCATCTTTCCAGACGCGGTGAATGCCCATCGACATGACATCGTTCATAATGTCGTATTTCGAGGCAACGGAGGTGAACACCCCATGGACGAGACCTGCCTTCTGATCCTCGGCCACGTCCTTGAAACCGAAATGGGTGGTTTTGCCGTTCTCGCTCATTGCTCTTGAACCTTTCTCGAAACTCACTCTTCTTATAGGGCTCATGTCGGGCGTGACAATCGCATGTCGCAAAGCGAAGGGGCCAAAATGCCGGAATTGCCAGAAGTCGAGACGGTTCGTCGCGGGTTGGAACCTTCTATGGCAGGGGAGACGATCCTGCGCGCCGATGTGAACCGGCCTGATTTGCGCTGGCCATTTCCTGAACGGATGGCGGAGCGGCTGACCGGAGCCACGGTTTTGCAGTTGCGGCGGCGTTCGAAATACATCCTTGCCGATCTCGACAGCGCGGAGACGCTTCTGATCCATCTTGGTATGTCGGGGCGGATGACTGTGTCCGGCGATCCGCTCGGGCAGTTTGTGCATGAGCATCCGGCACAGGGAAAGCATGATCATGTCGTGTTTCACATGAAAAACGGTGCGCGCATCACCTTTAACGACCCGCGTCGTTTTGGCGCGATGGACCTTATGGCAACGGGTGCCGAGGGAACGCATCCGCTTCTGGCCAAGCTGGGGCCCGAGCCCTTGGGCAACCGTTTCAGCGAAGATCACCTGATTGCTGCGCTCAAGGGCAAGAACAGTCCGATCAAATCGGCGCTTCTGGATCAGCATATCGTCGCGGGGCTGGGCAATATCTACGTCTGCGAAGTGCTGTTTCGGGCGGGGATTCATCCGGCGCGCAAAGCCTCTCGCATTTCTGAGGCGCGGATCGCCTCGCTTGTCCCGATCATTCGTGAGGTGTTGCTGGAGGCGATTGACGCGGGCGGGTCTTCGCTCAAGGATTTCCGGCAGGCTGACGGTGAGCTTGGCTATTTCCAGCATAATTTCCGCGTTTATGGCCGTGAGGGGCAGCCCTGTGTGACGCCGGATTGTGCATCCGGAATCAAAAGAATCACGCAATCGGGGCGTTCCAGCTTCTTTTGTCCGAGCTGCCAAAGATGACTTGATCCGTTCGAGGCAGATGTTAGGACTCCCCAGCATAGACCAGAACCGGAGGGCGATATGGCCTACAAAACGCTTCTTATCGAGACCAAGGACAATGTCGAATTGATCCGGCTGAACCGGCCGGAGGCGCTCAATGCGCTCAATTCCGAATTGCTCTCGGAGCTGGCGGATGCGCTGAGCAAGGCGGATCTTGATCCGAAAGTCCGCGCCATTGTGATCACCGGATCGGAGAAAGCCTTTGCCGCAGGCGCCGACATCAAGGAAATGTCGGAGAAATCCTATGCAGATCTGGCGGCAGAGCGGTTGTTTGCGGATGATGCCGACCGGATTACAGCCACCCGCAAGCCTGTGATTGCGGCTGTGGCGGGGTATGCGCTGGGCGGCGGTTGCGAGCTGGCGATGATGTGCGATTTCATCCTTGCTGCGGATAATGCGAAATTCGGGCAGCCGGAAATCAATCTTGGCATCATTCCCGGCATTGGCGGGACACAGCGCCTGACCCGTTTCGTCGGAAAGTCCAAGGCGATGGAAATGATTCTGACCGGACGGTTCATGGAAGCCGAGGAAGCTGAGCGCGCGGGCCTTGTGTCGCGCATTGTTCCGGCCAAAAAACTGGTCGAGGAAGCGGTATCTGTCGCGGACAAGATCGCGGAGAAAAGTGCAATTTCCGTGGCGGCTGCGAAAGAGGCTGTGAACCGCTCCTACGAGATGACGCTGACCGAGGGGGTGCGCTTTGAACGCGCGAGTTTTCAGGGTTTGTTTGCGACGGAAGACCAGAAAGAAGGCATGGCGGCTTTTGCGGAAAAACGCGAGCCGCAGTTCCGCGATAAGTGATCGGGCGCGGATAAGTGAAAAACAGGCTTTCCTTTCAAGTGATTCTCGCCTAAAGGAACGTCTTACATGCGCGTGGAGCCCGCTTTAGGCTATGATAATCCTCCCCGAAAGGGTGGCGAGGCCGTTCGCGCAATCGAAATTGTAACACGACCTCGAAGAGGAATAGATCATGGCTAATTCGCCCCAGTCCAAAAAACGCGCCCGTCAGGCCGTCCGTCGCACCGACGTCAACAAAGCCCGTCGCTCCCGTATCCGCACCTACCTGCGCAAAGTTGAAGAAGCGATTGCGTCTGGTGATCAGGCCGCAGCGAAAGCCGCTCTGCAAGCCGCTCAGCCGGAACTGATGCGCGGTGTGACCAAAGGTGTGGTTCACAAGAACACAGCATCCCGCAAGGTTTCCCGTCTTGCCGCGCGTGTTAAAGCTCTCGGCTAATCGCAACGCATTGATGCTAAGATGAAAACGCGCCTGAGGGCGCGTTTTTTGTGCGTATTGCCTTATAAATACGTTCTATTTATTGCGCAGATGCAGCGAATCTTTCGAGAGAAACGCGGCTAGCAAATCCGGCGCTGTTAGCGCAATTCCCCTGACTGAAAAAATATACGATGCCCCCTCGAATGAGGCAAAACCGCCACGTTGAACGGCTCGTTATTGAGGAATCTGGATTCGGTTTTCGTAAAGACAGAGTCAAGCGCGAAGATAGATTGCGACTCTGCTCGACAGGTTGCTAGCTTGTCCATGCGATTCACGTCGTCTTGGGGGGACATTCAGAATCGTGTCGTTCAAATTCTTGGATATTGAGAAGGTGCGCTGCCGTATCTTCGATCCGGGAAATTCAATGGCACGTCCCTGAGGTCATATTTCGGATAGGGGTATCCGGGCTATGGCTGTCCGTGCCTGATCATGCTTTCAAAGCAAATGACCAGCCGGTCTGTCCGCAAAAACCCGTGTCGTCGTTGTGGAGCTTGTGCGCCGAAGAGTGAGGTCTTGGCGCTGTGACAGGTTTTGAACGGGACACGAATTATGGGAGCCGGTGTCGGCAACACGCGACTTGTGAGGGTCGTCGCGTGGCCGATGGTCTTTTCCGTCCCGTAGACTCAAGACGATTCGAAACGCACGAGCCGTGATCTTTGCGGGCAACCGCAGGGGTCCGACGCTTGTAAAGCGTTGGTTACATAAAAACGATAACGAATATCGATAATGGGTCGAAAAAAGAAAATGAAAAACGATACGTGGGGACGTGTTAAGCAGCAACTTCTCGAAAGCGTGGGCCGCAATAACTACGCAAACTGGATCGAGCCGCTCGAACTCAAAACATTAGATAATGGCGTGGCGGTGTTCTCCGTGCCGACAAGTTTTATGGCGAACTGGGTCTCTCGTAACTTTTCCGATACGATCCTGCTTCACCTCAAAGCCGCAAATGAGTCTGCGTCTCGCGTAGAATTTAAAGTCGAGCCGCATCAGGCGGGGGCGTCCGCACCGGCTCCAACGGCAAAACCGGCGGTCAAATCAGCAGAGCCTGCGCAAGCCGTAGCGCCCAGCCCGGAACCGCGCGCCGATGAGCTGCCCGGAGCGCCGCTCGATTCGCGTTTCACATTTGATAATTTCGTTGTCGGGAAGCCGAACGAACTGGCCCATGCTGCTGCGCGCCGCGTGGCCGAGGGCGGCCCCGTGACCTTTAATCCTTTGTTCCTCTATGGCGGCGTTGGCCTTGGTAAGACCCACCTCATGCACGCCATCGCCCATGAAATTCGTGAACGCGACCCCGAGCTTCGGGTTCTTTATCTCTCTGCCGAACAGTTCATGTATCGCTTTGTGCAGGCGTTGCGTGATCGTCAGATGATTGATTTCAAACAGATTTTCCGTTCTGTCGATGTCCTCATGGTGGATGATGTCCAGTTCATCGCTGGTAAGGATTCGACGCAGGAAGAATTTTTCCACACGTTCAACGCGCTGGTGGACCAGAACAAGCAGATCATTATTTCGGCAGATCGTGCGCCGGGAGAAATTGTCGGTCTCGAAGACCGGATCAAGTCGCGTCTGCAATGTGGCCTTGTGGTGGACCTGCACCCGACGGATTATGAATTGCGTCTGGGTGTTTTGCAAACCAAGGCCGAAAGCTATCGCAACCAATATCCGGGGCTGAAATTCGCGGATGGCGTGCTTGAGTTCCTTGCCCATCGCATTTCGACCAACGTGCGCGTGCTTGAAGGTGCCTTGATGCGGCTCTTTGCCTTTGCCTCTCTGGTTGGTCGTGAGATTGATCTGGATCTGACGCAGGAGTGCCTTGCCGATATTCTCAAGGCATCCGAGCGCAAGGTCACTGTCGAGGAAATCCAGCGCAAAGTTTCTGAGCATTACGCCATTCGTCTGTCCGACATGATCGGTCCGAAACGTGTGCGCTCTATCGCCCGCCCGCGTCAGGTCGCCATGTATCTTGCGAAACACATGACAACCCGCTCCCTACCGGAGATCGGTCGCCGGTTTGGTGGACGTGATCACACCACGGTCATGCACGGGGTGAAGCGGATTGAGGAGCTGAAAGGGACAGACAGCCAGATCGCGGATGATCTGGAAATGTTGCGCCGGACGCTTGAAGCCTGATCCGTTTGATGGAAGTTGAGTCCAAATCGCTGCACTGACACGACAAATGTCTCGTGGTGTGCGGGCTTCTCTTGACGATCCCGACTGTTATCCACACAGTCTGTGCAAACAAACTATTGCGCCCGGCGTTGGATCGTTTACCTTCAACGCCCCGGCTCATGAGACATACGAGGATGGTATGAAAATCAGCATCGAACGCGGCACGCTTTTGAAAGCCGTCGGTCAGGCGCAATCTGTTGTCGAGCGCCGGAACACCATTCCGATCTTGGCCAATGTTTTGATCGAGGCCGAGGGGGATACGGTGTCCTTCCGCGCAACCGATCTCGACATCGAGGTCGTGGACAAATGTGCGGCGATGGTCGAACGCGCCGGAGCAACAACTGTGTCCGCCGTCACGCTCCACGAGATTGTCCGCAAACTGCCCGACGGGGCGATGGTCCAGCTTACCGATGATGGCGCCAATGGCCGTCTGACGGTTGAGGCGGGGCGGTCGAACTTCTCTCTGGCGACTTTGCCGAAAGAAGACTTCCCCGTGATGGCCTCTGCCGAATACGAAAGCAATTTTGCGGTTCCTGCGCCGGTTCTTCGCCGCCTTTTCGACAAATCGAAATTCGCCATCTCGACCGAGGAAACGCGTTACTATCTGAACGGCGTTTATATGCATGTAGCGGATAGCGAAAACGGCAAGGCGCTTCGTTGTGTGGCAACTGATGGCCACCGCCTTGCGCGCATTGATGCTGAACTGCCGCCGGAAGCGTCTGATATGCCGGGTGTGATTGTGCCACGCAAAACCGTGGGCGAGTTGCGCAAGCTTCTGGATGATGACGACATGACCATCGCGGTTTCCGTGTCTGAGGCCAAGATCCGTTTTGCAACGCCGGAAATCACCCTGACCTCCAAGGTCATTGATGGCACTTTCCCGGATTACACCCGCGTGATTCCCGTCGGAAATACCCGCAAGCTGGAAGTTGATGCGTCCGATTTTGCCAAGGCTGTGGATCGTGTG
Source organism: Celeribacter halophilus (assembly GCF_900114135.1). Classification (GTDB taxonomy): domain Bacteria; phylum Pseudomonadota; class Alphaproteobacteria; order Rhodobacterales; family Rhodobacteraceae; genus Celeribacter; species Celeribacter halophilus. Next base: position 93,915 of record NZ_FORY01000009.1, read on the forward strand.
GCCACCGTGTCTTCGGAACGCTCGCGTGCGGTGAAGCTGACGCTGGACGAAGACAAGCTGACCCTGTCCGTCAATGCGCCCGATAGCGGAGCCGCCGAAGAAGAACTGGCGGTTGCCTATAATGACGAACGGCTGGAAATTGGATTTAACGCCAAGTACCTGTTGGAAATCGCGTCTCAGGTGGATCGCGAAAACGCGGTGTTCCTGTTCAACTCTTCGGGTGACCCGACCCTGATGCGTGAAGGCAATGATACGTCCGCTGTCTATGTCGTCATGCCGATGCGCGTGTGAGTATTTTCGCAGCAAAGGAAACGAGTGAGGCGCGATGGGTGGCCTGTTCATAGAAGAGCTGAGCCTGTCGCATTTCCGCTCCCATAGGGCCGCGCGTCTAGAATTGGACGGGCGGCCTGTCGCCATTTGGGGTGCCAATGGTGCGGGCAAGACCAATATTCTCGAAGCTGTTTCTCTTTTGTCTCCGGGACGTGGCCTCAGGCGGGCCGCGCCGGATGAGATCGCCCGTAAGCCCGAGGGCGTGGGCTGGAAGGTGCGCGCCGACCTTCACTCCTTGCATCAGTTTCACGAGTTGGAGACCTGGGCTGAACCCGGAAGCTCCCGATCCGTGCGTATTGATGGCAAGGCGGCAGCGCAGGTGGCGCTTGGACGGATCGCGCGGGTTGTCTGGCTGATTCCGGCGATGGACCGGCTCTGGATCGAAGCGCCGGAAGGGCGGCGGCGGTTTCTTGACCGTATGGTGATGTCGTTCGAGCCGCGTCATGCTGAAGTGGTTCTGGCCTATGAGAAGGCCATGCGGGAACGCAACCGGCTGCTCAAGGATATGGTGCGCGATGCCCATTGGTATGGTGCGCTGGAGGGGCAGATGGCAGAGCACGGGGCGGCCATCATGGCCAATCGCCTGTCAACGCTAGAGAGAATTGCACAAGCGCAAGAGGGGGCGGAGACAGCGTTCCCGACGGCGGCGCTCTCGTTGAAAGCCTCCGATGGCATGATGTTCCCCGAGACGCAGGAGGCGCTTTTGTCGGCGTTTCGCGACGGACGGCCGCGTGATCTGGCGGCAGGGCGGACCTTGGTCGGGCCGCATCGTGCGGATTTGGAAGGGGTCTATACTGCCAAAGGCGTGACCGCAGACCAGTGTTCGACGGGAGAGCAAAAGGCGCTTCTGATTTCGCTGATCCTCGCCAATGGCCGTGCTTTGGCTGAAGATTTCGGGGCGGCTCCGATCTTTTTGCTCGACGAGGTGGCGGCGCATCTTGACGCGAACCGTCGCGCCGCGCTTTACGACGAGATCTGTGCTCTGGGGGCGCAGGCGTTCATGACGGGCACTGGGCCCGAACTGTTTGCAGAGCTGGGCACACGGGCAGCGGCGTTCGAGGTGACGGAAGAGAGCGGAAGCTCCATTGTGAAGGAACGGGTATGACAGTCACCTATAGCGATCTGGGTCTCTATGCCTTTGCGCTTTTGATCCTGTTTCTGACGCCCGGCCCTGTGTGGCTTGCGATGTTGGCGCGCTCGCTGTCAGGGGGCTTCAAAGCCGCGTGGCCCTTGGCGCTCGGCGTGGTGGTTGGCGATGTGCTGTGGTCCTTGTTGGCCATTTTGGGTGTGTCCTGGATTGTGTCGGAGTTCGAGGGCTTTCTCACTGTGTTGCGCTGGGTTGCTGTGGGGATGTTCCTTGTCATGGGCGCGCTCCTGATCCGTCATGCGGACAAGCAAATCGCAGCCGACAGCCGCCTCACCCGCCCCGGTATGTGGGCGGGTTTTGTCGCAGGGCTGGTGGTGATCCTGAGCAACCCGAAAGCCATCTTGTTTTACATGGGCTTCCTGCCGGGCTTCTTCGATCTTTCCGGACTGCGCCTTCCCGATATCGTTGCGATCTGCGGAATTTCCGCTGTGGTGCCCTTGGTCGGAAACCTTATTCTCGGCGCTTCTATCGGGGCTGTGCGTAAAATTATGACGGCCCCGAAGGCGCTGCGCCGGATGAATATTTCCGCCGGATGCCTGTTGATATTTGTCGCGCTGATCCTGCCGTTTGTATGAGCGGAACAGGCAGCGGTTTTCCCCGCTTTTTCCATGTCATTTGCGTGACATTCCCTGCCGGCTCGCGTATAAATTAGGCAAGCAAGAATAGGGAAAACCGCATGACCGACACGCCGCAGCAGTCCACCGAATATGGCGCAGATTCTATCAAGGTTCTCAAAGGCTTGGAAGCTGTCCGCAAACGCCCTGGTATGTATATCGGGGACACGGATGACGGGTCTGGCTTGCACCACATGGTCTACGAGGTCGTTGATAACGGGATTGACGAGGCTCTCGCGGGCCACGCCGATTTCGTTCAGGTGATTATTCACAAAGACAGCTCCGTTTCCGTGCGCGATAACGGGCGGGGCATTCCGACCGACATGCACCACGAAGAAGGGGTCTCGGCCGCCGAGGTCATCATGACCCAGCTTCACGCCGGTGGTAAGTTCGACAGCAACTCCTACAAGGTTTCCGGCGGTCTGCACGGTGTGGGTGTGTCCGTGGTGAACGCGCTGTCCGAGTGGCTGGAACTCAAGGTCTGGCGCAATGGCAAGATCCACAAAGCCAAGTTCGTCAAAGGCGAGACGGCGGAGCATCTCGAAGTGATCGGTGACGCCGGTGACGAAACAGGGACAGAGGTCCGTTTCCTCGCATCGGCCAAAACCTCCGATCCGGAAGGCACTTTCTCCAACCTTGAATACTCCTTCGAGACGCTGGAAAAACGTCTGCGCGAACTGGCGTTTCTGAACTCCGGCGTGCGGATCATTCTCGAAGATCACCGCCCTGCGGAGCCGGTTAAAACCGAGCTGTATTACGATGGCGGTGTGAAGGAATTCGTAAAATACCTTGACCGTCATAAAACGGCGATGATGCCCGAACCCATTTTTGTCACAGGTGAGCGTGATGATATCGGGGTTGAGGTCGCGATGTGGTGGAATGACAGCTACCATGAGAATGTGCTGCCGTTTACCAACAACATTCCGCAGCGCGATGGCGGCACGCACCTTGCGGGTTTCCGTGGTGCCTTGACGCGCACGCTGACGAAATATGCGCAGGAAAGCGGGATCGCGAAAAAGGAAAAGGTGAGCTTTACAGGGGATGATGCCCGTGAAGGTCTGACTTGCGTCCTTTCGGTTAAAGTGCCTGATCCGAAATTCTCGTCCCAGACCAAGGACAAACTGGTGTCTTCCGAGGTCCGTCCTGCGGTCGAGAACCTTGTAAGCGAAAAGCTCACGGAGTGGATGGACGAGAACCCGAACGAGGCGAGGATGATCGTCTCCAAGATTGTCGAAGCTGCACACGCTCGTGAAGCCGCCCGCAAGGCGCGGGAGTTGACGCGGCGCAAATCGGCGCTGGATGTGAACTTCCTGTCCGGAAAACTCAAAGATTGTTCGGAAAAAGATCCGAGCAAGACCGAAGTCTTCCTCGTCGAGGGTGATTCCGCTGGTGGCTCCGCACAAACGGGGCGGGACCGTCAGACGCAGGCCATTTTGCCGCTCAAAGGTAAAATCCTGAACGTGGAGCGTGCCCGCTTTGACCGGATGCTCGGCTCGCAAGAGATCGGCAACCTTGTGATGGCGCTGGGCACGGGGATCGGGCGCGACGAGTTCAACCTCGACAAGCTGCGTTACCACAAGATCGTCATCATGACCGATGCTGACGTTGACGGTGCACACATCCGGACGCTTTTGCTGACCTTCTTCTTCCGTCAGATGCCGGAGTTGATCGAGGCGGGGCACCTCTTTATCGCCCAGCCGCCGCTCTACAAGGTCGCGCGTGGCAAGTCCGAGGTCTATCTCAAGGATCAGGCCGCGATGGAGGATTACCTGATCCAGCAAGGGGTTGAGGGCGCTGTGCTGCGGCTGAAATCCGGCGAGGAAATTGCCGGTGCGGATCTCGCCCGCGTGGTCGAGGGTGCGCGGAGCTTTAAGCGGATTCTCGAAGCCTTCCCGACTCATTACCCGCGTCACATTCTGGAACAGGCAGCTTTGGCCGGAGCGTTCGAGCCGGGTCGTGTTGATGCCGATCTTACGGGCACAGCCGATGCCGTGGCGAAACGTCTCGACCTGATTGCCTTGGAATATGAGCGGGGGTGGACAGGGCGTCCGACGCAGGATGTCGGCATTCGCCTCACCCGCGTTTTGCGCGGTGTTGAAGAGGTGCGGACACTTGATGGTGCGATCCTGCGTGGCGGCGAAGCCCGCCGGATCAATCAGGAAGTGCAAGCCACCGAAGGGCGCTATACGGACCCGTCCAAACTTGTGCGCAAGGATCGGGAAACCGCGATCTACGGACCGATCGACTTGTTGAACGCCATCCTTGAAGAGGGCGAAAAAGGCCTTTCGATCCAGCGTTATAAAGGTCTCGGGGAGATGAACCCCGAACAGCTTTGGGAAACCACTCTGGACCCCGATGCCCGCACACTTTTGCAGGTGAAAATTGAGGATTTCGTCGAAGCCGACGACATTTTCACCAAGCTGATGGGCGATGTTGTGGAACCGCGTCGTGAATTCATTCAAGACAATGCGCTGAATGTTGAAAATCTGGATGCGTAAACCTGTCGGGCGTATGGGGGAGGTTCTCCATGCGCCCGAACGGGATCGGGTTGTCTTTATGAAACCCTAATATATTTCGGGCAATTGTATTTAAAACAGTTTAAAAACAATCACATAGTCCAAAATATCACCACATTCCCACCTCTAAATCCTGTCGATAGATGTGCCACGTTCCATTTCGGGTAATGGAGTGGGGCAAAATGGCATTGTTCATTGGACAGGAGCACATCAGCGGCAATCTGGATGTATGGGATGCGACCGTCCCTTATCTCGTGATGCAAGGTTCAGAGCATGACACGCGGGTGACGGTCTATAGCGGGGCGAGCAGCACCTATCAGACATACAGGTCTGTAGGCGGGCAGCTCGTCGAATTTGAGGTCGGAAATGCGACACTGAATTGGGTCGGGCTGACGCTCAACGGGGAAAGCTATCTGTTGCCGGACTATGTGATGGCCGCTTTGGAAGGCCAGAGCGGCGCACAAGGCGAGTCTATGGTGACCAGCTATTCCGCTCTCAGCGGTCAGGAAAAAGATCGTATCCAACTGCTTCCGGTGACAATCGGAGGCACCGATCTGGTGATCGCCATCACGCCGGAGATGCCGGGTCTTTCCGTGCAGAAAACGGGCGAAAGCGGCTATGAGGAAATCAATTATGTTGCGGACAGTTCCACGCTGTTCCTGTCAGACCCGACGGCAGTGGCCACGCTTCATCTCGAAGGGAATTGCTATCTGGCAGTAGCCTCCGCCACAGAGGGCGCGGTTTCGGTTTTCCGGCTTCACGAGGATGGCGCACTTGATTTTGTCACGCAGGAAGATGTGGACATCGGCATCGCAACGCCCAATGTCCTGACAACGCTCACAATGCCCGACGACAGGGCCTATGTGTTGTTGGGCGGCTATGGGTCGGGCACGATCACGGTCTATGAAATGGCCGCGAATGGCACCCTGTCGACGACCGATCACATTCTGGACGATCTCACCACACGATTCGGCGGCATTAGTGTTTTGAAGTCCATCGTGGTCGGAGAGAATGTCTATGTCATCGCGGGCGGAAATGATGGGGGTTTGTCGCTTTTCACCCTTCTCCCTGACGGAAACCTCGTCTTTCTTGAGCAGGTTGTGGATAGCGATGCGCTGGGGCTGATGAACCTAAACGCTTTGGACGTGCGAGCAAAAGGGAACCTGATCGAGATATTTGTCACATCATCTCACGAAGCGGGGCTAACGCAGCTCACTGTTGATCCGTCCGCGAGACCGATTGTACTTGGCACCGAGGGAAATGACGCCCTGCAAGGCACCAACGGTTCGGATATTATTTATGATGCGGGTGGTGAGGACAGGCTGACGGGCAGTGCCGGGGCGGATTGGTTCGTTCTGACATCGGACGCGGCACCGGATCGAATCGTGGATTTTGAACTCGGTGTGGATCTGATTGATCTATCACTTTGGTCGGGTCTCTATACCACTGACCAGCTTGAGTTGACCTACACATCTACCGGTATGGAGATTCGTTATGGCGCGGAAACCGTCGTGGTTGAAACCCATGACGGGTATGGATTGACCCCGCTGGATATCGAGAAAGAAAAGATTTTCAACATACCCTTTTGGGAATCGGACGAACTCACGCCGGTTTCCACCGTGGATCGGGCGGACCCTGACGAAGAGGTAGAGGCAGATGAGAGCAAGGGAACCAATGGCCCCGACACACTCATAGGCACGCCCGGTCAGGATGTCTTGGAAGGCTTTGCCGGAGACGACCACATAGAAGGCCGTGGCGCAAATGACCTCATCTATGGCGGCGATGGCAATGACTATATCTCCGGCGGGAATAGTGTCGATGTCATTTATGGCGGCGTCGGAGATGACGTGATCTATGGCAACACCGGCTTTGATGAAATCTACGGTGGTGACGGTGACGATTATATCAGCGGCGGTGATGCGGGCGACAGGCTGTATGGTGGTGACGGGGATGATGAAATCATTGGCCTGTCCGGTCTGGATTTCATCGACGGCGGTGCGGGAGATGATGAACTCTACGGCAGTCAGGGTCGGGACACGATTTCAGGCGGGGATGGCGATGACTGGATAAGCGGAGGAAGTGCCGCCGACCAACTCTATGGCGGGGATGGTGATGACGTAATTTACGGCAACGAAGGCATAGATAGCATCTTCGGCGGTTTGGGCGATGATTATATCGCAGGCGGCTCTGGGGGAGATGTGATCTATGGCGAAGAGGGCGATGATGAGATCGTCGGCAATATGGGGCTTGATCAACTCTACGGTGGCGCGGGCGACGATATCCTGCGCGGCAGCACGGGGGATGACGAGCTTTACGGCGGCACAGGTGCAGATCGTCTCTACGGCGGCAATGGCGCGGATATTCTGTCAGGTGGAGAGGGGGATGACGTGCTGATCGGCGGCAGTCATGCCGACACCTTTGTGTTCGAGGAGGGCCATGGTGCCGATCAGATTCGCGATTTCGAAAGCATCGACATTCTCTCCCTAAGCTCGGAATTGACCGATGGGCGGACGGATTTGTCCGCCATTTTAAAGACTTTCGGAGAGGTGACAGAAGACGGCTATCTGCTGGATTTCGGATATGGCGACACCATTCTTTTTCAGGGAGTCGATCATATGTCGCAAATTGAAAATATGCTGATATTTTAAGATATTATGGGCAGGTTTAGAGACGTTTTCCACGCCATGGTTCATTCATCTTAGGGAGACGAAGCAGCGCAAAACATCTTTGAAAACTGGCCTATGGAGACAGGCGCTAGGCTTCGGTTTCCATATTTTCGAGCATCTTGCGCGCCCGCGGGCACTTCAGGCGTTCACGCAAGGGGCTGTCGGGGTCGATTTCCTTGTTGCAGACAAGGCAATGGTCTGCGTCGGAGATCGCGTTCAGGCCACCGCAGCTTCCTTTGATCGTCCGCCCGCTGAACATGACGCCAAGCGCCATACCGGCCATTACGATCAAAAGAATCCCGAAGGTGAGAATGAACGTCGACATGAATCGACTCCCAGAAGTTTAAGTACCCGTTACAGATCACGCGGTCAGCGCGGTGAACTTGTCGGAGGCGTAGCTCACACGGCCATGTTCGCCGTCTTTCACGGCGTGGTCAATGAAGAGCACCGCGAGATCACGTTGATTTGCGATTTCGAGACCGCGTTCGCTACCCAGCACCAGAAGGGCTGTGGCCCAAGCATCGGCCAGCATGGCATTTTCCGTCATCACGGTCACAGAGGCTGTGTTGTGCGTGACAGGGCGGCCTGTGGTCGCGTCGATGATGTGCGAGTAGCGCTTGCCGTCAAAGTCGAAGAAATTGCGGTAATCGCCCGAGGTCGCCATGCCCATGTCGGAAATGCCGACAACTTTCGCTACACCGCGATCAAAGGCTTCCGGCGTTTCGATGCCGATTTGCCAAGCCTTGCCCTCAGGGTTGCGGCCTGCGGTGTAGAGATCGCCACCGATTTCAACCATGTAATCGGTGATACCGAAGCTCTTGAGCGTGCGGGCCACCTGATCGACGCCGAAACCTTTGCCGATTGCAGAGAGATAGACTTCCGCCCCGTCGTTCAGCTTTTTCAGGGCGCCATTCTCGACTTTCAGAGCGCGTGACTGACCACAGCAGGCCATAGCGTCTGCAATCTGCGCATCGCTCGGCGCATCTGCACGCGTACCATGTGCGCCAAAGCCCCACAGATCAATGAGCGGGCCAACCGTGACGTCGAAACGCCCGTCGGTTGCTGCGTTCACATGCTCGGCGGCGAGCATGACATGCTCCAACTCGGGCGAGACGGACACGCTGTCGCCAGCGGCGGCGGCATTGAAGCGGGAAATCTCGGAGGAAGCATCCCAGTTCGACATCTGGGTGTTGACCTCGGCCAGCGCCAGATCAACGGCCTTTTGCAGCTCTGCTTTGTTCACGTCTTTGGTGTGATCAACGGCCGCGATGGAGTAGCTCGTGCCCATCGTCAGTCCGGTGAGTTCCAGAACAGACCAGCCTTTCTTGCAGGCGGCCAGACAGAGCGGCATGACCATGAAGCTACGGCGAGAAAGGAGAAGAGAGTTGGACAAGGGTCTGCTCCACTTAAGCTGCGAAGTTACAAAATTAGGTATTGCGCATGCTTCTGCGGCAGATTGGCATGGGTTTCAACACAAAATTTGAAGAACTGCACCGCGAAGTCTTCCAAACCGCGCCTTGGTGTCGCATAAGGTAGCCGAATTTTGGACAGGACAAGAAGACGTGCAGCAACATGTGTTGAAGAAAGGTCTCGACGTTCCGGTGCTGGGTGCACCCGACGCCAGGATCGACGATGCAGCAACGGTCCGAACCGTGGCCATACTTGGGCAAGACTACCTTGGGCTTAAACCGCGCCTTGCGGTTGAAGAGGGAGATGTCGTTGCCGCTGGTGCTCCGATTCTGGCGCATAAGGACACGCCGGACGTGAAAGTGACCGCGCCGGTTTCCGGACGAATCAAAGCAATCAATCGCGGCGCTCGTCGGGTTTTGGTCTCTGTCGAGATCGAGGTGGATCCCGCAGCGGCCGAGCCGGTTGATTTTTCACAAATTGGTGACGATCATTCCGCCGACGGTATTGTGCAAAAACTGTGCGCTTCCGGTTTTTGGACGTCGTTCCGCACGCGGCCCTATTCCAAGGTGCCCGCGCTGGAATCGAGACCTGCCGCGATCTATGTGACCGCGATAGATAGCGAGCCGCTTTCGGGCGATGCCGCGCAGATCATCAATGAAGACGCCGAAGCCTTTGCTCGCGGCCTGTCCGCTGTGGCGGTGCTCACGGAGGGCAAGACCTACCTCTGTCAGGAGATCGGGGCCGATATTCCGGGCGCTGACCTTGACGGCATCACGCCAGTCGGCTTCTCCGGTCCGCATCCTGCAGGGCTGGCCGGTACGCATATGCATTTCCTTGAGCCGCCCTCGGCGTCCAAGACGGTTTGGACCATCGGCTATCATGATGTGATCACCATCGGGAAACTGATGCTCACAGGCAAGCTGGATTCGAGCCGTATCATCGCGCTGTGCGGCCCCATGTGCTCCGATCCGCGTCTCGTCCGCACAGTGTCGGGCGCGTCGATGATCGATCTTTGCGGCGATGACCTGAAAACGGACACACCCATTCGCGTGATCTCCGGCTCGATCCTGAGCGGGCGCGCGGGTGAGGGGCAAACGGGTTATCTCGGGCGTTATGCCCGCCAGATCACTCTGATCGAAGAAGATCAGAAGCAGATCCCGATGGGCTGGATTCGTCCGATGCCGTCGAAATACGCGTTCCAACCGGTTCTTGGCTCGGCTTTCTCGAAAAAGCTCTATGCCCTGACTTCGAACCTGAACGGCGGGCGTCGTGCGATGGTGCCGCTGGGCACGTTCGAAGAGCTGATGCCGCAGGACTTCCTGCCGACGCAACTGCTGCGCGCGCTTCTGGTGATGGACACGGATCAGGCGCAGGCGCTTGGTGCGCTGGAACTGGACGAAGAAGATCTCGGGCTGTGCGGCTTTGCCTGCCCGGCAAAATATGAATATGGCCTCGCACTTCGCGACAGCCTCACCAAGATCGAGAAGGAGGGGTAAGGCTTTGGGTCTTCGCAATTTCTTCGACCGGATCGAACCGCACTTTGTTAAGGGCGGGAAGTATGAGAAATATTTTGCCATTTACGAGATGGTGGAAAGTTTCATCTATACGCCGAAAACGGTCACCACCGTCGCGCCTCACGCGCGATCTTATATCGATATGAAGCGGATCATGACCTATGTGGTCATTGCAACGATCCCCTGTATCCTGTTCGGCCTGTATAACACCGGCCTTCAGACCAATCTGGCGATTGCCGAATACGGCCCGTCGGGCTGGCGCGCTGCGGTGATCGAGGCATTGGGCATCGGTTTCAACCCGAACAATGTGCTGGCCAATATGGCGCACGGGCTGATGTATTTCCTGCCGATCTATATCGTGACGCTGATCGCGGGCGGGATTTTCGAAGTGATCTTCGCGGTCGTGCGCGGCCATGAGGTGAACGAAGGTTTCCTCGTGACCTCCATGCTTTACACGCTGATCATGCCCGCCTCCGCGCCGCTCTGGCAGGTCGCATTGGGCATCATCTTCGGTGTCGTGATCGGCAAGGAAGTCTTTGGCGGCACGGGGAAGAACTTTCTCAACCCCGCACTGGTGGGTCGCGCCTTCCTGTATTTCGCCTATCCGGCCTATATGTCAGGCGACTCGATCTGGACGCCCGTTGACGGCTTTTCCGGCGCAACCGCACTGGCCATCGGGGCGTCCGATGGTGTCAGCGCATTCGCAGCACATGGCATCAGCTGGATGGACGCTTTCGTGGGCACCATTCAGGGGTCGTTCGGGGAAACCTCGACCATCGCCTGTCTGATTGGTCTGGCCTTCCTTCTGTTGACCAAGATTGCAAACTGGCGACTGATTGTCGGCTGTATGCTGGGGATGATGGCCTTTTCCGGTCTGCTGAACCTGATCGGCTCCGACACGAACCCGATGTTTGCCATGCCGTGGTATTGGCACCTCGTGACGGGCGGCTTCGCCTTCGGTCTTGTGTTCATGGTGACCGAGCCTGTTTCCGGCGCACATACGAACACAGGGCGCTATATCTACGGTGCGCTGATCGGCTTCATGGTGGTGATGATCCGCGTGGTGAACCCGGCCTTCCCCGAAGGCATGATGCTTGCCATCCTGTTCGGCAACGTGTTTGCCCCGCTGATCGATTACTTCGTCGTGCAGGCCAACATCAAACGGAGGGCCAAGCGCAATGCCTGAGGGAACTGAAAACAAAGGCCTCATTCGTCGTTTTCTGGATGCGCCGCCGGACAGTGTTGGCAAGACGATTTTCGTCGCTGTCGCGCTCTGCCTTGTGGCATCCATGATCGTGTCGGCGGCCGCAGTGGCGCTGCGTCCGGTTCAGGAAGAGAACAAGCTGCGCGACAAACGCATCAACGTTCTTCAGGTCGCGGGCGTCTATGACGAAAACGTGCCGGTGAATGACGCGTTCGAAGCTTTCGAGCCGCATGTGCTTGATCTTTCCACGGGCGAATTCACCGATGCTTTCGATCTGGACGAGTTCAATGCTCTTGCCGCGAAAAAGGACCCTTCAATCATGCGGCCGCTCGACGACGACCCTGCGGGTCTGGGCGGTCAGATGCAGGTCTATCGTCTGGTCTATCTCCTGCGTGACGGGAATGGCGAGATCGACAAGGTGGTCTTGCCGATCGAGGGCTACGGGCTTTGGTCCACGCTCTACGGCTTTATCGCGCTGGAAGAGAACGGCAACGACATCTTTGGTCTGCAATTCTACCAGCAAGGTGAAACGCCCGGCCTCGGGGCCGAGGTGGACAACCCCCGCTGGAAGGCGCTTTGGAACGGCAAGAAGCTCTTTGCCGAAGATGGTGATCTTGCCATCACTGTGGCAAAAACGCCCCCGCCCGAAGGCACCGATTACCATGTGGACGCACTTGCGGGTGCGACCCTGACGTCGCGCGGGGTGGACAACCTTGTCCACTTCTGGATGGGGCAGGCCGGCTACGGCAGCTTCCTTGAGCATCTGCAAGCAGGAGAGGTGAACTGATGGCACAGACATACCGTTCGCAACTGATCGACCCGTTGGTCGACAACAACCCGATCACTTTGCAGGTTCTGGGCATCTGTTCCGCGCTTGCTGTGACCTCTTCGATGCAGGTGGCTTTCGTCATGGCGCTTGCTGTGACCTTGGTGACCGGCTTTTCGTCGATGTTCATCTCCATGCTGCGCAACCAGATCCCGAGCTCGATCCGGATCATCGTGCAGATGGTCATCATCGCCTCGCTCGTGATCCTCGTGGATCAGGTGCTCAAGGCCTATGCCTACGAAATCTCGAAAACGCTGTCGGTCTTCGTCGGGCTGATCATCACCAACTGTATCGTGATGGGGCGCGCCGAAGCCTTTGCCATGAAGAACCCGCCGATTGCGAGTTTCATTGACGGTGTCGGCAACGGGCTTGGCTACGGGCTGTTGCTCATGGTCGTCTCCGTGATCCGCGAACTGTTCGGTTCCGGTTCGCTGTGGGGCATCACCATCCTCAAAACCGTGAACAACGGTGGCTGGTATGTGCCCAATGGCCTGCTGCTTCTGCCGCCGTCGGCGTTCTTCGTGATCGGGCTGATCATCTGGGCCGTGCGCACATGGAAGCCGGAACAGGTCGAAGAGCGTGAATATAAAATCCAGACGGTGGAGGGCCACTGATGGAAGGTCTCATTTCACTGGCGGTCAAAGCCGTCTTTATTGAAAACCTCGCCCTGTCGTTCTTTCTCGGCATGTGCACATTCCTCGCCGTGTCGAAAAAGATTTCGACGGCGATGGGCTTGGGTATCTCCGTGATGGTGGTGCAGGCGCTGACCGTGCCAGCCAACAACCTGATCCTGACCAAACTGCTTGCGCCCGGTGCGCTTGCATGGGCGGGCTTCCCCGATGTCGATCTGACCTTCCTTGGTCTGATCTCCTACATCGGTGTGATCGCCGCCTTGGTGCAGATCCTCGAAATGGTGCTCGATAAGTATTTCCCGCCGCTCTACAACGCGTTGGGTGTCTACCTTCCGCTGATCACCGTGAACTGCGCCATTATGGGTGGCTCTCTGTTCATGGTGGAACGCGGTTACAACTTTGCCGAATCCGCCACCTACGGGTTGTCTTCGGGCTTTGGTTGGGCGCTTGCCATCACCGCGATGGCGGGTGTGCGCGAAAAGCTGAAATACTCTGACATCCCCGACGGGCTTCAGGGTCTCGGCATCACCTTTATCACCGCGGGTCTGATGGCTATGGCCTTCATGTCCTTCTCCGGCGTGAAACTTTAAGGGGGCCGGACTCATGATGACATTCAGTCTGGGCGTTGTCCTTTTCACTCTGATCGTGATTGCGCTTGTGGCGGTTATTCTTGTCGCACGCTCGAAACTCGTCAGTACGGGCAACGTCAACATCACCATCAACGGCGAAAAGACGATCACCGTCCCCGCCGGTGGCAAACTGTTGCAGACGCTTGCAGCCGAAAAGCTCTTTGTGCCTTCGGCCTGTGGCGGCGGCGGCACCTGTGCGCAATGTCGTGTGCGGGTGAAGTCAGGCGGCGGGTCGATCCTGCCGACCGAGGAAAGCCATATTACCAAACGTGAGGCCGCCTGTGGCGACCGCCTGTCCTGTCAGGTGGCTGTGAAGCAGGACATGGAGATCGAAGTCCCAGAAGAGGTCTTCGGCGTCAAGAAGTGGGAGTGCACCGTGCGCTCGAACCACAACGTGGCGACCTTCATCAAGGCGCTGGTGCTGGAACTGCCCGAAGGCGAGGATGTGAACTTCCGCGCAGGTGGCTATATCCAGATCGCGGCTCCGCCCCACAAACTGTCCTACAAGGACTTCGATATTGAAGAAGAATATCGTGCCGACTGGGACAAGTTTAACCTCTGGCAATATGAATCCGTTGTCGAAGAGCCGATCGAGCGCGCCTATTCCATGGCAAACTATCCGGATGAAAAGGGCATCATCATGCTCAACGTCCGCGTAGCCTCGCCGCCTCCGGGCTCTGAAGGCATCCCGCCGGGTCAGATGTCCTCTTACATCTTCAACCTCAAACCCGGTGACAAGGTCACGATTTCCGGTCCGTTCGGTGAATTCTTCGCCCGCGATACGGATAAGGAAATGGTCTTCATCGGTGGTGGGGCCGGTATGGCGCCGATGCGGTCGCATATCTTCGATCAGCTCAAACGCCTGAAGAACAAGGATCGCAAGATCACCTTCTGGTATGGTGCACGTTCGAAACGCGAGATGTTCTTTGTCGAGGACTTCGACGAGCTGGCCAAGGAGTTCCCGAACTTCACATGGCATGTGGCGCTGTCGGATGCTCTGCCCGAAGATGACTGGGGCGGTTACACCGGCTTCATTCACAACGTGCTGTATGAAGAATATCTCAAGAACCACCCCGCACCGGAAGATTGCGAATACTACATGTGTGGTCCGCCCATCATGAACCAGTCCGTGATCAACATGCTTCTGGATCTTGGTGTGGATCGTGAAGACATCATGTTGGATGATTTCGGGGGCTGATCTTTATCTGGCAGGGTTTCAGACTTGCCGATAAAACCCCGACACAAAAATCGGCCAGACCCTGTTTTGCGGGGGCTGGCCGAAATGCGTTTAAGACGGATGGAATTGAGGAAGCGCCGGCGATTCGGCGTGTCAGATCACTCCGGTTTCCCGCGAAGTTTCTTGACCTCGCTGCGCACTTTTTTGGCCTTGATCCGCCGCTCGATACTGCCGCGTGTCGGTTTCGTCTTGATCCGGCGTTTGGGTTTCTCGGTGGCTTTGCGGATCAGATCGGCCAGACGCTCCCGCGCAATCTCGCGGTTGCGGGCTTGGGAGCGGGTCTCCTCCACCTGAATGATGATCGCCCCGTCCTTGGTCCAGCGCCGCCCCGCCAGCCTGCGCAGACGGTGCTTGACCTGTTCGGGCAGGTTCGGAGAACGCGCCGCCTCGAACCGCAACTCAACAGCGGTGGAGACTTTGTTCACATTCTGCCCGCCGGGACCGGAGCTTCGCACGAATTGCTCGGTCAGTTCCCAGTCAGCGATGGTGATTTGTTCTGTAACGGTCAGGGGCATGGGGCATCTATACAGCAAAGGAAAAGGGCTGCCAGATAAAGCAGCCCTCCGAGATCTCAGGAGATGGGCCAATTAGGAAGCCCAATCAGGAGTGTTTCACACTAGATTGTTCCTCTAGGTGGCGGCCCTCCCGACTGTCTTGACCTCGCTCTCCAACATCACTCTAGACACTGGACCACCTCCTTTCGATGAATTGCCGATAGGTTCATGGTGGCACAGATTTGGTATATGGCAAGTAAAATTATACCATACGTGCTGTCAGTCGCTTAACAATTAGGCGGAAAGGCACGAGCGCGATCAAAGCAAGGGCGAGTTTCACACCCCAATCGGCCACCGCGAGCGAGACCCAGAGCGGCACAGGCGCGCCGATATAGAGGAAGGGAACAGCATCCCACGCCCATGACACTTCCATATCGGCGTTTTCTCCGAAAATGGTGATGCTTTGCGAGAAGGCGATGCCAAAGAAAATTGTCGTATCGAGCGCAGAGCCGATGATGGAGGAGGCAAAGGGCGCCTTCCACCATGAGCCGTTGCGCAGGCGGTCAAAGACAAAGACATCGACAAGCTGGGCGATAAGGAAGCCCGTAGCGGATCCGGCCGCGACGCGCATGGCAACGGCCTGATAGCTATAGCCGTCACCTTGCAGGGTGATCTGTGTCCCGATGAGGGAGCAGACAATCCCCGTGACAAAACCCGCAAGGATGACTTTGCGCGCGGCGGCGACGCCATAAACGCGGTTCATCACATCGGTGACGAGGAAGGCGAAAGGATAGGTGAATGCGCCCCATGTCAGCAGCCCATCCATGATGAGGAACTGAACGAGGATATTGGAAGCCACGACAATGGCGGCCATGGCAAGGATGCCAGGAAGAAGACGTTTCATGATGTACCCGTTTTTTATCGAAGGTGACGGCAACTCGGCCCCGAGCGGGGCGATGTGGGCGTTTACCCGCCGCACGCGGGCAAATCAAGACTAAAGCGGTGCGCGAAGATGTGGCATGATTGGTGGAAGGTCGCGCACAGCTATGGTCCGACCGCTTGTTGCGCTATTCGATAACGCGGTAATCGACAAATTCGGTGCGCTGGAAAAAGCGGAAATTGTTGTCCGACACCAACGTCAGCCGGATCCCCGTCTCATCCGCCCAGACCGCGATGCCTTCGAGGTTGTCATGGGTGGCGGTGAGTGTGCGCAAGAGCGTGACTTCGTTCTCCGGTCCCTGCGGGCCAAGATCAAAGCGCCGCACGCGGGTGGCAAACCCCAATCCGGTGAACCAGCGTTCTAGCAGGTAAAGACGCCCGTCCGGTCCGATGTCGAGACCTACGGGCAGGAAATCCGTGTCTTCGTCACGTGGGATGGACCATGAGGCATCCCATTGCCCGTTCATATAGCGATACAGAGGAAAAGGCCGACCAACCGCGCCGGAGCGTTCGGGAAGGGTGTAGATTGTGCCACTTGCGTCCACAGCCACGCCTTCCAGCGAGGAGTTGTTCTGCATCTTCTCGAAATCGGGATGTTTCGGCAAATCGGTCAACCGTCCCGTGTCGAGATCAAGCTGCGCGATCCGGTGGATACCTTCAAAGCTGACATAGGCCTTGCCGTCCATTGACAGGGCAAAGCCTTCGGAATCCGCCTCGAACCGTTTCAACGTCCCGCCATCTTGCGCCGAGAGCGGGATGCCCTTTTCCAGCGTGACGCCGGAGACCACACCCTTTTCGTTGCGCGTGAGTGTGCCGGTGAAAAACTTGGCACGATCCGACAGCGCCACAAAGCTGCGCCCGTCCTCGGAGAGTTCAAGGCCGGACAGCCCCCCCACAGAGGCGTCATCCGAGACCCATGTATGGGAGCCCAGAAGACGCGCCTCGGTTGCAAGAGACGGGCTGGCAAGAAGGCTCGCGATCAGCGCGAGGACAAGACGGCGGAGCATTGCGCAGGCAAGGTGGCAAGAGTAATCGGCGGCTTGGGTTTGGCCGGTTTCGCATTGGGATCGGGCGGCGGTGGGTTGAGGATGTTATTCACCCAGTCCTGCGCATCGTCACACCCGTCTCCGGGGGGTGGCGGGGCTTGATCCACACAGGAGGAATCGCCCTTCGGGCAGTTCAGCCGCACATGGAAATGGTAGTGATGCCCCCACCAGGGCCGGATTTTCCGGAGCCAGCTTTTGTCGCCCGTCTCGTCCTTGCACATCTGCACTTTCGCGCCGGGGAACACAAAAATACGCGCCACACGCGGGTCGGAAGCGGCGGCTTTGAGGATTTCGTGATGCGCCCGCGTCCAGTTGTCGTTCACATAGGCCCCTGCGGCGCGGCGTGTCGAAATGGACGAGAGGCTCTCGCGCTCCGCCCGTGTGAGATCAAGCTGCGTTGCAGGCAGCATCCAGATATCGGCATCCAGCCCGATCTGGTGGCTCGCATGACCCGAGGACATCGGCCCGCCACGCGGCTGGCTCATGTCTCCGATATAAATGCCCTTCCAACCCGGCTGTGCGGCGGCTTTGCGCGACAGGTCTTCGAGAAAATCGACCAGAACCGGCTGACCCCAGTTGCGGTTGCGCGACAAACGCATGGCCTGCCATGTCGGCCCGCTCTCCGGCAGCGCCACAGCACCCGCCAGACAGCCTTTGGAATAACTGCCAAAAGACTCCGACGTGTGGGACGACGGCGTGGCCACCGGTCCGAACAACAGCTTGGCCGGCCTCTGGTCCGAGGAAGACACCGACACTTTCGGCACGGCGGCAACGTCTTCTTTCTCGCTGCCGACGCAGCCAGCCAATGCCAGAACCAACGCGACGCTCAACCATTTACGCATTTTCAGAAACCTTTGTGCCTTCAGGATGAACCCACGCTAACAGCACCAGCCCCACAATGAAAAGGGCGATCAGCGGGGTGATGCCGAGTCTCTGGGAATTGGTCACATCCGAGGCCAGTGCAATCAGTCCCGGTGCCAGAAAAGACGTCGCTTTGCCGGACAGTGCATAAAGTCCGAACGCTTCGGTCACACGCGCAGGGTCGGCTTGCCGCACCATCATTGTGCGTGACGCGGACTGGATAACGCCGGACACCGCGCCCAGAACCGCACCGCAGATGTAGAAGGCAATATCGGGCAGATGACTTGTGGTCTCGACCGTCTGGAACAGGACGCTCTCGCGGGAGATGGTCAAAATGACCAGACAGACCGAGATCAGCACCAGAATACAGAAGATAATCACGGGTTTCGGCCCGAATTTCTGATCCGCGAATCCGCCAGCAAAGGTGAAAACCGCACCGGTGAAAGCGGCCAGAATACCGAACACGCCGATCTGCACCACGCTCCATTCCAGCGCGCCGAGCGCATAGATGCCGCCGAAGGTAAACACACCGTTCAGGGCGTCGCGGTAAAACATCGAAGACCCGAGAAAGGCAAAAAGCGAATGACGCGACGGCAGGCTGCGCAGGGTTTTCGTCAAATCGCGCATCCCGTTTTTGACCGAACGGGCCATCGGCACGCTCTTCGATGCCGGCTCGCGGACCCACAGGAAAAACGGGATCATCGACAGCACAAACCACAGCGCCACAAACGGCCCGACAAAACGGGTGCCTTCGCGCATGGCCGGATCAAGCCCGAACAGCGGCGCATGACCCAAAAGCGTGACTCCGTCGGCATTTTCGGAAAACAGCAAAAGCATGATGACCAACGCGACAATCCCGCCGACATAGCCCCATGCCCATCCGTTGCCGGAAATCTTGCCGATCTCTTCACGCGTGCCGAGCGCAGGCAGAAGCGCATTGGTGAAAATCGTGGTAAATTCGACCCCGATCAGGCCCAAACCGAAGAAAACGAGCACGAGCATGGTCGGGAAATTCTCGGGCGAGGCCATCCAAAGTCCGGCTGATCCGATCACATAGAGCACCGAAAACAGCCATATCCACGGCATACGGCGCTTGCTCTCATCGGCAATCGCCCCGAGGATCGGCGCACTCACGGCAATCATCAGTCCCGCCACCGTCAGTCCATAGCCCCAGATCGACTGGGCCTCGGCTTTGGCGTGGGCCGCATCCATACCGCCCGCCATCAGATGCGCGATCACTTGTTCTGCAAAATAAGGCCCGAAAATGAAGGTCAGGATCAGCGTATGAAAGGGCTGCGTTGCCCAATCATACATCATCCAGCCCCAAATGCGTTTGCGGTGACTTGGTTGGCCCATGACCTTTGCCCTTTTTCCTCGGTTGAGGCGATAGAACAGGGAATGTGCCATCTGTGCAATGGTTAAAGCCTTGTGCAAAAGGCATTAACCAAGGTTCACCGCACCGGTGGCCAAGGTCGTGTATTGTCCGCGTCGATCCAGTTTTGCACCCATTCCGGCAAGGGCGGGCTTTCAATGCCGGGTTCGAGCCGCTCCAGAAGCTCTTTCGGAGGCACCATTTTGCGCTTCTTGATGACCGCGCCGCGCAGCAGAATGTGATTGCAGCATTCGCCCTTCTGGTCCCACATCGACTGTTCGATATAGAGGAACTTGTCATCAAACCCGATGGGGCTGGTCACCATGTCCACGGTCTGAAAGGTCGTCACGCGCCGCCGGTAGCGCACGGACGCGCCCGCCACGGCCATGCCATAGCCGCCGTCCTTGGCGGCCTTCGCGGTGCCGTTGCGGATCGACATCGGCACACGTCCGAGGTCAAAGATTGTTAAGGTTCTGCCGTTATTCAGTTCGAGCCAGAGGTCAATGTCCCACGGCATACAGATATGCCGCGAGTGATGTGGCTCGAAGAGACCAAGTTTGGGGGCGTTTCGGACTTTCCACGCCTGATAGAACATGCGGATGAATGGATACATGCGCGCCAGCATGTTGCTGCAGGCGCAAAGGTCAAGAGGGAACGTGGCGGCACGGCCATCCTCACCCTTGTGCGTGGAGGGCAGAGACCTTAGGTGAATGACGACTGACAATTTGGGAATCTGAAAAATATGCTGTCTTTGATGCAAATCCTGCTGATGATCCTCGGCGTCGTGAAATTCGTCATGATCGTTCAGATCATCATGAGTTGGCTGATCAATTTTCAGGTTCTGAACGTGCGTCAGCCTCTGGTCTATCAGATCTGGGAAGGTCTCTCGCGTCTGCTTGAGCCGATCTATCGCCCGATCCGCAAAGTCCTGCCGCCGATGAGCGGGCTGGACCTTGCGCCGCTGGTGGCCTTTATCGCGATCTATGCGATCGAGCGGATCATCTACAACAATATGGGCATGTTCTACTAAGCCATCCCTGCGTAAACGCCCTTGAGCCTCGCGCCCCTGCGTGCGATTCTGCTCTCAACAAAAAAGAGCAGGCATGATGGACACTCAGGGGCTTTTATCCTCCGTTTTCGGATTCGACGGGTTTCGTCCCGGTCAGGAAGAGATCGTGGAGGCGGTCGCTGCGGGCCGTGATGTGCTTGCCATCATGCCCACGGGGGGCGGCAAGTCGCTTTGTTTTCAGCTTCCTGCGCTGATGCGGGACGGTTTGACCGTGGTGATTTCCCCGCTCATCGCCCTCATGCGCGATCAGGTGCAGGGGCTTCAGGCCGCCGGTGTCGCGGCGGGTGCGCTGACCTCCGGCAATACCGAAGAAGAAAACGACGCTGTCTTCGCTGCGCTGACTGCAGGGGAGCTGAAACTGCTCTACATGGCGCCAGAACGTCTCGCATCCGGCGGGACATTGCCGCTGTTGCGGCGTTCGAATGTCTCTCTGATCGCTGTGGACGAGGCCCATTGTGTTTCACAATGGGGCCATGATTTCCGGCCCGACTATCTGCGCATCGGTGATCTCAAACGGGCGCTGGGCGTGCCTCTGGCCGCTTTCACCGCCACCGCCGACGAGGAAACGCAGGCCGAAATCGTGCGGCGTCTCTTTGACGGGGTGCAGCCCGAGAGTTTCCTGCGCGGTTTTGACCGTCCGAACATTCACCTCGCCTTTGCGGTGAAAGACAGCCCGCGGCGTCAGATCCTCGGTTTCGCGGCGGCGCGCAAAGGCCAGTCCGGCATCGTCTATTGCGGCACACGGGCCAAGACCGAGAGCCTCGCCAAGGCTCTCTCGGACGCCGGTCATCTGGCGCTTGCCTATCACGGCGGGATGGAGCCCGACCGCCGCCGCGAGGTCGAGCGGCGTTTCCAGCAGGAGGACGAGTTGATCGTCGTGGCCACGGTCGCCTTTGGCATGGGGATCGACAAGCCGGACATCCGCTGGGTGGCGCATGCTGATCTGCCCAAGAGCGTCGAGAGCTACTATCAGGAAATCGGGCGTGCGGGACGTGACGGTGCGCCCGCGGAGACGCTGACGCTTTTTGGCCCCGACGACATCCGTTTCCGCCGCACACAGATCGACGAAAGCCTCGCCCCGCCGGAGCGCCGCGCCGCAGATCATGCGCGGCTGAACGCGCTGCTCGGCATTGCGGATGCGCAGGTGTGCAGGCGTCAGACGCTTTTGAAATTCTTTGGCGAAGAGACCTCGCCCTGCGGCCATTGTGACCTTTGCGACACCCCGCCGGAGCTGTTCGACGGCACCACGGCGGTGCGCAAGGCGCTCTCTGCCGTTCTGCGCTGCGATCAGGGGTTTGGCGCGGGGCATCTCATTGACGTGCTGATGGGCAAAATGACCGACAAGGTGCGCCAGTGGAACCACGACCAGCTTTCGGTGTTCGGCATCGGCAAGGAATATGACAAGCGCCAGTGGAACGCGATTTTCCGGCAGATGATGGGCGCGGACCTTCTGCGTCCCGATCCGGAACGCCACGGTGCGCTGTATATGACGGAACCGGCCATGCCGATTCTCAAAGGCGAGGCGGAAGTGACCTTGCGCAAGGATACGCTTGCGAAATCGCGCAAGGGGCCGGTTGCCAAGGCGCTGGTTTCCGAAGAAGACGCGCCGCTTTTGTCCGCGCTCAAGGCCAAACGCCGCGCACTGGCCGAGGAGGCGCGTGTGCCCGCCTATGTGGTCTTTGCCGACCGGACGTTGATCGAAATGGCCGAAAAACGGCCGCAGACGCTGGACGATATGGCTCGTATCGGTGGTGTCGGTGCGAAAAAGCTGGAGCGTTACGGCGCGCTGTTCCTCTCTGTCATTCTCGGTGCCCCCGCGCCACAGATGCACCCCGCCCGCCGCAAACTTGCGGGCTCCGGCGGGGGCGATCTTTTCGACCGTTTGCAGGGGATTCACAATGATCTCACGCGCGGCGATTGCGGGACGCTCAAACCCATGAGCCTCACCCCCGCGCAGATCACCAAGATCGTGAAAATGCGCCCCGCAGATATGGCCAGCTTTGCCCGACTCGTCGGTGAAAAGCCCGCCGAACACTTCGGCCCCGCGATGATCGAGGCTATTCGCGCCGCCTGACCCGCGCCTGTTGCCAAACTATTCTCCGGCCATCACCTCCACGGGCTGCTCCGGTAGGACCGGACGGCATCCATCGGGGCGTTCGGCGAGAATCCGGTCAAGAATCGCGGCTTTGCGCAGGGGTTTTGTCATGTAGTGATCCAGTCCCGCCGCAAGAATCTCCGTATCGTCGCCTGCCATCGCATGAGCGGTTAGCGCCACAATGGGCACATGGGCGCCGCTTTCCTGTTCAATCGCGCGGATTTGCCGTGTGGCCTCCTTGCCATCCACTTCGGGCATGGAAATATCCATAAAGATCATGTCGGGCCGGAAGGTTTGATACAGGTCCACCGCCTCGCGCCCGTTATTGGCAAAGCGCAAATCGATGTCGAGCGCCTTGATCATCTTGCTGAACACAAGCTGGTTCGTCTTGTTGTCCTCCGCCGCCAGAATACGCATCACACGTCCGCCCCTGTCCTCTTGCGCGGGCGGGGACACGGGCAGAAGCTTGGAGAGGGCTTGCCAGAGATCGGCCCTGAGCAGTGGTTTTTGCAGGATCGTGACGCCGTCCATGTCGAGCCGTTCCGCCTTTGTCGGCCCCGCAGTCATCAGCACCACAGGGGCCGAAACCCCGCGGGCGCGGAGCGTGGAGATGGTCTCTTTCAGATCGGCGTCGGGCAGTTTGGCATCGATGAGATAGACGTGGAAATCAAGCGCGGAGGCCAGAACATCGTCAGCAGAGGAAAAGGGCGACACGTCAAAGCCCAAGGCGGTGAGGTGTTTCTCAAGGATCAGCGCATGGGCATGGATATGATCGACAAGCGCGGCTTTGTGCATCCATGTGGGCAGGGCAGGGGTTGCCTCCTCCTCCACCACATCCATCGTCAAGCGGAAGCCGAAACAGGAGCCGATGCCCTCCTCGCTATCCACCCAGATCTCGCCGCCCATCAGCTGCACAAGCTGGCGGGTGATGGCGAGGCCCAGTCCGGTGCCTTCAAACTTGCGATTATGGGCGCCTTCGACCTGATTGAACTCGCCAAAAACATGCTCGATCATATCGGGCGCAATGCCGATGCCGCTGTCCTCGACCGAAACATGGATGCGCTGGCGTGTGCTGTTTTCCTCGGGCAGGCCGACGACCCGCACAATCACATGACCTGCGGGGGTGAATTTCACCGCATTGCCGATCAGGTTGGTCAGGACCTGCCGCATGCGTCCCTGATCGCCCATGAAAACGGTCGGCATGAACATGTCGTAGTCGATGATCAGATCGACTCCCTTTTGCGCGGCTGTGGGCTGTAAAAGCATCATGACGTCCTGAATACAGCGTTCCAGATCAAAGGGTTCGGGATGCAGGGACAGTTTCGAGGCCTCGATTTTCGAATAGTCCAGAATATCGTTGATGAGGTTCAAAAGCGCCTCGCCGGAGGATTTGATCGTCTCGACATAGAGCGTCTGTTCCTCGTCGAGATCGGTGTCCGCCAGAAGGTCGGCCATGCCCACCATGCCGTTCATCGGCGTGCGGATTTCGTGGCTCATATTGGCAAGGAAGGCGGACTTGGCGCGGTTTGCGGCCTCGGCTTTGGAGCGTGCTTTTTTCAGCCGCCGCTCGTAGCGGATCGTCGAGGTGATGTTGAGGCCCAAAGACACCATATCCCCGTCCGAAGAGCGCCGGTCGACCAGTTTCACGAACTGGTTGTTCCAGAGCCGGATGGTTTGCGGATCGCGTGTGGGCGCGTGCCAGCGGGCGAGGGCGGCGTCGATAAAGGCGTCTCTTGTGGTCTCGCCGATGTCGATCAGCCCCTCTTCCACGGCGAGGCGGACGATGTCGGGATAGGCGATGCCGGGTTTGATATCTTCAAGCCCGTCGAAAACCCGCAGATAGGCGGAGTTCGCGGCGATCATGACATCTGACGGATCAAAGACTGCAAACCCGTCCTCGATGGTTTCAATCGAATCCCAGAGGCGGCGTTCGGCGATATGGACGGCGACTGTGGCCTTTTCGAGGTCCTGTTTTGTGCGCAGGTTCTCGTCGCGCAAGACCTCGGTCTCTTCGCGTTTGACGATGATCTGGTCCGATAGGGAGCGTGCGTGGCGGGAGAGCTTGCGATTGGCCTCAAACAGTTCCGCCTGTTTGAGTTCCAGCAACCGTTCCGCAGCGAGGCGGGCGCGGCGTTCCTGAGACAATCTATCCGACAGCGACATCTGGCCCTCTTCTCAAGCGCGTCCCGCACATTCTGGTTCCCAGATGTTCGGGCAACGCCGCACATGTTTCGATGTGGCGAGCTTTTCGCAATCAGCTTGTGTCAAATGCGGTGCGAAAGGCTTTCACCCCGCCCGATCCTCTCGGGCGTGCGCCTAGAGGATCAGAACAGGGTGAAAAGAGTCTTAAAGCGTGGCTGGAAATTGCCCGTCAAAGTGCGAGGCGGGCCGAAAACCTGCCTCGGCGCGGGCGAAAGGAGGCAATGGGCCTTCGTTTCAACCCGGATTGGCGTGGGTCAGATGCGCACGGCCTGTTTCGGTCACGATTTGCTCGTGGCTGTTTTCAATCACCAGAACCGTCAGCGGACGCCCGTAGCCTGCGCCCGTGTCAATGTCGATCCGGTTGCCGAAATGGGTGGCCTCGTCCAGCGCGGTGTGGCCATGCACCACGGTGAAGGGCAGCGGGCCGTGATAATCGAGCCAGCCTTCGCGGATCCAGATGAGATCATCTTCGGTCTGCCGCTCTACAGGCAGGCGCGGCTGGATGCCTGCGTGGACGAAAAGATAATCGCCCCAAGCATAGGTCAAAGGCGCGTTTTCGATGAAGTCGAGATGTGCTTCGGGCACGGCTTTGGCGGCGCGCATATGGGCGATCTCGAAGGCACCGTCTTCGGCCTCGACCCCGTAGGAAGCCAGTGTGTTTGTCCCGCCCAAGGCCGGATGCAGCCAGCTTTTGCCGGATTTGATGTGATCGTCATGGGCGATGCCGTGGCGCACGAAACGGGTGAACATGCGGTCGTGATTGCCACGGATCACCCGCCACGGTTTGCCCTCGTCGATGCCATCCATCAGATACTGGATGACCCCTGCGCTATCGGGCCCGCGGTCGACATAGTCGCCTAAGTGCAGAACCCGTGCGTCGTGGTCTCCGACACGTTCCTTGTCCGCGTCAATTCGTGCATGCGCAGCTTTGAGCATGTCGAGTTGACCGTGAATGTCGCCAATCGCGTAAATACGCAAGAGAGCCTCCTGTTACGATTTCATGCGGATCGCATGCCATTCGAGGTGGTCGCGCATGAAGGTGGAGATGAAATAATAGCTATGGTCATAGCCCTCTTGCATCCGAAGTGTTAGGGGCTGTCCGCTTTTTTCACAAACCTGTGTCAAAAACTCCGGTTTGAGTTGCCCTTCGAGGAAATTGTCGGCGCTCCCCTGATCGACGAGAATATCCGGCACACGCGCCCCGCCTTCGATCAGTGCGCAGGCATCGTATTGGCGCCATGTGGATTTGTCCGCGCCGATATAGCCTGTCAGCGCCTTCTCGCCCCACGGGCAGTTCAGCGGGCTGACAATGGGGGCGAAGGCCGAGACGGCCTTGTAGCGGTCCGGATTTCTGAGCGCGATGGTCAGCGCGCCATGCCCGCCCATCGAGTGCCCCATGATCGAGATGCGCTCCATATCGGCAGGAAACTGTGCACCGATCAGCGCGGGCAGTTCTTTCTCGATATAGTCGCGCATCCGGTAATGTTGCGTAAAGGGGGCTTCGGTGGCGTTCACATAGAACCCTGCGCCGAGACCGAAATCATAGGCCCCGTCGGGATCATCCGGCACACCTTCGCCGCGCGGAGACGTGTCCGGTGCTACGAAGATGAGGCCAAGCTCCGCACAGGCCGCGCGGAACTCGCCTTTTTCAGTGACATTGGCCTGCGTGCAGGTCAGGCCGGACAGGTAAAACACCACCGGAAGTTTCTCGCCCTCGGCATGGTCGGGCACGAAAACGGAAAACTCCATCTCCGTTCCGGTCGATGTCGACGCATGGGTATAGACCCCTTGCGTGCCGCCGTGGCTGCGATTCGTGGATTTTACCTGCATCGGATCACCTCTTAATATTCGATTACCGCACGGATCGATTTGCCTTCATGCATCAAGTCAAAGCCGTGGTTGATCTCTTCCAGCTTCAGCTTGTGCGTGATCATCGGGTCGATCTCGATCTTGCCGTCCATATACCAGTCGACGAATTTCGGCACATCCGTGCGCCCCTTCGCCCCGCCAAACGCCGTGCCTTTCCAGACGCGACCGGTGACAAGCTGGAACGGACGGGTCGAAATCTCCGCACCCGCAGGGGCCACGCCGATGATGACCGACACACCCCAACCACGGTGCGAACATTCCAGTGCGTCCCGCATCACATTGACGTTGCCGGTTGCATCAAAGGAATAATCCACGCCGCCGATCTGGTCCGCACCCTTCTTGGTGAGGTTGACGATCTCTTCGACCACCGTGCCGCCAATCTTCGAGGGGTTCACGAAATGGGTCATGCCGAATTTGCGGGCCATCTCCGCCTTGTCGTCATTCAGATCAACACCGATGATCATATCGGCACCAGCCATGCGCAGACCCTGAATGACATTGAGACCAATGCCGCCAAGACCGAACACCGCCGCTGTTGCGCCAATTTCGACGCCTGCGGTGTTGATCACCGCACCAATCCCCGTGGTCACGCCGCAACCGATGTAGCAAATCTTGTCAAAGGGAGCATCCTCACGCACCTTCGCCAGCGCGATCTCCGGCATCACCGTGTGGTTCGCAAAGGTGGAGCACCCCATGTAGTGATAGATCGGCGTGCCATCGAGCATCTTGAACCGCGTGGTGCCATCGGGCATCAGGCCCTGACCCTGCGTGTTGCGAATGGCGGTGCACAGGTTGGTCTTGCCCGACAGGCAGGAGGGACATTCGCGGCATTCCGGTGTATAGAGCGGGATCACATGATCGCCGGGTTTCAGCGTGGTGACGCCTTCGCCCACTTCCAGCACAACACCCGCGCCCTCATGACCGAGGATACAGGGGAAAATCCCTTCTGGATCGGCCCCCGAGCGGGTGAATTCATCCGTGTGGCACAGGCCGGTGGCCTTCACTTCGATCAGAACTTCGCCCTTCTTCGGGCCTTCAAGCTCCACTTCCATAATTTCAAGCGGCTTTCCGGCTTCAAGAGCGACGGCGGCTTTCGTTCTCATGGCGTGTTCTCCCGTTGCGGCGCTGGGCCGCATCTGCGTTTGTGTTTGGTCACATGACGTAAAACGAAGGGCCGCTGGTTTGTCCAGCGGCCCCCCTGATCGTTTTGTAAAAAACGCCTGTGCAATCAGACGTCCGCCTGAAATCAGACTTTGAAGTGCAGCGGGATCACGCGCTGGAACAGACCGGAGTCTTTGAGCGCCTTCACCGTTTCCTCTTTCACCGGCGTGTCGAGGAAGGTCATTGCGATCGCATCGCCACCTTCTTCGGCGCGGCCAAGGGTGAAGTTGGCGATGTTTTCATTATGCTCGGCCAGAAGCGTGCCGAGTTTCCCGATGATGCCCGGAACGTCCTTGTTGGTGGTGTAGAGCATATGCTCGCCCACTTCGGCGTCGATGGTGATGCCTTTGATCTGGATGAAGCGCGGCTTGCCATCGGAGAACACCGTGCCGGCGATGGTGCGGTATTTCTCGACGGTCTGGATGTCGAGCTTGATGTAGCCTTCAAAGGAACCGGAGGCATCCTGTGTGGTTTTGGAAAGCTGGATCCCGCGCTCTTTGGCGATCAGCGGTGCGGAAACCATGTTCACGTCGGGGTTCACCGCTTGCATGATACCTGCAACCACAGCCGCTTCGAGCGCCTTGAGGTTCATCTCGGAGGCAACACCGTCATAGGTGATGTTGATCGACTCGATGGCTTCTTCGGTAACCTGACCGATGAAGGAACCGAGATATTCGGCCAGTTTCACCCACGGCCCCATAACTTTCGCTTCTTCGGCGGTCATGGAGGGCATGTTCAGTGCGTTTTCAACGGCACCGTCCAGCAGGTAGTTGGACATTTGCTCGGCCACTTGCAGCGCCACGTTTTCCTGAGCTTCCGTGGTGGACGCACCGAGGTGCGGGGTGCAGACCACATTGGGCAGACCGAAGAGCACGTTCTCTTTCGCGGGTTCTTCAGCAAACACGTCGAAAGCTGCGCCAGCGACATGGCCGGATTTCAGCAATTCGGCCAGAGCGACCTCGTCCACAAGACCGCCACGGGCACAGTTGATGATCCGCACGCCTTTTTTGGTTTTCTCAAGGTTCTCTTTCGAGAGGATGTTGCGGGTCGAATCGGTCAGCGGAACGTGCAGCGTGATGAAGTCGGCGCGTTTGAGAAGCTCGTCGAGTTCGACTTTTTCCACACCCATTTCATTGGCGCGTTCTTCGGAGAGGAAGGGATCGTAAGCGATCACTTTCATTTTCAGGCCAATCGCGCGGTTACAAACGATACCACCGATGTTGCCCGCGCCGATGACGCCGAGGGTTTTCGCGGTCAGCTCGGTGCCCATGAATTTGGACTTTTCCCATTTGCCCGCGTGGGTGGAGGCGGAGGCTTCGGGAATCTGGCGTGCCACGGAGAACATCATCGCAATCGCGTGTTCTGCGGTGGTGATCATGTTGCCGAACGGCGTGTTCATTACTATCACACCTTTTTTCGACGCGGCTTCCTTGTCGACGTTGTCGGTGCCGATACCGGCGCGGCCGACCACTTTGAGGTTGTCGGCTTTTTCCAGAAGCGACGGCGTCACTTTGGTGGCAGAGCGAATTGCCAGACCGTCATATTTGCCGATGACTTCGGCCAGCTTCTCTTTGTCTTTGCCAAGCTCGGGCATGAAGTCGACTTCGATGCCACGGTCGCGAAAGATCTGGACTGCGGTTTCCGAGAGTTTGTCGGAGACGAGAACTTTGGGGGCCATGTTGGGCGCTCCTCGGGAATATGTTGGGATTGGGAGCCGGGCGTAGACGCCCGGCGCTTTGATCCTGTGGGGGCCGACAAAAGTCCGACAGAAGTCCGACAGTTTGCCGACCGCCAAAAATCAGGTGTTATTGCTCAGCAATGCACTCTTCGAAGGCCCATTTGAGCCAGAGTGTCAGGGCCTCAAGATCGGAGGCTTCCACCGTCGCACCACACCACACGCGCAGACCTGCAGGGGCGTCGCGATAGGCACCGATGTCGTAAGCAGCGTTGTAGTCTTCGAGCTTCTTGGCCACGGCCTTCGCAAAGGCAGCACCGTCCGTGATGCGGTCGTCGGTGAACTTGAGACACACGGAGGTGTTGGAGCGCGTCGCCTCGTCTTCAGCGAGGTTGGCGATCCAGTCATGACGGTCGCAGAAATCCCAAAGCACCTTGGCATTGGTGGTCGAACGCTTGATCAGACCTTCCAGCCCGCCAACCGTTTTCGCCCAGTCCAGCGCCACGAGGTAGTCCTCAACCGCCAGCATGGACGGGGTGTTGATCGTTGCACCGGTGAAGATCCCGTCGATCAGCTTGCCGCCTTTGGTCATGCGGAAGATTTTCGGCAGCGGCCATGCAGGGGTGTAGCTTTCCAGACGCTCGACCGCGCGCGGGGACAACACGATCATCCCGTGTGCCGCTTCGCCGCCCATGACCTTCTGCCAGGAGAAGGTGGTCACATCGAGCTTGTCCCAAGGCAGGTCCATCGCAAAGGCCGCAGAGGTCGCATCACAGATGGTCAGCCCTTCCCGGTCAGCGGGGATTTTGTCGCCGTTGGGGACGCGCACACCAGATGTTGTGCCGTTCCACGTAAAGACAACGTCGGTGTTGAAATCGACATCCGCAAAATCGACGATCTGACCGTAGTCAGCGGTTTTCACTTCGGCGTCGATTTTGAGCTGTTTGACAACGTCTGTAACCCAGCCTGCACCAAAGGATTCCCATGCGCACATGGTCGCTTTGCGTGCGCCCAAGAGAGACCAGAGCGCCATTTCGACAGCGCCGGTATCAGAGGCCGGCACGATGCCGATCTTGTAATCGGCGGGAATGCCGAGGACCTCACGGGTCGTCTCGATCGCGGCTTTCAGCTTGTCCTTGCCAACCTTGGCACGGTGCGAACGGCCCAGTGGGGCGTCAGCCAGCAGATCCAGAGAAAATGTGGGGATTTTGGCGCAAGGGCCGGACGAAAAACGCGGGTTCGCAGGACGCGCCTGCGGATGCTTGGTAGCCATATCTGCTATCCTTCCAGATATAATGCCTCTCGTTGGGGAGAGGTGTCCCGCCGCCGCAGATATTCCCATGCAAAAGAAAAAGCAACTGTTCTTTCGCACCTGTTTTCGCCGCAGCGCAACATCCGCACCCGTCAGGGCGCGGGATTGCGCGGGGCTGTCCCATGAGGCTTTCCTGGCATCTTCTGTGCGCCAAACTGTAACCCTATGACGTGATTGTTGAGGGGCTTCACCCCTAAGGGTGGCCTTGAAATCTGACTGATGGGTCAAATGTTTTTGGCCGGAATTGTCATGTTTTTGTATCATTTTCGGGATTTTTTGCGTAAACATCCCTCCACTCGGCGCCTTAGAGGGGCGCGGGGGAGGGAGAGAGGCTGTCGGGGCCGGAATCTCCCGGCAACAGTCCGGCTTGCCTGCCTGTTGTGACTTGCCCCGATCCGATCAGGTCTGCGGCTAGAGGACGCAGACAAAGATGGTCGGACCGTTTCCAAACATCAGGACAAGACCCGAAAAATGTCATTCCGAATCGCTATAGCCCTCTGGGGCATCGTCATCCTTGCATGCTATGTTGTGCCATATTTCCTGCTCGGCTCCGTCGCGCATTGGACGGGGGCCTTCCTGTTCTGGACCCTAGCAGGCCTCGCCGTGATCCTTCTCAATGTCGTGGCCACCTCCGGTTTCGGGGAGGGCGACGAATGAATACCGCTCTCGTGCTCTGGGGCGTTGCCCTCTATGTGATCCTCGGCCTTACGGTCGCATGGGTTTCCCGCGCCGGATCATCGTCTTCGATGTCCGATTACTTCCTCGGAAACCGCGCCATGAACGGCGTTCTGTCGGCGTTGAGCTACTCCGCGACAACCTATTCTGCCTTCATGATGGTGGGGCTGGCTGGCTTGACCTACAAAGGCGGGGTGGGTGCTCTCGGGTTTGAAATCGTGTATTTCGCAGGGGTGTCACTCGTTGCCATTTTCGGCCCGCGTTTCTGGGCGGTTGGCAAGCGCTTCAATTTCGTCACCCCCTCCGAGATGCTCGGCCATCGCTACAACAGCAAATGGGTGGCCGTGGCGGCGGGGCTGGTCAGCCTTGTCTTCCTCATTCCATACTCCTCGGTGCAGCTTTCCGGTGTCGGCTATCTGCTCTCTGGCATGACCGGCGGTGCGATCCCCTTTGGTTGGGGCATCGTAATCGCAACAGTTCTTGCCATCCTGTTTTCCTATATCGCAGGCATCCGCTCCGTTATGTGGACTGACAGTTTGCAAGCTCTGGTGATGATCCTTGCTGCCGTGATCGTTTGTGTCCTCGTGATCTCCGAACTTGGCGGATTCAACGCTCTGTTTGACGCGGTTTCCGCGCGCAACCCGGAGATGTTAACCGTGCCGGGACCGGGTCTGTTCAGCTTCAAGACCTTCCTTGGACTGACGATCCCGTGGTTCTTTTTCTCGATTTCGAATCCGCAGGTCAGCCAGCGCCTGTTCATGCCGAAGTCCCTGCGTGCGCTGCGACATATGCTGTTGATCTTTCTCTGTTTCGGACTGGTTTACACCGTTGTCTCCGTGCTCTGGGGCTTCTCGGCCTATGTTGCCTTTCCGGACCTTGAGAAACCGGACTTGGCCACAGCGACGCTTCTGGCGTCGGATTATGTGCCGCCACTTCTGGGGGTGATCGTGATGATCGGTATTCTTGCGGCTGCGGTTTCGACCATCGACTCGATTCTGTTGACGCTGTCATCGGTCTTTGCCCGTGATGTCTGGGGCAACATGTCCCCGTCGAAGGATGCGGCGCAACTCAAGGTCGGCAAATTCGTCATCCCCGTGATCTCGGTTCTGGCGTTGGCTTTTGCTTCCTTCCAGATTTCAATGATCGCGATCCTGTCGGTGGCCGCCTCTGTCGGGCTGATCGTGACAGTGCCTGCGATTATCGGCGCATTTTTCTGGACGCGCGGCACATCGGCGGGGGCTTTGTTGTCGATTTTGGGCGGGGTTGCCTTTGTCATCACCATGTATCTGACCGGAAACAAACTCTGGGGCCTCAATGCCGGAGTGCTGGCCTTGCCCGTTTCTGTAGCGCTTTTTGTCGGGGGCAGTCTGTTAACCCGTCCTGATGCGATGCGAGCGAAAGAGTTTCTGTCAGCCGCGCAGAGCAAGCGGACCTCCTGAGCGACGTCTCATGACCTCCACATCACCACAAGCGGCCCTTCGGGGCCGCTTTGACTGTCGACCCTTGCCCGTATCGAAAAGGCTGGAAAGCCTGTGCCGTGCGCGGTATCAGGCGGGCGCAAAGATATTTCGGAGCCTCCCATGTATGCCGTCACGCTTTTGACCAACCCTGCCGCCCCCGCGCTCAATCTTTCGACGGCGGAGGCTCTGCGCTCGGCTTGGGGAGGTGGTGATCTGAAGTGGCTTGCTTTGGGCGAGGCCGCTGAATTCATGGTCGAGCAGGTGCCATCCAACCTTTGGGATGTCTGGGAAGGTCTCCAGACACAAGGTATCGACCTTGTTGCCCAACCCGCAGAGGAGCGCCGGAAAAAGATGCTTCTGGCCGATATGGATTCGACCATGATCCAGCAGGAATGCATCGACGAACTGGCGGATGTTGCCGGCGTTGGCGAGCGGGTCAAGGAGATCACCGCCAAGGCGATGAATGGCGAACTGGACTTTGAGGGAGCTTTGACCGAGCGGGTCGGGCTTTTGAAAGGCTTGCCGGAGAGTGTCATCCAAAAGGTTATCGACGAGCGGATCACCTTCATGCCGGGGGGCAAGGCCCTTTTGGCGACAATGAAGCGCGACGGGGCTTATGCGGCGCTGGTTTCGGGCGGGTTTACGGCCTTTACAGGCTATGTGGCCGAAACGCTCGGGTTCCATGAGAACCGCGCCAATACCTTGCTGGTCGAGAACGGCGAGCTGGTCGGCAAGCCGGGCCTACCGATTCTCGGGCGCGAGGCCAAGGTTTCAGCGCTCAATGAGATCACCGAACGCCTCGGTTTGACGCATGGC
Organism: Celeribacter halophilus; assembly: GCF_900114135.1. Lineage (GTDB taxonomy): Bacteria > Pseudomonadota > Alphaproteobacteria > Rhodobacterales > Rhodobacteraceae > Celeribacter > Celeribacter halophilus. Next base: position 127,686 of record NZ_FORY01000009.1, read on the forward strand.
GATGTGATCGCCGTGGGAGACGGGGCGAATGATCTGGGCATGTTGAAACTGGCCGGTGCGGGCGTTGCCTTGCATGCCAAACCGTCCGTTGCCGCCGAATGCGATATCCGTATCAACCACGGAGATCTCACCGCGCTGCTCTATGTTCAGGGCTACGCAAAAGCCGATTTCGCCGATGTTTGAGGTCTCGCTTGACCTGCTGCTGATCCTCATAGCGGCGGGGTTTGCCGCAGGATTTGTGGACAGTATCGCAGGCGGAGGCGGGTTGATTACGGTGCCTGCCTTGATGCTTGCAGGGATTCCGCCGGTGCAGGCGCTTGCGACCAATAAGGTGCAGGGATTGTTCGGGGCCGGTATGGCGGCGATCAACTATGCGCGGGCCGGGCATGTCGATTTGCGCACGCAGATCGTGCCGGCGGTCCTGTCCTTCGCGGGTGCCATTCTCGGGGCCCTTCTGGCCAGTTCTTTGCCCACGGATGTGATCCGGCTTGGCCTGCCCGTGCTTTTGATTGCGATTGCGCTTTTCTTTGCCTTCAAGCCGGGGCTGAACGATGTGGACCGTACCCAACGCATCACGCCAACCCTGTTTGCCGCGAGTTTTGTGCCTTGTATCGGGTTTTATGACGGTCTTTTGGGGCCGGGCACGGGGGCATTTTTCATGCTCGGTTTTGTGAGTCTTGCGGGCTATGGCATCCTGAAAGCCACCGCCCACACAAAGCTGCTGAACTTTGCTTCAAATGTGGGCGGGCTGGTCGGGTTTGTTCTGGTCGCCAAACCCTTGTGGATGCTGGGTCTCGCTATGGGCATGGCCCAGATCGCGGGGGCCTATGTGGGCTCGACACTCGCCACAAGGATCGGTGCGCGACTGATCAAGCCCGTGCTGGTGATCGCTTCGACGGCTCTTGCGCTCAAGCTCGTTTCCGAGTGGTTTTGAGTCTTTATACAGCCAAGGAAACGAGAGCGTAGCGCGCGAGATTTCAGGCCGGAAAGCCCGCTGCCGGTTTGATTTCGCCTGTGTTGATTCCTGCGAAATTCGGCACGTCGGGGTTGAGGCGCTTTTTCACCAGCGGATCATTTGCATCGAGCGCACCAAGCTTCACCAGAAGGGCGGCGATGGCACATTCCGATGCGCGTGTCGCCCCGTCGGTAATTTTGAGCGCCACGCCCAGACCTTGTTCTGGCAGGATCGCGGTGAACACGCCTTCTGCGCCGGTTTTGATTGTAACTTTGCCCTTGGCTGCACGCATCAACTCGGTGCAGGCGCGACCCTCTCCGGCGACCAAATCGGGATAGCTGCGCATGGCTTTCGCCAAACGGAACGCGGCACGCTCCATCCTGTCGCCCTCTTCGCGGGCTCCGGCAAAATAGCCCATAGCACGGCCCAATCCGCGCAGGGTTGTAGCAAAATTGGGGGCGGAACAGCCGTCGATGCCGAAGCTGGGGGAGGTCTCTCCCGTCACGGTTTCAAAGGCATCAAGCGCGGCCTTTTGCACAGGATGGTCGGGATCAACGTAGTCCGGTCCAGTACCCAGATGTTGGGTCAAGGTCAGAAAGCCGCAATGTTTGCCGGAGCAATTGTTGTGGATGCGGCATTTCCCGCTTTCGGCCTTGATCTGTGCATTGCGTGTGGGAATGTCCCACGGCGTCTGTGGGCCGCAAATCAGGTCGTTCTCGCTCAGACCCAGATCGCTGAGCCACGCGCCAACCCGCTGGGTGTGGATCGGTGCGCCCTGATGCGAGGCGCAGGACAGAGCGATCTGTTCTTCTGTCAGGCCCTTGGCATCGGCCGCGCCGGAGGTGATCAGGGGCAGCGCCTGAATCATCTTCACCGACGAGCGCGGCAGGATCACCGTGTCGGGATCGCCCCAGCTTTCGATCACTTCGCCTTCGGCGTTGCAGATCACGGCGATACCAGCATGGCGGCTCTCCAGAACCGGCCCGCGCCAAACCTCGACCATCTCTTGTGTCACGGTCATTTCTCGATCCTTTCACGTTTCAGCGAATTTCTGCCAAGGCCCTTTCCCAAGTCGGCGGAAGTGCGTTACTGTGCCGACAGACGATAGGATTTGGCCTGACCCCATTCGAAAACCGCAGCTATAGACAGCGGAGCGTGTGGTCAACAGAGGCCGACATAACGAGAGGCAGTGAGAGATCAATGAGTTTTTTCGTGAAACAGACCCTGTTTGCGGCGGCCCTTGCGGCGATGACAGGTCCGGCATTCGCGCAGGAAAGCACCAATCAAGTGGGATCGAACACTGATTGGTATGTCTATGAAGAGAGCCAGCCGACCAAGACATGCTGGGCTGTGTCGGTTCCGAAAGAGACCCTGAACACCGATAGCGCGGGGCGTCCGAAATCTGTGGTGCGCTCCGAGATTTTGCTGTTTGTCACCTATGGTCCCGGCAATGGGGTCAACGGACAGGTGTCCTTCCTTGGCGGCTATCCATTTGCGCCTGGGTCGAATGTGACCATGGAAATCGGTGGTTCGGAGTTTAACCTGTTCACCAATTCCGACGATGAAACGGCTTGGGCTGTTACGCCGGAAGACGATGCCAAGATCATCGCGGCGATGAAGCGCGGAGCAACGGCGACGCTCACGGGCCGGTCTTCGCGGGGCACGATCACCAAGGACACGTTCTCGCTTTTGGGCTTTACCGCCTCGGTCGAGGAAGCTGCAAAGCGCTGCGGCAAGTAAAGGTTTATCAACAGAAGTGATGAGGGCCCTGCATCTGCGGGGCCTTTTCATATGGCTTTCTGGCTGAAAATCCTGTAAATGAACCGCTTAAATCGTTTCGCGAAAGGTCTGCGTGCAGGCTTTCGGGAGACGCCGTGTAACCTATTTGATGTGGTAAGCCTTCCGTCATCGACTTGTGTTTCAAGTTGATCCCGTCAGGCATTTATCACCGGTTTGAAGAGAGCCGCCATGGAACCCAGCGCACCGATTACGCAGGATGTAATGACCTTTCCGCGCAAGGAAGAGCCGTCCGACAAGATCAACATTGTCGGGCTGACCCGTGATGCGTTGCGTCAGGTGTTGATCGAGCACGGCGCACCCGAAAAGCAGGCAAAGATGCGTGCGGGGCAGATCTGGCAATGGGTGTATCTCTGGGGCGTGCGCGATTTTGCCGAGATGACCAACCTTTCGAAAGCCTATCGCGAAGAACTGGCGGAGAAATTCGAAATCCGCATTCCCGAAGTGGTGTCCAAACTCGTGTCCGAAGATGGCACGCGCAAATATCTGGTGCGGATTGCGGGCGGTCATGAGGTCGAGGTGGTGTATATCCCCGAAGACGGGCGCGGCACCTTGTGCGTGTCGTCGCAGGTGGGCTGCACGCTGACTTGTTCTTTCTGTCACACGGGCACGCAAAAGCTGGTGCGGAACCTGACTGCGGGCGAGATTGTCGGTCAGGTGATGATGGCGCGGGACGATCTGGACGAATGGCCCGAGCGCGGCACCCGAACCGTTGAAGCGCGTCTCTTGTCCAATATTGTCCTGATGGGCATGGGCGAGCCCTTGTATAACTTCGAAAATGTGCGCGATGCGATGAAGATCGTCATGGATCCTGAAGGCATTCAGCTGGGCCGTCGCCGTATCACCCTTTCGACCTCTGGTGTCGTGCCGGAAATCCACCGGACGGCGAAAGAAATCGGCTGTCTTCTGGCTGTGTCTTTCCACGCGACCACGGACGAGACCCGCGATGTTTTGGTGCCGATCAACAAGCGCTGGAACATCGACGCGCTTTTGACGGCGCTGGCTGAGTATCCCAAGGCCTCTAATTCCGAACGTATCACCTTTGAATATGTGATGATCGACGGGGTGAATGACACGGATGATGATGCACGTCGCCTTGTTCAGCACCTGAAAGACTACAAGATTCCGGCCAAGATCAACCTGATCCCCTTCAACGAATGGCCCGGCTCCGCCTACAAGCGTAGCTCGAACAACCGCATCCGCTCTTTTGCCGCGATTTTGATGGAGGCGGGCTATGCCTCGCCTATTCGCAAGCCGCGTGGCGAAGACATTATGGCGGCCTGTGGTCAGCTCAAATCCGCGACCGAACGCGCGCGCAAATCCCGCAAACAGATCGCAGCTGAAGCCGGTCTTTGAACTGGTAGCGTTGATTTAACCATGCCCGTGGTAACCTACGGGCATGGAATGGGTGCGAATCAGAGATGATGGCACTTAACGCCGTCAGTGGCACGATTGCCGCGACACAGGGTTAGCTTTCGCGCCCGACGATTTCATCGCGCGGTCCTTCCTCAGGCCACCCATCAATCGCGCGAACGGCCTCCTCTGCGGTTTCCACGAATTTGAACAGCTCCAGATCTTTGGGGGAAATGGTACCCGCGTCGGCCAAAGCTTCCCAGTTGATGATGTTTTCCCAGAAGGAACGCCCGAACAGCAAAAACGGCACACGGTTCATGCGGCCCGTTTGAATGAGGGTGAGGCTCTCGAACATCTCGTCCAGTGTCCCGAACCCGCCCGGAAAGACTACAATCGCCTTGGCACGCATCAGGAAGTGCATCTTGCGGATCGCGAAATAGTGGAAGTTGAAACACAATTCCGGCGTGACATATTCGTTCGGGGCCTGCTCGTGCGGCAGCACAATGTTGAGGCCGATGGACAGCCCGCCCGCATCTTTTGCGCCACGGTTTCCGGCTTCCATCACACCGGGGCCACCGCCGGTCACGATGACGTTCTCCCGATGCCCGTTGCCTTTGGCGCGCTCGGTCATGATTCGCGAGAAATCCCGTGCCTCGTCATAATATTTCGACAGCTCTGCCAGCGTCTCGGTCTTGGCCGTCTCTTTCTTGTCAGGGGCCGGAATCCGTGCGCCACCGAAAAGAACGATGGTGCTTTCCACCCCGAACTCTTCCATCAGAATTTCAGGTTTCAAAAGTTCCAACTGCAACCGGACGGGGCGCAATTCGTCCCGAAACATGAACTCATCATCCGTAAAGGCGAGCTTATAGGATGGTGAGCGGGTTTGCGGTGTGTCGGGGATATGGCGTGCGGTTTCCTGATCCACCCGGCTGTTACGCAGGGGGTGGCGGCGATCCATTGGTTTGGTGTCAGTCATGTGTGCTGCCTCATATGTCGTTTTGTCTCGTTACCTGTGCACTCTCACGCGTTGCGTGGGGGGGCCTGAGCGACTATAGCCTTCAGGAACAAATATTCCACGATGACCTCGGAGACCAACATGTCGAATGCACAGCTCGAAGCCGCCATCGAAGCCGCGTGGGACGCGCGCGATACCATCACGCCCGCGACCGGCGGTGAGACCCGTGAAGCCATTGAAGCGACATTGAATGCGCTCGATCATGGCGAAATTCGCGTGGCTGAAAAGCAGGAAGACGGCAACTGGAGCGTCAACCAATGGGCCAAGAAAGCTGTGCTTCTGGGCTTCCGCATCAAGGATATGGAATTGCATGACGGCGGTCCGCAAGGCTCCGGCTGGTGGGACAAGGTCGACAGCAAGTTCAAAGGCTGGGGCACAGCCGAGTTTACCGAAGCCGGTTTCCGCGCCGTGCCGAATGCCGTTGTGCGCAAGTCTGCTTATATCGCGCCGGGCGTGGTGCTGATGCCGTCCTTCGTGAACCTCGGTGCATATGTGGACAGCGGCACGATGGTCGACACATGGGCAACTGTCGGGTCCTGTGCGCAAATCGGCAAGAACGTCCACCTTTCGGGTGGTGCTGGCATCGGTGGCGTGCTTGAGCCGCTTCAGGCCGGTCCTGTGATCATTGAAGACAACTGCTTCATCGGTGCGCGCGCCGAGGTGGCCGAGGGCGTAATCGTCCGCGAAGGCTCCGTGCTGGGCATGGGCGTTTACCTTGGTCAGTCCACCAAGATCGTGGATCGCGAAACGGGTGAAGTTTTCTACGGTGAAGTGCCGCCCTATTCCGTTGTTGTTGCGGGGACGATGCCGTCGAGAAACGGTGTGAACCTGTATTGCGCGGTGATTGTGAAGCGTGTGGATGCCAAAACCCGCTCCAAAACCGGCATTAACGAGCTTCTGCGCGACTAAGGCGAATAAAACTCAAGAGACGGGCGTGCAAAGGGGAACCTTTTCGCGCCCGTTTCGTTATATATTTGTCTGAAATATTTTTGATGCCGTAGATCGTCCGCAATCAATTCGTGATCCGAGTTCATTGCGGAGTGTTTAGGGTGAAACAGGAGGGTCACATGGGACTTGGACTTATTGCGTCGATCATCGTCGGGGGCTTAGCCGGTTGGATTGCCAGCCGTATGATGGACGCCAAAACCGGAATTTTTATGAATATCATTTTGGGGATCATCGGGGCGTTTGTCCTCAACCTGATCCTCTCCCTGCTGGGCATTTACGCCGCGAATAGTTGGCTGCCGCAGCTCATTGTTGGGACATTCGGTGCGATCCTTTTGATCTGGGTAACCCGCAAGCTCAGGTAGTTCCGTCGGCGTCGAACGTGTAGGCGTCCTTTGCAAGGCGCTGCGCCTCAATACGCGACAGATGGGCCAGAGCGCGTTCCTCGCAGCCGCCATAGAGGGACAGCGCACCCGCCCAAAGTCTGCGCACGGAACGCGGGGACCACGGTAAAGCCGCCTCCATCAGCCAGAGCCGCAACGGGCGCGGCAGGCGGTCAAACTCCCGCATAGGGTCGTTTGCCCGCCGCCGCTTGCGCAAACTGGTGTTCAGATTGCTCATGCCGCCGCAGCCCCCCATTTCGGAAACGGATCATTGAGGATTTGGGCCAGCTCTAAATCGACCCGATCTTCCGGCCCGATCAAGGCAGAATCGAGTTTGGCGCGGATGAGTGCTTCGTCCATGCCGGAACCGATAAAGACAATCTCCTGACGCCGATCTCCGAACCCGTCGGTCCAGACTTCTGCGATCTGCAAGCGGCCTTCGGGATGATCTGGCCAATATTTCTCAGGCACCGCCGCCCACCACCGGCCCAAGGGCTTGATCGTGCTGAGTGCGCCCGCCATGGAAAATTCCGCGGCCCAATCCGGACGGGTGGCCAGCCAGAAATGCCCTTTTGCGCGGATCACACCGGGCAAATCACCGTTCAGAACGGTTTCGATGGTAGTCGGATCAAAGGGTCGACGCGCACGATAGACGAAGGATGTGACGTCATATTCGTCGGTTTCGGGCGTATGGTCGGCAAAGCCGTAAAGCTCTTTGGCCCAAAGCGGATGTTCATGGGCGTGGTCGAAATCGAACAGACCGGTGCCGAGCACTTCCTTGGTGGCAACTTCGGAGTAGTCGGTTTCGATCACCTTGGCGTCGGGGTTGAGGGCGGCGACAATTTTGCGCGCTGCCAGAAGTTTATCCGGCCCCGCATCGGTGATCTTGTTCAGGATGATGATATCTGCAAATTCGATCTGGTCAACCAGAAGGTCAACGATGCGCCGTGTGTCTCCTTCGCCAGCAACCTCGCCGCGATCTCCGAGGAAGTCGTGACTGCTGTAGTCATTGAGCATGTTGACCGTATCAACCACCGTCACCATCGTGTCGAGGCGGGCGATGTCGTCGAGGCTTTCCCCGTTTTCATCACGGAAGGCAAAGGTCGCAGCAACGGGCATGGGCTCTGCGATGCCGGTCGATTCGATGAGCAAATAATCGTATTTTCCGGCGTCGGCGAGACGTCGGACTTCTGTCAGCAAATCGTCCCGCAAGGTGCAGCAAATACAGCCGTTGCTCATTTCGACCAGAGTTTCCTCGGTGCGCGACAGCTCCGCTCCACCCTGACGGACCAGATCGGCATCGATATTCACCTCGGACATATCATTGACGATCACCGCGACGCGCAGACCGGCGCGATTGTTCAGAAGGCGGTTGAGCAAGGTGGTCTTGCCGGAGCCGAGGAAACCGGAGAGGACAGTGACAGGCAAGCGTTCGGGCATTTGGGTGTTCCTTCGTGAGAGACGTCGCAAAATAGGTATGTAATAACATAACGTCAAGACTCATTCCCGAAGCTGCACCACGATTTGCCTGCTTGACTTTTCACCCGAGCCTCCGCAAAGGGAAGGCATGTCAAAATCCGCAAAACCTTCCCGTCAAAAAGTTTACACCCTTCTGGTCGAAGTTGGCCGCAAGGACGGTGACGGCTTGCCCAAAGGGGCCACGGGCGGCGCGTTGATGATCTACGCTTCTGGCGTGGACGAGGCGGAAGCTGTGCGCGAGACTGTCGCGATCCTGAAACAGGCGGATGTAGCGCCGCTGGATGTGACCGGATACGGCACGCTCGAAGAACGTATCGCCGAAGGGCACGAGATTTCTGATGAGGAAAAAGAGCTGATGCAGCGCGCGCTGGATGAAAACTCGGTGATCGTCGCGCAGATGACCCCGTTTTTCGAAGGCGACAACGGGACCCGCCACTAACGTGACGGTTTTCCGCCGGATCAGTCTCTAAAACCTGTCTCGTTCCGCCTTATTTCTGGCCGAACCATTTGCGGTAAATCTGGTTATAGGTGCCGTCTTCGCGCAGCTTGAGCAGGCTGTGGTTTATCTGGTCGGCATGCGGAGAACTGGTCGGTAGCGCGATACCATAGTTTTCCGGCAGGAAAATCGGCCCGACTACACGTCCAATCCCTTTCCCTTCGTGGCTGACGTAATAGGCGAGGATTGGTGCGTCAAAGACAACGGCATCAATGTCACCTTGTTCGAAAGCCTCAATCAGTTCCTGCGGATTGGAATATGGGTCGAAGTTCAGATCGCGCCGGAGAAGAAATTCGGCGGCGGTGGAGTTTTCGACCGTGCCTACGGTTTTACCGTAAAGATCGCCAATGCCGGAGACATTCGACTGGATGGCTTCGATCGTCAGCACCGCGGTAATGCGTGCGACAAAGACAGACACGAGAAACAGAGACGAAATCACCAGAAAGACACCAAACACGCGTCCCAGTGGGGAACGCGGTTGGCGCTCCTCGAAACCGCCATTTACCACGAGGTTCAGCGCCCACCAGAATGCGGGGAACATGGCCTTTCGTGCGGGCAGGGCGAAGTATTCCTGATGATGCTTTTCAAAATACCACATCAACATGCCGCCACCGAACAGCAGGGCAAATGCACCGGCAATCGCCAGAACCATGTCCCGTGACATAATCGCCGACCAGATCGAAATCTCCCCGCCATCGGCGCGGGTCATGATCTGAAGGCCCGCTTCAAAGATCGGCTGGGTGAAATCCATCACCAGTTCGCGGCTGGACGTGATCGAAATGTTGCCCACGGCGGCGTCAGCTTCGCCGTTCTCGATGGTCTCAAGCATTTCGGGGAAGTTGTCGACGCGGGAAACCGTATAGGACCAGCCGAGATCTTTCGCGAGTGCATCCCACAGATCCATAGCAAATCCGGTTTGCTCGCCGTCTTCCTCCATCGAAAACGGCACGCGGGTTACGGTCATGACTTTATGGTCTTGGGCTGTCGCGGAGAATGGGCCGAACAGCACAAAAAATGTCGCTAAAATGCGCAAAACGTGTTTCATAGTCGTCCCTCATCTGCCCGTGCATATGGCATAGGACAGGGGGCGTTTTCAATCACGGAAGAAAAGACAGCCTGCCTGACGTTGCGGGTCGGGAGAGGGGTGACAAAAGTGCAACGACTTCGCGTCTCGGGTGCACAAAGAGCAGACACAATCTATTTTGGGGCGTGTGGAGATGTTGGGTCACATTGGATTAACCTTTGCATTGCTCACCGGCGCAAGCCTCGGTAGGTCTATGGGGCAATAATCCCAGAGGACGTATCATGGCCCTAGATCCCGTTGAATTGACCTCCGCTTTGGTCCGCTGTCCAAGTGTGACCCCTCTTGAGGCTGGCGCACTCGAATTGCTTGAAAAGACCCTAAGCGAGGCCGGATTTAGCTGTGTCAGGGTTGATCGTAACGGGACGCCGAATCTGTTTGCACGATGGGGCGACAAGGCCGCGCCGCGCACGCTGGGTTTCAACGGCCATACGGATGTTGTGCCTGTTGGCGACGAGGCCGTGTGGACAGTCGATCCGTTCGGCGGCGAGATCAAGGATGGCAAGCTCTGGGGACGCGGGGCGACCGATATGAAGTCCGGCGTGGCCGCGTTTGTTGCGGCGGCGTGTGATTATACGACCCGAAATCAGCCCGATGAGACTGCTATCATCATCTCCATCACCGGTGATGAAGAGGGGGACGCTACGGACGGGAGCATCGCCCTTCTGGATTATATGGAAGAGGCAGGCGAGAAGATGAGCGTGTGTCTGGTCGGTGAGCCGACCTGTCCGAACACGATGGGCGAGATGATCAAGATCGGCCGGCGCGGCTCTATCACCGGTTATTTCACGGCGCACGGGACGCAAGGCCATGTCGCCTATCCGCATCAGACTCTCAATCCGGTGCCGGCTCTGGCGAAGCTGATGTCGGATCTGTCCGAGCATTGCCTTGATCAGGGCACTGAACATTTCGACCCGTCCAATCTTGAGGTGACGACCTTTGATGTGGGCAACGCGGCCACCAATGTCGTGCCCGCCACAGCGCAGGCGACGGTTAATATCCGCTTCAACGATGCCCATTCAGGCGCGTCTTTAAGTGACTGGATGCGTGCCAAGGCGAAAGCGGTGTCCGAGAAAACAGGCGTCGCGATTGATGTGAGCTTCCAGATTTCCGGCGAAAGTTTCCTGACCCCGCCGGGTCGTTTTGTTGATCTGGTTGCGGAGGCGGTCGCCAAATCCACGGGTGTCACGCCGGAGCTGTCCACCACAGGCGGCACATCGGATGCGCGTTTCATCAAAAACCATTGCCCCGTTGTCGAATTCGGACTGGTCGGAAAGACCATGCACAAGGTTGATGAACATGTGGAGGTCGCCCATATCACCGCCCTGAAAGATGTCTATTCCAGCCTGATTGGAGACTATTTCGCATGACTGTCACAATCTCGAAAACCTCAGATATCGACGCCTGTCACAAGCTGAGAATGCTCGTTTTCGTCGAGGAGCAAAAGGTGCCCGTTGAAGAGGAGATTGATGATCTCGACGATATTTCAACGCATCTTCTTGCCAAGGATACGGATGGCGCGGCGCTTGGCACGGCGCGCATTTTTGAGGTCGGAGAGATCGGCAAGATTGGTCGGGTTTGTGTCGTGAAATCACAGCGTGGCACAGGGCTTGGTGCGCGGTTGATTGAGGCCTGTCTTGAAGAGTTGCGCCAGCGTCCGCATCTGAAGCAGGCCAAGCTCGGCGCACAAAACCATGCAATCGGGTTTTACGAACGTTTCGGTTTTCGCGTGATTGGCGAGGAATATCTGGACGGGGGCATCCCGCATCACGATATGGTTCTGGACCTGTAAGCACGTTTCAGGTGGCGGCAGACTGCCTGTGTGCGCAACTGTGCCTGTGAAATCCTGACGGGAGATCGCTTTGCCAGTGGTGAGGCGGATCACCTCGTGATAGCTTTGATGTATGAGCAGGATCCCAACCAAGGACGAAATCCTCCAGTGGATTTCGGACAACCCGACCCAAACCGCGAAACGCGACATTGCCAAGGCTTTCGGCATCAAAGGCGCTGCGCGCATTGATTTGAAACGCGTGCTCAAAGAGCTTGAGGACGAGGGCCATCTGCGCAAACAGCGTAGAACCTATCGCGATCCCGACAAACTGCCTCCGGTGTCTGTGCTGTCTGTGCTCGCACCGGACCAGAACGGTGATCTCTTCGCGCGTCCTTTGGAGTGGACCGGAGACGGCCCCGAGCCGCGGGTTCTTTTGTCGCTCAGAGACAGCGATCCCGCGCTTGGCGAAGGGGAGCGCATCCTTGCGAAACTTCAGGAAGTGAAGGGCGAGGATCATCAATATCTGGCGCGGCTGATCCGGAAAATAGGCTCTAATCCACGCAAAATCCTTGGCGTTTACCGTAAAGGCGCGGAGGGCGGGCGTGTTGTGCCCATCGATAAGGGCAATGAGAAAGACTATCTTGTGCGCGCGGGTAATGACTACGGCGCACAGGATGGCGAGTTGGTCGAGGCTGAACAGGCCGGACCGAAGAACCGTATGGGTCTGCCGAACGCGCGGATCATAAACCGTCTGGGCGACCCGACGGCGCCCAAGGCGGTGTCGCTGATCGCGATTCACCAACACGGTATCCCCGACGAATTCCCCGATGAGGTCATCGCAGAGGCCGACAAGGCCAAACCCGCCGGTCTCAATGGTCGCGAAGACCTTCGCGATATGCCGCTTGTGACCATTGATCCGGCGGATGCGCGAGACCATGATGACGCGGTTTGGGCCGAGTTCGACACTGATCCAAAGAATGAAGGCGGCTTTGTCCTTTGGGTCGCGATTGCTGATGTGGCCTATTATGTAACGCCCGGCTCGGCGCTGGATCGCGAGGCGTGGAATCGGGGCAATTCGACCTATTTCCCCGATCGCGTGGTGCCCATGCTGCCGGACCGCCTCTCCGGTGATCTGTGCTCGCTGCATGAGGGTGTGCCGCGTGCTTGTATTGCGGTCCGGATGGTTATTGATGCGGAAGGCAAAAAACTTTCGCACCGGTTTGTTCGCGGTTTGATGAAATCCGCAGCCTCGCTCAATTATGCGGAAGTTCAGGCGGCGCGTGATGGTGATGTGAATGACAAATGCGGCCCGCTGATGGAGACCGTCATCACGCCGCTGTTCGAGGCTTACGAAGCCCTCAAACGGGCGCGCAAGGCCCGTCAGCCGCTGGATTTGGATCTTCCCGAGCGCAAGATCGTTCTTGACGAAGACGGACGTGTGTCCTCCGTCGCTCTGTCGGAACGCTATGACGCGCACAAGCTGATCGAAGAATTCATGGTGCTGGCCAATGTGGCGGCCGCTGAAGAGTTGTTCCATCGCAACCGCCCGCTTTTGTATCGTGTTCACGAAGAGCCTTCGGACGAGAAAATGGATGCCCTGCGCGAAGTGGCGCAGGCTTCGGGCTTTACGCTGGCGAAGGGGCAGGTGATCCATACGTCGCATCTGAACAAACTTCTGGCGCAGGCTGAAGGGACGGATCACGACGAGCTGATCAACATCTCGACGCTGCGCTCGATGTCGCAGGCGTATTATTTCCCCGAGAATTTCGGGCACTTTGGCCTCGCGCTTCGGTCTTACGCCCATTTCACCTCTCCGATCCGTCGTTACGCCGATCTGATCGTGCACCGCGCACTGATTTCGGCGCACGGCTGGGGCAAGGACGGCTTGTCGCCGGAAGAGATCGACAGGCTCGAAGCCACCGCAAAACATATTTCCGAGACCGAGCGGCGCTCTATGGTGGCCGAGCGGGATACCAATGACCGTTATCTCGCCTCCTATCTGAGCGAGCGCGTCGGCAACGAGATGACGGGGCATATTTCCGGCATCCAGAAGTTTGGCGCTTTCGTCAAACTCGACGAGACGGGGGCGGACGGGCTTGTGCCGGTGCGGACGATGGGGGCGGAGTTCTTCCATTTCGATCCGGAGGAACAAACCCTCATGGGTGCGGAGACCGGCATCGTGATTTCTGTTGGCCAGAAAGTCACCGTCCGAATCGCGGAAGCGGTGCCCGAGACGGGCGGGCTGGAACTGGAACTGTTGTCCATCGACGGGGCCATGTTGCCGCGCGGTCCGCGCCGTGCAAAGGGGCGTCCGGTCTCGCGCAAATATAACAAGTCCAAGGCAAAGAAAGCCAAGCTCAAGAAAAAGGTGCAGCGCCGGAGAAAGTGAGATCGTAGCGGAAAATCGCCGCTCGAAATTTGCCCAGTTCAAGGCCGGTGCCGATTCAGTTTAGCCTGAGCCAAAATCAAACGGAGCAGTCAGTATGCGTTCTCTTGTTATCGGTGCCATCAGCATCTCTCTGGGGCTTGGCCTCACTTCCGCGTTCGCGCAAACTGCCGGACGTATGGCGGAGACACCGCCTCAGTTACCGGGAGCTCATTTGGTGCAAAACGTGGCATCTCAGGCCGGATTCGAGACTTGGATCACGAATTTCAAACAGCGCGCGCGGCGTGAAGGTATTTCCGAAACGGTGCTCAACCAGGCGTTTCGCGGCGTGCGCTACAACACGGATGTGATTGCCAAGGACCGGCGTCAATCCGAGTTCACCAAGCAGATCTGGGACTACCTCGACAGTGCCGCGTCGCCGACTCGGGTGTCGAATGGTCAGAAAGCCATGCGCAAATACGCCAAGACGCTTGATGCGATCGAGCGGCGGTTCGGGGTCGATAAATATGTTGTCACCGCGATCTGGGGGTTGGAGAGCGCCTACGGCGAACATCGCGGCGATGTGAATGTGATCGAAGCGATGGCGACGCTGGCCTATGACGGGCGGCGCGGCGCGTTCTTTGAACAGCAGCTTATCGCCGCGCTCAAGATTTTGCAGAAGGGCGACACCCATCCGCGCAATATGAAGGGAAGCTGGGCCGGCGCTATGGGTCACACGCAGTTCATCCCGACCTCTTTCGAGGCCTTTGCGGTAGATGGTGACGGTGATGGGAAGCGTGACATCTGGTCGAATGACCCGACCGATGCGCTGGCGTCCACTGCCGCCTATCTGGCGCGGCATGGCTGGAACAAGGGGCAACCTTGGGGCGTTGAAGTGCGTCTTCCCAGCGGGTTCGACTATAGTTCGGCACGCCGTGATAACATGCGTAGCCCGTCGGATTGGGCCGCTTTGGGCGTGGTTGGGGTCGATGGGAGAGCCGTGCCGAACTACGGACGGGCTTCGATCCTTTTGCCTGCGGGAGCGTCCGGCGCGGCGTTCATGATCTTTGACAACTTCGCTGTGCTTGAGCGCTACAACAAGGCGGATGCCTATGTGATCGGGGTCGGGCATCTGTCGGACCGGCTCAAAGGCGGGCCGGCCATTCAGGCCTCTTGGCCGCGCGGTTATCAGCCTCTCTCTTTCAAAGAGAAAAAGCAGATGCAGCGGATTTTGAAGCGCAAAGGCTTTCTGGATGACAAGGTGGACGGCATCATCGGGCCGAACACGACCAATGCGATCCGCGCGTTTCAGAAGTCCATCGGGATTACGCCGGACGGCTACCCCTCACAGACATTGCTGAAACAGTTGCGCTGAAGCGTTTTGCGCATCGAATAAAGTATCAGGCGAGGTGGTCTGAGAATTCGGCCACCAAAGCCTCGTAAATATCGCGTTTGAACGGCACAATATCAGAGACCAATTCCGCCGAACTCGACCATTTCCACTGGCCGAACTCCGGATGGTCGGTCTCGATATTGATGGCGCTTTCGGGGCCGGTCAGGCGCAGGACAAACCAGAGCTGTTTTTGTCCGCGATATTTCCCTTTCCAGACCTTTCCCAAAAGATGATCGGGCAAGTCATAGGTGTGCCAGTCGGCGGTCTGCGCAAGCACTTCGATCTGATCGGAGGTTACACCGATTTCTTCCCAAAGCTCGCGCAAAGCGGCCTCTTGCGGTTCCTCGCCCGGATCAATCCCGCCCTGTGGCATTTGCCATGCGCCGGGGGTGTCGATGCGTTCACCGACAAAGACCTGCCCCTTGTCGTTCAAAAGCATGACGCCGACACAGGGACGATAGGGAAGGGTGGAGAAATCTTTGCTCATGAGGCCTGCCTTGGAAAAGAGGGGCGCTTTTGTTGGGCGCCCCTCGTGTTATCAGTCACCGATTTTCGACAGACCTTTCAGAAGGTCGATCGCATAGGCCAGTTGGAAGTCCTCGTCGCGCAGTTTGGCGGCCTCTTCGGCCTCGGCGCGTTCTTCTTCGATCTTGGCACGTTCATCTTCGGTGAGGCTGTCATTGTCGAGGGCTCCGCGCAGATCGGCTTCGGAACGGAACTTCGGTGTCTCTTCGGTCTCTTCGGCGACAGGCTGACGCGGCGGCTGTTCGACGATGATGTCGGGGGAGATGCCCAAAGCCTGAATGGAGCGGCCCGACGGCGTGTAATAGCGCGCGGTGGTCAGGCGCATGGCCCCGTCGGAACGCAGCGGCATAACCGTTTGCACGGAGCCTTTGCCGAAGGATTTCGTCCCGACAACCACAGCGCGGTGATGGTCTTGCAATGCGCCGGACACGATTTCGGAAGCCGACGCGGAGCCGCCATTGATCAGCACGACAATCGGTTTGCCCTGTGCCAGATCGCCTTCGGTGGCGTTGACGCGGGTGCTTTCCTCGGGCGAACGTCCACGGGTGGAAACGATCTCTCCTTCGTCAAGGAAGGCGTCGGAAACCTTGATCGCCTGATCCAGCAAGCCGCCGGGGTTGTTGCGCAGATCGACGATGATGCCATCGACATTGTCGATGCCGCCGAGTTCTTCGATACCTTCTTTCAGCCCGCTTTCGAGGTTCGGATAGGTCTGGTCGTTAAAGGTTGTGACGCGAAGCACGATGGAGTTGCCCTCAACTCGCGAACGCACGGCGGTGAGCTTGATCGTGTCGCGGATGATGGAGACATCGAAAGGATCATCGACGCCTTCGCGCACCACGGTGATCACGATTTCGGAGCCGACCGGCCCGCGCATCATCTCGACGGTTTCATCCAAAGTCATGCCAAGGACGCTTTGTCCGTCCACAGCGGTGATATAATCGCCCGCTTCAATACCGGCAATATCGGCTGGGGTGCCGTCCATCGGTGCGACCACTTTGACGAAGCCTTCTTCCTGCGTGACCTCGATGCCGAGACCGCCGAAAGAGCCGGACGTCTGCACTCGCATGTCAGCGGCGTCTTGCGGAGAGAGGTAAGAGGAATGAGGATCGAGAGAAGAGAGCATGCCGTCAATGGCGGCCTCGATGAGCTCTTCGGAATCGACTTCCTCGACATATTGCGCGCGGATGCGCTCGAACACGTCACCGAAGAGGTCGAGTTGTTCATAGACATTCGACGTTTTCTCCGCTTCTTGTGCCAAAAGCGGCCCGGCGAACTGGGTCGAGATCAACGTTCCGGCCAGAATGCCAGCCACGCCAGCCATCATGTATTTCTTCATCTCTTTCCTCTTTCTCGGGCCCCTGCCGGCCCTTGATCGTCTCAAAGCGGAGCGCCGGCGAACCAGTGTTCGGGGTTCACGGGCTGTCCGCCTTCTCTTACTTCTATATAAAGCGTCTCTGAAAGGCTCACGCCAGTGCCTTGTGTGGCATTCTCGACAAAGTCATCGAGATCTGGAGCAGCACCGCCCATAAGACCCACTGCCGTCCCTGCGGGCAGGACGGCTCCGATATCACCATAGACCTCATCAAGCCCGGCCAGAATGAGCAAAACGTCATTTGCGGGTTCAAGGATGATCACGTTTCCGTAGTCGAGGAACGGGCCTTTGTAGCGCAGCGTCGCGGGCCAGGGGGTTGTCACAAGGGACAAAGGCCGCGCGGCCCAGAGCCAGCCGGGGCGTTTGACACCTGCCGCATCGGCTTCGTTGAAGTTTCTGAGCATACGGCCCGGCACGGGCATTGGCCATGATCCCTGCGCGCTTCCGAGGTCGGGCAGGGGGGAAATCCCGTCCACGACATCCATCACGGCAAGACCCGATGCAAAGGCTTCGAGGGTCTCCGAACTGTCGATGAGTGTCTTGATCCGTTCGGGGGTGGTTGTGAAGCGTTGCGGCAGGTCGGTGCGGTCCGACATGGCTTGTGACAGTTCGGTGCGTGCCTGCTGCACCTCCTGCAAACCTTGGGAGAGCGTTTCGAGCGCCTCGTTTTGCAATTCCCGCAGGATTTGCACCTCTTCGAGACGCACGCGCATGTCCTCGACCTGAGCCTGAACGGTCGGCGCGACAGAGGCGACCAGCATTCCGGCGCGGGCCTGTCCAAGAGGACCGCTTGGGTGCACCAGTGCTTCGGGGGAGGCATCGGGTTTCATTCCGACCAGAATACCGAGAAGCTGGGCATATTGCCCGCTTTCATCGGCAAACTCCCGCGACAGTTCGGCTTCGCGCAAGGAGACTTGCCGCAAGCCCGACCGCATTGCCTCAAGCCCTTCTTCATAGGCTTGCACGACACCGGTCAGGGCCTTCACCCGATCCGAGGCGGATTGCGCGGCCTCCAAACGGCTATGTGCGTCATGGAATTGTGCAACCGCCGCTTCGGCCAGAGCCACAGGGCTTTCCTGCGCAAAGCCGGAACTGGCCAGAACGGCCATCGCAGTTGCCGCGATCAGAGCCTTCATTTGATGATCAGACTTTCGCCGGTCATTTCCTTGGGCTGGGGCAGGTTCATCAGCTCAAGGATGGTCGGGGCGACATCCGCAAGCCGACCGCCATCGCGCAGCTTGGCCCCGTCAGGTCCGCCAAACAGGATCACCGGCACGGGATTTGTTGTATGCGCCGTATGCGGTCCGCCTGTGACAGGGTCTACCATCGTCTCGCAATTCCCGTGATCCGCGATCACCAGCATCGCGCCGCCGACCTTTTCGAGCTCTGCGACCACCTTGCCCAAACCGTCGTCGACAGCTTCGCAAGCGGCGATGGCGGCTTCAAGGATACCCGTGTGACCGACCATGTCGGGGTTGGCGAAATTGGTGACGATCAGATCGTAACCCTCATCAATCGCCCAGACGAATTTCTCCGCCACTTCCGGTTCGCTCATCTCCGGTTGAAGATCATAGGTTGCCACTTTCGGAGATTGCGGCATGAACCGGTCTTCGCCCTCTTCGGGGACTTCCTTGCCGCCATTGAGGAAGAAGGTCACATGCGGATATTTCTCCGTTTCGGCCAGCCGGAATTGTTTTAGTCCGTGTTTGGAAACCCATTCGCCAAGCGTGTTCTTCAGATCGCGTGGCGGGAAGGCGGTTTGCATATAGGCGTTGTGGCCTTTGGAATATTCCACCATGCCAAGCAGTTCCGAGTAATTCGGACGCGGGCCGGTGTCGAAATCCTTGAACCCCGGCTCCCCGATAGCGCGCAGGATCTCGCGGGCACGGTCGGCGCGGAAGTTGTTGCAGAAGAACCCGTCCCCATCCACGATCCCGTCGTAATCGCCAATAACGGTCGCGGTGATAAACTCGTCTGTGTCACTGCGCGCATAGGCGTTTTCCACTGCTTCATGCGCTGTGTTAGCACGTTCTACACCGACACCTTTGACAATCGCGTTATAGGCTTGGGAGACACGTTCCCAGCGGTTGTCACGGTCCATAGCGTAATAGCGCCCGATCACCGTGCCGATGGTGGCGTATTCGGGCAGACGCGCCTCAAGCTCCGCGATGAAATCCGCTGCTGATTGTGGGGGTACGTCGCGCCCGTCTGTGATTGCATGGATGACCACCGGAACACCTTGGGCGATCACGGCTTTGGTCGCGGCCAGTGTGTGTTCGATATGGCCGTGGACTCCACCGTCGGAGATGAGCCCCATGAGATGTGCGGTGCCGCCCGCTTTTTTGACGTTCTTGGCGAAGCGCACAATTGCTTCATTGTCGAAGAAGGATCCGTCCTCGATGGACAGATCAATCTGCCCCAGATCCATCGCCACAACACGTCCTGCACCGATATTGGTGTGCCCGACTTCGGAGTTGCCCATCTGCCCGCTCGGCAGTCCCACGTCAGGGCCGAAGGTGATCAGCGTGCTGTGCGGACATTCCGCCATCAACCGGTCAAAGGTGGGCGTCTTCGCAATGGCCGGTGCGTTCGCTTCCTTTGTCGGGCCGATGCCCCAACCATCGAGAATACACAGGACGACGGGTTTCGGTGTGGCCATAGCGGGCTTCCTTCTGTGAAGAGCAAAGCAGTTGCACTCTATCTAAAGCCTTTCACACTCGACTTGAAGCACAAGTTGATTGCGCAAGCGCCACGAGTTTAATGCGACTTGCGCACTTATTTGTGCTCCTTCGTGGTAAAAATATTTAAATCATGTCCGGTGATAGGGAGAACCGGCCAAAATGGAGGCGGCGCGGTATAGTTGTTCGCACAACATGGCGCGGGCCAGCATATGCGGCCAGACCATCTTGCCCAGAGAAATGGAAAAATCTGCCTGCGCGCGCAGAGACGGATCAATTCCGTCCGCACCTCCGATGACAAACGCCACATCGGAGCGCCCCGCGTCGCGCCATTCGGCCAGTTTGCTGGCAAATTCCGGAGAGGACAAAAGCTTGCCGCGCTCATCCATAGTGACGAGAACGGCACCTTTTGGCAGGGCGCGTTGCAAGAGGGTGGCCTCGGCTTTCATGCCGCCACCCTTTTTGTCCTCAACCTCGGAGATGCTCAACGGCCCAAGACCTAAGGCCCGTCCGGTGCGGTCGAAGCGGGTGGTGTAATCGTCAATCAGAGACGCCTCGGGACCGGCACGCAGCCGGCCCACAGCGCAAATCTGCACTCGCATCAGTTCTCGCTGGCTTTGCCCGCAAGCGCCGCTTTCGCGTCTTCCGGAGACATCCACATTTTTTCGAGCTGGTAGAAATCGCGCACTTCCGGACGGAAAATGTGGACGATCACATCACCCGCATCGATCAGCACCCAATCGCCTTGCTCTTTGCCCTCGACACGGGACAGGATACCGAACCGCTGTTTCAGCGTGTCGGACAGTTTTTCTGCCATAGCCGAAACCTGACGGGTCGAACGACCCGAACAAATGACCATATAATCGGCCACTTCGGATTTGCCCTGAAGGTCGATGGACACGATGTCTTCGGCTTTGTCTTGGTCAAGGGTCTTGGTGACGAAATCGAGCAATTGCTCGCCTCCGATCTGGTCCGGTATGGCTCCCGTCATGGGCGCCTCCGGTGTTGCGGCATTCTCAGCCGCGCTCTGTACGTGAGACAGGACATAGTCCTCCTTGGGATACGCGCCGGTCCGCCCCGGCACTGGGCATGACACTAAGATAGCATTGCTTTGGTGAAATCTCAATGTTTAGGCCCTCGCCTTCGGTCCATTGCCTTTGCGAGACATGCACGAATAAGAGGATAGATGCGCATCTCCCTTGCGAGACGCGCGCACAGCCTATATGTGACACCTTATGAAGCGCATGTTTGAGATCACGGACCGGGCCTGGTTGCCCTGGCGATTCTTCGGAGCGATGAACTCCGTCCTAGCCCGACTTTGATGCGGGGTGTTTGGCGTGCACGGCGCGCCTGCTGACTTCATACAAATTCCACAGAACATCCACGGGAGAGCGAAATGACCGCCCCGAAGACACTCTATGATAAAATCTGGGACGCCCATGTTGTCCATGAGCAGGAAGATGGCACCTGCCTGCTTTATATTGATCGCCACCTCGTTCACGAAGTGACCTCACCGCAAGCCTTTGAAGGGCTGCGCCTTGCCGGTCGTGACGTGCGCGCGCCGGACAAGACCATTGCCGTGCCGGATCACAACGTGCCGACCACTCTGGATCGCGTGTCCGGCGTGATCGCCAACGAGGAAAGCCGTATTCAGGTTGATGCGCTCGACAAGAACGCCAAGGATTTCGGCATCCATTATTATCCGGTCTCTGACGTGCGTCAGGGGATCGTGCACATTGTCGGGCCGGAACAGGGCTG
Organism: Celeribacter halophilus; assembly: GCF_900114135.1. Lineage (GTDB taxonomy): Bacteria > Pseudomonadota > Alphaproteobacteria > Rhodobacterales > Rhodobacteraceae > Celeribacter > Celeribacter halophilus. Next base: position 149,055 of record NZ_FORY01000009.1, read on the forward strand.
GACCCTGCCGGGTATGACGGTGGTCTGCGGCGACAGCCACACCGCCACCCACGGCGCGTTCGGTGCGCTGGCCCACGGCATCGGCACCTCCGAAGTCGAGCATGTTCTGGCCACGCAAACGCTGATCCAGAAGAAGTCCAAGAATATGAAGGTGGAGATCACCGGCAAGTTGAAGCCGGGCGTGACCGCCAAGGACATCACCCTTGCCGTGATCGGTGCAACGGGCACTGCTGGCGGCACGGGCTATGTCATCGAATATTGTGGTGAGGCGATCCGCGATCTTTCGATGGAAGGCCGTATGACCGTCTGTAACATGGCGATTGAAGGCGGCGCCCGTGCCGGTCTTATCGCGCCCGACGAAACCACCTTTGAATATGTCAAAGGTCGTCCGCATGCACCGAAAGGCGCACAGTGGGAAGCGGCTCTGAACTGGTGGAAAACGCTCTATACCGACGAGGGTGCTCATTTCGACAAGGTTGTGACGCTCAAGGGCGAAGACATCGAGCCCGTTGTCACATGGGGCACCTCGCCCGAGGATGTTCTGCCGATCACCGCGAATGTGCCTGATCCAGAGAGCTTCTCCGGTGGTAAGGTCGACGCGGCGAAACGTGCCATTGAATATATGGGCCTCACACCGGGTCAGAAACTCACCGATATCGAGATCGACACGGTCTTTATCGGGTCGTGCACCAATGGCCGGATCGAAGATCTGCGCGCTGCTGCCGAGATCCTCAAAGGCAAGAAGATCAAAGACGGTATGCGGGCCATGGTTGTGCCGGGTTCGGGTCTTGTGCGTGCACAGGCCGAGGAAGAAGGTCTTGCCGATATTTTCAAGGACGCCGGTTTCGAATGGCGTCTGGCGGGTTGTTCCATGTGTCTGGCCATGAACCCCGACCAACTGTCGGAAGGGGAGCGCTGCGCCTCGACTTCGAACCGCAACTTCGAAGGCCGTCAGGGCTATAAAGGGCGGACGCACCTTGTGTCTCCCGCGATGGCCGCTGCTGCTGCGATCACCGGTCATCTGACCGATGTGCGCGAGCTGATGACCGAAACCGAGACTGCTTGAGGAGCCGCAAAATGGAAAAGTTCGAAAAACTGACCGGCGTCGCGGCCCCTATGCCGCTCGTGAACATCGACACGGATATGATTATCCCGAAAGTGTTTCTGAAGACCATCAAGCGGTCGGGCCTTGGTGTGAATCTCTTTGACGAGATGCGTTATGACCGTCAGGGCAATGAAATCCCCGGTTTCGTGCTCAACAAACCGCAATATCGCAACGCGGAAATCCTTGTGGCGGGTGACAACTTCGGTTGTGGTTCCTCGCGGGAACACGCGCCTTGGGCGATTGCCGACTTTGGCATCAAATGCGTGATTTCCACCTCTTTTGCCGACATTTTCTACAACAACTGCTTCAAGAACGGCATCCTGCCGATCGTGATGCCGCAAGAGGTTGTGGATGTGTTGATGGAGGATGCCGAAAAAGGCTCCAACGCCCGCATGACTGTGGATCTGGAAAATCAGGTCGTCACCACGTCGGACGGTCAGGAGTTCCCTTTCGAGGTGGATGCGTTCAAGAAACATTGCCTGCTCGAAGGGTTGGACGACATCGGTCTGACGATGAACAACGTCAAAGACATTGATGCGTTTGAAAGCAAACTGGCTCAGGAACGTCCTTGGGTCTGAGTTCGGACAGAGATTGACATGAATCGTGAAGCGGCGGCCATTGGTCGCCGTTTTCTTTTGGGGCGGCATGCCTATATCTAGGTTGAAACAGATAGGAGAGTGTCATGACGAATTGGAAAACATGGGTTGGAATCGGTGTCCTGATGTTTCTCTTTGGCCTGCTTGCGCTGGGCAATGCGGTTGTGACCTCGCTTGCGATCACGATCATGCTGGGCTCGCTTTTCGCCATTGCCGGCGTGGCGCAGCTTTGGGCTGGATTTTCCGGTGTTGTGCATGACAATCGGGTCTTTACGCTGATTTGGGGGCTGATCAGCCTGTTGATCGGCGTGAGCTTCATTGCCAATCCTTTGGAGGGCACTGTGTCGCTGACCATGCTGGTCACAGGGTTTCTGCTCGCCTCCGGTGTGATCCGCCTGCTGATGGCGTGGCGGATGCGGGAGAGCCGGTTGTTTTGGGCGCTGCTGCTCTCCGGAGCCGTGACGGTGCTTTTGGGGGGCTATATCCTCGCGAATTTCGCGGCTATTTCCCTGTCGCTTCTGGGTATTTTCTTTGGCATCGAGCTGTTGGTGGACGGGGCTGGCCTGATCGGGTTCGGGCTTTTCCTGCGCAACCATCGTTTGTGAAAACGGCGACCCTTATGGGCCGCCGCCTCCGTAGGGCTTATTCCATCGCGGGAAGCAGGCCTTCGGACTGCGCCATAGCCAGTTCCTCGATGGTGACTTCGCCGCTTGCATCGGCGTCAATCAGGGCGAAGTTTTCTTCGGTCAGGTCGGGATAGACCATCAGCATCTCTTCCATGGAGTAGGTGCCGTTTTCGTCACTATCCAGCAAGGTGGTCTGGGCAAACGTCGGAGCCGCGAAGAAGGTCAGAGCGCCGAGGGTCAGAGCAATAGGTTTCATATTGTGTGTCCTTTCATGTGTGATGCCCGTGAAGGGCGAATTGAAACGGCTATGAACCGTTGCCCTGAGAGATACAGCCCGCGCTCAAGGTCTCAAGAAGCTGAAAACAATAGAAAGATTTTGCGCATTTGCTCGCCGTAGCGGTGCGGAATGTCGCGCAATTTTGCGCGGGGGTTCGCAAATAGGCGAGATTTCCCCGTCAATTCCGGCGGGAAAATGCCAGCCAGAGAGCGGTCGCATCGCCGCCATCTTGATATGCTCCGCTGCTTGGCTATGGCGCGCGACACCGATGTGATTTTTAGTCCTATGGGCTCAGGCGTGCCGTTTCTGACATGGCCCCGACTCGCGCATTGCAAGTCGTTTCGGGCCCGCCTCTTTTTCTGAAACGTGGCAGATACCTTGAAAAAACATGGAAATCAGGGCGCAATGATGCAATTTCGCACCGCTTCTTCCATGAAACCGCCCGATTTGCCCCGTTAACCTTAACCAATCCTTGCTGCACAAGACGAAAGAAGGCAAAAGTTGGGCAATATTGAGGCAATCCGTCATATTTGGCGGGATCAAAATGGGAAAAGAGCGCGGCGTCGTATCGTGCTCAACCAGTTTGAAGGGAAATTGGCAGTGGTTCGTCGCGTGCTGGGAGCGCTTTTACGCGCATTTTTGGTGGTCCTGTTGGTCATCGTGCCGTCTATGCTTTTGCCAAGCGTGACCGCAGATACCGCACAGGTGATCGCCCTTGTCGCTTTTTTCGCGGCGGCATTGACCTTTTTTGAATATGTGTCGGTCTATCCGGGGCTTGTCGAATTTCGCGATGCGCCGCCGTTCAACCGCGTGCGCTTTGCCGCGTTGTTTGTCACGGTGCTGTTTTTGGCGTTGATTGTCCGCGGCACCTATAGCCCAACCATCGTGACCGAATTTATCAGAGCCATCGGAGCGCTGATCGGTTACGTCCTTGATTTCCCTTATTCGCCCGTCCGTCTGATGGTCTTGGCCCTGCCTGCGGGCAGCTCTGCGCAAGAGATTGAACTGATGCGCGAGGCGGCGGGCTTGAGCTATCTTATTTCTCTTCTTTCTCTGGCGATCTTCCTGATTGTTCTGGGCGTGCGACATTGGCCGTCCCGGTCCGGCTCTTTTAATGTCTGGATCAATCTTCCGACCTTTGACCCAACCGCAGGCGGCGATGTGGTTAAGCGGTTGAAACGCGATGCACGGATCAATGTTGTGATCGGGTTTTTGCTGCCTTTCCTTATTCCTGTGGTCTTGAAAGCAGCCGCAAGCACGTTTGGCGCACTAAGCGTTGAAAGCGATCAATCCCTGATCTGGGCCGTTGCGGCGTGGGCCTTTCTGCCCTCGTCTCTGTTCATGCGCGGGATCGCGATGGGGCGGATTGCCTCGATGATCGCGGAAAAGCGGCGTCAAGCCTATGCGCGTGCCGAACTGGATCATGCGCCTGCGTAATGCGGTGGCTGGCGCTTGTTCTGCTCTTGATGCCCCTCGGAACTGCCGCGCAGGAGCGCTTGCGTGTTGCCACTTGGACCGTGGAACTGACGCGTAACGGGCCGGGGCTTTTGCTGCGCGATATTCTCAAAGGGGATGATCCGCAAATCCGAGCCGCGCAAGATCATATTCGTGTGGTCTCTCCAGATATTTTGCTGCTCACGGGGTTTGATACCGACTTTGACGGGCACGGTCTGCGCGCCTTTGCCCAAGATCTCGATTATCCCGCCATCTTTACCCATCCCGGAAACTCCGGTCGCCCAACAGGACGTGATCTGGATAAGGATGGCCGTTTTGGCGAACCCGAGGATGCGCAATCCTATGGCGAGTTTACAGGGCAGGGCGGAATGGCGCTTTTGTCGCGTTTGCCGATTGCAGCGCAGGAAGTGCGCGACTTTTCCGAGATGCTTTGGCGCGATCTGCCAGAGGCGGCTCTGCCGGAGGGATATTTTGATGATGATGACTTGGAGATTCTGCGTCTGTCGTCGCATGCACATTGGGATGTCCCTGTGATGTGGAACGGGGCGCCGCTCCATCTGTTCAGCTATACGGCCACCTCCCCAGTGTTTGACGGTGAGGAAGACCGCAACGGGCGGCGCAATGCGGATGAGACGCGGTTTTGGCTGCACTATCTTGACGGGGGCTTGCCGCTCTCCTCGCCCGAAGGTGATTTCGTCATTTTGGGAGACAGCAATCTCGATCCGTATGACGGAGACGGGCGGCGCGAGGTGATGCATGCGTTGCTTTCCGATCCCCGTATTCAGGACCCGCAACCGCGGGCGCAGCGCGGCCCCGTCGCCAATCCCGGTCATCTGGGAGACCCTGCTTTGGACACTGCCGACTGGGATGATCCGCAGCCGGGAAACCTGCGTGTGGATTATGTGCTTCCTTCTTCCGGTCTTGAGGTTCTCGATGCCGGTGTCGCTTGGGTTGACGCCGCGAATGAAAAAAACACCTTTCGGCACGGCCTTGTCTGGGTCGATCTGGCGCGGCTTCCTTGACGCGGCGGCGGGCAGGCGCTACGCCGCTTGCGACCTTAAGAACAACAAGGACTGGACGCGATCATGAGCACGCCTTCTCTTCTCATTCTCCCCGGTGACGGTATTGGCCCTGAAGTGATGGCCGAAGTCGTTCGCATTATCGACTGGTTTGGCGAAAAACGTGGCCTCAAGTTCGATGTGACCACCGCTCTCGTGGGCGGGGCCGCCTATGACAAACATGGTGTGCCGCTCTCCGACGAAACCATGGCGAAGGCACAAGAGGTCGACGCGGTGCTTCTGGGCGCTGTGGGCGGGCCGAAATATGACGTGCTCGATTTCTCCGTGAAACCGGAGCGTGGCTTGCTACGCCTGCGCAAAGAAATGGACCTTTTTGCCAACCTGCGTCCGGCACAATGCTTTGACGCGCTGGCGGATTTCTCCTCGCTGAAAAAAGATGTGGTGGCCGGTCTCGACATCATGATCGTGCGCGAACTGACATCTGGCATCTATTTCGGTGAGCCGCGTGGCATCATCACCGAGGGCAACGAGCGTGTCGGCATCAACACCCAGCGTTACACCGAGTCGGAAATCCGCCGCGCAGCGATTGCCGCTTTTGAACTGGCGATGAAACGGAACAAGAAGCTCTGCTCCATGGAAAAAGCCAATGTGATGGAATCGGGCATTCTCTGGCGTGATGTGGTGACCGAAGTCTCCGCCGATTACCCCGAGGTCGAGCTGTCGCATATGTATGCCGACAATGGCGCGATGCAGCTGGTGCGTGCGCCGAAACAGTTCGACGTGATCGTGACCGACAACCTCTTTGGCGATGTGCTTTCCGATTGCGCCGCCATGCTCACCGGTTCGCTTGGCATGTTGCCCTCTGCGTCTCTTGGTGCGCCGATGGCGAATGGTCGTCCGAAAGCCATGTATGAGCCGGTGCACGGCTCTGCGCCTGACATCGCAGGACAAGGCAAGGCGAACCCGATCGCCTGTATCCTCTCCTTCGCGATGGCGCTGCGCTATTCGTTCGATGAGGGCGCTGAGGCGACTCGTCTGGAGCAATCTATCGAGAACGTGCTGGCCGACGGTGTGCGCACAGCCGACCTTCTGGCGGATGAGGGCGTGACGCCTGTCTCGACCTCGGGTATGGGCGACGCCATTCTGGCCGCTCTGGATGCGTCGCTCTGATCTGACGTATCACGGAACAAGAACAGGAAAGGGCGCCCTACGGGCGTCCTTTTTCATTTAGTCGAATAAGTCGAAAATGTCTTCAGCAAGGTCAAACAACCGGTATGCGGTGGATTTGCGTTTCTTCTTGGCTTTGCCTCGTGTGGTCGGGTGGGATTTTTTCGATTTCTTGCCTTTGATCTTGAACGAATCCTGCTCATAGCTCCGATGGAGGGATTTCATCTTCGACAAAGGCGCGCCACAGGCCGCACATTTCAATTCGTGGCGGACACCATTCCCGAGCGTAAGAACAGTCCTGGAACCACAATAACAACAAGTTGCAGATTTTTGCGTGCGATACATGGAACACATGTGGGTTTGAAGCGTTGAAAACGCAAGAGAGTGTTTGCAGCTTGTCGAAATGCAGCGATAAAGCGCTTTCTCAATGATCTATGTGTCATAAGGTGATTGTGACAGACCCGCTACATTACTACGTTTTAAGCGTTTCTCGAAAATCTGTGACTCGGGTTTCCCGTGAAACACTCTAACCTGACCGCGCCATCCGAGGAGGACCGACGCATGAACATCACGGGAGCTTTCTATGCCCTCGCCGCTTTCGCGGTTTTTTCGACGCATGACGTGGTGATCAAATTCCTTGGCGGGACCTATGCGCCGTTCCAGATCATTTTTTTCTCTACACTGTTTTCCTTTCCGCTTGTGATGTTCATGTTGATCCGCGACCGGAGCGAAGGCCATTTGCGCCCTGTGCATCCGTGGTGGACGCTGTTTCGCACGCTGGCGGCCATGTGCAACACGCTCGCCGCCTTTTATGCCTTCTCTGTGCTTCCTCTGGCGCAGGTCTATGCGCTTATCTTTGCCACGCCTTTGGTCGTCACAATACTCTCCATTCCGGTGTTGGGTGAACGGGTTGGATTTCACCGTTGGGCTGCGGTCGTGATGGGGCTGGTCGGTGTGCTTGTGGTTCTGCGCCCCGGCTCCACGGAGATCACTCCCGGACATTTGGCTGCACTCTCTTGCGCGGGTTTCGGGGCCTTTGCCTCCGTCGTCGTGCGTAAGGTGGGCCGCGAAGAGCGGACTGCGGTGCTGATGCTCTACCCGTTGATCGCGAACTTCCTCGTGATGGGGCTGGCAATGACTTTCTTCTACAAGCCGCTGCCGCTTATGGATCTTGGGGGTATCGGGATGGTCTCGATTCTGGGCTTTAGCGGCGGTGTGATCCTGATCTTTGCCTATCGCGCATCCGAAGCCGCCATCGTTGCGCCTATGCAATATTCCCAGATCATTTGGGCCACGATTTTCGGTTATTTCATCTTTGGCGAAACGATCGATTCGCCGACAGTCATCGGGGCAGGCATCATCATCCTCTCGGGTCTTTACATTGTTTTCCGCGAGTCGCACGGAGGTCATTCGGAGAACACCCCCGTACTCCGAACCCGCTCCCGCGCCTCTTCGGCAGCGTCCTTCCGAATATCTCCCTTTGTCAGACGCGGAAAACTTCGCTGAACCATGTTATGAAACATGGAATTGGCTCTTGCAAAACCCGCAATGTCGCTATATTCCGCCCCTCACGGTCGGAGCGTAGCTCAGCCTGGTAGAGCACTGTCTTCGGGAGGCAGGGGCCGGAGGTTCGAATCCTCTCGCTCCGACCAATTAAATCAATCGCTTACGGGATTTTCCGCAGGTTTCGTAAATGTACGAAACTGTGCGGTCACACAGATTCGCAAATTTCCAAAAGAAAACCCCGACGCGCTGGCGGGCGCGATCGGGGTCACAAGCTCTCAGTTAAGCTGTCTAATCTCAGTTTACCCGCTTCTGCCTAAGCATGCAATCTTTGCGACTTTTATTCGTGGAGGTGCCGCATGAGTAATCAGTTGACGCACCGGGGGTTGCCGGCTGGCATGACGCGCTGGGACCTCTTGAAAATGATCGAAAGCGGCCGTCGGGTTCTCGGCCTAAGCAAAGGGGCGGTAGCCTATTTGCGATACGCGATTACCCACACTGAGCTACCCCCCGAAATTCGGACAGTGACGTAAGCTACGATTTGCAGTCTGCTGATCTTCGACGAAAAGGAGATCAGAGATGTCGAAACGCAAACAACATGCGCCTGAATTTAAGGCGAAGGTCGCGCTGGAAGCCTTGAAGGGTGAGGAGACCGCCGCCGAGCTGGCAAGCCGGTTCGGGGTGCATCCGACGATGATCCATCAATGGAAACGTGCGCTCTTTGAGGGCGCCTCCGGCGTGTTTGAACGCGGTGGCAGAAAGAATCCCGAGATCAATGAGGAGCAGGTGAAGGAACTCCACGCCTAGATCGTGGGG
>NZ_FORY01000029.1 GCF_900114135.1 Celeribacter halophilus
ACGCATGGCGTTCGCGGACTTACCCCACGATCTAGGCGTGGAGTTCCTTCACCTGCTCCTCATTGATCTCGGGATTCTTTCTGCCACCGCGTTCAAACACGCCGGAGGCGCCCTCAAAGAGCGCACGTTTCCATTGATGGATCATCGTCGGATGCACCCCGAACCGGCTTGCCAGCTCGGCGGCGGTCTCCTCACCCTTCAAGGCTTCCAGCGCGACCTTCGCCTTAAATTCAGGCGCATGTTGTTTGCGTTTCGACATCTCTGATCTCCTTTTCGTCGAAGATCAGCAGACTGCAAATCGTAGCTTACGTCACTGTCCGAATTTCGGGGGGGTAGCTCAGAGGATCCGGATCCTAGTGAGCGTAAAGAGAACAAAAAGCTTTTGGGGTCAACGGCACTGGGGTATACCAACGCCCTACAGGGAAGGCCACCTAACCACTTCCCCAAATACAACATAAGTTATTGATATTAATCAAAATTCTATAATTTTTTAGCAATCAACGGTCATTTGATATAGGTTTAATGGACAACATTTCCTCCAAAATGGACATTTATTAGTGGGTCCTACAACCTGCCGCCCGTTCCCTTCATTGTTTCCAACATATTTCCCCCGGATAACTCACTTCATTGTTTCCACTCAGGACACGGTTAATATTTGGCAGCTTCCGCAAAGATCACTCATCCCCCGGATTTTTGCAGGTTTTTACGCCGCATTTCACGCGAATCCCTGCAACAACCTTGGGTTGTCGTGGTTACTCATTGGTTAACCGCGCCATCATTTGGTCATTATTGTTTCTAAAATATAAACAACCACACATCCCGCCGTGCGCCGGACAGAGCCGCGACGCAACGGCGGTTTGGGCCGTGCAAAAGTGATCCCGCAACGACGTCCACCGCTCCGACCGCGCCACACATCCCCACGCGGGACACAGGCGCTTGAGGACCGGATCAGGACCAAGAAGGAGAGCTTTCCATGACGGACATTATGACAATGCTGACCACCCTGCGCCGCCCTCGCCTTTTGATCCGCGCCGCGCGGTTCGGGCTGAATGACTACAACCGCAACCGTGATCTCAAACGGCTGACGCGCAGCCTCACCACGCCGTCACCGGAACGCGCCCTCTCCACCCTGATCGAGGAGGAAGCCCGTCTCGAAGAAACCCGCCGCGCGGGCGATGCCAGCTATAGTGTCAAACGTCATGTCGAACTGCTGATCGCGGTGATGGGGGAGGCACGACTACTGCCACCCAAACAGCGCACAGCCTAAGCCCGAAGCACCTGCGCAAATCCCCGCGACAGCCGCAGTGCTGCTCCTCGCAACAGGGCGCAAACAGGCACACAGCCCTGCTCAAAGCCTCCGCAAACGGGGGCTTTTCCTTTTTATTGCACTTTTGCGGCCCTCCGAGGTGGGAATCCATCTTGCCTGAACGCGCACTCCCGCATAAACGCTGGAACATGACCCAGACATCCCATGACCGCCTCCTCATCATCGACTTCGGCTCTCAGGTGACGCAGCTCATCGCGCGGCGTCTGCGCGAGTTGAACGTCTATTGCGAAATCCACCCCTATCAGAAAGTCACCGACGACAGCCTGAAAGCCTTTGATCCCAAAGCGATCATCTTTTCCGGCGGCCCCGACTCGGTGATGCGCGAGGGTAGCCCCCGCCCGCCGAAAGCCGCCTATGAGATGGGCGTGCCGATCCTTGGCATCTGCTACGGCCAGCAGGTCATGATGCATGATCTCGGCGGCCGCGTGGAAGCGGGCGAACATGCCACCGCCGAATTCGGGCGCGCCTATGTCACGCCCACCGACAAACAGGCCGATTTCCTCAACGGCTGGTTCATGGACGCCTCTGGCCGCGAACAGGTCTGGATGAGCCACGGCGACCACGTTGCCGAAATCGCACCGGGCTTTGAAGTCTACGGCACCTCGCCCGGCGCCCCCTTCGCCATCACCGCCGATCTGGCACGCAATTTCTACGCCGTGCAATTCCACCCCGAAGTGCACCACACGCCCAACGGCGCGACGCTCTATGAGAATTTCGTCAAACTCGCGGGGTTCAAGGGCGACTGGACGATGGGCGCTTACCGCGAGGAAATGATTGCGAAAATCCGCGAGCAAGTGGGCGACAAGAAAGTCATCTGCGCGCTGTCGGGCGGCGTGGACAGTTCCGTGACAGGCATCCTGCTGCACGAAGCCATCGGCGATCAGCTCACCTGTGTCTTTGTTGACCACGGGCTGTTGCGTCTCAACGAGGCCGAGCAGGTCGTGGCCATGTTCCGCGACAATTACAATCTGAACCTGATCCATGCCGACGAGAGCGATCTCTTCCTCGGTGAGTTGGAAGGCGTTTCCGATCCCGAAACAAAGCGCAAGATTATCGGCAAACTGTTCATCGACGTATTCCAGAAATACGCCGACCAGATCGAAGGCGCGGAATTCCTCGCCCAAGGCACGCTCTATCCCGATGTGATCGAATCGGTCTCCTTCTCCGGCGGCCCTTCGGTGACGATCAAATCGCACCACAATGTCGGCGGCCTGCCCGAGAAAATGGGCCTCAAACTGGTCGAGCCTCTGCGCGAACTGTTCAAGGACGAGGTCCGCACACTGGGCCACGAGTTGGGCCTGCCCGCCAGCTTCATCGGGCGTCACCCCTTCCCCGGTCCGGGTCTGGCCATCCGCTGCCCCGGCGAGATCACCCGCGAAAAACTCGAAATCCTGCGCAAGGCGGATGCGGTCTATATCGACCAGATTCGCAAACACGGGCTTTACGACGAAATCTGGCAGGCCTTCGCCGCCATCCTCCCCATGCGCACCGTGGGCGTGATGGGCGACGGGCGGACCTATGACTTTGCCGTGGCCCTGCGCGCGGTGACCTCGGTCGACGGGATGACAGCGGATTACTACCCGTTCACCCACGAGTTCCTGGGCGAAACCTCCACCCGCATCATCAACGAGGTCAAAGGCGTGAACCGCGTGTTCTACGACTGCACCTCGAAACCGCCGGGCACGATCGAACTGGAGTAAGCTCTCCCTACTCGCGGGGGCCCCTCCCACAAAATCGCAAAGGCGGTCTCCCCCGTGAGATCGCCTTTTCTTTTGCCAAGACGGGCTCCGAAACGCTATGCACAGAAACCGATGAAGGAGGAGCATCCGGTGAGTAAAATTCTGCTGACAGGCACCATGACCTGCGCGCCGTCCGAGGTGGACGGGGTGCTCTCGCTGCTACCCACGCATATCCGCCTGTCGCGCGCCGAACCCGGATGCCTGCAATTCGACCTGTGGCAGGATGAGGTCCGCCCCACCGAATTCCATGTCACCGAAGTGTTCCGCAGCGAGGCCGCCTTTCAGGCCCATCAGGAGCGCACGCAAAGCTCCGACTGGTTTCGCGTAACCGGTCATATGGCCCGTGATTTTCGCAAGAGTTCCGCATGAGCACGCAAAGCCAGCCGTTCAAGGCCGCGCTCTGGATGAGCGGTGCGCTCTTGGGGTTTTCCTCTATGGCCGTGGCGGGGCGGCAACTGGCGGGTCATCTCGACACGTTCGAGATCCTCGGCTACCGCTCGTTCATCGGCCTTCTGATCGTGCTGGCCATCGGAATCGCCCAACGCCGCCTCAAAGAGTTCCGCCCCAAGGCCATGGCCCTGCATGTCGGGCGCAACCTCGGGCATTTCGCGGGTCAGAACCTCTGGCTCTATGCACTCACACTCATCCCGATGGCGCAACTTTTCGCGCTGGAGTTTTCCTATCCGATCCTCGTCGGCCTCGGCGCAACCGTCTTTCTGGGCGAGAAAATGACACCGACCCGCGCCATGACCTCGGCGCTCGGATTCATCGGCATCCTGATCGTTGCGCGTCCCTTCGGCGGGGCGCTCTCGGTCGGGCTGGTCGCCGCCATGCTCTGCGCTCTGGGCTTTGCCGCCTCGGCGCTGTTCACCAAGCGGCTGACCCTGACCGCCCATGTCTCGATCCTCGGCATCATGTTCTGGATGGTCACCTTGCAACTGGGCTTTGGCCTCGTCTGCGCACTGGCGGACGGACATGCGGTGTTACCGCGCTGGATCGACCTGCCGTGGGTGACGGTCGTGGCCGTCTCAGGGCTTGGCGCGCATTTCTGTCTGACCACAGCGCTGTCGCTCGCGCCCGCCTCGATTGTCACGCCAATCGACTTTTTGCGCCTTCCGATCATCGCCGTGATCGGCATGGCCTTTTATGGCGAGAGTCTCGACATCTGGGTATTTCTCGGCGCGGCCATTATTTTTTCTGCCAATTACATCAACATATTGGCTGAAAATCGCCGCATGGCCCGCGTCACACGCCCCCAGTGATGCAGAAAAGCCATGATCGCCTCCCTGCAACGATGACGCGGCGTCAGAATTGCTTGAAATCCTGTCGCGGCTTAGGCTGATTGGACAATAAGAGCAAAAATTCGCTCACCAAGACAATAAACAGATCTAGGAGAAGCGGGCCCGGTGCCCGTCAGGGATGGAGATCATGAAAAACACAACACTACTGGCCGCGACCCTCGCGGTTGGCGCAACAGGCGCATATGCAGGCGGCATGGATCGCTCAGGGCAATCCATTTCACCACTATTCGAAGACGGCACCTATGTCGAACTGAGCTTTGGCTCGGTCAGTCCGGATGTGTCGGGGGTTTTTGGAGGAGCCCTGTCTTCCGGCAACATGGCCAAGTCCTATACGCAAATAGCAGGTGCCTATAAAACAGACCTCTCCGACAAACTATCGGTTGCTCTGATCATCGACCAGCCGTTTGGCGCCGATGTCGATTACGGTGATGCCGATACCAGCTATCCTTTCGTCGGGTCCACCGCGACTGTGGACAGCACAGCCGTCACCGGCGTTCTGCGCTACAAATTCAACGACCGTTTCTCCGTTCACGGCGGTGTGCGGGTGCTGCAATCCAGTGGCGAGGTCGCAATCCCCTATTACTCTTACACAATGGAAACCACGACCGAAACGGACTGGGGTTACCTGCTGGGGGCCAGCTATGAGATTCCGGACATCGCCTTGCGAGCGAGCCTGACCTATAATTCCGAAATCGACATCGACTTTACAACCACCGAAAATGGTCTCGCCAAGAATCCCATGGAAGTGATCATGCCCCAGTCGGTGAATTTCGACTTCCAGACAGGGATTGCCGCAGATACTCTGCTGATGTTCTCGGCTCGCTGGGCGGAATGGACAGAAACTAAGATTTCCCCGAAGAACTTCCCCGACCTCGTGACACATAATGACGACACCATTTCCTATAGCCTCGGCGTCGGTCGTCGCTTTAACGAGAAATGGTCCGGCTCTCTCTCCGTTGGCTATGAAAAATCCTACGGCGGCGAAGCAGGCAATCTGGCCCCGCGCGACGGATACAAATCCCTGACCGCTGGCGTGAAATACAACATCACCGAGCAGACCGCGATTGCGGGTGGCGTTTCCTATGTGTGGGTCGGCGATGCCACAACCGGCACAATCGGAGCGGAGTTCGAAGACAACACCGCTGTCGGCTTCGGCCTGAAACTCTCGCATACGTTCTGATCCGTCAGGTTTCACACAAATTTCGAAAGGCCCTGCCCTCGTGCGGGGCCTTTTTCATGTTGACCGACAGAAGTCCGACACTTGTCCGACAGGTTTCCGACAGCGGTTTCGCCTCATAAATCAGGAACCATGATGTGGCTTTGCACAAATTCCGGTTTGCCTCGCCACCGCGTTCGGGCGAGATTGCCGCCACATGCAGGAGGACGACATCATGGCCCCACAAAAGACCATCACCCCCGCCGCTTGGGCCGGCCTGTTTGTTATGGGCTTTCTCTGGGGCTGTTCCTTTCTTGCGGTTGCCATATTGATCCGCGAGCTTCCGGTCACATGGATCGTTGCAGGTCGCGTCAGCATCGCGGCCCTTGTGCTTTGGAGCTATGTCCTGCTCAAAGGGCTGCCCGTGCCGCCCCTGTCGCGCTATATCTGGCGGTTTGTCCTTGTGGGCAGCATCACCTCTGCTGTGCCTTTCCTATTGATTTCATGGGCACAACACCACATCCCCTCGGGGCTTGCGGGCATTCTCAACGCCTCCACAGCCATCTTCGGCGTGCTCTTTGCCGCGCTGATTTTTGCTGATGAAAAACTCGGTTTGCGCAAGGGCACGGGCGTGGCTTTGGGCGTTTCGGGCATCATCGCCGTGATCGGACCGGAGGCACTCAAGAGCTTTGATCTGACCTCCTTGGGCCAGCTCGCCATGATCGCCGCGACCATGTGTTACGGGCTGTCGAACTCCGTCGGGCGGGTTCTGCTCTCCGATCTGCGCCCCGAAGTTGCCGCCGCAGGGATGCTCACAGGCGCGGCGCTTCTCGCCCTGCCCGTGGCGCTGATCGGCTCCGGCCTTCCACCCCTGTCGCTCCGCCCGGAAACCCTCGGCGCACTGCTATATCTTGCGGTTATGTCCACAAGCCTCACCTACATCATCTATTACAAGGTGATCAAAGTCGCAGGCGCGGGGAACACTTCACTGACCACGCTGATCGTCGCGCCTGTCTCCATCGCACTGGGCGCGCTTGTGCTGGGCGAGAGCCTGTCTGCGCAGGCCTATCTCGGATTCGGCCTTATCGCACTGGGGCTTCTGGTCATCGACGGACGGGTTTTGCGCCGCCTGAGCGGTCGGAACGCCGCATAAGCCCTTGCCTGAAAACCGGCAAGACAGAGTGTCGCAAAAGGCTTTAACGCTTGCGAGAACCGGCGCGCCGTGGCACCACTTTGCCCGACCAGCAGGCCCGATGAACAGGACAAGACCAATGAAATACGAAACAGCCACGGATTGGCAGGGCGCGGCGCACAAGCGCCTCATTCTTTTCGGCATGTCGGGGCTGGGAAAGACCGTCATTTCCAACATGCTGCGCGACACGGGCGCATGGTATCATTACTCCATCGACTACCGTATCGGCACGCGGTATCTGGGCGAAGCCATTGATGACAATCTGAAAAAAGTCGCCATGCGCGAACCATTCCTGCGCGAGCAGTTCCTTTCGGACAGCATCTATATCAAGTCGAACATCAGCTTCGACAATCTCGCTCCTGTCTCCTATTTCCTCGGCAAACCCGGCGCAGAGGCGCAGGGCGGCATTCCCATTGCCGAATTCCAGCGCCGCCAGAGCCTGTTCCAAGAGGCCGAAATTGCCGCACTTATGGACACGGGGCATTTCATTGAGCGCGCCCAGTCTCTCTACGGCTACCCGCATTTTGTCTGCGACACGGGCGGCTCGATCTGTGAATGGGTGGACCCCGAGAACCCCGAGGACCCGATCCTGACATCGCTTGCCAAGGACTCGCTTCTCGTGTGGCTCAAGGGCACCGAGGCCCATACCGAAGAGTTGATCCGCCGTTTCGACAAGGCCCCGAAACCGATGGCCTACCAGCCGGAGTTTCTCGCCGCGATCTGGCAGGAATATCTCGCCGAGAAGGGCGTTGCCGAGGATGCGGTCAACCCTGATGATTTCATCCGCTACACCTATGCGCGCGCGCTCAACCACCGCCAGCCGCGCTATGAGGCCATGGCACGCAACTGGGGCATCACCTTGGACTACGAGGATGTCAAACAGATCAAAGGCCCCGAGGATTTCTCCGCCCTGATTGCTGCCGCGCTTGATAAACGCCCGCAACAGACCTAAATCAAACCCCCTCTGCCAAAAGGACCCTGCAAATGCCCATCACCTTGCCCGAAACCCTTCCCGCCTTTGACGTGCTCTCCGCCGAGGGCGTCATGGTCATGGGCGAAGGTCGGGCAAAATCGCAGGAAATCCGGCCTTTGAGGATCGCGCTTTTGAACCTCATGCCGAAGAAAATCCAGACGGAGAACCAGTTCGCCCGCTTGATCGGCGCCACGCCCTTGCAAATCGATTTCCAGCTGATCCGCATGAGCGAGCATCAGACAAAGAACACCGCCGCCGAACATATGGAGCAGTTCTACCGCCCCTTTAACGCGGTCAAAGCCTCCGGCGAGAAATTCGACGGGCTGATCATCACCGGCGCCCCGATCGAGCATCTGCCCTTCGACGAGGTCACCTATTGGGACGAACTCAAAGAGGTCTTCGCATGGACCCAGACCCATGTGCATTCCACCTTCGGCGTGTGCTGGGGCGGTATGGCGATGATCAACCATTTCCACGGCGTGCAGAAATATCCGTTGGAGCACAAGGCTTTCGGCCTGTTCCAGCAGGACAATCTTGCGCCGAACTCCCCCTATTTGCGCGGGTTCTCCGATCAGTGCTACATCCCTGTGAGCCGCTGGACCGAGATGCGCCAGTCCGAGATAGACGCCGTGCCGGACCTCATTCCGCTTCTGGGCTCCGACGAGACCGGTCCCTGCCTTGTGCAGGACCCCAAGCATCGCGCGCTCTATATCTTCAACCATTTCGAATATGACACGGGCACCTTGCTTGAGGAATATCAACGGGATGTGGAGGCGGGAAAAGAAATCATCCTGCCGAAACACTATTTCCCCGATGACAATCCGGCGCTGCGCCCGATCAACCGCTGGCGGTCCCACGCGCATCTTTTGTATGGCAACTGGATCAACGAAATTTACCAGACCACATATTACGATCTGGACAAGATCGGGAGTTGAGCCGGATGGGTTTCCCCCGCAACGCCGGACAGAAGGCAGAGGTTCCCCATCTTACAAGCAACCGCGCCTTTGTGCGGGCGATGAAAACCCGTCGCAGAGGGGATCTGGTCAAGACCCCCTCCGGCACGGTGATCCATGTCGAGAGCTATGGTGAAAAAGACGCGCCGCCCGTGGTGCTGGTTCATGGTGCGTCAGGCTCGACCTATGACATGAATTTCCGCCTTGCTCCCGCGCTGGACGCGCAGTTCCGCGTCTATGTGGTCGACCGCCCCGGATTCGGCCACAGCCCGCGGATGAAGGACGAAACTCTGAGTGCCCAAGCCCGCGTGCTCCGTCAGGCGGTGCAGCAACTCGACAACCGCCGCCCGATTGTTCTGGGGCAGTCCTATGGCGGAGCGGTGGCGCTGGAATGGGCGTTGCAATCCAATGAGGTCGCAGCACTGGTGCTGGTTTCCGCGCCCAGTCACGACTGGGAAACCGGCCATCCCCTGTTGCACCGTATCTTGGCCAAACCCGTGATCGGCTGGTGGGCGGCGGAGTTTGTCAACGCCTTCACACCGCAATGGATCATCGACAGGCAACTGGCTGGCGTGTTCGCGCCTCAGGACGTGCCCGAGGGCTATGCCGACTACTTCCAGCCGCGCAAGGCCATCTATCCCGTCCGCCATCGCCTCAACGCACGCCAACGCATCGCGCTCAAAGCCGAAATGGCCGCTATGGTGCCCAAATATGCGCAGCTCACCCTGCCCGTCGAAAGCCTGCACGGCACCAAGGACGAGATCGTCCCCGATGTCATCCACGCCCTACCCTTTGACGCGAAAGTGGCGAGCAATCACCTCACCCGCCTTGAGGGGATCGGCCACATGCCCCATCACGTTGCGACAGATGCGGTGGTCGGTGCCGTGCAGCGCGCCGCCGCACGTTGCAACCTCGGCTGAAAAACCCCATAGTGTTAAACAGATTAACACGGAAAGCGACGTGCCATGCCCGACAAGCCCTCCGACCTGCCGTTCGACGGTGCCATTTCCCGTTTCTTCGAGAAGGACGCCCCGAAATCCATCCGCAAAGCCGTGGAAGACGGTGGCAAGAAAGAAATCCTGTCGCCCTCCTTCCCCTATGACCGGTGGATGAAAAAGGACGACTACAAGGACGAACTCGAAGCGCTGCAACGCGAGCTGGTCAAGATGCTCGCCGATGTGCGCGAGACCGGAAAGCGGATCGTCGTGGTCTTTGAAGGGCGCGATGCGGCGGGCAAAGGCGGCACGATCAAGCGTTTCCGCGAAAACCTGAACCCGCGCTCGGCCCGCGTGGTGGCTTTGTCGAAGCCCACCGAACGCGAACAGGGGCAATGGTATTTCCAGCGCTACATCGACCACCTGCCGACCAAGGGCGAAATCGTGCTTTTCGACCGGTCGTGGTATAACCGCGCCGTGGTGGAAAAGGTCTTCGGCTTTTGCACCGACGAGGAGCGCGAGAAGTTCTTTCACCAACTGCCCGAGTTTGAGGACATGCTCGTCTCCGAAGGCATCCAGCTTTTCAAGATCTGGCTCAATGTCGGCCGCGCAGAACAGCTCAAACGCTTTCTGGCGCGCGAACAGGACATTCTCAAACAATGGAAACTCTCCTCCATCGATGTCGAGGGTCTCAAACGCTGGGACGAATATACCGTTGCCATCGCGGAGACGATGGAGCGCAGTCACACCGATTTTGCGCCCTGGACCGTGATCCGCTCTGATGACAAATACCGTGCACGGCTCAATGCGATCCGCTCCGTGCTGACCAAGATCGACTACAAGGGCAAGAACAAGGACAACCTTGGCGAAATCGACGAGAAGATCGTTGACGGGCCTGCGCTGTTGATCACCGGTGACGAAGACGAATAAGCGAGACGGTGCACGCCTATGAGCAAACGTGGCTACCATCACGGCAATCTGCGACAGGCTCTGATCGACGCCGCCTTGGTGTTGATCGAAGCAAAGGGTCCGACAGGGTTCACCCTCTCCGAGGCTGCCAAAACGGCGGGCGTGACCCCTGCTGCCGTCTATCGCCATTTCGAAGGGCGCGAAGACCTGATTGCCGAGATTGCCTTGCAGGGGTTCGCGGTTTTTGCCGACCTGCTCGCCTATGCCTATGACAGCGGGCAGCCCTCTGCTCTGGCTTCCTTCGAGGCTGTGGGACGCGCCTATCTGGCCTTTGCCCGCAAATATCCGGGGCATTATGTGGCCATGTTCGAATCCGGCATCTCGATGCAGCGCACACCGGAACTGCACACCGTTGCCGACCGCGCCTTAGGCGTTCTGGAACGCGCCGCAGAGGATCTCTCGAAACAAATCCCCGAAGCACACCGCCCCCCGCCGCAGATGGTCTCGGCGCATATCTGGGCCATGTCGCACGGGGTGGTGGAACTCTTCGCCCGAGGCACCCCCGGTGCGCGCTGTCCGTTTCCGCCTGAAGACCTTTTGGAAAGTGGAATCGGCATATACTTGCGCGGATTGGGATTGATCCCGCAAGACAAATGAGGTGCCTTCATGACCATAAATCGCAGAACATTTGTCGCCGGTAGCCTTGCTTCCGCCTTGCCATTGAGGGCATGGGCCGCGCCAAACTCCCGCACGCACAGCTACGGCGCGGACAAGCTCGACATCTATCCAGCCGCCGAAGCCCGCGGGGCGGTGATCTATGTCCACGGCGGCGCGTGGCGCTCCGGTTCGCGCAAGGCGGTGGGGGCGAAACCCGCTTGGTTCAATTCCATGAATCTGGATTTCATCTCTCTCGACTATCCGCTCCTGCCGAAAACACCCGTCTCCGGTCAGATCAAGGCCGTGCGACAAGCGATTGATTGGGCGTTTGAAAATGTCGCGGCCCCCGAGCGCACCCTCGTCATGGGCCATTCGGCGGGCGCACATCTGGCGGCGATGGCAACACTCACCGGCTGGATGCCGCAACCTGCGGGCGTGATCGTCAATGACACCGGCGCGGTCGATCTGGTCACCCTGTCCCGCGCCCATGATGGTCACCTGCCAACGGGCACACGCCACGCTTTCAAGGACCGCTCGCAATGGGGCGCGCTCTCACCGGCCTATAGCCTTGCCCGCAACCTGCCGCCCGTTCTGGCGATCTACTCCAAGGTGCGCGGTCACGGCATGGCCATGTCGAATTTCGCCACTCTGGCACACGGCAACGGGGCGGAGGTCACGGTTTTCGACGGGTCCGCCTATCGCCATGCAGAGGTCAACCGCAGCTTGGGCACCGGCAAAATTCCCGATCTTGAACGGGCTGTCACCAGCTTTGTGACAAAGGCGTTGCAACGGTAGAGGCGATCCCGCCTCCCCCTGCCCGCTCATGCCTTCACATCGCGTTATGCGCTTTGCTCGAACACCACCAGAGCGCCGGGCGACCAGTTCACCCGCGCCTGTGTCCCGACCGCCAGAACATCACGGCCAAAGATGTTGCGCATGGAAATCCGTGCCGGATGGTCCACCCCGTCAAAGCGCACGTCGTAATAGGTCATATCGCCATAATAGACCACTTCATCAATCATGGCCGGCGCTTCGCGGTGGGTCGCACTCTGGCCCTCATAGAGCAGCGTGAGCGTCTCGGGCCGGAACCCGACCGTTGCCGCACCAACAGGCACGCCGCCGGGACATTGCGCCTCTGAAATCTCCGTCTCTCCAAGCCCTGCGATTGTCGCGATATAACGCCCGTCCTCCTCGCGCACTGTAGCGGGCAGGAAGTTCATCACCCCGATGAAATCGGCCACCCGCTTCGATTTGGGATTGCGGTAGAGCACTTCGGGATCATCACATTGCGCAATCTCCCCCTCGAACATCACGGCGATCCGGTCGGACATGACCAGCGCCTCTTCCTGATCGTGTGTCACAAGGATGAAGGTGATCCCCACCTCGCGTTGCAGCTTGATCAGCTCCACCTGCATCTGTTCGCGCATCTTGCGATCCAGTGCGGAGAGCGGCTCATCAAGCAAAAGCACCTTGGGCTTCAACACCAGTGCGCGCGCCAGAGCCACCCGTTGACGCTGCCCGCCAGAGAGCGCATGGGCCGCGCGATGGCCGTAGCCTTTGAGCCCGACCATTTCCAAAGCCGCCTCTGCGGCCTGTGTCTTGTCCGCTTTGGACATGCGCGCCTTGCGCAGCCCGAAAGCCACGTTTTCAATCACCGAGAGATGCGGGAAGATCGCGTAGCTCTGGAACACCATATTGGTCGGGCGCTTGTTCGCAGGCACCCCCCGCATGTCGCGCCCCGTGATCGTCACATAGCCGGTGTCATAGTCCTCAAACCCCGCAATCGTGCGCAAAAGCGTGGTCTTGCCGCAACCGGACGGTCCCAGAAGCGAGAAGAACTCGCCCTGACGGATGTCGAGGTTGATATTTCGCAGAGCATGGTAATCGCCGTAATGTTTGTTGATGTTTTGCAGCGAGATCAGCGGTGTATCAGCAGTCATATCAACCATTTTCAAAGAAAGCCCCCGGTGTCATTGCCCGTGCGCTTGGCGCCCCGGCGGCGGAAATATTCGGCGATGGTAATGAGCAGGATCGACAGCACCACCAGAATGGTGCCCAGAGCCATCACCGCAGGCAGCAGCTTCGGGAACCGCAGCATGGAGAACAGATAGACCGGCAGTGTCGGATCTGCGCCGGTGAGGAAAAAGGCGATGATGAATTCGTCCATTGAAATGGTGAACGAGATCAACAGCGCGGAAATGATCCCCGGCATCACCAGCGGCAGGGTCACAAGACGAAAGGTCGAGACAGGTGTTTCGCCCAGATCATAGGCCGCCTCTTCAAGCGCGGGATCAAGCGCCGCGAAGGCCGATTGCAGGATCGCAATGGCAAAGGGCGTGCAAATGAGCGTGTGCCCCGCAATCACCGACCATGCGCCCGTGTCCAGCCCGATGCGCAGGATCACGATCAAAAGCGACACGGCAACGATGATCTCCGGCAGGACCAGCGGCAGCATGATAAAGCCCATGATGCCTTTCTGACCGGGGAAACTGTAGCGCGATACGGCCATCGCCGCGAAAATGCCCAAGGTGGTCGCCAAGAGCGCGGAGATCACGGCGATCTTGAGCGAGTTGAGCAAAGCGCCATGCATCTCGGACAGTGTCAGAAGCTGGGTGAACCATTCGGTCGTGAAACTCTCCAGCGGAAAGGCGATGATCGTCGAGCTGTTGAACGCAAAGAGTGGTAAAAGGAAGATCGGCGCGTAAAGGAAGATCAGGTAGAAGATCGCATAGACCTTGAGCGTTTTCATGTCCGACCTCCTTTTTTGCCACCTGCGGCGCGATTGCCGAGGATCAGGAACACAACGGCAATCACCGCCACGATCAACATGGCGATCACCGCCAAAGTCGCTCCCAGCGGCGCGTTGTTGAGGCGCAGGAACTGGGTCTGGATCATATTCGCAATCATCAATCCCCCCGGCCCGCCGACAAGCCGCGGTGTCACATAGTCGCCAATAGTCGGGATAAAGACGATCAACACAGCCGCCACCACACCGGGGGCCGCCAGAGGCAGGGTCACACGCAGAAAGGTCATGGTCCGGCTCTCTCCCAGATCGCGCGAGGCTTCCAGAAGCGAGCGGTCAATCTTTTCGAGGGCGACGAAAATCGGCAGGATCGCGAAAGGCGCATAGGCATGGGCCAGTGTCAGTATCACCGCATTGACGTTGTAGAGAATGAAAGACAGAGGTTCTTCAAGCAAACCAACGACTTTCAGGCCGGAGTTCAGAACCCCGTTATAGCCGAGAATGACTTTCCAGAGGAACACACGGATCAGGTAGGAGGTCCAGAACGGGATGGTGATGAGGAAAATCCACAGGGACTTATGCTCCGGCTTCACCCCGAAGGAGACGAAATAGGCAATCGGAAAGGCCAGAAGCACCGTGATCAGCGTCACAAGCCCCGAGACCATCAGCGAGCGCAGCATCAACTGGCGGTAAAGCGGATCGGTCAGCGCCTCCTTGTAATTGGCCAGCGTAAAGGTCGTGTCAAAATCGCGCACGCCCGTCTGGGTCCAGAACGAAATCAGGACCACCGCCGCCAGAGGAATGGCCAGCAGCAAGAGCGCATAGAGCGCGGTCGGTGAAACGAGCAAGACGCCAACGCCTCGCTCTGAGCGGAAAAATCGACGGAGCCTGTCGCTCGCGGCCATACTGTCTTCCCTTCCCGGACCGGCCCTCTGGCCGGGGTGTTTAAAGCGTTTCTTGAAAGGCCCAAGCCGGAGTTTCCGCGAAACGCCGCACAACGTATTGTGGTCATAGTCCTTTCACAACCAACGGATAACCGGAGCCTATCGTGAAATGCCTGAGAATGATCCTGAAAATATTTTGATCAAATTTGCAAGGGATTCGCCCGAGGCTCACGCCGGATCGCACGTTTTCAGGGCATGTGCCACTTGATCGATCACCAAACAGGCAAACTCCGCATTGACCCGCGCAGTGTTATACTCCGCGCCCGTCGTGCTGCGTGTGCTGACATAATCCTCTTTCGTGAACATCCCGTCCGCCGTCAGGCTCACCCTTGGTTGCGGCAGGAAATGCACGCCGATGTCGGCACAGAGTTCCCCCGCGATCCGGTCGAACCACGCAGAGACAAAAGGCCCGTCGCCCTGCGCCGCCAGCTGCGAAAGCTTCACCTCTCTCCCGTCGGTCTGGCACGCCTCCGCCGAAGGGCGCGGTAGGCTGACGAGGAAAATCGGCACCTCGGTCTTCGCACGCAAACTTCGCGCCAAGGCAACCGCCTGCGTCGCCTCCAGCCGCTCCCGCGTATAGGCCCGCAGCATGGCGGTGGAGGCCAAAGGCCGCTCGGAATCCAGTGCAGACATGGCATCTTCGACAGAGGGCATATCCAGACAGGACAGCTCCCCAAATATCTCCACCACCGGCGCGATCCCCAGCCCTGAGATGACAAAACCATCATAGCCCGCCATCAGGTCGGCGCCCATATCCACCTGCCCCTGCTCAAACCACAGATCCGGCCAGCGCGCCGCACGCTGCGCTGGGTCACAGACGAACAACCCGTCATCTCCGAGGACACACAGACGCTTGCTCATCTCTTCGCACCCTCACTCTCGCCAACAGGTCCGGCCACCGACGCAAGACCTTGCGCTGTCAGGAAAACACGCATCACCGTCTCAACCATCTCGGGCCGCACAGAGCGCAGGTCCGGCGCATATGCCGCCTCAATGCTGGCCCAAGTGGTGACGATCTCGAAAGCGGGGAAATAATCCACCGCCTTATACTTGTCCGCCATCGCACCTGCCGCAGCACGCAACAGAGCTTTCGAATGGCTGTTCGCCGCCAGAACATGCTGACCCGAAGCCGTAGCCCCCAAAGGCACGGGGGACACGGTGAGCAACAGCCGCGCATCCTTGTTCATCCCGCGCAAAAGCCGCAGGATTTGCAACAGATCGGCATGGATTTCGTCATAGGTGAAGTTGTGAAATACGGTGCGCGTCGGATCATAGCTCCCCGCGATCACATCCGGCCCGAGGACAAGCGTGCGCCCGCTCTCGCGATCCATCCACCCTTCACTCGCCCCCAGCGTGAAGACAAACACATCCGCCACCTGCGCAAGTGCAGCCACCTGCACCAGATGCTCCCGCCGAAGCTCCACCGCCTCTTGCAAGGTCGCGCAGCCTTCCGGCTCCACATCAGGACGCAACGCATCGAACCATTTCCCCCCGAGGCACCGAAACAGGCGCTCGTCCACATGCAGGCTCTGCGCATCCTCCAGAAGTTCACGCAACTGCCGCGCCGTAAGGATGTCACCGTAACGCGCCGAATAAACCCCATATCCAAAGCGCCGCGCCAAAGCCGTGCTCATACCTTCCGGCTTGGGTTCGGCGTCCAGCACATTGCCCCCCGCAAGGCGCAAAGACCGGCCGATATGCTTGGCAAAACAGCTCCCTGCCGTGGCGACAGAAGTATCCCGCGTGATCCGTACCTTCGGCCTGTAAATCTCCGGCCAATTGCAACGATCCGCCTCGACCACGCCACTGCGCCAAAAGCTCCGTGCCGGACTGTCTTGATAGGGATGGGTCAAATGGATCACTCGTCAGTCAATTGCCCCACCACTATGCCGCGCAGCCTCAAGGATGCCAAGGCTCCGCTGCGTCCGTGCCCGCGAAACACCGCCCACGGGCAACCTGCCGACTTTTGGAGGCAGGCAGAAAGAGAGAGAATTGCTCTCAATCCAGACCACGTTCAGGATCGTCAAGAGAGGGAACCTGTCGCGCCCAGTAGGCATACTCGCCAGAGGTCGCGCGTGCGTAGAGATCGACCAAAGCGCCCAGCGGATCGCTCTCATGAAAGTCCACACGCAGCGTCAGCAGAGCCGTATCCCTGCGCAACTCCAGCAGTGCTGCAGACATCAACCCGCGACTGTCACCACCGGCAGCACGTCCAGCCTCCAGCGCGGCAATCATCCGGCGCCCCAAGGGCCCCTGCGCGTCAAGGTAGCCGTCCCGAATGGCCGCAAGCACCTTGGCATCTGCAAGAATATTACCGGCCACAATTCCGTTGGGAAAAATCAAAGCCCCCTTTTGATCACCGTTATTCGCACCAGTAAACGCCGCCCCCTGCCCGCTTACATCCAGCGCGGAGAGTTGCCGATCTTCCCGATTTCGATCCCGCTCGACGACCTCTGCAACGGCACGTTTTGCCGGACGTCCCTCCGCCATGCACCGCAAAACATCCTCTCCCCAAAAACTCGAAGGCGACGCACCCTGCGAGGCTGACATGCCTGCATGCAACTCACCACGCAGCACCCACCCCCCGACACACAGGCTTCCCGTCGCTGCCGCTCCCGCAAGTGCGCCGGTTTCGGGGTCTCTTACAAGCAGGGAAAAAGTCATGTCGTCATCCTTCACGATGGTTGTGCCGCCTATTTCGGCACAAACCGGATAAAGCTTCAATAATTATCATGATAAATTGACGAATTAAATTATCGTGATAAATTTGATTCCAATAATACCCCATCCGACAAGCAGGGAGTGCAACTGATGGACCTCATAAACTGGACACGCCGCGGCCTGATCGCGACGGCAGCCGCCTCATTGTTGACCGGCACATTCATGACCACGGCTCCAGCCATAGCCCAAACCCCCGAAGGCGTGCTGATCGTCGGTCAGATTGCCGAACCCAAATCGCTTGATCCGGCAGCGGTCACGGCGGTGAACGATTTCCGTATTCTGGTGAACCTTTACGAGGGCCTTGTGAAATATGCCCCCGGCACGCTCGAAGTTGCGCCGGGGCTGGCCGAAAGCTGGGAGATTTCCGAGGATGGCACGGAATATACCTTTCACCTGCGCGAAGGTGTGACCTTCCATGACGGCACGCCATTCAACGCGGAGGCGGTAAAATTCAATTTCGACCGGATGCTTGACGAAAACCACCCCTATCACAACACGGGGCCCTTCCCGCTGGCCTTCTTTTTCTCGGCCATTGAAGAAACTGTGGTGGTGGATGATCTCACCGTAACGTTCAAATTGAACGGCCCCTATGCCCCGTTCCTCTCGAACCTCGCCTATCCCACGGGGCTGATAATCTCCCCCGCCGCAGTCGCGCAATATGGAGCGGATGTCGGTCGCCACCCCACAGGCACCGGCCCTTTCAAATTCGCTGAATGGCGTTCCAACGAAGCGGTGGTGATCGAGAAGAACCCCGACTACTGGGGCGATCCAGCGGACACCGAAGCGGTCGTTTTCCGCCCCATCACCGATGCCAACACCCGCGTGGCCGAAATGCTCGCAGGCGGAATCGACATGATGGTCGAAGTGCCGCCCACCGCCCTGTCGCAATTTCAGGGAGAAGGTTTCAACATCGTAGAACAGGCAGGTCCGCATCTGTGGTTCCTGATCCTCAATGCCAAGGAAGGCCCCTTTGCCGATGTGCGCGTGCGTCAGGCCGCCAATTACGCGATCAACAAAGAGGCTCTGGTCAACAACGTGCTCGAAGGCACCGCCGACGTCGCTGCCGGTCCGACCCCGCCCGCATTTGCATGGGCCTATAATGACGATCTCTCGCCCTATCCCTATGATCCGGAAAAGGCCAAGGCCCTTCTGGCCGAAGCAGGCGTCGAGTCTACCGAGATCACCTTCTATGTGACCGAAGGCGGTTCGGGCATGTTGGACCCGATCCCGATGGGCACGGCCATTCAGGCCGATCTCAATGCGGTCGGGTTTGATGTGAAGATCGAAACCTATGAATGGAACACCTTCCTTGGCGAGGTGAACCCCGGTCTTGAGGGCAAGGCCGATATGGCCGAAATGGCGTGGATGACCAATGACCCCGACACGCTGCCCTTCCTCGCGCTGCGCACAGAAGCATGGCCCGACAAGGGCGGCTTCAACTCCGGCTATTATTCCAATCCCGAAGTCGATGCGCTTCTGGAGAAAGCCCGTGTCTCCACCGATCAGGAAGAACGTGCCGCGCTTTACAAAGAGATGCAGGCGATTGTGCAAGAGGACGCCCCGTGGGTCTTTGTTGCCAACTGGAAACAGAATGCCGTGACGACAGATCGGGTCGGGAATTTTTCACTCGAACCCTCCTTCCTGTTGCAACTGCAAAACGTGACCAAAGAGTGATCTGCTAAAGTCCCGCTGCGGACTTTCCTTGGTCCCTTCCGGCTTCCCGTGCCCGACAATAGTCCGACGGGAAGCCGACGCTTAGCCGACACCTGTTTTGATGCCAGCCAGAGGGGAGAGCACCCGTGGGCAGCTACATCCTGAAACGTCTCATTTCCGCCGTTCCCGTGCTGTTCGGGATCACCGTGATTGTGTTTCTGATCATGTCGATGATCCCGGGCGATCCGGCCACCGCGATTTTGGGCAGCTATGCCACGCCCGAAAATGTCGAGAAGCTGAACCGCGACCTCGGACTCGATAAACCATTGGTTCAGAGGTATTTTATCTGGCTCGAAAATATGCTGACCGGCGATTTCGGACGGTCGTTCTCGCTCAACCGCCCCGTGCTCGACGAGATACTGGAACGCTTCAGCGCGACGTTGGTTCTGGCAGGAACCTCCTTTGTCCTCTGCGCCATTCTCGGCATCCTCGCAGGCGCCATCTCCGCGGCGCGTCAATACGGGCTGGCCGACAAGCTCATCACCCTCGTTGTCCTGATCGGCATCTCCATCCCCAGCTTTTTTCTGGGCATGATGATGATCCTCATCTTCGCTGTGAAACTCAAATGGCTCCCCGTCTCCGGCATGTATGCAATCTATGGCGGCGGTGATCTGCCCGATCTCATCAACCACCTGATCATGCCCGCATCTGCGCTGGCCGCCGTGGCCACTGGCGTGGTCGCACGCATGTCGCGCTCCGCCATGCTCGAAGTGCTGCGGCAGGACTATAT
The DNA here is from genome assembly GCF_900114135.1 of Celeribacter halophilus. Taxonomy (GTDB): domain Bacteria; phylum Pseudomonadota; class Alphaproteobacteria; order Rhodobacterales; family Rhodobacteraceae; genus Celeribacter; species Celeribacter halophilus. The sequence continues at coordinate 19,994 of NZ_FORY01000029.1, forward strand.
TCGCACCGCCCGCGCCAAAGGCGTGCGCGAACGCCGCGTTCTGATGGGCCATGCCTTGCGGGCCGCGATGGTCTCCATCATCCCCGTGCTGGGCATTCAGGCGGGCTTTGTCCTCTCCGGCGCGGTCTATATCGAGATGGTCTTTCAATGGCCGGGCGTGGGGCGGATGCTGGTTGATGCCATCCTCAAACGCGACCTCCTCCTTGTGCAGGGCGGCGTTGTTTTCGTCGCGGCTTGTTACGTGCTGTTCAATATCGCAGTCGATGTGGCGCAAAGCCTGCTTGACCCGCGCATCAAGACGTAAGGAATTGAACGCATGACATTTCTTCGGCTTCTCTTTCGCAACCGTCTCGCAGGTCTTGGTGCCGTGATCCTCGGGATAATCATCATTCTTGTCACCATTACACCGCTTCTGCCGCTCCCTGATCCGAATGCCACCGCCACGGCGAACCGTTTTCTGCGCCCCTTTTCGGAGGGCCATCTTCTAGGCACAGACCACCTTGGCCGCGACATCCTTGCCCGCCTGCTCTATGGCACGCGCATCTCCCTTGCCATCGGCCTTGTCTCTGCCTTTTTTGCCGCCCTCTTCGGTTCCGCCATCGGCATTATCGCAGGCTACTTCGGCGGTCGCATAGACAACGTAATCATGCGGTTGATCGATATGCTCATGGCCTTTCCCTATATCCTTCTGGCGCTAGCTATTGTGGCGGCGCTCGGTCCGGGGTTGATGAATGCGCTTATCGCGGTGGCCGCCGTGAACGTCCCCTTCTTTGCCCGCAATATCAGAGGCATCACGGTATCTCTGGCAGGTCGTGAATTCATCGACGCGGCACGACTGGCAGGTCTTGGACACACACGGATCATCCTCTCGGAACTTCTGCCCAATGTGCTGCCGGTCATCGTGATCGGCATCTCGACCACTGTGGGCTGGATGATACTGGAAACGGCGGGGCTGAGCTTTCTCGGTCTCGGGAGCCAGCCACCCAATGCCGACCTCGGCTCCATGCTGGGCGAGGCCCGTGCGGCGCTCATTACCGCGCCACATACCTCCATCATTCCCGGCATCATGATTTTCCTCATCGTCATGTCGATCAACCTTCTGGGCGACGGGGTACGCGACGCGCTTGACCCGCGGCTCAAATCCGGCGCGCTGACACGACCCCGTGCGACAACACGGGTGGACCGCAAGGGCCCTGTCCCACAAGCCGACCAGAAAGGGCTTTTGAATATCCAGTCACTGGAAACCCAATTCCATGTTGGCCCGCGCATCTACCGCGCTGTCAACGAGGTCTCGCTCCATGTGTCTGCGGGGGAATGTCTAGGCATCATCGGTGAGTCCGGATCTGGCAAATCCGTGACGGCACTTTCGGTCATGGGGCTCGTCGCCTCTCCCCCCGGTGTCATTACCGGCGGTGCGGTGCGCTACGACGGAGAGGACCTGCTTGATGCCTCCTATGAACGTCTGCGCCAAAAGCGCGGCAACAACGTCGCCTATATTTTCCAAGACCCCCTCGCGACGCTCCACCCGCTCTACAAGATCGGGGATCAGTTGGTGGAGGCCATCCAGTCCCATAACAACACATCAACCAAAGAGGCCCGCACCAAAGCGCTCGAATTGCTAAAATCAGTACGCATCCCGAATGCGCCGGAACGGCTGGACAACTATCCCCATGAAATGTCGGGTGGGATGAGGCAACGGGTTGGCATTGCCATGGCGCTCGCCAATGATCCCGAAGTGATTATCGCCGACGAACCCACAACCGCGCTCGACGTGACGGTTCAGGCACAAATTCTTACCCTGCTGGACGACCTGCGACGCGAACGCGGGCTGGCGATCATTTTCATCACCCATGACTTCGGCGTGGTCGCCCAACTTTGTGATCGGGTCGCCGTTATGTATGCGGGGCGGATTGTCGAGGAAGGCCAAACCAAAGCCGTGCTCGATGCGCCCGCCCATCCCTATACAAAGCGCCTGATCGCCTGCGTGCCCGAACTGGGCGGCGGGCGGCGAGAACTGGCCGCGATCCCCGGCCTGCCGCCCGTGGTCGACCGCCTGCCCGAGGGATGCGCCTTCGCCGCGCGTTGTGACAAGGCACAAGACGCCTGCCACCGTGGCTATATTCCGCTGAACGGCCATGCGCCCCGCGCAGTCCGCTGCCTGTTTCCCGAGGAGGTCGTCTGATGCCCGCTCTCAAATTCACCAACCTGTCGAAAACCTTCCCGCGCGCCAAACCGCTCTTTGGCAAGGCACGCGCAGGCGTGCGCGCTGTGCGCCCAATGTCCTTGACCGTTGAGACCGGAGAAACACTTGGCATCGTCGGCGAATCCGGCTGCGGGAAATCCACACTCGCGCGGATGCTGGTGGGGCTTCTGGAACCGAGCAGCGGCCAGATAGAGATTGCAGGAAAAGCACTCGACACCGCTGATCCAGCAGCCTTTGGACGCCTCATCCAATATGTGTTTCAGGACCCGATTTCCTCGCTCAACCCGCGCAAAACCATTCGTCAGATCATGGAAACCCCGCTCAAACAGTTGCACGGGATGGATCGGGCCGAACGCTCGGCAAGGATTGGGAAAATTTTCGCCTCGGTCAATCTGCGCAAGGAATTCCTTGACCGCTACCCACATGAATTTTCCGGAGGTCAGGCCCAACGGATCGGTATCGCACGAGCGCTGGCCGCACATCCCAAAATCATGGTTCTCGACGAACCGGTATCGGCACTGGATGTCTCGATTCAAGCACAGGTGCTAAACCTTCTCGCTGACCTGAAATCGAAGTTCGACCTCACATATTTGTTTATTTCCCATGACCTTGCCGTTGTGGAGGCCGTCTCGAACCGTGTGATCGTGTTGTATTTCGGAGCGGTGGTCGAGATAGGCAAGGCAGAGGATATTTTCAACAGCCCCAAACATCCCTATACACAGCTCCTCGCCGACAGCGCACCAGTGGTAGGTCGCCCCCTCAAGGCGCCGGAACAGAAAGACAGCGAGTTGCCTGATCCGCTCAATCCACCCAAGGGCTGCGCTTTTGCAGGGCGTTGTATATATGCTAGCGATCTGTGCCGCAGCACAGAACCGGAATTGCGCGTTATGGGAGAAAACCAACTTGCCGCATGTCACCACCCTATCTGATGTAGAAAAAGCAAAAGAGGCAAAGCCCTCGCGGCCTGTGCGCGTCGCCGAGGCGATCAAGTCATTGGTCGTCGCAGAGGCCATGAAACCGGGGGACCGTCTGCCCTCCGAGACGGACATGATGGCGCGTTTCTCAATGTCAAAAGGGACGATCAGGGAGGCAATGCGCATTCTGGAAGCCCAAGGGCTGATCAAGACGCGCACTGGTCCTGGCGGTGGCGCATTTGTTCATGAAGTCAGTCGGGATCGCGCCAAGGCCTTGCTCGGAAATTACTTCTATTTCAAAAACCTGACGATCGGGGACATCTACCAGATGCGGCGAGCGCTGGAACCCGTCAATGCCGCCTTTCTCGCAGGAAAACTTCCCGCAACGGTATTGAGACAGCTTGAGGAGATCACAACCTCTTATGACAAACCGGCGCAATCAGCAGAAGAGGAACGCAAACAACACCTCGCCTCTCTGCGTTTCCACGCGCTTCTAGCCGAACAGTCCCACAACCCGCTTTTGGGATTCATAATCGATTTCATGGTGAATCTGCTGGCTGATATCACCGTATATCGTCAGCTCTATACCCCCGTAAATCCCGAACTGCGCAATAGAGGCTCCGACTATCAAAAACGCCTTCTCGCGGCGCTCAAAGAAGGCGACGCGGGCGCAGCCAAAGCCATCATGACAGCACATATGGAAACAGCCTGGGCACTCATGGGGAATCAGGAAGCCATTGCCTTAAGCCGTTTCCTGCCAGAGTAGCCGCCGATCATGCTCCACATCAGAACGCGTGAAACTCTACTGTCGCGCAATAATTTACGGAACCCGACCTTGTTCACACCGTGCATCGTGACCTGAAAGTTCTGCTCCACTTTCCTTTTCATCCACTCGATACAAGACATTCACATGGATGTTGCAGCGCCCGTCATGCTTGAGCGCCTCATCGGCGTAGAGGTCCATAGAGGTGGTCCTGCTTTTTCGACCATCTTGCAGCCCATTTAAGGTGGATCAGGGTTTCACATTAGGCTGCTAATCTCATCGGTTCTGTTTTGCTGGCATAGGCCTCATCGGGGGTCAAGATGCCGTGAGACGAATGCGGGCGTTCGGCATTGTAATAAGCGAGCCAATTTCCAATGCCTTGTCGGGATTCTGACCCCGTCTCAAAGGCGTGCAGGTAGACGCATTCGCATTTTAAAGATCGCCACAACCGTTCGATCATTCGATTGTCGGCCCAGCGACCTTTCCCGTCCATGGAGATCTTCACACCAGCCTTAGACAACGCATTGGTCCATTCAAAGCCAGTGAACTGACTGCCCTGGACGCCCTTCTAAGAGTCAAGCGGCGATTTGTGTCTGATTTATTTCTTTATGCCGCCGCATGATGATGCCGAAGACTTCTCGCGCAATATAGCGTTTCAGGCTGCGAATGGCTTCCATTTTCGAGTTTCCGGCCGCAATGCGCTTGGCAACATAGTCTTGGGTCCGGGGATCCAGTCGCAAACGTCCTATGGCGATGATGTGGATCGCGCTGTTGGCGGCGCGATCACCGCCTCTGTTCAGCCTATGTCGAACCGTTTTCCCTGATGAAGCCGGAACGGGACTAACGCCGCACAGGGCCGCGAAACTTGCTTCGGACTTCAATCGCTCGGGATTGTCTCCGGCGGTC
>NZ_FORY01000033.1 GCF_900114135.1 Celeribacter halophilus
GAGCGCACGTTTCCATTGATGGATCATCGTCGGATGCACCCCGAACCGGCTTGCCAGCTCGGCGGCGGTCTCCTCACCCTTCAAGGCTTCCAGCGCGACCTTCGCCTTAAATTCAGGCGCATGTTGTTTGCGTTTCGACATCTCTGATCTCCTTTTCGTCGAAGATCAGCAGACTGCAAATCGTAGCTTACGTCACTGTCCGAATTTCGGGGGGTAGCTCAGATCGACTGACTGCTAAAGAGGGGCTCGATGCAATTGCACAGGTACTTGTTGAGGAGGAGGATAGCGACACATATGTCATCAAACTACGGAATGGTGATACCATCAAGCCGTCAGAGATTTCCGCTAAAAAACGAGTTCGAATTGAAAAATATGCGAATACGCTAGATTCCGCTGAAGTCATTAGCGAATTCAAAGAGTACTTGTCTGAGTTGCGCCGCTCTGGTCAGATGGAAATCTAAATGAGCTCTTGCCCACATATAGCAGTTGGAAGAATATTAGCCCTCGTGCTAAATCTCGCAGCCTCATTCGCTGCGGGGTACTTCATTCAACCGCTTATTTCCGGAAACAATGATGCAATTAATACGATAGTCACGGTGTTCTCTATTCTGGCAGGGTTTCTGATCGCTGTGATTACGTTCATCGGGGACCCCGGACCGCGAGACTGGAAAGATCTTCAGCTTAACAAAAAATCCGTCGAAGCAAGGCTTTGGCGCCACAGGACCCTTTTCCATTTTTACTTGATGACGCTAGGGCTTGCTTTGGCGATGTTCGTAGTGCCTGAGGAATACGTGGTCATAACAATATGGCTCGAGAGAGCGTTTGTAGGCCTTGCCTGTTTCGTTTTTCTAGCATCTTTCACCTTGCCCCAGTCGCTCATGGCTCTGCAACTTGACAGGTACAGCTCCGCGATTGATGATCAGTTGCCTAATGCATTGAAGCCGAGTGATGACCACAAGAATGATGAGTCTGACTGACGAATTTTGTTCCGAGTTTCTCAATTGGAGTAAATCGCTTTCATCTCCTGAAATGCCAATAAAACAAGGCGGACAGGCAATCTCGGACACATACAGCCCCATAGCCATTGTTGTTCCGAGTTCCAGAGTTCAGAATGCAGAAAATCAAAGGCTTAGCTGATTTACTTTGGCACGAAGCCACACGTCAGTGACACATTCCTTTCGCGCCCATTAAACCACGCTTCAATGCCCTTTTCGCGCTCCACCCCGCGAAGCCCCTTATTTTTAAGGGTTATCAGCCATTTTCGGGTAATCCCAGATAATCCCGATTATTCGGGCCTCAATGACACCGTTTCTTTCGCGTTACAGCAGTTCACCGAAACGCAGAGGGCGGCGCGCCCAAGTCCCGTTTGAACGCGGCGATAAAGGCCGAGGGGCTGGAATAGCCAAGCTGTGCAGCCAGTTTCGTGCTGCTGTCGCCCTGCTCCAACCGCTCCAGCGCGAACAGGATTCGCCGCCGCGCCCGCCAGTCTCGGAAGGTCTTGCCGGTTTCCGTCACAAACAGCCGCGCTAGCGTGCGCTCGGACGTGCCGTCCTCATAGGCGATCTCGGCCAGTCCTCGCCGTTCTTCAGGGTGGCGCAAGAAAATCCCCATTGCCTTGATCAGTCGCGGATCACGCCCGCCCGGCAGGTGCATCGCCGCAGGTTTCAGCCGCCCGATTTCATCCAAAGCCACCCAAGCCAGCCGCCGCATTTCCGGCTTGCTCAGGCTTCCATCCACCATGCGCTCCACCACCCCTCTGAGCAAAGGCGATGTGCGCAGAACCGTAACCTCTTGCGGCAGGCCCGCACGGTTCACATAGGAGGGCGCGACATAGAGGTGATGGGTGAGAACCGACGAGGGCGAGCTGAGTTGATGCATCACATCAGGCGGGATCCAGATCGCGTGTTTGTGCGGTATGATCCAGACATCCTCCCCCGCCTGCATCCGCATCACCCCGTTGTAACTCATGGCCAGTTGCGCGCGCGGGTGGCTATGTGGCGCGACCGCATAGCCGCGCTCAAGCGCCTCCTGCCGAGCGACCACAGGACGACCGGGGCTCAGGTCAAACCCGATCCGTGTGGGCGGCGCATCGGGATTTGGCAGGTATTCGACATGTTTTGGCATAATGTCGCTCTATCACATTCCCGAGTCTTTGACTACATCTTTGCCCAAGGACCGCACGCCATTCGCCATGCGGGCAAAGCCGTCAAAACGCAGGACCTCCCATGACCTACTTCCGCGAGGCCGTCATCACGGCCATCACCCTCATCGCTCTGGCCATCGCCATCACCGTTCCGGCCATCTTCACCGCCCCGCAAGCCCTGATCTTTGCCATCGTGCTTGTGACGCTGGGACTTTGGGCCACGGGGCTGGTGCCGGGCTATCTTGCCTCCCTGTTCTTTTTCACAGCGCTGCTTTTGCTGAACCTCTCCACGCCGGAAACCGTGTTCTCCGGCTTCACCTCCACCGCCATGTGGCTGATCGTGGCAGGGTTCGTCATTGGCGCTGCGATCACCCATTCGGGGCTTGGCGCAAAGATCGGCGAGGTCGCCCGCCCGCATCTGTCCAAAAGCTATCCGATACTGATCGGCGGATTGATGGTGATCGGCATGGGCTTGGGCTTTGTCATGCCCTCCTCGCTGGGACGCTCCGCCGTTCTGGTGCCCGTGGGCATGGCGCTCGCGAACATGCTGGGGCTTGAGAAAGGCTCCAAGGGTCGGATCGGGGTTGCTGTCATCATCGCTTTCGGGACCAATATGCCGAGCTTTGCGATCCTGCCGTCAAACATCCCCAACATCGTGCTCTCGGGCATGGCCGACAAGATTCTCGGCGTCGAGTTTTCCTATGCCGACTATCTGCTCTTGCATTATCCGGTGCTGGGCATTCTCAAATCCGTCGCATTGGTCGCCCTGACGCTGTATTTCTTTCCTGCCACGATCACGCCGAAACCGATCGAGACCACGCAGGAAACCCCGTCTTCCTCGCGCAAGCAATTCATCCTTATGGGCATCCTGCTTGTGACCATCGGTTTCTGGGCCACGGACCAACTCCACCATATCAACGCTGCTTGGATCGGCCTTGCCACGACGCTGGTGTTGCTGGTCCCGCGTCTGGGGCTTGTGCCGCCGCCTGTGTTCAAGGGCGCCGTGGATTTCGGCATGTTGATGTTTGTCGGCGGTGCGCTGGCCGTTGGGGCTGTGGTCAACAACTCCGGCCTCGGCACGATCATCGCCCATCAGGTGGTGGGCGCCCTGCCCCTGTCCGAAGGCCGCGACTTTCTCAACTTCTATTCGCTCTCGACCTTGGGTGCGCTGACGTCCGTCTTCACCACCATGCCCGGCGTGCCTGCCGTGCTGACCCCGCTGACCGAAGAACTGTCGCAAGCCACGGGGTTCTCGACCGAAACCGTTCTGATGACACAGGTCATCGGCTTTTCGACCGTGATCTTCCCCTATCAGGTCGGCCCGCTCATCGTTGCAATGGGGCTTGCGGGCGAAAGCACGCGTCACCTGATGAAGATGACGCTCTCTCTGGCGGCCCTGACCTTTCTGGTCTTTATCCCGCTCGACTATTTCTGGTGGGTCTTGCTCGGCTGGATTTAACGGCTTGCACGCAACGCCTCAATCCAGCTTCTCGACCTCCGCCGAAAAGGCCTCGCCACGTTTCTCGAAATTCGGGAACTGATCAAACGAGGCGGCGGCGGGGGCGAGCAACACCGTGTCGCCCTCCTCGGCCTCTGCCGCAGCTTTGGCAACGGCGACCTCCATCGTCTCGCAAATCTCGTAGGGCGTATCACCGATCTGAAGCGCAAAGTCGCGTGCCGAAAACCCGATCAGATAGGCTTTCGCGACCGACCCGAGATGCGGCTGCAACGCCTCGATCCCGCCCTCCTTGCCAAGCCCGCCTGCAATCCACCGGATACGCGGGAATGCCTGCAAGGCCTTGGCTGCGGCATCGACATTGGTGGCTTTCGAGTCATTCACATAACGCACCCCGTTACGTTCACGCACAAGCTGCGACCGGTGCGGCAGCCCTTTGAAACTGCGCAGCGCACCCTCGATCACGCGTGGCGACAGGTTCAGCGCCCGCGCAGCCGCATAGGCGGCACAGGCGTTCTGATGGTTGTGGGCTCCGGGCAGCCCGACCATATCGCGCAGATCGATTGAGGCGGTCTGCTTACCCTTGCGATACTCGGACAGGAAGCCCTTGCGCGCAAAGATGTTCCAGCCGGGACCGGAGAGCTTCTGCCCAGAAGACACACGGATCAATCGCAGATCCTCGGGGCCCTCGACCAGTTGATTGGCCAGATAGCGCCCTTCTTTCTCATCCACGCCGATCACCGCACGATCCGGCCCGCCTTCGGCAAAGAGCCTGCGCTTGGCGGCAAAATAGCCCCCCATCCCGCCGTGGCGGTCGAGATGGTCCGGCGAGAGATTGGTAAACACCGCCACATCCGGCGTCAAAGCCCGCGCCAGATCGGTCTGGTAGCTGGACAGCTCCAGCACGATCACCTCCCCGTCCAGAGGCTCCTCAATATCCAGAACCCCGCGCCCGATATTACCCGCCAACTGGCACGGCCTGCCGTTTTCCTCGAAAATGTGATGGATCAGCGCCGATGTCGTTGATTTGCCATTGGACCCTGTCACCGCAACCACCCGCGGCGGCGTGTCATGCTCCATCCAATCTCCCTGACCCAGAGAGCGGAAAAATAGCCCGATGTCATTGTCCACAGGCACACCTTCTTCCCAAGCCCGTGCGATGAGCTTATTGGGCTCGGGATAGAGATGCGGAATACCGGGGGAGACCACAAGACAGGACACGCCTGCGAAAGCATCGGCCTTGTGCAGGTCGTGGATGAGAAACCCGTCTCCCTCCGCCCGCTCCCGCGCCTCGACACTGTCATCCCAACACAGCGCCTCTGCGCCGCCGGCCTCCAGCGCCCGCGCGGTCGCAAGACCCGAGCGCCCAAGCCCCAAAACAGCCACTTTCCTACCTTCGTATCCAAGAACAGGGATCATCCCGATCCGCTCCTTTGCTGTCCAAATACTCAAAAAAGGGGGGCCGCGGCCCCCTTCCCTTTTAGCGCAGTTTCAACGTCGCCAGACCAATGAGTGCCAGCACCAGAGAAATGATCCAGAACCGGATCACGATGGTCGGCTCGGACCAGCCTTTTTTCTCGTAATGGTGATGGATCGGCGCCATCAGGAACACGCGTTTTCCGGTGCGTTTGAAATAGAGCACCTGAATGATGACAGAGAGCGCTTCGACCACAAACAGCCCGCCAACAATGGCCAGAACGATCTCGTGTTTCGTGGCCACGGCAATCGCCCCCAAAGCGCCGCCCAAGGCCAGCGATCCGGTGTCGCCCATGAACACAGCCGCAGGCGGGGCATTGAACCACAAAAAGCCAAGCCCTCCGCCAATAAGTGCAGCCGTAAAGACGAGGATTTCCCCCGTGCCCGGCACATAATGCAGACCCAGATAGTCGGTGAAGTCCACACGTCCCACGACATAGGCAATCGCGCCCAGCGTGCCCGCCGCGATCATCACCGGCATGATCGCCAGCCCGTCGAGACCGTCCGTCAGGTTCACCGCATTGGCTGCGCCGACAATGACGATCATGGCGAAGGGGACGAAGAACCACCACAGATTGATCAGCAGATCCTTGAACACCGGCAGCGCCAGCTGGAATTGCAACTCGGCAGGATGCACCATTGAGGCCCAGACCGAGGCGATCAAGGCAATCACGAAACCCAGAAGCAGGCGCACGCGGCTGGACACACCCTTGGTATTGGCTTTCGACACCTTGGCATAGTCATCGGCAAACCCGATCAGCCCGTAGCCGAAGGTCACGAACATCACGATCCAGACATAGGCATTGTCGAGCCGCGCCCAGAGCAGGGTCGAGACCAGCAAGGCGGTCAGGATCAGCAAGCCGCCCATCGTCGGCGTGCCTGCCTTGGCGAAATGAGACTCAGGGCCATCATCACGGATCGGCTGCCCCTTACCCTGACGCCGGCGCAGCATGTTGATCAGCGGACGTCCGAAGAACATCGCGAAAATCAGAGCCGTGAAAAACGCGCCGCCCGAACGCATGGTGATATAGCGAAACAGGTTGAAAAAATCGCCCCCATCAGACAGGCCCGAAATCCAATATAACATCTGCTCACCTTTATCCTTTTTCTTGTGCGCGTCTTATGCGGGATGCGCTTGTCCCAATTTGCGGATTTCGTCAACCAGAAGGCTGACCTTAGACCCTTTGGAGCCCTTCACAAGCACCACATCTCCCGGACCGACCAGACTCGACAGGACCGGACGTGCCTCTTGGGCGGTCTCGAACCATGTGCCGCGACGGTCTTCGGGCAAGACATCATAAAGCGAGCGCATCAAAGGACCGACGCAATGCACAGCGTCCAGCGCGGCAAACCACGGCAATGCGGCCAGACCTCCATGGATCGCGGTCTCTTTTTCGCCCAGCTCCAGCATATCGCCCAGAATAGCAATCCTGCGACCGGTGCCCTGCGGCTCGGCCTTCGCCAGAACTTCCAGCGCGGCACTCATCGAGGTCGGGTTGGCGTTGAAGGCATCGTCAATCAATTCGACCGGCGCGCCCACGGGCAACGTCACGGTCTCGCGCGCGCCACGACCCTCCGGCGGGGCCCAAAGCGTCAAATCCGCCGCCGCCTGCGCCACATCCGCGCCGAGCGCATAAACCACGGCCAGACAGCCCACCGCATTGGCCGCGAAATGCCGACCCGCCGTAGAGAGCGCAAAATCGTAATGTTCCGTGTCGATCATAGCCTCGCCGCGTGTGCGGCCATCCTCAAGCTCCACCGACAAAAGCCGCGCCGAGTTGGCCTCGTCCTCGCCAAAGCGCAGCATCTCGCCGTCCCACGCCTGTGCGAGAAGATCGCTGACATCCAGATCGCCGTTGAACACGGCCACGCCGGTCTCGGTCAGCCCTTTGAAAATATCGGCCTTTTCACGCGCAATGCCAGCCAAACTCTCGAAGGCCGCCATATGGGCGGGCGCCACAGTGGTGATCATCGCCACATCAGGACGGGCCAGACGGGCCAGAGGCGCGATCTCGCCGGGGTGGTTCATACCGATCTCGATCACCGCGAATTCCGTGTCTTGCGGCATCCGTGCAAGCGTCAGAGGCACGCCCCAGTGATTGTTGTAACTGGCTTCGGCGGCATGGGTCTTGCCCTGCCGGCTCAAAATCGCGCGCAGCATTTCCTTGGTCGAGGTTTTCCCCACAGAGCCCGTGACCCCAATCACCTTGCCCTTCACGCGTTCCCTCGCAGCGGCTCCGAGACGCTCCAAAGCAGGCAACACGTCTTCCACCACCAGCAAGGGCGCACCCTCGGGCACGCCTTCGGGAATACGCGAAACCAGTGCCGCCGCAGCGCCTTTTTCCAAGGCCTGCGCTACAAAGTCATGGCCGTCGCGCACATCCTTGAGCGCCACGAACAAATCCCCCGGACGGATTGTGCGCGTATCGATCGACACGCCATTGATTTCGAAGGCTTGCGTCGCGCGCCCGCCTGTGGCCTGTGCCGCCGCCTCTGAAGTCCAAAGCGCCATCACATCGCTCCGTCCAGCGCGGAGACCGCCATAGAGGCCTGTTCCACATCGTCAAACGGGTAGACATTGTCCCCGACAATCTGGCCGCTCTCGTGCCCCTTGCCGCAAATAAGCAAGGCATCCCCCGGTTGCAGCGCATCAACACCGCGCAAGATCGCCTCGGCACGGTCCCCCACCTCAATCGCTTCGGGCGCACCGGCCATGACTTCGGCACGAATGGCCGCCGGATCTTCGGAACGCGGGTTGTCGTCGGTGACGATCACCAGATCGGCATTCTCCGCAGCGGCCTGCCCCATCAAGGGGCGTTTGGTCTTGTCCCGGTCTCCGCCTGCGCCGACGATGGCGACAACACGGCCCATGACATGCGGCCTGAGCGCCTTGATCGCGGTGGCAACGGCATCGGGCGTATGGGCATAATCCACAAAGACCGTCGCGCCATTGCCTCGCGTAGCGGCGTGTTGCATCCGGCCACGCACGCCGACCAGTTCGGGCAGACAGGAGAACACTTCTTCCGGATCAGCCCCGCAAGCCATCACCAGCCCAGCGGCGGCCATGACGTTTTCGGCCTGAAACCCGCCGATCAGATCAAGGCGGATTTGATAGATGTTGCCAACAAAATCGACGCGCAGGTTCTGCCCTGTCGGATCAAAGCGTTGCGCCACAACCCGCAAATCGGACGCATCCGAGCGCCCGACCCGCATCACATCAATACCACGCTCGGCGCAAATCCCTTCGATCTCCATGCCCTTGGCATCGTCGATATTGACCACCGCTACACCGTCCTCGGCCAGCACACGGGTGAACAGCCCAGATTTGGCGGCAAAATAGGCCTCGAAAGTGGCGTGGTAATCCAGATGGTCCTGCGTGAAATTGGTGAAGGCGGCGGCGGTCAGTTCGACCCCGTCAAGACGACGCTGAGCGAGACCGTGCGAACTGGCCTCCATCGCGCCATGGGTCACACCGGCCTTGGCCGCCCGCGACAACATGCCATGCAGGGTGATCGGCTCCGGCGTGGTGTGCGGGCTTGGGGCCTGCCAGTCGCCTTCGACGCCGGTGGTGCCAATATTGATCGCCCGTGCGCCCAGAAGCTGCCAGATCTGGCGGGTGAAAGTCGCAACGGAAGTTTTGCCATTGGTGCCTGTGACCGCGACCATGACCTCCGGCTGCGCACCGAAAAACAGCGCTGCGGCATAGGCCAAGGCCTGACGCGGGTCTTCCACCACAGCAAGCGCAGGGTCATGCTCGGCAATGGCCTCAGCGGCCAGACGCGCGCCTTCGGGATCGGTGAGAATGGCGGTCGCGCCCATTGTCAAAGCCATCGGGACAAATTCGGCCCCATGCGCATGTGCGCCCGGCAAGGCCGCAAACAGATGCCCCGGTTCAACGCGGCGGCTGTCCACTGACAGACCTGTGATCCGCGTCTTATTTCTGGCCTCGCCACCGCTTTGCGCGGTCAATCCCAGTTCGGATAGAGATTTCATCATGACCGCGCCTCTTGTCATTCCGGTTACTGTGTTGCGGTCAGTGTTACAGCAGCTTGGGAGGGGGATTCAATCTCGGGTCGCAATCCCAGAAGCGGCGCAGTGCGGCGGATCACCTCTCCGGCGACCGGAACGGCGGTCCAGCCCGCAGTGCGGCGCGGTTTTCTTCCGGAGGTTTCCACCGCCTCGTCAAGCGTAACGATCAGCACATATTTCGGATCATCCGCCGGAAAGATGGAAGCGAATGTGTTGATGGTCTTGTCATCATAATAGCCGCCGGTCGGCTTCGGCTTGTCCGCAGTCCCTGTCTTGCCGCCGACTTTATAGCCGGGCACTTCGGCAAAAGACGCGGTCCCGCCCGGACCTCCCACCACGGCGCGCAGCATCGTGCGGGCCGCTTTCGAGACATCTTCGCGCACCACACGCGGGCCTTTGGGCACATATCCGTCACGTTTGATCAGGGTCGGCGTCACCCGTGTGCCGCCATTGAGCAGCGACGCATAGGCGGTTGCCAGATGCAAAGGCGAAGCAGACAGCCCGTGCCCGTAGCCGATGGTGAGCGTGGAAAGCTCCGACCAATGCGGCGGCAAGAGCGGCTTGCCCGAAGGCGCTTCCGACAGTTCCACCGGCACCGGCTCAAAAAAGCCCAGAGATTTCAGGAAGGCCTGCTGGCGCTCCACACCGATCTGCTGCGCCACATGGGCGGTTGCCACGTTGGAGGATTTGACGATCATCCCCGTCAGGCTCAACTCGGGGCCATAGTTGTGCCCCTCGAACTCGCCAATCGAAAATTTGCCCCAGCGAAACGGCGGCGTGGCCGGAATCAGGGTCGACGGGTTCGCAATCCCTAGCTCCATCGCCTGCGCGGCGGCAAAAATCTTGAAGGTCGAGCCAAGCTCATAGACGCCCTGCACTGCACGGTTGAAGCGCGGATTGTCGCTCGGGTCCTTGCCTTCGAAATATTTCGGGCGCGAATTCGGGTCAAAATCCGGCAAGGAGACCAGCGAAATAATCTCGCCCGTGTTGGCATCCATCATCACGGCTGCGGCGCCCTTGGCGTTGAGCATCCGCATCCCGCCCGACAAAACTTCCCGCACCGTCGTCTGCACGGTCATGTCGATGGAGAGTTGCAGCGGCTTGTCGCCATTGGACGGATCGCGCAGATAGGCGTCCATCTCTTTCTCGATCCCCGCCTGCCCGACAATCTCGGCACTCATCACGCCTTCACGGCCAAATTTCGTCCCGCCCAGAACATGCGCGGCCAGTTTTCCGTTGGGATAGAGGCGCTCTTCGCGCGGGCCGAACAACAACCCTGGCTCGCCAATGTCATGCACGGCTTGCTGTTGCTCCGGCGCGATCTTTTTCTTGATCCAGAGGAACTTGCGCTTGCCGGTGAAGTCACGGATCAGCTTTTCGCGATCCAGATCGGGGAAAATGCGCACCAGCTCTTCAGCCGCGTGGATCGGGTTCACCATCTCCTGCGGCTGGGCATAGAGCGAGTGGGTCACGCGATTGGTCGCAAGGATGCGCCCGTTGCGGTCCACTATATCGGCACGCTGCGCCAGAATGGGGGTGCCGGAGGCTGCGGCGCGCGGCTCTTCAGGCACGGAGGCAGAGACCTGCCCCATCCGCGCACCGACAACGACAAAGGCGGAGACGAAACACAGCCCTAAAACCAGAAGCCGCCCCTCGGCACGCTGGCGGGAGCGGTCGCGCATTTCCTCATGGCGCAGACGCAGATTTTCGCGCTCGATCGCATCTGGGTTTTCCCCCTTCTGGCGAGCTTGAAGGATGCGGGCAAGCGGGCGAAGTGGTGTGCGGATCGTCATTGTTGGATCGCCTCCAGAGAACCGACCACATCTACCGCGTCCGTAAGCTCAAGGATCAGGTCTTCCTCTTGCGGGAATGCCACCTGATCGACACGACCGAACTGTTCGGGTTGAAACGGCAACAGGCCCAAACGGTCAAAATTGATTTCCGCCAGATCGCGCAGCCGCTCCGGACGGTTGAGATAGGCCCACTCCGCCTTGAGCACAGCAAGCTCTTCGCGCTGATGCCCGATCTCGCGTTGCAAATGGCTGACCTTCTTGAGCACATTCTGGGTGGCGTAGTTTTCCTGATAGGCCCAAAAGCCCAATCCCATCACCACCAGACTCGCAAAAATAATATAGAACCCACGCATCGTTAATCCCGCCTCAATACTGGTTTCGGCAAGCCCATAGCCTCCCGATCCACCGCTTCAAACGGCGCATCGGTGCGGCGACCAACCCGCAACCGCGCGGACCGCGCACGCGGGTTCCTGTCCAGCTCGTCCTCATCAGGACCGATGGCTTTGGAGAGCTGCTCGAAACCGGGTGTTTTCACCTCTTGTTCCGGAGCATAGCGCGAGCCACCACCGCCCGTCGAGGCCCGAGCTTGAAAAAATCGTTTCACAACACGGTCTTCGAGCGAATGAAAGCTCACGACCGCAAGCTGCCCGCCCGGTTTGAGCGCCCGTTCGGCGGCCTCCAGCCCTTCAATGAGTTGACCGAATTCGTCATTCACCGCAATGCGGATCGCCTGAAACGTGCGGGTCGCCGGATGGCTGTGGCCGGGCTTCTTGCGCGGCAGCAGCCGCTCGATAAGCGACGCCAGTTGCAGCGTCGTGGTGAACGGCTCTTTTTCCACACGGTCTTTGACGATCGCACGGGCAATCTTGCGGGACTGGCGCTCTTCGCCATAGTGATACAGCACATCGGCGATTTCCGCCTCATCCGCCGTATTCACAAAATCCGCAGCCGACATGCCGTCTTGCGACATCCGCATGTCGAGAGGCCCCTCTTTCATAAAGGAAAAGCCGCGCTCGGCCTGATCCAGCTGCATCGAGGACACGCCCAGATCAAGCACCACCCCGTCGAGATCCGACGCATATTGATCCATCTCGCCAAACGTGCCCAGAACCAGTTCGATCTTGCCCTTATACGGCGGTTCGTTGATCCAGCTTGCCGCCATCTCATGCGCCAGAGGGTCACGATCCACGCCATACACAAGGTCCGCACCCTCGGCGATCAATCCCTTGGTGTAGCCACCCGCGCCAAATGTTCCGTCAAGCCAGCGACCACTGATCGGCGCGCAGGCCCGCAAAAGCGGGTTCAGCAGGACGGGAATGTGAGGCTTTTTCTCTTCCGAGGCCATGTCAGACCTCCACATCATCCAGAAGACTGAGCGGATCGAAATCCTCGCCCTGCTCTTCCAGCCATTTCTCGGAAATCATCGCATCCACCGCCTCATGGGTTTCCGGCTTCCAAATCTCGAAGGTCTCGCCCATGCCCGCGAAATACGCGGTGCCATCAAGGCCGATCTTGTCGCGCAAAGGCTGCGGCAACACGAGACGTCCGTCATTGTCAACTTCGGTCGGACGCGCACGGTTGAGGATCATGCGCTCCATAATCTTGCGCTTCTCGGACCCCCGCGGCAGGCGCGCAATATCGGCGGCCAAAGCGCGATAGCCCTCATAAGTGTGAACGATGAGTTGCTTTTGCTTGTCGTGACCATAGACGATCACCATGCGGGGACGGCCGGTCTCGGAGGCCAGAGGATCGCCCAGTTCGAGTTCGCGACGAAAATCGGCGGGGATCGACACGCGTCCCTTTCCGTCCACCTTAAAGGTGTGTTCGCCGATAAACATGCCGACCAACGGGCCGCTCCTTATCCTGTCCCTGCGTCCCGCGCACCCCGCGCGAAACCCTTGATGCGAAACGGCGGACCGAGCTGCTGCCACTGCTCAATCCGCCGCCCTCGTCCCGACAAACGGGCTGTCCGGACTGCACGCGCCACCTGGGGGGATGTCTGCTCGCTCGCGCGCCGGATCTCTTTGTCCTGGTGAGTGTGGATGCCTGTATGAAACCTGACTATGGGTCTTTGTTCGCGGTCTTGAATGCGCCGCTCATCTCCACCTCACCGGATGAACCCACTATGCTATGGGATTTCATGGTAATCAATGGATTTCTTTTACACAGGGCAATTCTGCGCCAGAAACAGACGAAGGCCGTGAGGAAAATGGCGCACACCTATACGTTGAATTTTACACATCTGCCGACAAGGCAATAAGACACCACTACATATAGACGAAAAAATCACAGAAATTCACTCACATTCATCTGAGACAACTCTGTGAAAAAAATGCAAACAATCCACATTTCCACCGAGTTACCCACAGGCACGTGATTCGTTTCATAGAGAACAAATCAATAACACCCGTAAATTCCCGGAAAGACCATGAATTCCCATGAGCACCGGACCGATCACTCCCATGAATTCCCGCCGTCCGGAAAATCACCCGCATTCGCCTACCCATGGCCTGCGCATTCCAAAACAGAACAACAGGCGGCGAACAAAAAACTGCAATGTCAGAATGTCGTGAAAAAATGGTGCCCCCACACGCTCTCATGGGCATCAAATAAAAATTTTTGAAAATCTCAAAGAACACAATGTTCCCTGAGGAAATCGTCGGTTTTCGCTAAAAATCGGCATGTCAAAAAATCCCCTTTTGTGGGGCAGAGTGTGGGGCAGAAATGATCGCGGAAAAAGACAAATGTATTGACGGTATCGAACGCCGTGGGCGGGTCTATTACATGCGTTGGCGCGTCCCTGCGCGATACGCCGCTGTGGAGAAACGAAAAGAGATTAACCGGTCCTTGAAAACGCGCGACATGATAGAAGCAAAGGCAAATTTTGCTGTAGTGCAGCGGTCTCTGCTTGCTGACTGGGACTTCCGTCTCAAAGAATCTCGCGGCGAAACCACTACAGAAACATTCGATGCCGCATTGGAGATGCTGCGAGAGGTTGGCATACCTTACCGACCGAAGAAAGAACTCTTGGCCGAGCCAATTGAGAAACTGCTCGACCGCATTGAAGCAATCGAAAATATCGATACGCAATCAGCAATGGTTCCAGCAACACTCGGAACCCTTGATTATCCCCCCTTAATGATCTCTGAGATGCCTGCAGTCATCGAAGAGAATAACAAAGCTAATCTTACCGGAAAAAATAAACGGCAACTGGACGAATGGAGGAATAAATACAAATACGCTGCAAGTTCATTCAGTGAGATTATTGGCGACAAACCCATACTCGAAATCACAGAACACGACGCGATGAAATTCAAACGATACTGGCTGACGCGCCGCAACAATGCGGAAATCTCAACAAACCATGCCGACAAACGGCTCCGGTTCGCACGTCAGCTCGTAGAGGCTTACTATAATCGCTTTGATATGCCGATCAGCGAGAGAAAAAACCCATTTAAAGACCTCAAAATCGAAAAGACGGCATCCGAAGACCATGCCCCCAAGAAACTGTCCTTGCCAGCGGCTTGGATTAAACACCACCTAATTGACCAATTTGGACTTGAAGAACTTAACGAGCAAGCGCGCGACATTGCTACAATTTCAGCTGAATGCGGATGCCGACAATCAGAAATTATTGACCTCCCACCAAGCGCCATTCACCTCGACCATGAGTTTCCACACATCCAACTGATCCCCACGAACACAGGGGAATACAAACATCAGCTTAAAAATGCCGCATCAAAGCGACCAGTTGTGTTGCTTGGAGCAGCACTTGAAGCGATGAAACGGCATCCAGACGGCTTTGATCGATATCGAGGAAAGAAGACCTACTCCGGAACCGTCAATAAATATCTGAAAGATAGAAAGCTGTTTCCTGAAGTCCCTGCAGGAGAGGCTGGAAAATACACATTGAGCTGCACACGCCATACTTTCGAAGATCGAATGGTGAAGGCGAAAATGACAAACGAGGAACGTGCTTATCTCATGGGACACTCAGTAGGTGCAGTCAGGGGGCGGCCTGTTTATGGCTCAATGCCAGACTTGGAGCTTCGAGCTTTATATCAAGAAATGGTAGCATTCCCGACCGCACGCTGGTTGCCTCGTTCGATCCAAACCCTTCGTGCCGAGATTGATGCTCTGGCTAAGCGAAATAGCTTTCGCGTCGAATAAACTAACAACATCTCCGTTCCAGACAGACGCACAGACCAGCGCCTCCTTTAAGGGAGGCTCTGGCTGGTCTGTGCGTCTGTCTGGAAATTATTTCAAATTTTTATTTTGCACTTTTTCAAACGACATCAAGTCCCTCTTACGAGGCAGCACAATGCTCCATCGAAAAAAAAACGAAAGCAAAACATGTTTCAAAAACACCCCACTTCACAAGAAGGCTTCGCAGCCGGAGATGAAATTCCTGCCGCAGGTCCGATCGAGCAATTCGACCAAGATTATCTGATCAAACACTGGTTTCACCCAGGGCAGGTTGGTATTGTTATTGCGTCCCCCGCCCAAGGCAAAACCGCGGTCGTCGCTACATGCTGTGCAAAGATAGCACTTGGTCATGAATTTGCCGGCCTCAAGGTCCGGCGCTCATATGTCTACTATCTGGCCCCTGAAGACCCAAATGGCGTTCGCAAACGCGTTTATCCTTACCTGAAGAGCTACAGCCCATCCTCGGTATATTTTGATATTGTTAAGAGAGTCCCCGATTTAGCCAACCTCGATCATATTGATGGCATCATCCGAGATATCAATACGCGTAAAGCCAAAGCACAAACCGAGCGATCAATCGTCGTCATCGATACGACAAATAGAGCCATTGGAGACGCTGACGAAAATTCAGCAACGGCAATTGGGCAAATCATCTCAAACGCACACCATATCGCCGAAGCCTCTGGAAGCTACGTTCTCTTCATCCACCATACGCCGCACGGAGACCCGTCCAGAGCGCGAGGCTCTTCTGCGTTTAAAGGCAACATTGATGACGAGTTCTTGCTGAAAAAAGTAAAAACCGACGCAACAAAAAAAGTCGTTCAGTTGATACCCGTGAAACAAAAAAATAATGAAATACAATCTCCAATCACATTCGAGATCGAAAGCTATCAAATTGGCGTCGATTCAGAAGGAGACAAAGTAACGGTTCCAAAAGCTGTTCCCTACAAGAAACAACAAACCCTTGTTACCCATGCCGCCAACAGCAATCGACAAGCCCAGCCAGTTCCGTCTATTGCAGTCCAACGAAAGGCAGATGTTCTTCGAGTTCTCAGTCAACACGACAAGCAAGAAGCAGGATCTTGGCTTGACGTCAAAAATCTACAGGCCTTGACCGGCGATCCCTTTAATGCTGTGCGCGGGAACAGTGAATCGATGCGAAAGCAGACAAAAAAAGCTCTGGATACACTGGTAAAGTCCGGCGAAGTGGAAACGCGAAACAAGTTATACCGCCTCGCCAAGAGAGTCGCGACCGACACTCAAAAGAAAGAGTGAGCGTCAAAGCGCGAGCGCTGCGGACCGATGTCCGTTGCGCCCTCGCACGATAAGCTGCTGTTTCCTGCTGAGAGGGGCTGAACCCGCTCCATTAAATGCTCGAAATAATCAAGCGTGGCCGTGACCACGGCCCGCCGTTGAGCGACTGAAAGTTGCTCCACACCAAGCTCTGCCAGTCGCCATCTTATACAATGGTTGGCTATGAGAATTGCTAAAGTATCAAGTGACTTTTCAATTTTTTGGATTTCCAAATCAGTTTCCTATCTCTGTTTTAACTTTAAGGCGCACAACGGACAAAATAGTAATTTTGTCCCCGCGATCAAAAACACAGATGGCACTCTTTTCATTTAGACACAGCACAAAGACATTTTCACCGAAAGTGACGCGCGACAGCCGGCGAGCAAAACATGGACAGACTGCTGCGCACCTTCGATATATCACACGTCCAAGCGTTGCGCGCATCGTCATAGAAGGCCGCCTTCCCAACACTCCCCTTCCACAACTCGCCAAGCAAGCCGAGAATGACGCAGCACAGCGCAAAGGACGCGTCTGCGAGCGCTTCATCGTCGCTCTACCTGTCGAGGCTACACAGGGGCAACGAGAAGCTCTCATACGGGCTTTTTGTGAGCATATGACGAAACAGCAGGCCGCATATATCGCGGCCCTTCATGATCAGACTGGGAACGATATCAAAAACCCCCACGCACATATCGTTTTGTTCGACAAACACATTAAGACGGGCGGAAGGGGGCGACCAAGAAGCATCATCGGAATGGCTCGCAAATCAGCCGTCGAGAATGCAGCACGTGACTGGGCACTTCAGCACAATCGATTGATGACTACTTGGGGTTATCCGCCATCGTCTATGATTGACCATCGTTCTTTTCTCGAAAGAAACATTGATAAAATCCCGACAATACATGAGGGCTCAGGAAGCAGAGCTGCCCTTTCAGCGAAACACCCTATCCGCCCTAAGACAGAATGGCAGCATGTTGATCAAGGCCACTCTCGCGCTGAAGCAAACAAAATCATCAAAGACATTAACACCTACAAGGAGACACAGAATGCACAAGAACGAACCAATCGACTGGCAAGCAGCAATGGAAGCAACCGAACTGGCAGCAACAGCAGCATCAAGAAACACAGAGCGCACAATCAGCGGGGTCGCGCAACTCTTAAGCACGCAGAGCCGCCATTCATCCGAATTCAAGGCAATCAAACAAGAACTACTACCAATCTCAGCAGCTCTTCAGAAACTGGAGAGCAGTCAGGATACCGACATCGCACAGGCTCCGTGGCACCGTTTTCGCAACTGGCCAACAGTCGCAATCGCTTTCGCAGCTGACCTGCCCCCCACAAAATCCCTCATTTTAATGTAGAGTCTGCCCAATCTTGAAGGAGCAGACGAATGCGAAAGAGCCGTTTTACCGAGGCGCAGATAATCGGGATGATCAAGGAGCAAGAGGCTGGCATGCCGACGGCTGAGGTGTGTCGTAGACACGGCCTCAGCCCTGCGACGTTCTACAAGTTCAAGTCTAAGTATGGAGGCATGGAAGTCTCGGATGCTGCCAGGCTGAAAACGCTGGAGGACGAGAATGCCAAACTCAAGCGCCTGCTGGCTGATACGATGCTGGACAACGTCGTTCTGAAGGATTTGCTGGGAAAGAATTGACGACATTGACCAAGCGGCGAG
>NZ_FORY01000034.1 GCF_900114135.1 Celeribacter halophilus
AGACAGCACGCCCTCTGCATCCTGCGCATCCACGGCCAAATCCGAGCTCGACCGTATCTCTGAGGGGATCATGCCCGCTTGCGGCTCGAAATCCGTGCCATCGAAGGCCAGCCCGAGATCATGGTCGGTGAAGCCGAAGACAGCGCCATCGACGCGCGTCACGCGCCAGCACCACGCAAGGGTCGTCGTGCCCGACGCAAGGTGCGCGGACAGGTCAGGGGATATGGTTTTCATGTGGGGTGTCCGTTGGGTTGTAGCCCGCCCCGGTAAGGGCGGGCCATTGGTTCGGTTTCGGATTTTTAGGCCGTCACATTTAGGAGTAGACCACTAAACCTTTGCCTAAACATGCGCCGCGATCCATGACGTGATCGCGGTCTGCAGTTGATCGATTGTGACTTCTGTGTTCGCGTTGGTCATTTTGGTTCAATTTTCATTTGCGTTCGTTTATGTCTCTCAGAACATCTGGCGACTACCACTCTTGAGGCATAAGAGTTATAGGGTATTTTTTGGCGCTATTAGGAAGCTCATAGAATGGGTTCTCAGCCCAGCTGCGACCATCCCGGCGAATACGCATGTTCATAAAATGACTTGCATACTTACCGGATGCGTCAGCGCCATTTCCTGCGTAAACGCCCCACTTTAGATAAGCCTCATTGTCGTTATTGTAGCCGGTGACTTTTTCCTCATTGACCACTAGGCGACCATTCAGCCACATGCGGACTAATCCGATGTCTTCACCGCGACCGTCCTTAAAATCGAGCACAATATGGTGGGCTTCCCAAGGCTCATAGTCCCACTCATATTCGATGACAGGTGAAGGTGTGGTCCCAGCACCTACATCGTCTACAGCAGAAGTGCGCGTTTGCAGGCGGTATGTCTCAGCATTTTCAACTCGCAATGCGAGAACAGGTGAGGAACCAGTTTCACCTAAGTCTGGCTCGTCCTTTAGCTGAAGGCATACGAAGAACGGATACGCGCCGCCAATTGCCGTGTGAGGTTCAACAGCAAGAATAAATTCGTAACTGATAAAACTCTCAGCAGCAGGAACAGAGTCCCCTAGAGATAGCTCAGACCGGAAGTTTCCGTTAGAGAGATCAGAGCTTGTCACCTCGTCACCCGGCTCCGCCATGTGTCTGGTGTGTTCCAGAGGGTAGTCCCCCAAAAATTGCAGCGGCTTGCCGTTTGCACCAGATAGGATGCTACCTGAAGAGATCATTTTCTCATATCCAGCCCTCTCGATCTGAGGGTCGTAGAAATCATAGCTGGCGGTAATACGTGAAGGGGTAGTATCAACTCGACCTCGCGCCAGTTTAACACGACGGACTACGCCAGACGCACCGCTCGTCGCGCTGCCGATATAAATTTCATTCGGTGAAATCTGGTAATCAACATCACTCGAAGCGGCTTTAGAATACACAGGCTGACCACCGCAGGACATGCCGTGCCGCTCCCCGAAATACCCTCGGACAAGAGATGTCCCGACAACTTCGCCGCCACCTTCTCCGGTAATCAGGTTTGACGATCCGCCATCTACGGTAAGGTATGTCCCATCCTCATTTGAACGGAATAGAACTGATTTGCTGCCGTCTGAAAACTCGATATGCGGGGTAGAGCCAGAAACCTTCTGAACGATCTCAAACGACACATAGGATGATGCTGCACTGAAATCATTCAGCAGGTCTTGCCTGACCATCACAACGTCTCGGTTGTTGGTCTTTACGGCAGTAGTCGTTTTTATCGGAGACGTGAGAACGTCGCCACTGGACCCAAAGTCAACACCCGAGAAAAATGTCTTGTATGTCGTGTCCCCAACTCCGGTCCCGACAGAGATTTCCACATCAGTGGCTGACAGGTCAGACGACAGGGTGAGGTAAAACTCCAAAACGGACACATTCCCGAAATTTCTCAAAACTTGGTTTGAGACCGCTCCGAGAGTTTCTGTATTCACATTAACATAAGGCCCAGACACAGACACTTGCACAATGTCGCCACTGGCAGTGTCTTCTATAAAGGCGCGGAAACGCTCTCCGGGTCCGTGTGAAAAGGTGAACCGAACAGGGATAACGTCGCCAGAAGACCATCCAGCTGACAGGTCAACACCGGTGCTGATCTTATGGGATGAGGACGCACCTGAAAGAACGACAAAATCATGCCCAAAGACGTGAAATTCTTCCGGCGCAGACATTATGCCGTTAGCGTCTGTCCACGATGCAGGATCGTAAGAATTTAGCGCCCAGTTTTTTTCGTTACCTAGTCTGATCAAGCCGAAGTCGTCGCCAAGAGCGCCGATTACTGGAATGTCAGCACCATATGTAACAATCGTCCCATCAGGCTGAAATGCCCACGCATTACCGGATCGTGTGCAAGTCAAATAGTCCTCGGCGCGGCCAGATAAAGGGTCTTCACGCTCAGTCCAGAAGGTGGCATTCTCAAAATCCAAGAGCGCCATCCGCGTATCATCGTAGTTTGTAAGTCTGGACGATTTAGAGAACGACCTTTCAGGGGAGATTACTGACCACCCGTCAAGCCCTTCAATAGATGTTCCAATACCGTGGTATATATATGACTGACGACCAGCGGTCACGACTGTCCCGATGCTAAATGACACTCCCCCAGACACAGACTTTTTAAGAGCGTCTAGGCTAGAAAACCGCGTCCCTGCCTCATACAAACCAACACCAGAGATAACGTAATCTGACGCCGCTCCCTCCACAAACGAAAAACCCTCTTTCCGCGTCGTGTGAATAGTCCCGTCGCCGCCGGAGATAGCGTTGGCTTGCAGGGCGTCGAGGTCGTCATAGGTGTAAACCAGCTTCGCGGCTTCTTCTTCCGATCGATTTGCCGCATCAATCGCTTGCTGAACAAGCGCCTGAATCTGCGTTAGAGTCGCATCATCAACTTCCTCATAATCAAGGCACGCAGCGAAATCATGAGGCCCTTCGCTATCCGGAACGGTCACGTTAAAATACCGATCCGCGTCCTTCAGCTTGACCATGAGCAAATAGGAACCTGCCTTCACGGTCACATCGAGATACCCGTTCTCGTCGGTCGTGACGCGGAACGGATCATCGACAATGACGGTAGACCCCTGAGCAACAACTTTCCGGCGCGACCGATACCAGGTCACTGTCTTGTTCTTGAAGACTTCGCCGTCAGGCGTCTCAAATGTGCCGGTCACCTGGCGATTGGTATCAGATGGCATTTCTTACTCGCCTTTCACTTCAATGAGGGGGATGGAAGAGATCGAGCCGGTGCGCTCGATATCCAGAAGGGTGTCGATGGAATCCGTGTCGAAGCGGCACGGAACGTCGAATTCAAAACCGGCCGTCACCTCGACGCCCAGCGCGGGCGGAGTGTCGAAGGTCACGACGCCGGTGGATGTGTCGACCGACCAGCCGGAGAACTGCTCCGCTCCGCCCAGCGCGACCCGCACGGTGCCCGCCACGGGCTTCTCGATCACGCGCCAATACTCGGACACATCATCGCCGTAGTGCTTGCGCAGCTGGAACGCGACCGTGACGCCATCACCGGCGCCTAACAGCTGATCCTCGGCATCGATCGCGCGTGACGCCGTGCCGCTCTTGTAGTCAGCCCAATCCTTGAACCGGAACGCATGCAGCTGCCCGACACGGGCCTCGAAGAACGCGACCACCTGCTGCAGCTGATCGTTTGACCGCACACCGAACGCCACATCGAACTCACGGCGCGAGGTGGCCCATGATGCGTTGCGCTCCTCCCGACCGGAGTCGAGCGTGACCACCTGCGTCTTTCGCCGTGGCCCGCCCTTTGCGCCGCGCCCGATGTTGTCGGGAAACCGGATATCGTGGAAAGCCATTAATTCCCCCTTGCAGCCATGGAGAGACCGCGCTGGAAGTCAGTGGCGATTTGCACGCGGCTCTTGCGGAAGGACTGCGCATCCTTCACGCCGTTGAAGTTGATCACCGGAGCGAAGACCTTATCGCCGCCCCCCGACTGCCCCCTGTATTCATCGATCACGCGCTCCTGCGGGTGCATCATGGCGAGGAACCCGCCTCGACCGTCCAACCCCCCAGAGCGCGACCCATCGCCCGTGTAGCCGCCCCCTGCGAAGCTGGTGGCCGGAGTGAGAGCGGATGAAAGGAAATTGCCCACGGACCCGAGGAACCCGGTGCCGCCGGTGAGACCGCCCATGAGCGCATCGGCAATGGGGCCGAAGATGTATCGACGCGCGGCCAGCTTTGCCATGTCAGCGATAAAGGAGGTGATCATGGAAGAGAAAGACAGCTTACCCGTCCGAACGAACTCCCCGATCGCGTCCTCGCCGGATTTGAACGCTGCGACCAGAGTGTCGCCTACACCTTTGCCGATATCGCGCGCGTCCTCGATATAGTCGTTCAAGGACTTAAGCGTTGCATCCCATCCGGTGGCGGCTTCCTCTGCGGCCTTCTTGACGGAACCACCTGTCTTCTTGGCTTCCTCTGCGATGCGCTTAAGGGCGTTTTCTGTGGCGCGGTCTTTTACCTGGTCAAAGAAATTTCCGAGATAGTCGGTGTTGGCGATTTCCTCCATGCGATCGCCCGTCGATGCGAAGCCATCCGCCATACTCTCAGCCGCAGCCTGTCCAGCCTTGAAAAAGTCGCCGCTCTTCTCGGACAGGTAGTCTACCGTGCCCGTGAGAACATCGGTCGGCAAATCTGTTTTGAACGTGCTATTCAGAGCCTCCGCAATCCCGTTAATTCCCTGCGACACCACCCAAACCATGTCGTGAATTCGTGAGGTCACATAGGAAAGGGCGACATAGAACGCGGACTGGAAAAAGAGCGGAATCGTATTCACGACCAGCTTGATGTGCTCGGCCGCCTGCATGATTGCGCGGATTAACCAGTTGCCGGTCCACTTCGCGCCAGCAACGACCATATCCCAGGCCGACTGGAACCACGGGCCTATCACAGAGATGGCAGGTGCAAGGAAGTTGCTGATCCCGTCACGAATGACCTGCCACGTCGCCAGAGCGGTGTCTCCGAAGGTCACGACCACAGAAGAGGTCTCGTTGATTTCGTTCTGCATCTCCTTAACCGCAAGAGCGCCTGCGCCGATCGCTATAGCCGCGAGTTTTAGAGGCCCCGGCATCTTAGAGACCATGCCGAAAAGGTCTTTAAAGATGCCCCCGACGCCACCATTTCCGAAACCGTAAATCTGCGCGATCTGCGTGCCCTGCTGGGCCATGACCAGGAACGGGTTCATGCCACCAGCAAGCGACACGCCGATATCGTTGGTCTGATAGAACAGCTGCTGCATGCGCAGGGTGGATCCGCGTGAGGCACGCGACATTTGCGCAATGGCCTGCGACTGGTTCTTGTAGGCTGCAATGCTGTTAAGGGCGGCCTTGCGCGAACGAGAGATCGCAGCGGCAAGCTCGTCAGCACTCAAGGCACCCTCAAGATGCGCAGAGCGCATTTCTGCGACTTCCTGCTTGTATTGGCGGATCACCCCGAAGACCGGGTTATACTTCGCCCGAAGATCATCGAGCGCCTGACCCTGCTGCAAATACTCGGCCGTGGTCTGCCCGATCGCAGGCGTGACGCCGGTCACGCGGTTGATCTGCGCCACAAGATCGCTCTGCGCGGATGCGGTGGCGGTAAGCGCACGACCAGAAAGCGCAGCCTTGGCCGCCATCTGCTCATACTGCTCACGGGCACGGGCTGCGGCAAGAGCCGTCTCGTCCAGCCCCTGAGAGGCCGCAGGCGCACCAGCGCCAATCTGCTGCAGCGCGTCCTTGCCGGTCACGCCAACATCGCGCAGCTCTTGCTTCAGCTTTTGCCCGCCAACTGCTGCGAGGCGAACTGAGACCTTCTTGTCAGCCATTCTCGGTCATTCTTTCGTTTGTTTTGGCGCAGGCGATCTGCTCGATTTCAGGCACAAATTCGGCAACGGCCTCGGGAGGGATGCCGAGGCCGTCAGCCAATCGAAAAGCGGCGGTCATATCCCACCCGATGATCACCACGCCCGCCATCGAGGACACGGCGCGGACCTGGCCACCCATTCGCATGGCCAAGTCCCAGACCTTGCGGCCCTCTATGCTTTGCGGGTGGTTTTCTTTGCGCGGGCAGTTTTCGCAGACCGAGGGGCACGCTTGGCAGTATTCCGCGCCGCCCCCGTAGTGCCAGTCTGCGAGCGCGCGGAGTCTTTTTTTTCCTCGGCCACCTCCGCCTGAACGGTGAGGAACTTGTTCAGATACTTGATCAGCCACGCATCTGCGGCCGCCGGATGCTCAAGGAACGCGGCGATGTATTCAGCCGTCACCGGTGCCTTTCCGCCCTTGGCGTCCTCGACGCCTTCCCAATCGACAATCACCTGCTCTGCAATGACCAGAGACAGAACGCGCGACAGCTTGGTCGCAGAGGCCGGATCGATCGCGGTGCCCTCAAGGTCGTCCACCTCGGACGCCACGTCCTCGGCCAGAGTGGCAAGGCGCGGGTCTTCTTTGGCCGCGTCCATGATTGCAGTTGTTGCAGGTTCTGCAAGAACTCGGACACCAGCCCCCGGAATGAGATCATACCACTCGGGACCGTTTTTCAGGTTAAGGCGCATATTTCCTCCAATGCATAGAAAAGCGGTGCCAGAGACCGAAGCCTCCAACACCGCGAAAGTCCGACAGAAGCCGGGGTTAGAATTAGTTGGACGGGTTGTCGTAATCGGCCACGTCATTGATCAGGGTCGCGGTGGCCATGCGGCCCACGACATGGTCAATGGCCGCCTGCCAGGCAAAGGTTGCCTGAACTCCGCCGGGGCCTTCAAGGGGCAGCTTGGGCTTAGGCAGGTAGACCGCGTGCGCCTCAAGGGTGAACTTCGTGTCGGCGTCGATCTCGTATCCGAAGGTCAGAGCGCAAGAGGTTCCGTTGATCGCCTGATCCAGCAAGGTCTGGTCAGCGAAGCGCACGACAATCTCGCCGGACAGAGCCGCGATAGACGGGTCCACCCCGTCGATCTTGCCATCGCCCCGTATCGTCTCGACCGGGTCAAGGTTGTTCGTGTAAGTGATCTGGCCAGAGACAACGTTGCCAAGCTGGGTGCCGTCGCGGGTAATCGACCCATTGAAGGAACCGAAGCGCGAAAGGGTCATTTCCTCCAAAGTGCCCGCCGCAGAGGACGTGTCCGTTTCCTCACCCTGTGCAATGCAGTTGACCGTGGCCGTCACAAGACCGGAGCGCTGCATGGTCCAGTTGATCGAATTCGCACGAACGCCAGAGACCATGGCATAGTAGGGCACGTCAGGCATTCCGGTCTCGATCGACAGGGACGGCAAGTCCCAATTGCCGGACTGGAAAGCATGGGTGTAAGGGGCAGACGCGCCAGTGGTGGTCGGATCGCCAAACAACGCCTTAAGCCAGATGCCGAGGAACCGCGCATCGATCGGCACAGACAGATCGCCGTCCGTGGTGATCGCGTCCTTGACCGGAGGAAGCGGGTCGCGGCCATAGCCCAGAAGCTCGGACTCCAAGAGCGGCTGCTCGCTTCCGAGGTTGTTTGAGGCAAAGGGGATTTTCCAAAACGACCCCGAGGCGGGCGGGGTGCCGTAAATGGTCTCAAAAGCCGCAGCCATCTGGGCGCGGGCACCTTGTGCGCGTGACATAGGTCAGTCCTTTCTGAAAGTTGATCAGCCCAGAGGGTCTGGTGTGCCGTAGGTGAGGATCACCCCGACAGTTGCTGCCTTGAGGCCAATTGCCCCGAGGTCGGTGAGGTCGACAGGCGCAGGGGCCTGCCCGAGAACGTAGTCGCACAGGCCGCCCAGCGTGCGGTCGTCAGAAACCGCCACGCCAATGGCCTGCTTCAGGACGTCGAACTTCGCGTCCCGGTCGTCGTCGCGCGTGGCCTCGACCAGAAGGTCGACCTCGGCGTAATGCTCATAGACATAGCAAGGCGGCGAAAAGAGGAACTCCGGATCGCCAGGATTTCCGTCGCGCAAGATGATAGCGCCATCACGCGGGATGGACTCCGGATAGGCCGCATTGCGCGCCACAAGAGCGCCGGATGGGGCCGCCGCCTGAATCTTGGCATAAAGCGCTTTCAGAACCTGCTCCGAATAGCTGTCGGCCATGGCCTCAGTCCTTCCACTTGGAGACAATCAAGCCGGGCACGGCCGCCTCCCACTTCTTGCGGTCCCGATCCAGATCGAGTTTCGCGCGCAGGCGGACCTGCGGAACGAGGATGAAACAAATGACGGTCTGCTCGCCGGTCAGGATCCCGTCCTTGCGGCGGCGACCACCCTTGCGGGCTGCATTGCCCTTCTTGTTGATCCGCGCCTGATCCGCGACCAGAAGCGAATTCTGCCCGCGACGATACACAAAGCGCAGCCGAAGGCCGGTGCGCTGCTCAAACCCATAAGGGTCGATCCGCTTGTTTCCTGGGCCGCGCATCTTCACGGCCGCCTCGGTCGGAATGGCAAGCCAGAACTTCTCGCGCGACTTGATCAGAACGCCACGATCATGCGCATCCACGACCTCGGCCGCAGAAGCGCGGGCGGTGTTGTTCGGCCGCACATAGACCAAAGACGCCGCGCCGAGACTGTAACCGCGTGCCGGAAAATTCATGCCGCGCACAGTGTTTGCCAGGCGCGACCCGAGGCCCGCGCTCTTGATCTGTGAGCGCCAGGACTCCTTAAGGCCGCGACCGGCCGCCCGAAGGCCGAGAGTGACGCCACGCTCGCCGTTGTCGATCACCTTCTCCATTTCGGCCTCGAGATCGTGATCGGCCTTCGCAATCAATCTCATTGCGGGGCCGCCTCACACTTCCAGACCAGACGCTCGCCGTCGCGGGTGGGCTGTCCGGTCACCTGGAAAATGTCGCCGGTGGAGTTTCCCTCAGAGTCGAGGATTTCAAAGGTGTCGTATTTATCGGGGTTCGACACCTCGGAGATCCGCACGTCGATGGTGACCGTGCCCACGACAAAACGGCCGGAATTGAACTCGGAGAACTGGTCGGGCTTGTTGATCACCACCCGAACAGGATCACCGCCGCCCGCACCCTGCGACCGATAGAGCGCATCACGCCCGATATTCCGGTCCGCAAAGATTGCGTTAATGGCGGCGGCAAATGCAGTCATGGCTTAGGCCACCACACCATTCAGGCGCACTTTGCCTGTGGTGTCAGATGCGCCGCCTGCGACAGCTTCATAGGCCACGCCCGCAAGCGTGTTGCTGGTGGCGGTCGTGGTAAACACCTTGTTGGTGTCGTCCCAATAGACCTTTGCGCCGACAGTCCAAGCCTGAGAGGCCGCCTTTGCGTGAGAGAACACGCCGGACAGCTTCGCTTCGCCTTCTTCGCCAGAGGCAACATCGCCAGTGGCGATGCCGACCAGGGTGCCGATAAGAACGCCGGTGCCGGACGAAACGTCCGCAGCGGCGGTGAAGGTGATCGTGTCACCCTTTGCGATATAGTTTTTCATGGTTCCGATCCTTGTCAGAAAGAGGTTGGTGCCGCGCCCGGCCGGGAGGAGGAAGCCGGGCGCGACTTAAGCCTGAGAGGAGTCAGGCTTAGGAGGGTGCCTTGCCGGGGTTCTTGTAGAGACCACGGTGGTCGATCGCCTTGGCCGCGAATTCGTGGCGGGCCTTGATTTCAAGGCCGTCCACTTCGAAGCCCATGCGGGTCTCGGTGAACACGCCTTCCTGGCCTTCGAGATAGGCATACTCGACGGTGTCGATCATCGCCGGGTTGGCAGAAAGGAACCACGGATCCTGACCGGAGTCGGGGATCAAGCGGCGCTCTTCAATCACCTGCAGCTTATTGGCGTAGACGTTCACATCGTCCGTGCCAGCCGGGGTGGTGGCGGTCAGGATTTTGCGAGCCTCAACCGCACGCTGGCCCGGAGAGGTCAGCAGGAAGGAAGGCGACACCGAAATCCGGTGACCCTCAATGCCGGTCTGCTGCGCATAGGCGCGATAAGCGGCGGTCAGGCCAGCTTCATCAATCACCGCAGCGGTGCCGAGGTTGCCGTGATCTGCGTGGAACAGATCGACGCCGTCTCCCATGGTCGGGTTCTGCATCAGGATCGCGTAGACGATATCCCCCTCAAGCTCGGCTGCACGGGCACCGAAGGCCGAAGACAGGCGCGTGAAGGCGGACAGATCGTCGTTGATCAGCATCTTACGGGAGAACCCGATGATGCGACCGTAGGTGGAGAGTTGATAAACTTCCTTGCTCTCGGCCATGGTCCCATACTTGAACTCACCGGCCTCGTTCACCTTCTCAAGGTCCGGAGCGCCGGACAGCTGCGCGCGGGTGACTTCTTTGAAGTCGGTCAGCGTCTCACGACGCGCCCAGGCGGTGAAGGTGCGCGGGATCGCTTGGTAAGCATCGCGCAGGGTGCGGTTTGCCAGATTGCCCAGGATGATCGGGAAATCGGACGTGGTGTGGTAACCGGCGGCGCGGGTGAACACGGCACCAGCAAGCTCCTGACGGGTCATGCCACGGGTGGAGACGCCACGACGCTCGAGGTTGTCGCGGGCGATTTCCAGAAGAGACATGCCACGGAACTCGCGGCCACCTGCGGTCAACTCATGCTGGCCGGGGTTCACACGGTGCATCAAGGCGTTTTCAAGAGCCTCGCCGCGTTGACGATCGCGCTCGCTGTCACCGCGCGGCTGCGCAGGCTCATAGGAGCGGCCCTGCAGCGGGTCGGATTCCGCGATCTTGTCGAGGATAGCCGTGCGGGCATCTTCGACACTCACGCCACGCGCGACCAGATCGGCGGAGAAATCGCCATCAAGGCCGTGACGGCGGCAAAGGTTCGTGATCGTGGTGGAACGCTCACGCTCGGCCGCGACAGCGCGCTGCGCTGCTGCTTCCGGATCCACACGCGTCTCCTGGGCGGTGGTCGCCGTGGAGGTTTCGGGGGTGGCGGGCGCTTGGCCGCCGTTGGAGCGGGTCTGGACAGTGTCCTCAGTGCGAACCTCATCCTGTTCGCCCGCGCGTTGGTTTTTGTTCGGCATGATTGCCTCCTTTGTGGTTTTTGCCGGTGCGGCACTTTCCTGCGAGCGAACAAGCACACAGGGGTTACACGGAACCTCCCGGCTCTCGGCCGAGCGGGTCTGTGATCCGGGATCGGCGGGGATTGCCACCGCCGAAATCTCCATGGGCTCCCAATCAACGGCGCGCCATTCTTCGCGCTCGCCGTCTTTCTTGGTGATCTCATACTGGTGGACGCGATAGCCCACAGAAACGTTGCGAACCGTGCCCTCGAGAATGCGCTGCACGATCGGCGCGGCGTCCTCGGCCTCGGTCAAGCGGATCGTGGCGTAGCCCTTGCCGCCCTCGATCCGGACAGAGCCGGGAACAACGGACCCGAGAACACTCTCAAGGCCATAGCCTCGGTGCGAGTTGAGAAACGGGCCGCCTGCGTTGAGGCGATCCAGGCGCAGGGCCTCGGGCGTAACTTCGAGAGTTTCGTCATACTCGATACGGTCGTCCCATCCTTCCCAGCGCACGCGCTGCACGGTGGCGCCTGTGGTCCAAACGACCTCGATCGTGCGCTCGTCGCGGTTGATGCTCTCAGGGCGAACGGAAGCGGCCCGCCCGATTACGGGCAGGTCCATCATGTCCTTGGGCATTTTGGTCAGTCCTTCTGGTTATCTTCCGCCGGGCGCGAAGGCTCGGCGTCTGACGTTTCGCTGTCCTGCGAGAGGCCAGCCTTTGAGACCCGACGCGGGTCACTGTCGAGGATCAGCCCAAGACGGTCTGCCTCTTTGTTGTCGCGGTCCATTTCCTCGTAGACCTCAAGCGGGTCATAGCCGCGCTTGGCGATCATCTGCGACCGCGTGGCGAAGCCTGCGCGGGTCTCGATCAGATCGGTCTCCGCGTCCTGCTTCGGGTTAACGCTCTCGAACTTCGGCGGTGCCCATTCGGCCTGAACATCGGCGGTCGGGATCAGACCGGCAGTGTAGGCCGCATCGCAGAACCACTGCCAAATCTTCTCGCAGAACATCGGGATCACGATGGTCCACTGAATCTGCTCGACCATGCGGCGGAACTCATTCAGACCTGCGCGGTTGCTCGAGAAATTCGCCTGCGACAGATCGCCGGTCATGAGCGCGTATGGAACGCGGAACCCTGCCGCGATGATCATCATCTGCGTGCGGTTCCACTCCGCGACACCTCCGGAATGACCCGGCGTGTTGAATTTGATATCCTTGCCGCCTGTGGCATAGGCGATCATGCCGGGCGAAAACTGCTCAATCTGGTTTCCCATGCCATCCTCGACCGTTGGAGCCATGGACGTCTCGCCCGCAGCGTCCTCACCGATCACGATACCGACCATGCAAGCCTCGGTCTTCTTGCGGACCATTTCGGCCACCTGCCAATCGCCAAGGTCGCGCAGGGCGATCATGGCCGGAGCGCCCCACGGAACACCACGCGACTGGACGCGCTGACGCTCAAACAGGTGCGCCACATTATCCGCAGGGATGCGAACAGACTCGGTTGTCCGGCGGAACACGTTTGTGGTGTCGCCGGGATGATCCGGGAACATCCAGAAAGCCGACCGGCGGCCGGAGGCGTCATATTCAATCCCCTGAGATATACGCGGCCCGGTGGGGTTGCTCTCCCATTTCCCATCGTCCAGATGATCGGCCTCGTAGAGCTCGATCTGCAGCGGCACCTTTGAACCCGAGCGGCGGCGCGGGCGTTTGAGGCCAAGAACCTCCCCGCCCTCGATCATTTCGCGCACTGCCAAGGACAGAACGCCGTGGAAATCCGTGTGGCCATGCGCATCGCAATGACGCGACCACTCGGCCCACAGCTTGTCGACCTTCTTATTCAGGCTCTTATTGCCAGACGCGGCACGCGGACGGATTCCGGTGCCCACGATGTTATTGACCAGAACCTGCACCGCCTGAGCGGCGAGGGCGTTGTTGCGCACCAGATCCCGAGACCGATCACGCAGAAGCGGGCCTGCCGCTGCAATCTCGCTGTCTGCGGCCGTTGAAGAACTGCGCCACCCGTCCGTTTGACGCCCCCGGCTGGCCCCTTCATAGAGACGCTGCTGGTGGACAAGAGAGGCGCGAGCGGCAAGGCGCTTGGCCGCCGTGGTCGGAGAGAACACCCCGATCGCCTTGTCCAAAGGCGTCATGCGAACATCGGCTGACTTTTTCACGGCTTACCCCCGGCTGAACGATGCGAAGCCTGCGGCGGGCTTCTTTTTACCGGCCGAAGCGGTCAATTCGGCCTCGACCACGCGGATTCGGGCCAAGAGGGCTGCACCATCGTCATATTCAACGGTTTTCCCCTCATAGGTCACACGGGTGGTGCCGGATGCATATGCGCTTTTAAGCGCGTCCAATTCCGCCTGAGTGAATGCCATTAGAACCACTTCCCGTTTTGAGTCCCGAGCCAACTCTGGCCGGATTGTTTCGTTTTGCCGCGACGGCGGCGCTGTGGCCTACCTGCGGGCTGCTCTTCCTTGTCCGGCTCGGCCACATTCAACTGCGCTTCGAGATCATCCCAGCGCGTATCGTCCCACCGATCGACGCCCATCAGGTCAGCGACAGCCCGCGCATAGACACGGCAGTCCAGCGCCTCGTTTCGGTCTCGGGTTTTCACCCACTCGGACCTCGAAAATCCGGTGCGCTTGTTTTTGCGCGAGACCAACTGCTCGGCTGTGGCCTGCTTGAACCACTCCGGAGGTGTGCCCTGACCCGTATGGATGTATCCCGCAGGGAACTCGCCACCGGCCGCCAAATCTTCATCGGTCGGCTTTTTGAGTCGGAACCAACGGTAGGTTTCCAGCTTGTAGACAGAGACCGAAACCTTCCAAAGCGCGACACCGCGCTTGATCTTCTTGCCGCCCTCGTTCACGTCGACATATGATGGTCCATCGACAGGATAATGCCTGTCAAATCCGCCCATACCCTTTACGGCATGAACCTGACCGCGACCCATTTTGCGAACCCACGCATAGACAGCGTCAACGGTCATACCGTCACCGGTGTCGATGCCGACCCGCGCAACCTGCATCGGACGGCCGCTCTCATGCATCCATGTGGCGTCACACAGATCGGTGAGGTCGTCCCAAACGTCCGTCTTGGTCACATCACCATCCAGAACGATGTGATCGACCAGCCAGGACTCCGAGTTTCGGCCCCAAGCCCAAACACTCGCCTCAATGCGTCCCGTCCGCTGAACGTCCACACCCATGGTCAGCACAAGGCCGCCCTTGGGCACGGTGCCCATCTTGTAATCTTCCCGGCGCTCGTAGAGTTTCTGCCAGTCCGGCGCCTCGCCTTTTTCTTCCCAGGTCTCGCCAAGAACCGTGTTCTTAAACGCCTTCATCTGGGCTTCTTTGCCCTTGGCGGCCTCGAACTTCCGCGCGATCTCTTCCCAGGACAGCCACCCGATCGGAGAGTAAAGCCCCGAGATGTGGAACCCGATCACGCAAGCCTCGCGGGCCTTCTGGACCATTTCAGGATCGGCGGTCGGCTGCCACTCGGCCCCGTTCTCCGGATCCATCATCCAAGTCTTATGGCGCTCCGCGATCGGCTGCTCACAATGCTCACAGACATAACGAACCGATTTAGGCTCGCCACGATCCCACCGCAGGCGCTCGAACTTGAGCCATTGAAGCCCGAGGCAATGCGGGCACGGCACAAAGTAGCGTCTCTGATCGGTCAACTCGAACTCCGCCTCAACCCGCGATGCCCCTTTGACGGTCGGCGTCGAAGAGACAAAAATCTTTTTGCGACGGCCGAAGGTGTTGGTCCGCGCCTCTGCCAGCGTGACCGGGTCACCTTCCTCGTCCAGATCGTCCTTATAGGCGTCCACCTCGTCCAGATGGACATAGCGCATCGGCATCGACCGCAGACCGGCTGCCGAGTTACCACCAGCAATAATCAGGTGACCGCCTGGAAAACTCTTTTCCAGCTGCGTGTTGCCGCTGTCCCGCTGCTTGGCCGGAGCCACAATGTCGCGGATCGTCGGCGTGGCGTCGATCATCGGATCGATCCGCTGACGGCTAAACCGCTTGGCCGTGGTCTCGTTTGCCTGAACGGCCAGAAATGGCCCAGGGGCCACCTCCATCACATGCCCGATCCAGTTTATACCGGCCTCGGTCGCGCCCACCTGCGCAGACTTTGCAAAGACGATCTTCTGCGCCCAATGGCTGGGTGACAGAGCGTCCATGATGCCTTGCATGAAAGGCGTGCGGGCGCTGGTGTATTTACCAGGCTCCGCCGCGCCCTTGGACGATAGATAGCGCTTCTCGTCCGCCCACTGCGTGACGGTGAAAGCCGGGTCCGGAGCGATCCCCGAAAGCCACGCCTTCAGGA
Source organism: Celeribacter halophilus (assembly GCF_900114135.1). Lineage (GTDB taxonomy): Bacteria > Pseudomonadota > Alphaproteobacteria > Rhodobacterales > Rhodobacteraceae > Celeribacter > Celeribacter halophilus. The sequence continues at coordinate 15,294 of NZ_FORY01000034.1, forward strand.
TATCGTCCGAACCCTCAAACTTCGGGCTGACTGAGATCAATGGTGATCTCCCCCATTTCTGCGAGATGATCGCGGATCATCGTATCGAGCGCCTGCTCCATGGCGTGCGCGTCACATCCGAGATCAGCCGCCATAAGCGCGGCCTTTCGCGCGGGCAGCTGCATCCAGCTATCCCGAAACTTGCGAGCGAGGTCATAGACCTGCTGTGTCGCAAGTTTGCGATCAATCAGTTTCCCTTTTTCCTTGTCGAGCCGCAGCTTTTTAAGCTGGGCCGAATAGGCCTTATCTGCGGCGGCGGCTTTTGCCATCGAAAGACCGCCGGTGCCTTGCGGCTCCATGTTCTCCGCAACGGCGGAGCCTTCCTCAACCGCCTGAACCTGCGCCTGCGTGATCGGCTTCTTTTCGTCGGCCTCAATCGTGGCCCGCGCCTTCTCGACGCCTTTCTCGATCGACTCCGGCGTCCTTACCTTGTTGCGATCTGTTGCGGCGGCCCATTGGGCGTCAGCCTTGGCGGGGTCAATGGTCCCGTCTGGCTCCACATCGATGCGCCCGGATGCAATCGCCTTGCGAACGGCGGCATCGGTTCCTCCGACTAAGCCCCGCTCCTTTCGGTGGGCCGCATATGCTCGACGGGATAGACCCATAGTCCATCCCCCTCACGCACTGCGGTGGACCGAAAGCCCGTTGAAAACCCGGCGCACCAGATAGCTGCGCACGATCGACACGGCTGTGAAGCACGCGCTGATCCCGAGATGCGTCCCAAAGTCGGCGTCGATGCCGAACCACGGGAACACGATGATCTGGGTCAGCATGGCCACGGAAAACCCGATCGCCACATTTGCGACGGCCTCGACCAGAGACATCAAGCGGCTTTGCATTGTGCCTCCCGTATCTCGTCAAATGTCCGGCCATCGCCCTCAAGCGTGGCGGCCTTGCCTGTATATTCCTGCCAGCGCCGCACGATCACGTCGCAGAACTTCGGGTCGAGCTCCATCAAGCGGGCTTTGCGCTTGCCCTTGTGGCAGGCAATGAGCGTCGATCCGGAGCCGCCGAAGAGATCAAGAACCTGATCGCCAGGAACGGTGCTGTTCTCGAGCATGCGCTCGACCAGAGAAACCGGCTTCATGGTCGGGTGATCCCCGTTCTTGGCGGGCTTGTCGTGGCGGATGATGCTGGTGTCCAGCGTCCGCATTTTCATTTCCTCGCCCTCGATCACAATCACCTGGTCGCCCATGTCGATCTGAATCGAGTTATCCGGCATAATCCGGATTTTTTCGCCGTCCTGGTTGAAAACGGTCGTTTTATTCCGATCGCCATACCAGCTGTGCGCCGCGCCGGGCTTCCAGCCATACAGGATCGGCTCATGACGCCACTGATAGTCAGACCGGCCCAGAACGAGAGAAGGCTTCTCCCAGATCAGGCACCCTGACAGCTTGAACCCCGCATCCACGAAAGCGCGGCGGAAATTCAGCCCCTCTGTGTCCGCGTGCGCCACATAGATCGGAGCGCCCATGCGCATCACATGATAGGCGCAGGCCATGGCATCGACCAGGAAGCGCCGGAAGTCCGTGTCGCCCATGTTGTCGTTCTGGATTTTACCAGCCGAGCCTTCGTAATTCACGTTATATGGCGGATCGGTCCAGCAAGCGTCCACTTCTCCGCCATCACAGAGCGCAGACACATCAACCCGAGACGTGCTGTCACCACACATCACCCGGTGATCGCCAAGGATCCAGATGTGACCGGGCGCGGAGGTATAAATCGGGTCCGTTTCCGGAACCTCGTCCTCTTCCCCGATCGGCTCGTCGTCCTCTTCGTCCGGCTCAAGGCCAGAAAGAAGCTCGTCCAACTCGTCCTCGGAGAAACCAAGGATATCCATATCGAAGGCATCAGCCTGCAGCGCGGCCAATTCTTCGCGGAGCAAGTCCTCGTCCCAGCCGGAGTTTTCCGCAATCTTGTTGTCCGCAATGACCAGAGCGCGACATTGCTCGTCGGTCAGGTGGTCGAGCCGGATCACCGGAACCGTATCAAGGCCCAGCTTGCCTGCCGCCATCAACCGGCCGTGGCCAGCGATGATGGTGCTATCGCCACGAACGAGAACAGGGTTCACGAAACCGAACTCTGTGATCGACTTCGCAATCTGCGCGACCTGCCACTCGGGGTGCGTGCGCGCGTTGCGAGCGTAGGGGATCAGCTCGGACGTTTTGACCCGTTCAATTTTCAATGGCGTCTCCATGTTTGGTTGCGGGGGCGGGACTTGAACCCGCGACCTCCGGATTATGAGTCCGGTGCTCTACCGACTGCGCTACCCCGACAAAAAAAGCCGACCCAAAGGCCAGCTTGTGCGAACCCTGCGAACCAAGGTGCGAACCCAAAAAAATCCTTTGTAACTGGCGATTTAGTGCGCCTTTGCCCCCCGCATACGTGCCGGGCGCAGAAGGACCCGAAAAGGCTTGACTAAAGGCACGAGGCCAGGTCTTTGCGCCGATTGTGCCACGAATCTGGCACGAAACCCGCCGGTTTGTCGCGCAAAAAAACGCCGCCGCGACCACGGGCAGACCACGGGCAGACGCCGCCCGCCGCCGCCGAACGCCACCGAACGCGGCCACGCAAAAGCGACTCCTTATAGTATAGGGGCCAGACGGGCACGGCCGGACCACGAGACCACGGGCCAGACCAGGCGCAAGAGCACGGGCCGAACGCCGGACGCAGACCAGACCACGAGACCGACGCCGAACGCCACGG
>NZ_FORY01000035.1 GCF_900114135.1 Celeribacter halophilus
AACCCTGCACCATAACTGCCAGAACATTCGATGCCGACGCGTTGCAGATCACCGAATGAGCGCATCCACTCCAACATCATGCGATGTCCATGCCGTGTGGTTGCGAAGCTTTCGGTGCCGAGCACACGGTCGTATTGATCGACGACGGCAGCAACATGTAAATCCTTGTGGGTGTCGACGCCTCCGACGACGTGAGCTGTGTCTGGTTTTTTAGCCATTTGACGATCCTTTCCTGCGGCAAGTTAACGAGCCTCGCCTCGAAGAATGCAGGGACAGGACAGTCATGAGACCGGATGGTCAGGCCCTTCTCGGGTCACGGCAGCATCTCTGAGACAAGCTCGCCGCAAGGCGTTCCCGGATGATCGACAGGTCCAGGGAAAGACACGTGTCAGGTCGGTCGGAGTGAGGGTCAAACCAAGCCGGAAAGCCATGCGGCACCACTCCATCGAACGGTCGATCACTGTTTGAGTCAAACCATCCGAGAACTGGTTCCTATCATATGACTGTCTGAATGGATCATGACTTTTTGCTTTGGTTTGCGCCGCCAAACAGCAGCCAACAAGGCTTGCAAGGCCAGGTCAGTTGTCATGCGAGATTGCATCGACCAACCAACGACACGTCGTGAAAACAGATCGATGACCACAGCGAGATATGACCAGCCTTCATGGGTTCTGATGTAGGTAATGTCGGTCACCCAAACCGCGTCAGGTGCCGCAACCTCAAACTGTCTGTCCAGTGTGTTGTCAGCGACAACAGCAGGTTTGCCGCCATAGCGACCAGGCCGACGCTTGTATCCGATCTGTGCTGTGATGCCCGCAAGGTTAGCCAATCGTGCCACACGGTTCTCGAAGCAGGTCTCGCCAGCATCACGTAGATCATCGGCCAGCTTCCGATAGCCATAGACCTTCCCGCTATCTGTCCATGCTTGGTGGATTAGCTCTGTCTGCCGCGCATCTTCACGCGCGCGTACGCTAACGGTTCTTTAAGCCATGCATAGAACCCGCTGAAATGCACAGCCAGCACACGACACATCGACCGCACCGAAAACTCCGCACGATGAGCCTCAATAAACGCGTACTTCACTGAGACTCTCGCGCGAAGTACGCGTTCGACCATTGTCCTCTGACCAATGGCGGAAAATGGTCTCACCCTTTTTTAGGATTGTGCGTTCCTCGGTGACACGGGCCAGCTCTCGCTTCAACCGTCTGATCTCAGCAGCTTGCTCCGCGACCTCCGATCTGACACGTGGCGACTTCGCAAATTGCGCCTTCCAAGTGTACAGCGACTCGGTGCTTATCCCCAGCCGCTCGGCGACTTCGCTGACCGCATATCCACGCTCAACAACCAGCGCCACAGCGTCCTGTTTGAACTCGTCTGTAAACCGTATTCCTTTGTTCATATCCGTCTCTCCTTGGTTCCAAAATTACCAAGCAATGCGTCTACAGATCTAGGGGCACCTCAGTTTATACGTCTTTGTCGGGAGAAAAAGGGCGGTCTTGAAAACCTGATGCGGTAGGGCTGTCGGTTGTGATCGACAGAATGTTCCTTGACAGCTGGCGTTATATAAATAACAGTTATGAAATAAATAACATCCAAGGTCTCGTGCAGGGGAGAGGAACCTCAGCGAGAGGCGCGCATATCCGGCGCGGGTTTGGAGTTGGTTTCTCTGGAGGAGAGGGGCCTGAAACTGAGTATGCGTGGAGGCATGCTCGCAATGGGAGGAAACTATGAGAAAGCTTATGCGCGGTCTTTCGGCCGCAGCCTTTGGTATTGTGTTTGGCACAACGTTGGGCGCATCAAACGTGTCGGCTCAAGACGCCGTTCCTGAGATCAAGGACGAATATCGCTTTGTGATGATCCCGATTCTGGCGCAGGCGTGGTTCGACATCGTTCACGACGCGGCGGCGGACTCGGCGGAACAGTTGAGCGCCCAGCTTGGGACCAAGATCACCATCGATTACCAAGCCCCGGCGCAGGCCGATCTAGTCGAACAAAATACACTTTTGGAGCGCGCCATCGCGACGAAACCCGACGGTATCGCCATCGACGCTATTGATGTGAACGCAAGCATGCCGATCCTTAATGAGGCGCGGGAGCGTGGCATTCCGGTTGTACTCTTCGTGTCGACGGCACCGCAGGGTTCGCAATTCACCTATATCTCTAATGATTTCTACGATCAGGGGCGGATTTTGGGTGAGGAGCTTTTGAAGCGCATCGGCAACAAGGGCAAGATTGCAATCTTGCACGGCGTGCCGACAAATTCCGCCCATGCGGATCGGTACGAGGCGCTGACAGATCTGTTCGCACAATACCCGGATGTCGAAATTGTTGATGAAGGGTTCGATTATGACGATGTGCAAAAAGCCCAGACTGAAGCTTCGCGCATGTTGGCGGCTAATGCCGATCTAAATGCTATCGCTGTGGTGGATGCTGCGGGTCCCGTTGGTGTAGGACTTGCGCTGCGCGAAGCTGGGCGTGTCGGCGAGGTGCAATTCGTCGGTGTCGATGATGTGCCGCAGCTTCAGGAACTGATGCGCGACGGGGTGCTAGATCTCTCGATTGCCACTCGTCCGCGCATGATTGGCGAATGGTCCACAGTGGCGCTGATGCTTCAGAACATGGGCGTGGAGACGCCGTCCTGGATCGACACGGGTATCGGTTACATGACGCCTGACATGGTGGCCAACGGCAATATCGACGGCTTCTAAGATCCGGTTTCAGCAGATCGACCGGGCGCATCTGTGATGCCCCCGGTCTCATTCTCAGGCCAATCTTAAGGGAGATCGATATGAGTCTATTGGAAGCCCGTGGCATCACCAAGCATTTTCCCGGTGTGATCGCGCTGGATGCGGTGGATTTGCGGTTCGAACGTGGCGAAGTGCATTGCATCGTTGGCGAGAACGGCGCGGGGAAAAGTACGCTGGTCAAGGTGCTGACCGGCATCTATCGTCCCGATGAGGGCGATTTGCACTACGATGGCGAGACACCTCCGGCGATCGGCTATGTGCCTCAGGAGTTGAACCTCTTCGACCATATGACGGTCGCGGAAAACATGTTCCTGCCGCTGGAAAATGGCGTGCTGTTCCGGCGCAAGGAGCTTGAAGAGGCGGCGCAGCCTTTTCTCGATGATTTGAAAATGACCAGTGCGCCGCAGGATCTGGTGCGGGACATTTCGGTGGCTGAAAAGCAGCTTTTGCAAATCGCCCGCGCGCTGGCGAGCCGCCGATCCGATATTCTTATCCTCGATGAGCCGACCGCCTCGTTGACGGCGACGGAAATCGAACGGCTCTTTGCGATTGTCGAAGAATTGCAGGCGCGCGGCACGGCGATTGTGTTCATCACCCATCGGCTCGACGAGGTGATGCGGCTGCATTCCGTGGTCTCTGTGTTACGCAACGGCTGTGTGGTTGGCAATTCCGATGGCAAGGAAGTCTCAGAGGCCTGGATCGTCTCCAAGATGACCGGTAAGGAGATGGACCTGAGCACGCTTTACCGCCCGCGCACCTCGCGTGGCGAAACTGTGTTCCGGGTCGAGGGGCTGTCTGGCGAGGGCTTCGAAGAGATTTCTTTCGAACTTCACGCAGGTGAGGTCCTGGGCTTTGCCGGGCTGGTGGGCGCTGGGCGTTCCGAAGTGCTGCAAACCCTGTTTGGGATGCGCAATCCGACGGCGGGGCAGGCGTGGTTCGACGGTGAGCCATGGGTGTTCAACAAACCGGCCCGCGCGATTTCCAAGGGGGTGATGTATCTCTCTGAGGAACGCAAGGCGCACGGAATTTTTCCGCATATGTCGGTGCGTAAGAACGTCGGTGTAGGGCTGTTGCGCGATGTGGCGCGGCTGGGGGTGGTCTCAAGCGAACGCGAGGCAGAAGCCACCGCAAGGATCATCGGAGACTATCGGGTCAAGACCGCCTGGTCCGAGACAAAGATCATGAACCTCAGTGGCGGCAATCAGCAAAAGGTGCTGATCGGGCGCGGTCTTATGGCCAATCCACGGGTGATGGTTTTTGACGAACCGACGCGCGGCATTGATGTCAACGCCAAGGATGAAATTTATCGTTTGATGCAACAGGTCGCCGAGGACAAAAAAATCGCCGTGGTGCTGATCTCCTCGGAAATCGAAGAACTTTTGAAATGCAGCAACCGGGTTCTGAGCCTCTATGACGGGCGGATCAATGCAGAGATTGTGGCGGAGGAGTTGAGCGAAGAACGCTTGCTGTCCTCGATTATCAACACGGGCGGCGCCTCTGATGCGACGGCCGCAAACAGGGAGGATGCCCATGTCTGACGGGCTGGTGAACATGACGCAGAGACGAGGTTTTAATCTGAAAGGCGGCGGCCAGATCGTTGGGGTTTTGATCGCTTTTGTGGTGATCTGTGTGGTCGCGTCCCTGGTCGCGCCGCAGTTCCTGACGAGCTACAACATGACGATCATTTCCCGCGATCTTGCCTTTATCGGAATCGTGGCCATCGCGCAGGGCATGCTGCTTTTGCTCGGGGACATCGACGTCTCCATTGGCGCAATCGCGGGGTTGTGCGGCATCGTCTGCACCAAGCTTCTGGTCGATGCTCATCTCGATCCGGCGCTCGCTATTTCGGCTGGCCTGGCGGTGGGGGCCATCGCCGGTGCCATTAATGGCACGATCATCACTATGTTTAATCTAAACTCTCTGGTGGTGACCATCGGGATGCTGAGCGTTTATTCGGGACTGAACCTCTGGATCACCAAGGGGCGCACCATCGTGGGGCTGCCGAAGGAGGTCACTGTTCTCGGAGGCGGGAAACTGATGGGAGTTCCCGTACCGGTCTACATAATGGCCGGCGCATTTTTGATGATCCTGTTCCTGACCACAAAAACGGTCTACGGACGGCGTCTTTACGCGGTCGGCAACAGCCGCGAGGCCGCCAAGATCATTGGTATCCACGAACAACGTGTTCGTATTGTTGCCTATGCTATCGCGGGGGCGCTGGCTGGGCTGGCCGGAATGCTTTTATGTTTCCGTCTCGTGTCGGCGCAAGCCTCTATGGGCCAATCCTGGCTTTTGCCCTCAATTGCTGCACCGGTCATTGGTGGGATCGCTACCACTGGCGGTATAGGCACGATTTGGGGAGCGCTTTTGGGCGCGGCCATTATTGCTGTGATCGGCAATGTGATCGTGCTGGGCGGTGTCGATGTCTACCTGCAACAGGTGGTCACGGGCGCGATCGTGGTGATCGCTGTCGCTCTCGATGCCATCACACGCAAAATGGGCCGGGGCTGATTCCCCGCCCGCAGTTTCATTCCAAAGGAGGAGATAGGAATGTCCGAGGAAACTAAAATCACCCAGATCGGTGTTGTCGTGCGCGATCTGGATGCGACGATGAAAATGTATCACCAGCTTCTGGGCTGGGGGCCGTGGAATGTTTACGAACATACTGCTCCCGTGTTGCATGACACCCATCTGCACGGCAAGCCTGCTACCTATTCGATGCTCTGCGCCGAAGTAATGGTGGGCGACATGTGTTACGAGCTGATCCAGCCGCTTGAGGGCGACTCGATCTACAAGGAATGGCTCGAAGAACATGGCGAGGGTCTGCACCACGTTGCCGTGATGAAACACGGTCAGGATGCGGCTGATCAGTTCAAGAAGGACATGGATGCGGCGGGCGCAAAGATGCTCATGGGCGGGCGCATCGGCGAGACCATCGAGTTCTATTACCTCGACAGCGAGCCACAACTGAAAGTGATACTAGAATCCGGCACTGGCCACGCCATCGACCTGAAACCGATTCGCACATACCCTGAGTGAACGACCCGGTCCGAAGGAAAAGCCCCCGCGATGCGGGGGCTTTTTTTATGTCTCGCTTTGTGGCGCTTTAGGCCGCGATGCGCTTATTGTCCTTGTCAAAGACCATGATGTGTTCGGGCCGAATGCCAAGCGCGAGGGTCGCGGGGCGCTCTGTGTCGCTGCCTTGCCGGATCACCTCGATCTCACCTCCACCAAGATTGGCGAAATAGCTCGTCGAGGTGCCAACGACCTGTTGATTGGTGACATCGAGCGTCAGTCGGTTGGCTTCGGAGGTGTGGTCGAGGAAATGTTCGGGCCGGATGCCGAGTGTGACCGCGCCTGTCGCGGCGGTGGCGCTGGTCAGAACCGTGCCGTCGCTCAGTGTCATCTGATGCCCGTCGGCCTGTGCGGTAACAAAGCTCATCTGCGGCGAGCCGATGAACCCCGCGACAAAGCGGGTTCTCGGCGCGGTGTAAAGTTCGGACGGGCTGCCGACCTGTTCGATCCGCCCGTCCTTCATTACCACGATACGGTCCCCCATGGTCATTGCCTCGACCTGGTCGTGCGTCACATAGATCGAGGTCACGCCGATCCGCTGTTGCAGGGCGCGGATTTCCTTGCGCATCTGGACGCGGAGTTGGGCGTCGAGGTTCGACAGCGGTTCGTCGAACAGGAAGGCGTTGGAATGTTTGACCATGGCGCGGCCCATGGCCACCCGTTGACGTTGCCCCCCTGACAAGGCGCGGGGGCGGCGGTCGAGATAGGGGGTGATCGCCAGAATGTCGGCAGCCCATTTCACCCGCTTTTCGATCTCCTCTGCGGGGGTCTTGCGCACCTTGAGGCCGAAGGCGAGATTTTGCGCAACAGTCAGATGCGGGTAGAGTGCATAGTTTTGGAATACCATCGACAGATCGCGATCCTGCGGAGGCAAATGTCCGACGGGTGTGCCGTTAAACAAAATGTCGCCGCCGGAGATCGGGTTTAGTCCAGCCACACAGCGCAGCAGTGTCGATTTACCACAGCCCGAGGGGCCGACGAGCACGATGAATTCCCCGTCGGCGATCTCAAGGTTCAGCCCGTGAAGTGCCTTAACCTTGCCATAGTGTTTTTCTAGGTTCTGGATGTTGATTGAGACCATGGGTTTTCCTCCCAAGCATGGTGGCGCCGCAGGGCGCGCGTTATTTGATGCTGCCCTGTGTCAGGCCGCCGACGAGATGTTTCTGAAACAGGAATGCGATTAGATAGATCGGCACCATACCGGTGAAGGAGGCCGCCGCCATCTGTCCGAAATTTACCAACCGCTCGCCCTGAAAGAGCGACATGCCGACTGTGATCGTGCGGCTCGCTTCGCTGAACGTCAGGGCGGAGGCAAAGAGAAACTCGTTGTATGACAGGATGATACAGATCAACGCCGTAGCCAGAATGCCGGGAAAAATCAGCGGCAGGATCACCGCGAAGAGTGTGTGCCAATAGCCCGCGCCATCTATCCAGGCGGCTTCGTCGATCTCTGCCGGGATGTCGTTTACAAAACTCTTGAGCAGCCAGAAGGCTACAGGCAGGTTCATCAGCCCGTGTACGAGTGCGAGGCCCAGAACGCTGTCCATCAGATTGGCAGTTTGCAACAGGTAGAACAGTGGGATCAGCGCGATGATCGGCGGAGCGGCATATGACGCCAGTGTGATGTTGGGCACGGTTTTGCGAAAGGCGCTGAGTTTGATCGTGGCATAAGTTGCAGGTACGGCGATCACCAGTGTGATGACGCCGCTCAAAAGCGCCACGGCAATTGAATTCCAGATCATGCGGAGCACGGGGACATGCGCAAATGCATTGGGGTAATTCTTGAGCGTCGCGGCCTCTGGCAACAGCCGACCTTGCAGCACATCGTCGGGCGTTTTGAACGAGGTCGAGAACAGGTAGATGATGGGCAGCGCAAAAAAGATCAGCATCGCGGCCAGAAAAACAAACCGGATCAGGCGATCCGTGCGGGTGTCCTGAGCAGAGACGGTCATCGACGTTTCTCCAGATGATTGTGCAGCAAAACGATGGGCAGGGTGACGACAGAGACAGTGATAGCGAACATCAGCGTCTGGGCCGCGGCGAGGCCGACGTCGAATTCCCGCAGCGCGGTTTTCCAGATCTCGAACGTGGCGATGTTGGTGGCATTGCCGGGGCCGCCGAAGGTGAGTGTATAGACCAGGTCAAAGGTCTTGAGCGCCATGATCACCCGAAGCAGGTAGACGGACAGCAGCGCGGGCGCGATCATCGGCAAGGTGACGGTCCAGAAAATCCGCTTCGGATAGGCACCATCGAGTGCGGCGGCCTCTTCGACGTCATGCGGCACACCTTGCAGGATCGCAAAGCACAGGATCACGATCAGAGGCGTCCATTGCCATGTGTCCGCTAGCATGATTGCCGGAAAAGCAAGCGCATGATTGCCGAAAAATGAAATCGGGTTGTCAATCAAACCAGTGCGCAGCAAGATGCCGTTGAGCCAGCCTCCAGAGGGGTTGAGGATCAGCTTCCAGGCGATCCCTACCATCACAGGCGGTGTCATCAGTGGCAGAAGCACGATGGTCCGAAGCCACCGCCCACCACGCACGATCTTGCTTAGGATCACTGCAAGGTAGAGCCCCAGTGCCAATTGAGCCAAGGACACGATGAGCGCGAATAGGATGGCATGACCCACTGAGCCTGAAAAATTCGTGCCACTGAGCGCCCAGTCAAAATTTTCGAAGCCGACAAAGCCCTGAAACTGTTGGCCGAGATCGGAGCGGGTAAAGGCCAGAAGCACGAGGTAAACCAAAGGGTAACCCGCGAAAATCGCAAGCCCGACTATCAAGGGCAGGGTCATGCTCCATTCCGCACTCCTGCGCTGGTTTACACTACGATTTGATCCGAAAGAAGCTATCGGTGGCTTCGCCATCGTGGTGCCTCCTCTGTGTTGTCATTCATGAAATTGCACCCCCTTGGACGCGGCATCTGGGATTCGCGTCCAAGGGCAGTCCGTGTCTGACGGGGTTTAGCGGAGCAGCCGCTCCCAGCTTCTCTGTGCCAGTTCCATCGCTTCTTCAGGTGTACTTTCCCCAGAGATCATGATGGCGAGTTGTTCCGATAGGCTCTCGAGCATTCGGGGGGCTTGCGGGCCTGTAGGCCAAGCCATCGCTCCATTGAGTGATGCACTTGCGGCGCGTTGGCTGCGGGCGTTGAAGGCTTCATAATCTGGGCTGGTCAGTGCGGAGATGCGGGTCGGATCGATGCCCGAGCCGGTCGTGGTCAGCAAGTCGAGATGCATCTTCGCCGAAGACGCTAGCTTGATGAACTCCCAAGCTAGGTCTTTCTTGTTGCCATAAGCCGCGATGCCAAGCGCCCATCCCGCGTTGAGCGGCGCGCGGCTTTCGGTCTGGCTGCCGCCGACAGGCAATTGCACTACATCCCATTTTCCGGCGATCTTCGAGGTCTCATTGTCTTCGGAATAGGCACCGAGGTCGATCCAGCCTTCGGTCATCGCGGCGCGTCCGCCGACAAAGGCGGTGAGTGCCTGATCAAAGCCGGTTTCCGCCGGTGTCGGCAGAGCCGAAGGCACCGTCGCGACGAGGTTCTGGGCCGCCATAAGCGCGGCGTCGCTGTCGAGCGCCGGACGCCCATCCGCATCGAGAAACTCGCCGCCATAGTTGGCAAGGCGGTTGGCAAAGACAGAAATGTTCTGAAGCGGGGCGCGAATGCCCATCAAGGCCATGCCATAGATGCCATTGGCGCTTTCGGCCTTTGTGATGGCCTCGGAGGTGGTGATGACCTCATCCCATGTTTTCGGGGGAGCCAGGCCGTTTCGCTCGAAAATTTCGGTATTGTAGAACAGCGCATGTGTGTCGCCATCAAAGGGTAGAGCGTAGCGGCGATCCTTGTAGAGGCTGTAGGGATCGTAGACGGTCGCGATGAAGTCCTCCGGCATTATCTCATCTTTGTCGGCCTCGATCCGGTCGGTGATGTCCTCAAGAACACCGGTTTCAACCAGCGAACCTTTCGAAATGTACCAATAATCGAAGGCGTCGAATCGCTTTGCGCCAGATTGCAGGTCGAGGGTGAGTTGCTGCTGAATCTGGTCGAGAGGGACGGGCACGATCTCCACGTTCACGCCGGTCTCGGCCTCGAAAGCCTTGGCGACGATACGCGCACCACCCACCTGAGGTTGGGACATTAGGACGGTGATAGTCTCGCCCGCTTGTGCATAGGCGCGGGCTGATAGCACGCCGCTGCCTAAAGCAGCGCCGACCGCCACTCCCATGCCGCCGCCTAAAACTTGACGGCGCGACAGTGCGCTTGCCGTGCTTTGTTGTTTGGTTTGAATCTTTGTCTGCGTTTTCGTGTTCATATTTTCCTCCCTTTGGGCTGTGTCCTGTTTCCTCCCAGGTCGGCAGCCGTACAAATAACCTTGACATGAAATAAATATCAGTCAAGTTATTTATAACACACAAGAGACATGGAATGGGAGGACGACATGGGAAAACTCAAGATTGCTGCCATCGGTGATCAATTCATCACCTCGGCGGTTTTTGAGACTGCGGTGCGTGATGCGATTGAAGCGGAATGCGAGGTAGTCACGCGCGACTTGCAATGGCCCGAGGTGCCATTCTTCGCGCATGACGGACCGGCGGGGACGGAAATCAAAGAATACAGCGGTAACCCCAAAGACATCGAAGCCATGCTTGCGGAGGCTGAGGTGCTGGTGACTCATTTGGCACCAGTGACCGCAGAGATTTTGGAAAAGGCGCCGCTCCTCAAATTTATCGGAGTCTCGCGGGGTGGTCCTACCAATATCAACATGGAGGCGGCCCGCGCCCGTAATGTGACCGTGTGCAATGTTCCGGGGCGCAATGCCTCTGCCGTGGCGGAATTCACTGTCGGCGCGATCCTCGCGAATGTGCGCCGCATTACTGTAGGTCATGCCGGGCTATCACAAGGCATCTGGCGCGGCGATCTCTATCGCTATGATCGCACGGGCGATGAATTGTCGGATCTGACCGTCGGGTTGCTGGGTTACAGTCATATTGGACAACGGGTGGTGCGCCTGCTTAAGCCGTTTGGTTGCCGGATTTTGATTTGCGATCCTTATGCAAAACTAACCGTTCAGGATGCCATTGACGGGGTCGAGCAAGTCGAAATTGACGACTTGATTGCACAATCAGATATCCTGAGCCTGCATGCGCGGGTAACGCCGGAAACCACTGGGATTATTTCGTCGGAGCGGATTGCTAAGATGAAAAGGGGTGCGGTTCTGGTGAATTCGGCGCGGGGCGAACTGGTTGATCAGCCAGCGCTATGTGAGGCTTTACTTAATGGCCATCTCGGGGGTGCGGCGCTTGATACCTTCGAGGTGGAGCCGCCTAAGAACGACGATGAATTGTTGCGCTTGCCCAATGTCACCCTGACCCCTCATATTGCTGGTGCATCGCGCCGTGTGGCGACATTCGCTGCCGAACAGATCGCAGAAGATCTGGCGCGCTTCATAAAAGGGGAAAATCTCAGAAATCCATGTAATTGAGGCAGATTGCGAGGCGGTGCGGGGAGGCACCGTCCGGGAGGAAATTATGAAGACAGCCTATGTGATGGCGGTCGATGCCGGCACCGGCAGCGGGCGCGCGATTATTTACAATACGCGAGGTGAGATTGTCGGAAGCGCCCAGGAGGAATGGGTGCATCCGGCGGTGGAAGGTGTCCCTGGCGGTTTGGATTTCACGACCGGGCCAAATGGCGCGCTGATTGATCGGGTGATCGCTCGGGCGATTGCCGCCGCTGAGATCTCCGCCGAGGAGATCGCCGCCGTGTCGACGACCTCAATGCGTGAAGGGATCGTGCTTTATGACGATGCGGGTGAGGTGCTTTGGGCCTGTCCGAATGTCGATGGACGCGCGCAGGTTCAGGCCGAGGCGCTGACCGAGGCGGGCATCTCGGATGAGATTTATCGTCGGGGTGGCGATTGGGTGTCGATCACGGCGCCCGCGCGCCTGCATTGGCTGCGTGACAATCGGCCCGATGTATTCGCGCGTGTGCATCGCCTTGGGATGATTTCCGATTGGATGGCGACTCGGCTAACAGGTGCCTATGTGACCGAACCCACGGCGGGATCGTCGAGTGCGCTCTTCGATCTCTCGCAGCGCGGTTGGTCCGAAGAGTTGCTCGAATTGATCGGGCTGTCGCCAGAGATCGTGCCGCCGGTGGTCGAAGCTGGGACCAAGATTGGTGAAGTCACCGCAGAGGCCGCTGCGCGCTGTGGTCTGGCCCCCAGTACGCCGGTGATCGCGGGCGGCGGTGACACGCAGCTTGCGCTTCTGGGGCTGGGCCGTCGGGTCGGACAGGCGACACTGGTGGGTGGAAGCTTCTGGCAGATGACGATCCTGTCGGATCAACCGCTGGTCGATCCGGAGTTCGGGCCGCGTACGCTGTGCCACGTGCGTCCAGACGAATGGATGGTCGAAGGGATCGGTTTTCTGAGTGGCCTTGCCTTGCGCTGGGTTCGGGATGCGTTTGTCGAACCCTTGCTACAGCTATCCGGCAGTGAGGTTGATGCCTTCGAGCTGATTGAGAGGTTGGCGCAGGACACACCTGTCGGGTCCAGAGGGACAGTTGCAGCAACGGCCTGTCCGATGCAATCCGATGCATGGCGACAACCGCCACTGAGTTTTCTCGGACTTGATATGAATACGCCGGGACTGGCAATTGGACAGGTGGCGCGCTCAGTCATGGAGGCTGGGGCGTTCCTTGCTAATCATCACTTAGAAACGCTCGAAGCCCTGTCGGGAAATCGCTACGACACCCTGCAATTCACGGGAGGATCAAGCCGGGGCACGCTTTGGCCGCAGATCATTGCGGATGTGACGGGCCGCGAGATCGAGATACCGGTGGTCAAGGAAACAACCGCACTAGGCTGCGCTATGTTGGCGGCTGTGGGCGTAGGGTTGTTTGCGACGATGGACGAGGCGGTGACAGCGATGGCCAGCCCGATCGAACGCCGCGTGGTGCCTGATCCGGATAACATGGCGCTCTATGCGCCGCTGAAAGCGCGCTGGTCTGAGGTGACCGGTGGTGTGCGTGATCTTGGTGAGACCACCGGCCTAGAGCCGATCTGGCGCCCGGCGGGGGCGCGTGTGAAACAGTGACTATGGAAAAGGACATTTGATTATGAAGTCTCTTTGGAACGATGCAGAAGCGAACCGGTTGCGCAAGGCGGCGGGGGATGATCCGGCGGAACAGGATCTCGCGATGCGGGTCTACACGTCGAAACTGATCGGGCAGGAACCAGACCTGGTGCTGCATGGCGGGGGCAACACCTCGGTCAAAACTCGGAGGTGCGACGAGAGCGGCGTCGAGCACGATGTCATCCATGTAAAGGGCTCCGGCTGGGACTTGGCGACCATCGAGGGGCCAGGCTTGCCCGCGATGTGGCTCGGTCCGTTGCTGGAAGCGCGCAAGACCTCAACGATGTCGGACGAAGAAATGGTGGCCTTCCTACGCCGCGAGATGTTGGATCAAAGCGGTCCGAACCCGTCGGTTGAGGCATTGCTGCACGCGTTTTTGCCAGCGAAATTCGTTGACCACACCCATTCCTGTGCGGCATTGGCGATTGCTAACCAACCAGATGCCGCCGAGCGTGCCCACGAGATTTTCGGTGATGAGCTTAGCATCGTGCCCTATGTAATGCCTGGTTTCAAACTCTCGCACGCGGCAGATCAGATCTTTGCTGAGCAAGGGGAAGGCACGTCTGGGCAGTTTCTGGTGAACCATGGCTTGTTTTCTTTTGGGGACGATGCCCGCACCTCTTATGAACGCATCCTGCGTTACACGACGATGTGCGAAGAGTATCTAGCTTCGAAAGGGGCGGCTTTGTTGCCCGAAGAAGTCGGAACGAAAGCGCTGGATCCAGAGGCTCACAACTCGGTTTCGGCGTTGCGGCTTGCCTTGAAAGAATGGGAATTTTTTGCAGATAACCTGGCACTCGATCTACGCATCAGCGATGCGAATGATCGTTTTCTGGCGTTGGAGGGATTGGCTGAGATCACAGGACGTGGCACCGCAACGCCAGATCACGTCATTCGCATCAAACCCCGTCCGGTCATCGGCGAGGCGGTATTTGGCGTGGCAGAATGGCGCGAGGCCATCAAAGACTTCGCTGCTTGGTACGAGGCCTATTTCAATCGTAACGCCCCCTTTGCCGAAGAGCCCAAAACCATGCTTGATCCGCTACCGCGTGTGGCGCTGATCCGGGGGCTCGGGATTGTCGGCATTGGGCGGACGACAAAAGAAGCCGGTGTGGCCGCCGATCTGGCCGAACAAACCGCGCGGATCGTTTTGGCCGCTGAAGGGATCGGGCGTTTCACGCCGCTCAACGAGCGTGATTTGTTCGACATGGAATATTGGTCACTGGAACAGGCCAAGCTCAAGGCCTAAAGAGGCCGTTACTCGGCGTCCAGAATACGCTGGGCCACGCTATACGATGAAATGAAGCCATTGAGTAGGCCCGAGCGCAGCGCCGCACGGGCCGCTTGCCATTTCTCGATTCCGGCGCAGACGGCGACAATTTCACGGTCACGCATCAGGTCACGCTCCATCCCCAGCATGCGTTTTGCGATGCCGCTGTCAATGAAGGCGCCGCTGTCGTCGATCAGGTTCCCCGCAAGGTCGGCGGCCACGCCTTGGCGGATCATATCGCCCTGTTCGGCATCCGTGATTAGGCCGAAAGAACTGAAAAACGACCCAGGGCCGACATGGCCGACGCCAATCATGATCATCGAGGCGTCGCGCAGTCGTTCGAAGGAGGCGCGGATGCTACGCTGACGCAAAAACAGTTCTCTGTCTTCAGCACTGTCTACGATCAGAGGTGCGGTGAAGGCGTAGCCCTTGCCCTCGGTTTTGTCGATCAAGGCGTGAATGACTTCGAAGGGGTTGGCGTCGCTGAGGGCTGCAAAATCGCCGGTGACGGAAATGAACTCCGCTTTTTTGCGCTTGATCGTAGGCATGGCCTTTACAATT
Organism: Celeribacter halophilus; assembly: GCF_900114135.1. Classification (GTDB taxonomy): domain Bacteria; phylum Pseudomonadota; class Alphaproteobacteria; order Rhodobacterales; family Rhodobacteraceae; genus Celeribacter; species Celeribacter halophilus. The sequence continues at coordinate 14,790 of NZ_FORY01000035.1, forward strand.
GCGGACATTGTGCGTCCGGAGCCGATGCCGAGTATCATCTGATCCGTGTTTTCCAGTCGACCATGCAGGAACCGTGCCCCGGCGCTGGCGACGGCGGGCATTGAAACATCCATGGTCTGTAGCTCGTTGACATCGGGCACGATGGTACAACTCGACAGACCGTATCGCTCAAGCAAACGGCTTTCGAGTTCTATGCAATTCGTTGGTACATTGTTAACGAAAATCTTAACTAGCCCCTGTTCATGTGCGGTTTGTACAAAACGGTGTACTTTCATCTTGCTTAAACCACGGCGCGTAGCGATTTGTGCCTGTGTCAGGCCGCCCACGTAATGCATCCATGCAATTTCGCGTATTTGATCTTGTACTTTTGTGCTCGAGCCCATGCGCAGTACGTCTTTGTTCCTAATTAAACTGTTATGTATGTCGTATGATAGTCATGTGGCCTGACGTCGCAATAGCTGTCAATGAGGTGCGGAGTAAGGGGAGGTGTGAAAGGTTTGATGTGATTCCAAAAAACGTCCTCGTTTTAGGTTAGAGTTCTCTGCTAGATTTTCCTGAGCTGGGATAGGAGCGAAACGCATGAAAGCATCGAAGTTTGCAGACGCGCAGAAGGCGTTCATCATCAAGCAGAGTGAAGAAGGCCCTGAGCTACTCCCCATTTGTTGGACAGGATCTGGCGTAAATTAAGCTACTCTCTGCTCCTGCTGATCGGGTTGTGTTCTGTCATTTCTCAGCCAATAGACCACGGCTGGCGGCCTGCCGCCAAGGGCTGAGTGTGGGCGTTGGTTGTTGTAAAAGGTCATCCATTTCCGGATGCCTGCCTTCGCTTCTGATCCGGTCTCCCAAGCATGCAGGTAGACACACTCGTATTTCAGGGTTCGCCAGAGCCTCTCAATGAAGATATTGTCCAGGTAGCGGCCCTTCCCATCCATTGAGATACGCACGCCGGATCGGCGGAGCCGGTCGGTCCAGGCGAAGG
>NZ_FORY01000005.1 GCF_900114135.1 Celeribacter halophilus
TTCACCTGCTCCTCATTGATCTCGGGATTCTTTCTGCCACCGCGTTCAAACACGCCGGAGGCGCCCTCAAAGAGCGCACGTTTCCATTGATGGATCATCGTCGGATGCACCCCGAACCGGCTTGCCAGCTCGGCGGCGGTCTCCTCACCCTTCAAGGCTTCCAGCGCGACCTTCGCCTTAAATTCAGGCGCATGTTGTTTGCGTTTCGACATCTCTGATCTCCTTTTCGTCGAAGATCAGCAGACTGCAAATCGTAGCTTACGTCACTGTCCGAATTTCGGGGGGTAGCTCAGCCTGAGACATGACACAGGCACCAGACCCGACCTGCCCCATCTGCAACGGGCACGGCGTCAAAGACCCCGCAGGCTTCGCCATGATCCCGTGCCAGCGATGCAGCCAGGAAGCCGCCAACGAACCACAACCAGAAGATCAGGACAATGAAACCATGAGCAAACGGCCCTTCGACACGCTGCCCTTGTCTCAACAGGCGGGGATCATCTGCAACGACCCGCGCTTTCAGCGCTTTGCCGCGATCCGATCCGGCTTTCCCGATGATCGCCTCACCACCGAAGGCGCAGCCGAATATCTGCGCACGATCTGCCAGATCAACAGCCGCCGCGAACTCGCCACCAACACGATCGCACAAATCCGTTTCCAAGCCATGCGCACCGATTTCGACGCATGGGCCGGAAAAATCCCGAACCAACGCTAAGGAGAGCGCCATGTCCGTCACGGACCCGAAACTTTCAAGCCTCGATCAGCTTCTCTCGCTGATGAACAACGGAGACTTTCTGGGCGAAGTCCTCGCCGCACAGAAGGAGCTGATCGCGGACCTTCAGGATCACCGCACCGCCTACATGAAAAAGGCCAAAGGCTCCCTCACCCTCAAGATCGACATGACTCTGGACGAACAGGGCACACTCGAACTTGTGGGCGAGATCACAACCAAGCCCCCCGCTGCACCAAAGGCCAAAGGCGTTGCATGGACCACGCAGGAAGGCGGGATCACCCCGACAAACCCGCGCCAAATGCGGATGGAGCTGCGCACAGTGAGCGAAGAGCCCGAGATCCGCACCACCAGCTAACCACCAGACCAAGAAGGAACCATGGGCATGGAATTCACAAAGGAAAACATCGCGGAAACCGTCGCGAAGATCGTGGAAGAGCACGCAGACGCAGAGGTAATTTCTCTCGGCAACAACCCCAAAACCCCGACATACATCTCGCACCACAAAGATCAGAGCCTAGTCAATGTCACCGAGGAAATTGATCGCGCCCTGGACAAGTTCCAGCCCGCACGCCGCAGCGGCACCGATCATCTGCACGAAATCGACAGCCTGATCGAATGGACCAACCGCTTCAAAGGCAGCAACTCTGTGCTGTTCTGCAATGCCGAGCAGCCCTCCCTGACCTGCATCACCAACTACCACGGCGAAGGGGCGGCCACGCCCGAGGGCCGCGATCCACTCGCCAATCACTGCGACCATCGTGGTGTCTACAAATTCCCGCACTCGGAAGAATGGAAGGCATGGTCCGACTTCTCCGGAAAATGGAAAAGCCCCGGCGAGTTCGGTGAATTCATCGAAGACCGCTCCGCAGATTTCTATGACCCCACGCCATACCTCGCGAACGGCACGGGCCAAGAGGAAGCGCAGGAGTGGGAGAAAAAGCTGGCCGATGTCGCAGCCCGCCTGAGCGGCCGCTTTGCAACCTATCGCCGCCTCCTCGAACTCTCACGCGGGCTCGAAATCCACGAAAGCCAAACCGCGAAGCTCAAACGCAACCCCGACACAGGCGAAGGCCAGATTTTCTTCGAGGCCACACAAGCCGGTCAGGATGGCGGCAAAATCGAGATCCCGAACCTCGCGCTGATCGCCATTCCGGTCTTTGAGAACGGCGCAGCCTACACCCTGCCCGTCCGCCTCGCCTATCGCCCCAACGGCGGCGATGTCAAATTCCGCCTGACGCTGCACGATGCTGACAAGGCCCGCCGCGACGCCATCCGCGAAGGCGCAGAGAAAGCCAAAGAGGCAACCGCCCTGCCGCTCTTCTACGGCACGAACTGATCACCAACAGGCCGGACTTCGGTCCGGCCTACACAACCGAGACTAGGCAGGAGGCACCGATGGCAGCACCAACCGTGACAAAACACGCAATTCAGCGCGCGATCGAAGCCGCGCAAGTGAAGTGGTCCTGCTTTTTCGGACAGTTGTGCGGCTTTGCTAAGATGGATCATGGTTAAGGTTTCATGCCGCTTGGTTCATCTGTGTTGCCTCAAAGTATGCGTCGTCTGGCGTCCGTTTATCAAGCGCCGTGTGCGGTCGCTCGGCGTTGTAGAATTCGAGCCATTCGTCGATGACGCGTTTGGCTTGGAACCCGTCCTGCAATTCGTGCAGATAGACGGCCTCCTGCTTAAGTGATCGCCACAGCCTTTCGATGAAGATATTATCGAGATAGCGACCTCGGCCATCCATGGAGATTTTGATCTTGGCATCGATGAGCGTGGTGATCCAGGCCGTCCCGGTGAACTGCGATCCTTGATCGGTATTCATTATCTCGGGTTTACCATATTTGGCGATGGCCTCGTTTAAAGCCTCGACACAAAAGCTGGCGTCCAGCGTGTTTGAGAGCCGCCATGCCAGCACTTTGCGTGTAGCCCAGTCCATGATCGCCACCAGATAGAGGAACCCGCGTCGCACCGGAATATATGTGATATCGCAGCACCAAACGTGGTTTGGGCGCGTGATAGGCAGTTTCCGCAGCAGGTAAGGATAGACCGGATGTTGGGGGTGCTTCTTGCTGGTGTTGGGGCCTTTATAGATCGCCTGTAACCCCAGGATCCTCATCAGGCGCCGCACGCGATGACGACCAGCATGGAAACCGCTTCGCGGCAGGTAGGCTGCAATCTGGCGACTGCCCACTGCCCGGCAGTGCATCTTTACATGCACGAGAGGGGAAGAACGGGTATTTTGTGAACACCCGGTCGATCTCGTTCATCAATTCCAACGTCTCTGCATTCATGCCGATGGGAGCATAGTAGAGTGACGACCGGCTGACCTTTAGCAGCTTGCACTGCCTGGTCAGGCTCAGATCCGTGCGATCCCGGTTGATCATCGCTTTGCGTTCAGACGGGCTCATCGCTTCAGCCCTTGTGATAAAGCTAGGGGGACCGTGGCCTGAAGGGCCGCGTAAGCCCCCGTACCGTTTTCGACCACCAGCTTTCCGATCTTAGCGTGGAGCTCTTTGACTTCGGCCTCGTTGTCTTCGATCTTCTTGGCTTTGTCGGAAAACACGCCCGTCAGGCCGTCAATCGCCTGCCGTTTCCATGTCGTCACCTGCGTTGGGTGGATTTTGTGCTTGGCCGCAATCTCTTGCGCCGTCTTGTCACCACGCAGCGCCTCAAGGGCGACCGTGGCTTTAAACTTGTCCGAAAAACTGCGTCTTCTCGTCATTTCCGTATCCCGTCGTCAGTGCTGGATACATCTTAGCACGTGGTCTGAATTTGCCGGACCACTTCACACCATTCGAGAGCGTGTTAACGTTCATGGCGGCGGCGTGATGAACGGATAGATATCGCCGCAGACGAAACGCGCCGTCTGCGACAAGGTTTGAGCCCCTACTGAATCTCCACCGCCTTGCGCTCGTAATGGGCCTGTTCCGATGTGCCGTCATCAAAGGTCACGTTCAAATCGATGGTCTCGACACTCTCGGCGGGAAAGCTGACGAGAACCGCGTCGAGGGTTTCGGCCTTGAGCGCATTGGGCTGGGCGGTGTCGAGGTAGCAGGGTTCCATCCGGAACGGCGTCATCTCGCCGCCATTTACCGAATAGAACACCTCGGTCAAGCCGCAGCGCCAGCTCAGGAGGTTGGTGAAATACAGCAGATCCTGTCCCTCATAATTACGCACGGCGATCCATTGCGCCTTGGTCGCTTGCAGGATGGGTTTGACCTCGGCGGCGGTGGTGAAATTCGCCGCGCCAGCCCCTGCGGCGATTATACAGAAGGCAGCAGCCAGAACGGTGTGTGAAGTTTTACGCATCTTGAAAACAATCCTTTTAACTACATGAGAATTAGAGCCTTTAGGTCAACGATAAGCCGCCCTATAGTGCCCGTATCGAACCACAGGTTTTCATCGTCAGTCAGAGTTCCTATCCATGTCCAGTAAGCCGCAAAATCGTGTTCCGTTCAACATTGTCGTCATCGGACAGGACGGGCGGCTCATGTATGAGGCGCTTTTGTTCGCCGCATCGCTGCGTGCCATGGCCCCCGACTTCAAAGGCCGGTTGTTCATTGCAGAGCCGCAACCCGGCGAGAAATGGGACAATGACCCGCGCATGAAACACGCGGACGTGCTCGCGGCCTTCAAACGGCTGGATGCGGAAATCCTGCCTTTCGAAAGCCGCCATTTCGGCCAGAGCTACCCCTATGGCAACAAGATCGAAGCCCTGCTGGCCCTGCCGGAGGGCGAACCCTTCGTGTTTTTCGACAGCGATACGTTGATCACCGGCCCGCTCTCTTCCGTGCCCTTCGATTTCTCCCGCCCCTGTGCCTCGCTCAAGGTCGAGGGCACATGGCCGCAAATCGAGCTTTACGGGCCGGGCTACACGGACATCTGGAAATCGCTTTACGACCGTTTCGGGCTGGACTTCGAAAGCACACTCGACCTTGGCCAGCCGGACGAATACTGGAAACGCTACCTCTATTTCAACGCGGGGTTCTTTTTCTACGAATGTCCGCGCAAATTCGGCGAACGCTTCCTCGAATACGCGTTGGAGATTCGCGACAACCCGCCTGAGGCCGCCAGCCTTCAGGTGTTCGACCCGTGGCTGGATCAGGTTGCCCTGCCGCTGGTGATCCATTCCTTCGGTGGCGCGCGGCGCACCATCCCCGAGGACACGCTCGATGGTGCGATCTCGTGCCATTACCGGACCTTCCCGCTGCTGTTTGCCCGTGAGAGCGATCATGTGGTCAAGGTCTTGCGCGATGTCTCCGCCCCGAACTGGATCAAGAAGGCGCTCAAGACATATGAGCCGATCAAGCGGCTGGTCTATCAGCCCAAGGGCGAGAAAATCCGCGCCATGTTCGACCGCGACCACCTGCCGCGACGGGAACACATGATCCGCAACAGGATCAAGAAAGCCGGAATGTGGATGCGGTGACCCGGCAAGGTTCCGCCATCCCCCCGAACATCTTGGCGCAGTTGCCCGGTTTCACTTTGCATGGTCCGAAAGCTGCGCTAGGGTGCGCCCCATACCTAAAAGATCGAGCCAGCGCACGGAAATGAAACCGAATTTTGCCCTCAACCTCAGCCATGACGGCATCGTTTTATTGCACCGCGCATCCAGCGGCTGGCACCATATGGGCGAAGTGGCTCTGGATGCCCCCGATATGGCGGGCGAACTGGCGGAGTTGCGCGCACTGGCCACATCCGTGTCCTCCGCAGGTCTGGCCAGCAAACTGGTCATCCCGAACAGCCAGATTCTCTACCGCACCCTGCCCGATCCGGGGCCGGAGACGCGTGACGCCGCGATCCGTGCCGAGCTGGACGGGGCCACGCCCTACACGCTCGACGAGTTGGTCTGGGACAGCACCGTTCATGACGGACAGTTGCAAATTGCTGTGGTGGCCCGCGAGACGCTCGAAGAGGCGGAGAGTTTTGCAACGGAGCATCGGTTCAATCCGGTTTCCTTCGTCGCCCTGCCCGATGCAGGCACTTTTGAGGGTGAGCCGTTTTTCGGGCGCTGCCAAAGTGCCGACGGGCTGATCGGCCCCGACACGCGGATCGAGCCGGACGACGAGGCCATCCGCATCCTGCCCAAACGCCGCCTACCGCCACCTCCCGCCGATCTGCCTGTCGCGCCTCCGGTTGCGGACATTGCGGTTGATGAGGCCGAGATTGCAGCCGAGGCCGACGACACCGCGCCTGTGGTGGAGGACGTCCCCGAAGCGCCGGAACTGCCTTTTGACGCGCCTGAAGGCGATGCTCAGGAAGACGGCACTCAAGCGTCTGTCGAGGTAGAAGCCCCTGCGGGCAAGACGCTTGAAGCGGATGTGATTGAGGCGACCGTCGATGCCCCCTCGGATGAGGCAAGCGAAGTCGCGGTGGAAACGCCCGCCGCGCCCACGGACAATGTCCAGCCCGACGTGGAGCAGCCCTCCGAAGATCAGCCCACCAAAGACCAGCCTGACGCGCAAAGCGCACCGGAGGATGAGGCAGACACGGCAGAAACCGAACGACCGCTGCCGCCGCTCCGCCTCTCTACGCAGGTCGGGCCACCGCAGGTCGGTGCGCCGAAACGCTTGGGACCGGCCACGCAGGACATACCGGACAGCGTTCCGCCGAAAGAGACCGTCCAGAGCCATCCCCATGTGGCCGTGACGTCCGGCGATGTGCCGGTGGACGACCCCGTAGAGCCACCCAAGCCGAAAGCCCCGCGCCCCGGCAAGTCCGCGCCTTTGCCGGAACCGCCGCCCATGCCCGCCCCGCAAGCGCCCGCGCCGGCACCGAGGGTGGAGGCAAAACCCGTCCCGCAGAAAGCCACCGTCGCCAAGAATGCGGCCAAGAATGCCGCCAAAGGTGCAGCACTCGGAGCGCTCAAAACCCTGTCCAGCCTTGCGCCAACGGGCAAGAAAACCGCAGATACCGCGGACAAACCCGCCGAGGCGGCTCCGAAAATCTCGGTGAGCAAAGTCACTGAGGACCCAGCGCCGCAAACTGTGGCGGATCATGGCGTCGCCGGTGACGAGATCGCGCCGCTGTCGGATCGCGCCGCCGGACTGGACCGTGTCGAAAACACACGCGATGAGGCCGAAGCCCTGACCGTATTTGGCGCGCGTCGTCGCACCCGTGCAGAGCGTCAATCGCCGCGCCGCATGGGGCTGATCCTCACCGTTGCGCTGGTGCTGGCGCTGCTGCTTGTGGGCGTGATCGCAGGCATGTTGCCCGACGAGGACACCACGGCGGACGCGCCCGCGCAACACAGCAGCACGCTGGAGCAAGATCCTGCGGCAGAGGAAACCACCCTCGCTCAAGACGCGCCCGCCCTGCCCGCGCAGACAGCCGTCGAAGACGCGCTTGCCGAAGTGCCCGCACCGGAGGAAGAACCGGAACTGACGCCGGAGCTTCTGGAGCAAGCGGCCCTGCCCGCACCGCCCGGCTCGCAAGAGGCCACCGCAGAGCTGGATATGGAGGCCCTGACTGCCGAATATGCCGCCACAGGCATCTGGCCTCTGGCACCTGAAAACGGCACAGGCGAGACCGCCGAAGACGATTTGAACGCGCTTTACACGGCCTCGATTGATCCCAACATTGCCTCTCAGGACGCAGGCGGCCTGCCCGATCCGGCCCGCCATATCGGCGAGACCGCCCCTCGCACGCCCCTGCCTCCCGCACCGCCGGGAACGCGGTATGATTATGACGAAAACGGCTTTATCCGTGCTACGCCCGAAGGGACTGTGACGCCCGATGGTGCTGTGGTTTATGCCGGTCGCCCTGATGTTATTCCGCAGCCGCGTCCGGGCAGCGCGGTCAATGAAGCGGTTGAGGCCGCCTTGTCCCCCGCCGCCGTGGACGAGAACGACCCCGCGCGTCTCGCGCTGGCAGGGTTCCAGCCCAAGCTGCGGCCAGACAGCCTTGTGGAGAACACAGAGAAAGCCAATCTGAGCGGCATGACCCGCGCAGAGCTTGGTCGCATCCAGCCCAAACTGCGTCCGGCCTCGGCACAGGAACTGGCCGAAGAAGACGCACGCAACAGCGGGGCCGAAGAGCAACCGCGCACCGCCCCTGTCGTGACCGTATCGCTCATTCCAAAGCCCCGCCCGCAAAACTTCGACAAGCTCGCAGCCGCCGCCCGCGCAGCCGAAGCCGCCGCCTCCGCAGCGGCAGATGCTGGCACCACACGCACATCATCCGCCGCACAGGTCACGGCGCGTGTGCCCGACAGCCCCTTGCCGAAATCCGATCCTGCCAATGTCGCCCGCGCCGCAACGGTGCAAAACGCGATCAACCTGCGCAAGATCAACCTGATCGGGGTCTATGGTTCAAACTCCGACCGCCGCGCTCTTGTGCGCCTGCCTTCGGGGCGGTTCGCAAAGGTTCAAGTGGGCGACAAGCTGAACGGCGGGCGTGTGCAATCCATCGCTTCCGACAGCCTCACCTATATCAAGGGCAACCGCTCTTACACGCTTGAGATTCAAGGCTAACGCCTGTTCGCTGCGAGCGGGCGACTGGCCTACCGATACGATATTGAATAAATATTTACCAACCGATCACGAAACGGGCATATACACCCCGTAACCTGATCATGATCAAGACACATAAGGACTGCGCTCATGCAAGGCCTTCTGGCCCAAGCCGTTATCTATCTCGCCGCTATGGTTGTCGCTGTTCCTCTGGCCCGCCGTTTGGGTCTTGGCTCCGTGCTGGGCTATCTCCTCGCGGGGATGATGATCGGGCCTGTGCTCGGGCTTGTGCAACATAACGAAAGCGAAGATCTGCTGCATTTTGCCGAGTTCGGCGTGGTCATGATGCTGTTTCTGATCGGGCTTGAACTGGACCCGCGCGGCCTTTGGGAAATGCGGCACAAGCTGTTGGGCATGGGCGGGTTACAAGTCCTCGTCACAACCTCTGTCGTGGCAGGCGCTGCGGTCTGGTTCGGACAAAGCTGGCAGACGGGGCTGGCCCTTGGCATGATTCTGTCGCTGTCCTCCACCGCCGTGGTTCTGCAAACCCTGTCGGAGAAAAACCTGATCCATACCGGCGGGGGGCGTGCGGCCTTTTCCGTGCTTTTGACACAGGACATCGCCGTCATCCCGATGCTGGCGCTGATGCCGCTTCTGGCGACCGGATCACGCCTGTCGATCAATCCGGACGGCTCTATCAGCCGCGCCTCCGATGCCACCCATGCTGCCGATCACGGTGCTTCGCTTGTGGCAGGGCTGCCCGCCTGGGGGGTCACTCTGGTGACACTGGGAGCGGTGGCCGCGATCATCCTTGCCGGTGTGTTTCTCACCCGACCGGTGTTTCGCTACATCCACTCCGCCAACCTGCGCGAGATTTATACCGCCGTCGCCCTTCTGATCGTCATTGGCATCGCCTTGCTCATGACTGAGGTCGGTCTCTCTCCGGCTCTGGGCACCTTCCTTGCGGGCGTCGTTCTGGCAAACTCCGAATTTCGCCATGAGTTGGAAAGCTCCATCGAACCGTTCAAAGGTCTGCTTTTGGGGCTGTTCTTCATCGCCGTGGGCGCAGGCGTCAATTTCACCGTGTTGTTCCGCGACCCCATCACCATCATCGGTCTAACGGTCATGCTCATGATCACCAAAGGGCTGATCCTCTATGGCATCGGGCGGGTGTTCAAACTGCGCACACGCGGGCAGTGGTTGTTCACCCTGTCTCTGGCGCAAGCAGGCGAATTCGGCATGGTGCTGACAACCTTCTCCCTGCAACAGGGGGTTCTGGCCCCCTACATGGGCGAACGGGTGCTCTTGATCATCGCCCTCTCCCTGCTCTTCACCCCGCTATTCTTCATCTTGCAGGACTACCTGCGCGCGAAACTCTCCGAACGATCAGAAGAGGCCCCTGCCGATGACATTGACGAGCAACAGGAGATCATTATCGCAGGGATCGGACGTTTCGGTCAGGTGGTGAACCGGCTGGTACAAGCCTCGGGCTTTCACACAACCGTTCTGGACAACAATCTGAAAACCATCCAGCTCATGCGCAAATTCGGTTTCAAGGGATTCTTTGGCGACCCCACACGGCCCGAGTTGCTCCACGCCGCAGGGATCGACACAGCCCGCGTTCTGGTCATCACCCTCGACGATCCGAAAGCGGCCACGCAACTGGTGCGCTACGCGCGTAGCATCCGGCCCGACCTGTTCATCATCGTGCGCGCCCGCGACCGCATCCATGTCTATGAACTGTTCAAGGCAGGCGCCGACAAGATCGTGCGCGAATTGTTCGACAGCTCACTGCGTGCAGGCCGGTATGTGCTGGAGGAAATGGGCTTTTCCGAATATGACGCTGCCGTCACCGAACAGGCCTATTTCCAGCATGACCGCGAGGCGCTGCGCTCTCTGGCCGAGCTTTGGGACCCGAACACGCCGGTGTCCGAAAACGCCGAATATGTTGCGCGGTCACAGGCGCTCGACAAAGCCTTCGAGGCGGCCTTGCTCACCGAACTGGAACGCAAACGACAGGCGAATGACGCGGCCTGAGCCGCGCCGCCTGCATCCGCGTAACTATGTGATGGAGACGCCCGCTTCGGCAAATGTCGCCATGCCGGAGAGACATTCCACCGCTGCCTTGACCAGCGGGATCGCCAGACCTGCGCCCGACCCTTCACCAAGACGCAAGCCCATCGCCACCAAGGGCTCCTTGCCCAATTCCGCCAGCACAGCGCCATGGGCGGCTTCAGCCGAGACATGCCCCGCAAGGCAATGATCCAGCGCGCCGGACACGGTTTTCTCAAGCACCGCCGCCGCCGCGCAACAGATAAACCCGTCCAGCACCACAGGAATACGAAGATGCCGCGCCCGCGCAATCGCGCCGGCCATCGCCGCCACTTCGCGCCCGCCCAGTGCGGCCAGACTCTCCAGCGGCGCTTTTCCCGCGTGCAAAGCGACACCGGCGGCACAGACCTCTTCCTTGATCTTCAGCCCTGCATCATCAACCCCCGTGCCGCGTCCGACCCAGTCAGACGCCGCGCCACCAAACAGTGCATTGGCCAGTGCCGCCGCAGAGGTGGTGTTGCCGATCCCCATTTCACCGACCACCAACAAATCCGATTGCGGATCCACCGCTTCCCAACCAACCTTGAGCGCGGCAACACATTCCGCCTCGCTCATCGCGGGCGCTTGGGTGAAATCCGCAGTCGGGCGCTCCAGTTCGATCGGATGCACCGACATCACCGCACCGGCATTGCGGGCCAGTTGGTTGATCGCCGCGCCGCCATGCTCGAAATTCGCCACCATCTGCACCGTGACCTCCACAGGAAAGGCCGAAACACCGCGCGCTGTGATCCCGTGATTGCCCGCAAAAATCGCCACTTGAGGATGGGTGATCCGTGGCCGTCCCTCGCCGCGCCAGCTTGCATACCAAACGCCGATCTCTTCGAGACGCCCCAACGACCCCGCAGGCTTGGTCAACTGCGCATTGCGCTCTTGTGCCGCCTCTTTCGCCGCCTCGTCCGGACCAGGAGCCTGTTTCAGAAGCAGTTCAAAGCTGGCAAGATCGGAAAAAGTCACGTCAGGGTCTCCCTCATTGTGTTTCAACGAGAAGGGTTTTATCCCGAGTTTACCGCCAAGGACAGGAGCGATTGAGATGACCACAACATTCCGCCCACAGCCCACCGATATGGTCACGGCACTGGCGCTTTTGACCCGCATTCCGGTCCGCGCCACCTTCACACGCAGCGCCGAATCCGCTTGGGCCTTCCCCTTGGCCGGACTGGCCGTGGGTGTGATCGCCGGAGCCGTCGCCACCATCGCGGGCTGGTTCAGCTTGGGAGCGGGCCTGATCGCGGGGTTCACCCTCGCCGCTCTGGTCATTGCCACAGGGGCCATGCACGAGGACGGGCTGGCGGATTGTGCCGACGGGTTCTGGGGCGGGTTCGAGCGCACACGTCGCCTTGAAATCATGCGCGACAGCCGCATCGGCGCTTATGGCGTGCTGGCCCTGATCCTCGGGCTATTACTGCGCTTCACCGCGCTCTCCACACTGGCCCATGAGGATGTGATCGTCACAACCGTCATCGCCTCCGCCCTGCTCTCGCGCGCGACCATCCCCTATGTCATGACACTCCTGCCGCACGCCCGCCGCGACGGGCTCTCGGTGCAGACCGGTCGCCCGCCCCGCGCAGCAGCCAGCCTTGGCGCGGTCATCGCGCTTGCGCTGTCATGGCTGGTGGTCGGATTTGTGCCCACCGTGGTCGCGGCCTCTGCCGTCACCGCCACCGCATTTTGCGCCGCACGGATCGCACGAGCCAAGATCGGCGGCCAGACAGGCGATGTTCTGGGCGCCACCCAGATGCTCACAGAAATCGCGGCCCTCACGGTTTTTGCCGCCTTCGCATAACATCACCGCGCGACAAGCGGACACGACAAAGCAGACACGGAAAAACCGCCGAAGAGGTCTCCCTCCCGGCGGTTTCCTTTGTGCTGGAAATACTCATTCCAGCCGGATCATGCGGCACTCAGGCCGCGCGGCTGACCAGAACTTCGCTGACTTTCTTCTGTGCATCGGCCTCGTCGGAGCCCGAGACTGCCGCCACTTCGCGGGTCAGACGGTCAAGTGCCGCTTCGTAAAGCTGGCGCTCGGAATAGCTCTGTTCGCGCTGGTCATCCGTGCGGTGCAGGTCGCGCACCACTTCGGCAATGGCGATCAGGTCACCGGAGTTGATCTTTTGCTCATACTCCTGCGCACGACGCGACCACATGGCACGTTTGACCTTGGCCTTGCCTTTCAGGGTCTTCATCGCATCCTGAATCAGCTCGGGCGAGGACAGCGAGCGCAGGCCGGATTCGACCGCTTTATTGGTCGGAACGCGCAGCGTCATCTTGTCCTTTTCAAAGGCGATGACAAATAGTTCGAGGGACATGCCCGCGATTTCCTGTTCTTCGATCGACATGATCTGACCGACACCATGTGCCGGATAAACAACGTAATCGTTGGGGCGGAATTCAGATTTCTTGGTCTTGCTCATTTGCAGGTTTTTTCCTCAGACGGGACCGTTTCCACCACGCCCGTTCAAATCATTCGCGTATAACTCAGGTCGAGACGTGCAGACACACACAAAAGTCTGCTAACATCGATCATAGCCGAGACGACCCTGATCCCTGAACGAGGCGCGAAAAACTCAATCCCCTTCAAGCTGTGCTTTGGGGGTTGAGGTTGATATGTCCTGACGTGGTTCGAAGAACATACCACAAAAAACACCCCAAAGAAAGCATAGCGGGCGGAAAGGCTCTCTATCTGCTTGTTTTCAGGGGCTTACACCGGAATTCGACCCCATGACGGGGTTTTCAGACTCAAAAGGCCCCCGACAGGGAGCCTTGAGCAGCGAATCAATCGCGGAAAATCAGATCAGGAGCCTTCGCCCGGCGCTTCGGAGAAATATTTCTCCAGTTTGCCCGACTCACCATCGCGTTCTTCGTAGCCCGGCATCGGGTCTTTCTTTTCGAGGATCACGGGCCAGACTTCCGCATATTTGCGGTTCAGCTCGACCCACTTCTCCATATCCGGTTCCGTATCGGGCCGGATCGCATCTGCGGGGCATTCCGGTTCGCAAACGCCGCAATCGATACATTCATCGGGATGAATGACGAGCATGTTCTCACCCTCGTAGAAACAATCCACGGGGCAGACTTCGACACAGTCAGTGTATTTGCAGGCGATGCAGTTATCTAAAACGACATAAGTCATTGCGGCTATCCACTTTGCTCTCTTGCGCCCTAGCTAGCCGCAAGTGCCGGATCATTCAAGCATGTCTGCACGGGAAAGGAGGCCGGTGCGACGATCTTTCTTTGTCGGACGCCCTTTTCCCTCGAATCGCGGCGATGGCGGAACACGGTCCTCTTTCGCCACTTCCGGCGTCAGATCCGCATAAAGCATCTGCGCCTCGGGGGCCGGTCCGCGCCGTGTGCCACAGGCCTCGATCCTGACAATGCGAATCTGTCGGCCCTGCGCAAAGGTCAGAACATCGCCCGCGCCCACGGCTGTTGCGGCTTTCGAGACCTTGTTGGAATTGATCCGCACATGGCCCCCCGTGACCTGTTTTGACGCAAGGCCACGGGTTTTGAAAAAGCGGGCATACCAAAGCCACTTGTCGAGACGAATGGTCTCCCGCTTCTCCATTTACTTCTTGTCCTTGAGCCCCATAAGCGCCGCGGCGAAGGGGTTGTCGGGATCAATCGGCTTCTCTTTGCGCGGCGGGCGAGCGGAGAAGGTCTTGGGCTGGTTGTCTCCCTTGCCGCCATCGCGACGGGGTTTGCCACCTTTTTTGCCCTGCGGCTTGCCGCCCTTCTTGCCTTGCGGACGCTCGCCACCTTCGCGGCGCGGGCCACGACCGGCGTTGCGATTGCCGCCACGGTTTCCGCCCCAGGTGAAGGTGTAGAACACTTCCATCTCGGTTTCAGGCAGGCCCGCATCCGCCGCCACACCTTCAGGTGTTTCGGTATCTGCGAATTGTGCGGCTTCATCCTCGGCAGGTGCAGGTTCCGCGATTTCCGCAGAAGGCGCTTCACCCTCGTCGGGAATCTCTGCGGCCACACCGGAGAGGTCCGCCGGAGCGTCCTCAGTGGTTTCGGCCGGAGCGGCTTCTGCCTCGATCACCTGATCGACGGCTTTCACCTTCACACGTTCGCCTTTTTCGGCCTTGTAGCCCATGCCGCCCATCAGATCGGCAAATTGCTCAAGCGTCATACCGGTGATCGAGAGCATATCCGGATTGGCTTCGAACCCGCCACGGCTGTCCTGACTGCGCAGAAGGTCTGCGAGACGTTCCAGCATATCGATCCGAATCGCGCGCGAACCGGAGAGACGGTAGCCCGACATCGGATAATAACCGTCCGGTGCATCCGCCACGGCTGGGATCGTCACCAGTCCCGGCGGGGGGCTGTCGGGGAAGACATCGAATTTCGCGTTCAGCGCCCAGAGCAACAGACGCAGGCGCGTCGGTGCCGGTTTGAGCAGAAGCGGCATGAAGATCGTGTATTGTCCGAACCGCACCCCGTGTTTGCGCAGCGCGCCACGGGCATCCTGATCCAGTTCCTTGACCTCTTGTGCCACCGCTTCGCGCGGGATCACGCCGAGGTTTTCGACCAGACGGAAAGCAAAACCGCGTGCCAGCCCTGTAAGGGTCTCGTCGCGGGACATGTTCAGAAGCGGCTCGAAGAGCGTCGCAATCTTACGGTCGATGAAATGTTGCAACCGGCGCTGGACTTTCTCCGCGACATCCTGCGCAACACCGTCATCGACGAAAGCCACAGCACGCGGTTTGAGCGCATCATCGCCCGCAACCAGCTTGCCCACGGCATGTTCGCCCCACATCAGGCCACCTTGTTCGGTGAAATCCATTTCCGTGTCCGGCGCATTATAGAACCGGTCCGCCCGCAGGCTGAACTCCGGCGCCAGAGCGGCCATCGCTGCTTGCGCAAGCGTCTTGGCCTCATCCGGCGTTGCCGCCTTGTCCTGCTGGAAACGGAAACCCTCAAGACGGCCGACGAATTCGCCCTCGACCGTCACTTCACCCTTGTCGTTCACTTCGGCCACAAGGCCCTCCTTTTGCTTGAGCCGCCGAAGGAGCACACTCGTCCGCCGGTCCACAAATCTTTGCGTCAGTGCCCCATGAAGCGCATCTGACAATCGGTCTTCTACAGCGCGGGTCGCGCCGCGCCAATGGCTTTCGTCATCGACCCAGTTTTCACGCTGCGCAACATAGGTCCAAGTGCGAATATAGGCGAGTCTTTTAGACAGAGTGTCAATGTTCCCCTCTATCCGGTCAATGCGTTTGATCTGTTCGGCCAGCCAATCGTCGGGAACCCGCCCATATTCGTGCAAAAACTCGTAAATCCGCTCCAGAAGCGAGGTGTGTTCCCCGTGGCTGATTCCCCGAAAATCAGGAATGCGGCACACGTCCCACAGCAACCGCACGTCTTTCGTGCCGCGCAGGCGCGGGCGCACGGTTCTCAGATCCGCCAGCGTCTTGAGTGATTTGAGGTCATCCGCCTCGCGGGCCTTGACTAGTGACGGATCATTCGGCGCGATCTCCAATGAGGCGATGAGCCGGTCCACCGTGCCGAACTCAAGCCGCCCGTTGCGCCAATTGAGTTTCTTTTGCGGGGTAAAGCGATGCTCCTCGATGGCTTCGATCACCTCCGCGTCAAAGGGCTCCGCCTCCCCCGTCACGCCAAAGGTGCCGTCGGTCTGGTAGCGCCCTGCCCGCCCCGCGATCTGCGCCAGCTCGTTGGGCATCAAGGGCCGCATCCGCCGCCCGTCGAATTTCACCGTCGATGAGAAGGCGACATGGGTGACGTCGAGATTGAGCCCCATGCCAATCGCATCCGTGGCAACAAGGTAATCCACATCGCCGTTTTGATACATCTCCACCTGCGCGTTGCGTGTGCGCGGGGACAAAGCCCCCATGACCACCGCCGCCCCGCCCTTCTGACGGCGCAGCAATTCCGCGATGGCATAGACATCATCAACAGAAAACCCGACTATCGCGGCGCGTGCGGGCATCCGACTTATCTTTTTCGAACCTCCGTAGGTCAGACGCGAAAACCGGTCGCGGTGCATGAATTGCGCCTTAGGCACCAGTGTCGCGATCACCGAACGCATCGAATCAGAGCCCATGAACAGGGTCTCATGGGTGCCGCGGGCATTCAGAAGCCGGTCGGTAAAGACATGGCCGCGTTCCGGATCGGCGCAGAGCTGGATTTCGTCAATGGCCAGAAAATCCGACCCCATCCCCGTGGGCATGGCCTCGACCGTGCAGACCCAATATTGCGCGCGCGGCGGCACGATACGTTCCTCGCCCGTCACCAACGCCACAACAGACGGCCCCCGTGCAGCCACGATCCGGTCATAGACCTCACGCGCCAGAAGCCGCAACGGCAGGCCGATGACGCCCGTGCGATAGGACAGCATCCGCTCGATCGCGTAATGGGTTTTGCCTGTGTTCGTGGGGCCGAGCACTGCCGTGATCCGACCGGTCATGCCCGTCATTGGCTTCGCCTTTTCGTCTTTGATCCGAGTCGTGTGGGTTTTAGAGCGCCGTGCCCTCAAGCGCCAGTTCAAGACGCGCAATCCGCTCCGAAAGCCCTTCCATCTGCGGGTGAATTTCCTGAATTTTCAACAGAACTTCCAGCGCACGCGGACTATCCCCGATCTCTTCAAGCACAAGCGCAAGACCGGACAGCGCCCCGAAATGGCGCGGTTCGCGGCTCAGCACCACGCCGATATCGGCAATCGCCGGACCGTAGAGCCCCGCCATATAATAGGCCGTGGCACGCGCATTGTAGCCTTCGGTAAATTCCGGCGCATGATCCACCAGCGCGGTCAGATGCCCGATGGCCCCCTGCACATCACCGGCCTCCATCGCCGCACGTCCGCGCTCCAAGAGCAGATCCATCGCATCCGAACCGGAGCGCGACAGTTCCATGGCAATTTCCTGTTCGATCTGGCCCGCATCATAGACGTCGGCCACCGCGAGGTCGGAAAACAACGCATCCAGCCGCGCCTGATCGACGGCAAAAGCCGCAGAACCGGCAAAAACGAGCCAGAACGCAACGGCACATTTGAGAAACTGTCGCAATGCTTTCATAACAATTTGGATTGTAGCTTTCTGATGCACATGTTCATAGTCACAAAAGAGTGGCCATACAGACTGTGCCAGACCAACCGGAGAAATACCTATGAGCGATCTCATCACCAAAGCCGTATCGGCACTGAACGAAAAGATGACCGGCGGCTTTGACGCTGGCGTTGCGAAATTCGTGATCGAAGGCGAAGGCGCTATTGTTGTCGATGGCGAAGGCGCCCGTGCCGCAGACGATGACGCCGATGTCACCCTGACCGCCGATGTCGAAACCTTCCAAGGCATCATCGAAGGCGAAGTGAACCCCACCGCCGCCTTCATGCAGGGCAAACTCTCTGTAGATGGCGACATGGGACTTGCCATGCAGCTTGGCTCTGTGCTTGCCTGAGACCAAGCGCGTGTTTTTGTAGCGAGTTGAAAGTTGAGTGAAGCGCCATGGCCGAGAACGCACCCTTTTTCGATGATCTGGCCCAAGGCCCCGAAGGCGGAGCGGCCTATTGGCTGACCGCGTCGGACGGGGTGCGTCTTCGCGTCGGGCTCTGGCCCAAGGATGACGCCAAAGGCACGGTGTTTATCCTGCCCGGTCGCACGGAATGTCTCGAAAAATACGGACGCGGTGCGGCGGATCTGGCCGCCCGCGGCTTTGCCTCTCTGGCGGTGGACTGGCGAGGTCAGGGCATTGCCGACCGATTGTTGAAAGACCGCCGTATCGGCCATGTCGAGGATTTTCAGGACTATCAGAAAGATCTGGACGCGGTGATCGCGCTGGCCGAAGAAAAAGCCATGCCGAAACCGTGGTTCCTGATCGGGCACTCTATGGGCGGTGCCATCGGGCTGCGTGCGCTCGTCGAAGGCAAACCCTTTCAGGCCGCCGGATTTTCCGCGCCGATGTGGGGGATTGGCCTGACGCCGGTGCAGAAATTCATGCTCCGCTTTGTCTCCCCCGTCCTGCATCTTCTGGGCCTGCAAAACAGGCTTGCGCCGGGAACGAAACCCGAGACCTACATGATCTGGAACGGGTTCACCGACAATCTTCTGACCTCCGACCGCGAGATGTTCGACTATATGACGCATCAGGTCGTCACCCGCCCCGAACTCGGCCTTGGCGGGCCGTCGTCGCATTGGGTCGTGGAGGCGATCCGCGAAAACGACTGGGCCTTCGAGCTTGATCTGCCCGACGTGCCCGCGCTGTGTTTCCTCGGCGGCGACGAGCAAATCGTGAACACGCAGGCGGTCAAAGACCTCGCCATGCGCTGGACATCCTGCGAATTGGTGACCATTCCCGGCGCACGTCACGAGGTGCCGATGGAAAGCCCCGCCACACGCGCGCTGTTTTATGACCGGCTTGCCGCGCTTTTTACCGAAAGCGCGCGTTAATCCCGCCGACCCCTTTGCATCCCGCAGCCAGACTCCCTATCTCTTGGACAACACTGAGAATTAGGAGAGATGCGATGCGGTTCACGCGGCAAAATATGGTTTTCGATGCAAGCGCCGACAAAGGGGCCAAAGACTTCGGAGACCTGCCGGATTGGGATCTGACCGATCTCTACCCCGCCACAGATGCGCCCGAAGTGAAGCGCGATCTCGACTGGCTCGAAGAGGCCTGTGCCTCTTTCGCACGCGACTATGAGGGCAAGCTTGCCGATCTCGACGGCGCGGGCATGTATGAATGTATCCTGCGCGACGAGCGGATATCTCAGGTCGCGGGGCGTTTGGGCTCTTTTGCGGGGCTTTTGTATTACCAGAACACTGTAGACGGCGAACGCGCCAAGTTCTTTTCCGACATTCAGGACAAGATCACGACCTACACCGCGCCTTTGGTGTTTTTCTCCCTCGAAGTGAACCGCATCCCTGACGAAACGCTCGAAGAGATGCTCAAACACGAGGGGCTGTCGCGCTACCGTCCGATCTTTGAGCGGATGCGCAAAATGCGGCCCTATCAGCTTTCCGACGAGTTGGAGCGCTACGAGCACGACATGTCTGTCGTGGGGGCCTCTGCATGGAACAAGCTCTTTGACGAAACCGTTGCCGATCTGAAATTCGAGGTGAATGGCGAGACCCTCGGGCTTGAGGCCACCACCACGCTGATGTCCGAACCGGACCGCGACCTGCGCGAAGCGGCAGCGAAAGAGATCGCCAAGGTTCTGGGCGAGAACATCAAGATTTTCACGCGTGTTCACAACACCTTGGCCAAGATGGGCGACATCGAGGACAAATGGCGCGGGATGCCGACGCCGCAAACCGGTCGCCACCTGTCCAATGATGTGGAACCCGAAGTGGTCGAGGCGCTGCGCAATGCGGTTGTTGCCGCCTATCCGAAGCTCTCGCACCGCTATTACGAATTGAAACGCAGCTGGCTCGGTCTCGACAAGCTGCAAGTCTGGGACCGCAACGCCCCGCTGCCGCTCGAAGAGACCCGCACGGTTGATTGGGATGAGGCGCAAAAGACGGTCATGGAGGCCTATGCGGGCTTCTCCCCGAAGATGGCCGAAATCGCAGAGCCGTTCTTCACCAAGGGCTGGATCGACGCAGGCGTAAAGCCTGGCAAGGCACCGGGTGCCTTCGCGCATCCGACCGTCACCGATGCCCACCCCTATGTCATGCTCAACTATCTGGGCAAACAGCGCGATGTGATGACGCTAGCGCATGAGTTGGGCCACGGCGTGCATCAGGTTCTCGCCGCCGATCAGGGGGAACTTCTGGCCAACACACCGCTAACGCTGGCCGAAACCGCGTCCGTCTTTGGCGAGATGCTGACCTTCCAGAAGCTGCTGAAAGGTGCCGAAACCCCGACAGAGCGCAAGGTTCTTCTGGCTGGCAAGGTCGAGGACATGCTCAACACGGTGGTCCGCCAGATCGCCTTTTATGATTTCGAATGCAAACTGCACGAGGCGCGCAAAGGCGGGGAACTGACGTCTGACGACATCAACCGGCTGTGGATGTCCGTGCAGGGTGAATCTCTGGGGCCAGCATTCGAATTCATGGACGGCTACGAGGTCTACTGGTCCTATGTGCCGCATTTTGTGCATTCGCCCTTTTACGTCTACGCCTATGCCTTTGGCGACGGTCTGGTGAACGCGCTTTACGCGGCCTACACCGAACAGCCCGACGGATTTCAGGAGAAATATTTCGACATGCTCAAAGCGGGCGGCTCGAAACATCACAAGGAACTTCTCGCCCCCTTCGGGCTGGACGCCTCCGACCCGAAATTCTGGGACAAGGGCCTGTCGATGATTTCCGGCTTTATCGACGAATTGGAAGCGATGGAGTGAGAGCCGATTCCCGTTAGGGATCATCGCCCTAGTGGAGCGATTAAGGTTCGAACGGGCGGTGCCCCACGATCCCGCGAGGGATAATCGCTCCACAAAACACAAAGCCCCGCTCAACCGGCGGGGCTTTTCATTTTGACAATAGCGCGTAAGCCTCAGTCCAGCTCCGTCCAGGGCCAGGGCTTCACCTCGCTATCGCCCGTGATGTAGCGCGTGGCCTTGGCATACCAGATTCCCACATCCGTGCCCGCATTCGCCACACGATCATTGGGTTTCTTGCCATTCACCAGAAGAATGATCGCCTGCAAAATCGCAAGCACGCCAATGATGGTGGAGGCGAGGTTCATCATGATCCAGATGAGGATCGAATAGAGGATACGCGCCCCCATATTCTCGGTAATTTCCTCCGGACGTTTGTCCTTTGCTCCGCCCATGTCGGGCATTACGTGGTCGAATTCATGCGGGTCGGCCATGGCGATTCCTTTACGTTACCCTGCGCCAGTCTAAAGCCTTCTGCCTCAAATCTGAATCACCGATTTGCAAGCGCCCCCGCCATCCCGCATCAGCACAGGGTGATCCGCCGGCCTGACGCAAGGTTTCTCTTGGCGGCGTTGCATTCGCGCTCATAGGCTTGCCGGACATATGACAGACGGGAGGAGATTTCATGGTGAAATGGATAGGACGCGGCCTCGGCATCGTGCTGGTGGTCGGGGCGGTGGTGTTCTTCGGAATATTGCCCGGCATTGTGGAGAAGGGACAGAACTCTGTTGCAGACCATGCCCCCTACCCCGTCACCGCCGAAGCGCAGGCCCTGCACGACAGCCTGACCATCGGCGATCTGCATGCGGACAGCCTGTTGTGGAACCGCGATCTCTTGAAACGCGCAGATCGGGGCCATGTGGATTTCCCGCGTCTCAGAGAAGGCAATGTCGCCGTTCAGGTCTTCACCACAGTGACCAAAAGTCCTGCTGGCCAGAACTATGACCACAACTCCGCCGACGCCCGCGACAACATCACGCTTTTGGGCATTGCCCAACTCTGGCCGGTGAAAAGCTGGTTCAACCTGACCGAGCGCGGACTCTATATGGCGAAACGGATGCAGCGCTATGAAGAGAAAGCGCCCGAACAGGTGAGAATCCTGCGCACCAAAAGCGATCTCGATGACGTCCTCGCCGCCCGCGCCAACGGGCATGCCCTGACCGGTGCGCTAATCGGGTCTGAAGGCGGGCATATTCTCGAAGGCGATCTCGCCAATCTCGACCGCATCTATGACGCAGGTTTTCGCCTGATGGGGCTGACGCATTTCTTTGACAACGCGCTGGGTGGATCTCTGCATGGTGAGGAAGAACACGGGCTGACCGACTTCGGTCGCGATGTGGTGCGGGCGATGGTCAACAAACATATGGTGATCGATCTGGCCCATGCCTCGCCGCAAATGGCGCGGGAGGTGATCGAAATGACCGATCAGCCGCTGATCCTGTCGCATACGGGCATCCATTCCCATTGCGAGGTGAAACGAAACTTCCCCGATGAGTTGATGCAGCAGATCGCCGCGACAGGTGGTGTGATTGGCATCGGCTATTGGGCAGATGTGACCTGTGACGCCTCCCCCGACGGGGTTGCCCGAACGATCAAGGCTGCGGTCGATCTGGTCGGCGCGGATCATGTGGCGCTCGGCTCCGATTATGACGGCTCTGTCGCGGTGGAATTCGACAGTTCCGAACTCGCCGCGCTGACACAGGCGCTGATGGATCAAGGATTGAGCGAGACGGAGATTGCCAGCGTCATGGGCGGCAATATGGTCCGCGTCCTGCGCCAGATTTTGCCGGACTAACACCTTTCGCATAAAATTCGGGCGCCCTATCAGGGGCGCCCGTCCTCAACGCCTTCCCCCCGCTCTCGCTCCCGCCACCGGACACCCTCCAAGCGTTCAATCACAGAAGCCGAAACGTGCGCAACAGGTGGTTTCTCCGCGTTATTCGAGCCGGTTTTGCGCGACATCCCATGTCAGCACCATCAGCGCAGGGTGAGAACAAAGAAAAAGGGGCGGCCTCGGCCACCCCTTTGACAGAATTTTCCGCATCCGGCGATCAGACGCTTTCGAGAAGCCCCTGCTCTTTCGCCAGTTCCTGCATCCGCTTTTGCAGCTTTTCAAAGGCACGCACTTCGATTTGGCGGATACGTTCGCGCGACACGTTATATTGGCCGGACAGTTCTTCCAATGTCACGGGCTGGTCCTTCAGACGACGCTGCATCAGGATGTCTTTTTCCCGATCATTGAGCACGTCCATCGCCTTCACCAGCAACTCGCGCCGCGTGTCCATTTCATCGCGGGCTTCATAATCTGCGGCCTGATTCGCGTTTTCGTCTTCAAGCCAGTCCTGCCATTGCGCGGACCCTTCGTCATCGCTGCCGACGGTGGCGTTCAAAGAGGCATCACCCCCTGCCATCCGCTGGTTCATCGACACGACTTCCGCCTCGGTCACACCCAGATCATGCGCGATCTGTTTCACATTCTCGGGGCGCAAATCGCCATCCTCGAACGCGCCGATCCGCGCCTTGGCCTTGCGCAGGTTGAAGAACAGTTTCTTCTGCGCCGATGTCGTGCCGAGTTTCACCAGTGACCACGAGCGCAGGATATATTCCTGAATGCTCGCGCGAATCCACCACATCGCATAGGTCGACAGGCGGAAGCCCTTTTCCGGATCAAAGCGTTTCACCGCCTGCATCAGGCCCACATTGGCCTCGGAGACCACTTCGGCCTGCGGCAAGCCGTAGCCGCGGTAGCCCATCGCGATCTTGGCGGCCAGTCGCAGGTGGGAGGTCACAAGCTTATGCGCCGCAGCGGCATCCTCGTGATCCACCCAGCGCTTGGCCAGCATGTATTCCTCTTCGGGTTCCAGCATCGGGAACTTGCGGATTTCCTGCAAATACCGGTTCAGGCCCTGTTCCGGACTCGGAGCCGGCAAATTTGTGTAATTACTCATGTCTCACATCTCTCCCATGTCGCGGCGCCTTGGCTCTCTGTCTATGTAACAAGACTTAACATTCCATCTAGGAAAGCACATTTGTGCTTTCAAGGGGCCGCGACACATTTCCCAATGCCTTTCCACACATCCCTTGAATCTCAAGCCGATCGTGAAAGAGGCGCTACATCAATACGTTGCATGGTGTTTCCCGACGGCCCGGACGCCGGTTTCCTTCGCAAAACACCATAGCTTCAAGGTTTGAACGGAGGATGGCCGATATTCCGGCATTTCTCCAAGCAAAAGCGTCAAGATTTCACCGATCTCACAACCATGTGGCCTTTGTTACACTCCGACGCAGGCCCGCCCATAGATTTAGCCCCATGCGCCTAGAGATGATCGAGAAGCTGCTGCATGTCCTCGGGCAGAGGGGCCTCGAACCGGATCTCCTCGCCGCTGACAGGGTGAACAAAACCCAACACTGCCGCATGAAGCGCCTGACGGGGGAAGTGATCCACCGCCTCACGCGCCGCCTCGGAGAGTGCCTTGTGGTTGAGCTTGCGCCGCCCGCCATAGGTCTGGTCCCCGACAAGCCCGTGCCCCGCATGGGCCATATGCACGCGGATCTGGTGCGTGCGTCCGGTCTCCAGCCAACATTCCACAAGCGCCAGTTGCGGCGGCGTCCCGAACAGGTCCAGAACACGCGCGCGGGTGATGGCATGACGGCCCTCGGTAAAGGACACGGCCTGTTTCTGACGATCCGTCTTGTGACGTCCCAGAAGAGTCGTGATGCGCAAGATGTTCGAGCCCTCGAAACTCACGCCCTTCACCCCCCGCAGACGCGGGTCCATCGGGTCCGGTGCCCCGTAAACCAACGCGTAATATTGGCGCTCGACCGTGTGTTTCTCGAATTGCTTGGCCAGCCCCTGATGGGCCTTGTCGGATTTGGCCACAACCAAAAGCCCCGATGTGTCCTTGTCGATCCGGTGCACAATGCCGGGGCGCTTCTCCCCGCCGATTCCCGACAGGCTCTCACCGCAATGATGCATCAGAGCATTGACCAAAGTGCCCGACGGCGACCCCGGCGCCGGATGCACCACCATGCCGACCGGTTTGTTCACCACGATCAGGTCGTCGTCCTCATAGATCACATCCAGCGGAATATCTTCGGCCTTGAGCTCGATCTCCGTGGCCTCTTCCACCGTGATCTCGATCCGGTCGCCTTCCTTGACCTTGCCCTTCTGGTCGCTCACCACGACCCCGTTGAGCTTCACCGCCCCCTCAGAAAGCAATTTCACCAGACGCGACCGCGACAGCGTGGCTTCTTCTGGCACATCGCGGGCAATCGCCTTATCAAGACGTTTGGGCGGGTTCTCCGCAATGGCAAAGGTAACGGTGGTCACAGGCATGGATGATCCGACAAACAAGGGCTTCGAGATAGACCCGAAAGAAGCGGCAGGGCTGACGCTGTTGCGACGGCTGGTCACCGGACTTCTCGGGGTGATGATTGTCGGGTTTCTAGTGCTGATCGGCCTCCTTGTCACGCGCTTCCCCGATTTTGACGCACCCACGCCAGACTGGCCCGACACGCTGGCCCTGCCGGATGGCGTCGAACCGGAGGCTGTGACCCGTGGCTCTGACTGGATTGCGGTGGTTGCGGGGGATGAAATCCTGATCTTCGATGCCGAAACCGGCACGCTGCAACAGCGGATATCCGTAGACTAAGGCCGTGGACGAAAGCCACACACGAAACCCCACCTGCGCAACAATGCACTACAAATAGAGAACGCGACGCCCTCCCCTGCGCCGCGTTCCAACCTTTTGAACCCTGAAACCCCGTGGTTCATCAGGCGATTTTCAGGTGCTTTTCCTAGACGCGCCCGTCCACCTCGCCCTTGCAGCATTCATGTGCTGCGAATGCGAGCAACAGGACTGGCAAAAAGACCAAAGCCGAATAGAGTGCTCCAACGAAATAAAGATGCATATTATCCTCCCTTTTTGAAATATTAGCACAAAATTCCAAAAATTGCTACATTTTGTCGCAGCCTGAGCGAGAGTCAGCTTTTCTCCATACAAGTCAAAGGGCTGAGGGTAGAGAGATAGCCCTACCCCGCGCAGCGCATTCAAAGAGGACAGGCAACGGAAACAGACTCAGGCGCTGATATGAGGGCCGAGCCTCCGGCGTCTTTGTCGCGGGCTCAGAGAGGGGAAAACGAGGGGAGACATCCGCGCACAAAAGCCTTCGCAAGCGCAGAAAAATCTGCCGCGAGAGCCGTGACGTAGACAAAGCCGGAGATGAAGAAGAAGGGTGGTACCACCTCCCCGGCTCGAACGGGGGACCTCCTGATCCACAATCAGGCGCTCTAACCTACTGAGCTAAGGCGGCACTGACGGGGGATGTACTGTCCCGCGCCCGTGAATGCAAGAGGCAGTTTGAGCAAAAATGCCACAAAGCCGCTATGTTTTTCGCGAAAGCAATGACAAAGCCATGCCACGGGGGCCGGTGCGCCGCGCCACAAGGCCAGAGCCGGCTTGCCTCCGGCGCGTCAAAGCCTTAAATGCGGGTTAATCCATAAGGGAGCCACGGACCATGGGCATCAACTCGGAACAAGACATCGAAGCCAATCTCCAGATCGGGCCGACCTCGCTGGGTATGGTGCGTATGTTTATCGAGGCCACAGGCGGCATTGAAATCCCGATGGATTTCGAACCGGAAGAAGCCGAAGAGATTGCCGAAGAACTCCGCGCCGCCGCCGCTCAGGCCCGCAAGGTCAAGTAATCGCGCAAATGTCGCGTGCCTCCGGCGGGAGTATTTTCCCCACGGAAAACCCTATTTATCTTTGAACATCCCCGCCACGCCCGGATCACGGTAGCTCTGCAACCGTGTGGCCGCCGTGCGGGCGACATTCAAATGGAGCGCCTTGCGTCTGGATGCGGGCAGTCTGCCCTCCTCGGGGTGGCGTATGATCTCCGCCCCGAAGCCGTCCGCGAGAATCAGCCCCGCCTCATCCGGCAGGATTTCGACAGGGAATCCGGCATCAACCGCAAAGAAATAGCGGTCGCACCAGTCCAGATAGCCCTGCCATTTATGGTCCGAGGTAAAGTCCGCGCGGCCGGATTTACATTCGATCACCCAGACCTCGCCTTTCGGCCCCAGCGCCATGACATCGACGCGCAGGCCGCGGGCGGGCACAAATTCCTCCACACAGGCAAAGCCGTAGCCGCGCAAGTGGCGGCAGACACCACGGGCGAGCATTTGGCCCGGCTGCATCGGCGCGGCTGTGGAGGGAGGATCAAGATCGGACATAAGAGAAACCTGACCCAAGGAGCGGAGAAATTCAACGCCCTGCCCTTGTCCTTCGCCCTGCAACGCCCTATCTGCGGGTGCAGGCGGGATCTGCTCGTTACGTACACATGGGCGCAAGACTCCGGTGGCCTTAAGCAACCGAATGGGAGCTGGCTCTGTCAGGACCGTGGTTCTGTTATCTGGTGCCCACCTGATATATCAGGCTTCGGGAGCATACGCGTCGCTACGGATGCTGCGGTCCCCCGCCGCCATACCAAAACGCGCCCTCACTTCGGGGCGCGTTTTGTTTGGGCATTGATCTGTGGACACAAAGACTTAGCGGCGCTTTGCTGTGACTTCGACAGGCACAGGTTCCAGCGCGACCAAAGGAAGATCGTCGCGTTTGCCGCCTTGATCCTCATCCTCGCTATCGGCCATGCGCATGATCGTGATGGCGAATTGCACACCGGAGAATACGATCCCGTTGGCGAACCACAACACGATCACCGCAATGATGCCCGCGTCGTTATGGGTCACAAGGTGCCAGAGATTCGCGACGTTAAAATACAGCAGCATCCCCACAAACCCCGCCGCGATGGCAAAGCCGATCAGCACCTGCGTGATGTAGAGTTTAACGAGTTTGGGCATAAACGGTCTCCTGAACCTGACACAATCTCAGCTAACACAAAACCACTGTGAAATCTGCCCCCGACAACGCGGCACGTCGTCGCGTGTGGTCTTTGGCTGCCCCGCGTGGGCCGATTGTGTCAGAAAGTGACGCTTCGATTACATTTGAGTGATCACTCAATAAATAACTTGAGCAATCACTCAAAAATAAAGTATCACCATATCAAGCACACAAATTCAAAAGGACTGCACATGACCCCCTTCCCTTCCCATGATACCGATTCCGCGCCTGAAGGCTCCAAAGCCCTGTTGGAAGGCTCCCTCAAAGCATTTGGCCGCTACCCCGGCCTGCACAAGGTTCTGGCCGAAAGCCCGCAGGCATTTGAGGCTTACCAGGTCCTACACCGCCTCTTCACCGAGACCGAATTTGACGCCGATGAGTTGACCGTGGTCTGGCAGTCGATCAACGTCGAGAACGAATGTCATTACTGCGTGCCCGCGCACACAGGCATTGCCAAGATGATGAAAGTGTCCGACGAAATCTCCAACGCCCTGCGTGACGAGACGCCGCTGCCCACAGAAAAACTCGAAGCCCTGCGCACCTTTACCGTGAAAATGGTCCGCGAGCGCGGTTTTGTCAGCGAAGAGACGCTGGATGCGTTTTTCGCAGCCGGTTACGGCCACCGCGCGGTGCTGGACGTGATCCTCGGCATGGCGCAGAAAACCATCTCCAACTACGTCAACCACGTTGCGGAAACACCCGTGGACGAGGTCTTCAAACCGCTGGCATGGACCCGCTCCGAGACGCCGCTTGACGTCTAAGGCCAGCCTTTGAAACGACAAAACCCGACCTTAACCGGTCGGGTTTTTCATGTTTTGGGACCACTTTAAACGAAACCTCAAAGCCCAGACGAAAGCCTTAAAAGGCTTCCGGCTTCACTTCACATGCTGGATTTGCTCGTTCCAGACGAAAGCCTTAAAAGGCTTCCGGCTTCACTTCGCGGGCCATATGATCCAGCACAGCATTGACGAATTTCGGCTCACGGCCATCGGGATAGAAGGCCTTCGCCACATCCACGAACTCGACAATCACCACCTTGGGCGGCGTCCGACCGGACAAAAGCTCGCCGCCAGCCGCGCGGAACAAGGCGCGCAGCGTCGAATCGATCCGCGCAATCGGCCATTTCGCCACCAAAGCACGGTCGGTCATCTGGTCGATCTTCGCCTGATCGTTCACGGCAATCTCGGTGATCTCGTGGAACAGGTCGCTGTCGCCGTCGATAAATGTGCCCTCTTCCTCGGTCTCCAGACCAAAGAAATGGTCGTAGAACTGGCGACGCACCTTGTCGACGGTCATATCCGCCGCTTCCATCTGAAACAGCGCCTGCGTGGCATAGAGCCGCGCTGCGGATTTCATCTCGCGCTTGGTGGGCGGTTTCAGACGTGCGTTCTCGCCAGTGTCGTTAGAAGTCATGCGTTTTTCGGTCCTGTCGCTTGTCCGGCAAGTTTGATCGCGTCGGAATGGAAGCCCACGCCCTTGCTCGGAGCAGCCCATTTGCGCGAAAGTGCGATGAGATGCAAGGCCGCAGCCGCAGCGCCGCCGCCTTTATTTTGCCCTTTGCTCTCGGCACGCACCACCGCCTGCTCGCGATTTTCAACCGTCAGGATGCCATTGCCGATGCAAATCCCCTGCAATCCCATCAACTGAAGCGCGCGCGAACTGTCGTTACACACGGTCTCATAATGGGTGGTTTCGCCGCGAATGACACAGCCCAGCGCAACGTAGCCGTCGAAATTGGACATCTTGTCGGCAATCGAAATCGCGGTTGGAACTTCGAGCGCACCGGGCACCTCGACCAGATCCCATGTGCCGCCCGCCGCTTCAATCGTGGCCTTGGCCCCTGCAACCAACTCGTCGGCAATGTCCTTGTAATAAGGCGCAACGACGATCAGCAGCTTTACAGGCGCTTCGAATGTCGGAAGGTCGAGAATGTAATGCTCTTCAGCGGCAGCCATGGTTATGCCCCTTTCGTGATTCTGCGCGTGCCAACGATTTCAAGACCGAAGGCATCCAGCCCCGGCACTTTCGGCTGCGGGCTGTCGGTCACAAGGATCAGCTCGCTCAGCCCGATGGCCGCAAGGATTTCCGCCCCGAGCCCGTAGCGGCGCAAGGTTTGCGGGGAGGTCTCTTCATCCTCTTCCGCCAGTTTCATCCGCGTGTCCCGCAACAACACGATCACGCCGCGGCCTTCTTCGGCGATCACTTCCATCGCGCCTTCGATCTCGCGCGAGGTCTTGCCAATGCCCAGCACATCTTCGAGCGGGTTCAGGTTATGCACCCGCACCAAGGTCGGCGCTCCGTCAGAGACATCGCCCTTGACCAGAACGATATGTTCGGCCCCGTGCAGGTCATCCGTGTAAACCTGCATATTCCAGTCGCCGCCGAATTCGGAGACAACCGGACGCTCTTCGGTTTTCGTCACGAGGTTATCGTGGCGGCGGCGATAGGCGATCAGGTCGGAAATCGTGCCGATCTTGAGATTGTGCATCTGCGCGAAAGCCACCAGATCGGGCAGACGCGACATGGTGCCGTCTTCCTTCATGATCTCGCAGATCACCGACGAGGGCATCAGCCCCGCCAGACGCGCCACATCGACACCCGCCTCGGTGTGACCGGCGCGGACAAGCACGCCACCGTCACGCGCACGCAGCGGGAAGACATGGCCCGGCGTGGCAATGTCGTCAGCGGTTTTCGACGGATCAATCGCCACAGCCACCGTGCGGGCACGGTCATGGGCGGAAATGCCGGTGGACACACCCTCTTTCGCCTCGATGGAGACCGTAAAGGCCGTCTCGTGGCGCGAAGAGTTGTTGGACGCCATCATCGGCAGGCCCAGCGCATCAATCCGCTCGCCGGTCAGCGTGACACAGATCAGCCCGCGCCCGTAGGTGGCCATGAAGTTGATCGCTTCCGGCGTCGCCATCTGCGAGGGGATCACCAGATCACCTTCGTTTTCGCGGTCTTCGTGATCAACGAGGATGAACATCCGCCCGTTACGGGCATCTTCGATGATCTCTTCAATCGGAGAAATTGCGGCTTCGTAGCTGTCGGGGGTCGGCGTGGTATTGTCGGACATGAGTCTCAGGCGGGCCTTTTCGGGAATTCGGTCGCCTTTCCGTACAAGGTTGCGCCGCCAAACGCCAGAGAATTGCCGCACCTGTTGATGCAGCTTTTTTACGCAGTTTGTTAAAAATTCCCGTCAGGCTTGGCCTGCCCCGCCACGCAATGCGTGGTCAGACCTGCCACTCCTGAAGCCGCGCCACATAGCGCGCCAGCGTGTCAATCTCCAGATTGACCTTGTCGCCCACGGCCACGCCGCCCCATGTGGTGACCTCTTGCGTGTGTGGAATGGCATTGATGCCGAAACTCGTGCCTTCCACCTCGTTTACGGTCAAAGACGTGCCATTGAGCGCGACCGAGCCTTTCGGCGCGATGAATTTGGCCAGCGCTTCGGGGGCCTCAAAGCGGATCCTTGTGCTGTCGCCCTCGTCCACCATCGCCGTGATCTGTGCCACACCGTCCACATGGCCCGACACGATATGCCCGCCCAACTCGTCGCCAAGTTTCAACGCCCGCTCCAGATTGAGCTTTTTGCCGGTCTGCCACGCGCCGATGTTGGTTTTCGACACGCTTTCCGCAGAGATTTCCACGTCGAACCAGTTTTGCGGCTCGGTTCCCAGCGCGACCACCGTGAGGCACACGCCATCACAGGCAATCGACGCGCCGATCTCGATCCCGTCGACATCATAGGCACAGCCGATCCGCGCCCGCAGATCCCCGCGTTTTTCCAGTTCCAGAACCGTGCCGATATCCGTGATGATCCCTGTGAACATGCTCTCTCCAGATGATACCCCGCGCCAGCGACAGGCGGGCGCAGGTGTTAGTGTCCGTGCCAGAGGTAGCGCCCCGCGCGCGCCGCTGCAAGTCGCGCGTTGCGGGTGGGGCGACACTTGCCCGTCGCTTACCCATCGCTTGCCCGGAGGCCCTATCGCGCCACAGGATCGTGTCTCTGGGATGAGCACGAAGAAAAGCACGGGGAAGGAAATGCCACATTTCCGCCTTACTTTCGCGCCACACAGAGGTTAACTCAAGGTAAACCCCGCGTATCTTCCTGAAACACAACCGTTTGCACATCCTATGCCCATGAAACCCACAGACGTTCCCGCCTCTGCCGACAAACGGGTGTTCCTGATGTTGCAGGGGCCACACGGGCCGTTCTTCTGGGCGCTTGGCAAGATGCTGCGTGCGGCAGGTGCGTCGGTCTGGCGTGTGGGGTTCAATGCGGGCGACCGTGCCTTCTGGTTCTCCAGCCGGAGCTTTCTGCCCTACACCGATCCGGCCGACCACTGGCCCGAGCGCTTTGCCGAGATTGTCCGCGAGAAATCCGTCACCGACATCGTGCTTTACGGCGACACCCGCCCCGTCCATGCGCTTGCAATCGAGAAGGCCCGCGCGCTTGGCCTGACCATCCATGTGTTCGAAGAGGGCTACATCCGCCCCTACTGGGTGTCCTACGAGCGCAACGGATCGAACGGCAACTCCACCCTCATGTCGCTCTCTGTCGAAGATATGCGCAAGGCTCTGGCCAAGATCGAACACGACAGTATCGAGCCCCCCGCCCATTGGGGCGACATGCGCCAGCACATCTTTTACGGCGCACTCTACCACTGGTTCGTGATGTTCCGGAACTCCGCGTTCAAAAACTATCGCGGCCACCGCGAACTGCCCGTGACCAAGGAATTCCTGCTGTATTTCAAACGCCTGACCCTGATGCCCGCTCACAGACTCTCGCGGGCATGGCACACACGCGCCATCCTTGCCGCAGGCCACCCCTTCCATATCGCGCTGTTGCAACTCGAACATGACACCAGCTTTCAGGTCCATAGCCCCTATGCGACCATGCCCGAATTTATCGCCGATGTGATCGAAGGCTTTGCCAAAGGCGCCCCGCAGCATCACCACCTCGTGTTCAAGGCGCACCCTCTGGAAAACGACCGGCGCAATCTGCGCCATGAAATCCGCCGCCTCTCCGCCCAGTTCGGCGTCGAATCCCGCGTGCATTTTGTGCGGGGCGGCAAACTGCAACGCCTCTTGCACAGCGCCCGCTCCGCCGTCACGGTCAATTCCACCGCCGGACAACAAGTCCTCTCGCTGGGGATACCCCTGCGCATTCTGGGACGTGCGGTCTATGACAAACCCGAATTCGTCTCCCATCAACCGCTGGACGAGTTCTTCGCCCGCCCCGAACGGCCCGACACCCGCGCCTATCGCGATTACCGGCAATTCCTTCTGGAAACCTCGCAAGTGCCCGGCGGGTTCTATTCCAAACGGGGACGGCGGCAACTCCTGCGTCTCGTGGTGGACCTGATGCTCTCCAAAGAGGCCCCCGATGCGGCCCTGATCTCCGGCTCCGCCCCGCCGCGCCAGCCTCTGCGCGTGGTCAATTAGACCTGAGCCCCCGCCAAAGCGGCCTCAACATCGCCGCGTAGCCCCCTATATCCTGAGGGAAATTTCCAAATCACCACATTCCCTATGACCGCCGCGTCCTGCGCGCAACACTTGACCGAACGTTCCCGCCCGAGATGCCCCTCACAGTGGATTTTTATGTCGCCTTTGGTTAACGTGTCGATTAGACCCGATAAAAATTTGGGGCAGAGGAGTTCGAGCTGTGCAAATCCTGACATCGCGCATCACCCGCGCTGTGGCACTTGTTGCCATCACCGCGAGTCTGTCGGCTTGTGGCCTTCCACGATCCGGCCCCAACAAGAAAGAGATTTTTGCAGGCTCCGTTCTGGAACAAGGCGATTCCTTTGTTGTGGCCGTCAATGACCGCGTCACGGCAGCCACCGCCATCACCGAAGAACTCGGCTTCTCCTCCGCCTTCCAGAACGCCGGCGTTGTCGGCTCCGACACCATTGCCGCAGGCGACGTTCTGTCGCTGACGATCTGGGAAAACGTCGATGACGGGCTGCTGGCCGGTCAGGGCGCCAACGCCACCGTCCTCTCCGAGGTTCAGGTCGACGGCAGCGGCTTCATCTTCGTGCCCTATGCAGGTCGCATCAAGGCCGCAGGCAACAGCCCCGAAGCCATCCGCCGCATCATCACCGAAAAACTCGACACCCAGACCCCCGATCCGCAAGTCATGGTCACACGCGCCGCAGGAGACGGGGCCACCGTCACCATCACCGGCCAGATTGCAGGTCAAGGCGTCTACCCGATCCAGCGCCCCACCCGTCGCCTGACCGCCATGCTGGCACAAGCCGGTGGCGTCGCCGTCGATCCGGATATCGCGCAGGTCAAAGTTATTCGTGGCAGCAAGTCCGGCACGGTCTGGTTCGAAGACCTCTACAAGAATCCGAAATACGACATCCCGCTGCGCGACGGCGACCGCATCCTCGTCGAAGCCGATCCGCGCTCCTTCACCGCGCTTGGGGCGACGGGCGGTCAAAGCGTCATCAATTTCGAGACCCGCAATCTCTCCGCGATTGAAGCCATTGCCCAAGTCGGCGGGCTGCAAACCAATTCCGCCGATCCCACAGGGGTTTTCGTGTTCCGCAACGAACCTGAAGCGATCGCCAAACAGGTGCTTG
This sequence comes from Celeribacter halophilus, assembly GCF_900114135.1. Lineage (GTDB taxonomy): Bacteria > Pseudomonadota > Alphaproteobacteria > Rhodobacterales > Rhodobacteraceae > Celeribacter > Celeribacter halophilus. The sequence continues at coordinate 34,118 of NZ_FORY01000005.1, forward strand.
GTCGCGATGATCTGGTCGGTCCCCAGCGCATGATCTACATGCTGGACCTGACCCAGCCGAACGGCCTGTTCCTTGCCCGCGACTTCCTGATCCGCGATGGCGATACGATCTATGTCACCGAAGCGCCGTTCACCCAATGGCAGAAAACTCTGGGTGCAATTACCGGCGCAACCAGCTCTGTCGACTCGCTGGCCAGCATCGGCGAATAGGCCCGATGGTCGATCCCGACCGCAACGCATCCCAAGCCGCCCCGCATCACCTGTCGGGGCGGCTTTCCTTTGCGCCTCCCTTGCTGTTCGAACGTGTGCAGGACGAGCCCGATCTCTCCTACGCCTCGCTGGAAGACTGGGACGCCTTGCTCACCCGCAGCCCTCTGGATGACAGCGCATTACTCAATCGCGCACGCGATGCGATGGCGTGGCTCGTTTCGTTGAATTTGTCCAAATTTGCGACCCTTCCTTCGCAGGATGCCCTGCCAGATGTTCCATATGTGCTCGTTCTGGATCAGCCCAAAACCGCAGATCAGGCCCCGAGCGAGGCCGATATGGCCGAAATGCTGGTCTTCGCCCAGACGGAGATCCTCAACGCGCAGGTTGCGATCCTGCCCTGCCCTGACGGGTATTTCACCGCCCATGACGATCCTAGGATCATCCTGCTTTCCGAAGACAGCGCGCTCTATCCCCTTCTGGAAAACGCGACCGCAGTCTACACCCACAGCGCCGGTTACGGTTTCGACGCCATTCTCGCCGGACATCGACCCCGCGTTTTCGGGCAGCCTTGGTATAGCAGCCTTGGCCTGACACAGGACGAGCGCCCCGACCCCTATGCGACCCGCCGCCTGACCCGCGTCCAGCTCTTTTGCGCCGCCCTCATGATGGCGCCCCAATGGCGCGCAGGAGATAAGGCGCTGGAGATTGAAGACCTCCTCGCCCGCCTTGAAGCCCGCCAACGCGCCGTAACGGAGGATGCGGCGGGTTATGTCGCCTCCAACATCCTGCCGTGGAAACGCCCTTTCCTGCGCCGTTATCTTGGCAGGTCGCAGATCGTCTTCACCGATGACCCTGACAGCATCGCCCGCCACAAGGCCGCAGGGCTTCGCCACCTCGCTTGGGGACGTACACCGGAGGCCGAATTGCGGCTCGAAGACGGGTTCCTGCGCTCGCGCGGTTTGGGCGCGGCTCTGGTGCGGCCCCTGTCTCTGGTGCTTGATGATACGGGAATCTACTTTGACCCGACACGGCCCTCACGGCTCGAACAACTCATCACCGCCCGCGCCGAATTGACCCCGCATCAGCGCCACCGGATCGAGCGTTTCGTCCAGCGTCTGACCTGTTTGCGGTTGAGCAAATACAATGTTGGCGACGGGTTGCCGGATCTGCCGGAGGGGCATCGCATTCTCGTCGCCGGACAGGTTGAGGACGATGCCTCGATCCAATGTGCCGCAGGCGAGATTGCCACCAATCTCGATCTTCTGACCGCCGCCCGCGCCGCGCATCCCGAAGCGGTGATCGTCTACAAACCTCATCCTGATGTGGAAGCCGGTCTGCGGCGCGGCAAGGTGCCCGAGGCGCAAGAGATCGCAGATGTGATTGCCACGAAGGCAGATCCTTTAAGTCTAATCGAGGCCTGTGACGAGGTCTGGACCATGACTTCGCTCATCGGTTTCGAGGCCCTGCTCCGCCACAAACCCGTGACCTGCACCGGTGCGCCCTTTTATGCCAGATGGGGTTTGACGTCCGACAGAAGTCCGACGCTTGTCCGACGTAATGCCGCACCCGATCTTATGGGCCTCGCCCATGCCGTTCTGCTCGACTATCCGCGGTATTTCGACCCCGAAACAGGGGCCACTCTAGCCCCCGAAGAGGCGCTCGAACGGCTCGCCATCGCACCGCAGGGACGCAGCCGTGCGATGCAATATGCGCTGGCAAAACTGCGCCAGTTCCGCGCCGCCTTTCTTGGGCTTCGCTAGAGTGTTTTATTGAAAATCAAAGTGTTAGGGCGCTATGCGTTCGGGCCATCATCAAGCGCAGGCCCGCGCCGCCACTGGCTCAGAGTGTCGGGGCCAAGCTGCTCCACGCTTTCAAGCTGATAACGGATTGCGGCTGACAACCGGTCGAGGCCCAAAGCACCCAGCCCCGGACGGCCTTCCGCGCCGATGGCCAGCCCTGCGGTGAACAGCGCCACACGATCCACCAGATCCGCCGACAAAAGCGACGCCGCCAACGCCCCGCCCCCCTCGCAAAACACCCGCGTCAGACCGCGTGCGCCCAAGGCGTCAAATGCCGATTTCGGATTAATATTTCCCGCAATAACAGAGGCTTCGATCAGGTCTACTCCAAGCCCACGCCATGCGGATTTCAGCGCATCATCCACCTCCGGCCCATGAATAATCCAGACCGGAATCTCTTGCGCCGTGCGTGCCAAATGCCCCGTAAGCGGCAGATCAAGGCGGCGCGACATGACCACGCGCACAGGCTGGTGCGAAACCCCAAGTCCCCGCACGGTCAGGTTCGGATCATCCGCCCGCGCCGTGCCACCGCCCACCAGAACAGCGTCATGGGTTGCCCGCATGGCATGAACGCGACGACGGGCCAGCGGACCTGTGATCCATTGACTCTCCCCCGTGGCCGTGGCGATCCGCCCGTCCCAAGACATCGCGAGTTTCAGTGTCACCATCGGACGCCCCAGCGTCACTTTCGAGAGAAACCCCGCCTGTTGCGCTCTGGCCTCCGCCTCCAGCACGCCAGTCGTGACCACGATCCCCGCCTCTTGCAGCTTTGCAAAGCCTCTTCCGTTCACGCGTGGATCGGGATCACCCAAGGCGACAACCACACGGGACAGGCCCGCCGCGATCAGCGCCTCGGAACAAGGTGGTGTTTTGCCGTAATGGGAACAGGGTTCCAAGGTAACATAGGCTGTTGCACCGCGTGCCGTCTCCCCCGCTTGGGCAAGCGCCATCGCCTCGGCATGAGGCCGACCACCGGGCTGGGTCCACCCCCGCCCGACAACGCGATGATCTTTGACAATAACGCAGCCGACCGCAGGGTTCGGCCATGTGCGCCCAAGCCCGCGCGCGGCCAGAGACATCGCGTGGCGCATATGGCGCTCGTCACTCTGACGGGTCATTCGTCAGACTTGGTGTCCGGGCGCAACTCGCTGACAAACTTGTCAAAATCATCTGCGGCTTGGAAATTTTTGTAGACAGAGGCAAAGCGCACATAGGCCACGGTATCAATCCGAGCGAGGCTTTCCATGACGATTTCGCCAATGATTTTCGACGGAATATCCGTCTCGCCCATGCTCTCCAGACGCCGCACAATGCCGGAAATCATCTGGTCGAGACGCTCCGGTTCAATCGGGCGTTTCTGCACCGCGATCCGGATGGAACGCTCCAGCTTGTCGCGATCAAAATCTTCGCGGCGACCGTTGGTTTTGACCACAACAAGGTCGCGCAACTGCACACGTTCATAGGTGGTGAAACGTCCACCACAGGCCGAACAGAACCTCCGCCGACGGATCGCAACATGATCCTCAGCCGGACGACTGTCTTTCACCTGGGTATCAACATTTCCGCAAAATGGACAACGCATCCGCGCCCCCTTATTTCATCACTGCCTCAATCATCTGGGGTCTATGCCCCAGTTATCCACAGGCACTATAGGGGGCAGGCCACAATTTGGGTAGATCAAAAATGCAACCCAAGATGTAGTAGGCGCAAAAATCCGGCCGCCCGCCTATCGCAAAACCGCCATAACGCGCCGGACATGCGGACGGGTGCGATGTTCGAAAAGGTAAACACCCTGCCATGTTCCAAGCGCCATTCGCCCCGCGATGACAGGAATTGTGATAGTCGTGGGCAACAGCGCGGATTTGATATGCGCGGGCATATCGTCCGGCCCTTCATAGGTATGGGTCAAGTAGGACATGGACGGGTCGGTTGTCGGCGGCACCAACCGATGAAAAAACGCCGCGAGATCAGTCTGCACCTCGGGGTCGGCATTTTCCTGAATGACGAGCGAGGCCGAGGTATGCTGCACCATCACGGTGAGCACCGCCTCCATCGGCCCCTCCCCCGCGACCCAGCGCGCCAGATCCTCGGTGATCTCATAGAGACCCGGCCCATGCGTGGAGAACTCGAACAGATGATGGCTCATTCGCACGGCCCCTCCCGCAAAGCCTCGTATGTGGCTGAGCGACAGAAACCCGCGTCCTGCATCGCAAAGCTCAAGGTCTCAAGCTCCATAATCGCGCCGCCCTCACCCGCATCCTCGCAAGCCAAAGAGGCCAAGACAGTCTCTCCGCGCGCAACCTCAATCCCGCCTGACACCTCTTGGTCAATTTTGTCGTAGGACCACGACAGGCTATAAGAATAATCGCCGTTGGGTATCGTCACACGATCCCAAATCGAGCGCCCGATACCACTCCACGGCTGCATCGTGATCTCGTCAAAGTCCCGCGTCAGCTCGATCTCCGGAGCGCGTTCAGGCCCGAACCGATAGGTCACGCGGCCCTCGGCTGGGGTCAGGCACAACTCTACATGCTTGGCCCCGAGGGAACAGGCGAACACCGTCTCCTGATTGCCCGCGCAGATCGCCCAAACGGGCGACGCGGCAACGCTTAAAACAGCGGCGACGAGTATGTGGGACAGGTAGGACATTCGCACCTCATGCGTTAGAGGCCCGTTCCGGATACCATACAGAAAAACACGGCACAAGCTTATGCGACATTATGTTGGCCTTAGCCAAAAATGCCGTCCCCCATCTGATCAATAAACACCTGCGCCTTGTGCAGGCTCGCCACGCGCGCATCGTCTTCGGAGCTCATTGTATCCGCGCGGATCATCATATGGGTTTTGGTGACGCCATCGATGTCCTTCTCGATGCGGGCCGCAACGCGATAGCCGTTCGCCTCTTTGATCGGCTCCACAAAAATGCGGAAATCCGCAGCGTAAAGCTCCGGCTTGCTTTCGGGTTTCGGCGTGGCGTCGGGTTTCGATTTGCCACCGAAAAGTTTTGCGAAAAGGGACATGGGGCCTCCTGTTTGGAAGGCATTTTGAAGAGGTTACCTCGGAAGCGCAAGCCGCAGATGGTTTGAACGGGAGGGGTGCAGGGCAACTTTTCAGTTTTTGCGCCCACCTACACAGGTTTCACGCTTGCAGCTTCGGCATAAGCAAAACGCCCCCCTTTCGGGAGGCGCCTCTGACTTTATTGATCCAGGAACGACCGCAGTTTGCGAGACCGCGAGGGGTGCTTGAGCTTGCGCAGCGCCTTCGCCTCGATCTGACGAATACGTTCGCGGGTCACAGAGAACTGTTGGCCCACCTCTTCGAGCGTGTGGTCGGTGTTCATTCCGATCCCGAAACGCATACGCAGCACGCGTTCTTCGCGCGGTGTGAGCGAGGAGAGCACGCGGGTTGTGGTCTCTTTGAGGTTCTCCTGAATCGCCGCGTCCAAAGGCAGGACCGCGTTCTTGTCCTCGATGAAATCGCCAAGCTGGCTGTCTTCCTCGTCGCCAATCGGCGTTTCCAGAGAGATCGGCTCCTTGGCGATTTTCATCACCTTGCGGACTTTTTCCAGCGGCATTTGCAGCTTTTCTGCCAATTCCTCCGGTGTCGGTTCGCGACCGATTTCGTGGAGCATCTGACGACCAGTCCGCACCAGCTTGTTGATCGTCTCGATCATATGCACAGGGATACGGATGGTGCGGGCCTGATCGGCAATCGAGCGGGTGATCGCCTGACGGATCCACCACGTCGCATAGGTGGAGAATTTATAGCCGCGCCGGTATTCGAATTTATCCACGGCCTTCATCAGGCCGATGTTGCCTTCCTGAATGAGGTCAAGAAATTGCAAACCGCGGTTGGTGTATTTCTTGGCAATGGAAATCACGAGACGCAGGTTGGCCTCGACCATTTCCTTCTTGGCCTGACGGGCCTCTTTTTCACCCTTTTGCACCTGTTGCACGATGCGGCGGAATTCGGAAATGTCGACACCGACATATTGACCGACCATCGCCATTTCGGCGCGCAGTTCCTCGACCTTCGGCGTGTGGCGTTCAATGAACATCTGCCAGCCACGCCCCGGCTTTTCGGCCATACGGTCGAGCCAGTTCGGGTCCAGTTCGGCACCACGGTAAGCCTCGATAAACTCGCGGCGGTTGATCCGCGCCTGATCGGCGAGTTTCACCATGTTCGAGTCGATGGTCATGATGCGCTTGTTGATACCATAAAGCTGGTCGATCAGCGCTTCGATCCGGTTGTTGTGGAGGTGCAGCGAGTTCACCAGCGTCACGATCTCGGAACGGAGCTGTTGATATTGCGCCTCTTCAGCCTCGGAGAAGGACCCGTCCTCGTTGAGTGTCGCGGACATCCGCAGGTCCTGCATCTCGGACAGCTTTGCGAAATCCTCGGAAATCTGCGCCAGCGTCTCCAGAACCTGAGGCTTCAGCGCCGCTTCCATCGCGGCCAGAGACATATTGGCCTGTTCGTCCTCGTCATCGTCGTCGTCATCCGTGGAGATCGGATTGCCGTCGGCGTCATATTCCTGTTCTTTCTGCTTCGTCTCGCCGCTGGCCGCAGCGCCTTCGGTCTTGAGACCGCCCACAACAGTCTCTTCCTCATCGTCCCCGTCGACGCCGCCGCCGAACGTGGCCTCAAGGTCGATAACGTCGCGCAGGAGAATGTCCTCGGACAAAAGCTCGTCATGCCAGATGGTGATCGCCTGAAAGGTCAGCGGGCTTTCGCACAGCCCTGCGATCATGGTGTTGCGTCCGGCCTCGATCCGCTTCGCAATGGCAATCTCGCCCTCGCGGCTCAAAAGCTCCACAGAGCCCATTTCGCGCAGATACATGCGCACGGGGTCATCGGTGCGGTCGAGTTTTTCGGTCTCGGACGCCGCAACGGCCACTTCGCGCGAGCTGTTCGCGGTGACGAGTTCGCCACCTTTGCCGGAATTTTCTTCTTCCTCGGCTTCCTCGTCCTCGATGATATTGATGCCCATTTCGGAGAGCATCGACATCACGTCCTCGATCTGTTCCGAGCTGACCTGTTCCGGCGGCAGAACCTTGTTGAGCTGATCGTAGGTGATGTAGCCCTTTTCGCGCGCCTCGCTGATCATCTTTTTGACCGCGGCCTGGCTCACGTCGAGCATCACGTCCTGATCCTCGGTTTTGGCGTCGTCATTGTCCTTAGCGGCCATGCGGCTCTCCCCTAATCTTAATGCGCGGCTCTATCGAGCCTTCAAGCGCGGCTTTGCCCGAGTTCATCCAAAACGAGTGCCCGACCAGCCGAGTTGAACGAATCATGTCACGCGAATCAGCGATTCGCCACCCGAATACCCATATTTCCTTAACCAACCATGCACCAGAGCCCAGCATAGGTTGCCGACACGCTTCATTCGGGTCCGTGACCCTTCTGCCGCAACCCTGTGGTGATTCTCACTTCTGACGTTCCGGCGCGATTCGGTTCAGAAGGGCGCGGAAAGCATCCCGCTCGTCACGCGACAGTTCCAGACCATTCTCGGCCGTATCGAATTCCGTTTTGTCCTCGGCCTCCGCTTTGGTTGCCTTGTTGCGTGCTTCGGCGGCCTGCCGGAGCCGCCATGTTACCTTCTCGTCCTCCGCCGCCAGAAGATCGACCAGACCTTCGTCCAGCTCGGCCTTGTAGCCCCGACGGGCTTTCAGCTTGGCCAGTTCTTCCGTGAGGCACATCTGCGCCACCTCCCGATCCGGCTTGCGCACCGGCGGCGTGATCTGCACATGGGGATGCGACAGCAGCCGGTCAAGAGGTCCGCGCCCCACATCGTTGAGGATCTTTTCGCGCAGTTCGTCGGCGTCTTCGACCTCCGCATGGGTCAGAAGCGCATGGAGGAGCGCCGCGTGATCTTCGGTCCGGGGCTGGAGCGCTTCGAGTTGCGACAAGAAATCGAGCGCAATGCCGGGGTTTTTCAGAAGCACCGCCAGCACCACCGCCTCGCGCATGAGATCGGCCTGCGTTTCGTCCCCCGAGACAATGAGCGAGGCTTTCAGCCCTTCGGTCGGCACCGCAGGCCCCTTGCCGAAACGCCCGCCATTGAAGCGCCCCTTGCCCGGCGTCCATGCGCGCCGTTCTCCGCCTCCGCCTTGCTGCTCGCTGCGTTTTCCGCGGAACAGTTCAAAGCGCATGTCCTTGAGGATTTCACCGTAATGCCCCTTGATCGACGGGTCCGCAATCGGACGGATGGCATCGCGCAGGCTTTTGTCCAGAGCCGCACGCCGTTCAGGACTGTCGAACACCTTGCCCTCGGTCTCGCGTCGCCACAACAGCGCGACCATCGGCAACGCCCCGTCGAGCACCTCCTGCATGGCCTCGCGCCCCTTGGCCTTGATCAACTCGTCGGGGTCCTGCCCCTCCGGCAAAATGGCAAAGCGCAGCCCCTTGCCCGCTTGCAGCAAGGGCATGGCCAGATCAATCAGTCGGAACGCGGCGCGCAGCCCCGCCTTGTCGCCATCAAGCGCGATCACCGGCTCGTCGGACATGCGCCACATAAGCTGCAACTGGCGTTCGGTGATCGCCGTGCCCAAAGGGGCCACGGTGGCGTCGAAACCGGCCTCGGCCATGGCAATGACATCCATGTAGCCCTCGGCCACCACAAGCACCTGCCCCTTGCCACATCCGGCCCGCGCAGGGCCGTGGTTATAGAGCGCCGCGCCCTTGTCGAACAAAAGCCGTTCGGGACCGTTGAGGTATTTCGCCCGCGCATTCGAGTCCATCGCCCGCCCGCCGAACGAAATCAGCCGCCCGCGCGCATCGCGGATCGGGAATGTGATCCGGTCGCGGTAAAAGTCATAGGGGTCGCGCCCGTCATCGGGTTTGGCCACCACACCGGCCTCAATGGCCATTTCCACTGAAATGCCCTGATCCTTCAGCGCCCGCAGCAAGGCATTGCCCGGCGGCGCATAGCCGATCTCGAAGCGTTCGCGGGTCTCGGGCTTCATGCCGCGCCGGTCAAGATAGGCCCGCGCCTGTGCCCCGCCCTGTTGCGACAGGTTCAAGCGGAAGAACCGGTTGGCCGCCTCGTTGATCTCGGCAAGTTGCGAACGCTTGTCGGCCTGTTTCTGGGCCTGCGGATCACGTTCGGGAATCGGCATCCCCGCTTCGCGTGCAAGAATTTCGATGGCTTCCATGAAGCTGACATTCTCGGTCTCGCGCACAAAGGTGATCGCGTCGCCCTTCGCGTGACAGCCGAAGCAGTAGTAGTAGCCGTCCTTGTCATTCACATGGAAGGACGCGGTTTTTTCATGGTGGAACGGGCATGGCGCCCACATATCCCCCTTGCCGGCGTTGGACTTGCGCTGATCCCACATGACCTTGCGACCGACCACATCGGTCAGCGACAGGCGGTTACGCAGCTCATCCAAGAATCCCGGGGGTAAAGACATGGGCGTGAGTATTCTCCGAAATCAGCGCAAGGTCCAGAGCAGAGACGCATGGCGGAGCGGCTTTTCAAGACCGGCTCCGCGTTGCTGCGAATCACATTATGGCAAAAACCGTTCACAAATGCGCCTCAAAGCGACCCTAAATGCGACCAGATCAAGGCCAACTGTTCCCGAGCCTCGCACAATAAGCCCTTAACCCGCAGATTTTCTCCCGTATTGCGGCCATTTCAGGGCCGGACACATCCGGGCTTTACCGCTGGTAAATAGAGGCTAAAAATACCCGCTGTGCAAGGTGTGTCATGCACGGGAAAATCCGGCCACACCAAAGCGCAAACTGGGAATTAGGGGGCACCACTCGAATAAAGAGACGGTGTCATGTTGGGTAAAGTTGATAGCCGCGAAGCGGACCTTCATCTGTTGAAATTGGGCAAAGGGCCCGTCCGCGCACGCCTGAAGGCGACTGCGGAGGTTTGGCGTTTGCGCCGCCGGTTTACACGTGACGAACAGGGTTCGATCACGATTCTCGGCTTGTTCTGTTTTGTGATCATTCTGCTTGTGGCGGGGATGGGGCTTGATTTCATGCGCCATGAAGCCCTGCGCGTGGAGTTGCAGAATACGCTGGACCGCGCCGTTCTGGCTGCAACCAACCTCAGAAACACCAACGATCCCAAAGATATTGTGATCGACTATTTCGAGAAAGCCGGATTGCGCGAATATCTCAACGAAGACGAGATCGTCATTACACCGCTTGGCGACGGCCGTCAGGTGACCGCCAATGTGGAAGCAACAATCCCGACCTATTTCCTGAAATTCGTCGCCATTGACGATCTGGAAATGACAAGCCACAGCACCGCAGAGCAAGGCATCTCCGGCCTCGAAGTGGCCTTGGTGCTCGATGTTTCCGGCTCAATGAACAGCTACAGCCGCCTGAAAAACCTGAAATCCGCCGCCAAAGAATTCACCCAGACCATCTTTGACAATGCTGGTAGCGACGAAGTGTCGATTTCCATCGTGCCCTACGCCACCCAAGTGAACGCTGGCGATGACATTCTGTCAAAATTCAACCTGACAGATGCACATGACAAATCCTATTGCCTCAACTTCGTAGAGAGCGATTTCTCTTCTGTGCCTTTGACTTATAAAGATGACGAGGACACCACCCGGTATTACGAACAGACGCTGGATTTCGACCCTTGGTATAACGATTGGGACGATCTAGACGAGGATCTAACGCTTGAAGTCTGTGCGCCCGATAGCTCTCGCGAGATTCTACCCTTCACTAACAATCAAGGCACAATCGAGACCTACATCACCAACCTCTATGCAGAAGGGAATACCTCCATCGACCTCGGCGTCAAATGGGGCGCGGCCCTTCTGGATGAATCGGCACAGGCTATCTCCGGCACGGATCAACCGGCTTCCGCAGACGATTCACAAAAATACCTTGTCGTCATGACAGACGGGGAAAACACGGCTCAGTATTACATTCCTGATCCCTACCGTGACGGCTATTCCACGGGTGTCTATGCAGATAAAGACGGGCGTGTTTTTGTGGGTGAGGACTATACCAGTTGCTCGTCCTATAAAAAGAACGGAAGATGGTACTATTACAACTGCTCCACCATCACCCGCTATACGCGACTGAGCAACAACGACATTTATACCATCCTTCCCTATGACCTTGATGACACGGATGACATTTGGGAACTGAGCTGGCCTGAAGTCTGGTCCACCATGACCGTCAAAAACCACGCATATGCGCGTTATCTCGCCGCAGGCAAAGATTCCGACGTCTACTACGACTGGCTCGACAAAACCCAAGTCTACATCGGCTCGAACACGAAAGATGACCGCCTGTCCGACATCTGCACTGCCGCGAAAAACGCAGGCACAATCATCTTTGCCATCGGTTTTGAAGCACCCGACGACGGACAGAAAGTCATGCAAGACTGCGCATCCTCGGATTCGCATTACTACGACGTTGAAGGCACGGAAATCTCGGAGGCTTTCGCGGCCATTGCTTCCAAAATCACCGAGTTGAGGCTGGTCGAATGAGCGTTTTCTCAAAGCTGCGCGGCCTCTCGCGCCGTCATGCGAAAGACGATAACGGCAACGCCACGGTCGAATTCGTGATCGTGTTCCCGCTCTTCGTCGCTTTCGTATTGGGGGGCTTTGAAGTCGGTTACTATAATGTCGTCAACACCATGTTGAACCGCGGACTTGATCTGGCCGTGCGTGACGTGCGCCTTGGAAACATGTCGGAGGTCACGCTCGACACGCTCAAAACCGCGACCTGTGACTACGCCAAATATGTGAACAATTGCGAAGAGAACATTCACATCGCTCTCGAACCGATCGACGCGAATGATTTCGAGTATCCCGACAGTCTTGCAGAATGTATCGACCGCTCCGAAGATGTCGTCCCAAATACGACCTTTAATGCAGGGAGCGAGAACGAGTTGATGCTGGTGCGCGCCTGTGTGCTGGTTGATCCGTTCTTCCCGACCAGCTGGCTTGGCGCCGCGCTGGAAGAGACCCCCGGCTCGGGCTACGCGATGGTGGCGACCGCCGGTTTTGTTAACGAACCCAACAGTTAAGGAGGCTGATCATGAAACCTGCTCATCCGTATCGGCTTCCGAAGCGCAACCTGCGCCGGCTCTGCCAACAGTTCCGCCGCGACGAGAGTGGTTCAGGGGTCGTCGAGACCGTTCTGGTGCTGCCTCTGCTGATCTTCTTGTTGCTGTTCATCATCACGTTTTTTCTCGCTTTCGGCGCCAAGACCGATGCGAACCAGGCCAATTACACGATCTCGGATTACCTCTCGCGTCAAACCGACGAGATTGACGGGGTTTTCGTGGACGGGCTGGCGGATCTCTACAGGTTCCTGAACAATGACGCAGACATCGCCCTGCGCGCCTCTGCCGTGCAATTTGTTGTGGATGACGAAGGCACCGAATATTACCAGCTGGTCTGGTCCTATGGCACCGGCAACTATGACGCGCTCACCAACAGCGATCTCGACACGATCGAAGGCGTCTTGCCTTTGATGTCCGATGGCGAACAAGTCCTTGTTGTCGAGACCAGCCGCACATGGTCGCCTTTCTTTGATGTCGGATTGGGAGATGTCGACTTTACCGATGTGGTCACCACGAAGCCGCGCTTTTCCTCGCAAGTGGCCTTCGACGACGGAACCGTTGGCAGCGGCAGCAGCTACGTCCATTCCGATGGCACGGAAGAGTCTTCAGACGGGCTTCTGTCATCAATCATTGGCAGTTTGACCAACTAAAACGGCGTCCGGCCTCCCGCTTCACAAGTGTCCGGCACAGCTCCCGCGACATCCGGACGCCGGAGCCAATCGGGCGCAGATCAATCGATCCGCGCACCCGTGCCGATCCGCGCCGCAATCACATCCGCCATCGCCTTGCCCTGCCCTGCGGGGGTGACACCGCCCACGCCCACGCGCTTGCCAAAGCGCCACCACAAGCCGGGGGCCCAGACACGCGAAGCCGGCGTTTTCAGACGGATCATAAACCCGTTCGACGGCTTGAAGGCAAAAGTGCCCCGCTCGACCCCTGCAATATCATCCAGCCGACACAGCACACGCCCACGCGTGCCATCCAGCCCTTCCTCGACCAGTTCCTCTTCCGTCAGAACAAGCCGACAGGCTGTTGCCTGCCACAAGCGCCAGGACACCCAGAACACCGCCGCCGCAAAGACCAGCAGCATGGCGACCCAGCCCGCCCCAAGGGCCTCTGGCCCGAGCGCGACACGCAGGAGCAAAACTCCGAGCACGCCAAGCATCGCCACGGCACTCACACGACGCATCGGCGACGGGGTCACATTCAGATCACTCATCGGCTCTCTCCTCTGGCACACACTGGCTTACCCCATGCGCTTTAGCCCGAGGCGGCCAAAAGGGAAAGGCGGATTGTCCCGCGCCGCGCCGCAGGCTAGAACGGAGAAAGCAACCTCGTCCGGGAATCTCTCATGTCGCACACACGCCCATCATCGCTGCTTCTGACAGGGGGGATTGCCCTGATGCTCGGCCTGTCCGCCTGTGCCGAGCGCCCTGATCTGTCGGGCCGCGTGGCCCCTATTGATCCGGACCAGCCTTGGCCCAGCCTTCTGGACAGCGCCAACTTGGCCCAGAGCGGGACCGCAACGGGCAGCGAAGAGGACAGTCTGGATCAGGCGCAAACTCTGGAGGCCCGCGCCGCAGCCTTGCAGGCCCGCGCCAGCCGCCTGTCGCGAGCGCCCATCCTGAACCAGACAGAGCGCGACCAGCTCCAGTCCGCCGTTACGCAGCTGAACGCCGCCGACTGAGCATCAACAAAGCGACACCCGCACGAGACCAAACGCGCACAAGAGTTGCACATACCCCCGTTCACCGCTATCAGAACGGTCAGTTTTTGCCCCAGCCGGAGCCTCCTATGCCCAATACCCCGTCCTCCCAAGCCCCCCTGCGTCTTGGCATTGCAGGTCTTGGCACCGTTGGCGTCGGCGTGATCAAGATCATCCAGCGCAAAGCCAACCTTCTGGCACAGCGCACGGGGCGATCCGTGGTCATCTCCGCCGTCTCCGCACGCTCCCGCGACAAGGATCGCGGCGTGACGATTTCCGGTTACGCGTGGGAAGACGATCCCGTGGCTCTGGCGCTGCGCGATGATGTCGATCTGTTCGTCGAACTGATGGGCGGCTCTGACGGTCCGGCCAAGGCCGCAACCGAAGCCGCGCTTGCCGCAGGCAAGGATGTGGTTACCGCGAACAAGGCGATGCTCGCCCATCACGGTCAGATGCTGGCCGAAAAAGCCGAAGCCAAAGGCGCGGCCCTGCGTTTTGAAGCGGCTGTCGCGGGCGGCATTCCGGTGATCAAAGCCCTGACCGAAGGGCTTGCGGGCAACCGGATCGAGCGCATCGCGGGCGTGATGAACGGCACCTGCAACTACATTCTGACCCGCATGGAGAACGAAGGCCTCTCCTATGACGAGGTATTCGAGGCCGCAAAGGCCCTTGGCTATCTCGAAGCCGATCCGACTTTGGACGTGGGCGGAATCGACGCCGGTCACAAACTGGCGCTTCTGGCCGCCATCGGCTTTGGCACGCAGGTCGATTTCGACAATATGGTGCTCGAAGGCATCGAACGGATCACCATCGAGGACATCCGCCACGCCGCCGACATGGGCTATCGTATCAAACTTCTGGGGGTTGCGCAGATGACGGGCCGTGGCCTTGAGCAGCGCATGACACCTTGCCTTGTGCCGGCGCTCTCGCCCTTGGGACAGTTGGAAAATGCCACCAATATGTGTGTGCTGGAAGGCGACGAGGTAGGCCAGATCGTGCTGCGCGGCGCAGGTGCGGGCGAAGGTCCCACCGCCTCTGCCGTCATGTCCGACGTGCTCGACATCGCCCGTGGCATTCGCGTGCCGACCTTTGGCGTGCCCGCCGCTGCGCTGGAGAAATCCACCCCCGCAGTCGCCGCCACCCCCGCGCCCTATTACCTGCGCATGTCGCTTCTGGACAAACCGGGTGCCTTGGCGAAAATCGCCGCCGCTCTGGGCGATGCGGGTGTCTCCATCGACCGGATGCGCCAATACGGTCAGGACGTGAACCCCGAGGTTGCGCCCGTGCTCATCGTCACAGATGCCACCTCACGCGCCTCGCTGGACGCCGCTCTCGACGGCATGAAAGCCACGGGGGTTCTCGCCACAAACCCCGTCGCGATCCGCATCGAAAACCTGTAACGCACGGCCCTTTTCCGCGCGTCCATTCACACACGACGAAGGCGGGCGCATGTTCGGATGCTGCCCGCCCGCGCCAATTCGGACGCGGGAAAATCCACGCAACCCGCCGTGTCGCGACGCATCAAAACGTCGCAAAAACTTCACCTTTCCAGACTGTTGGCGCAAACATGGAAATGTTAGCGCTGTGACAACTCCCCTACCCTTGCCCCGCTCGGGAACATGTGGTCATGAAGGGAGAACAGAACTCCCTGTCCGCCGAAAAGGACCCGTAAGACATGTCGCAAACTCCCACCTTCCATGACCGTATGCTTTCCCTTGGCCTCGCCCGCGTCGCAGAGCAGGCCGCCCTCGCCTCCGCCGATTTCATCGGCCTCGGGGACGAGAAAGCCGCGGATCAGGCCGCTGTGAACGCCATGCGCGAACAGCTCAACTCGCTCGACATCAAAGGTGTCGTGGTGATCGGCGAAGGCGAGCGCGACGAAGCCCCGATGCTCTTCATCGGCGAAGAAGTCGGCTCCGGCAACGGACCCGCCGTGGACATCGCGCTTGATCCGCTCGAAGGCACAACCCTGACCGCCAAAGACATGCCCAACGCGCTGACCGTGATCGCCATGGCCCCGCGCGGCACGCTGCTGCACGCGCCGGATGTCTATATGGACAAACTTGCCATCGGCCCCGGCTATCCCGAAAACGTCGTCTCGCTGGACATGACGCCGACCGAACGGGTTCACGCCCTCGCAAAGGCCAAAGGCGTTGCGCCCAACCAAATCACCCTGTGCGTGCTGGAACGTCCGCGCCACGAAGACATGATCGCCGAGCTGCGTGCCACAGGTTGCGCCATCCGCCTCATCACCGATGGCGATGTCGCCGGTGTCATCCACTGTGCCGAACCGACAACAGGGATCGACATGTATATGGGCTCCGGTGGCGCACCAGAAGGCGTTCTCGCCGCCTCCGCGCTCAAATGCATGGGGGGCCAGATGTGGGGCCGCCTGTTGTTCCGCAATGATGACGAACGGGGCCGCGCCGCCAAAGCCGGCATCACCGATCTCAACAAGGTCTACTCGCGCGACGAGCTTGTGACCTCCGACGTGATCTTTGCCGCCACCGGTGTCACCGATGGTTCCATTGTGCGCGGCATCAAACGCGAGCCGACCCACCTGACCACGGAAACCATCCTAATGCGCTCGAAAACCGGCTCCGTGCGTCACATGACCTACCGCAACCCGATCAAGAAATAAGCGGCGGGTTTTCCCATTTTGAAGGCGGCTCTTTCGGGCCGCCTTTTTCATGCGCGATTGCAAGTTTCGCACGCTTGGGCGATACATGAGCCATGCATGATTTCCTGAATGTTTCCGCGTCTCTCACAGGTCGCCGCTGGGTCGGCCCCTCGGTCGAACGCAACCGTCTGGCCGAGGCGCTCGCGCAACAGACCGCCCTGCCCCTGCCCCTGTGCCAGACCCTCGCACGGCGCGGCGTGGCCCCCGATGATGTGGCAAATTTCCTTGAGCCCAAGCTCAAAGACCTGCTGCCCGATCCCTTGACGCTCAAAGACATGGGCACCGCCGCCACACGTTTTCTCAAAGCCGTCAAAGCCCGCGAGAAAATCGCTGTGTTTGCCGATTACGATGTGGATGGCGGCACCTCTGCGGCGCTGCTGATCACATGGCTGCGGCAGATGGGCCTGCCCTCGACCCTCTACATTCCCGACCGGATCGACGAGGGCTATGGCCCCAACGAACCGGCGATGGAGGGGCTGGCCCGCGATCACGACCTCATCATCTGCGTCGATTGCGGCACCCTGTCCCATGAGGCCATTGCCGCCGCGAAAGGTGCGGATGTGATGGTGCTGGATCACCACTTGGGCGGCGAGACCCTGCCGGAGTGCGTCGCCGTGGTGAACCCGAACCGTCAGGACGAAAGCGGCGATCTGGCGCATCTCTGTGCCGCCTCTGTCGTCTTTCTCATGCTGGTCGAAGCCGGACGCCAGATGCGCAGCGAAGGCGCCAAAGGCCCTGATCTCATGGCAATGCTCGATCTCGTGGCGCTGGCCACCGTGGCCGATGTCGCCCCGCTGGTCGGCGTGAACCGTGCGCTGGTGCGGCAAGGACTCAAGGTCATGGCCCGCCGCGAACGCATCGGGCTGCGCGCGCTTGCGGATGTCTCGCGCATGGACAGTGCGCCCACCTCCTATTCGCTCGGCTTTCTCTTGGGACCCCGCATCAACGCGGGCGGACGGATCGGAGCCGCCGATCTGGGCGCGCGCCTGCTCTCCACCGAGGACCCGAACGAGGCGCAGGCCCTTGCCGAACGCCTCGACCATCTCAACACGGAACGCCGCGAGATCGAGAATGCGGTGCGCGATGAGGCTTTGGTGCAAGCCGAGCAACGCGGTCTCGACGCGCCGCTGGTCTGGGCGGCGGGCAATGGTTGGCATCCCGGCGTGGTGGGCATCGTCGCCTCGCGACTCAAAGAGGCCACCAACCGCCCCGCCATCGTGATCGGCTTCGACGAAGACGGCGTCGGCAAGGGATCGGGCCGCTCTGTCACCGGCGTCGACCTCGGCGCCTCGATCCAGCGCCTTGCCGCAGAGGGTCTTCTGGTCAAAGGCGGCGGTCACAAGATGGCTGCGGGGCTGACCGTGATGCGTGACAAGCTGGAGCCTGCGATGGAGCGTCTGTCGGATCTTCTGGCGAAACAGGGCGCGGGCGATCTCGGCCCGTCGGATCTGAAACTCGACGGGATGCTCATGCCTGGCGCGGCCTCCCCCGAACTGATCGCGCAACTCGAAGCCGCCGGCCCCTATGGCGCCTCCGCCCCCGCCCCGCGCTTTGCCTTCCCCGACTGCGCCATCCATTTCGCCCGCCGCGTCGGTGAGAGCCACCTCAAAGTGACCTTCTCCGACGGACAAGGTCCGCGCCTTGACGCGATCTGTTTCGGAGCCTTCGACAGCCCGCTCGGCCCCGCCCTCGAACACCATGGCGGCGCGCGCTTCCATCTGGCCGGCCGTCTTGAGATCAACACATGGGGCGGACGGCAATCGGTGCAACTGCGTCTGGAAGATGCCGCAGAGGCCTGATGCCCGCTTCCGTCACAAATTTTTGAAAAAACTCTCTCCGGAAGCAAAATATCTCTTGCGCCGCCCGCGCGTATTTCATAGATACGCGCCACGCCAAGCGCGGTCCGTTCGTCTATCGGTTAGGACGCCAGGTTTTCAACCTGGAAAGAGGGGTTCGATTCCCCTACGGACTGCCACTTTTTCCTCCCTATAGTTTAAACAGATTAAAACGGATGCGAGAGCATCGCGCTAGGTTTGTCGTGGCCGTGGCTCAATAGAAGCGCTGCAAGCGACATCACCCGCACTTCACACCATATGCTCCCCGCTTTAACCGCAAAGAAAATCGGATCAAAAATGATCCGCCTATCTTTTTCCTGCGTAGTCAGGATATGTTGATCGAAAGCACAGAACGTCCCGCATCACATCGCAGGGAGTACCGGCGCGTCCTCAGTGGCGCCGCCAAGGAAAGGCCGCGACAGGATATGACACAGGAGAGCCCTTCCTCCGATCCCGCCGCCGATGCGTTGCACGCACTCTCTCAGGAAACGCTTTGGATGCTGGCCGTGCGCGACACGCGGGACAAAGTGGCGTTTGCGGCTCTCTTCGATCATTTTGCCCCGCGGCTGAAGGGCTTCATCATGCGCTCGGGCACAGGCTCGGGTCAGGCGGAAGAGATTGTGCAGGATGTCATGCTGACGGTCTGGCGCAAATCCGCGATGTTCGACCCTCAACGCGCACAGGTGTCCGGCTGGATTTATCAAATTGCGAGAAATCGCCAGATTGATGTGATCCGCAAAGAGAACCGCCCCGTACCAGAGGAGTTGCACGCAGATCAGGCCACAGAGCCGGATGCGCAGCAGATGCTGGGTCTCGAACAGGAGGCCTGCAAGTTGAAAACCGCGATTGGCCGGCTGAAACCGGACCAGCGCGAGATGATAGAGAAGGCTTATCTGGGAGAATTGACCCATCAGGAGATCAAATCCCAGACCGGCCTGCCGCTTGGCACGATCAAATCCAGAATCCGTTTGGGACTGGAAAAATTGCGCCATGAATTGAAGGACATGCGATCAGATGGCTGAAATCACGCATCATATTCCGGACCACGTGCTCGCAGCCTATGCGACAGGGTCTTTGTCGGAGCCTTATGCGCTCGTGGTGGCCACGCATCTGTCGATGTGTCTGGAATGCCGCGCCAATTACGAGGCCCATCAGATGCTTGGTGGGGCGGTGCTGGAAATGGCCTCGACCGAGGCGCTTTCCGGTGATCTGAAAACCGGAGTCATGGCCATGCTCGATACCCCCGTTGTGCCGCAGCCCGCGCACAGCCGCTCCGGCATCTACCCCGGACCGGTCATGGCCGCCCTCAAAGGTCGCCCTCCACGCTGGAAATCCTTGGGGCTGGGCGTCCGTCAGTGCATCCTTACGGGCAATTCGGAAGGCTCTGTGCGGCTTTTGTATATCCCTCCGGGACAAGCCGTGCCGGATCACGGGCATAACGGGCTGGAACTCACGCTGGTACTTCAGGGCAGCTTTGTGGATGAAACCGGTCGGTTCGACGTGGGTGATGCCGAGGTCGCCGATCAGGATCTGGAGCACACGCCGGTCGCAGAGGCCGGCCCGCCCTGTATCTGCCTTGCCGCGACGGATGCGCCTTTGAGGTTCAATGCCTTTGTGCCGCGCCTGTTGCAGCCGATCTTTCGAATCTGAACCACATGAGACAGGGCGCAGAGCGTCCTGTCTTTTGACACGGCGAAAGCCAAGACAGGAGCACAGCCTACGCGATAGGCATGTGTCATTTGCAGATGCGGAGCGGTCTTGCGACCTGTCATATTTTAGGGAAATAAAAGTGGCAGTCCGTAGGGGAATCGAACCCCTCTTTCCAGGTTGAAAACCTGGCGTCCTAACCGATAGACGAACGGACCGCGCTTTGCGTGGCGCGTATCTATGAAATACGCGCGGGCGGCGCAAGAGGGATTCTTTATGGAATTGCAATTTTCTCCATAATTTTTCCAACACAGATCTCACACCACTATCCTCCATGCGATATCGCACGTCCCGCAGCCTCGCTCCGGAGCGGGGACCGGGCCTTGGAATAGGCTACCGGATCAAACATCGTCGCATGTCCTCGCCCGCCATCTTTAGACTGATAGAGTGCCAGATCAGCGTCATGAATCATCTGTTTCGCGGAGGGGGTGTCATAAAATCCGGTTGTCGTGATCCCGATAGAGGCTGAAATGCTGCAAGGTTTGCCCTGATACGGAATTGGCTCCTCCAACCGCGAAATCAGGCGCTGCGCCTTTGCCACGAGGTCTGTGTCATGGGAGCATGTCTTATAGACCAGAATGAATTCATCCCCGCCCAAACGCGCCGCGAGATCATCCTCTCCGGTTTCCTCCCGCAGAATACCGGCCACCTTCTGCAAAACCGCATCACCAGCGGCATGGCCCAAGGTGTCATTCACCGTTTTGAAATAATCGAGATCAAGGTGCATCAGCGCGAAGGACGTATTGCTTCGCAAAAGGCGTTCCAGATGTTGGTCCAGCGCCCGCCGGTTCCTCAGCCCCGTCAGCATATCGGTCACAGCCTGTTCTTCCGCCGCAGCTTTCGCGTGTTGCAGACGGGCGTTCAGCTCTTTGGTCTCTTCCATAACGGCAGATTTCGCCTCCACCAGATAGAGCATTTCAATCGCCAGATCGGTATGGGCAAAATCGCCCGCGCTCAAACGGTAGTCGGCCACAGCATCCACGATGGAGATTCCGAAGGACAGGTTGAGGAAATTCGCCCCCACGTTCGGAAGCGCCGCCGCCATCCCCTTGAGCGGTGTCGGACGACCGGAGCGGAAAGTGAGAGACAGTTTGGTATCCAACGGCACAGGCCCCGCACCGCGCCCCCGTCCATGATCGCGCAGCGCAAACACCTCTGTCACCTGTCGGCCGATCAACTCCTCCGCAGGGCGCAATTTCGCGAGCGTCGGCCCCACCGACAAGATCACCCCCGCGTCGCAAAAGGTCAGGCTCAACGGCATGAAGGCCAGAAGCGGGTTCACATCGCATGTCACAGGCGTCACCACACTCACGTCTCACCCCACAAGCCGTTCGGACAGTTCAAAGCTTCGCCCTTCCGTATAGGCCGTTTCCAGCAGATTGATCGTGACGGTTTCCTCCCCCGAATCACGCCACCCCTGATGTTCGAGAAACACCAGAGCGCCGTAATCATCGGCCATCGCACGCATCACACCGAGCATGACATAGCCAGCACCCGGCAAGGCATGCGAACACCTGAGGCGGAATTGTCCCTCCCTGACCGGTTCGACCCACAGGGAGGGCATTTCGAGTTCAGGAAGCGCCAATCGTGCCCGTCCCACCAACTCATTGAGCGAGAAAAGAAATTCAACGCAATCATCGCCTCCGAATCGCAACAGGCGGCGGATGGCCTCGACATTGGGATGCGACACGAGATAGGTGCCGAGATCTTCAAGGAACGCTTCCGCAGGCTTCTGCAAATGCCGCGCGGCACAGCGCAGAACCTCCAGCGAGACATGGTCCGGATAGTTCAACATCGCCTCGAAATTGTCGAAGCCAAGATCCGCTGTCTGCACAACAGCTTCCCAGATGTCAGGGCCGTAAGTGTCCTGCATAAAGCATTGAAGCGCCCGGTTAATCATACCATGCATGAGTGCCATGCCTCCCACGTTCACATGGGAGAGATGTAGCGCAACACTCTTAAGAAATTACCAACTCCGGGAAAACCGCAAGAGAGCCTGTTGAAACTGTTTGAATTCAATAAGCTATGAGCAGAGCCATTGCGGAAGGTCCGCCACGCTATCGAGCACAACAGCCGCGTGAGGGGCGAGGTCCTCCGCCCGTGCCACGCCCGTCAGCACAGCCACAGGGATCATGCCCGCGCACCGCCCTGCCTCCAGATCATGCAGGCTGTCCCCGACCATCACACAGGCTTCGGGCGCGACACCAAGACGCCCGGCGGCCCCCAGACACGGCCCAGCCGCCGGTTTGCCGCCAAAGCCACTGTCATAGCCGATCACCTCGTCAAAAAGATGCGCCAGCCCCATCAGCTCCAGATGATCCCGCGCGGCGGCTTCGAAATCATTGGTCACCACAGCCTGTTTCATCCCAAGACGCCCGAACGTATCACAGCTCTCCTTCACCCCCGGCACAACCGCGGGCGTAAAATGCGTGGCGTCCGGATCGAGCCAGCCGACAATCTCTTGCGGCGTGTTCGCGGGGAAAAACGGCTGCAAAATCGTGACGGCATCTTCCGGCGTGCCCGCAATCACGGCGCTGTCCGGATGGAATATCTGCGCGGCAAGATCAAAGCCAAGCGCCTGTGCCACGGCGTTTTTATCCGCCCCTTGCGCCGCGCTTCGACTCTCGATCACCCACGCGGTCCACGGCCCCCAACTGCGCTGGAAATCCATCAACGTCCCGTCCTTATCGAACAGGATGGCCTCGATCTTTTGCCCCTGAGGTCCGGTCATCTGCATGGTGTCACGTCCAATGTATCTGCGCGCCGCCGGGAAGGGCTTGGCGCGCGCGCATGGGGTCGTGCGGATCGAGCCCCGTGGCCCGCGCACAAGCCTGCACCCACTCGTCATCCATCGTCACGAAATCCAGCACGGCGCAGAGAATCTCCACCTCGCCTGCCCGCTCTTTCAACTCATTGGCCGCAATGCCGCTCGCGCCCAGAAAAACCGGGAAAATATCTTCGTCGGAAGCCAGCCATCCCAGGACTTTCAACCCGATCAGTTCGGCGGATTCTTGCTGCATCTGTGGAGACCCTCAGTGATTGGAAACGCTTTCTTAACCTTTCTCACCGAAAGTCCTCCCCATAGGCAACAACAGAAACACCGGATCGGAATAACAATCCTGAAAACGACACACACGCACCAGAATGGCATCGACGCAAAACGACCAGCTAAGGGAAGGGACAGTGACATGGCGGGCAGAATTCTCATCGCTGACAATGTGCCAACCAACAGGATCATCCTGAAGGTCAAACTTTCTGCGGCCTTTTACGATGTCACACAGGCCTCCAGCGGAGAAGAAGCTCTGGCGCTTGCGCGCGACAAGCGGCCCAACCTGATCATCCTTGACAGCAATCTCGGGGATATGAGCGGGAACGAGGCCTGCCGGCGGTTGAAATCCGACCCGCGCACACGCCATATTCCCGTCGCGATCATCACACCGGCCCAAAGACCGGATGCCAAAATTTCCGCACTCAAGGCAGGCGCGGACGAATTCCTCTCAAAACCGTTGGATGAATTGACCCTGACCGCCCGTGTACGCACCCTCATGCGGGCCTCTGCCACCTCCGAAGAACTCCGTCGCCGTAATGAGACCGCTCATGCTCTGGGCTTCTCGGAAGCCACGCAGTCTTACGAGACCCCCGGACGGATCACCCTGATCGGCTCCACGACGGAGGAGGCCATGTCATGGCGGGCGGGTCTCAAGGGGATGGTGCATGATGACATCACCATAGAGCGGGCCGATCACGTTCTGGAGGCCATCTATCACGGCGACATTTCCGACCTTTATGTGGTCTCCGCACAGGCGGGCGGGTCGCGTGACGGGCTCCGGCTGATCTCCGATCTGCGAGCACGTCAGGCCACGCGCAATGCAGGCATCGTGGTGGTGCACGGTCAGCAGGACCGCAATGAGGCCCTTATGGCGCTTGATCTAGGGGCCAATGACCTCATCACCCGTGGCGCTGATCCGGAGGAAATGGCCCTGCGCCTGCGCACCCAAATGCGCCGCAAGAAGGAGGCCGACCTGCTGACCCTGACTCTCGACGAAGGGTTGCGGCTTGCCACACGGGACAAGCTGACCGGTCTCTACAACCGCCATTACGCGATCCCGCATCTGGAAAACCTGATCGATCAAGCTCTCGAAAAACAACAGCATTTTGCCGTGATGCTAATCG
The DNA here is from genome assembly GCF_900114135.1 of Celeribacter halophilus. GTDB lineage: Bacteria > Pseudomonadota > Alphaproteobacteria > Rhodobacterales > Rhodobacteraceae > Celeribacter > Celeribacter halophilus. The sequence goes on from NZ_FORY01000005.1 coordinate 58,268, forward strand.
ATATCGACAAGTTCAAATCCGTAAACGACACCTTCGGGCATGGCGTCGGTGATGCGGTGCTTGTCGAAGTTGCCAAACGGCTGCGCGACACGCTGCGCAACATGGATCTGCTGGCGCGATTCGGCGGTGAGGAATTTCTGGTCTGTATGCCGATGACCTCCTTGGTGGAGGCACGCGCTGTCGCGGAACGGCTGAGAACCGTGATCTGTTCGAAGCCCGCCACGATCACAGCGGATGGAACACCCGTGACCGTGTCCGCCTCTATCGGCCTGGCGATGGGGGGCGCATCAGGCCCTGAGCCCTCAAACATTGATACGCTGCTCGAAATCGCGGATCGCGCCCTCTATGCCGCAAAGGCGGAGGGGCGCAATCAGGTGACCCTTGGCTCCTACGCGGCCTGACCCCGACAAAGCCGGAAGGTTCCGGCATAAGGTAACATAACTGGACATTTGCACAGGGCGACTGGCCGGAGCCTGCGCCCTCTGCCCGCTTAATCCTTGGACCGCACGGGCGGCTTCCCGTCCTCACCCTCAATACGCGGCGGACGCGGTGGGTTCTTGATCATCTGCTCCAACCGCTCTGCATAGGCCATCCGCGCCTCTGAGGGCATCGTCGCAATCTGATCCACCACAAGCTCCGCGCCGATTTTCTGACGCTCGGAGAAATCCCGTTGCTGCTTCAGCAACAGCGCCTCGAAACGCACAGCCTCAAACGGTTCGGCCCTGAGCGCCTCAAGCATGTCCTGAAACATGGTCTCGATCTCCTGACGCGCAACCTTCGGGTCCCCTGTCGAACGCCGGAATTCACGCCCCAAGGCGCGCCGTTCCTTAGTGTCAAACGCGCCGATGAAGGGCCCGAAACCGAAATCGCGCACCTGTAATGCACGCGCCCGATCCATACCCGCATCCCAGCGCAGGATCGCGCCCCCGACGACGCCCAGCACCGCAAGGTTCAGCGCCAGAGATGCCACAAGAACAATCCGGCTCCAGCGCAGTCCTGTCTTGTCCGAGCGATCCGGTTTTGTCGTCATCTCGTCCGTCATGACTTATCCCTCCGTCACCAGATCGTAAAAGCTCGGCATCAGATCGTCGATCTCATATCCGCCAGCGCTGGTCTCAATGCCCAGCGCGCTGTCGCTCACATAGCTGCCGGTCGCAAGCGCGGTCACGGTGGTCGGCGCACCAAGCCCGAAGGCCAAACCGGCCACGCCAGCCGTAGCAAGCCCCGCCACCGCACGCCAGCCGCCCAGCGCGGCGATGATAGCCTCCATGACCGGATGGCGTTGTTTCGGACGCATGGCGGAAAGGCGTGCAGCCTCTTCGGCCTCGCGCTGCGCCATCACCTCCTCGGCATCGGCCAGCACCCGCGCCATGAGATCACCCGACGGCAGGGCCGTTTCCTCCCGCGCTTCGGCAAAAAGCGCGTTCAGGGCCACATCCGTCAGTTCCCCAGTCCGTTTGTCGTCACGATCCGTCATTTTCGAACCCCAATATCTCGCGCTGGGAGGCCAAAGCCTTGGCCAGCGCCCTCTTGCCCCGCGCGGTCAAACTTTCGACCGCCTCGACGCTAATGTCCAGAATCTCGGCAATCTCGGGATTGCCCAGACCTTCGATGTGGCGCAGCACCACCGCCTCGCGCTGGCGTTCCGGCAAATCGCCCAGAGCCGTTTGCAAGGCATCGACCCTCTGGCGCTGCATCATAACAGCCTCCTGTGAGGGGCGACCGTCTTCCGGCTCGGCGATCTCGTCGAGCCCTTTCCCGCGCTTCTTGCGCAGCCGGTCCGTGCACAGGTTGGTCACAACGCGGTAGAGCCATGTGCTCACCTGTGCCTCACCCTGTCGCCAGTCCGGTGCGATTTTCCACAGCCGCAGCATGGCCTCTTGTGCCACATCCTCGGCCTCCGCACGGTCTTTGAGGTACCGCGCCGCATAGCCCAGCATTTTCGGCGTCAAGCGCATCGTCAAGGCCTGCGCAGCCGCCCTGTCCCCATTGCCAAAGGCAATCAGCAAGGCTTCGTCGGAGACATCGTTCAAGGCATCAAGTGGCATATTCATCACCGGGTCTGCGTAAACCAATCACACGCGCAGGTCCATCGCGAGATCGGGGACATTTGCCCCCGATCCGTGTTTTTAGCCAACTCAGTCGGCAGCAGCCTCGGGGGCTGCTTCCGGCGCAGCCTCGGCCGGTGCATCAACCGGTGCTTTCGGGTGGCCTTCCATCGGTTTCGGCGGCATGTCACATCCACCGTCCCGACGCGGCATCATCCGGCCATCGTCACCTTTGCCCGCATGGCGCGGACCATCATGACGCCCGTCGCGGTCTTGCATCCGATCCATCATGTGACGTTTCATGGCGGTGATCTCTTCTTCGCTCAATGCGCCGTCGTCGTCACGATCCAGACGGTCAAACATCTTGTCGCCGCCTTTGCGCTGCAACTCGTCCGCGCTCAACACGCCGTCGTCATTGGCGTCAAGCTTTTCGACCATCCCAGCAGCACGGGCTTTCATCCGCTCCACACGTTTGGCTTCCTGATGTGCATAAAGCTCGTCAGCATCCACGGTGCCGTCACCATTGGTATCGACCTCGGCGAATTTCGCCGCTTTGAACGCGTCGATCTCTTCTTGCGTGATCTTGCCGTCGCCATCCGCATCCACAGCGGCAAAGTCGAACTCCGGCCCGAACGGCATCCCGCCAACACGCGGGCCGTTTTGTTGCATCTCGCCACGCGGACGCTCTTGCGCACCGTTGCCTGCGGCATAGGCGGCAAAGGAGCTACCCAGAACGGCGACCAAAGCGGCGGCGGAAATAAGTGTCTTACGTTTCATTTTATACCTCATATCGGTTACTCTTACGCGGGGCATCAAAGCTCCTCCTCCGCGCTTTCTATGGTTTATAAACGCACCCATTGCGGCTTTCCGTCGGTTCCAACGCAAATATCCCCCTTCACAGAGGCGTGATCCTTGGTCATGGTAGCGTCAACAGGAGGAGGAACAGGCCAAGCGGCTGCATGTGGCGCGACATCGCGCCGCAAGGACAATCCGCGCGACCGCAAAACATCACAGACAGGATAAACTCCGCCCGACTCCGCACGCACAAACCGCACGAAAGAGGCGATCCTTAAATGACTGAAACACATATCGACGCGCCGACAGAGAGCGTCCGCCCATCGCAAACCCCGCAGGCTGACGGAACCCGCGAGTTGCGCCCTGCCCTGTTGCGGGGCTGGAAACGCCGCTGCCCTGCCTGTGGCGGCGGCCCCATGCTCAAAAGCTATCTCAAAGTGCGCGACGAATGCCCTGTTTGCGGTGAAGACCTGCACCATCACCGCGCCGATGACGGGCCGGCCTATCTCACCATCCTCGTGGTCGGACACCTCATGGCGCCGCTTCTGGGCTGGGTCTTTATCGAGTTCCGCCCCGATCCGCTGACATTGATCGCCATTTTCGCCACGGGCACGGTGGCCCTGTCGCTCTACCTCCTGCCGCGGTTCAAAGGCATGATCGTGGCCTTTCAATGGGCCAAGCGCATGCACGGCTTTGGCGAGACCGACAATCGCGACAAGGACTAACCGCCCTCAAAGCCGCTTTTCGTAGTGGATCCGCATGTAGCCGTCACTTTCTCCGCGATGGGTCTCTTTGTAGCCCAGTCGCGGGTAAAGCACCTGCGGTCCAGCCATCACCGCATTGGTATAAACCCGCACAAGCCGCGCCCCCTCTGCGCGTGCGCCGTTTTCGACCTGCCCCACCAGACGTTTGGCAAGCCCCTGCCCGCGCGCGGCCTCGGAGACGGCCAGCACATCGAGCATGACCGCGCCATCCTCCTGCGCATAACTGTAGATCATCCCTCGCAGCTCCTCCCCCGCAACCGCCAGCCACACCCGCCCCGTCGCAACCAATGCCGCATAGTCATAGAGCACGGGGGCCGGAGGCTTGCCGATCAGCGGCGTATACTGTGCGAAAGATGCGGCCACGAGGCGGGCAACGTCTTCGGCGTCACGCGTCTCTGCCAGACACAGTTTGATCTGTGATGTCGTCTGCATGGGTCCGCCTGTGTCCCGCCTGAAAAATCGCACCTTTTCCGACCAGACAACAGATCACCCGCGCCTGCAATCCCTCCAAACCTCCCCGCAAACCCCTTGTGCGGGACCGGACGGATTGACAGGCCACGGTCCAGCCTCTCACATCGCGCAAAGACAACAGAAAGCCCGCCAGATGACAGATTTCCCGCTCCTCGACCTTTCCGCCTTTCACGCCGCCGACCCTGAAGGACGCGCCGAAATCGGGGCGGAGGTGGACCGCATCTGTCGCGAAACCGGCTTTCTCGCCGTCACCGGCCACGGCGTCCCCCAAGAGGTGATCGACGCGCTCTGGACGCAAGCCCGCAGCTTCTTCGCGCAATCTCCGGATGAGAAACACGCCGTTGCCCCCGTTTCCGGCGGCCCTTACGGCTATCTCGGGCCGGGCACCGAAGCCTTGGCGAAATCCCGCGGCGAGGACACCCCGCCCGATCTCAAGGAAAGTTTCAACGGCGGGCCTGCCGCCATTCCCGAGGGCGAGACCGATCCTGACGCGCTGGCCTTTTGCTATGCGCCGACACCTTTTCCCGCGCTGTCCGGCTTCAAAGAAGCATGGCGCAGCTATTATGCGGAAATGGAGGCGCTGGCCGCGCGGATCATGGAGGTCTTCGCCGTGGCGCTGAACCTGCCGCAAGACCATTTCGCGCCTTTCATTTCCACCCCGATTTCAGGGATGCGTGCACTCAACTACCCCGCGCAGGACAGTGCCCCCGAAGAAAATCAGCTTCGCGCAGGGGCGCATACCGATTATGGCTCGCTGACCATTCTTCTGCCCGAACCCGGATCGCGCGGGTTGGAAATCCTGACGCCCGAAGGCGACTGGAAGGGCGTGCCGCCGATTGACGGGGCTTTTGTGATCAATATCGGGGATCTCATGGCGCTCTGGACCGGTGGACGCTGGACCTCGACCCTGCACCGCGTTGTCACGCCGCCGGACTGGGCCACCAAACGGCGCATGTCGATTGCCTATTTCCATCAGCCGAACTGGCATGCGGAGGTCAAACCGCTCGCGGGTGAGGCCACGCAAAGCGTCGTTTCCGGCCCCTATCTCATGCAGAAATTCGCCGCCGCAAACGGTTAATGCCTCGCGCGAACGACTTGCCTAACGGGCTTCCGTGAAAGACTTACGGCAAACCCCGCCCCGCCTCTTTATTTTTTGGGGGGAGGCAGGACGGGGCATGCGCAGGATCAGGGGTTAGTCCTGACCATTTTTGCCACGGCGGGCACCCGGATGCAGCGCCGTGCCGAGGATATGATCGCTTTTATGCACCACATGGCCCGCATGTCCCACGATCAGCGGGTCCGGCTGGCCAACCACATCAAAATCCTTGTCCGGATAGTCGATCGTCGAAAGGAAGTGGCGCATACAGTTGATCCGCGCCCGCTTCTTGTCATTGGACTTGATGATCGTCCACGGCGCGTCAGCCGTATCAGTGTAAAAGAACATCGCCTCTTTCGCCTCGGTATAGTCGTCCCATTTGTCCAGAGACGCCTTGTCGATGGGCGAGAGCTTCCACTGTTTCAGCGGATCGGTTTCACGCGCCTTGAAGCGGCGTTGCTGTTCGGCCTGTGTCACGGAGAACCAGTATTTGTAGAGCTTGATCCCCGAACGCGTCAGCATCCGTTCAAATTCCGGCGTCTGACGCATGAATTCGAGATAGTCATTGGGCGTGCAGAAGCCCATGACCCGCTCCACACCGGCGCGATTATACCAAGAGCGGTCATAGAGCACGAGTTCGCCGTTGGTCGGCAGATGCTCGACATAGCGTTGGAAGAACCATTGCCCCTTTTCTCTGTCTGTCGGCTTGTTCAGGGCCACCACGCGAGCATGACGCGGGTTGAGATGCTCCATAAAGCGCTTGATCGTGCCCCCCTTGCCCGCCGCATCGCGACCTTCAAACAGAAGGACGAATTTCTCGCCGGCCTCCTGCGCCCAAAGCTGTGCCTTGAGCAGTTCGGCCTGAAGCGCGACCTTTTCGGCCTCGTATTCGCGGCGGGTCATCTTTTTGCGGTAGGGATATTTCCCGCTCTCGAAGGCATCGCGGATCTTGTCCGGCGTCACGGTCGGAAAATTCTTCGGCCCGCCATGCAGATCAGTGCCCTGCGCCGCATCCGAGGCGGCAACGGCGGGTTTGGGTTCCGATGTCACCCCCGCCACAGGTTTGGCAGCAGAAGTCGTATTGGCGGCAGGCTTCGGAATCGTCGTCATGCGAACATATCTCCAATGTTTTGGTAAAATTGTGCGTTTGTCACCCGAATGTTACATGAAAACCCTTCGCCTTTCTTTGATCTGGGGCAAGGTTTTCCCTCCTTTGCCGCTACCGCTTGCGCCTTTTGGCGTCGGATGGTCTAATCCTTGTTCAAACGAGAACAGTCCGAGAATCGAGCGAACCATGTCCGACGACCTCCTAGGCACCGGCCCTGACACCTATGACGCATCCTCCATCGAAGTGCTCGAAGGGTTGGAACCCGTCCGCAAACGCCCCGGTATGTATATCGGCGGCACCGACGAACGCGCGCTGCATCACCTTGTGGCCGAAATCATCGACAACTCGATGGACGAAGCCGTTGCGGGCCACGCCAACCGCATCGAACTGACGCTGCATGCCGATTATTCCGTCACCGTCACCGACAACGGACGTGGCATTCCGATTGATCCGCACCCGAAATTCCCCGGCAAATCCGCGCTCGAAGTCATCCTGTGCACACTCCACGCGGGCGGGAAATTCTCCGGCAAGGCCTACCAGACCTCCGGCGGGCTTCACGGGGTGGGCTCCTCCGTGGTCAACGCGCTCTCTGATTCCATGATCGTGCAGGTCGCCAAGAACAAGGAACTGTTCGAACAGCGGTTCTCCCGCGGTATCCCGCAAGGCCCCGTTGAAAAGATCGGCGCCGCCCCCAACCGGCGCGGCACATCCGTGACCTTCCACGCCGACGAACAGATCTTCGGCAAACACCGCTTCAAACCCAAACGCCTCTTCACACTGGCGCGCTCCAAAGCCTACCTCTTCTCCGGCGTCGAAATCCGCTGGAAAACCGAAATCGAGGACGGCGAAACTCCGACCGAGGCCACCTTCCACTTCCCCGGCGGTCTGGCCGACTACCTGACCGAAACGCTGGGCAGCGTGACCACCTATTCCGAACGCCCCTTCGCGGGCACCGTCGAATTCCAACCGCGCTTCGGCGTGCCCGGCAAGGTCGAATGGGCGATCAACTGGACCCCCTCGCGCGACGGGTTCATCCAGTCCTACTGTAACACCGTGCCAACCCCCGAAGGCGGCACCCACGAGGCCGGTTTCTGGGCCGCCGTGCTCAAAGGCGTGAAGGCCTACGGCGAACTCGTCGGCAACAAAAAAGCCAAGGACATCACCCGCGACGACCTCATCACAGGCGGCTGCGCACTGGTCTCCTGCTTTATCTCCGACCCCGAATTCGTCGGCCAGACCAAAGACCGCCTCGCCACCTCCGAAGCCGCGCGCCTCGTGGAAAACTCCGTGCGCGACCACTTCGACAACTGGCTCGCCGCCGACACGAAATCCGCAGGCGCCATCCTCGACTTCCTCGTGCTGCGCGCCGAAGAACGCCTGCGCCGCCGTCAGGAAAAAGAAACCCAACGGAAATCCGCAACCAAGAAACTGCGCCTTCCGGGCAAGCTCACCGACTGCACATCCAAAGACCGCTCCAACACCGAACTCTTCATCGTGGAGGGCGACTCGGCGGGTGGTTCGGCCAAGGGTGCACGCAAACGCGAAACCCAAGCCCTGCTGCCGCTCAAAGGTAAAATCCTCAACGTGCTGGGCGCGGCCTCGAACAAGCTCACCTCCAATCAGGAAATCAGCGACCTCTGCGAAGCTCTGGGCGTCGGCATGGGCACGCGCTTCAACGTCGAAGACCTGCGCTATGAACGCATCATCATCATGACCGATGCAGACGTGGACGGGGCACATATCGCCTCGCTGCTCATGACATTCTTCTACACCCAGATGCGCCCGCTCATCGACCAAGGCCACCTCTACCTCGCCTGCCCGCCGCTCTACCGCCTGACGCAAGGCGCGAAACGGGTCTACTGCCTCGACGAGAAAGAGCGCGACGAATGGTTGGAGAAAGGCCTTGGCGGCAAAGGCAAAATCGACGTGAGCCGGTTCAAGGGTCTTGGCGAAATGGATGCCAAGGATCTGAAAGAAACCACGATGAACCCCGAAACCCGCAAACTGATCCGCGTGACGATTGACGAGGACGAACCGGGGGAAACGGCGGATCTGGTCGAGCGTCTGATGGGGAAAAAACCGGAATTGCGGTTCCAGTATATTCAGGCGAATGCGAAGTTTGTCGAGGAATTGGATGTGTGAGTGAGGTTCACGCAGGCAAGCCTGCGTGAAGGGGGCTATTGATGACAAAAACTGCCGTTCGCTTTGCGATATTGCTCACGATAATCTGGGTCGCGTTCTGGATTTTTACAATTGCTATCGAATGGCAGAATTTCAAAACGCTATCATTCAATGAAGTCGGAGACTTTATGGCCGGAGCTTTCGGTCCGGTTGCGTTTCTTTGGCTTGTCCTTGGCTTTTTCCAACAAGGCGAAGAGCTTAAGAATAGCGTTGAGGCGCTGAATTTGCAGACCCGTGAATTAAAGCAATCAGTTAAACATCAAAATGATCTAGCAATCTCATCGCAAGAAAACTTGTTAGCTCAGTTAGATATGGAGAATGCTAGAATCTGGCGCGATATAGTTGCGCTTGACATACAAGCACGATCGGACTTGCGTGAAGCCAAGTCTGCTGCGGAACGCTTAAAATTGATTTATCAAGAGAACGGGCAAGATGCACTTGCCACCGAGGCAAACAATCTTGCCTCCTACTTGCCTAGAATAGTGTCGAAACTCGATGCGCTCCAAATTAATCAACAGCCAAATGTTCACCCCGATATGATTGTTGCAATACACGATGTGAGCATAGCTGCGATGCGCTACCGTGAAAAAACGGAAAAGATGTTGTCCCGTGCGAGGAAAATTTGATCCTCAGCGCCTGCCCCTAGGGTGGGTGCTGAAAGCGCCCTCCCGTGGGGGAGGGTCGGGCGCTGCAATCGCTTTGCGATTGCAATACATGCCGCCTCATTGCCGTAACGCGCAGGGACCGCTAGGTTGCTTTTGATCCAACCAGCGAGCCACCAGCGAGCCCCCCATGCGCATTCTCTTTTTCCTCTGCCTTGTCGCCTTCATCGCCGCTCTGCTGTGGTATGTCGGTATACAAGGCTATGCCTGTGGCTTCTCCCCGACGGGCAGCACCAACTGTCCGCTGCGGATGCCTTGGGAATTGAGTGACGAGGATTTCAACGTGATCGTCGTGCCTGTCATCATCACGGGTCTCGCCCTGATCGCAAGCGGTTACGCCGCCTTTTTCCGCGCATCCCCCGAGTCCGAAACCTCGGACGACTGACCTGCGATCACGCCCCACATCACGCCCCAATCAGGCCTCCCCATCACGGCCCTGTCACCCCCGAACACATCCCCGTGCGCGGGCTTGTTGTGGCGGGGCCTTGTGCTTTTATCCAAACCAAACGCACAAAAGGGAGACAGAACCATGCAGAATTTCTTCAAATCACTCGCTCTCACCATCGCCGCACTGATGGCCTCTCCGGCACTGGCGGAGTCGGATGATCCTCTGCATACGCCTCAGGTCACAGCGAACCAGACCACGACGACGACCTCCGCCAAATTGCCCAAATAATCTGCAAACACTACGCAGGCGCGCCCTGATTCATTGGGGAAGCCTTCGGGACAGCGTCACGCTCGGCAAATATCTGCCAAAGGATGCTGTCCCGCCTCCCCCATGCGACGGAAACACACCACTGCGCCGTGCTAATTCCATGATCGTAACAGGAGGCAATCATGCACAGATCGAAACTGACCACCCGTTCCACTCTTGCTGGCTGCATCGCTCTTGTCTTGGCCACGCCGGCTTTCGCACGCGGCCCCGTGGTGCCAGCGCCCGCTCCGACGCCCGTGGTCGTCGCCCCTGCGGCTCCGGCGGTGCCTGCCGCGCCTGTGGCCGCCCCCCAGCCGCGCGGCAATGGTCTTTTGGAAGCCGTCTTGGCCGTCGCTGCGGTCGGTTTGCTTGTGGGCGCTGCGCATAAATAAGCCGCGCCTCACGGCCTGTCCGCCCTGAAGGTGGGCAGGTCCGCACGGTCTGTTGGTGTGCATTGGCGTTGATCGTGCCTGACACAGGCTTCAGACAGATGATCGAGTGCCAGACAGATGTCCGACAGGTGTCCGACACTTTGCCGACAGCGGATATGGCCTGTTTCAGACCGCGACGACGCGCCCTTGATCCAGCCGCACGACACGGTCCATTTTCGCCGCCAGTTCAAGGTTATGCGTGGCAATTAGCGCCGAAAGCCCCTCGTCGCGCACCAGCCCCATCAGCACGTCGAACACCAGTGCCGAGGTTTCCGGATCAAGGTTCCCCGTAGGCTCATCCGCCAGCAAAAGCCCCGGACGATTCGCCAGAGCACGGCAAAAAGCCACCCGCTGCTGTTCGCCCCCCGACAGCGCCGAAGGCCGGTGCTGCGCACGCTTCCCGACGCCGACTTTATTTAGCAAATTCAATGCTCTCTCGGCGGCCTCCGCCTCGGGCACAGCATTGGCAAGCTGGGGCAGAACCACGTTATCAAGCGCGGTGAATTCCGGCAGAAGGTGATGGAATTGATAGATAAAACCGACTCCCGCACGCCGCATGGCCGTGCGCGGTCTGTCACCGAGGCCCGTCATATCCTGTCCCGCGATTTGCACGGTCCCGCCATCGGGCAGGTCCAGCAAACCCGCGATGTGCAAAAGCGTGGATTTCCCCGCGCCCGAAGGCGCGATCAGCCCGACAATTTCTCCTTTTGAAACAGTCAGATCGACACCGCGAAGCACTTCAACTTCGTTAGGTTTTCCGGCGTTATAGGTCTTGGTGACGCCCGACAGGGACAACATCTCACTCATAGCGCAGCGCCTCCACAGGGTTCATCCGCGCCGCACGCCGCGCCGGAAAAATCGTCACAATAAAAGAGAGCCCCAGCGAGAGCGACACGGCCTTGAGAATATCAACCCCGCGCAGTTCGGCAGGCAGTTCATAGATGCCCCGGATCGACGGATCCCACGCCCCGCCACCGTTGAGCCAGTTCACAAAGCTCAGCACCTGATCGATATAGGTCGCAAACAAGGCTCCGAGGATCACGCCAAAGAGCGTGCCCAACACGCCGGTGATCGCACCACAGATGAAAAACACCCGCAGGATGGAGCCTTCGGTGAGGCCGATGGTGCGCAGGATGCCGATGTCACGACCCTTGTTTTTGACCAACATAATAAGGCCGGAGACGATGTTCATGGCCGCGATCAGGACCAGTACCGACAGGATGACAAACATCACATTGTCCTCGATGTCGAGGGCCCGAAGGAACGAACCGGACGCATCCCGCCACGTCCAGATCATGCCGCGCTCACCCACCGCTTGCAAAAGCGGGATGGCCATATCGTCCACCGCTTCGGGATGCTCGACCATGACCTCGATCTCATCGGCTGTTCCCGCGCGGTTGAAAAAGGTCTGCGCCTCTGAAAATGGCAGATAAGCCCTTGTTTTATCGATGTCATAGCGACCCGCAGAAAAGACATAGACGACCTCGAAAGACGACACGCGCGGGCTTGTGCCGAATGCGGTTTTGGCACCGTCGGGAGAGATAATCTTGATCTTGTCCCCCACGGTCACACCCAAGTCCCGCGCCACGCCGGAGCCAATGGCGATGCCTTCGGAAAACCGTGTCACGTCGCCCCAATGCTGATCCGGCGAGATCGCCACACGCGGAATGGTCATTAGGTCTTCCGGCGCGATACCATAGACTTCGACCCCCGCATTGGTGCCCCGAGAGCTTGCCATGACCTGCCCGCGCACCAAGGGCGCCGCCCGCGTCACTCCGGGCACGGCCCGCAATTTCTCGGCCCAATCGTCATAGTCCGCAATCTTGCGCGACGTGGTGCCCTCCTCGGTGACATAGATCGAGGAATACACCGTCACATGCGCATTGGATCCGAGGATCGTATCGACAAATTCACTGCGAAACCCCGTGCGCACGGCCAGAGTGATAATCAGCGCCGCGACTGCCAGCGTAATCCCGATCAGGGAAATCCATGTCATGACTGACACGCCGCCCTCTTCGCGGCGCGCGCGCAGATAGGCAAAGGCGATTTTCCACTCGAAGCGGGAAAAGGGCTTGGTCGTTTTGGCCGCGTCCACGGGGAGCTCCTCACAGGTTTGCCAGACAAAACCCTTTGCCGCACAAAAGGTCAAGCACCGCCACCGGTCTCCCCTGTTGAAAGAGGCGTGAGGATTGCGGATTAAAACGTGAGGCCCGACTTGGACTTGCGCCGTTTGAAGGGCCACGCCAGAAGTGCCAGAAGCGCGGAGACCGCCAGCCATCCACCCAGATAGCCCGCCAGCGCCGAAATCGCACCCTCAACCGACAGCGGAAGGGCGGGACGGAACTCCTCGTAAGTCGCCCGTGCCAAAGCAGTATCCGTGACGCGATGAGGCATGGTCAGGCGCTCCAGAGGCGAGGCATCCTGCAAGGCAGCGAGATCGTCGGAAAGCCGCGCATGCCGTTCGATGGTGTCGCGCATGTCGCGCCTGCGATTCTCAAGAAACACCGATCCCCCCATAGAGGCCAGCGCCTCTTCACGGGTCATCTCCGCCTTTTGCGCGGACGCATCGAAATCGGCAAGCACTGTTTCCAGTGCTTCAACCTGACCGCCGAGGCGTTGTGTGTATTGCTGGGTAAACTCTGGAAACTGGGAAACAACGGCAGCCCCCAACAGGCCGCCTGTAAGGGCAAGTGCTCTCAACATATCTGCCTCTTTTCCGTCTTGTGCGGATTTCTTTGTTCAAGAGGCTAAAAGGATTCGGGGGCGGGATACAAACACCCCGCCCCCGCATATTTGAATTGTCGCGACTTCTTGCCGATCTGGTTGGTCGCGAAAACCGAACTTACAAATCCGCGTAGATTTTCGCGATTTTCTCGACGGCCAGTTCCGGCGTCATTTCTTCGCTTTCACCGGTGCGGCGCGATGTGACTTCGACCACACCGTTTTTGAGCCCGCGCGGACCAACAGTAATGCGCCACGGCAGACCGATCAGGTCCATCGTCGCAAACTTGCCCCCGGCGCGTTCCTTGCGGTCGTCATAAAGCGGCTCAAGCCCAAGTGCCTCAAAGGATTTATAGAGCGCCTCACAGGCGGCATCGGCTTCCTCGTCCCCTTGTTTCAGGTTGACGATTCCTACGTGGAACGGCGTCACACCTTCCGGCCAGATGATGCCTTTATCGTCATGCGATGCCTCGATGATCGCTCCCAGAAGACGCGAGACCCCGATGCCGTGCGAGCCCATATGCACAGGCGTCGGCTTGCCATCCGGCCCCTGCACCGTTGCCCCCATAGCTTCGGAATATTTCGTGCCGAAGTAGAAGATCTGGCCCACCTCGATCCCGCGCGCACTACGGCGGCGTTCCTCGGGAACTTCGGCGAAAACCGCTTCGTCATGGGTTTCATCCGTGCGGGCATAGCGCGAGGTGAACTCTTCAAGCACCGCCTGACATTGCTCCACATTATCGTAATCAATCTCGCGGTCGCCAAATTTCAGATCAGTGATCTCGCTGTCGTAGAAGACTTCGGATTCACCCGTGTCGGCCAGCACAAGGAACTCATGGGTGTAATCCCCGCCAATCGGCCCGCCATCGGCACGCATCGGGATCGCCTGAAGCCCCATCCGCTCATAGGTGCGCAGATAGGAGACAAGGTGGCGGTTGTAGGCGTGCAGCGCGTCTTCTTTCGTCAGATCGAAGTTGTAGCCATCCTTCATGTAGAATTCACGGCCACGCATCACACCGAAACGGGGGCGGATCTCGTCGCGGAACTTCCACTGGATATGATAGAGCGTCAGCGGCAAATCTTTGTAAGATTTGACATAAGAGCGGAAGATGTCGGTGATCATCTCCTCGTTCGTCGGCCCATAAAGCATATCGCGCCCGTGACGGTCCGTGATGCGCAGCATCTCTTCGCCATAATCATCATACCGCCCGCTTTCGCGCCAGAGGTCGGCTGATTGCAACGTCGGCATCAAAAGCGGAATATGGCCCGCACGCTGCTGCTCCTCGTGAACGATATTCTCGATATTCTTGAGAACTTTATAGCCCAGCGGCAACCACGAGTAGATCCCCGCAGACTGCTGGCGGATCATACCAGCCCGCAGCATCAGACGGTGCGACGCAATCTGTGCCTCGGACGGGGTCTCTTTCAAAACCGGAAGAAAATAACGCGACAAACGCATGCGGGAAGCCCTCGAATGATCAGTGTTTGCATCGGTCTAAGCGATCCCTGTGGGTCAGACAAGAGAACCCGCCCCCGATCTGCAACTTCTTCGGCCGATTAAGCGAACTTAAAGGAATTATCGCTAGGAAGGAGCCATCACAAGCCTCGTCAACGCAAGGTCGACATCCGAATGCAGCATATATTTTCTGTCATAGCGACGGTCCTCGCCTTTGGCCTGACACTTATCACAGTGGTCAGCGGCCCTGTCCGTGGCGAGACGCCGACACTCGCAATCATTCCACCATGGCAAGATGCGGATCAAATATTGGCGCAGGTCGGCCTCACACGGATCGGCCCGCTTCGCGCCCCCTTCGGCACTTTGGTCGATACGCGATCGGAGGCCGACCTTATCGCACTTTCCCACGCGGGCGCATGGTTCGTCCTTGATGGTTCAAAAATTGCTCAGCTTTGCGGAATTGAAAATGTCTAACCCTTCTCAAGAACTTTCCACCATTCAAAACGAAGCCACAGGCATTCTGTCAAAAGCAAATGTTGGCTTCAGCCTTGCCATGATTGCCATGATTGCCATCGCACAAGGCGACCTCACCACCGCACTGATCGGGGGCGGCCTATTCGCCGCACTCGGCCTCATCGCGCCCCGGTTAAAGCCAAGTGCCGCACATATTCTGACCGCTCAAGCCATGGTAGGTACCGCCATCACATGCAATGCGGCCTTGATCGGCAATCCGCTGCAAATCGACAGTCACATGTTATATTTTGCCGTGCTCGCCATGATCAGCCTGATGACAAGCCTGCGCGCCCTTATCATCTCGGCAGGCACCATTGCCGTGCATCACCTTGTCCTGACATTTGCAATGCCCGCGCTCGTTTATCCTTCGACCGATCTCTGGTTCAACATCGAGCGCACCACATTCCATGCTGTCATCGTCGTGCTCGAATCCAGCGCGCTTTTCTATATGATCCTGAAACGCTGGCAAGGCAGCGAGTTGACCGCCCGCAAGACGGAAGAAGCCCTGCAAGCCGCCGACGAGGCCAAAGCAGCTATGGCCTCTGCGCAGCAGGAAAAACAACGCGCCGAAGAAGCATTGGCACAGGCCCGCAAATCCTCCGCACAAGCCGAAGCTGCCGGTCGCGCTGCCGAAGAGGCCCTGCATGAAAACGAACTTGCCCGACAGGAGCGCGAAAAGCTTCAGGCACAAAACGATCAGGCCCGGGAAAAGCATGATCAGGCGTTGCAACACCTCCTCACGGTCTTCGAGCTTCATCTCGACCAATTGTCATCGGGGGATTTGAGCACACGGATCACCGAGGCCCTCGACCCTGCCTATGCCGGCCTGAAAGACAGTTTCAACAGCGCCACCGAAAAGTTGGCGGCGGCCATCCATGATGTGCGCGAACATTCCTGCGACATTCAAACCCAGTCGCGCGAAATCTCCACTTCCGCGAATGACCTTTCCGCCCGAACAGAACGTCAGGCCGCCACATTGACTGAAATTGCCCATGCCGTAGAGGATCTGACAAAGGCGCTTCATTCCGTCGCCTCCGAATCCTCCGACGCGCAAACGCTTGCGGAGGCCACCTCCAAAGAAGCCGCGGACAGCTCTGTCATCATGGAACAGGCCGTTGATGCCATGAGCGGTCTGGAAAACAGCTCACATGAGATCAACAAAATCACCTCCGTGATTGATGACATCGCGTTCCAGACCAACCTTCTAGCCCTCAATGCCGGCGTCGAGGCCGCCCGTGCGGGAGATGCCGGACGTGGTTTCGCTGTCGTTGCTTCCGAGGTGCGCGCTCTGGCGCAACGCTCCTCGGATGCCGCTCGGGAAATCAATCAGCTTATTGCACGCTCCAACCAACAGGTACAGGACGGTGTCGATCTCGTCAAACGGACCGGAGATGCATTGAGTGGCATTAAGGCCTCTGTCGACAAAATTACGCGGCGCCTGCAATCCTCCGCAGAAGCCACACGCGACCAGTCGCAGAACCTCTCCAATGTGAACCACTCCATCTCGGAACTCGAAAGCGTCACCCAACAAAATGCAGCCATGTTCGAACAGACCACCGCCGCCAACAAGCTTCTGTCCGAGGGCGCGCGCGCATTAAGCGAGATGGTTCAGACCTTTGTCACAACCCCGCCTGAAACGTCTGAGGAACAGGACGGATACGACCAAAGTTTTTCAGCGGCAGGGTAGCGACACAGAGAAACCGCCCCTTCTGGCACAGAAGACAACACTTCCCCTTGAAACCCATATCGTGACAGGCGATATGGGGACAAAGGCGAAAGGGCGATATGGCATTACCGGTCCGCGATCAGATGAAATACTGGGGGATCGCTGCTGCGGTCTTCTTTGCGCTTTTGTGGTTTCTGGGCGATATCATTCTGCCCTTTGTCCTTAGCATGGCAGTCGCTTATATGCTCGATCCTGTGGCCGACAGGCTTGAGAGTTGGGGCTTGAACCGTGTCGCGGCAACCGTTGTGATCACGATTGTTGCGGCCATTCTCTTCGTTGTGATTGCCTTGCTTGTCCTTCCGACACTGGTCAAACAAGCCACAGAACTGGTCAATATTGCGCCGGAGTTGATCGATAACCTGCAAACCTTCCTGATGGCAAAATTTCCGGTCCTGCTTGATGAAGGCAGCCAGCTTCGCCAGACACTCGCACAAATCGGCGAGACCATTCAGTCCAAAGGCGGTGAATTGCTTTCCGGTGCTATTGCCTCCGCCATGAGCCTGTTCAACGTCGTGATGCTTCTGGTGCTCGTCCCTGTCATCACCTTCTACCTGTTGATGGACTGGGATCGCATGGTGGCCCGCATTGACGCATTGCTGCCGCGCGACCACGCGCCAGTCATTCGCCGCCTGTCTTCGGACATTGACCGAACACTGGCGTCCTTCATCCGTGGCCAAGGGACGGTCTGCCTCATCCTCGGCACGTTTTATGCCGCCGGTCTCATGCTCGTCGGCCTCAAATTCGGCCTCGTAGCAGGTGCCATCGCCGGCGCGTTAACCTTCATTCCGTATGTGGGCGCCATCGTTGGTGGCACGCTATCAATCGGGCTAGCGCTTTTCCAGTTCTGGGGCGAATGGCAGTGGATCGCAGCCGTCGTCGGCATTTTTGCCATCGGTCAGTTTTTCGAGGGCAACATCCTGACCCCTAATCTTGTCGGCTCCTCCATCGGGTTGCATCCGGTCTGGCTGATCTTTGCGCTGTCGGCCTTCGGCTCCACATTCGGCTTTGTCGGCATGCTCGTCGCCGTCCCGATCACCGCAGCCCTCGGCGTCCTCGTCCGGTTCGGCCTTGAACAATATCGTGACAGCCTCCTCTATCGCGGACAGAGCGCTGACACGTCCCACTCGCAGGACACCCCTGAAAGCTGACCTATGTCCGAACAGCTCATCCTTGACCTTCCCACCCGCCAAGTGCTGGGGCGTGACGCTTTTTTCGTCTCGCCCTCAAATGCCGTCGCGCTGGCAACACTTGATGCAGTCGACACATGGCCCTCCGGAAAGCTGGTGCTCGTCGGCCCTTCCGGGGCAGGGAAAACGCATATGGCGCATGTGTTTGCCGCCGAACACAACGCAGAAATCCTGCCTGCAGCAGACCTCACATCGGCAAATATTCCGGAACTGGCCGCGCGCCGGTTTGTCGTCGTCGAAGATGTCGACGGCCTACCTGAGCTCGCCAATTCCCGCGAGGCGGAAAACGCGCTCTTCCATTTGCACAACCTCACCCTTGCCGAAGGTGGTCGTCTTCTGATCACCGCAGAGACACCGCCCAATCACTGGTCCCTGACCCTGCCCGATCTGGCCTCTCGCATGCAGGGCACGACCGTGACCCGCATCGACCCGCCTGATGACATGCTGCTCACCGCCATGCTCGTCAAACAATTCGAAGACCGCCAGATCAAAGTCCCCGTCGCCCTTATTCCGTGGCTTGTCAAACGCATGGAGCGCTCCGCCGCCTCCGCGCGCGACCTCGTCGATGCACTTGACCGCGAAGCCCTGCGTGCGGGCAAACCGATTTCCCGCAGCCTTGCCCAAGGCCTGTTCCCGCCGGAAGACTGAGGCAAAGAAACCCCATTCTGACACATAGCGCTCCATGCAATTGACGAAGCCAGAGCCATTTGGCACTGTCACCCCGAACCCGAAGCGTTTCCCGAAACTGTGAGGCGCTCACTTGTGAGAAAGACAGCGGCAGCCATGCAGTTTGGGATGGGTTTTCGCCAAACCCGAAACAGCTTCAGCAGTAAACGCTCTAAGGGAAGAACATCGACATGACCGAACTTGCGCAAACCGCGACGGGACAACCGGATTGGGGCGTGTTCGGCCGCCCGCTGTTTCTCGACGAAGAGGCCCGTGCCTTGTCGCGCGTGGGCGTGGTCGATGTAGGGTCAAACTCTGTCCGTCTTGTCGTCTTCGATGGCGCGGCGAGAAGCCCAGCTTATTTCTACAACGAAAAGATCATGTGCGGTCTGGGCGCGGGTCTGCGGGAAACCGGACGGCTCAACCCCGAGGGCAAAAAACGTGCCCTGTCTGCGATCCGGCGGTTTCAGAAACTTGCACAAGGCATGGGGATCCCCCCTTTGACTGCTGTGGCAACTGCGGCGGTGCGCGAAGCGCAGGACGGGCCGGCGTTTCGCGAAGAGATTGAACGGGAGACTGGCCTCAGCCTTTGGGTTATTGATGGCGAAGAAGAGGCGCGGCTTTCGGCGCAAGGGGTTTTGCTGGGCTGGCCGGAGGCAAGCGGGCTTGTCTGCGACATTGGCGGGTCTTCGATGGAATTGGCGGTCGTGTCGCACGGCGAAGTGGGCAAACGCGTCACCTCTCCCTTGGGGCCTCTGAAACTTCAGGGGCTGAAAGGCGGGCGCAAGGGGATCAAGGACCATATCGCGCCGATCATGAAAGACCTCGCCGAGACCATGGGCACGGATCACCCGCGCATTTACCTTGTCGGCGGCTCATGGCGAGCAATTGCGCGGATCGATATGGAGCGACGCAACTATCCCCTGCATGTGCTGCATGAATACCGGATGTCGAGCCGGTCCGTGACCGACACGATCAAGTTCATCCGCAATAGCGATATGGGGAAACTGCGGGCAAAAACGGGGACGTCCTCGACACGCATGGCGCTGGTCCCGATTGCCTCCGAAGTGCTGCGCCAACTGGTGCGCACCTTTCATCCAAAAGAGATTTGCGTCTCTTCCTATGGCATCCGCGAGGGGCTTTTGTATGAGCAAATGCCGCAAACGGTGCGCGAGAGAGACCCGTTGATCGAGGCCTGCCGCTTCTCGGAAATGAAAGACGCGCGCATTCCGGGCTTTGGTAAACAGTTGCATGCCTTCATCGAGCCGATGTTCCGCGCACGCCAATATGAGAAAATGCGGCTCATCCGTGCAGCCTGTCTTCTGCATGACGTGACATGGCGGGCCCATCCCGACTATCGCGCTGAGGTCTGTTTCGACAATGCCACGCGCGCCAATCTGGGTGGACTGAACCATAAGGAGCGAATTTTCCTCGGCCTTGCGCTTTTGCATCGCTACAAAAACTCCCGCGATAACACACCCTTTGCCGACCTGATCGACATGCTGTCGGACAAGGAAATCCGCGACGCCGAAGTTCTGGGCAAAGCCATGCGGTTCGGCGCGATGTTTGCCGTGGATGTGCCGACGAATATGGCGAAACTGACCTATTATCCGAAGAAAAAAGAACTCGTCCTGACCCTGCGCCCCGAAGCCGAAGACCTGTTCGGCGAGGTCACAAAAGCGCGGTTCCAGTCTTTGGCCAATAGTCTCGGCGCAAAAACCGAAGTGCGCCACCTCAAAGGTTAATCGCTACAAATCAATCGCCCCGTCCGACCCATCGGGCGTGGTCTCTTGTGGTGGCTCGGGCTTGCGACGGATCAGGATATCGCCATTGGGCAGGATCACCGGCGCCTCATAGGCATTCAGGTCGCCTACAAATCCCTCAAGGTCTTCGAGCGCGGGGGCCAGCTCATCGAACAATTGCTCCAGCAACAGCCTTGATCCCTCGCGCAGCAAGGACCAGCCGTCTTCCACCTCCGGCCGTGCGGTATCAGGTGAGATTTCCGGCGCGGCCTCCGCCCAAAGAGGAGTCGCACAAAACAGCACGGGGATCAGAGCAAGATGTTTCATGGCCCATATATACGCGCTGCGGCCGGAAATTTCACCCCTCTCCTTTCGCAGGCAGGTCCAGATCAACCGTCACCGGAAAGTGGTCCGATGCCGCAATGAGCGCACGTTGCAGTTCCGGCGTATTAAAGCAGACCGGGTCATCAAACGGATGCCAGATGCGCCATTTGGCGTTTGGTGTCAGGCTTTGTGACACCATCACATAGTCCAGAAGTGCCGAGAGATAACGCTTTTCATGCTCGATATAGAAACGCGCCGAGGTAAGCCCCTGATTGCCGCGCCGCGACAGGGCTTCGGTCGCATGAGGATCACAGAGCCGCATTTCGGGTGGCACATCCGGATCTTCGCGCCCCATGACGATCTCGACGCCAGACCGGCCGAACAGCTTTTCATATTCATCAAGCCCCGGCCCGTCGTTAAAGTCACCCAGCACGATCAACGGCTCACCCGCGTGCAAATGCTGCTCAACCCGCTCACGCAGCCAGATACATTGCGCCAGTTGCTTGCGCCGGTTCTCGATA
This sequence comes from Celeribacter halophilus, assembly GCF_900114135.1. Classification (GTDB taxonomy): domain Bacteria; phylum Pseudomonadota; class Alphaproteobacteria; order Rhodobacterales; family Rhodobacteraceae; genus Celeribacter; species Celeribacter halophilus. The sequence goes on from NZ_FORY01000005.1 coordinate 79,374, forward strand.
GAAATGCGGATCACATCATCGCGGTTGCGCGCCCCGTGAGGCGCTTTCGACTTCACATGCACCCCGATCATGCGAAAGGCAAAGCCCGTTTCGCGAAGCTCCAGCGAAAGTTCCAGTGGAGGCTTGGAAAACCGGACTTTCTCGCGGTCGCGATCCGTGTCGAGGTCCAGCCGATATACCGAGTTGAACGCAGGCGGCTCGCCCTCTTCTGCCAAACCGGCAGCCGTCCCCATAGGATCATGCTGCGCACGCAACACAAGCGGGTCATACATGAGCGCAATTTCCTGTTGCGTCTCGTTGACATATCCCATCTCCACAGCCATCGCCCGCAACCCGGCCCAATCCGCAAATTGCTCCAACGCGCGCACAGTGTCGCGTCTGCGGCTGGTGTCAGGCGCCTCGATCACCATAATCGCATCGGCATCCAGCGCATTGAACACGATGCCGAGCGCATTAAGCTGCATCTCGCGAGTGATATTGTGGCGGGCGGACCATCGGTCATCAGCCAGCGGGCGGCCTTGATTGTCAAACAGACTGTCGAACCATTCGACGTTATAGGTCGCAATCCGGATCACGCCGCGCGGTCTCCGGTGATTTCTTCCCACGCCGCGTTGATTTCCACCAACCGGTCGGATGCAAGCTGTATCGCCTCTTCAGGAACGCCGCGAGCGATCATCCGGTCGGGATGGGTTTCGCGGACCAAAGCATGATAAGCCGACCGGATCTCGGCCAAGGGGGCGGTGGGATCGACGCCCAAAACATCATAGGGGTCACGCTGCGCATCAGGCACATAGCGCGCCCGCATCGCCCGAAAAGCGCGTTCGTTCACGTCGAAAATCTCGGCCACACGGGTCAAGAACGCATCCTCTGCGGGGTGATACGTCCCGTCGGCCATCGCGATATGGAACAAACCATCCATGATATCCATAAGCGGCTGACAATTCGCGCCATACATCTTTTTCACGCTTTTGGCGTAATCCTCAAAGCCCGCCACATCTTGACGCGCAAGGTTGAAAACGCGGGCGGCGGCGGCTTCGTCCTCGGGCGCGATATGGAACACCTCGCGGAAGGCCGTGACCTCGGAGCGGGTCACAAGCCCGTCGGCTTTGGCCATTTTCGCCCCTAACGCGATCACAGCGATGGCAAAGCCCACGCGCCGTTCAGGGTCCGAGCGAAACTGCTCAAACACTTTTGACAGGCTTTCCCCTGCTCTGAGCGCCTTGAGCGCGTCTAATATTTTAGACCAAATCGACATGAGGCGAGCTTACACTTTGTGCCCGCTCAAGTCCCGCGACAAAACTGTGAACTCACAGGAATTTCTGCAAAAACAACACGTCCAGCCAGCGGTCGAATTTGAAACCCGCCTGCGGAATGCGCCCTGCCTCCTCATAGCCCAGAGCCTTGTGAAAGGCGATGGAGCCCGCATTGTCGGCATCCACCGCAGCGATCATCGAGTGATGCCCCGCCTCGCGCGCATGTTGTTCGACCGTGAGCATCAACGTCCGGCCAAGCCCGTAGCCTTGGGCCGTGTCCTTGAGATAGACGGAATGTTCCATCGTGAACCGGTAACCGTTGTTGCCGGGGCGAAACTGGTCATAGGTGGCATATCCCACCACCTCGCCGGCAAGCTCGGCGACATAGAATGCACGGCCTCGCGCCAGACGGTCCTCGACCATCGCCGCCCATGCAGTCTCATCACGTTCTTCGGAGGAAAACGAGGCTGTCGAGCCTGCGATCACAGGGGCCATAATGGCTTTGAGCGCAGCGGCATCTGTGGCCACGGCCTCGCGTAGGAAGGGTTTCTCTGTCATGCGATCCATATCTCCCCGGAGTCAGTTCCGATTTCAGCGGTCATTGCCGGTGTCTGAGCTTGTACGATTCGAACATTTTCCATGGCCGAGACAAAAGGTGCAAGCACCGCACGCAGCCCTTCGGCATCAGGGTGGGCAATCTTGAGCCTGCGGAACCTCAGCCCCGGATCGGGCAGCTTGGGCACAGGGTGCGCCGAGTGCCACTCAATCAACGCAGGGAAGCAATTGTCAAAAGGTAGGATGCCTGTTTCCGGCACGATCATCCGCCACGCATAATCGCCCCTTTGAAACGACATGATCCGGCCGACATTGGCAGGGGCCAGCTCCCATGCCTCTTCCAGATCAGGACAGGAGACGACCCAGTTCGTCAGTTTCGGCGGTCCGCCAAAGTTGTCCAGATCGAACCATCGCGGAAAATCCGGTCTTTGTGCCTTCGGATCAGGGGCGATCACTTCGAGATAGGCCTTTTCCCCGTCCGGCCGAGTCATCGCCACGAGACGGTTTTCCGTCCCCATGTCCTGATGCTCCCCGCGCGGGCCGAATTCGACGCCCAAAAGCGTTTCCGCCCAGTCACGTCCCTGTTCGAGATCACCGGCGGAAATCACCAAATGATCAATCTGATAGGTCATTCATCGTGTCCTTATTGAAACCTTGGAGGTCGGCCCCATCTATATATGGCGCACTTTTAAATCAACTTTCAGGAAAGAACAGAAAAAGACAATGCTCCTCCGCAAATTGGAACAGTTTTTCGACAGTGAGATTTCCGGCGGCATCGTGCTCATGGTCGCAGCTGTCGCGGCCATGATCGTGGCCAACTCCTCGCTTCACCCCTATTATGACGGTGCCCTATCATCCTATTTCACCGTGCAGCTTGGTGAAAACGGCCTCTCCAAACCTTTGATTCTCTGGATCAATGACGGATTGATGGCTGTGTTTTTCTTGCTGGTGGGGCTGGAACTCAAACACGAATTGATGGAGGGCAAGCTCAAGAACCCCCGTGATGTGGTCTTGCCGGGCATGGCGGCCGTCGGGGGGATGTTGATGCCTGCCCTCGTCTATTTCGCACTCAACCTTTCCTCGCCCGAGACTCATAGCGGTTGGGCTATTCCGGCGGCCACCGACATTGCCTTTGCGCTCGGGATTCTGGCGCTGGTGGGAGATCGGGTGCCGTCCTCGCTCAAGGTCTTTTTGCTGACACTGGCGATCCTCGACGATTTGGGTGCCATCCTGATCATCGCGTTTTTCTACACGGCAGAACTGCATCTGGATTACCTTTTCCTCGCGCTCATCCCGCTGGCGATCATGTTCTACCTCAACCGCTCCGGCATCCACCGGATCGCGCCGATCATTCTTTTGGGTGCGGTGCTTTGGGTTCTGGTGCTGAAATCCGGTGTTCATGCGACGCTCGCGGGTGTAATTACGGCCTTCTTCATTCCGATCAAGGACAAATGGGGCAAGTCGCCGCTGCACTCGTTGGAGCATGCCCTCTCGCCCTATGTGTTCTTCCTGATCGTGCCGATCTTCGCCTTCGCCAATGCGGGCGTTGTGCTCTCCGGCGTGACACTGTCCGATGTGTTCTCCCCGCTGCCTTTGGGTATCGCTTTGGGCCTGATCGCGGGTAAACAGATCGGCGTCTTCGGCATGACATGGGCGCTGGTCAAACTCGGCATCGCCAGAAAGCCTTTCGGGGCCACATGGCTGCACATCTATGGCGTCGCGGCCCTTGCGGGGATCGGGTTCACCATGTCGCTCTTTATCGGCGGGCTATCCTTTGAAGATGCGTTCTACATGAACGAAGTGCGGATCGGCGTTTTGTCAGGTTCCGTGATCTCCGCAATCATCGGTTTCACCGTGCTGCGGCTGGCCCCTTCCGAGAACAGCAAGGAAGACAAGGTCGAAGACGCAGAGATCACCGCCGCAGAGGTGCAATAGCCTGCGCAGTAACATCTTTCCAGAGACACAGCAAAAGGGCCGGAGGATCATTCCCCCGGCCCTTTTTCATGGCGTGTTGTGAGCTACGAAACTTACTCGGTCGAGATCAGATCAAGAATCTGACGCGCCGCTGCCGGAATATTGGTTCCCGGCCCGAAGATCGCCTTCACCCCTGCGTTATAGAGGAATTCGTAGTCCTGCTGCGGGATCACACCACCACAGATCACGATAATGTCCTCGGCACCCTGCTCTTTCAGCGCTTCGATCAGCTTCGGCGCAAGCGTCTTGTGACCGGCGGCCTGAGACGAGATGCCGACGATATGCACATCGTTGTCGATGGCGTCCTGTGCGGCCTCTTCTGGCGTCTGGAACAGCGGACCAACGTCCACGTCAAAGCCGATATCGGCAAAGGCCGTGGCGATCACTTTCGCACCGCGGTCGTGCCCGTCCTGCCCCATCTTGACCACAAGCATCCGCGGGCGACGGCCTTCTTTCTCTGCGAAGGTTTCGACATCCTTCTGGATCTGGGCAAAGCCCTCGTCCCCCTCATAGGCCGCCCCATAGACGCCCGCGAGGGTTTTCACTTCGGCGCGGTGACGTCCGAATGCTTTCTCCATCGCCATTGAAATCTCTCCCACGGTTGCACGGGCACGGGCGGCTTCGACCGCCAGTGCGAGGAGGTTGCCCTCGCCGGATTTCGCCGCCGCTTCCAACGCGCCAAGGGTCTCTTCGACCTTGGCGGTGTCGCGGGTGGCTTTGATCTTTTCGAGACGGGCAATCTGGCTCTTGCGCACGGCCACGTTGTCCACGTCGAGAATGTCGATCGGGTCTTCGTTGTCCTTGCGGTATTTGTTGACGCCGACGATCACCTCTTCGCCACGGTCGATCTGCGCTTGACGCTTGGCTGCTGTTTCCTCGATGCGCAGCTTCGGCATGCCGGAATTGACCGCTTTGGTCATGCCGCCCATGTCCTCGATCTCTTCCATCAGGGCCCAAGCCTTGTCCGCCAGTTCCTTGGTCAGGCTTTCGACATAGTAAGACCCAGCCAGCGGATCGACGACATTGGTGATGCCGGTCTCTTCTTGCAAGATCAACTGAGTGTTGCGGGCAATACGTGCGGAGAACTCGGTCGGAAGCGCGATGGCCTCGTCGAGCGCGTTGGTGTGCAGGCTTTGCGTGCCGCCGAGCGCCGCCGACATGGCCTCGTAGGCCGTGCGGATCACGTTGTTATAGGGGTCTTGCTCTTGCAGCGATACGCCCGAGGTCTGACAGTGGGTCCGCAGCATTTTGGATTTTTCGAGCTTGGGTTCGAACTCCTCCATCACGCGGTTCCACAGATACCGCGCCGCCCGCAGCTTTGCCGCCTCCATGAAGAAATTCATGCCAATGGCGAAGAAGAACGACAGGCGTCCGGCGAATTTATCGACATCCATACCGGCGTTGATCGCGGTACGCACATATTCGCGCCCATCGGCCAGCGTGAAGGCCAGCTCCTGTACAAGGTTCGCGCCCGCTTCCTGCATGTGGTAGCCGGAAATCGAGATGGAGTTGAATTTCGGCATCTCGTTGGCGGTAAACTCTATGATGTCCGCGATGATCTTCATCGAGGGTTCGGGCGGATAGATATAGGTGTTGCGCACCATGAACTCTTTCAGAATGTCATTCTGAATGGTCCCAGCGAGCACGGATTTGTCATGGCCCTGCTCCTCACCGGTCACAATGAAGCTGGCGAGGATCGGGATCACCGCGCCGTTCATGGTCATCGACACGGACACCTTATCGAGCGGGATACCGTCAAAGAGGATTTTCATGTCCTCGACCGAGTCAATCGCCACACCGGCCTTGCCCACATCGCCCACCACGCGCGGGTGATCCGAGTCATAACCGCGGTGCGTTGCCAGATCGAAGGCCACGGAGACCCCCTGTTGGCCGGCATCCAGCGCCTTGCGGTAAAACGCGTTGGATTCTTCAGCGGTGGAGAAGCCCGCATATTGGCGAATGGTCCACGGGCGGCCCGCATACATGGTCGCTTTCACGCCACGGGTGAAGGGCGCCGTGCCGGGCGTATTGCCGAGATGGGCCATGTCCTGCAGGTCGTCTTCGGCATAGAGCGGCTTGACCTTGATCCCCTCCAAAGTCTCCCACTGCAACGACTCAAGCGGCTTGCCCCTGAGTTCTTTCGTGGCCAGTTCTTCCCACTTTTTCCTGTCCGTCATCTCCGGCTCCTCTCCGTCATTCACTCGCATCTCCCAAAAGGGTGCGATCATCCTTGGTTTGGCCGTCCCGCCGCCCTATATAGGATACACCCCGGGAGGACCGATGAAACATCTCTATGCCACAGCACTTACTGCGCTTTTTCTCATGCCCGCCGCCTTTGCCTCTGCGCAGGAGGCCACCGAAGCGCCACAAGAGCCGGTGCCGCTGATCCAGCCTGCGGGCGAGACCGAACTGTCGGAGTTCAAATGGGCCGCACGCGTGCTGGTGATCTTTGCCGACAGCCCTCTGGACCCATCTTTCAGTGACCAGATCGCCCTTTTGGAAGACCGCCCCGACCCGTTGCTGGAACGCGACGTGGTGGTGCTCATCGACACCGATCCGGATGCGCGTTCTCCGATCCGCACGGCGCTACGGCCTCGCGGCTTTGCGCTTGTCATCGTGGACAAGGACGGACGCGTGATGTTCCGCAAGCCCGTGCCGTGGGACGTGCGCGAAATCACCCGTGCGATTGACAAGACCCCGCTCAGACAGCAGGAGCTGGCGGATAGATAAATCCGCCCCCTGCGCGGCTCCGCGTGCCTGACACGGGCCAGAGCCAAAAGCGACACACAGGCGCGGCAAGGCGACGAGGCTATGACCTCACCGCCCGAGACAAGGGCATGTCCCGCCCCTGTCTGATATGCGCGCCGCGCCTGCATGAGAGTTATTCAAACTCCATAATCACTTCATCAACCGCAAGGCTGTCGCCCGCACCGGCGTTGATCTTGGACACCACGCCCTTGCGTTCTGCGCGCAGGATGTTTTCCATTTTCATCGCCTCGACGGTGCAAAGCGCCTGACCTTCCTGCACCTCGTCGCCCTCTTCCACATCGACTTTGACGATCAGGCCCGGCATCGGGCAGAGCAACATTTTCGACGTGTCCGGCGGCAGTTTCTCGATCATGTGTTTCGACAGTTCCGCCGCGCGCGGCGTGCGCACGAAAACCTTGAGGTCCGCGCCACGGTTGCGGATGCGGAAACCACCGGGGATTTTGCCAACCTTAAGCGTCAGCGTCCCGTGTTCCATGCCGATCAGCGCCAAAGTCTGCCCCGGCACCCAAGTGCTTTCACAACGATGTTTCTTGTCGTTGATCAGCACGGTGGAGCCATTTTTGTCGGCTTCGATGGTCAGCGGGAAATCATACTCCCCGATCTGGACGACCCAATCCGCGCCCACCATGCGCTCGTGGTTGTCCATACGGCCCGAAATACGCGCGCGCCGGATCTCCGTCACCCGATACATGGCCGCAGCCGCCGCCGCGATCCGTTCCAGTTCCTCATAGGGCAGCGTGGTCCCTTGGAACCCGTCGGGATATTCCTCTTCGATGAAAGCGGTGGTCATGTTCCCCGAAACAAATTTCGGGTGGTCATAGACAGCCGAGAGGAACGGCAGGTTGTGGCCGATGCCTTCCACTTCGAAGGCGTCGAGCGCATTGCGCATGTTTTCAATCGCGGTCGCCCGATCCGGTCCCCATGTGCAAAGCTTGGCAATCATCGGGTCATAATACATCGAGATCTCACCGCCCTCGAACACGCCGGTATCATTGCGCACCATGTTGGTTTTGGTGACAATCTCCGCAGGCGGACGATATTTGCTCAACCGGCCGATTGACGGCAGGAAATTGCGATAGGGGTCTTCGGCATAGAGGCGGCTTTCCATCGCCCAGCCGTTGATTTTCACATCGTCCTGCGTGATCGTGAGCGGCTCGCCATCGGCGATACGGATCATCTGTTCGACCAGATCAATACCGGTGATCATCTCTGTGACAGGGTGTTCCACCTGAAGACGGGTGTTCATTTCAAGGAAGTAGAAGTTGCGATCTCCGTCCACGATGAATTCCACCGTGCCCGCAGAGCTGTAATCCACGGCCTTGGCCAGTGCCACGGCCTGCTCGCCCATCGCCTTGCGGGTGGCTTCGTCAAGGAAGGGGCTCGGCGCCTCTTCGATGACCTTCTGGTTGCGACGCTGGATCGAACATTCCCGCTCGTTGAGGTAGATGCCGTTGCCGTGGGAGTCACACAGAACCTGAATTTCGATGTGGCGCGGCTGGGTCACGAATTTCTCGATAAAAATCCGGTCGTCGCCAAAGGAGCTTGCGGCCTCGTTCTTGGACGACTGGAATCCTTCGCGGGCCTCCTCGTCATTCCATGCAATCCGCATACCCTTACCACCACCACCGGCGGAGGCCTTGATCATCACCGGATAGCCGATTTCATTGGAAATCTTCACGGCCTCATCCGCGTCCTCGATCAGGCCCATATACCCCGGAACGGTGGAGACACCGGCCTCTTGAGCCAGTTTCTTGGAGGTGATCTTGTCGCCCATCGCCTCAATCGCACCCGTGGGCGGGCCGACAAAAGCAACACCTTCGGCGGCGAGCGCCTCGGCGAATTTGGAGTTCTCGGACAGGAACCCGTAGCCCGGATGCACCGCCTGCGCGCCGGTCTGCCGGATCGCGTCCATCACCTTGTCGATGACAATATAGGACTGGTTGGCCGGCGACGGACCGATATGCACGGCTTCGTCCGCCATCTCAACATGCAGCGCGTTCTTGTCCGCGTCGGAATAAATGGCGACCGTCTTGATCCCCATTTTCTTGGCGGTTTTCATCACCCGGCAGGCAATCTCGCCACGGTTCGCAATCAAAATCTTGTCGAACATCTCCCGTCCCTCTCCCTTTCCTAAAGCTGCCACATCCGGGACCGCGTCTTGGCGGGCCATCCCCGGATCAGGCCAGTGGTTTCAAAGCGTTTCCAGTCCATGTTGAAACACGACTTGAACCGGAAACGCATACAACGCTCAATCGTCGTGGACGCTTTCACAGCCCGCTGTCTGCCAGCGGCTTTCGAAAACGTTTCAAGCATAAAAAAAGCCCCCCGGACGGGCTGGCCCGGGAAGCGTTTTTGTATGGTCTCGAACCGACGCGCCTGCGCGTCGGTCAAAGCATAGTGATCAGTTACAAATGCCTGCGTCGTCGCAATAGGTGCCCGCGAGCGCGCCAATAGCCGCGCCTGTGAGCGCGTTGTTGTCGGTCGCATCGGCGACAACTGCACCTGCTGCGGCACCTGCGAGGGCACGTTCACCGTCGGTAGACATGCAGCCCGCGAGGACAGCGGAAGAGACGAGGCCGAGAATAAGAATGGATTTGCGCATTTTTCTGCTCTTGATGTGGTTATGACTGAGTGGATTCTAGCCCAGTCAACCGCCTGAGCAAAGAACATTTCGCAAACACGGAGTGCCTCGGCGAAACAACGCCCAGCACCGGAGGCCGGAAACAGCAAACCGCCCCGACCGGAGAAAGAGTGGCGAGGGCCGTGCGGGGGAAGCACAGACCTCGCCAGAGGGGAAGGGTAACGGTTTTCAGAACAGGCTCCGACGTTGCTGGACGTCTTTGCCATGATTTGAGGATGGGATTTTGCCTGCATCTTCACAAGAGCGCAGCCGCCCTGTCCGCCAAAACTGGCAGCAGTTCGCGCAAATGCTGTTATGCCAAGCAAAAACCCGCGCATCACTCGTCGTTCTCTCCGTTCCACATTTCGTCCCAATCGGGCATGTCCTCAGGAGCATCTTCCGCGAAAATTTCGGGGAAAGAGGCCATCGCGCGGCGCGCGTCGATCTTCAGGCGGGCCTCATAGGAGGCCGGATCGAAATCATCCGGATCGGCCGGCACAACCTCGCGTCCGAACAGCCAGGACAACCGTCCCGCGTCCAGATTGCCGCGTTCGAATTCTTCTTCGCCGAAATACTCCCACAAGGCTTTCATGAACCCCGCATCGGCGCGTTTGTCCGCTGCCTTGCGATCCTTGTAGCGTTCCAGCGCCTTGATCGGCGTCACCCCTTTGGGGTTCGCGCGCCGGATGGTGAATTGATAGTCGGAGCCGGGCAAACGTCCCGGAAACCCCTTGTGTTTGAGCATGTAATCGCGTGCCATCAGCTGTCTTCCCTCTCACGTCTCTGGGTCAGGTCTACGGGCGATCAGGTCGATCTCGACCAGAGCGCCAACGGCCAAAGCGGTCACGCCCACTGTGGTGCGTGCCGGTAGCCTGTCTGCGGGGAAGTAGCTTTTGTAGGTCTCGTTGAACAGGGCATAGTCGCGTTCAAACGCGGTCAAAAAGCACCGGCACTGCATAATATGCTCTGCGCCGAGGCCCAATTCGCCCAAAATCAGCAAAAGATTGTCCATCACGCGGCGGGTTTGCGCCTCGATCCCTTCGGGCAGAGGGGCGGCCGGTGCTGTGGGATCGGTCGGCATCTGGCCGGTCAGGATCACCCAGCCGTCGTCCTCGACCGCATGGGAAAACGGAGCGACGGGACGCGGACCGCTGGAGAACATATGGAACTTCGGCGCCATGATCAGAACGCCTCCCATTCACAAGACCCGTCCGCAGGGTGATAGGCCTCGAAAACCTGCGCCATATCTGGCGCGGGCGCACCGAATTCCACGGGAGCTTCGGTCAGAGAAATCACGATCATCGCAGGCTCGGGCACACTCAGACGCGGCAGGGCATAGCTGTCGCACAGATAGGACAGGTCGGCCTCCAGCTCCTCATAGCTCAAGCTATCGAGATAGTGCGACAATTGCGGCGCAAGGAACCGGAACCGCGCGGTCAGCCCCATCGCGGGCTGATCCATGATCGTCTCATAGAACTCTACCGGCTGCCCCGAAGGTGGGGTCAAGTCCTGTGGCTCTACCGGAGACAGGTCTGCGACCGCCGAAACAGCCATAACAGAGGCCAGCAGGGTCAACGCGGACAGTCGTGCGATCATCTCTTGGCCTCCTTTGCATATCGGCCCCAACGGGCACGGTGGTGTTCATTGTCGAGCACGGCACGGATGCGTGCCTCTGTCTCGGTTTTCGGGAACCGTCCGGCGACCGCGCCGCCAGCGGTGATCTCAAGGTTGTCCCCCGAACTGCGCACCCGCACCACGGGCGCAAAGCCGCGCAGGTTCTGAAGCGCACGCCACATGTCCTGACGCACCTGATGCGCCACACGAGCCTTGCGCAGGCCTGCCCCGCCTTCGATCACGGTCGTCGCCGCAACATCGAACCGCGCAGGCATCCGGCGCGCCAGTGTAAGCGCACCGTCTTCCGTGGACATATGCCAGCGAGTTTGGCCCATAGGGGATCCGACACCCCGCCTTACAGCGGGATATTGTCGTGTTTTTTCCAAGGGTTTTCGAGCTTCTTGTTGCGCAAGCTCGCAAAGGCCCGCGCCACCCGTTTGCGGGTAGAGCGCGGCTGGATCACCTCATCAATAAAGCCCCGTTCGGCGGCCACGAAGGGATTGGCGAACCGGTCTTCGTAGTTCTGCGTATGCGCTGCAATCTTCTCCGCATCGCCCAGATCGGCACGGTGGATGATCTCGGTTGCGCCTTTGGCCCCCATCACCGCGATCTCTGCGGTCGGCCATGCGTAGTTGAAATCCCCGCGCAGGTGCTTGGACGCCATCACGTCATAGGCCCCGCCATAGGCTTTGCGGGTGATCACGGTCACTTTCGGCACGGTGGCTTCGCCATAAGCGAACAGAAGTTTCGCCCCGTGTTTGATCACACCGCCGTATTCTTGCGATGTCCCCGGCAGGAATCCCGGCACATCAACCAGCGTCAGAACCGGAATTTCAAAGGCATCGCAGAAGCGCACAAACCGCGCGGCTTTTTTCGAACTGTCAATGTCGAGACAACCTGCGAGCACCATCGGCTGGTTCGCCACAACGCCGACCGTCTGGCCTTCGAGGCGGATAAAGCCAGTGATGATGTTTTTGGCGTGCTCTTCCTGAATTTCGTAGAAATCGCCCTCGTCCGCGATCTTGTGGATCACTTCCTTCATATCATAAGGCGTGTGCGCATTGTCCGGAATGATCGTGTCCAAAGAAGGCTCGATCCGGTTCGGCTCATCAAAGAACGGACGCACAGGTGCCTTTTCGCGGTTGTTGAGCGGCAGGAAATCGACCAGACGACGCACTTCGGTGAGCGCCTCCACATCGTTCTCAAACGCCCCGTCCGCGACAGAAGATTTTTTCGTATGGGTCGACGCCCCACCCAGTTCTTCGGCGGTGACAACCTCGTTGGTGACGGTTTTCACCACGTCGGGGCCGGTCACGAACATGTAGGATGTGTCTTTGACCATGAAGATAAAGTCGGTCATTGCCGGAGAATACACAGCACCACCCGCACATGGCCCCATGATCACGGAGATCTGCGGCACGACGCCAGAGGCCATGATATTGCGCTGGAACACTTCGGCATAGCCAGCGAGCGAGGCCACCCCTTCCTGAATCCGCGCACCACCCGAGTCATTGAGCCCGATCACAGGCGCGCCGTTTTGCACCGCCATATCCATGATCTTGCAGATTTTCTCGGCGTGGGTTTCCGACAGAGACCCGCCGAAGACCGTAAAGTCCTGTGAAAAGACATAGACCATCCGCCCGTTGATCGTTCCCCAACCGGTGATGACACCATCGCCATAGGGTTTGCTCTGCTCCATACCGAAGTCGGTGCAGCGATGGGTTTTGAACATGTCGAACTCTTCAAAGCTGTCTTCGTCCAGCAACAGTTCGATCCGTTCGCGCGCGGTCAGCTTGCCCTTGGCATGCTGGCTGTCGATGCGACGCTGACCGCCTCCCAAACGGGCGTCATCGCGGCGATCGTGAAGTTCTTGGATGATGTCTTTCACGGATAGGCCTCCTCGTCATTTCTCTGGCACCATAGGTGCTCGCAATAATATTTCATAGCGGAGTCTGGCAGATTTGCAAAAGATGCAAACCCAAGATGCTGTATAACGCAAAACTGCAAATATATTGCCAGACCGCGGCTCGCTGAAACTTCACCTGTCACACACCAGCGCAGGACCCTCTCTGCGGGCTGTGCAAAAACAAAGCCGCGTTCTGCCAGATTGCGCATGGACAGGCTCGCGCGGCTGCGTATCTTGGCGCAATGGCTCAAAAACCGATCTCACGCTTCCTCGACAGAACCACCCCGCCGCATATCGCGACACTCGTACTTATGGCGGGCACATCCGCCATGAGCATGAACGTGTTCCTGCCCGCGCTGCCGGAGATGACCGAATATTTCGGCACCAAGTATAGCGTGATGCAGCTTTCGATTGCGATTTTTCTGGCGGTCAATGCCACGATGCAACTGGCCATCGGCCCGCTTTCCGACCGGTTCGGGCGCCGCCCCGTCCTGATCGGCGGCATCCTGATCTTCCTCGCCGCAACTCTTGGCGCAATCTTTGCACCTTCAGCACAGATTTTCCTCTTGATGCGTGCCGCACAGGCGGGGATCGTCACCGCAATGGTGCTGTCCCGCGCCATCGTGCGTGACATGGTGCCGGGCGAGGAAGCCGCACAAATGATCGCCTATGTCACCATGGGCATGTCTCTGGTTCCGATGGTGGCCCCTACGGTCGGCGGTTACCTCACCACACTGTTTGGCTGGCAGAGCAGCTTCTGGCTTTTGTTCGCCGTGGGCCTTCTCCTGCTCGTCACAGTCTATTTTGACGCCGGAGAAACCGCACCCAAATCGCAAGGCTCCATGCGCGACGCCCTGCGCGGATTTCCCGAACTTATGCGCTCGCAACGGTTTCTGGGCTATGCCATTTCCGCCGCCACCGCCTCCGGCGCCTATTTCGCATTTCTCGGCGGCGCGCCGTTTTTAGGCTCCCATGTCTTTGGCCTGACCGAAGACCGCTTGGGCCTCTATATGGCCGCCCCCGCCGTCGGCTATTTCTTTGGCAATTTTCTGGCGGGGAAATTCTCGGCACGGCTGGGCATGAACGCCATGATCCTCATCGGCGCTGCGGTCTGCTCGGCGGGCGTGCTGGCTTCGCTGTGCCTGTTCCTGCTTGAACGCGCCACCGCCGAAAGCTTTTTTGCCTTCATCACCCTGCTGGGCCTTGGCAACGGGATGCAACTTCCCAACTCCATCGCAGGCTCCCTCTCCGTGCGCCCCCATCTCGCGGGCACAGCCGCCGGTCTGGGCGGCGCGATGTATATCGGCGGCGGCGCGGTTCTGTCGGCTTTTGCTGGCTCCGTGCTGACCGAAGACGGCGGCGCCATGCCGCTTATGGTGATCATGCTCTGCGCGTCGTTCTCCTCCATCCTCGCGGCGCTTTGGGTCGTCCACCGCGAACGCGCTCTGGGCATCCGCTAGGCCACTTTCGCAGGATCTAGCGGCAACAGCCCTCTTGCAAGACAGGGTTTGCAGTGGCAAATTCCACTTTGCAAAGGGTAAATTCCGCCCGAATATCCGCAAAAGCGAGGACAAATGGCCCAGCAAAAACTCTATGCCGGAGCAAAATTGCGCGAGACCCGCACACGGCTCGGTCTGACACAGCGCATGTTCGCGGAAAAGCTCGGGGTGTCGCTGCCCTATCTCAACCAGATGGAGAACAACAACCGTCCGGTCTCCACCGGCGTTGTGCTCGCGCTGGCACAGGAATTCGGCTTTGATGTCACGGAGTTAAGCTCGGGTGACGCCGAACGCATGGTGACGGATATGCGTGAGGCGCTGGCCGATCCGGTCTTTGCCGATGGCGCGCCACCGCTGGCCGACCTGCGTCTCGCCGCCTCCAACGCCCCCGCACTGGCCCGCGCCTTCCTCGAACTGCACCGCGCCTATCGCCAGACCACGGAGCGGCTGGCCTCGATGGACGAGGCGCTGGACCGCGAAAACAGTCCGGCACGCCCCAGCCCTTGGGAAGAGGTGCGCGATTTCTTCCACTATTGCGACAATTACATCGACGCCGTAGACCGCGCCGCCGAGAATTTCGCCCGCCCGCATGGCGAGGCCCGCGATGTTGTGCACGCCGCCATCGAGACACTGGAGCAAAAGGGCATCACCCTGCGCTCCGGCGACAAGGAACTGCGCCGCTTCGATGCCAGAGCAAGCGAGTTGACCATTTCCTCGCGCGCCTCCAGCGCCACGCGCCGCTTCCAGATTTTGCACCAGCTGGCCCTGACCACGCAAAGCAAGCTTCTGGACGCCACGCTTGATCTGGCGCGGTTCCAGAGCGAAGAGGCCCGCGAGATTGCACGGATCGGCATGGCGAACTATTTCGCCGGTGCCGCGCTGATGCCCTACGGTGCCTTTCTGGAAGCCGCGCAGGAGACCCGTCACGATCTGGAGATGCTGGCCGAACGGTTTGGCGCCTCGGTCGAACAGGTGGCGCACCGTCTGTCCACGCTCCAGCGGCCCGGCGCGAAGGGCATCCCCTTCTATTTCGTCCGCGTCGATCAGGCCGGCACGATCACCAAACGCCACTCCGCCACGCGGCTGCAATTCGCCCGCTATGGTGGGGCCTGTCCGCTCTGGAATGTGCATCAGGCCTTCGAACGCCCCGGACATTTCCTGCGGCAACTGGCCGAGACGCCGGACGGGGTGCGCTACCTCTCGATTGCCCGTGATGTATCCAAACCCGGCGGCTCCTTCCACGCGCCAGTGCGCCGCTACGCCATCGGGCTGGGCTGCGAGGTCACGCATGCCTCGGAGATGGTCTATGCCGACGACCTCGACGTGACCAAACCTGCCGCTTTCGAGCCGATCGGGATTTCCTGCCGGATTTGCGAACGTCGGGACTGTCACCAGCGTTCGATCCCGCCGCTGGAACGCCGCCTGACCATCGACCCGAACAGCCGCGGCACCCTGCCCTACCGAATCGACTGACACAGACGCTCTATTTGCGCGCCGAGAGGGCAATCCCCGTCAGGACGAGCGCGCAAGCACCGACCAGTTGCAAAGAGATCGGCTCTGACAGCAACAGCGCCCCGCCCAGCGCCGTAATCACCGGCACGGAAAGCTGTGCGCTGGCCGCCAAGGGCACAGGGATCAACGGCAGCACGCGATACCACAGCACATAGCCCAAGGCAGAGGCAAAGGCCCCCGAAGCGACGGAGAGCGCCCAGCCGGAGGCTGTGAGGCTCACAGGCACGACAAGCAGCAAGACAAGCGCCAAGGGCACGGCTCCGATGAAATTGCGGATGCTGCGCCCGACCGGATCGCCGCCGCCCTGCCCCAAGATGCTGTAAGCCCCCCAAGCCACACCTGCGCCGGACATCAACAGGGCCGCAGTCAACGGGGGCGACGACAGACCCGGTGACAGGAGCCACACAAGCCCGCCCAAGGCCAGCGCCAGACCGAGCCAGCCGAAGCCGGACAGACGCACCCCGCGCCGCAATGCGACGGCGAGCATGGTGATCTGCACAAAGGCAAAGAGAATGAGCGCACCGGTCGCCGCCGACATGGCGCGATAGGCCAGAGAGAAGCCCAACACATAGAGGAAGAGCGCCAGAACCGCCGGGAGGTCACGAAGCCTCGGTGTGACGCTGTGGCGGGCAAATCCGCCGATCAGACCCAGCATCAAGGCACCGGATAAAAGCCGGACCGCAGCAAAGGAAGTCGCACCATTTGCCGGATCGACAAGCGCCGCACGGGTCAGCACCGAATTGCCCGCAAAGGCGACAAGCGTAAGGAGAAGCAGCGCAGAGACGCGCAGGGTCAAATGTGTCATGGCGCAAGCTGTGTCAAAACGCCGCAAGATAGCAAGCGTGATCCGCCCTTGGCGATGTTCACGTTTTCGAATGTCACTGAGGAGGAAAGTCGAGAGGAAGAAAAGTGGCGCGGTTGACGGGGCTCGAACCCGCGACCTCCGGCGTGACAGGCCGGCACTCTAACCAGCTGAGCTACAACCGCGCTGTGCCTTTTCAGGCGGCGCCTAAGTGGCGCTAATCTTGGGCAGTGGTGGCGCGGTTGACGGGGCTCGAACCCGCGACCTCCGGCGTGACAGGCCGGCACTCTAACCATCTGAGCTACAACCGCTCACTGCCCGAACAGGACCGTGTCCTGAACGTGAGGGGCGTTCTATGGCCGGGGCGTGCCCTCGTCAAGCACGGAATCGCGAAAAAACATCCGGCCTGCAAAAAAACTTTTCAAAGCGGGTGCGCAGAGCGGGAAATGACGGTGAAACTGACCCTTCCAAACGCCCAAAATGCACAACCAGACAAGAAAAAACCGCCCCGAAGGGCGGCTCTCTGAAAACCAATCGCACAGGACTTTCGCGCAGCGCGTCAATTGTCCATCTTAAGCGCCTTGATAAAGGCTTCCTGCGGGATTTCGACCTTCCCGAACTGACGCATCTTCTTTTTACCCGCCTTCTGCTTTTCCAGAAGCTTCTTCTTGCGCGTCGCGTCACCACCGTAACATTTGGCCGTCACGTCCTTGCGCAGCGCCGACAGGGTCTCACGCGCGATCACCTTGCCACCAATCGCCGCCTGAATCGGGATCTTGAACATATGGCGCGGAATCAGCTCCTTGAGCTTTTCGCACATGACACGGCCACGGCTCTCTGCGCGGTCACGGTGCACCATCATGGACAGCGCATCCACAGGCTCGTCATTCACAAGCACCTGCATCTTCACCAGATTGTCTTCACGATACTCCGTGAACTGATAATCGAAGGACGCATACCCTTTGGTAATAGATTTGAGCCTATCATAGAAATCGAACACAACTTCGTTGAGCGGGAGGTCATAAACAACCATCGCACGGGTCCCTGCATAGGTCAGGTCCAGCTGGATGCCGCGGCGGTCCTGACAGAGCTTGAGCACATCACCCAGATATTCATCGGGCACCATGATCGTCGCCTTGATGCGCGGCTCTTCGATGTGATCGACATAGGTCAGATCGGGCATATCGGCAGGGTTGTGCAGGTCTTCGACCGTGCCGTCCTTCATATAGATTTTGTAGACCACAGAGGGCGCGGTGGTGATGAGATCGAGGTCGTATTCGCGTTCCAGACGGTCGCGGATCACCTCAAGGTGCAAAAGCCCGAGGAAGCCGCAGCGGAAGCCGAAACCCAGCGCCGCAGAGGTTTCCATTTCGGAACTAAAGGACGCATCGTTGAGTTGCAGCTTCTCGATTGCGCTACGCAGGTCATCGAAATCATTGGCATCGACCGGAAACAGGCCACAGAACACCACGGGAATCGACGGTTTGAACCCCGGAAGCGGTTCGGCGCACTGTTTTTTCTCGTGGGTGATCGTGTCGCCCACCTTGGTGTCGCGCACCTGTTTGATCGAAGCGGTAAAAATACCGATCTCGCCCGGGCCAAGCTCGGGAATATCCACCATCTGAGGCTTGAGCACGGCGAGCTTGTCGATCTTGTAGGTCGCCCGCGTCTGCATCATGCGAATCTGGTCGCCTTTTTTGACCGTGCCATCAATAACACGGATCATCACGACCACCCCCAGATAGGGGTCATACCAACTGTCGACCAGCATGGCCTTGAGCGGCGCATCGCGCTCGCCCTTGGGCGCGGGCAGACGGGTGACGATGGCTTCCAACACATCGGGGATGCCGATGCCGGTCTTGGCGGAAATCTCGATCGCCTCGGAGGCATCAATCCCGATCACATCCTCGATCTGCTCACAGACCCGCTCCGGCTCGGCGGCGGGCAGGTCGATCTTGTTGAGCACGGGGACAATTTCGTGATCCGCATCAATCGCTTGGTAGACATTGGCCAGCGTCTGCGCCTCGACCCCCTGCGTAGCATCCACCACCAGAAGCGAGCCTTCGACCGCCTGCATGGAGCGACTGACCTCATAGGCAAAGTCGACATGGCCGGGCGTATCAATGAGGTTGAGCACATAATCCTGCCCGTCCTGCGCATGGTAGTCGATGCGCACGGAGTTCGCCTTGATCGTGATCCCGCGTTCGCGTTCGATATCCATACTGTCAAGCAACTGCGCCTGCATATCCCGATCTGCCACGGTATTTGTGGATTGGATCAGACGGTCGGCAAGCGTCGACTTGCCGTGGTCGATATGGGCCACGATGGAGAAATTCCGGATATTTTTCAGCTCGGTCATAACAGGCCTCAGCAGATGATGGTTTGGCTGAGTTCTATGCGGGGAAAGGGGGGGAATGGCAAGAGAAAGCAACGAAAGCGTAGCAATCAATGCCTATTTTTTAATTAATGCTTCGTTGGGCTTGTAGAGCTTATTGACCATCCGCATTGTCTCACCCCTCAACTCCATTGCAACCGGCCCCTTTATAAATTTAATCCCCCACTTCGCGATCCGTCCGGTTTTAGGGTCACACCAAAATTTTGGCTTTATCTCTCGAAAATACCTTTGCTCAGGAATGCCGAAATTCGTTTTCGTTTCCGAAAGACTTACAAATATTGCGTGAGCAACCAAGTCGGCAAGACATAGCAATCGGTCATCATTTTTTGCGACGGCCTCAATCATTCGAGGGTCAATGTGTCGCAAGACCTTGGAGCTTCTATACTTTGGCGCCGGGTCAGTTCTTATCCTTGATATAAAATTGCGCAACTGCTCGTAATTATGTTTACCCTTTTTCTCAAATACGATTCGAATATCTTCAGGCTTAATCTCATTCACCTTTGCAAAATCTGCAATGCGCTCCAAAAGATATTGAGCACACTTGTTGTAATAGTATTCGGCCTGCTGCGGCCCTTCAATCTCGCTTTTGTAACCGCCCACTGTTGCTTTTTTTGACACCGCACCAAAAGCGAGAAAGTGCATATTTTTCGCCGAACGCGCATAGAAGGATCGCTGCAAATGATTCAAGTCGGAACAATGCAATGTGTTTTTACCAATGCGCTCTTGTATGGCTTGTAGCTGCTCCTCTAAGCTTTCTCTTTCCGATGCCACAATAAGCGCACCACCAAACACCAAGAAAGGCTCAGACCCTTTGGTCGATATTCCTGCGCGAAAGCGATCCAAATCCTGATCGCCACTCTCATCGATAAAAAATATATATTTCGCCATTGGAGCACCTCAAAAACACAACAACAAAATGGTATTTCACTGACGGTTGGGCAACCCTCCGCCCATCGCACCCAATCACAAACTCCACAATTGCCTCGCGGCCCAGACTCAGGCATTCTCAGCGCGATATTCACCAAAATCGTGGACCCTGCGGGTGCGTAAGCACAAAAAGACGGGGCCACCCATTGGATCGAGAGGCAGAAACATGAAGAAATCCCTAATGGCATTCGCCACCATTGCGGCCACCGCAACTGCGACCCTGTCCCCGATGAGCGCTTCGGCCGGTGCGATCGAGCGGGCCTGTCTGGCATCTGACCGCGCCGCCAACAACCGGTCCCTGTGCGGCTGCATCCAGCAGGCGGCCGATCTGACCCTTTCCAACAAGGACCAGCGTCAGGCGGCAAAGTTCTTCAAGAATCCGCAAAAGGCGCAGGATATTCGCCAGTCGGACAATGCCAGCCATGAAGCCTTCTGGAAACGCTACAAGACCTTCGGCGAGACCGCCGCGCAATATTGCGGCTGAGTCCCACTCCTATCTGCCCAAACACCCCGCCGGAGCCGGCAAACGGCTGACCGGCGGGCATAGTGCCACAACGCCCACCCGAATCCGCCAAACCTCTTGCTCGCCCGCGCAACGCGAGGCAGGGTGAAACTGCCGTGCGCGGTATGCACACAGGCGCAAAACACACCAAGACACAGGAGGCGCAAATGTCAGGCGGTATTTTCATTCTTTCCGGCGCAGGCCTGTCAGCCGAAAGCGGATTGAAAACCTTTCGCGCCGAGGACGGGCTTTGGGAAGATCACCGCGTCGAAGACGTGGCCACGCCCGAAGCCTTTGCCCGCGATCCGGAACTGGTGCAGCGATTCTACAACATGCGCCGTACGCAAGCTGCCAAAGCCGAACCCAATGCCGCCCATCAGGCGCTCGCGCGTTTACAGGCGGAGTATGACGGGACGGTCTATCTGGTCACACAGAATGTGGACGACCTACTGGAACGCGCTGGCGCACAGAAGGTCATTCATATGCACGGCGCCTTGAAAGATGCCATGTGCGCCGCCTGCGGCCATCGCTGGCCCGCGCCGATGGAGATGCATGTCACAGACCCCTGCCCCGCCTGCGGCACTGCCGCCACCCGACCGGATATCGTCTGGTTCGGAGAAATCCCTTACCACATGGACGCCATCCAAACCGCGCTGGAAGACAGTGACCTCTTTGTCGCCATAGGCACATCCGGCGTGGTCTACCCCGCCGCAGGTTTCGGCCAAATGGCACAACAACTTGGCATTCGCACAGTTGAGCTAAACCTCGAAGCCTCCGGCGCGCGTTTTGACGAGGTGCATGAAGGGCCTGCATCCCGCATCGTTCCCGCTTGGGTCACGGACGTTCTCGCGTCTCAAAACACCTGAGCAGCCAAAGGGCGTTTCCTTTGTGGCAAAAATACTCATCGAAACGCCTGACCATGCACCCAGGTTGACAGGGAATAGCGCTCACCAGCGGTCACGGGGGTGACACGGTGCAGCACGAAGGACGGGAACAACACCGCAGAGCCCTTGGCGCGGTCGGCTTGTCGAATATTTGCATCGGGTTGTAGCTCCAGCATGCCACCTTCATAGTCGTTCCCGTCAGACAGTTGCACCACCATCGTCAGCTTGCGCCGCGATGCCAAGGCCCCCTCGCCGATGTCGGAATGCCATGTGAAATGCCCCTCACGCTCCGCCCCGTAGCGGGCGACCTGCGGGCTTTCGCCAAATTCCGTCAGCGCAAAATCGAAACATTCGCGGTTGGCCTCGGCCACCAGTTTCATGATCCGCTCCATGATCCACCCGCCGCCTGCGCGCTCGTCGAGCCACGCCAAATCGGCGCGGCGCAGGTTATGGTCGGAGCGGTTCCTCACAAGCCCCGCATCCGCCAGCTTTTCCTCACGGGCCAGCAGTATGATCGCATCACATTCGGCAGGCGAGAAAGCCTCCGGCAACGTATAAACGCTCAGCATGATCTGTCTCTTCAATTGTCAAGAAAAGCGCGATACGGGCCATAATTTCCCGCTTCGCTCTCCGACATTTTTCAAGGGTTTTGCGATCTTCGCAAGAAAAAAGGCACGCGCCGAAACACGTGCCTTTCAAAACCGGATCAGAGCAAGAGTTAGTCGTGCTTATGCTCGTGCTCATGGCTGTGTTCATGGTCATGCTCCATCGGCATTTCCATTTCTTTGCGCTCCAGATCCACCGGAATTTCAACAGTGATGTCACCGGCCTTCTCGAAGGTGAGGGTGACGGTGACGATATCGCCTTGGTTCATCGGCTTCAAAAGCCCCATGAACATCACATGATCACCGCCACGCGCCAGCGCATGCATCCCGTGGGCGGGAACGGTGAAGCCTTCGGGAACATGCATCATCTTCATGATGCCATCGCCCATGTCTTTATGGGTGTGCAGCTCGGTCACTTTCGCAATGTCGGACGTGGCGTCGATCAGTTGATCGTCTTCATCGCCGCTGTTGTGGATGGTGAAGAAAGCGGCACCGGTCTTGGCCATCATACCGGAAGAGCGGGCATAGGCGTCTTCGATAGTGATATCCGCAAAAGCAGGCAGGGCGAAAGCACAGGCGGCCAGTCCGGCCAGAAGCGTAGTTTTGAAAGTCATGTCATATCCTTGTGGTCTTTGGGTGTCTTGGAAGGGAAGAACTCAGACCAAAGGTGGCGCCCGCGCACGGGGCCGCGGCGGGACCGTGTCATGCACAGGATGGACCGGAACCAGCGGGGTCACTTGCATCATGCGTTGCACAGGCGGGAGCAGGTCGAATGCCTCCGCCAACCCCGCGATCACGGACAGGGCACAATCGGGACAAATATGCGCCGGTCCGACCGGTTGACCATCCGCATCCGTCAGAACGGTAAGCGGTCCTGTGCCAGTGCAGATCACCACCGCACCTGTGGCATCGCGCATCGTGCCCCGCGCCACGGCCATGGACTGGGACGTGACGACAAGCAAAAGAGCGACCACAAGGGCGTTTATCGTGCGAGTGACTGACATTGCAGAGCGCAGTTTAGCGAAGCACGCGTGAAAAGAAAGAGGGGGAATGCCGCGAGACCTGCGGCACATCTGTCGCACGCTGTCGCGGAAAAGAGAAAACCCCCGCGAAGATGAAACTTCGCGGGGGCTTCCCAATCAGAAATCCGAAAGGATTACGCAGCAGCCTGAGCTTTTGCGATCTCTTTCTTGATTTTCAGAGCGTTATCCGACAGCTCATCATCCTTTGCTTTCGCAAGGAAGGCATCCAGACCACCACGGTGGTCAACGGAGCGCAGGGCAGCGGCGGAAATCCGCAGTTTGAAAGAACGGCCGAGGGATTCCGAAATCAGCGTCACATCGTTGAGGTTCGGAAGGAAACGGCGGCGGGTTCTGTTTTTGGCGTGGCTGACATTGTTGCCAGTCATCGGGCCTTTACCGGTCAGTTCGCAACGACGCGACATGGGTTCATCCTCGTTTCTACTTTCGAAAGCTAGGCTCTCGCAGTTTAAAAGACTCATATTCTGTCTTGATCGGCCCTCTTTTACGCACCCCCGCCACGGACGCAAGTCCGAAAAGCAGCAAGAGTGACAGGAAAAACCGTTTTCCAACAGAAAAGGACACAGCCCTGAAGCCGCGCCCGAAATTCAGTTTGCGGTGCATAGGCGATCACGGGAGAATCGTCAAGCCCTTCTCGCGACAACGCTCAACCTTGTTGAAGCGCCTTGAGCACATCCGCCGCCGCATGTCCCGGCGTGATCTCCCCCTGCGCCACCTGATGGGCCAGTTCCGCGATCATGGATTTCAACGGCTCTTTCTCAAGCTGGGACAAAAGCCCGTGCCGGATGTCCTGCCCGAACCAGTATTCCGCCTGTTCCGAGCGGCGCTTGTCAAAGAACCCGTGGACGCGGCGCCAGTCCGTCAGCGTGTTCATCTCTTCCCATGCCTCACGCAAGCCCCTGTCCTCGATAGCAGAGACCGTCATCGCCTTGGGAAAGTCTTTCGGGTCTTGCGGGCGTTTGCGGATCAGCCGCAGCGCACCGGCATAATCGGCACACGTGCGTTGGGCGGCCGATTTGAGATCACCATCTGCCTTGTTCACCAGAATCAGGTCAGCCATCTCCATGATGCCACGCTTCACCCCCTGCAACTCGTCGCCCCCAGCAGGGGCCAGCAAAAGCAAAAACAGGTCCGACATCTCGGAGACCACGGTTTCGGATTGCCCCACGCCGACCGTCTCGATCAGGATCAGATCATAGCCCGCCGCTTCGCAAAGCCCCACGGCCTCGCGCGTGCGCCGCGCCACACCGCCCAGTTCGGATTTCGCCGGAGACGGACGGATAAAGGCATTTTTCTCCCGAGAGAGCAGCTCCATCCGCGTCTTGTCACCCAGAATAGAGCCTCCCGAGCGCGAGGAGGACGGATCCACCGCCAGAACAGCCACCTTGAGCCCCTCTTTGATGAGCATCATGCCGAAGCTCTCGATAAAGGTGGATTTCCCGACCCCCGGCGTGCCTGATAGCCCGATCCGGAGCGCCTGACGACCGGACTTCCCGATCATATCCATCAATTCGATCGCTTGCGCCCTGTGATCGTCCCGACCACTTTCCACAAGGGTGATCGCCCGCGCCAGCGCACGACGGTTTCCGGCGATGACGTCTTCTGCAAGTTGTTTCATGTCCATTAACAGTCTTCCGGCACACTCAAAAAAATTGCCGCCCTTCCCTGAGACACAGGTTTCTCCCGAGAGGCCCGCGTTGTCCACCCCTTCGGCACATCGTTTTGCGTGGAGCTTTGCCTCAACGCGCCCCTTTTCGCGGCGCGGCGTTTGGCCCATAAGTGGCCCATGTTCACACCACGCCTGCCCATTGATGATGTTCTCGACGCTCTGACAACCGCCCTTCAAGCCGAAGGTCGCGCCGTTCTCATGGCCCCTCCCGGCGCAGGGAAAACCACCCGCGTCCCCTTGGCGCTGTTGCCCGTCATCAAAGGCAGGATCGTCATGCTGGAGCCCCGACGGCTTGCGGCCCGCACCGCCGCCGAACGCATGGCGCAAACGCTGGGCGAGCGGGCGGGCGAGACGGTGGGTTACCGCATTCGGGGCGAGGCCAAACTGTCGAAAGCCACCCGCATCGAAGTGGTGACCGAAGGCATTCTGACCCGCATGTTGCAGACCGACCCCGAGCTGTCCGGCATTGGCGCGGTCATTTTTGACGAATTTCACGAACGCAGCCTCAACGCCGATCTCGGGCTGGCGCTCACTTGGGAAGTCCGTCAGGCGCTGCGCGACGATTTGGCGCTGGTGGTCATGTCCGCCACGCTGGACGCCACCCCCGTGGCCGCCTTGCTGGACGATGCGCCTGTGATTCGCTCGGAAGGCCGTGCCTTTCCTGTAGAGACCCGCTGGCTCGACGCGCCCGTGACCAAGAAACAACGCCTTGAGCAGGCCACAGCCGATCTCGTCGTGAAAGCGGTGTCCGAGGCCGAAGGCTCCGCACTTGTGTTCCTGCCCGGCGAAGGCGAAATCCGCAGCGTGCAGTCCCTTCTTGAAGGGCGCGTGCCCGCAGATTGCGCCATCCGCCCCCTGTTCGGCGCCATGAAATTCGCCGACCAGCGCGCCGCCATTGCGCCGACACAGAGCGGACGCAAGATCGTTTTGGCCACGTCGATTGCCGAAACCTCCCTGACCATTGAGGACATCCGCATCGTGGTGGATGCCGGACGGGCGCGGCGGGCACGGTTCGATCCGGCCTCCGGCATGTCGCGGCTGGTCACGGAGCGGGCCTCGAAAGCCGAAGCCGAACAGCGGCGGGGCCGCGCGGGGCGTGTCTCCACAGGGGTATGCTACCGACTCTGGACCAAGGGCGAAGAAGGCGCCCTGCCCGCCTTTGCCCCTGCCGAGATTGAGACCGCCGATCTTACGGGGCTGGCGTTGGAACTGGCGCTTTGGGGCGCATCGGAAGATGACCTTGCCTTCCTGACCCCGCCGCCCGCCGGTCCGCTGTCCGAGGCGCGCAGCCTGCTCGAAAACCTCGGCGCACTGGAGACTGACGGGCGGATCACGGCGCATGGCAAGGCTCTGGCCGCAAAACCGCTTCACCCTCGACTTGCACATATGCTGCAAACCGCAGGGGCACAGGCGGCAGATTTGGCCGCACTCTTGAACGAACGCGACCCCTTGCGCGGCGCGGGCGTGGATTTGACCTTGCGGATACGCGCGCTGACCTCTCCGGGCAATGCCGATCGCGGCACGCTTGAGCGGATCAAACAGGAGGCCAGGCGCCTGCGCAAAGGGTTGCCGGATGCGCCGCCCCTGAGCCTTGGCGAGATGGCCGCGCTGGCCTATCCCGACCGCATCGGATTGCGCCGTCCGGGCGACCAGCCCCGCTACCTTCTCTCCGGCGGCAAGGGAGCCGTGATGCCCGAAACCGACGATCTGGCAGGCGCACGTCTCATCGTGGTGACGGATACGGACGGGGCCGCGCGGGATGCCCGCATCCGGCAGGCCGCCCAGATCAGCGAAAGCGAATTACGCGGTCTTTATGGCGACCAGATCCACTGGGTCGATATCTGTGACTGGGACAAGCGTGAACGCCGCGTCACAACACGGCGGCGGGAAATGTTCGGTGCGCTGGTTCTGGATGACCGGCAATGGAAAGACGCGCCCGCAGAGGCGATTGCCCGTGGCGCACTGGTCGGTCTGCGCCAGATCGGACTGCCGTGGAGCGCGGCAGCGAAACGCTTTGCGGCGCGGGTGCGTCTGATGGGGGCGGACTATCCGGACATGTCGGAGGACGCGCTTCTGGAAACGCTGGAGGACTGGCTCCTGCCCTATCTCAAGGGCGCGAAGACCGAAGCCCAGCTGCGCGCGCTCGACATCACCGAGGCTCTGCGCGCCATGCTCGACTGGGACCAGATGCAGCGTCTCGACCGCGAGGTGCCCGGATCGTTCGAAAGCCCTGTCGGGCGCAAGCTGCCGATTGACTACTCCGGCGAACATCCCGAGGTGACCGGACGGTTGCAAGAATTTTTCGGCACCACACGCCACCCCACGGTCGGGCCGAACCATGTGCCGCTCAAAGTGGTTCTGACCTCTCCCGCCCAGCGCCCCGTTCAGGTCACGATGGACCTGCCGAATTTCTGGAAGACCTCCTATGCGGATGTGCGCAAGGATATGCGTGGCCGCTATCCTCGACACCCGTGGCCCGAAGATCCGACCGAAGCCGACCCGACACTCCGCGCGAAACGGCGGGGGACGTAGGTCGTCGGCGGTCTGGCGGCGCTCCCCGTGACCCTAGAGACCGGTCCGAGAGAGCGCCCGCCCCTTGCCTTACACTGCGCCGCCCTTACAGAGCGCCGCTGCCCCACGGTCCGTGATGGCCCGCGCCGCCGTCTGTGCGCTCGAACCCGTGCGCGCCGAAGAAGTCGCGCTGTGCCTGAATGAGGTCGGTGGTGCCGCGCGCCTGCCGCATCGTGTCGAAATAGGCCAGCGCATTGGACAGGGCCGGAACGGGCAGACCGGAAGCCGACGCATAGCCGACAACACGCCGAAGCGCCGGAAGCCCGTTTTTGACCAGCGCCACGAAGTCGGCACTGAAGATCAGTTGTTCTTGCGGAAGACCCGACCGGATCGCCGAGGCCATATCATCCAGAAGCGCCGAGCGGATGATACAGCCCTCGCGCCAGACCTCCGCCGCACGGGCCAGATCAAGCCCCCAGTCGTAGTGATCCGACGCGGCTTTCAGCAGCTTGAACCCCTGATCGTAAGCCACCAGTTTCGCCACCAACAGCGCGGATTCGAAATCCGGCTCGGTCGGCAAGGTCAGCCCCGACACCGGCTCTGAACCGAAAATATCGGCACCGGCCAGACGCGCATCCTTTGCCGAAGACCACGAACGCGCAGCCACAGCGGCCTCAATGGTCGAAGGCGACTGGCCCAAGGTCAGCGCCTCGATTGCCGTCCATCGTCCGGTGCCCTTTTGCCCCGCCCGATCCACGATCACATCCACCATCGGCTTGCCCGTGCCGGGGTCAATCGCCTGAAGCACCTTGGCGGAAATCTCTACAAGATAGGACTTGAGCGGTCCTTTGTCCCAGCATTCGAACAAAGCGCCGATCTCCGCAGGAGCCTTGTGCGCTCCATCCCGCAAGAGGCCGTAAATCTCGGCAATCATTTGCATATCGGCATATTCGATCCCGTTGTGCACCGTCTTGACGAAATGCCCCGCCCCGTCAGGCCCGAAATGCGCCGCACAAGGGTCTCCGTCATGTTTGGCGGAAATGGCTTCGATAATATCGCGGATCGTCTCATAGGAGGCCGGATTGCCGCCCACCATGATCGAAGGGCCATGTCGCGCCCCTTCTTCGCCGCCGGACACGCCCATGCCGATGAAATTCAGCCCCTTCGCCCGCAAGGCGGCTTCCCGTCGGCGCGAGTCATGAAAATCGGCATTGCCCGCGTCAATGATCATATCGCCTTCATCGAGCAAAGGCGTGAGCGCATCGATCACCGCATCCACGGGACCGCCCGCTTGCACCATGATAATCACCGCACGCGGCGTTGTGAGTGCTGCCACGAGGTCTTCGTAAGTTTTCGCAGGCACGAGCTTGTCGCGCAACTCTCCGGCGGAGGCGACGAAATCATCGGTGACGGAGCCTGTGCGGTTGAACACCGCAACGGGAAAGCCTTTTTCCGCGATGTTGAGCGACAGGTTGGCCCCCATGACGCCAAGCCCGATCAACCCGATACGGGCCTGTGAATTGACTTCAGACATATGCTGACAAGCTCCTTGCTCTCAAAGGTAACGCGATTTTAACGATTGGATGTTACCGGTAAACCTATGGCAAAAGTCGCACAAGGCAAGAGCGGGCGAAAAATGCAAACCGGCGCATATCACCCGATGCCTTGCAATTTCGGTGCTTATGCCTTATGTATATACGCAATATAGACAAAAACAGGCACATATCTCGTTCATGGTTACCCTATTCAAATCCGCTTGGGAGGGCGTTTTCGATCCTCTACTCCGCCGGCCCGACCGCGTTCAGACGGCTGCGCTGTGTTGGCGCCTAGGCAAGAAGGGCAAGGAAGTCCTGCTCATCACCTCGCGCGACACAGGACGCTGGATCATCCCGAAAGGCTGGCCGATCAAGGGTCTCGATGGCGCGGGCACGGCCGCTCAGGAAGCCTGGGAAGAGGCGGGCGTGAAACCTGCGCGGGTGAAAGACAAGCCGCTGGGTCTGTATCACTATGTGAAAAAACTCGACAACGGCTTGCCCGCTCCGGTGGCCGCGACAGTCTACCCGATCGAGGTGGACCATCTCGAAGACGACTACCCCGAAAAACTCCAACGCAAACGAAGCTGGATGTCGCCCAAACAGGCCGCCGCTCTGGTTGCCGAGCCGGAGTTGCGGGACCTGCTTCTGGACTTCTGAGCCACACCTTAGCACCTGACGACTGTGAAAGGCTTGCATTGCAAGGCCGGGCACGGTAGCGCTGCGCCGTTTTTAACAGATTCATGACGGGCCAGAGCGACGATGTCGGAAAAGGAAGAACACACGAAGCGTTGGAAGACGCTCGACAAGGACCTGAACCGCATCAGTCAGGTCGAACTGGCCACATTCCACGTCGCGCGCCCTATGGTCGGGCTTGGCGTTGCGCTGGCCTTCATCATCATAACCGGTTTGTTCGTCGCCCTGATCTTTGGTGGCCAGCCCGGCTCCGCCCTTGTCATCGCCGCCGCCGCTCTGGGCGCTTATATGGCGATCAACATCGGCGCGAATGACGTGGCGAACAACATGGCCCCCGCTGTGGGCGCCAACGCCCTGACTATGGGCGGTGCGATTGTCATCGCGGCGCTCTGCGAAAGCGCCGGTGCTCTTCTGGCAGGCGGGGACGTGGTTTCCACGATTTCCAAGGGCATTATCGACCCGACAGCCATGGCCGACACCCAAACCTTCATCTGGGCGATGATGGCTGCGCTTTTGTCTTCGGCTCTGTGGGTCAACCTCGCCACATGGATCGGCGCGCCGGTCTCCACCACCCACTCGGTCGTCGGCGGTGTTATGGGCGCAGGAATTGCCGCCGCGGGGTTTGGCTCTGTGAACTGGGCCTCCATGAGTGCAATCGCCGCAAGCTGGGTGGTCTCACCTTTGCTGGGTGGTCTGGTCGCTGCGGGTTTTCTGTGGTTCATCAAGACCAAGATCATCTATCAGGCCGACAAAATCGAAGCCGCCCGCCGTTGGGTTCCCGTGCTGATCGGCATCATGATGGGAGCCTTCTCTGCCTATCTTGCGATCAAGGGCCTCAAGAAAATCATCCAGATCGATATTCTTTCAGCGCTCGTACTCGGCACGATTATCGGGGCCCTGTCCTATGTCATCTCCGCCCCGCTGGTGCGCCGTCAGTCCGAAGGGTTGGAGAACCGCAACAAATCACTCAAAACACTTTTCGGTTTGCCTCTGGTGATTTCCGCCGCGCTTTTGTCCTTTGCCCACGGGGCCAATGATGTTGCCAATGCGGTCGGGCCGCTGGCCGCAATCGTTCATGCCAATGCGTTCGGTGAATTTGCGGGCAAGGTGAACATTCCACACTGGGTCATGATCATCGGCGCATTCGGGATTTCCTTTGGCCTGATCCTGTTCGGCCCGAAGCTCATCCGTATGGTCGGCAGCCAGATCACCAAACTCAACCCGATGCGTGCCTATTGCGTGGCGCTCTCTGCCGCCATCACCGTGATCGTGGCAAGCTGGCTCGGCCTACCGGTCTCCTCGACCCACATCGCCGTGGGGGGCGTCTTTGGCGTGGGCTTCTTCCGCGAATGGTATCACGAGAAACGCCTCGACGAGACCATGCGCAAAAAGAAGGATGTGCGCATCGCAGCCGAAGAACGCCACCGTCGCAAGCTGGTCCGCCGCAGTCACTTCATGACCATCGTCGCCGCTTGGGTGATCACAGTGCCCGCAGCGGCAACCTTGTCGGCGGCTGTGTTCTGGGTCCTGTCACATTTGGTCAGCTAAGGCCCGACACGCTTTCCAGAATGTAGAAAAGGCGCCCCACGAGGCGCCTTTTTCATTGCATTCATCAATGGGGCGCACCACCGACACGCCCAAAAACATGGCTTACTCGACACACCAGCGCATGATCGCCTTTTGCGCGTGCAAACGGTTTTCCGCCTCATCGAAAATGACCGATTGCGGCCCGTCCATGACATTGTTTGTCACCTCGTCGCCGCGATGCGCCGGAAGGCAATGCATGAACAAGGCATCCGGATTGGCCTGTGCCATCAGCTTGCGATCCACACGGTAGGGGCGCAGCTGGTTGTGGCGGCGTTCCCGCGCGGAGGCCGGATCATGCATCGACACCCAAGTATCGGTCACGACGAGATCCGCCCCTTTCACCGCGTCCTCTGCATCGCGCGTGATCTCGATATTCGAGCCCTTCGCGCGCGCCTCTTCCACAAACTCCATCTCGGGGTCCAAAGGTTCAGGCCCTGCAAAGGTCAGGTCAAAACCGAACTGGCCAGCGGCATGGATGAACGAGGCGCAAACATTGTTGCCATCCCCAAGCCACACCACCTTTTTGCCTTTGATCGAGCCGCGGTGTTCCTCGAAAGTGAGAATGTCGGCCATGATCTGACAGGGGTGGGTGCGGTTGGTCAGCCCGTTGATCACCGGCACAGAAGCATAGTCCGCCATCTCCAGAAGCGTTTGCTCCTCGAAGGTCCGGATCATGATCATATCGACATAGCGCGACAGCACGCGGGCCGTGTCGGCAATGGTCTCGCCATGTCCGAGCTGCATATCCGCGCCCGAAAGCACCATGGTCTGCCCCCCCATCTGGCGCACGCCGACATCAAAGGACACGCGGGTGCGCGTCGACGGTTTTTCAAAAATCAGCGCGACCATCTTGTCCTTCAAAGGCAATTCCGCATCCAGCGCGGCCTTCGGCTTGTCATGGCGCGCGTTCTTGGTCAGCTTCGCGGTTTCAATGATCCTGTGCAGGTCTCTGGCGTCGGTGGTATGGATGTCGAGAAAATGCTTCATATGTCTGGCTCTTAGCTTTCAAGGGCAGTTGCGGCGGCGTCAATCCGTGCAACCGCTTCGGTGATATCTTCGTCAGAAATGTTCAGCGCGGGCAAAAGCCGCACCACGTTGTCATGGGCTGGCACGGTGAGCACGCCTTGCTCATAGCCATTGGCCACGAGATCGGCAGCGGATGTCTTGCACTTCAGCCCAAGCATCAGCCCTTCGCCGCGCACCCCTTCGAACAGGTCGGGATGATCGGCCATAAGTCCTTCGAGCTTTTGACGCAACAGTCCCGCCTTGCGGTTCACCTCGGCGAGGAAGGCAGGGTCGGAAACGATTTCCAGCACCTTCAAACCAATCGCACAGCCCAGAGGGTTGCCGCCATAGGTGGAGCCGTGGGTGCCGGCAGTCATACCGCTGGCGGCCTCTTCCGTGGCCAGAACGCCCCCGAGAGGGAAGCCCCCGCCAATCCCTTTGGCGATCATCATAATGTCCGGCGTCACACCCGCATATTCATGGGCAAACAGCTTGCCCGTGCGTGCAACGCCACATTGCACCTCGTCAAAAATCAGCAGGCAGCCCTTTTCATCCGCGATCTGGCGCATGGATTTGAGCACCTCGTCAGGCACAACGCGGATACCGCCCTCGCCTTGCACCGGCTCGATCATGATCGCGGCTGTGTTTTCGGTCACATGCGCAGCCAGTTCCTCCCATTCGCCAAAGGGCAAATGCACAAAACCTTCGAGCGCGGGGCCAAACCCCTTGACCATCTTCTCGGCGCCCGATGCCGCAATCGCTGCGGTGGAGCGACCGTGGAAACAGCCCTCGAAAGTGATGATCTCGTATTTCTCCGGCAGACCTTTGTCATACCAGTATTTACGCGCCATCTTGATCGCCAGTTCCGCGGCCTCTGTGCCGGAATTGGCGAAGAAACAGGTGTCCGCAAAGGTCAGCTCGGTCAGCTTGTCCGCGAGCGCCTCTTGGGCCGGAATCTTGTAAAGATTGGACACATGCCAGAGTGTGTCGGCCTGCGCCTTCAGCGCCTCGGCCAATTCGGGATTGGCATGTCCGAGCGTGTTCACCGCGATGCCCGCGCCCAAATCGAGATAGCGTCGACCTCCCGCCTCGATCAGCCAGGAGCCTTCGCCTTTGACGAAGGACAGTGGAGCCCGGTTATAGGTCGGCAGAACGGAAGAGATCATCGGTTTGGTTCCTCAGGAAATGAGAGGCCTCATGGGTGGCGAAAGCCAGTGGGCCTGTCAACGGTTAGGGGGGTATTTTTCTAAAGGTTGCGCCGGTTTGGCGCATTTTGTGCCGCAGGCAACACGCCTTGGGCACAGACGAACGGACGTCGAAACCGGTTTATCGGAGACGTCGGGACTCGGGGACATATGCGCGGGTCATGTTCATACCCGCGCTTTACGGGCAAACGGCCCGCAATGTCAAAGGTTTTCCAAACGCCCCTGCCCTTTGATTTCAACAACCCGGTGCGGATAGGGGATTTCGATGTCATGGGCCTTGAGCGCATTCCAGATCGCAAAGAGCACATAAGGTGTGAATTTGTTCTTACCGTCATCAATGCCGTTCACCCAGAACTCGACACAGAAATCCACGCCGCTGTCGCCAAACCCGCGCAGCTCGCAATCCGGCCCGTCCGGCTCGGTAAGCACGAAGTCGAGCTTGCCCACGGCCTCTTCGATAATCTCGGGCACCTTGTTGATGTCCGTGTCATAGGACACCGAGAACGGGGCCTCGTAGCGGTTGGCAGACCCACTGTCGGAATAGTTCACCACGCGGGTGGTGATGAAATCCTCATTGGGCACCACGATCCATTTGCCGTCATAGGTTTCCAGAATGGCCGCACGCGCCGTCATCTTGACGATGGTCCCCGCCTCGCCTCCGTCAAGCTCGACATAATCGCCCACGGTGGCCTGACCTTCGAGCAAAAGAATGACACCGGAGATAAAATTCGAGGCGATTTTTTGCAGACCAAAGCCAAGCCCGACGCCAATGGCCCCTCCGAGCACCGCAAGGGTGGACAGGTTGATCCCCATGATATTCATCAGCAGCAGAAAACTCGCGCCGAAGATAAATATCTCGGCGGCCTTCATCGCCAGTTCACGAGTGGCGGGGCGCAACTCTTCCTGCTTGCCGATATACTGGCGCGACTGTCCCGTGGACCATCGCCCGAGCCAGAACAGCACAGCCCCCGCAATCAGACCACGCACCAGCGACATCAGCGAAAAGCGGATATTCCCCGCGCCGATCTCCGTCGCCGCAAGCTTCGCCTCGACCGGCCCCAAAAGACCGAGCACATAGAGGACCATAGCAGGCAAAAGCACATATTTGCCCAGCAGCTTGAGGAAGCTGTCCTTGATGATGGTTTTCACCAAGGCCTGCGCCGCCAACAACAAGAACACCCGCTTGCCCAAAGCAATCACAGCACCGGAGCCAAAGAGCGAGCGCGTCACGCTTTCGCCAATACCGGTGAAGAGATAGGCCAGAAGAGCCAGAGAGAGCGGGAAGAAGATGGTTACAAAGCGCCGCGCCTCGGCAATGATCCCGCCAGCCTCTTTCGGCGGCAGCAAAAGCCCCTCCAGCTTTGGCACAAAGCGTTTGGCAACAAAACGTGCGGCCAGATAGGCCGCCACCAGAAGCGCGAATTGCGACCAAGCGGCGGGACTAAGCAACCAGCCGAGCGCGAGGTCTTTGCCCTGTTCGGCATAATCCAGAAGCGTTTGCACAAAGGGGGGAAGATCAGCAGTATCAAATTCAAACATGGCGGCTCACTTACTATCGGAGCCTTCCCATACCAACTTGGCCGCGCGGGGCAAAGCCGAAGACATGGGATGTGCGGCTAGGGACGCAAAAACTTGGAATTTCCCGCCGAAGTGCCGCGCGATGTTCCAACGGTAATCCGCTTGACCACCGCCGGTTTTGCAACCGTCTGAGGCGCACCGAGCGCGATTTGCCGTTTGAGCGCGTCAATGCGATCCGTCAGAGCCATGCCGAAGCCCAGAGTTTTCCCCTCACGCTGTCCAATCGAAGACACCACAGACACGATTGCTGGGCGCACCCCGTCATAGGCAAACACCGGCGCGCCGGAGGAGCCATAGGTGATGTCACAATCAAATGTGTAGATGTCTTGGGCAAAGTCCAGAACATGACAGCTGCGCTGAATCGATAGAACCGAGTTCCGCCCTCTCCCGTAAGAGGCCACCATCAACTCGCCATTGGGTTTCGAACTTCGATGCACGGCAAAGGGCGCGGCTTGGGCGCGGGCAATCGGCGAGGCCAGCTTGATCAGCGCCACATCGCGACGGATCTGCGCAGGCCCGCGTTTTGCCGTCATGTCATACCCCGGCGTGACCGCCACAGCGATGCCCCGCGAGGCCGCGACATAGTCACCATGCCGCAAACCGGCCCGAAACAGGATATTCTCCGGCGCAACCGGCGTGTTGTTGTCATCCAGAACACAATGTGCCGCAGTCAACACCAGATCGGAGGCAATAAGCGCACCGGTGCAGGTCCCCTTGCCCGCCATATCCAGACGCCCGACACCCTCCCACCCGATCAACTCGGCGCGACGATCCGCGCTGTCCAGTTCGGACGGCAGGCTGTCGGCGGCATGAGCCTGCACCGGCAAAACGCAGAACATAACAGTAAAGATCAAAGACAGGAAAGCGCGCATGGAAAAACCGGAGCAATGACAATCACTCCGGTTATATCGATGAAATCAGGCAAAAATTTGGCCGGCCTGCGCCTCAGGTCTTCAGCTTCGTGCCGCGTTTGAAGAACACCCAGTCGACGAAAACCACGGCCGACGTTACAGCCCCCATCACCACAAGGCCCAACCAGGGCGAACTGTCCGAGGTTCCGATAACCCCGTAGCGCACACCGTCGATCAGGTAGAACACGGGGTTCATATGCGTCAGCACCTTGAACCACTGCGGCAGGGTCTCGACGGAATAGAATGTCCCCGACAGAAAGGACAACGGCGTGATGATGAAATTCGTAATCGCGGCCATATGGTCGAATTTCTGGCTGACGATACCGGCCAGAACCCCAAGACCACCGATGAAAAGCGCGCCCAGAAGCACAAAGGCAATCGCGAAAAGCGGGTGATGCAGCGGCAAGCCGACGAACACCGCCATCACGGTCCAAATCGCCACAGCCACAACCATCCCGCGCGCGACACCGCCTGCAAGATAGCCGATCACAAGCTCTGCGGGCGACAAGGGCGGCATCAGCGTATCGACGATATTGCCCTGCACTTTCGAGATCATGATCGACGAAGATGTATTGGCAAAAGCGTTCTGGATCACCGTCATGGTCAGGATGCCCGGTGCCAGAAAATGCACAAAAGGCACCCCCATGATGTCACCGCGCGAGGGGCCGATGGCCAGCGTGAAAATCGTCAGGAACAGACCCGCCGTCACCAGAGGCGCCAGAAGAGTCTGGGTCCACACGGTCAGGAACCGGTAGATTTCACGCATCACGAGAGTGTATAGCCCGAGCCAGTTGACGCGACCGAAGCGCCGCACTCCGGGCCGGTTTTCGTATTGAGCCATTTTCATCCCCTCTTCGCCTTGCTATAAAGGCTTCTGCTTCTTGTGGGAGAACTTCTCTGTTTTCCCGCACCACCGCTTGTAACCGCAAGCGTAGTGCTTAAAATAGGGGCTAGAGGAAATTCTCAAGTATGCCTTGGCAAAACAGGCCGCAAACGGCCTGTGCGAGGGTGATCATGGTCCGGGGCCAGCCCGGATCTGCAGACAACCGAAGGAAACACGATGTCCTGGACCGATGAGCGCGTCGAACTGTTGAAGAAAATGTGGGGCGAAGGTCAATCCGCCTCGCAAATCGCCAAAGAACTTGGCGGCGTGACGCGCAATGCGGTGATCGGCAAGGTCCACCGTCTGGGCCTGTCGAACCGTGCGGGGTCCGGCGGAGCCGCCAAACCGGCTGCACAGCCGAAGGCCAAACCGGCGCCGAAACCCAAGGTCGAGGCCAAGCCCAAACCCGCAGCCCAGCCTGCTCCGAAGCCCGCCGAGGCCTCGGTCCCGACGGCTCCCCGCCCGATGAGCCCTGCGCGTCGCGCAATCATTCCGGCCGGTCAGCCGCTGCCGCCACAGCCGTCGCTCAATGAAATCCCCGCCGAAGCACTGGCGAAGGTGAGCGAAGTCGAGAAAAAGGCGAAGAAACTGTCCGTGATGGAACTCACCGAGAAGACCTGCAAATGGCCTGTCGGGGACCCTGCGACCGATGACTTCTGGTTCTGCGGTCTGCCCTCACAACCGGGCAAACCCTATTGCGAGGCCCATGTCGGCGTCGCCTTTCAGCCGATGTCGTCCCGCCGCGACCGCCGCCGCTAAGGCGCGACAACCGCATCACAGCATTGACAAACGCCGCCCCTCACAAACTGACGGGCGGCTTTTTCTGTCCCAAAAGGACACAGGCATAGGCAAGCGCAGCACGGACAGGTTAGCGCACAGTTCCGGCGGATTTCCGCAAGGCCCTGTTTGCCCACGCACAGAATCTGTTTAACCTTGTAGACTATGCCCACCTGCCAGCAGTCGCTAGCCTCACCCCATCTTCAACATCCATGCCAAAGAAGGCTTTGACATCATGAAACATCTTCTGCTCTCCACTGCTCTCGTTCTGGGGGCAACCGCTGCAAGTGCCGAGCCCGTCAAATATGTGCTGGACCCGTCCCACAGCCAGATCGTGTTCAACTATGAGCACCTCGGCTATTCAACCACCACCGGCATGTTCTCCGGTTTTGACGGCACAATCATGTTCGACGAGGCCGCCCCGGAGAACTCGTCTGTCGAGGTCTCCTTCCCGACCGACAGCCTCTACACAGGCTGGGCCGAGCGTACCGCGCATTTCCTTAGCGAGGATTTCTTTGGCGCGGAAGAAAACCCGACAATCTCGTTCAAATCCACCGGCATCAAAGTGACCGATGATGACGAAGGCGAAATCACTGGCGATCTGACCATCAACGGCATCACCAAACCCGTCGTGATCGAAGCCGAACTGACCCAGAAGGGCGACCATCCGATGATGAATAAGCCTTGGGTGGGCTTTGACGGCGAATTGTCGGTGTTGCGCTCCGACTTCGACATGGGGCAATTCGCACCTTATGTCTCCGATGAAGTCGAAATCGAGATCTCCATCGAGGCCACCGTGGCCGAATAAGACCTGCACAAATCAAACAAAAGGGCCGCCGGATTATCGCCGGTGGCCTTTATTTTTGACAATTTGCGATATTACTGGCGGATCGCAGTCAGGTTGGTTTCAACCTTCACCGCAAAGCCTACGGTGCTTTCATCCTCATACCCTGCGCCCATGCCGAAATCCCGACGGTCCAGAACAGTCGTGCCCGTCATCCGTGCGGCCTCCCCCTCTATCTCCAGATCAAAGGCGAGGGTCACCGGCACCTCTTGTCCCACCAGCGTAAGCATCCCCACCGCCTCATGCGCAGCGTCATCAACGCGCGAAATCTCGCCCTCGAACTGCGCCGTGCTGAAATTCTCCGTGTCGAAGAACTCCGGCCCCTTGGCCTGATCCGTTACAGCGCCCAGCGTCAAGGAAGTTGTGTCGATCGTCACCGTCACCTCGCCAGTCCCGCTCTCCTCATCATAGGCGATGGCCGCTGACCAGTTGTCAAAACGCCCTTCAACCGCCGCGCCCATCTGCTGCACGGAAATCGTCAGACTGCCATCCTCCACACGCCAGACAGGCAGATCAGAGGCAAGCTGCGCCTGTTCAACTGGCGCTGCGGCCCCCTCAGCCCTCTCGGGGACAGGGGCAACAAAAGGCACCGCCACGACAGCGGCCCAGATCATCAATCCGGCCAAAGCAGGCCACAAGGCGACATGTCCCGCGTCCGGACTGCCCGCTTCTACGCCTTTGAGCATCCGCGCCAGCACACCATCCTTTTCGATCACCGCGTGCTTCAGCGCCCCCGCCACATGCAGCGCAACCGCGACATAAATCACCCGAGCCGCAAGGCCATGCACTGCTCCGGCCATATACGCCACGCCCTCCGACTTCGGTACAAAGGGCAGCCCCTGCCCGAACGGCCAGAGGATCGGCGCGAACCCGCTTTCCGCCGCATGCATCACCCAGCCCGACAGGGGCATGACGAGAATCGCGCCGTAGAGCATCCAGTGGATCATCTCGGCCAGAAAGGTCTCCGCCTTGCGCTCCGGATGAACCGGCTCCGGCTTCGGCTGGCTCACCGCCCAAACCACCCGCAGCACCGCAAGCGCGAACACAGTGACGCCGATGGTTTTGTGAACGGAATATAGCGTTTGCAACCACCCCGCCGTGTCGGCGGTGCGAGCGGTGTTTTCCCCGACCAGCCCCAATGCGATGTTAAAGAGAATCAAAACCGCGACGGACCAGTGGAAAAAGCGCGCGACGGCGCCATAGCGGGTGGCTGTGTTGTTGAGCATGGGGCAACCTGATTTGTGCAATAATCTTCTGTAGCTTACCCGAATTTCACGCATTCCGTATCGCAAAGCCACGCACAGAGACTGTGCAGCCACACGAAAGCGTCTTTTCCGAACCCGTCTTTCGGAGTATATCGCGCCAATGAGCCAGAACCCGCCAAACCTCCGCCCCGACCTCGCGCCCCAGCCGGTTTTCAACGCCAATCCCCGCAGCGACCAGCCGACCATCGGCATGGTGTCGCTCGGATGCCCAAAAGCCTTGGTGGATAGTGAACGCATCCTGACGCGCCTACGCGCCGAGGGCTACCAGATCAGCGCCGATTACGCGGGCGCGGATGCGGTGGTGGTGAACACCTGCGGCTTTCTGGACTCAGCCAAGGCCGAAAGCCTTGAGGCCATTGGCGAAGCCTTGCAGGAAAACGGCAAGGTGATCGTCACCGGATGTCTGGGCGCGGAGCCGGATTACATCACCGGCGTCCACCCCAAGGTTCTGGCCGTCACCGGACCGCATCAATATGAACAAGTGCTCGACGCCGTGCACGGGGCCGTGCCGCCTGCGCCCGATCCTTTCGTCGACCTCCTACCCGCCTCCGGTGTCAAACTCACGCCGCGCCATTTCAGCTACCTCAAGATTTCCGAGGGCTGCAACCACGCCTGCAAATTCTGCATCATCCCCGACATGCGCGGAAAACTGGCAAGCCGCCCCGCCCATGCGGTGCTGCGCGAGGCCGAGAAACTCGTGCAAGCCGGCGTCAAGGAGTTGCTGGTGATCTCGCAGGACACCTCCGCCTACGGGCTGGACCGGCGCTACTCCACCCACGACTGGAAGGGCGAGGAGATCCGCAGCCATATCACCGATCTGTCGCGCGAACTGGGCCGGCTGGCCCCCGCTGATGATCTCTGGGTGCGGCTGCACTACGTCTACCCCTACCCCCATGTGCGCGACCTCATCCCGCTCATGGCCGACACATCAAACGCGGTGCTGCCCTATCTTGACATCCCGTTCCAGCACGCCCACCCCGCCACGCTCAAACGCATGGCGCGTCCGGCGGCCTCGGCCAAGGTGCTCGACGAAATCAAAGCATGGCGCGACATCTGCCCCGACATCACGCTGCGCTCGACCTTCATTGTCGGCTACCCCGGTGAAACGGAAGAGGAATTCCAGTATCTTCTCGACTGGATGGACGAAGCGCAACTGGATCGCGTCGGCTGCTTCCAATACGAAAACGTGGCCGGCGCGCGCTCGAACGCCCTGCCCGATCACGTCCCCGCTGAACTGAAACAAGAGCGCTGGGACCGGTTCATGGAGAAAGCACAGGCGATTTCCGAAGCCAAACTGGAAGCCAAGGTCGGCACGATTCAGCAGGTGATCGTGGACGACATCGACGAAGACGGGATTGCGACGTGTCGCACCAAGGCCGACGCGCCGGAGATTGACGGGAACCTGTTTATCGACGAGGGGACTGAAGGGCTGTCCGTTGGGGATTTGGTGACGGTAGAAGTGGATGAGGCTGGGGAGTATGATTTGTGGGGAGGCTTGACGAAAGCCTAATTCTACAGATTACTTCCAGGAGCCAACACCAGAAACAAACATGCTAGCCAGCTATTTATCCGCCTCCGGTTTC
Source organism: Celeribacter halophilus (assembly GCF_900114135.1). Taxonomy (GTDB): domain Bacteria; phylum Pseudomonadota; class Alphaproteobacteria; order Rhodobacterales; family Rhodobacteraceae; genus Celeribacter; species Celeribacter halophilus. The sequence continues at coordinate 120,277 of NZ_FORY01000005.1, forward strand.
TCGCCATTTTGTTTGCGAGAAACCAAATGGCTGACTGCGTCAATTAGGCGTGAGAAGCCAACACTTCCGCCTTGTGTGACTGCATAAAACAGAGCCAAACCGACAATAACCCAAAATCCTGTTCCCTTGAAAACCGCTAGGCCAAGTATGCCCAACACTGCGATGGCGGCAACAACAGACAAGCCCACGCCAGCATATGCCTGAAACCTACCGAATTTAAAGCGAGACTCTCGCTCTTCTTTTGCATGCTCTTCGGACGCTTCGTTCATACGCTTCACGAAACCAGGATCATGCTTTTCAATTTCAGCAATGAGCAAATCAGGCCGGTCAGTATAATTACTGACCAGTGCCAAAAACGTTTGCCTTAGAGAAGGGTCTTCAAGAGCCTCATTAAGAGGAGGGAGAACTTCTCCCTCTTGGCCCTCTGATGCATCGTCATTCAACGTCATCCATCCTATCTGCGGAGCTAGGCAACATCTTTACTAACGCACGATGCAAACGAAATGGAATCTCCTGAAACTCTATGGCGCGCGTATCGATACTCAATCGCTCCCACACATTTTCAACTTCAAGCGGGTCAACTGTGACAACGGCATGGAACATCGGCTTAAACGCAGAACTCCGCCTCCACGAATGATGGGAGGCACGAATCTTGTGCGAAGCCTGTTTGGTAGCAATAGACATGTGTGTTCTCCTGTTCGCATTCATTTGACACAGCTCTGGACATTTTGTCCACACGTTTCAAATCAGCAGAGCTTACCGACTGCTGCATAAGTGATATGAAAATTACCATGGAAAGTTTAAAGTAGACTTAACCAAGAGGTGAACAAGTGTGAAGCCATGCTCAAAAATTACAAAGACCTGCTCGCCGCGGCCCATGAGGTGATCGAGACGATCCCGACAGAGAACGCCATTGCCCTGCTCCAAGACGACAGCGTCCGCTTTGTCGATCTCAGGGACCGGCGCGAGTTGGAGCGGGAGGGGCGGATTCCCGGTGCGTTCCACTGTCCGCGCGGGATGCTGGAGTTCTGGATTGATCCGGAAAGCCCGTATTACAAGCCCGTGTTCGGCGAAGACAAGAAATTCGTGTTCTATTGCGCCTCGGCGTGGCGGTCGGCTCTGGCGACCCAGACCTGTGTGCAGATGGGCTTTGAATCAGTGGCCCATGTGGCGGGCGGGTTTACCGCGTGGAAAATGCACGGCGGCCCTGTCGAAGAGGTAGAATCGCACTAACTCTGTGTCATGAATGACGCAAACCCCGAACCAAACACCAAAGTTCTCTACAACGACCAATGTCCGGTGTGTTCCTACGAGATCACCCATTACAAAGGCTATTCAGAACGCTGCGATTTGCCGATCCGGTTTGACGATCTGAACACGGAAGCGGCGCACTGGGGAATGGATGCGGATGTGGCCGCGCAAAGGCTTTATGTCGAAAAGGATGGACAACTTTTGTCGGGCATGCCGGCGTTTCGGGCGCTTTGGACCGAGATGCCGCGCTATCGTTTGTTGGCGCGTGTGACGGGATGGCCTCTGGTGCGGCCTTTGTCGGAGCTTGCCTATGACCGCGTACTGGCGCCGCTCATCTATCGCTGGCACAAACGACGGCAGGCCCGAGGCGTCAGCGCTTAGCAACGCTCCAGATAATAGCGCACCGCGTCCTGCACATGGCGGAAGCGGTCGCCGCCCAAGTGTTTGCCCCCATACCAGCGTGTCACCACGACGATCTGGCCGGTCACAGAGGCGCGCTCCAGCATGCGCAAGATCACCATCCCCGCGCCGCTTTCGCCATCATCATTCTTGAGCGGCATCCCGTCAGGCAGAAGAACGCCCCATGTGTTGTGGGTGGCTTTGGCGAATTTCTTCTTGCGGCAAAGCTCTTTGAGAAAGGCTTTCGCCTCCGCCTCCGAGCCACAAGGCCCGCCGGAGACCGCATATTTCGAACCGCGGTCGGATATGATGCCGTCATAAATCTGCATGGGCCGTGTATAGACCCAAAGCAGGGCGCGGAAAAATCGAAAACTCAGGCATCAAGACAGGGCTGGCGCGGCTCATCTCTCGCACGCCGCTTTCACAGCTATGCCTGTCGCGGCGTCACTCCGCCACCAACTGGTTTTGCACCGCCCGCACATAGTTGAGTTCTTGCGTATTCAGGCAATAGTCGGGCGTCTGTTCCTGAGGTCCCTGATGGTCGAGCATCCAGAGGATACAGGCGTCATGCTTTGTGCATTCGCCGCAACGGGTCTCCATATCTGCCAGTTCCTGCGGCGAGATTTCACCGGAGGTGGCGGCACGAACCACATCGGCACCGAGCCGTTCCGCCATGCCATGCATCAGGCACGCTGTGCCGGGGCGAGGAAGGGTGTCTGTCATCGTATCGTCCTCCTTGTTGCGAGAGAGCCGGCCCGAGGGCGGCCCTGTCAGGTCTCACTCCGCCGCAAGGCGGGCAAGCTCGTTTCTGTTGCGGCAAAAATCGGGAGCGCTCGGGGCCTTGTCACCCGCCTGCGCCAAGCGGTCGAGAAAGGTGACACAGGCTTCAGGCGCTGTGCAGCCCTGACAGCGGTGAACGCGGTTGCGGACCTCCGTCTCCGACGGGTCTTCGCCGCGTTGTGCGCGTTCCGTCAAATCCACACCCAAAGCATCCGCCATACGCTCAACGAGGCGGGCGTGGGCTTCATAGGTTCCGAACTTCATCATGACAGGCTCCGATCTGCATTCCCATGTCCTGCAAAAAGCAGATCATGGCCGCAGCGGGCGCCTCTTTGATCCTGATCAAATACGCCAACGGGGGCGGTTTTCGGACCCTTCAGCCCCCGCCCCCGCGCAATTTCTTGGCAGTTTGTGCAGTTTTTTCTAAATCTGTCAGGCCGCGTTGCTGAAAAGGGCAGCTTCCCTGCCTCGAATCTCCGCCCGCGCCAGACGGGGCCGCGCCTCATCACCGAACAGTCGCAAATGCGGGAAAATGCGGAAAAGCTCGTCGCGGGTGGCCTGCTCAAGCATGGAGACTGCGGTCGCGCCCGGATAGAAGCTTTCGGACACCAAGCCACAGCTGTCGAGCAACTCGTGCCGGTTGAACATCACATGCACATAGGTCACTTCGGTCATCTCGGTCTTCTGGCGAATGTTCCCGCCATTGACCAACCGGTGCGCAGGGACCAGCGCCTCTTCGAGACCGGCGTAAAGCTCGACAGAATGGCCCGTCACGAGCACACGATGCTGCGGAGAGACACAGACGGGCTGGCTCGGAGCATCCGCCCCCAGAGCACCTTTCTGGATTTCGATCGGAGCAAGATCAGGGGCGCGGGTCAGATCAACGCGGCTTTTCCCGACCCAACGCACGGGCTGCATCCCGTGATCAGCGGTCCAGACCAGATCGCCGGGGCTCAAGTCCTCAACGGCCTGTAGCCCAGACGCCGTGCGCATCATAGTGCCAGCGGCAAAGCATACGGCTTCCTCGTCAACGGCGTCCGCAACGTCAGAAACTTGCAACAGCCCGTCATTGTTCCCTGTATTCTGTGTCGCAACCTCATCATCAACGGTATATACCATGGTACTATCCAAAAGCCCGCCAAGATCAAGGATATACCCGTTCTGAAACAGTACATGCTCATCACCGGCACCCAGATCTTGATATGCATCATGCGCAGGGTTCATATAGTCGGCAACCACGTTCCCATCAGAATTAATGAGCCGCCAGAATTGTCCATTGGTAAAGGTGTCCGAAGCGTTCTGATAAACTTCAAGATAGTAAATATTCTCAGAGGTGCCCAGCGCCTCCACTCCGGAGACGGTCAAAACCGCATCCTCTCCATTGCCCTGCAGAGAGGCACTCGTATAGGTGCCAATCATATCCCCAGATATTGCGTACATGTTTTCGGTGATTTCTACAGCCATCGGACACCCTTCCTACGCTAATCGATCTACAAATTAAGGTTAACCACCGGTTATCTCGCGGTTTTCAACCTAAATGTGTCAAAATAAAGGCAGAGTTTTGTCTGCATCGTGGAGCCACCAAAAACAGCCCGCACAGGCCGCATGACATCGCGTAAACTTTCCCTCTCCAGCGCCCGAAATTCCGTGATTGGAGGGCTAAAGCACAGATTTTCGGCAAATCCACCGCACAACATATCGGTGTTATCCACCTTTTCGAATCAACCTCCGTCCACCATCCTGCACGGTCGCCCTCTCCCTCGCCAGAAAGCATCCGCGCCCGTTTTACCGGCTTTGCTTTTGTCGAAACTGCGCGTAGCATCTCTCTATGTTTACCATAGAACACGAATTCGACGCGACCGTCGTCACCATCGTGGATGAGGGCGAAGCACCTCTTCAGGACGATGTCATCATCTCGGCCTTCGCGGAATGCGTCACGGTCGAGCAACACGACACGCGCACCGACCGCACCCACAAGATCACCTTCTCGCTACAACAGTTGCGCGATCTCGGGGCCGCTCTGGACTTGCCGGAGGGGGCCTACCGGCTCACTGCGCCCGACGACTAGCCATCTACGCCAAGGGCCGTCCTGCCGCGATCAATCCGCGTCCAAGCGAAACACCTTGTCCCGCGATGTCGTCCCGCGCACCAGCGTGAGCGCAGATTTCGGACGCCCCATAGCCTTGGCCAGAAGTTTAATCACATCTTTCGTGGCCTTGCCGCTTTCGGGCACGGTGGTCACATAGACCCGCACCTGCCCGTCTTCCACCACCACGACATTGCGCGAGGCCTTGGGCGTCACCCGCACCGCGAGATGCCCCCCGTCCAGCGCCTGTTCCAGCGCAGCTTTCAATTCCGTCTTGTCCATGCCTCTCTTTACCATGTGAACGGTTGAATTCACCGGCAAAAATGACGACATGAAACAGGAACCGAAGATGAAAGGTCGCACATGCCTGTTCCCAACCCTGCCGCGCTCGAATTTCTCCTCACCCGCCGCTCCCGCCCCGCCAAGACGCTCGCCGCACCTGTGCCGGATCGTCAGGAACTGACAACTTTGCTCACGGCAGCCGCGCGCACGCCCGATCATGGCAAGCTGGAGCCGTGGCGGTTCATCGTGCTGGAGAAAGCGGCGCTGACGCGGTTGTCCGAACGGATCAGACCTTTGGCGGACAAGCTCGGGATCGACGCCGACAAGGTCGAGAAAGCCTATCGCCAATATGCGGATGCCGATCTGGCCGTCGCGGTGGTGTTCTCTCCGAAAGACAGCGAAAAAGTGCCCCATAGAGAACAGCTTTATTCTGCCGGTGCGGTCTGTCTCTCGCTTCTCAATGCGGCCTTGGCGGCGGGCTGGGGGGCAAACTGGCTTTCCGGCTGGGCCTCCCACGACCGGTCCTTCTGTGAAGACGGGCTAGGCCTTGCCCCCCATGAGAGCATCGCGGGTTTCATCCATATCGGCACAGAAACCGTCGCCCCGCCGGAGCGCCCGCGCCCCAACCTTGAGCAGATCGTCGAATGGGTGTCCGAATAATGTTCGGAGATTTTTCCAAGGCGCTGGTGCAACTGAGTGACAAGCGGTTCCAATCCGTCCTTCTCAAAGGCCTCGGCCTGACCATCGCGCTTTTGGTCGCAATCTATCTCGCCTTTGTCTGGATCATCGGGGCCTTTGTCCCCGACACCTTCTCTCTGCCGTTTATCGGTCAGGTCACATGGATCGATAACGCGCTTTCCATCGGCTCTTTCTTCCTGATGATCGGGTTGTCGGTCTTCCTGATGGTGCCGGTCGCCTCCGCCTTTACGGGGATTTTCCTCGAAGAGGTGTCCGAAGCTGTCGAAGACCGCCATTACCCCGGCCTGCCCGAAGTCCCGCGCCAGAGCATCGTTGATATAGTGGTGGACTCGCTGAGTTTTCTCGGCGTGATCATCGTCGCCAACGTGATCGCTCTGGTGCTGTATCTGGTGCTCAACGTCGCCGCGCCGCTGATTTTCTGGGCCTTGAACGGCTTTCTTCTGGGCCGCGAATATTTCCAGATGGTCGCCATGCGTCGCCTTGGCCGCGAGGAGGCAAAAGCCGCCCGCAAACGTCACATGCCGGAAATCTGGCTGGCGGGAGCACTTATGGCTATTCCGCTCACCATCCCCGTGGTGAACCTGTTGATCCCCGTGCTGGGCGCGGCCACATTCACCCATATGTTTATGCGGCTGGAAGGCGACAAACTTCGCCAGCCCGCGCTATGACCCCTTATCGGCGGCGCGTTAGCTGTCCGCCACAGAGGGCAACTTCGCCGTCCAGTCGAGATCGTGCCATGTGATCCAGCCCGAGGAAATGATCGCCACCAGAATGCCCCAGATCACAGTTGCGGCCACGGTGACATAGAGCGCCTTGCGCCTCGGGTTATAATTCGCGGGCGCCCCGTCATGGGTGCCCTCGACTTTTTCGCCCATATCGCCTTGGGTTTTTAACCCGATAGGCAGGGCGATGAACATGGTCATGAACCATGTCACCGCATAGAGCACGATGGCTGAGGTGATGGCCATCTCAGACCTGTTCCAGCTCGATCAGACAACCGTTGAAATCCTTCGGATGCAGGAACAGCACCGGCTTGCCGTGAGCGCCGATTTTGGGCTCTCCCGTGCCAAGCACCCGTGCGCCTTCAGCCTTGAGCTTGTCGCGTGCAGCCAGAATGTCGTCCACCTCGTAGCAGAGGTGATGAATGCCGCCTGCCGGATTTTTGTCGAGAAAGCCCTGAATCGGGGAATTCTCTCCCAGCGGATAGAGAAGCTCGATCTTGGTGTTCGGCAGTTCAATGAACACCACCGTCACGCCATGATCCGGCTCGTCCTGCGGCGGGTTCACTTTCGCGCCCAGCGTATTGGCATATTGCGCGCTGGCGGCTTCGAGGTCCGGCACTGCAATGGCGACATGGTTCAGGCGACCGATCATAATTCTCTTCCTCCATGAAAATCTCCCTGCTTATCGCCCGAGACGCGAAGGCTCGCAAGAGAGCTGGGACAAGTTAACGCTCACACGGAAGCAAGGCACGCCGGGTTAACGAGTCCTTCACCACTTATGCGCTTTACTGTGAATCGCACTGGATGGAGTTTACGAATGACCGATAGTCTCGAAGCCCTTTTGACACCTAAATCCCCGACGCCGGAACGCCCGTTGCTTGGTCTGACTGTTCTGGTGGTTGAGGATAGCCGTTTTGCCTCCGAAGCCATGCGCCTGCTCTGTTTGCGCTCCGGCGCACGCATCCGCCGTGCTGACAGTCTCCACGCGGCCCGAAAGCACCTGCGGGTCTATCGGCCCAATGTGGTGATCGTCGATCTGGGGCTACCTGACGGGTCAGGTTCGGAGTTGATTGGCGAACTCGCGGCGGCGCGACCTCGTGTCGAGGTGGTTCTGGGCATGTCCGGCGACAGCGGGGCGGAAGAGCTCTCCATCGCCGCAGGCGCAGACGGGTTTATCGAGAAACCGATTTCCTCTTTGGCCGCGTTCCAGCATCGCGTCATGTCCTGCCTGCCCGACGGAGCCTGCCCACAAGGGCTGCGTGTGGTCAATGACGATATGGTCAACCCCGACCCCATCGCGCTGCAGGATGATTTCGTTCATATTGCCGACCTACTGAGCACCGAGCGCGGCGACGGTATTCTCGATTATATCGCGCAGTTTCTCGCCGGTGTGGCCCGCACGGCGGGAGATTCCGAAATGGAAACCGCGGCCAACGATCTGGCAGACCATCGACAACAAGGTCTCCCCTATGAAGCCAATGTCGCCCATATTGCGGGGCTGGTGCAGGCACGGATCGAGCCACACAAAGTCGTCTGACATGCGCGCTCCGGTCAACGTCCGAGCATACAAAAAGGCGCAGGGTCTCCCCCGCGCCTTTTGGAAAGCTGTGATGAAAGGCCTTAGTCTTCCTGAGGAATAACCCGCAGGTTCAATTCCCGAAGCTGCTCGTTGGTCGGTTCCGAAGGCGCACCCATCATCAGGTCTTCGGCACGCTGGTTCATCGGGAAGAGCATCACTTCGCGGATGTTGTCCTGATCGGCGAGGATCATCACCGCGCGGTCGATCCCCAAGGCGCAACCACCGTGCGGCGGGGCACCGTATTGGAACGCGTTGACCATACCGCCAAAGCGTTTCTCGACCTCGTCCTTGCCATAGCCCGCCAGTTCAAAGGCTTTGAACATGATCTCCGGCTGGTGGTTCCGGATCGCGCCGGAGACAAGCTCGTAACCGTTACAGGCCAGATCATACTGCCAGCCAAGCACCTTGAGCGGATCGCCTTCCAGCGCGTCCATCCCGCCTTGCGGCATGGAGAACGGGTTGTGCTCAAAGTCGATCTCGCCGGTCTCTTCGTCCTGTTCGTAGATCGGGAAATCCACGATCCATGCGAACATGAACTTGTCGCGCCAGTTCTCATCTTCCGGCGCTTTCGGGGTTTCTTCCCAGATCACGGTGCGGGCCTTGCCAGCCACACGTTCGAAGGACTTCGGCTTGCCACCAAGGAAGAAGGCCGCATCACCGACCTCCAGACCGAGCTGCTGACGGATCGCTTCCGTGCGCTCCGGCCCGATGTTCTTGGCCAGAGGTCCGGCGGCTTCCATGCCGTTGCCCTGATCGCGCCAGAAGATGTAACCCATCCCCGGCAGACCCTCTTGTTGGGCGAACTTGTTCATCCGGTCACAGAATTTGCGCGAACCGCCTTTGGGCGCAGGAATGGCACGGATTTCGTTGCCCTCTTGCTCTAGAAGCTTGGCAAAGATCGCAAAGCCCGACCCGCGGAAATGCTCGGACACGTCCTGCATCTTGATCGGGTTTCTGAGGTCCGGCTTGTCGGTGCCATACCAGAGCGCAGCATCCTTATAGGAGATTTGCGGCCAGTCGCGGTTGGACTTGCGACCCTTGCCGAACCTGTCGAACATATCCGCAATCACCGGCTCCATCACATCAAAGATGTCCTGCTGGGTGACAAAGGACATTTCCATGTCGAGCTGGTAAAAATCCGTCGGACTACGGTCGGCACGCGGGTCTTCGTCGCGGAAACAGGGCGCAACCTGAAAATATTTATCAAAGCCCGAAACCATCAACAGCTGTTTGAACTGCTGCGGCGCTTGCGGCAGGGCGTAGAACTTGCCCGGATGCAAACGCGAGGGCACCAGAAAGTCGCGCGCGCCTTCAGGGCTGGATGCGGTGATGATCGGCGTCTGGAATTCGTTGAAGCCACGGTCCCACATGCGCTGGCGCAAGTCCTGCACGACCTGGGAACGCATCACCATGTTCTTCTGCATCTGATCGCGACGCAGATCGAGGTAACGGTATTTCAGACGGGTTTCTTCCGGATATTCCTGATCGCCAAAAACCATGAGCGGCAATTCGGCAGCCGCCCCAAGTACTTCGAGATCACGCACAAAGACTTCGATCTCGCCCGTGGGCAGTTTCGGGTTCACCAGTTCCGGATCCCGTGCCTTTACGGTCCCGTCAATACGGATACACCACTCGGCGCGCACCTTTTCCATCTCGGAAAACACAGGGCTATCCGGATCGCACAGCACTTGGGTCATGCCATAGTGATCGCGCAGATCGACGAAAAGAATGCCGCCGTGGTCGCGGATGCGGTGCACCCAGCCGGAAAGGCGAACAGTGTCGCCAACATTGGATTGGTTCAGTTCGGCGCAGGTATGGCTGCGGTAGACATGCATGATCGGGTCCCTTTGGAGATGTGGGCGGACTTATATATCGCTCGGGCTGATACACTAGGCCCAGAGCGGAAAGTCAAGGGCCGTAAGCCCCACGACAGGCCCCGACAGGGCATTGCGCAGGCAATTGCGGGCAATATCACAGAATATCCGGCTCATGCGACGCCCTCTTTGACGCGGCCTTGATCCTGCGGCCATCCCGACGGCAACGGCCCACAGATCGGACGCGGCAATTTCCGGCAGGTCTTTGCCATTTCCACCCTTGCACCTGCGCGAGTCATGACTATAACCCACGACAATTTGCGCGCACCTTGCTAGAGATGCGCCGAAGCTGCTCAAACATTGCCGGGGTCTGCCATGCCGAAGAGAACCGATATTTCCTCCATCATGATCATTGGTGCGGGGCCGATTATCATCGGGCAAGCCTGTGAATTCGATTACTCCGGGGCGCAGGCCTGTAAAGCGCTGAAAGAGGAAGGATACCGGGTTATTCTGGTGAACTCCAATCCGGCGACGATCATGACCGATCCGGGCATGGCGGATGCGACCTATATCGAACCGATCACACCAGAGGTTGTTGCCAAGATCATCGAAAAAGAGCGCCCTGACGCGCTTTTGCCGACTATGGGTGGCCAGACGGGTCTGAACACTTCGCTGGCTCTGGCCGACATGGGCGTGCTTGATAAATTCAACGTCGAACTGATCGGCGCCAAGCGCGAAGCCATTGAAATGGCAGAAGATCGCAAGCTCTTCCGCGAGGCGATGGACCGTCTGGGCATCGAAAACCCCAAGGCCGACATCGTCGCCGCTCCGAAAAAGGAAGATGGTCGCTACGACATCTCTGCCGGTATGAAAATCGCTATGGAGGCGCTTGAACATATCGGCCTTCCCGCGATCATCCGCCCCGCGTTCACCTTGGGCGGCACCGGCGGCGGCGTGGCCTATAACCGTGATGACTACGAGAAAATCTGTCGCTCCGGTCTCGAAGCCTCCCCGATGGCGCAGATTCTCGTGGATGAGTCGCTTCTCGGCTGGAAAGAATACGAGATGGAAGTGGTGCGCGACACTGCCGACAACGCCATCATCGTCTGCTCTATCGAAAACGTCGATCCGATGGGCGTGCACACCGGCGACTCGGTTACTGTGGCACCGGCGCTCACGCTCACCGACAAAGAATACCAGTTGATGCGGACCCACTCGATCAACGTGCTGCGCGAGATCGGCGTGGAAACGGGCGGCTCCAACGTGCAATGGGCGGTGAACCCCGCTGATGGCCGTATGGTTGTGATCGAGATGAACCCGCGCGTGTCGCGCTCCTCTGCGCTGGCGTCCAAAGCCACCGGTTTCCCGATTGCGAAAATCGCCGCGAAACTGGCCGTGGGCTATACGCTCGACGAGTTGGACAACGACATCACCAAGGTGACGCCCGCTTCGTTTGAGCCGACCATCGATTATGTCGTCACCAAGATCCCGAAATTCGCTTTCGAGAAATTCCCCGGCTCCGAACCGAACCTGACCACCGCAATGAAATCCGTGGGCGAGGTCATGGCGATTGGCCGGACCTTCCACGAATCGATGCAAAAGGCACTGGCTTCGATGGAATCGGGCCTCACAGGCTTTGACGAGATCGACCTGCCGGACATGCCGAAAGCCTCCGAGATCGTCGAGGCGGATGGCAATGACACCACCCTGCCCCGCATCCTTCTGGGGGCCGATGAGGCCGCACAACAAAAGATCGACAAGAGCGTCACCCGCGAACTGGCGAAGGCCACGCCCGACCGCCTGCGGGTCATCGCACAGGCCATGCGGTTCGGCTTCACCGATGAAGAAATTCAGGACATCAACAGTTTTGACCCGTGGTTCCTCGCCCGCGTGCGCGAAATTCTTGTGGCCGAGGCCGAAGTCAAACGCGACGGTCTTCCGGTCACCGAAGAAGGTCTGCGCAAGCTCAAGATGATGGGCTTCACCGATGCGCGTCTGGCGAAGCTCACAGGCCGCGACGAAGCCAACGTGCGCCGCGCGCGTCGCAACCTTGGCGTCAATGCCGTGTTCAAACGCATCGACACCTGCGCCGCCGAGTTCGAGGCGCAAACTCCCTATATGTATTCCACCTACGAAGCCCCGATGATGGGCGAGGTGGAATGCGAAGCGCGGCCCTCGGATCGCAAGAAAGTCGTCATTCTGGGCGGTGGTCCCAACCGGATCGGCCAAGGGATCGAGTTCGACTATTGCTGCTGTCATGCCTGTTTCTCCCTGACCGAACAGGGCTACGAAACCATCATGATCAACTGCAACCCCGAGACCGTATCCACCGATTACGACACCTCGGACCGGTTGTATTTCGAGCCGCTGACCTTTGAGCACGTCATGGAAATCCTGCGCGTCGAACAGGACAACGGCACATTGCACGGTGTGATCGTCCAGTTCGGCGGACAGACCCCGCTCAAACTCGCCAATGCGCTGGAAGCCGAAGGCATTCCGATCCTTGGCACCTCGCCCGACGCGATTGATCTGGCCGAAGACCGCGAGCGTTTCCAAGACCTCGTCAACCGGCTCGATTTGAAACAACCGACCAACGGCTTGGCCTCCACCGATGCGGAAGCCATTGAGATCGCGGCGGGGATCGGCTTCCCGCTGGTCATTCGTCCGTCCTATGTTCTGGGCGGTCGCGCAATGGAAATCGTCCGCGATATGGAGCAGCTCAAACGCTACATCTCCTCGGCTGTGGTCGTTTCCGGCGACAGTCCGGTTTTGCTGGACCACTACCTCTCCGGCGCAACCGAGATCGACGTGGATGCGCTTTGTGATGGCGAAACCGTCCATGTCGCAGGCATCATGCAGCACATCGAGGAAGCGGGTGTGCACTCCGGCGACTCCGCCTGTTCCCTGCCGCCCTACTCGCTCAAGCCCGAGATCATCGAAGAGTTGAAACGTCAGACCATCGCGCTGGCGCTCGAATTGAACGTCGTCGGCCTGATGAACGTGCAATTCGCGGTGAAAGACGATGTGATCTATCTCATCGAAGTGAACCCGCGCGCCTCGCGGACCGTTCCTTTCGTTGCAAAAGCGGTCAACAGCCCGATCGCCTCCATCGCCGCGCGGGTCATGGCCGGTGAGAAACTCGGTGCCTTCGATCTGGTCGCGCCTGAGGGCACAGGCCGGTTTGCGGTGAAAGAAGCCGTGCTGCCCTTCGCACGCTTCCCCGGTGTAGACACGATCCTCGGGCCGGAAATGCGCTCGACCGGTGAGGTCATGGGCTCCGACAAGACCTTTGCACGGGCGTTCCTGAAGGCACAAATGGGCGCGGGCACCGACCTGCCGACCGAGGGCAAGGTGTTCCTGTCGGTGAAAAACTATGACAAGAAACCGAAAATGGTCGAAGCGATGCAAACGCTTGTCGATCTTGGCTTTGAAATCGTCGCGACCCGTGGCACCGCCAAATTCCTCAAGGAAAACGGCATCGAAAGCCAGATCGTGAACAAGGTTTACGAAGGCCGCCCGAACATTGTCGACATGATGAAAAACGGTGAAATCGCGCTGGTCCTGAACACGACCGAGGGCAACCAAGCCGTTGAAGACTCGCGTGAAATCCGCTCTGTCGCGCTCTACGACAAGATCCCCTACTTCACCACCGCCGCCGCCTCCCACGCCGCCGCTATGGCGATCAAGGCACGGCTTGAAGGCGAGATCGAAGTGTTGAGCTTGCAAGACGTGTAAAGCCCTTCATCTACCGAAATCCAACAGAACGCCCCGCCATTCGCGGGGCGTTTTCTTTTGCAATGCAGCGATAATTCTTGACTTCTGCCCCGCCCTCCCCCAGTTAACACATATCTTCACCCCCATGCTGCCGCGTGAGCAGCCGCGTTATGACGCTTCGGGTGGCGATGATCGGGCGCATTGCCCAAAGGTTCCCAACATCACGCAAGGGGTCCGGCGGAAAGACGGGGCAAGCATATGGCGCGCTCCGGTGACCTTTTCCGCGACCAACCAAGCGCCCTTCAAGGGCGCGTCTAGCGTGTGGGTTTCCCACCAAAGGACATATATGACTGATTTTTCCATGCTCGGCCTCAAGCCGAAGCTTCTCGACGTGCTCAAAGAAATTGGCATCGAGACCCCGACCCCCATTCAGGCCCGCGCCATTCCCGAAGTGATGAACGGTCGCGACGTGATGGGGCTGGCCCAGACCGGCACCGGCAAGACGCTGGCATTCGGCCTTCCGCTCATGCACATGGCACTGACCGATGGCACGAAACCGTCGCCAAAGACCGTACGGGCGCTGATTCTCGCACCGACACGCGAACTGGTAAACCAGATCGCCGACGGTCTGTTCCCCTTCATCAAGGGGTCGCACCTCAAGCTCAACCGTGTGGTCGGCGGCGTGTCGATCAATGCACAGATCAACCGTCTGGACCGTGGCACGGATATTCTTGTCGCCACTCCGGGCCGCCTCATGGATCTGATCGACCGTAAGGCTGTGCGCCTGAACGAGACCTCCTTTCTGGTGCTCGACGAGGCCGATCAGATGCTCGACATGGGCTTTATCCATGCGCTGCGCAAACTGGTGCCGATGCTGGCGCAAGAACGTCAGACCATGCTGTTCTCGGCCACCATGTCGAAGCAGATGAGCGAGATTGCCCAAAGCTATCTGACCTCGCCTGTGCGGATCGAAGTTTCCCCTCCGGGCAAAGCTGCGGACAAGATTGACCAAGAGGTCCATTTCATCCCGCAACCCGATAAACTGGACAAACTCAAAGAGTTGCTGGCCACGCATAAAGACGAGCTGGCGCTTGTGTTCTCGCGGACCAAGCACGGGGCCGAACGGATGTCGAAACAGCTGCAAGCCGCAGGTTTTGCAGCGGGGTCCATCCACGGCAACAAATCCCAAGGCCAGCGCGAGCGCACCTTGAAAGAAGCCAAATCGGGCAAGATCACTGTGCTGGTCGCCACTGATGTGGCCGCGCGCGGGATCGACATTCCGGCGGTGCGTCACGTTTATAACTACGAATTGCCGAATGTGCCGGAGAATTTCGTGCACCGGATCGGTCGGACGGCGCGTGCCGGTCGGGATGGCAAAGCCATCGCCTTCTGTTCGCCCACCGAGCTGGACGATTTCCGCGCGATTGAAAAAGTGATGAAAATCCGCATTCCGATTGCAACGCCTGCTTCGTGGGCCGCTGACGGGATGAAAGCCGAGCCGAAACCCAAGCCCCAAGGCGGACGTCGCCGCGGTGGTGGCGGGGGCGGCGGTCCGCGTGGTGCCAATTCAGGCAACAAACCGCGCGGCGCCAAACAAGGCGGTCGTGCCGGAGCGCCCAAAGCTGGCGGGCACCAGCAGCGTCAAAAGCGGCGCGGATAAAACCAAAAAAGGCGGCTCCCAAGGCCGCCTTTTCTACATCTGCAAGAAAGGTATAGACGCGTCAGGTGGCTTCGTGTTCGAGATGCAGCTTCATGCTCATCAAGACTTGCTGAAGCTCCAAAGTCTCACGCAGCAGGCGTTTGGCTTCGTTAAACGTGATGATACCATCTTCAATCGCATCGGAATATTCCGCCATCAACATGGCAAAACGCTGGGACAGGGCCACAACATCCGTGTTCACGCCGCCTTGTTTCGGAGTCGTATTGCGCGCCGCATCATAGGACAGCGCAATTCCCTTCAGCTCGGCCAATGCGGATGTCACATGCGGATAGCCCGCAGCCGCCTCCAACTGCGCCACGGCATCAACCGGCATAAAGCGGTCGGAATGCTCTTCGGCGGTGGAATAATAGCGGCCCAGAGTCGCCTTGGACTTTCCGGTCAAAGCACAGGCGGCCTCAAGCCCCACATCCTTCACCAAAGCCTCGGTGTGTTTCTTCAAATAGTTTCCTGCAGCATTCATGATGCGTGTCCTTACCCCTTACAACGCTCCCCACATGGGGAATTCCCAGCGTCATTTCCCATTAATTTCCCGATTTTTGCATGACATACAAGTATATACCTGCTGTTGCGGGCATTAGAGAGTATTCGATGCTGTAAAGCACCGGATCGGGTGGGAGAGTTTTTACGAGAAGTCAGGTTCTGAGGTCTGTCCCGGCACCCTCATCCCCTTTGCCTTTCGGCAAACGCCGGACGTGTTTACGAGTTCTTTCTCAACCTCCCACCCGTCAGTTTCCCTATTCGGTTTTCCGCATGCACCACGTCATATGGCCTGAGTTCAAAACTCTGTGAGGACAGAGGCAAACTCGGCTTGATCCCGACCTGCACAATCTGGCACAGAGCGGTTTATGGCAAAACTCTATTTTCAATACTCGACCATGAACGCGGGGAAATCCACCCTGTTGCTTCAGGCCTCATACAACTACCGCGAACGCGGGATGGAGACCTATCTCATCACCGCGAATCTGGATGATCGCGCGGGAGAGGGCAGGATCGCCAGCCGGATCGGCATTGGCGACGAGGCTGATACCTTTGACGAGCAAGAGGATATGTTTGCCAAAATCGAGGCCCGCCTCGCTCAGGGGCCGGTGGCGTGTGTCTTTATTGATGAGGCCCAGTTTCTGACCCGCGATCAGGTCTGGCAACTGGCCCGCGTGGTGGATGATCTGAAAGTGCCGGTGATGGCCTATGGTCTGCGCGTGGATTTTCAGGGCAATCTTTTCCCCGGCTCTGCGGCGCTTCTGGCGCTGGCCGACGAGATGCGCGAAGTGCGCACGATTTGCCATTGCGGGAAAAAGGCGACGATGGTGGTGCGTATGTCGGATACAGGCGAGGTTCTGACCGAAGGCGCACAGGTCGCGATTGGCGGCAATGAGCGCTATGTGTCGCTCTGCCGTAAACACTGGCGTGAGGCGATGGGCGAATAGGCCGCATCACGCCAATGCTGACGGGCGGGACCTCGCCCCTCTTCACGTCGCATTTTCACATCGCATTAAGGTTAATCAGTTTAAGGTTAACGCAAAATGAAAGCGCGGGCGCGCGACGATCTGGAAAGACGTGCCGCAGACGCAGCACCGCGCAATCCGTGAAAGCGTTGCACGAAATGCCCGCGCCTCATGCTCTTTGTAAAGGCGTTAGTGCAGCCGCCCGCCATCCGGCACCGGCAGCCCCGGCTGCGCCAGAACCACAGCCCCGTCCTGATCCGGAAAGCCCAGAACCAGAACCTCCGACATAAACCGCCCGATCTGACGCGGCGGGAAATTCACCACGGCCATGACCTGCTGCCCGACCAAGGTTTCCGGCGTATAATGCACGGTGATTTGCGCGGAAGATTTCTTTTCGCCAATCTCCGCCCCGAAATCGATCCAGAGTTTGATCGCAGGCTTCCGCGCTTCCGGATAAGGCTCCGCGCGGACAATCGTGCCCACGCGAATATCAACCTTCAGAAAGTCGTCAAAACTGATCTCGTCAGCCATTCGCCAATTCCTCGTCACGTTCAATCGCGGCTTCAACAGCGCGTTCCATCAGAACCGGAAAGCCGTTTTCCTCATCCATCAACACACGCAATGCCTCGGCGGTCACCCCACCGGGCGAGGTCACATTGATGCGCAGTTGTGCCGGACTTTCATCCGAAACCTCCGCCAAATGCCCTGCGCCAGCCACGGTCGCCTTGGCAAGTTGCAGAGCCATATCGGCAGGAAGACCCGCTTTCTCACCGGCGGCGGCCATTACCTCGATCAGGTGGAACACATAGGCCGGACCACAACCGGAAATCGCCATGAGCGGACGGATTTGCGCTTCCGTCTCAAGGCGCACCACCAGCCCCACGGCTTGCAACAAGCTTTCGGCCAGGTCGACATCGACCTTCGAGGCTTTGGCATTGCCCACAATCCCCGTGATCCCGCGCCCGACGGCGGCTGGTGTGTTGGGCATGGCGCGCACAATCGGGGTTTCTGCGCCCAGAATCTCTTCATAAGTCGCAATGGTTATTCCCGCAGCCACGGTGAGGAACACGGTCGACCCGTTGCCAAGCTTTTGCAGCGCGGGCAATGCGTCCCCCATCATCTGCGGTTTCACGGCGAGCAGCACAATCGCCGGATTTTCCGGCAAATCGGCATTCAGGTGCACGCCTGTTGATTTCAGCCAGTCGGAAGGGTGCGGATCGAGCACAGTGACCGACGCAGGCGGCAGGCCGCCATCGAGCCAGCCTTTGAGCATTGCAGAGCCCATTTTGCCACAGCCCAAGAGCACCAGCCCGCGTGTTTTGAGATCGTCCATGATCTGCACCTTTCATAGAAATGGAAATGCCCTCTGCGGGCGTCAGAGGGCACTTTACCAATCATATGTGCAGGTGCAATGCAGGGAGCGCCTGCATTTCTGCAAAGCACTCAGGCGCGACCGTAAGCCTCGCGAATCGCCACATCCATCGCCTCTTCGGGGCTTTGATCGGACCATGCGGTCAGCTGGAAGGCAGGATAAAAACGCTCTGCAGCACCGACTGCGGCCCCGATCAAATGGTCCACCTGCTCGGCACCGGCCACCTGCCCGCCGGAGAGAACAAGGCCGTAGCGATAAACCATCAGCTGTTGCTCCGGCCAGAAGGTAAAGGCACCGGTCCAGATCTGGTCATTGGCGCGGTTGAGCACCTCATAGATCTGCGGCAGCTTGTCTTGCGGCGGCTCCATTTCGAACGTGCAGATCAGGCGCAGGGTCTCGTCATAGTCGGACCACGCCAGAGTGATCGAATAAGTGCGCCATTGCCCCTCGACCGCCATGGCGATCTGGTCGTCAGCAACGCGGTCGAACTCCCAGTCATTGTGTTCACACAGGTGCTCACACAGATCAATCGGGTGAATCTCGGTAGAAAAGCTCTGCTCAATAAGCGACATACACGGGCCTCATCTGTTGTGCGTCTCGTGGTGCCTGCAACATCCTCTGCGTGACGTCACGGTGGCGGCCACTAAAACTTGGTGCCTGCTCAAGGATCGGCGTGTATCTCGCCTTCCCTTACTAGATATGGTGTGACGAAACCGTTGAATCTGTAAAGCGAAATATTCGTGTTATCCCCATTAATCGACTTTGATCCACAGGTTTGCGGGCTTTTCCCCCGCCTTGAAAGCCCCCTGTGGACAATAAAAAAGCTCCCCGCGGGGAGCTTTTGAGCATGTCGGGCATGATCCGGAAGATCAGGCCTTTTTCTTGCGCTCCAGAAGATCAAGACGCTTTTTCAACTCTTCGTTCTCTTCGCGTGCCTTTTGCGCCATAGCGCGCACCGCATCGAATTCCTCGCGTGTGACAAAGTCCCGATCCGCCAGCCAGCGGTCCATAAGGCTTTTCACCGCAGTTTCCGCCTCGTCCTTGGCGCCTTGAGCCACTCCCATGGCGTTGGTCATAAGCTGCGAAATGTCGTCAAGGATCTTGTTGCGGGTTTGCATGTCTGCCTCCGGCGGCGCATTCGTGAATATCTGTGGTCTATATGGGGCGCGCGGCGACAAATCGCAAGGTTGACTTCCCTGCTTCTCTGACGACAGTTGCGCCCATGTTGACACAGATGCCTGCCGTATTGAATTTCCCCGACCTCTCGCCCGTGATCTTCGAGATCAACCTCGGGCCGATCCACTTTGCCCTGCACTGGTATGCACTGGCCTATATCGGCGGCTTCCTCATCGGATGGTTCCTGATCCTGCGCGCGCTCAAGGCCACACGTCTCTGGCGTGAAAACACACCACCGCTGGACAAAGCCGAGTTCGAAGACCTGCTCACATGGTTGATCCTCGGCGTGATCTTCGGCGGGCGACTCGGCTATGTGTTGTTTTACAAACCTGCATATTACCTCGCTCACCCCATTGAAATTCCGATGGTCTGGCAAGGCGGCATGGCCTTTCACGGCGGGTTTCTCGGCGTCGTAATCGCGGCCCTTCTCTGGGGGCGCAAACACCACAAGCCGCTTTTGTCTTTGGGCGACCTGCTGGCGATGGCCACACCAACGGGGCTACTGCTCGGACGGATTGCGAACTTCGTCAATGCCGAGCTTTGGGGCAAACCTTGGGACGGACCTTGGGCGGTGATCTTTCCCGGCATCGAGGCACAAGCCTGCCAGAATGTCGGACCTTTGTGTGCGCGTCATCCCTCCCAACTCTATGAGGCGGGAATGGAGGGGCTGCTTCTCGGCAGCCTGATCCTCGCGCTGGTCTGGTTCGGCGGTGCACTCAAACGTCCCGGTTTCATCATGGGGCTGTTCTTTGCGGGTTACGGCGTGTCGCGCTTTGTCGTCGAAATCTTCCGTCAGGCCGATGCGCAATTCATCACCGAGGCCAACCCGAGCGGCGCGGTCATTCTCGGGCTGCAAATGGGGCAGCTCCTGTCCCTGCCGATGATCCTGATCGGGCTGTTTTTCATGCTGCGAGCCAAACGCAGATGACGGCACTTGCGGATATTCTCGCCAGACGGATTGCGCAGACGGGCCCGATCTCGCTGGCCGATTACATGGCCGAATGCCTGCTGCATCCCGAACACGGCTATTACACCACGCGCGATCCTCTGGGGGCTGCGGGAGATTTCACCACCGCGCCGGAAATCAGCCAGATGTTCGGAGAGCTTCTGGGCCTCTGCCTCGCGCAAAGCTGGCTGGACCAAGGTGCGCCTGCCCCCTTTGTTCTGGCGGAACTCGGCCCCGGACGCGGGACGTTGATGGCCGACATCCTGCGTGCAACCAAAGCCGTCCCCGGACTGCATCGCGCCATGCAGGTGCATCTGATCGAGGCCTCTCCGACGTTGCGCAAACAACAAAATGACAGGCTCTCAGACTATGAGGTAACATGGTGTGACAGCATCTCCGATCTGCCCGACGCGCCTTTGTGGCTGATCGCCAACGAATTTTTCGACGCGCTGCCGATCCGGCAATTCACCCGCAAGGGAAACGGCTGGGCAGAAACGCAGGTGGGGCTCAAAAACGGCAAGCTCACACTCGGACTGTCCGCGCCCACTCCGCTCTCAAACCTCTCCTCACGCCTGACGGATACCAAAGAGGGGGACGTGGTCGAGACCTGCCCCGCCGCCGCGCCGATCATCGCGGAGATGTCGCAGCGCATTACGGCCCATGGCGGGACGGCCATTCTCATCGACTATGGCGACTGGCACTCTCTGGGAGATACGTTTCAGGCGCTGGAAGCGCATCAGATGGTTGATCCTCTGGCCCGCCCCGGTCAGGCCGACCTCACCGCGCATGTAGATTTCAAAGCACTGGCCGACGCGGCACGCGCTGCAAACGCCGCCGCCTCACGGATGATCCCGCAGGGAATGCTTCTGGCGCGGCTCGGGATCAGCCAACGCGCTGAGGCGCTCGCCAAAAAGTTGAGCGGAAAGGCTCTTGAAACCCACGCCCGCGCATTTGAGCGGTTGACCTCGCCCGAAGAAATGGGAACCCTTTTCAAAGCGCTGGCCATTGCCCCCAGCACCCACTTGATACCTTCAGGATTTGACCCAGAATTCAGCGCGGGAACAAACACATGAGCCTAGAGATCATCACTTCGGACGCGCTGAAAGATGTGCAACACGGTTTTTTCACCCGCAAAGGCGGCGCCTCCTCCGGCGTATTTGACGGGCTGAATTGCGGGTTGGGATCGTCCGATCAGGCCGACGTGGTCAAAATCAACCGCGCCCGCGCCGCGCAAGCGCTTGGCCTCTCGGCAAAAGACCTCTGCTCCGCCCATCAAATCCATTCCGCCGATGTTGTGCGCGTCACCGGTCCGCAAGACAGCACGCCGCCCACATGCGACGCTCTGGTGACGGATCAGCCCGATCTTGCTCTGGTCATCCTGACCGCCGACTGCCAGCCGGTGCTCTTTGCCGATGCAAAAGCCCGTGTGATCGGTGCAGCACATGCCGGATGGAAAGGCGCAATCGGCGGCATTCTGGAAGCCACACTCGACGAGATGGAAGCCCTTGGCGCAAGCCGCGAGAATATCACCGCGATCATCGGCCCCTCGATTTCGCAACGCGCGTATGAGGTGGGGCCGGAATTCCTTGACGATTTTCTGGCAGACAGCCCCGACAATGCCCGCTTCTTTGCCAATGGCGAGGGCGACCGCTATCAGTTCGACCTTCCGGCTTTCGGTCTGCACCGTTTGCGCCAAGCGGGCGTCGGACATGCCGAGTGGACACGGCATTGCACCTATTCGGACCCCGCGCGTTTCTATTCCTACCGCCGCTCCGTTCATCGCAAAGAGGCCGATTACGGGCGACTCATCTCTATGATCCGGCTGTAAGCCCGTCAGGCCGGAGATTTGATTTCAGGCAGCATTGGGGCGGGCACCTGCCCCAATCTCGCCAGAAAATCTCTCCAAAGCCACGGCGCGATATTGCGATACAGTTAGAATTAACCTTAATTTTCTGGCCATTGACCGATTTTGACCACAAGGACAAATTTCATCCCGCGAGGCGCGGAAATCTCCCCATTCCCACACACTGAACGCCTCACTTTCGCCGAAGCCGGAAGGCATAGTGGTCTCAAGATCGAAACAAGTGTCCGAGGGGGACCGCCATGAAAAACCGTCGCTGGATGAAATCCATGATCGCCGAAGCCAAGAAGACCGAGACGGACATGCCGTGGACCCGTGGTGCCCGCCGCGCGGCGTTCATCGCGAAGAAATCCGGCGCAGTCCAACTGCGCACCGTCGCCTGACGATTCGCCCCTGCCGCGATGGCAGGGCGCGCCATAGGGACAGCGCCTTCCGAGCGGCAGATTTCATCTCAGTAGAGAAACAAAGCACACATCAGATGGCGGACTGGTTCCAGAACCACCCATAATTCAATATAGGCTTTGACAATTCACCTCATTTTCTGTGATCGTTTACCCACTGTATTCGGTGGGGGCCGACACAGTAACGAGGCCATTTATGTCGCAGCCCCTTTCCGGTTCGCAGCCCCGCACCAACGGTTTGAAACAGCCGATGCACAGGGGCGTTCTGCAAGAGAAACCCTCTCAAACCGCATGGACCGTCCGCCGCAACCGTTTTGCCGAGCGGCCCAACTATGCGCAGCGCCGCTATGATGTGCTCTGGCTGGCGAAGAACGGCGACATTTGTGACAGCGCCATAAGCGCCCCCGCCCTGCCCCAGTTTGAATCCGCGTTCAACGCTTTCGCGCGCGGCGCTTTGCTCCCTACGCCCCAAGGCCCTGTCGCGATTGAAGACCTCTTGCCCGGTGACGAGGTGGAAACCATCGACAACGGTGTGCAGCGCGTCGAATGGATCGGCTCCATGACACTGGACCCGAAAGGCACACGCGCCGCAAATGCCAAGCCCGAGCGCCTCTACCGGATCATGGCGGACAGTTTCGGTCTGGGACGCCCTGCGCCGGACCTGATGCTCGGCACAGGCGCGCGGTACCTGTTGCGCTCCGACGCACTCAAAGCCACCTATGGCACGTCACAGGCTCTGGCCCCTGTCTCCGGCCTTGTGGACGGAAATTCCGTGATCGAAGTCACCCCGACTTCCTCGGTGCGCAGCTATCATATCGGTCTTGCACGCCACAGTCTGTTGCGGGTCAACGGCGTGGAACTGGAAAGCTACCATCCGGGCATCACCGCCGCCGGACAGCTCTATGGCGATTTGCGCGGGCGCTTTATGGCGCTGTTCCCGCATCTCGAAACGCTGGGGGATTTCGGGGCGCTGGCGCAACTTCGCCTGTCGCCCACGGATGTTCTCGAACTCACACGCCGCTAAAACCGCATCTCGGCCGACACGTCCCTCCACCGGCCAAACACAAACGGCTCGCCAGAAGGCGGGCCGTTTTCAGTTTCTCGCATAATGGAAGTGGCTCAGGCGCTCTGCGTCAGACGATCTTCAAGCACATCAAAAGGCACACCCGGCTCATCCTTTGCGCCGCGAATGACCAATGATGTCTTAACGCTCGCGACATTCTCGGTGGAGAGCAGTTGCCCCGTCAGAAAGCTCTGGAAGGTCGACAGGTCTGGCGCCACACATTTGAGGATGAAATCCACCTCGCCATTGAGCATGTGACACTCGCGCACAAGTGGCCATTCCTGACATTTCGCCTCGAATTTCGACAGATCGGTTTCGGCCTGACTTTGCAATCCGACCATGGCAAAGACCTGCACTTCGAAGTCGAGCGCACGTGCATCAACCACAGCGTGATAGCCCTTGATATAACCGCTTTCTTCCAAAGTCCGCACACGACGCAAACATGGCGGCGCGGAAATTCCCACGCGCTTGGCCAGTTCCACATTGGTCATCCGACCGTCCGCCTGCAATTCAGCGAGAATCTTGCGGTCAATTTCATCAAGTCTGTGAGAAGGCATCTGTTTTCCCGAAGCCGTTAGCGGTAAAATTCCATGTAACTGCGCAAATAGGCTCTTGCGCGCAACATTCTTTCTCATTTTGGCAAGAAAGTTTCAAGAGCATTCCGCGCACTCTCTACGCAGCCCGCGCATACCTGCCCATTTTTTCACCTCTGCTGTGCGCCAGTCAGGGTTTGATATGCGTGGGCCGGCTGTCTATATCCAAGTCAACAGCAAAGACAACATGTAAAGAATGAGGTCCCGACATGGCGGACACGAAACACACGAAAGTTCTCATCATCGGCTCTGGCCCGGCCGGTTACACAGCGGGGATTTATGCAGCACGCGCGATGCTATCCCCGATTCTCGTGCAAGGCATGGAACCGGGCGGACAGTTGACCACCACCACAGAGGTTGAAAACTTCCCCGGCTTCACCGAGGTTCAAGGCCCCGAGTTGATGGTGAAGATGCAGGATCATGCCGAAGCGATGGGCACGGAGATTGTCTCCGACCTGATCGTCGAGCTTGATACCGACAGCCGCCCTTTCGTGGCCAAAGGCGACAGCGGCACGATCTACACGGCGGATGCGGTGATCCTCGCAACCGGTGCGCGGGCGAAATGGCTCGGGTTGGAAACGGAAGAAGCGTTCAAAGGCTTTGGCGTCTCCGCCTGTGCGACCTGCGACGGGTTCTTCTATCGCGGTCAGGAAATCGTCGTCGTGGGCGGAGGGAATACCGCCGTTGAAGAAGCGCTTTTCCTCACCAATTTCGCCTCCAAAGTGACGCTCATCCACCGTCGCAACGAATTGCGGGCGGAGAAAATCCTGATCGATCGGTTGATGAAAAACGAAAAGATCCATCCGCTATGGGATCACGAACTGGTTGAGGTTTACGGCGACGAAGCCCCGATGAAAGGGGTCAACGGCGTTAAGGCGAAAAACGTCAAAACCGGCGAGATCACCGACATTCCTGCCAAAGGTGTTTTCATCGCCATCGGCCATGCCCCTGCCAACGAATTGGTCAAGGACAAGCTGGAGATGCACAACGGCGGCTATGTCTCCGTCAAACCGGGCACGACAGAAACCTCCATCCCCGGCATTTTCGCGGCGGGCGATTTGACCGACCACAAATATCGCCAAGCGGTCACCTCTGCGGGCATGGGCTGTATGGCGGCGCTGGATGCGGAACACTGGCTGGCCGCACAAGAGTAAACGAAACGCAAAAAGCCCCGATAATTCGGGGCTTTTTCATCTCATCTGACACTCAGATCAAACCGGCTCGGCGTTACGAGCCTGCTGTGAAAGCAAATACTAGTGGACGTTCACCGGCGCGAAATCGTGTTCGCGCGCGAGCGCAAAGGCCAAGGGCCGGTTCGCCACAAGTGCCAGTTGCGTGCCTTCTGCATCGTTGAGCGAGTAGATTTTCTCAAGCCCTTCAGCCTGTGCTTGCACTTCTTTCGGCAGATCGGACACGGCGATGGGACGCACATAAGCGATTCTGACCGTTTGAGCATCGTCTGAAAAGGGCGCTTTCGGATAACGCGTATTCATGACTTATCCCTTCCTGATTTGAATGGTTTGCACGACGGTTTCCGGCTCCGCCCGTGTCAGGTCGATATGCAGCAACCCGTTCTCCATGGACGCGCCATGTACTTCGACCCCGTCGGCCAGCACAAAAGAGCGCTGGAATTGCCGTCCGGCAATACCGCGATGCAGGAACACGCGCTCCTCTGAGTCCTCGGGTAGACGTCCACGCACGACCAGTTGACGGTCTTCAAGCGTGATCGCGAGATCGGCTTCGGAAAACCCAGCCACGGCCAGAGTGATCCGGTATTCGTTCGCGGAAGATTGCTCGATATTATATGGGGGATAGCCGCCGGCGTCTGATTTCGCCGTGCGCTCTACCAAACGCTCCAACTGGTCAAAGCCCAGCAGAAACGGATGGGCCCCAAAGCTCACTTTCGTCATCACCACGTCCTTTCTCAGAAGCGACTGTGCCTGTTTCGCGGGTCCCGAATGCGGCAACCCTTCTGTAGAAAATATGGGAAGTTTGACGCGAAGCTTCAAGAGCCTCTCAGAACGCTTTGAGTTTTGCGCATTTGGGGCTAAACTGAAGGAAGCTGTCGCCGAAACAACATATAGAGACAACGCGATGAACGTGTCCAACCGGATGAATCACCTGGAAGTGCTCAAGGTCAAACTGGAGATGCTCAAACGCGAGCACAGCGATCTTGATGCTGCGATCGACGCGATGCAGGAGACCGGGCATCTTGATGCGTTGCGCTTGCAGCGGATGAAAAAACAAAAACTGGCCATCAAAGACCGGATTGCGGTCATAGAAGACCAGATCACCCCTGATATTATCGCCTAAACATTGCGAAACCCCGGGCATCGGCTATAAGTCGGCAAAGCGACATTTTCCCGGGAGATAGGCCATATGAACGTCGAGGTCGGCATCATCATGGGCAGCCAGTCGGACTGGCCCACCATGAAACGCGCAGCAGAAATTCTGGATGAACTGGGCGTGGCCTATGAGGCGAAAATCGTCTCCGCCCATCGCACACCGGACCGGCTGTGGAGCTATGGCAAGGAGGCCGCAGGACGCGGGCTCAAGGTCATCATCGCAGGCGCAGGTGGTGCCGCGCATCTTCCGGGGATGATGTCCTCGAAGACCCGTGTGCCGGTAATCGGCGTTCCGGTCCAGACCCGCGCGCTTTCCGGCGTCGACAGTCTTTATTCCATTGTGCAAATGCCCAAAGGCTTTCCCGTCGCCACGATGGCGATTGGCGAAGCGGGCGCGGCCAATGCCGGCTTGATGGCCGCAGGCATCCTTGCCACCTCAGATCCGGCCCTTGCCGAACGGCTTGACGCATGGCGCGAAGCCCTTTCTGCCTCTATTCCGGATGAGCCGACAGATGACTGATATTCTCCCTTCCGGTGCGACCATTGGTATTCTGGGTGGCGGTCAGCTTGGCCGGATGCTCTCTGTCGCGGCCTCCCGCCTCGGGTTCAAGACCCATATTTTCGAGCCGGGGGCCAACCCGCCCGCAGGCCATGTGGCCGAGCGTGTAACCACCGCCGCCTATGAGGACGAGGCCGCATTGCGCGCCTTTGCCGAAAGCGTTGATGTGGTGACCTATGAATTCGAAAACGTGCCGACCTCGGCGCTTGATCTCATCGAATCCATCGTGCCGATCCGCCCGAACCGGCGCGCGCTGGCTGTGTCGCAGGATCGCGTGACAGAAAAGACGTTTCTTGCAGATCTGGGCCTTCAGGTCGCTCCCTTCGCGGCGGTCGAGACCGCAGCGGAACTGGACGCCGCGCTGACAGAGATCAACGCACCGGCGATCCTCAAGACCCGCCGCTTCGGCTATGATGGCAAGGGACAGGCCCGCATCATGGCACCGGACGACGCAGATCAGGCGCTCGCGGACATGGCAGGCGCCCCCGCTATTCTCGAAGGCTTCGTGGATTTCAGCCACGAGGTATCAGTCATTGCCGCACGCGGTCAGGCAGGAGACATCTCCTGTTTCGACCCGGGGGAAAACGTGCACAAATCCGGCATTTTGCACACCACCACCGTCCCAGCCCGCCTCAGCCCTGCGCAACGCACCGATGCCGTTCTTCTGGCCGCCAAGATATTGAACGCACTGGATTATGTCGGGGTTATGGGGGTCGAGCTTTTCGTCACATCAGCCGGTTTGGTGGTCAACGAAATCGCGCCCCGCGTGCACAATTCCGGCCACTGGACGCAAAACGGCTGTGTGATCGACCAGTTCGAGCAGCACATCCGCGCTGTGGTCGGCTGGCCCTTGGGGGACGGCAAACGGCATTCAAATGTCGAAATGCTGAACCTGATTGGTGACGATGTGGAGCGGATACCGGAGTTCGCCAAGGACGGCTCTGTCGCCATCCACCTCTATGGCAAAGCTGATGTGAAACCCGGTCGCAAAATGGGGCACGTCAACAAAATCACGGGCGCGGCATAAGCCGCAACCACCTCACACGCTCCTCACGAAGAGGATTGTTCCTCGATGAATGTCGCATAGGCGTCGGGATACACCAGCTTGTGCGACGACATCCCAGTCCCCGGCGCAATGGGATAGAGCAAGGTATGCTCCGGCATGACCGTTGTTTCAAGATTGGACGCGGCCAACTGGGAAAATCCGACACGCGAGAAATAGTTGGGATCGCCCACAACGACGACCGCCTTGGCCCCTTCTCGCTTGGCATGGTTCATGCCGCGTGTGACCAATTCCCGCCCCATGCCGCGTTTGTGGTAGCTGGGTGAGACGGCAAGGATCGACAAGGTCCACCAATCCTCCGGCTCCACCATACGCGCACAGCAGATATAGCCGACTATCGTCCCGTCTTCACAGGCGACACGCTCCATCGCAACCGCATCCTCGTCTCGGAGGCATTTAGCCAGCCGGAACATCTCCGAATTTCCGAAGGTGCTGTCCAAGAGGACTGAAATGGCGAGGTCGTCATCGGGGGTCAGGGCTCTTAATTGCATTGTCTCACTCTTCGACGTGGCTACGACTTACCTTGCAGGAGTATAAATTCTTCGCAAGTGCGAAATGCTGCCAACGGAGAGGAAAAAGGCAATACAGATTTTTAGTCCTATTCCTGAGCGTGTTAGGCCGCTTTTGCAGCCCTAAAGAAACTCATGCCGCTCCCAAAGGAAAAGGGCCGCCCATAGGCGACCCTTTAAATGTGAGCCGGTTGGCTTGATCACATCTCTTGCGAGATGCTTACATCATGCCGCCCATGCCGCCCATGCCGCCCATGTCGGGCATGCCGCCACCAGCGCCAGCGCCGTCTTTGGACGGTTTGTCAGCAACCATAGCTTCGGTCGTGATCAGCAGACCTGCGATGGACGCAGCGTCTTCCAGAGCCGTGCGGGTCACTTTGGCCGGATCGATCACACCGAAAGCGAACATGTCGCCATATTCTTCGGTTTGAGCGTTGAAGCCAAAGGCCAGATCGTCGGACTCGCGGATTTTGCCAGCCACAACAGCGCCGTCGACGCCTGCGTTTTCAGCAATCTGACGCAGCGGAGCTTCGATGGCTTTCTTCACGATGTGAATACCAGCGTCCTGATCGGCATTGGCGCCTTTGAGACCTTCGAGGCCTTTACCAGCCTGAACGAGGGCCACACCGCCACCCACAACGATGCCTTCTTGAACAGCAGCGCGGGTTGCGTTGAGAGCATCATCCACACGATCTTTGCGCTCTTTCACTTCCACTTCGGTCATGCCGCCAACGCGGATGACAGCCACACCGCCAGCAAGTTTCGCAACGCGTTCTTGCAGTTTTTCACGGTCGTAGTCAGAGGTGGTTTCTTCGATCTGGGTGCGGATCTGAGCCACGCGAGCTTCGATTTCCGCTTTCTCGCCAGCACCGTCGACGATGGTGGTTTCGTCTTTGGAGATGGTGATTTTCTTGGCGGAGCCGAGCATGTCCATAGTGACATTTTCGAGCTTCATGCCGAGATCTTCGGAGATCACCTGACCGCCGGTGAGGATCGCAATGTCTTGCAGCATGGCTTTACGACGATCACCGAAGCCCGGTGCTTTGACAGCTGCGATTTTCAGACCGCCGCGCAGTTTGTTGACCACGAGAGTTGCCAGCGCTTCGCCTTCAACATCTTCAGCGATGATGAGAAGCGGTTTTTGCGACTGGATAACTTGCTCAAGAAGCGGAACCATCGGCTGAAGCGAGGAGAGCTTTTTCTCGTGCAGAAGCACGATGCAGTCATCGAGTTCTGCGAGCATCTTGTCGGCGTTGGTCACGAAATACGGGGACAGGTAGCCACGGTCGAACTGCATGCCTTCGACCACGGTGGTCTCGGTTTCCATGCCTTTGTTTTCTTCAACAGTGATCACACCGTCGTTGCCGACTTTCTGCATCGCGTCGGCGATCTGACGACCGATTTCAGCTTCGCCGTTGGCAGAGATGGTGCCGACCTGAGCCACTTCGGCAGAGTCGTTCACCGGACGGGATGCCGCTTTGATCGCTTCCACGACATTCGCAGTCGCAAGATCGATCCCGCGCTTCAGATCCATCGGGTTCAGACCGGCAGCAACCTGCTTGAGGCCTTCTTTGATGATGGACTGTGCCAGAACGGTGGCGGTGGTGGTGCCGTCGCCAGCTTCGTCATTGGTGCGGGAAGCAACTTCCTTCACCATTTGGGCGCCCATGTTTTCGAACTTGTCTTCGAGCTCGATCTCTTTGGCCACGGACACACCGTCTTTGGTGATGCGCGGTGCGCCGAAGGATTTGTCGAGAACCACGTTGCGGCCTTTCGGACCGAGGGTCACCTTCACTGCGTCGGCGAGGATGTTCACGCCTTTGAGCATGCGATTGCGTGCGTCGACGTCAAACTTGACTTCTTTAGCCATTGTTCACTCCGTAAAATAATATTGAGGGGTCGGTCTCAGGCGATCAGGAGATGATGCCGAGGATGTCCGACTCTTTCATGATGAGAAGCTCTTTGCCGTCCACGGTCACTTCCGTGCCGGACCATTTGCCAAAGAGAACAACGTCGCCTTCTTTAACGGAAGGTGCGATCAGCTCGCCGCTGTCTTTGCGGGCACCTTCGCCAACGGCGACGATTTTGCCTTCGGCAGGCTTTTCTTTCGCGCTATCGGGGATGATGAGACCGCCAGCGGTCTTTTCGTCGCTCTCAACACGTTCGACCAGAACACGGTCGTGCAGCGGTTTGAATGCCATCTTCGAGGCTCCTTCGCTCAAAGTTTCAGTTTCGGGCCCCACACCACATTGCATGGCGGAG
Source organism: Celeribacter halophilus (assembly GCF_900114135.1). Taxonomy (GTDB): domain Bacteria; phylum Pseudomonadota; class Alphaproteobacteria; order Rhodobacterales; family Rhodobacteraceae; genus Celeribacter; species Celeribacter halophilus. The sequence goes on from NZ_FORY01000005.1 coordinate 150,915, forward strand.
GGCGGTAAAATCAGTCGTTAGCACTCACCTCTAGCGAGTGACAACGATGCATAGTTAGGAAGGAGGTTGATGTGAGTCAATGGGGGAGACTGAAGAAAGTCCGCACTTCAAAGCAATGGGGTGAAAGCCAGCTGAAAACGGCCTGACACGGGCCACTCGGGACGGAGCATCAAAGACAGGAAGCAAGGCCGGACAATCGCCCAACCTGCCTACCCTTTCGCGAAATAACAGGCATCACCCCGCTGCGATACGCGCTTCCGTCGCCGGATCAAAGGCGACTGCCTTTTCCATATTAATGGCAAAGTCAAAAGGCTGCCCCGCATGCACATCGGTGTCCGCCCGAAGCCGTGCGATCACGTCCTTGCCGCCAAACGTCGTGGTCACAAAAGTGTCCGAGCCCGCAGGTTCCGTCACCTCGACCATATTGTGCAACACCTCGATATTCTCGGATGTCCTGTCCGCCCCATCCATGTCCGTGATGGCCTCGGGCCGCAGTCCCAGAAGAATATCCCTGCCCTCCCATTCGGCCAGATTGGGCTGGCTGAATTTCAAGAACACGCTCTCGCCCTTCGCATTGGTCAGTTCGGCATAAGGCAGACCGTCGCGCAGCACCACTTTGGCCGGAACAATGTTCATCGCGGGGCTGCCCATGAAAGTCGCTACAAAGATATTGGCCGGCGTGTCGTAAATCTCTTTCGGCGTGCCAAGCTGCTGGACATATCCGCCATTCATCACCGCAATGCGGGTGGAAAGCGTCAGGGCCTCGATTTGGTCGTGGGTCACATAGACGATGGTGGTCTTGAGCTTTGCATGGAGCTTCTTGATCTCCGTGCGCATGTCGACCCGCAGCTTTGCATCCAGATTCGACAGAGGCTCGTCGAACAAAAAGACATCCGGCTCACGGACAAGCGCGCGGCCCATCGCGACCCGCTGACGCTGACCACCGGACAATTGCCCCGGCTTGCGGTCCAGAAGATTGTCGATCTGCAACAGCTTGGCCACATCACGCAACGCCCGCTCGCGCTCCGGCTTGGGCACACCGTGCATCTCAAGACCGAAGGTCATGTTCTGACCAACCGTCATATTCGGGTAGAGTGCATAGCTTTGGAACACCATCGCGATGTTGCGTTTGGACGGATGCACCCCGTTGACGACGCGACCATTGATCGAAATGTCGCCGCTCGTGATGTCCTCAAGCCCCGCAATCATGTTGAGCAAGGTCGACTTGCCACAGCCCGAAGGCCCGACCAGCACGAGGAATTCTCCCTCCTCCGCACTGATGTCCACCTTATGCAAAACCTCGACCGAGCCGTAAGATTTCGTGACGTTCTTGATGTCGAGAAAACCCATTTTCTTAACCTTTGACTGAGCCTGCCATCAAGCCGCGGACGAAATACCGGCCAGCGACGATGTAAACGAGAAGCGTTGGAAGAGCGGCAAAGATCGCGGCAGCGAAATGCACGTTATATTCTTTGACGCCTTGCGAAGATTGAACGAGGTTGTTGAGCGCCACCGTCACCGGCTGCGATGTGCCGCCGAAAGAGGAACCGAACAGGAAGTCGTTCCAGATGTTGGTGAACAGCCAGATGACCGAGACCACAGTGATCGGACCGGAAACCGGCAGCAGGATGCGCCAGAAAATCCGGAAGAACCCCGCCCCGTCAATCATCGCGGCCCGCACCAGTTCGGTCGGAAAGGCGGCATAGTAGTTCCGGTAATAGAGCGTCGAGAACCCGACCCCGTAGACCACATGCACCAAGATCAGTCCGGGAATTGAACCAGCGAGGCCCAGCTTGCCTAGAACCGCCGCCATAGGGATCAGAACGATCTGGAACGGAATGAAGCAGGAAAACAGCATCAGCCCGAACAGGATCGTATCCCCGCGAAACCGCCATTTGGTTAGCACATAGCCATTGAGCGCCCCCAGAACGGTCGTGATCGCCACCGCAGGCACAACCATCAGAAGGGAGTTGATGAAATACGGGCGTAAACCCGTCGGCTCGACCCCGATCTGGGCGGTGGACCATGCCTTGAACCACGGCTCGATCGTCCATTTCTGCGGCAGGGCCAACATGTTGCCGCCGGTGATCTCGTCGAGCGGCTTGACCGAGTTGGTGAGCATCACGAACAGCGGCAAGAGATAGAAAAGCGCAAAGAGCAGCAACACCAGATAGATGAGCACACGGTAGACACGCCCCGTTTTAACGGCATTCTCCTGAGCAGCGGCGGACATCAGCGCTTCTCCTTCAGTTCGGAATAGAGATAGGGCGTCATGATCGCCGCAATCGTCATCAGCATGATAACCGCACTGGCGGCACCGGTGCCCATCTGGTTCCGCGTGAATGTGTAGGAATACATGAACGTCGCCGGAAGCTCCGTCGCTCGTCCCGGCCCGCCGCCTGTCAATGCAATCACAAGGTCATAGGATTTGACCGCAAGATGCGACAGGATCACGAAGGCGGACAGAAAGGCCGGTCGCAAAAGCGGGATCACAATACGCCGGTAGAGGTTCCAGTTCGACGCCCCGTCGATCTGGGCGGCCTTGAGGATTTCATTGTCGATGCCACGCAATCCGGCAAGGAACATCGCCATGACAAAACCGCTCGTCTGCCACACAGCGGCAAGAACAACGGTATAAATGGCATAGTTCCGGTCCTTGATCCAACGGAATTCAAAGCTCTCCCAACCCCACATATGCATGGTGTTTTCCAGCCCGATACCGGGGTCGAGAAACCACTTCCATGCGGTGCCCGTCACGATGAACGACAACGCCATTGGATAAAGGTAAATCGGACGCAACATCCCTTCGCCACGGATTTTCTGATCCAGAAAAATCGCCAGCATCAGGCCAATGCCGATGCAAATCACGATATAGAGCGAAGAGAAAACAGCCAGATTCTTGATGGCAACCCACCACGCCCGCAGCCCCCAAAGGCGCTCGTAATTGGCAAACCCCACGAAATCGGTGTTGGGCAGCATCCGCGAGTTGGTGAAACTCAGATACACGGTGAAGAGAATGAAGCCGTAAACAAACACCAAGGTCAGCGCGAGGGATGGCGAAAGCACCAGCTTTGGTATCCAGTTCTGCAACCGGCTTTTAAGATCCTGATCCGTCACTCGAAAATTCCCCGTTCATGAGCATGGGATGAGAGGTGAACGCCCCGCGGCATCCGGCAAATACAAAGCGGCCTGCCGGAAAAAATGCGCGGACAGATCGCCCGCGCATCAGAAGGTTACAGGGTAGATTCGACAGCGTTGACCAGTTCTTCAGCCGCTGTTTGCGCATCAAACTCACCGTTGAAATGCGCTGTGACGACATCATAGATCGCGTTTTTCACAGCCGCCGGAACAGAGTGACCATGCGCCATCGAGCCAAAGAGGCGCCCGTTGGCCGATGCATCGGCCAGATCCGCCATGCCTTTTTTTCCGCAATCGTCAAAGTCTGTGTTCGGCACATCCGTCCGCGCCGGAACAGAGCCCTTCACGACATTGAAAGCCGACTGGAACACAGGGTCCATGACCGCTTTTGCCATCGCATATTGCGCCGTGGTGTTCTCGCCCACATCAAACATCACGAACTGGTCGGAGTTGAATGTGACAGCTCCCTGCGTGCCAGGGAAACGGATACAGACGAAGTCCTCGCCCGGCACCTGATCGGCCCGCAGGAATTCGCCCTTGGCCCAGTCGCCCATCATCTGCGCACCAGCCTCACCGTTGATGACCATTGCAGAGGCAAGGTTCCAGTCGCGGCCCGAGAAATTGTCGTCCACATAGCTGCGCAGGACCGCCATACGTTCGAAGGCTTCCACCATCTTGTCGCCGCCCAGTGCATCCGGATCGAGATCGATCAAGGCGGATTTGTAGAAGTCATCGCCCAGTCCGAGCACAACCGCATCGAACAAGGTTCCGTCCTGCCACGCCTGACCACCATGCGCCAAAGGCGTCACGCCGTTGGCCTTCATCGCATCAAGCACCGCGATGAACTCTTCCCAGCTTGTCGGCTCACCCAGACCTGTCGCGTCCAGAACGGATTTGTTCATCCAGACCCAATTGGTCGAATGCACGTTCACAGGGGCCGCGATCCAGTTGCCGTCATATTTGGAAAAGAACTGGAGCGCCTCCGGTACAACCGCATCCCAGCCTTCAACTTCGGCAACCTCGTTCAGGTTGCCCAACACGCCCTCAGCGGCCCAGTCCTTAATATCGAAACCGAGCATCTGAACAGCCGTCGGCGCATCGCCTGCCGTGACACGCGCACGTAGAGTGGTCATAGCCGCCTCACCGCCGCCGCCAGCCACTGGCATATCGACCCAGCCGATACCCTGTGCCGCGAGATCCTCTTTCAGAACGTTAAGCGCAGCCGCTTCGCCGCCACTGGTCCACCAATGCAGAACCTCAACATCTTCAGCCGAAGATGCGCCCGCAAGCACAGCGCCAATGGCAGCTGTCGCCATAAGTTTCGTAAGTTTCATAGAATCCTCCCAAAATTCACTTTAAAATTTATAACGTTTAACTACGCCAGTCTGTCAAGAAGTATGTTCAGCTTTATTTTTTGCGAAAATCATTTTATTTCAATTGAATATAACTCCATATCAGAATGTAGGCCGAAAAATACAGTTGATTATGGCGCTTATAACGTATCAAATCGCGTGACCAAACGAGGACGCAACCCGTGCTAAAGCAACCCAAAAACAGACGCCCGACACAGCGCAGCATTGCGCAGAAACTCGGTCTTTCTGTTGCAACCGTATCGCGTGCCCTCTCCGGCGATCCTCTCATTGCACTGGAAACCCGCAAGCTCGTGACCGACACCGCCAATGCCTTGGGTTATGTGCCGGATCGGGCTGCCCAAAGGCTGCGCACAGGGCGCACGAATGTCATCAGTCTGGTCCTGCCCGCCCACGAAGAAATCCTTGGCTTTGGCAACTCTCTTGTCCGTGGTATTTTCACCGCGCTTGGTCATTCACACTACCACCTCGTCGTGATGCCCACATTCGACACCGAGGCGGCGGATGCGACTGTGCGGCGGATCGTTCAGAACGGTCTGGCCGATGGCATCCTGCTGTCACGGACCGAACCGAATGACATCCGGATCAGGCATCTGATCGAAAACGACTTTCCGTTTGTCTCCCATGGCCGCACGGAGCTTGCGACCCCGCATCCGTTTGTTGACTTCGACAATTACGGCTTCGCCTATCAATCCGTTCACAGGCTTGTCGCGGCGGGGGCGGACAAGCTGATGATCCTGCTGCCGCAAGAGCATCTGACCTTTCACCACCACCTCAAACAGGGCTTTATGGCCGCTGTGCGTGAAACCGGCGCGTCCTATGAAAACATCTCTTCGGTCACTCTCGACAGCCCGCCGGAAGACATCGCAACCGCCATCAAGACCCGCTTTACCGAAAGTGCCCCGCCCGACGGGCTGATCCTGCCCGGAGACACCTCCGCGCTCGCAACGCTGGCGGCGCTTGACGACATCGGCCTCAAACCCGGCAAAGACGTTTTCATTACGACCAAGCAAACCTCCGGCGCCTTTGATTTCGTCCGACCCAAAATCCCCAGTGTCTTCGAAGATATTGCCGCTGCAGGCGAATTGATGGCCGCCTATCTCATTCAACGCCTCGAAGGGGCGAAAGCCGAAGACCTTCAGTTTGTCCAGAAAATCGAAAAGGGACCTCAAGATGAGTGATACCATTGCGCATGATGCCTCTGTCATTGGCCCTGATGATCCTGCCGCATTCTGGATCGACACGCAGGAGCACCGCAGCGGGCTGCGCGCGGATGCCGGACGCCAGCTCGACTTTTTCCGCAAGAGCTTTCGCCCCGAGGGCGGGTTCTATCAACTGGACGCAGATGGCGCGCCGCTTCGTGACCTGCCGCAAGAGCTTTTCGCCACCACGCGCATGGTGCATTCCTATGCGCTCGGTGCCCTGTTCGGCTTTGACGATTGCGAACAGATGATTGATCACGGGCTGAAATTCATCACAAAGGCCCACCGCGATCCTGTGCATGGAGGCTATTTGTGGTCGCTCCGCCATGGCGAAATCTGCAACGATCAAAAGCTCGCCTATGGTCATGCCTTTGTCCTTCTGGCCGCTGCCAGCGCCATGCAAGCCGGACATCCCGACGCGCGACCGCTGCTGGACGACATCACCTCTGTGCTGCTGGAGCGATTCTGGGAAGACGACGCAGGCCTCTTTGCGGATGAAGCCAATCGGGACTGGACGCCCTTCTCGACCTATCGCGGTTTCAACGCCAATATGCACGCCACCGAAGCGCTTCTGACCGCCTTCGAGGCGACCGGAGACACGCTCTATCTGGACATGGCGGGCCGAATTCTGGATTTCTTTGTCCGTCAGAAAGCCGCCGCAAACGATTTCCGTATTCCCGAGCATTACACGAAAGACTGGGCGGTGGATCACAACTATTCCGGCGACCCGATGTTCCGGCCTTCAGGCACAACACCGGGGCATTCCTTTGAACTGGCGCGACTGCTTCTGCAATACTGGGACCTGTCGGGCCGCAAGGATGACGACGCACCGGCTCTGGCACGCAGCTTGGTGGAACGCGCTCTGGCGGACGGGTGGGAAAGTACCTCCGGCGGGATCATCTACACCGTCGACTACAACGGCAAACCCAGCGAGACCGCGCGCTACTGGTGGCCCGTGGCCGAAGCCATCGGGGTCTTTGCCGCGCTGATCAAGCTCGAACACCGCGCCTCCGACGAAGGCTGGTATCGCCGCCTCTGGTCATTTGCGGAGACCTCCTTCATCGACCGCAAGACGGGCGGCTGGTATCCGGAGATCGACGCAAACGGTGCGCATACAGACCACCAGTTCATCGGCAAGCCTGACATCTATCACGCCCTGCAAGCCGACCTGTTCCCCCTGTCGCCGAAACTGTCCAATATCATGCAGACAGGTGACTAACTCTCCGGCAGGGCGGCATAAATGCCGGTTTCCACCTTCTCGAACCATCCGTAATGGTTGTCGCGCATGAGGCGGGTGGCATTTGCCACGCCCGTCTCCCGCGCCACGACCGCGCCTTTCGACGGGCCATGCGCGCGCAGATAGGCGCGGCATTTTTCCGCATCCTGCCGGTAGGCCGTCACCCGCCCTCCGGCCTTTGAGCCGCCAAGGTTCGGATCCCCTTCGCGCCTGTGGAATTCGGCCAAGAGCTTCTCGGTCTTTGCCTTGTTCTTACGCGGAGTAAACGGGCGCGGTTCGTGATGCACCTGCACCGTGCCCTCTGCCACATTGACCGACAACACCCCCAGCCCCAACCGCTTGCAAAGCCCGAGGTTGCCTTTGAACATCCGCCACGCAGCCCTGCCCTTCCAACGCGGCACGGCGAGATAGACCTGATCGGACATGGCCTGACGCGTGACACCTTGTTGCAAGAGTTGAAGCGTGAACCCCGTTTTCAACTCCACAATCACCGGCACCCCGTCTTTCACCGCCACCACATCGGCATCGCGCACCTCCGCTTTCACGTCGAAACCCAAGGCCTCGAAATGCGCTTTGACGGGAAGATAGAGGTCGGTTTCGCGGATCGGTTTCATAACACCTGTGATACAGGCAAGCCGTGAGCGCTCGCAAGGCGTGACAAGCCATGCCGCACTGCCTATAAGGCCCGCAAAACGATCATTCTCGAAGGACATATCCCATATGACCACGCTAGTTTTCGGCCATAAATCCCCCGACACCGATTCCACCGGCTCCCCGCTCATCTGGGCATGGTATCTCAACGAGGTCAAAGGCGTTGACGCCAAAGCCGTTCTTCTGGGCGAACCGAACACCGAAGCCGCCTTCGTGATCGAGAAATGGGGTTTCGAGAAACCCGAGATCATTTCCGAAGTCGCCGAAGATCAGGATGTCGTCATCGTCGACACCAACAACCCTGCGGAACTGCCCGAGGCGATCAACTCCGCCAATGTGACCGCGATCATTGACCACCACAAACTGGTGGGCGGGCTGGAGACCAAAGGCCCGATCGACATCACCATCCGCCCGCTGGCCTGCACCGCCACCATTATGTATGACCTGATGGGTGACGATGCCGACAAGATGCCCGACAATATCAAAGGCGCGATGCTGTCCTGCATCCTCTCGGACACGCTGGAATTCCGCTCGCCGACCACCACCGATGTGGACAAGGCACTGGCCGAGAAACTGGCCGCAGAGCTGAACCTCGATCTTGGCCAATATGCCGCCGAGATGTTCGAAGCCAAATCCGACATTTCCGCATTCTCTGACGCCGAGCTGATCCGCATGGACAGCAAGGAATACGAGATCGACGGCACCAAATTCCGCATTTCCGTGCTTGAGACCACAGCGCCGAAACTGGTGCTCGACCGTCAGGCGTCGCTTATGGAGAGCTTCAAAGCTGTCGAAGCCGAAGACGGTGTTGATCAGGTGCTGTTGTTCGTCGTGGACATTCTGAACGAAGAAGCCACTTTCTTCATCCCGAACGATCTGTGCAAAACCGTGGCCGAAAAATCCTTTGGCGTCACAGTCGAAGGCGACAAAGTGGTTCTGCCCGGTGTCATGTCCCGCAAGAAACAGATCATCCCGAACCTGAAAGTCTGAAGACCTTCCGCTCAGGATATGTTTTCAAGGGGTGCGAATTTCGCGCCCCTTTTCTTTGGAGATCCCATGCTCAATACAGATGCGCTCAAAACCCCCGACTTCATGCGCGAGATGAAACGCGGCGAAGAGCCTGCCGTCTCCGCCCTGCTTGATGCAGCCTTCGGGCAAAAGGACGAGGCGCGGCTTGTCGAGACCCTGCGCAAATCCCGCGCCATTGCAGGGGAAATGGTCCTGCCGATGGCGGGCGAAGTGATCGGCTATGCCGCACTGTCCACAATGGTCTCGCCCAAAGGCTGGCTCTGCCTTGAGCCGGTCGCTATCCGTCCCGACCTGCAAGCGCGGGGCTTCGGGCGGCGGCTGGTGGGCATGATCAGCCAGTGGGCGGAGATGTCCGGTCAGACCGTGGTGGTTCTGGGCGATCCGGCGTTTTACACCCGCTGCGGCTTTGCCCCTGTCACAGAGGATTTCACCTCTCCCTACCCGCTGGATCACACGCTGATTGCAGGACCGGCCAAAGGCAAAACCCGCACATTGACCTATCCGAAAGCCTTCGGTTGACGGCAGCAGCAGGCCCCTACCAAAAAGACTGCGGATCAATGTCGATCTGGAGCCGGACCGCGTTAGGCAGCTTCACCTGCGCGACCCAGTCGGACAAAGCCGCCTGTAGCGGAGCGCCTTTCTCCGCCTTGACCAGAAGCCGGATGCGATGCCGCCCGCGCACCCGCGCAATCGGCGCAGGCGCAGGGCCGAACAATTGCGCCCCGACGCGCTGCAAGGGGCCCGCCACCCGCGCAAGGTGATTGGCGACATCCGTCACCACGGCGAGATCAGGCCCCGACAGGATGATCCCCGCCATGCGCCCGTAAGGCGGCACCCCCGCCATTTTCCGCTCGGCTGCCTCGGCACGCCAGAACCCTTCCTCGTCACCCGCCAGAATGGCACGGATCACCGGATGCTCGGGCTGATAGGTCTGCAGCAGAGCCACGCCTTTTTTCGCCGCGCGTCCCGCGCGACCGGCCACCTGACGCATCAACTGGAAGGTCCGCTCCGCCGCACGAAGATCGGAACCTTGCAGCCCCAGATCGGCGTCGATCACCCCCACCAGAGTGAGGTTCGGGAAATTGTGCCCTTTGGCGACAAGCTGCGTGCCGATGATGATGTCCGTGTCGCCCTCCGCGATCTGGCGGATCTGCTCTTTCAAGGCCCGCGCAGAGGCAAACAGGTCCGAGGACAGGACTGCACATTTCGCCTCGGGAAACCGCTCCGTCACCTCTTCGGCCAGTCGTTCCACACCGGGGCCGACAGGGGCCAGACGCCCCTCAACCCCACAGGAGGGACAGGCTTCCGGCATCGGTTTGGTCTCGCCGCATTGGTGGCACATCAGACGCTTGAGAAAGCGGTGTTCGACCATCCGCGCATCGCAATGGTCACAGGTGATCTGATACCCGCAGGCCCGACAGATTGTGACAGGCGCAAAGCCGCGCCGGTTCAGGAACAACAGGCTCTGTTCACCCAGCCCCATCCGTTTCTTCACAGCCGCCGCAAGCGCGTCCGAAATGAACCGGGTCGAGGGCATCTTCTCGCCACGCAGATCAAGCGCATACATATCGGGCATCACCGCAGGGCCGTAACGGCTTTCAAGATCAAGGCGCTTGTATTTGCCTGCCTCGACATTCGCCCAGCTTTCCAGAGACGGCGTGGCCGAAGCCAGCACCACAGAGGCGGAACACAGGGAAGCACGCAGCACCGCCATGTCGCGGGCATTATACAGCACCCCGTCCTCTTGCTTGTAGGAGGTGTCATGTTCCTCATCGACCACGATCAGGCCAAGGTTGCGAAACGGCAGGAAAAGCGCAGATCGCGCTCCGATAACCACCTGCGCCCCGCCTTCGCCCCCCATCTTCCAGACGCGGCGGCGTTCGGTCATCGTGACACCGGAGTGCCATTCGGCAGGGCGTGCGCCAAAGCGTTCTTCAAAACGGGTGAGAAACTCGGCGGTGAGCGCGATCTCCGGCAAAAGCACCAAAGCCTGACGCCCATGTTTGAGACATTCCGCCACCGCTTCAAGATAGACTTCCGTCTTGCCCGAACCGGTCACACCTTTCAAAAGCGTGGTAGAATAGCGCTCGGAAGCCACCGCCTCGCGCAGGGCTTTAGCCGCGTTGGTCTGCGCCTCGGTCAGCGCCTTTCCCGGCGCATCCGCATCAAGACGGCGATAGGGCAAATCGCGCGGCGTGTCCTCTTCGATAATGACACCGGAGGGCAAAAGCCCCTTCACCACCGAAGATGTCACACCCGCAAGATCGGCCAGTTCCTTGAGCGTGAACGACAGCCCGCCATATTCCTCCAAGGCATCAAGCACCTTTTGACGCGCTTCGGTTTCCCGTGGCGGGCGACCTTCGCCACGCCGGTAGACCTTGCGCATCCCCGGCGGGTTCATCAGCCCCGGCGCACGGGTTGCCAGCCGCAGCATGGCAGGCATGGGGGTCAGCGTATAAGCCGCCACTTTCTCAAGAAACAGCCGCATCTCCTCGCGCATAGGGACAAGATCAAGCACCGTGGAAATTGCACGCGCTTTCGACAGATCAAACCCGCCAATCCCGTTGCCCCAGACACAGCCCAGCACCTTGCGCGGGCCAAGCGGCACTTCGACAAAAGCCCCGCGCGCAACCCCGCCTGCGGGCGCTTTGTAATCCAGCGTCCGGTCGAGCGGCTCACAGGTCAGCACGGCGACCAATCTGCCTTCGGGGTAAAACTCTGCCTCGTCCATGATGCTGTGATAGGGCTTTTGCGCGAAGCAAACCAGACCCCCTTTCTATAGGCGCTCACATGGATTAAGAGTCCGCAGGAACGCAGGCGAAAGGAGAAGCGCCCATGAAATTCTTTGTCGATACCGCTGATGTCGAGGCAATCCGTGAGTTGAACGATCTGGGGTTTGTTGACGGGGTCACCACCAACCCGTCGCTGATCAAGAAATCCGGCCGTGATATTCTCGAAGTGACCAAGGAAATCTGTGACATCGTCGGCGGTCCGGTTTCCGCCGAGGTTGTGGCTCTGGACTATGACAACATGGTTACAGAGGGCCGCAAACTGGCCAAGATCGCCTCCAATGTCGTGATCAAGCTGCCGCTGACCCTTGATGGCCTCAAGGCCTGCAAAACGCTTTCCGGCGAAGGTCACAAGATCAACGTCACGCTGTGTTTCTCGGCCAATCAGGCGCTTTTGGCGGCCAAAGCCGGTGCGACCTATATCTCGCCCTTCATCGGTCGTCTTGATGACATCAACATCGACGGGCTGGAACTGATCGAAGACATCCGCACGATCTATGACAACTACGGTTTCGAAACCGAAATCCTCGCCGCTTCCATCCGCACCGCGAACCACATGTCCGAATGTGCCAAGATCGGTGCAGACGTGGCCACCGCGCCGCCTGCCGTCATCAAAGCCATGGCCAACCATGTGCTGACGGACAAAGGTCTGGCGCAATTCGTGAAAGACGCCGAAGACGCCGGAATCAAAATCGTCTGATCGACGTTTTTTCAAACTTTCGGAAACTCCCCCGCGCCTCAGGTTCGGGGGATTTTTCATGCGTGGCCGTGATTTCGCCGATACTGCGCGGAAAGCCTCACAAATATTTGCACCTGTCGCCCGTTTTCGGGCATAGTGGGATCAACGACCGGAAAACCGGCGGATCGAGTAAAGTATGAGGCCTCATGAGCACCCAACTCCCCCGGGCGATTTCGCCCTTGGCAGAAGACCTGCGTGAAAAGATCATCTCCGATCCGGGTATGGTTCTGGATGATCAGGACGTGATGCGTGCGCTGATCGCCGCCAATGAACGCAACACCGGCGTTGCCGCCGCCAATGTCGTCGATCTGCGCGGTCTGGCGATGGAACGGCTCGAAGACCGGCTGGACCGACTCGAAGACACGCACCGCAGCGTGATCGCTGCCGCCTATGAGAACCTCGCAGGCACCAACCAGATTCACCGCGCCGTGTTGCAGCTTCTGGAGCCGACAGAATTCACCGAATTTCTCACCGCGCTCTCCGGCGACATCGCGCAAACCCTGCGCCTTGATGCGGTCCGGCTCTTGCTGGAAACCAAGGTCGAGGACGAAGACCCCGCGCTCAAAAAGCTGGGCGATGTGCTAATCACCGCAGAGCCGGGGTTCATCGAAACCTATATCACCGCAGGCCGCAATATTCCCGCGCGTCCGATCACCCTGCGTCAGGTCGCTCCCGAGACCAACGTGATCTATGGCGACACGGAGAACTTCATCCATTCCGAAGCCCTCATGCAGCTGGATTTCGGCCCCGGCCGTCTGCCCGGCCTTCTGGTCTTCGGCTCGGAAGACCCGCATATGTTCCGCCCGACTCAGGGCACGGATTTGCTCCAGTTCTTCTCCGGCGTGTTCGAAAAAATGATGCGTCGCTGGTTGGGATGAGCCTCAAACTCACAGAGGGGATGCGCGACACGCTGGCGCAATGGCTTGACCACGAGCGCGCGCTCAAATCCGCCTCGGAAAACACGATCACCGCCTATGGCCACGACGTGTCCGGCTGGTTGAGCTTTCTGGCCGAGCACGAAGGGGGCGGCTTTGGCCCCGCAGCGATTGCCCGCGTCCGTCTGAGCGACATGCGCTCATGGATGGCGCATGAACGTGGTCGCGGCGTTGCACCGCGTTCGCTGGCACGCGCCTTGTCGGCGGTCAAAACCTTCACCCGCTGGCTGGCCGAGCGCGACGGGTTTGACGCCACCGCCATTCTCGCCACCCGCTCCCCGAAGTTTCAAAAAAAACTGCCCCGCCCGCTCTCGCCCGATGCCGCGAAAGAAATGCTCTCCACCGTTGAGTTGCAAGACGAAGAACCGTGGATCGCCGCGCGCAATGTGGCGGTTGTCACGCTGCTCTACGGCTGCGGCTTGCGGATTTCGGAGGCGCTGTCGCTGACAGGATCGGATGTGCCTCTGGGCGAGGTGATCCGGATTGTGGGCAAAGGCAACAAGGAGCGCATCGTGCCGGTGCTGCCCGCCGCACGTCAGGCTGTAGCGGAATATGTCCGGCTCTGCCCCTATGACCTGCTCCCTGAAACACCCTTGTTCCGCGGAGCACGAGGCGGGGCGCTCAATCCGCGCCTGATCTCGAAAGTGACCGAGGCCGCACGGATGCAGCTTGGCCTGCCCTCCTCCGTCACGCCGCACGCGATGCGCCACAGCTTTGCGACACATCTTTTGAATGCGGGCGGAGATCTGCGTGCGATTCAGGAATTGCTGGGCCATGCCTCCCTGTCCACAACCCAAGCCTATACGGCAGTGGACAATGCGCGCCTGTTGCAAGTCTACGAGGCCGCCCACCCCCGCGCAAAATAAACCGGCGCAGCCTCGCACGCTTTTCCCCCATTTTGACGATTTCTTCACGCCCTGTCCTTAGTCTCCCTCCACAGGTGGGAAACCGGACACACGATGGGGATGATTCATGGGGAATGACGAGAAAGCGATAAAGCCCCCTCTGCGCGAGGTGGCCAGCATCACACGCATCACGCAAGAGGACTTTCTGGCGCAACTGGCGCAGGCGCTTGCGCTTTATGACCGCGACGAGGACGGGCTGTTGACCGAGGAAGAGTGGCAATGGGTGCAAGATGCCTTGAATGACACAGGAGCCTGACGAGCTTTACTTGTGGCGCCAGACGGAAAAAGGGCGACACAACGTGCCGCCCCCTTGAAATCAGTCTCAGCCGAATATCAGCCCAGCGCCTCGTCACAGCGGGCACAGACCCCTGCGTGGCTATGGGTGCCGACATCGGGCAGGATTTTCCAGCAGCGCTGGCACTTCTCGCCCTCGGCTTTCTCGAACACCACGCCGATGCCCTCGACCTCGCCCTCCAGACGGAAGGCCTCGTTCGGCGTCGGATCATCGGTGAGCGTGATCGCGGAGGTGATGCAAAGATCATCGAAATCGACGGTCTTGAGCGCCTCCAGAACCGCTGCATCCTCGACATGCACCACCGGAGCCGCCTCCAAAGACGCCCCGATCACCTTGTCACGGCGCTGCACTTCAAGCGCGGCGGTCACGACACGGCGGGCCTTGCGAATACCGGCCCATTTTTCCGCCAGATCGCCATCAAGCCAACCCGGCGCAGGAGCCGGGAAATCGACCAGATGGACCGAGCTGTCATCACCGGGGAAACGCTCAAGCCAGACTTCTTCCATAGTGAAGGTCAGGATCGGAGCGAGCCATGTGGTCAGGCGATGGAACAGGATGTCGAGAACCGTGCGAGCGGCGCGGCGGCGCTCTGTGTCGCCATCGCAATAGAGCACGTCCTTGCGGATGTCGAAATAGAAGGCCGACAGATCGACCGTCGCGAAATTGAACACCGCCTGCCAGACGCCCGAGAAATCGAAATTCTCGTAGCCTTCGCGCACCGTGGTGTCGAGTTCCGCCAGACGATGTAGCACCCAGCGTTCCAGTTCCGGCATTTGCGCGGGATCAACCCGATCCGCCTCGGAAAAGTCCGCGAGCGAGCCAAGCATGAACCGCATGGTGTTGCGCAGGCGACGGTAGCTGTCCGCCACGCCCTTGAGGATTTCCGGCCCGATCCGCTGATCGGCGGTGTAATCGGTCTGGGCCACCCACAGGCGCAGAATATCCGCGCCGTATTGCTTGACGATCTGCTCCGGCACGATGGTGTTGCCCAAAGACTTGGACATTTTCATGCCCTTCTCGTCGAGGGTAAACCCGTGCGTCACAACATTCTTATAGGGCGCACGACCTTTGGTGCCACATGCCTGCAACAGCGAGGAATGGAACCAGCCGCGGTGCTGGTCCGTGCCTTCGAGATAGACATCGGCAATGCCATCCGGCGTCCCGTCTTCACGGTCGCGCAGCACAAAGGCATGGGTCGAACCGGAGTCGAACCACACGTCCAGAACATCGAACACCTGCTCATAGTCGTCAGGGTTCACAATATCGCCCAGAACCTTTTCCTTGAACCCGTCCTCATACCAGACATCCGCGCCGCTTTCCTCGAACGCGGCAGAGATGCGTTGGTTCACCTCGTCATTGCGCAGCAGGAAATCATCATCCGTGGGCAGAGCGCCTTTCTTGGTGAAACAGGTGAGCGGCACACCCCATGCGCGTTGACGCGACAGCACCCAATCAGGACGGCTTTCGATCATCGAGTAAAGCCGATTGCGTCCGGTTTGCGGCGTCCATTTCACCAGCTCGTCAATCGAGCGCAGCGCCCGTTCGCGGATGCTGTCGCCATAGGTGCCCATGCCATCGTCGAGTTTCTTGTCAACGGAGGCAAACCACTGCGGCGTGTTGCGGAAGATCACCGGTGCTTTAGAGCGCCACGAATGCGGATAGGAGTGGGTCACACGGCCACGCGCGATGATCCCGCCCGCTTCCACGAGTTTTGCGATCACGGCGGGGTTGGCCTTGCCCTCTTTGCCCTTGCGATCGATGACGGTGAGCCCCGCGAAGAACGGCACATGGGGCAGGAATTCGCTTTCCTCACCCACGTTATGCGTCATCCGGTCGAGCCAGTTGCGCTTGACGAAACATTCGTAGTCGTCTGCACCGTGGCTCGGCGCGGTGTGGACAAAACCCGTCCCTGCATCATCGGTAACGTGATCGCCGTCGATCATCGGCACATCGTAGTCCCAGAAGCCATCCGCGCCGTCGAGACCGGCAAACGGGTGGGCCAGCGTCAGAGCACCAAGCTCGTCCGCCGTGACATCGCGCACGCGGGTGAACTCGGTCACGCGGGATTTGGTCAGCGCGTCCTCGGCCAGCGTATCGGCAAAGACGTAAAGATCGCCCGGTTTGGTCCAGCTTTCCTCTTCGGTCGCATCCACGCGGTAGAGGCCATAGGCAATCTTCGGATTGTAGGCGACCGCCTTATTCGAAGGAATGGTCCAAGGCGTCGTGGTCCAGATCACGACACGAGCGGAGGCCAGATCGCCCTCGGCACCGGAAACAACCTTAAACGGCACCCAGATCGTGTGCGACTTGTGGTCGTGATATTCGATCTCGGCTTCGGCCAGCGCGGTTTTCTCCACCGGAGACCACATCACGGGTTTCGAGCCTTGATACAGCGTGCCGTTCATCAGGAATTTCATGAATTCCTCGGCAATCACGGCTTCGGCGTGGTAATTCATGGTCAGATAGGGATCGTCCCATGTGCCATAAACGCCAAGACGTTTGAATTCCTCGCGCTGGATGTTCACCCATTCGTCGGCAAAGGCACGACATTCGCGGCGGAAATCAATGACCGGCACGTCGTCCTTGTTCTTGCCCTTCTTGCGGTATTGCTCTTCGATCTTCCATTCGATCGGCAGACCGTGACAATCCCAACCCGGCACATAGCGCGCGTCAAAGCCCATCATCTGATGGCTGCGCGTGATGATGTCCTTGATCGTCTTGTTCAGGGCGTGGCCGATGTGCAAATGCCCGTTGGCATAGGGCGGGCCATCGTGCAGCACAAAGGACGGACGCCCGTCCGCCTTGCCCTTTTCGCGAAGTTTCTCGTAAACACCAATCTTGGCCCAACGCTCAAGCCAGCCGGGTTCGCGTTTCGGCAGGCCCGCACGCATCGGGAAGTCGGTTTTCGGCAGATTAAGCGTTTCTTTATAATCGGGTGTGGTCGTCTCGGAACACATGTCGGTTCGGTCCTTGAGGGAGGTGTGGGGATATGCGAAGTCGGCGCGGGTCTCCATACGCCTTGTCCCGGCGGCTCGCAGGGCCCAAGAGTGGGTCAGAGCGCCGGGCTGATAATTCGTATAATAATCGCCACAAAATTCATACGCGCCTTATAGGACGCGGCAGACGGGCGGTAAACCCGTCTTGACGCCGCCACGATATGAAAAAGGGACGCCCGAAGGCATCCCTGTCTCATAAGCTCTCTGGCGAGCTGGATGGCTGCGTGGCTGGCTGAGGTTCCTCGCTGGGGCCCTTTCGGGCGTCTCTGGCTCGGTTGCCTTGCGTGCTACGGCGCTGTCTTGCCGGCTGGATCGCTTGAATGACATGACATCGCAATCGTCTCGATCACAATGCCGATCCCGCTCGGGGATCGAAAATCTTGGCTCTATCGCGGAAGTGGCTCGGAGAATGGATGCCTGTCAGGTGGCTTTTCGTCCTTGCCGATCCTCATATAGGCAAGCCAAACGCGGAATGCAAGAAATTTCTCAACAAAATCAGATAGTTGACTAATTTACTCAGCAATAAAAACACTCAGGTATAGCGCGACATCACGGCGCTGGCGGAAAAAATCCATTCCGAATATAGCTTTATGCAAAGGAGCCCCCGATGACAGAGACCCGTTCCGCCCTGCCGCCCAAATTCGACCTCAGCCATGCCGACATGGATCGCGTGATCAAACGCTTCTACGCGGCGGTGCGACAGCATCCCGAACTGGGGCCTGTCTTTGGCGCCCATGTCGAAAACTGGCCGGAGCATGAAGAAAAGATCGGACGGTTCTGGCGCAATGCGATTCTGCATGAACGCAATTATGACGGCTTCCCGCAGCGCGTGCATCTGATGGCGCCGGAGGTGAAGGAGCATCACTTTGCCATATGGCTCGCGCTGTTTGACGAGACCCTGAATGCAGAGCTTGATGCCGAAACCGCCGCCAAATGGTCCGCGATTGCCCACAGGATCGGGCGGGCCTTTCGTATGGGGATCGTCCAGCGCGACCAGCCCAAAGACGCACCGCCGAAGCTGTTCTGAGCCTACCCGGCGCTCTTCTCCGCACCCTTGTCGAACAATCCGGTCAACGCACGTTTCACCGTGCCGGAGACAGACGGTTTTGACAGTTTCATAAAGGGCAGCGGACGGCAGACCTCAATCGCAGCCACGCCGACACGCGCGGTCAGGGCACCGTTGACAACGCCCTCCCCGAACCGGCGCGAAATCTTCGCCATGACACCGCCCCCTGCCATCGTGCCGATGAGATCATCGCCCACGGCCACAGCGCCCGTGGCCACCAGATGCGTCAGCACAGAGCGCGTCACCCGCCACGATCCCAGCGTGCCGGAGCGCCCGCCGTAAATCTCCGCAATCCGCCGGATCATCCGCAGGTTCGCGGTCAGCGCGGCAAAGACATCAGCCAAGGCCAGAGGCACAAGCGCGGTCACGGTCGCCACTTGGCGCGCGGCGGCTTCCACCTCTCGACGGGCCGCGGCATCAAGCGGGGCAAGCAATTCCGCCTCGGCCAGTCCCAGCACACCATCCGCATCGAACAGTTCGCCCTGACGCTCCGCAAACCGCTCACGCCCCCAAGACAGCTCGTCACGATGGGCATAGAGCGCCACGAGCTTGTCACTCACCCTGCGCGCCGCCTTGAGATCCCCCCGCCCCACCGCATCGGTCGCCGCCGTTTGCAGGCTGTCGATCCGTTTCAGACGGGCAAAGGCCGAAAGTTCTTTCAACGCAATCGCCGCCAGAACCACCAGAAACGCGCCGGTCAGCCCCAAGGCGACATAGCCCAGAACCTGATTGCGCGCGATGAGACCCGCGATAAAGTCATAGGCCGCAAGCGACAGGACAAAGGTGAACAGCGCCGCAAACAGCCGCCAGAACCACCGCGCCAGCGTCGAAGGTTTGCGTGCAGCCATAACCGCCACCCGCTCCATCGCCGCAGGACGGGCTAGAGGGGCAAGGTCGGGCACAGGCTCGGCGGTGGACGGATTCACCGTCGCCTCGTCTTCCAGTTCGATCAGAACAGGACCACGCTTTTCGGGCGGATGCTCACTCATAGCTTGTCTCCGATCAGGAATTCTGCGGCGCGGTCAAGCCGGATATGGGGCGGCCCTTCACCGGGGCGCAGGGTCAGCCGCGCAGGGCGGAATTTCATGATTTCATATTGCCCGTCGAGCCATTTCTCCGCGCCATTGCGAGCCGGTGACAGGATATGCGCCGGATCTTGCGGCAATTCACCAGAGTAAAAGGCCGCCTGCTTGCCACTCTCGGTGGTGCCGCGCACAACATCAAGGCTCTGGCCCTCATGTTCCATCGTCTCCTCCACCGTTGCACGCAGGGCGGCCATAGACATGGCCTGTGTTCCCGCCCCCGCAAAATCGGCCCGATCACGCGCCTCGCGCACCAAAGCCTCCATGATCGCAGTCAGACGCGGGTGCTGGCTGTGATGGATATGATCGGCTTTCGTGGCGGCAAAGAGGATTTTCTCCACTTTGTGCTGGCCGAGCAAAGACATGATCCGCCCCACCCGACCCGGACGGAACGCGGCGAGAATATCGGCCATCGTGCGGCGCAAATCCTCGACCGCTTTCGGACCGGAATGAATCGCGCCCAGCGCATCGACCAGAACAATCTGGCGATCAATGCGGGAGAAATGGTCGCGAAAGAACGGTTTGACCACTTCGCGCTTGTAGGCTTCATAGCGGCGCTCGAATTCGCGCTTGAGCGACCCGCGCGGCGCGTCCCCTTCTGGCAGAGGCGCGAAGGTCAGCACCGGAGAGCCCTCAAGCTCACCCGGCAACAGGAACCGACCCGGCGTGCAATCCGAATAGCCCGCTTCCCGCGCCGATTTGAGATAGGTGGTGAATTTCTCCGCCAGAGCCTTGGCGGCGGGTTCATCCTGTTTGGCGGTTGGGTCGCTGGCTTCAAGCGCCGCCACAAAAGCCGCCCCTTCGACACGATCCCGCGCCGCAGCAAGCGCCTCTGCCGACCATTCCGCATAGGACTTTTCCATAAGCCCCAGATCCAACAACCATTCACCGGGATAATCGACAATATCGAGATGCACGGTGCGCGGTCCTGTGAGACTACCCAAAAGGCCGGCGGGACGGACCTTGAACGACAGGCGCAGCTCGGAAACCGCGCGGGTGCTGTCCGGCCAATGCGGCTCCGGCGCGGTGAGTGCCGAGAGATGCGTCTCATAGTCGAAACGCGGCACGGTGTCGTCCGGCTGCGGTTGCAAATAGGCGGCACTGATCGCACTGGCGGGGCCAAACTGCGCCATACGCCCGCGATCCAGAAGGTTGGCCACCAAAGAGGTGATGAAAACCGTCTTGCCCGCCCGCGACAACCCCGTAACCCCCAGCCGGATAACCGGCTCGAACAGGGCTTCGTGCACGCCATCCTGCACGGTCTCTACGCCGCGAAAAATCCGGTCTGCTATATCGTTGAGGATCACGCCCGTTGCCTTTTCCAGATGTTTACCGCTTCAACATAGGCATTCACGCCGCTGCATGTAAGGGAGAAAGACTGGACGCCCTCCCCGCTCTCGGCTATTGCCGCCCCATGCCCAGATATGCCCTGAAAATCGAATATCACGGCGCGCCTTTCGCCGGTTGGCAGCGCCAGAAAGAACATCCCTCCGTCCAGCAGGCGGTGGAAGAGGCCTTGCGCAAACTCGAACCCGACTGTCCGGGGATCGGCGCGGCGGGCCGCACGGATGCAGGCGTTCATGCCACCGCACAGGTTGCGCATTGCGATATGGCAAAGGACTGGGATCCGTTTCGTCTCAGCGAGGCCCTGAACCATCACCTCAAACCCAACCCCATAGCCATTCTGGAGGCCGCGCGGGTGGATGAGGACTGGCACGCGCGGTTCTCCGCCCGCGAACGGCGCTATATGTTCCGGCTGATTTCACGGCGTGCGCCCTTGGTGCATGAGGCAGGTCTAGCGTGGCGCGTCAATCACCCGCTGGATCGCGATGCGATGCAGGAGGGCGCCGACCGTCTTGTGGGTCTGCACGATTTCACCACCTTCCGCTCGACCATGTGTCAGGCCGATAGCCCCGTGAAAACCCTCGACGAGGCACGGGTGGAGGTCATGGACATCCCTTACGGGCAGGAATTCCGCTTTTACTTTCGGGCGCGGTCCTTCCTGCACAATCAGGTGCGCAGCTTTGTCGGAACACTGGAACGTGTCGGCGCGGGAACATGGACACCCGATGATGTGACAAAGGCGCTGGAGGCGTGCGACCGTGCGGCCTGTGGTCCCGTATGCCCACCCGAGGGACTTTATCTTGTGGGCGTCGGCTATCCGGATGATCCGTTCAAAGCCTGAGTATCTCGCGCATTGAGGGCGGGGCCTTCAAGCGGTTGTTCCGAAATATCTCAAATCTCGCGAACCTCCCCAAAGCGGCCCAAGCCTCGCCCCAATTCAGCCCGATTCTCCTGACAGAAATTCCTGTGCAAGCTACAGGAGAACCAGCATGTCTCTGTTCGACGTTACCTTTGATCAACTGGCTATGGCCATCATGACCACCATCGCAATCCGCGAGGTGATGATCGTGACCTTGCCAGACCATATCGCCGGTCCGGGCGGCTGGCTGATTGACACGGCGGTTGGCGACCGAGTCTGAAAACATGCCCTCACAGGCCATCCATCTCTTGCGAAAAGCAGCCAATTTCACCGAAACTGTTTCGACTGCCCAAAAATAAAGCAGGTTTCAAAGCGCTTTCGCTCTTTCCTCAAAATTTGCACAAGAAAGCTTCGTTTTCCCCGAAAGCTGCATTGAACCTGTGCAGAGGGTCTGTTCTATCCCGAAGAAAAGACAACCACGAAGGGGACGCCGATGGCCAAACCATCTTCGCAAATCAGCACACGGCTGCGCGCGCTGATCGAACAGATTTATCCGGAGCTGGACAGCAAGCAGCTTGCCGAACAAATCGTGGATGCATTCTGGCCCGAAGGAACGAAACCGCGCTCCCGCACCCGTGCACCGGGAAACAGTCTCTGGAACGAGACTGACACACTGGTCATCACTTACGGCAACTCCCTTGTAGACGGTCAGCACAAGCCGCTGGACCTGTTGCGCGATTTTCTCAATCGCTATCTCAAGGGCGTGGTGCATGGCGTGCATATCCTGCCCTTCTTTCCCTTCACCTCCGACGACGGCTTCGCAGTCACGGATTACCGTCAGGTGAACAGCCAGCTTGGCGAATGGGCCGACATCGAGCGCATCGGCAGCGAATTCCGCCTGATGTCCGATCTGGTGCTGAACCACGTCTCTTCCATGTCCACATGGTTCTCGGAATACCGCCAGGGCCATGCCCCCTATGACAAGTTCTTTGTCGAGGTTGATCCCGACACCGATGTCAGTCAGGTCGTGCGCCCGCGCACCTCCCCCTTGCTGCGCGAAGTGAACACAGTCAACGGGCCAAAACATGTCTGGTGCACCTTCAGCCATGACCAGATCGACGTGGATTTCCACAATCCCGAAGTCCTGCTGGAATTCCTGCGGATCATGCGCCTGCATATCAACAAGGGCGTACGCATTGTGCGGCTTGATGCTGTCGCCTTCATCTGGAAAGAGCTTGGCACATCCTGCATCCACTTGCCCCAGACCCATGCCATCGTGCGCCTGATGCGGCTGTTGTGCGACTATGCCGAAGAACGTGTGGTGCTTCTGACCGAGACCAATGTGCCCAATGCGGAAAACCTGAGCTATTTCGGCAACCGCAACGAAGCGCATATGATCTACAACTTCTCGCTGCCGCCGCTGCTGCTGCATGCGCTTCTGTCGGGAAGCTCCACCTATCTCAACCAGTGGCTGATGCGAATGCCGCCTGCACAGCTGGGTTGTGCCTATCTCAACTTTGCCGCCTCCCATGACGGGATCGGTGTGCGCGGGGCCGAAGGGCTTCTGGCGCCCGAAGAACTGGGCGAAGTGATCCAGTGTGTGCGCGACTTTGGCGGGCTTGTCTCCATGCGTGCGCTGCCGGACGGTTCGGAAAAACCCTATGAGCTCAACATCACCTATTTCGATGCTCTCAAAGGCACGATCAAAGGCGGCGAGGACGATCATCAGGTGGCGCGCTTCCTGTGTTCGCAAACCATCGTCATGTCGCTCGAAGGTGTGCCCGCCTTCTACATCCACTCGCTTCTCGCCACCCATAACGATCACGCAGGCGTCGAGAAAACCGGTGTCAAACGTGCCATCAACCGGCATCGCTGGGACTATCCCGAACTTCGCAGCTTGCTTGACGATCCCGAAAGCGAGAATGCGCAAGTTCTGGCGGAAATGAAGCGCCGGATCGCCATCCGGATCGCGCAAAAAGCATTCCACCCGAATGCCACCCAGTTCACCATGCAACTGGGCGAAGAGATCTTCGGCATCTGGCGGCAGTCTCCTGCCCGCGACCAGTCGATTTTCGCGATCCATAACGTCACCGACAAAGAGGTCGAAGTGCCGCATATTGCGATCAACCTGATCGAAGGGGAAAACTGGTATGACCTGTTGACGGGCGAAAAGATCGACCTGTCCAAGCCGAACATCACCTTTGCTCCCTATCAATGCCGTTGGATTTCCAACCGGCTCTAACTGCGGGCAGGCATCAACATATCGGCAAAACAGGGCGCTTTGATCGGGCGCCCTGTTTTCTCTCAAAGATTGACCTCACATCTTTGGCGCAGTAGGGCCAGTGGTCAAAGTTTCACGACCCAATATCCAAGACCCGAGATTTCAAATGCCCCTTTCGCTTGATGCCCTGATTGAACAGTTGAAAACAGGTGCCGCGACCAACGAGATTTACGGCGTCTCCGCCCCCTCCTCACGCAGCCGCGCAACGGTCGAGAAAGTCCTCGAAGAAGCCGTCGAAGTGCTCGCAAGCGACGGGGTGAGCGGATTGAGCTTCCGCGCATTGGCTCGGCGCTGTGATATGCGGCTGAGCAATCTGCAATATTACTTCACCACGCAGGATGATCTCCTGACCGCGCTGACACGCTATGCGCTGGTCGAACGGTTCGAGGAATTGCGCCGGAAAGGCACGCTCAAAATGCCCGATCCGCGCGAGAGGTTTCATGCCTATCTGACCTTCCGCATGGACCGCGCCGCCGACCCCCGTGCGCGTCTGATCACCACCGCCATCAAGGATCTGGCGCAGCGTCACGACGGACCGGCCCGCCATTTCGCCGCGACCTGCCGGTTCCACAATGCGGTGCTCGAAGACATAATCGCAGAGCTCACCCCCGATCCGGATGCAGCAGAAACCGCCCGAAAGGCCGCGATGATCGCCGCACTTCTGGACGGTCTCGGACCGGTTGCTGGCTGCCTCTATGAACCGCCCGCAGGTCTGCGCGGCGCGGTTCTGGAACAGGCGCATCGTTTGGCGGGGCTGTAACCGCTCAGGCGCTGATCTTCATCAACCCCATGCCCGCCACGATCAAAGCCGCCGCCGTAATACGCGACAGGTTCAGTGCCTCACCATGCAAGATGATTCCGGCGATAAACGCCCCGATGGCCCCGATACCGACCCAGACCATATAGGACGTGCCCAACGGCAGGCTCTTCATCGCAATCGAGAGCAGGCCGAAAGAGGCGAGCATGGCGACCACCGTCAGCACGCTCGGCCAGAACACGGAAAACCCGTTGGAGGACTTCATGGCGGTGGCCCAAACCACCTCCAGAAGCCCCGCAACTGTCAGCAAGACCCACGCCATAGCTATGCGTCCGGAAAGATGCCGGGCGAGGTTGGCGCGCCGTCATCGAATTGCGAGAGATAGGTCACGATGGTCTCCTGATTGACTGCAAAGCCTTTGTAATCCGCCAGATCAGGGTCGATGTCGCGCAGCACACGGTGCAGACGGCGACCCCATTTAGGGACAATAGCAAGGTCTTCGAGATTGGCAAGATAGCAGCGGATCGGGAAGGCCAGCGCATTGGAACGCGGCAGGCGGAAAAAGGTCTGCAACTCAACGCGCAGGAATTGTTTTTGCCCGACATTCTCCGGCGTGATGGTGCGCTTTTCCGGCCCCCATTTGTGATAGTTCTCGGGGCTGGTGTCGAGGCGCGGGTTCACGGTCATGGTCCAGTTGAGGCGGCGGTAGTGCTGCCCCTGCCCCACCGCCAATAGGAATTTCAGCGCCTTGTCGAACACGCCCATCTTGCGCGCTTTCGGCACGGGCGCATGCCATTCGAAAAAGTTCATACCAACATCGAAATCCAGCGACCAGTCCGCCTGAGATGTCACCATCCCCGCATCCATCCAGAGGTTTCCGTCCCGCTCATGCAAAAGCGCGAAATCGCCCTGTGTCTGGCGGGTGATGTATTCCATCGGTCCGCAAGGCAGCGTGGTCGGATCGAGAAAGGTGAATTTCTTTTCGATCCCGAGCGGTTTGTTGATCCAGTGCCAGTCATTGCCATCACGGTGCAACGTGAACAGATCGGGATAGTCGCGCGCCTTCGACACCATGATGAGTTCGAGCAAATCCCAGCCCGCAAGCTCCATATGCGGCAAGGACTGACAGCGCAGCGGATCTTCCGCCAGCGTGATCTCGCGGTCCTTCATCTCAGCAACATAGTGCTCATCCACGTCGAATTTGAATTCGAACGGCGTGCCTTTTGGCCCGCCCGGATGCTGTTCGATGTTAACCGAATACATATAGCTGTCCTGATCGAACGGGAACGGAAAGCGGCGGATGGCTTCGGGGGAGTTGTGATAGGTGTAATCGCCCCGAAAGGTTTCGTCATTGAAGTGCATGGTCATAGGTCCGTCTCCTCACAGGTCCAGTTCAAGCCGCGTGCCTTTGAAACGCGACATGCAGGGCATGATGTCTTGTTGGGCGCCACGCTCGTCTTCCGAGAGCCAGTGATCATTGTGTAAAATGCGCCCGTCGCAGGTCGTCACCTTGGTCTGACAGCGCCCGCAGGCCCCGCCACGGCAGGAATACTCCACCTTCACCTTGGCCTCTTCCAAAGCCTCAAGAAGGCTCTGATCGGCTTTCACCGTGATGCTCTGGCCGGTGGATTTCACCACCACATCAAAGGGTTCCCCCGGAGGCGGCGCGGTGAAGGCTTCGGAATGCACCGCCGTTTCGGGCCAGTTCAGACGCGCCGCCTGATCGGCCACCGCCTCAATCAACCCTTCGGGACCGCAGGTGTAAACATGGGTGCCAAGCGGTTGCCCGTCGAGAATAGCGCCAATATCCATCCGTGCGCCTTCGTCCGAGATATGCACATGAATATGCGCCGCCTCGGGCAAAAGCTTCAGACCCGCGGCCTCGTCCCGCGTGCGTGCGGCGTAATGCAACTCGTAGGGTTTCTGCTCCATGTCGAGTTGCTTGAGTTGCGACAGAAACGGCGTGATGCCGATGCCGCCGCCGATCAACACATGTTTGCGCGCCCGTAGATCAAGCTGGAACAGGTTTGACGGCGTGGAAACGGTGATTTCATCACCTTCCGACACTTTCGTATGCATATAGAGCGAACCGCCCCGCCCCTGATCCTCGCGCCGCACGGCGATCTCATAGGCCGACCCGTCATAGGGATCGGAGATCAGGGAATAGGAATTGCGGCGGATGATATCGCCTTCCGGCATCTCCACCGTGATATGCGCCCCGCCCGAGAACACCGGCAGTTCCGCCCCTGTCGGGTCTTCAAAACGGAAGCGTTTGACCAGCGGCGAAAGCGTTTCGACTTCGGTGACTTTCAACGCAAGCTTCATGGGCGGATCTCCACGGTTTCAGGCACCACACCCGGCGTTTCCGCATCGACGCAAACCCCTTGAAACACGCCCAGACGGCGGGAAAAATGGTCCCGCACGAAAAGCGTCAGCCCGCAGTGGCTACAGGTAAAGGGATCGGTCGTCACATCCTCGGTAATGCCCTTGCAATGCACACATTGCATCCGGCGCGCGATGGGGCCGCGATGTTCGCTCTGGATGACATCAAGCGGCAGACCTTGGGCAAAGGCGATGGCACTGACATGACCGATCAGCCCTTCGGAGCCGGCCAGATAAAGCTGCGTGCCCATGCGTGCCTCACCCAGAAGCTGCGTGATGACGGGTGTGGCAGCCTCAAAATCCGGCGCCTCATGCACGGCAGCGGGGGCGGGAGTGCGCAGCACATCCACACCACATCCGATCAACACCACATGGGCATGATCCATGACAGAGGCATCCGAAGCGGCCAGATCGATGAGCGCACCCGCGCCCGCCTCATCCGCAACCATGATCGCGGGGGCCGCGCCTTGCGAGACAAGCCCCGTATAGGTCGGCCTGCTCGGGATTGAAGGGGTAAATTCAGTGTTCGGCATTGCGTGTTTCCAGCGAAATCCTGTTGGTCTCAGGAGGCGGGCACCGACCTGCGCCCGCCTCATAAGTCATTGTGCGTTATGAGGGTTAGCCCTTGGCTGTGCGTCGCTTCTTGTCGACGTCATAGAAGGGCATCGGATGCGCCACGGCCCTGATCTCGCCATCGGGGTTCCTCACGGTCAGCTCCGTGCCCTCCACGGCGCAATCAACCGGCATACGGGCAATGCCCACGTTGTGCTCGTTCAAAGGCGAATACATGCCGATGGTCACGACACCCACTTCTTTGCCATCCTTGAGCAAAGGCGCACCTTCGACGGCGGGCTCTGTGCCTTCGAGTTTCACACCGTAGATTTTGAAACGCTCCTTGCCTTTCAAACGGTAATGCTCCTCGGCACCACGGAAACCGGTCTTGCCCTTGGAAACGGTGAAATCGAGACCCAGCTCCCAAAGCGTGTCGCCGGGGCCTTCGTTCTCGAACGGATACATTTCCGAATTGTCATAGGGGAAGAACAGAAGATAGCTCTCCGCACGCAGCCAGTCGAGCGTGGTGAAGCGCGTCGGGATGATGCCCATCGCCTCGCCTTCCGCAACGATAGTGTCCCAGATTTCCACGGCATCCTGACGGCGGCAGAAAATCTCGTAGCCGCGTTCACCCGTGTAGCCCGTGCGGGAAATCATCACCGGCTTGCCAAACAGCGTCGTCTGGATATGGCTGAAATAGACCACGTCACGGATGCCCGGCACATGCTTTTCCAGATAGTCCACGGCCAGCGGCCCTTGCAGCGAAATGTCATGCAGGTCATCGTCAAAGATCACCGCGACATTGCGGCCAGCGGCATATTTGGTCATCTGCTCGTGACCCGCGCCGGAGCCATGCACAACCATGAAATTCTGCGGCCCGAGACGGTAGATCACACAGTCGTCCACGAACTTGCCAGCGTCATTGAGCATGGTGGCATAGGTCGAACGGCCGGGTTTCAGCTTTTCGATATTACGGGTCGTGGCCTTGTCGAGCACATATTGCGCATGGGGGCCGACGACATAGACTTTCTTCAGCCCCGAGACATCCATGACACCCGCCTTGGTGCGGATCGCCAGATATTCCTCCGTCTGATCCTTGTCATAGCTCCAGGCCGTGCCCATACCGCTCCAGTCCTCCAGATCAGAGCCAAGCGCGCGGTGCCGGTCTGCCAGAGCGGAAAATCTCCATGATGTGATCATTGTCTTGTCCTTAGGGTCGTATGCTTTTGCGTTTTAGGAAAACCGGCGACGGGGGCGCCGCCGGTTCAAGGGAAGGGGAAAACCCCTATCTCGTGAGATCAGTCTTTCTTCTCGGTCGCCTTGTAGGCGTGCTCTTCATGTTTCCAGCCAAAGACGATCGCAGTGACGACCATAGCCAGAACCAGCAGGAGCCAGAGACCTTCGACGGAACCGTAGCCAGCGTAGATCGCGCCGGTGATGCCGTCCCAGGATGTTGCGTCAAATGGAGCTTCCATGTTGATAGTCCTTTCCTTTTCGAGGGATCACTCAGCCGGGCTGACCGAGGGATGAAGGGATTCAGGATAGGCATCGGCAGGCACTTTGACCGCGTCGAGACCCATGATCTCTGCTTCTTTCGGGACGCGAAGCTGTCCGGTGACTTTCAGCAGGTAAGAGACCGCATAGCCCGGGACGAAACCCAGAAGACCCATCGTGATGGCACCGACAAGCTGGCCAAGGAAAGAGGTCTCGATGACTTCTTCACCGAACAGCGCCGGATAACCTTGGGCCGCGATACCCACCGAGATGAGACCCCACATGCCGAGGAACCCGTGCACAGCGAAGGCACCAACCGCATCATCGACGCCACGACGTTCGATGAAAGAGGCCACATAGGGCATCATGCAGGCCCCGATAAAGCCGATGGCAAAGGCCATGGGCGGATACCAGAGATCCAGACCGGCAGCAGCGGAGATGATCCCGCCCAAAGCACCGGACATCATCCAGAACGGGTCGCGTGTCACCATCCATGCGCCGATGATACCGCCCGCAAAGGCCATCAATGTGTTGAAGGTCATGCCGGAGATCGTCATGGGCGTGCCGTAGATCGTGGCTTCGATCTCGTTACCCCAGGACCAGGCTTCACCCGGAACAATCACACAGCCCATGAGGAAGCCCCAGAAACCGGCGATGATCAGCATCAGACCGATGAGCGTCATCGGCATGGAGTGACCCGGAATGTTGTTGGCCGAGCCGTCCGCGTTGAATTTGCCGATCCGCGGCCCGAGATTGATGAGCACACCAAGGGTAAAGAAACCCGCGATCATATGCACAACACCTGCAGCGCCGAAGTCGTGATAACCGAACTTGGTGACCAGCCAGCCATCTGCGTGCCAGCCCCATGCGCCTGCCAGAATCCAGACGAAAGAGCCAAGAACAATGGCCAGAACAACGAAGCCCGTGAGCTTGATCCTCTCGATCACACCGCCTGACATGATAGAGGCCGTGGTCGCCGCGAACAGCACGAAGGCCCCCCAGAACACGCCGGATGCGCGGTCATCAAGGTTCGGGCCCATATACTGGCTCCACGGCAGCGCAACGTCATTGGCATAAGCCAGACCGGAGATGCCCATGGCCCCTTCGGACAGCGTCAGCCCTGTCGGGAAGGCCCAGTAGATCCACCAGCCGATAAAATAGAAGAAAGGCACGATCATCGCGAAGGCGAGGATGTTCTTGATGCCCGAGGCCAACGCGTTCTTCGAGCGCGATGCCCCCATTTCATATGCGAGGAACCCGGCATGGATCAGCACCATGAGCGGGATCGTCAGATAGTAGAAAGTCTCGGAAAATGTACCGTTTGTCGCGGCGTGATTCCCCTGTAGCTCCGCAACCGCGGCAGCCAAGGATGCAAGATCCTGTTCCAAGTCGTTCTCCCTGTCCTGTGAACGTGACCTAAATTCCGAGCCAGATTTGGTTTATACCAATTGTGCGAACTGGCTCACTCAGTGCCTTTCATGAGGGAGTGCGGATCACCACCGGTCAAACTTTTTTCCTGTCAGGAATTTAGCTTCACCCTGCGGACGCCACTTTTTAGGTCAAACGACCACTACATGACTGCCCCATGATGAAATTCTAAGCGCCGCGCGAACGCCGAAATCCTCAGAAACACGGCGCTGACAGGGCAAATTCGCGCTGGAGACGGGACCACAAAGCCCCCGCGCCTCTGTTCAGACAGATTCGCGGCACGGTCTTGGACCTGCAATGTCGGTTATGTGAGAGACGTAGGGCTCACGGGACAGTCCGGAAATTGGCCCAACCAATTCACCCCGCGAGGGTCAGTCTTCCTGAAGCAACAGGCGTTGATCTTCGATCAGCGCGAGCTTCATGAACTCCGAGGCTTCCTCAATGTCCCGCGCCGCGATGGCGTTGAACAGCCCGTTATAGCCGCGCTGGTAAATCTCGATCCGCGCAGGCGTCAGGTGGCGACGATACATGGCCGCACGAAACGATTGCCGCCGCGCGTCCAGCACCAGATTGTAACACGCAATCAAAAGCGGGTTGCCCGTGCCCTCTGCAATCAACCGGTGGAACTCTTCCTCCAGCGTGACAAAGGCCGTCGCATCCGCCTGCACCGCTTCCATCTTGGAGAGCACCACAGAGAGCGCCTCGATCTGTTTCGGCGACATGTTGACGATGGCCAACCGCACCATTTCAGGCTCTAAAATCCCGCGCATCACCTGCAATTGCAGCGGCCCCGTCTCCGACGCCACAGGCGATAGCGCCGCCCCTGCCCCGTCCGGATTATAGGTCACAAAAGAGCCCGACCCTGCCCGCCGCCGGATCATCCCGCGCGTTTCCAACTGGTCCAGCGCCTCGCGCACGGTGTTGCGTGCCACGCCAAGCTCCTGCGCCAGCTGACGCTCGGAGGGGAGCCGTTCTTCGGTGGCATATTCCTGCGTCACGATCCGCGTGGTCAGCGTCTCGATCACATATTTTACGGTCGCGCCGGGAAGTGAGGTCGAAGAGGGAGGCAGGGAAGCGTTGGGCAAGGGAATAATCCTGTGAGGTCTCCGCCTATTAGACCAATTTTGGAGAATTGGTCCAGAGCGATGCGGTCACAGACGCAAAAGAGGCGCGGAAAAACCGCGCCTCTTGAAGATATTGGATGTTTGGAGGGCTTTATCCGGCCTTCGCAAGAGTGCTCGGCGGCTACCCTTACCCTGCGCCCGCAAGTGTGCGGGCGCGTTCGAACCTTTCAAAGGTCCACTGGACCTTTGAATCCGGCAAAGCCGGACCGGTTCTCACCCCATTCTTTCCGAGCTATAGCTGCCCGGCGATGCCTGGAAGACCACCGTCTTGTTACCGTTCAGGAACACGCGATGGTTGGCGTGGGCGTGGATGGCGCGGGCAAGCACCTGACTTTCCACGTCACGACCCAGCGAGACGTAATCTTCCGGACTTTGCGCATGGGTGACGCGGACGGTGTCCTGCTCGATGATCGGACCCTCATCCAGATCGGCGGTCACATAGTGAGAGGTCGCCCCGATCAGCTTCACGCCGCGCGCATAGGCCTGTTTGTAGGGGTTCGCGCCTTTGAACGAGGGCAGGAACGAGTGGTGGATGTTGATGATCCGACCCGACATTTTCTGACACATCTCGTCCGACAGGATTTGCATGTAGCGCGCCAGAACGATCAGCTCGGCGCCCGAGTCCTCGACCACTTTCATGATCGCGGCTTCGGCTTCCGGCTTGTTCTCTTTCGTGACTTTGATGCAGTGGAAGGGGATGTCGTTATTCACCACAACCTTCTGATAATCCATGTGATTCGAGATCACCGCCACGATCTCGACCGGCAGAGCTCCGATGCGGACGCGGTAAAGCAGGTCGTTCAGGCAATGGCCGAAACGCGAAACCATGATGACCACTTTCATCTTCACGCTCTCGTCGTGGAAAGCGTAGGTCATACCGAAGTCTTTGGCGATCGGGGCGAAGGCGACTTCAAGCGCAGCCTGATCCGCGTTTTCCTGCGACTCAAAGCTGATCCGCATAAAAAACTGACCCGTGTCCGAATCGTCGAATTGCGAACTGTCAGTGATGTTACACCCGTGCTCCGCGAGGAAGGTGGCGATGGCGGCGACGATCCCGCGCTGGGTCGCACAGGTCACGGTGAGGCAATATTTCGTCATCTTGTTCTCCAGATGCAAGGCGCTCCCCTGAAGCGCGCCCTCAATGTTGGTATTGTTTTCTAGTGTTTTTATCGTTGATTAAGCGGTGAGCCCTTCGGGCTCCGGAAGACCATTGGCGCGGCAGGCCGCCGTCACCGTATTGGCCAGAAGACAGGCAATGGTCATCGGGCCGACACCACCGGGCACCGGTGTGATCGCTCCGGCAACCTCCTTGGCGCTGGCAAATTCGACATCCCCCACGAGTTTGGTTTTGACAGAGCCATCCTCGCGCAGACCTTTTTCCGGCGCGTCGATCCGGTTGATACCCACGTCGATCACGGTCGCGCCGGGCTTGACCCAGTCGCCAGTGACCATCTCGGGGCGCCCCACGGCAGCGACCAGAATATCGGCGCGGCGGCAGACCTCTTCGATGTCCTTGGTGCGCGAATGTGCGATGGTCACGGTGCAGCTGTCCCGCAGCAGCAATTGCGCCATCGGTTTGCCGACAATGTTCGACCGCCCCACAACCACGGCGTTGAGACCCGAGAGGCTGCCGAGGTGGTCGCGCAGCATCATGAGACAGCCCAGCGGCGTGCAAGGCACCATGCTTTTCTGCCCAGTCGCCAGCAGCCCGACATTGGAGATATGGAACCCGTCCACATCTTTTTCAGGCGCAATGGCATTGATCACCAGATCGCTGTCGAGATGGGCCGGCAAGGGCAGTTGCACGAGGATGCCATGCACTTCAGGATCGGCGTTCAGTTGTTCGATAAGTGCAAGAAGATCGGCTTCTGACGTCTCTGCGGGCAGTTTATGCTCGTAAGAGTTCATGCCACATTCCACGGTCTGCTTGCCTTTATTGCGCACATAGACCTGACTTGCGGGGTCTTCGCCCACCAGCACCACGGCCAGACCGGGAGTGATCCCGTGAACCTCTTTCAGACGCGCCACATGGGCGGCAACCTTTTCGCGAACGGTGGCGGCAAAGGCCTTCCCGTCAATGATCTGTGCAGTCATGCTGTTCTCCAACTCAATCTTCAAGGCGGCGCGCAGCCACGGCCAGGGCATGCCACAGCGACCCCGCCAATGTGCGCATCCCGATCACGACCAGCCGGTCGTCGGCGCGACGTATCAGAAAGACCGTCATATGTTCCAGCCCCGTGCGTGTCGTCTGTCCCGCGCCCAAGGCCTTCGGGTCGATATTGACGAGCTTGCGCATCAGCGCCTCGATCGGGGCGGCCCCCTGTGCAGAGGCGATTTCAAACGCAGTGAACCCGTCAGTCTGTTCAGTGACTGTGACTCCGGGAGCTTCGGCCCTGACGGCGGCGGCGAAATCAATCGCGCCCTGCCCCTGTCCTTCGATCATCCACTGGTCCCGTCCGGTCCAGAAAGCGCCATAGCTGTCTTTCGACACCGCCTGCCCCACATCGGGAAGCGTCAGACCAAAAGGCTGCGGCGCGCTCTGCCCCTTGCGCAAGGCCAGCGAGGCCAAACCAAGGTCCGAATGTTCCGTAATCGTCAGACCGCCAAAGGTCTCGATACGGGCCACCGTGCCGCCAAGCGCACAGATGGGGGTTAAATCAGTCACAAGATCAATCACGGAGACGTCCTCCTTCGGGATCAACAAAATGGGCCGAGACCACCTCGACCTTCACGGCCTGCCCTTCGAGCGGATTGGCCGCGACCAACACTTCGCCCAGACGCGTATCGCCATTCTCAAGGAAGCCGAGCGCGATATAGCTTTCCAGATGCGGCGAGTAGCACGACGAGGTGAGCCAGCCCTGATCGGTGTCCATCGTCTGTGCCGCCCCTTCTGTGAAGAGATGCGAACCGGCCATGGCCTGTGTCTGCGGCTCCATGGATTTGAAGCCCACAAGTCGCCGCGTGTCCGCCGCAAGACCTTCGCGCCGCGACATCACCGCGCCGATACTGTCTTTCTTGGCGGACACCATCTTGCCCAGACCCAACATCTGCGCCGTGGTCTGGCCGTTGAGTTCGGCCCCTGCCGCGTGGCCCTTCTCGATCCGCAGCACGCCCAGCGCCTCCGTCCCGTAGGGTGTCACACCCAGATCCGCGCCCTTCTCCATCAGCCGCTCCATCAGCGCCTGCCCAAAGCGGGCGGGCACGGCGACCTCATAGGCCAGCTCACCGGAAAACGAGATGCGGAACAGACGCGCCCGCAACCCGCCGCAGATGGTCAACTCGGCACAGCCCATAAAGGGGAATGCCTCGTTCGACATGTCGAACTCGTCCACGATCCGCGACAGAAGTTCACGCGACTTCGGACCGGCCACAGCGATCTGCGCCCATGCGTCGGTGGTGGAGATCAACTGCACGTCAAGTTCCGGCCAGAGGCATTGATGCGCAAACTCCATCTGGCGATAGACCAGACCAGCATTGGCGGTGGTTGTCGTGACCACATAGTGATCCTCGCCCAGCCGCGCACAGGTGCCATCGTCATAGGCATGACCGTCCTCGCGCAGCATCAGGCCATAGCGGACCTTGCCGACCTTCAGCGTGCCCATCATGTTGGAATAGATACGGTTGAGAAACTCGCCCGCGTCCGCGCCCTGCACATCGACCTTACCCAGCGTGGTCACATCGCACAGCCCCACACCGGAGCGCACGGCCAGCACTTCGCGGTCCACGGTCTCGCGCCATGTGGTCTCGCCTTTTTGCGGGAAATATTGCGCCCGCATCCATTGGCCCACCTCGACAAACTCGGCCCCCTGCGCCTCGGCCCAGTAATGCGTCGGCGTCAGGCGGCGCGGGCGGAAGAGAGGCCCCGTATCACCGCCGCCCAACACCGACAGGGAAACCCCCGTGTAAGGCGGACGGAAGATCGTCGTGCCCGTCTCGGGGATCGATTTGCCGGTCAGTTCCGCCATCACCGCCAGCGCGGAGATGTTCGAGGTCTTGCCCTGATCCGTGGCCATGCCCAGCGTGGTCCAGCGTTTCAGATGCTCGACCGGCTTCATGTTTTCCTTATGCGCCAGCGCGATGTCCTTCACGGTCACATCGTTCTGGAAGTCCACCCAGGCCCGCTTGGCCCCAGGAACATGCCAGAAGGCTGCCTGTTCCGCAGAAGCATTTTCGGCTTTCGGTAGGGGGATCTCGGCGGCTGTGATCTCCAGCTCGGCCAAGGCCCTGATCGCCGCAGCCATACCGTCCTGCAACGCCTCGGCCGTGCCGCCCTTGCCCGCAGCCGCACCGGCAGGGATGAGACCTTTCGGCCCGTCGGGGCTTGGCACAAAGGCCAGAAGCCGCTCGTCCCAGACCGGACGTCCGCGATGATGGGACGACAGATGCACATTCGGGTTCCAACCGCCAGCCACGCCCAGAGCGCCCACGGAATGCCATTGCGACTGGCCGCCACGGGTGATCTCGATGGCGCTCAGGCCCAGACGCCCCTTGGTGCCTGTCACCGTGGCCCCTGCGAACAGCTCGTAATCGCCAAAGGCCTTGGCATCCGCGCGGGCATCAATCACGCCCAGCACCTTCGCGCCTTTGGCCATCAGGTCCATCGCCGTGCGGTGCCCGTCATCGCCATTGGTGAAAATCGCAATCGCGTCACTGTCTTGTTTGACCGGACTGGCCGCCCAGCGGTTCGCATAGGCCCGCATCGCACCAGCCAGCATCACGCCGGGGCGGTCGTTGTCGGCAAAAGGAATATGCCGCTCTGTGGCCCCTGCTGCCAGCACGGTCCGTTTCGCGGTGATCCGCCACAGGGTCTGGCGCACATTGTCGCCCGGTGTGGGCAGGTGATCCGAGACACGCTCCACCGCACCGAAAATGCCGTGATCATAGACCCCGAACACCGTGGTGCGGGTCATGATGCGCACATTGGGCAGGCTCTCAAGCTCGGCCTTCACCGCCGCAATCCATGCGGTGGCCTCCGCCTCGTCCAACAGGTCGCTTTCCATCAAAAGCCGCCCGCCAAGCGCGAAATCCTCATCGGCCAGAACGACCTCGGCCCCAGCGCGACCCGCGGTCAGCGCCGCAGACAACCCCGCAGCCCCGCCGCCCACGACCAAGAGATCGCAATGCAGGAAACCTTTGTCGTAATCATCGGGATCGGGCAGCATCGACAGCGCCCCCAGCCCCGCCGCCTTGCGGATCGCAGGTTCGTAGAGCTTTTCCCAGAAGGCTTTCGGCCACATGAAGGTCTTGTAATAAAACCCCGCCGCAAAGAAGGGCGAGAGCACGTCATTGACCGCCAGAAGGTCGCGCTCCAGCGGCCCCATATGGTTTTGCGAACGCGCCGTGAGACCGTCGAAAAGCTCGGTCACCGTGGCCCGTGTGTTCGGTTCCTGCCGCGCGCCGGTGCGCAACTCGACCATAGCATTGGGCTCTTCGGACCCTGCGGCAAACACCCCGCGCGGGCGGTGGTATTTGAAACTGCGCCCCATAAGCTGCACGCCATTGGCCAGCAGGGCCGAGGCCAGCGTGTCGCCCTCGAAACCTTTGAAGGATTTGCCGTTGAAAGTGAAATTCAGCGGTTTGGACCGGTCAACGAGACCACCTGTGAGACGGGTCATTTGGCGGCTCCTTTCACATCGGAGGCAAGTTCGGCACCGAGGATTTCATGGGTCGTGGTGTCGCGCGTGACGACAAGCCAGCTCCGGTCGCCTTGCTCGTGGAACCACAGTTCACGATGCACGCCCGCCGGATTGTCCCGCAGGAAGACATAGTCGCAAAACACCGCTTCGGCGTCAGGGGTGGCAGGATCGGGCCGGTTCATCAGCGCCGCGTCGCCCAGATAGGTAAATTCCTGACTGTCGCGCAGGCCGAGAAGGGGATGAGGGATCAACATAGCTCTCTACCTCAGTGCAAATTGGGTTGGGCGCCAACGCCCTTTTCGTCAATGACATAACCGCGGTTGAAGCGATCCATGCGGAAGGCGGTCGCGGTCTCGTGCGGGGTGTCTGTCGCCAGCAGATGCGCAAAGGCATAGCCGGAGGCTGGCGTGGCCTTGAACCCGCCGTAGCACCAGCCCGCGTTGAGATAGAGCCCGTCGATATGGGTCTTGTCGATGATCGGAGAGCCGTCCATGGACATATCCAGAAGACCGCCCCAGCCGCGCAAAAGCCGCGCGCGCCCGATCATCGGCATGAGTGCCATGCCGCCTTCGACCACATCCTCGACCACCGGCAGGTTGCCGCGCTGTGCGTAGGAGTTGTAGCCGTCAATATCGCCGCCGAACACAAGCCCGCCCTTGTCGGACTGGCTGACATAGAAATGCCCCGCGCCAAAGGTGATGACGCCCGGAATGGTGGGTTTCAGCCCTTCGGAGACAAAGGCCTGTAGCACATGGCTTTCAATCGGCAGGCGCATCCCCGCCTTGGCCATGACACGGCTTGAAGAGCCCGCGACAGAGACGCCGACCTTTTTCGCCCCGATAAAGCCGCGCGAGGTTTCCAGCCCGAGCACACGCCCGTCTTCGATCTTGAAGCCGGTGACTTCGCAATTCTGGATGATGTCCACGCCGTGCATATCCGCGCCGCGTGCATAGCCCCAGACCACGCCATCGTGCCGCGCCGTGCCCGCACGGGTCTGCATCAGCCCGCCCTTTATCGGGAACCGCGCATTGTCGAAATTCAGGAAAGGCACCATGTCCTTGAGCTGTTCGCGGCTCAACAGCCGCGCACCAGCATCCGAGATCATCATCGCATTGCCGCGGCGGCGGTAGGCATCGCGCTGACCGTCCGAGTGGATCAGGTTGATGATGCCCCGCTGGGAAACCATCGAGTTGAAATTCGTGTCCTGTTCCAGATTTTCCCAGAGCTTCATCGAGAACTCGTAGAAGGGCTGGTTGCCCGGCAACAGGTAGTTGGAGCGGATGATCGTTGTGTTCCGGCCTGCATTGCCGGACCCGATCCAGCCCTTTTCCAACACGGCGATGTTCAGTTTGCCAAAGGTCTTGGCAAGGTAATAGGCCGCCGCAAGCCCATGTCCGCCGCCGCCGACAATCACGATGTCATAGGCGGGTTTCGGCTCCGGATTGCGCCACAGAGGCGTCCAACCCTTATGCCCGGTCAGGGCCTCTTTCACGACTTTGAAACCTGAGAATTTCATAGATGCGCTCCTTCATCACACCTTTGTTCTAGCGGTGATTTTGGCGCTGTTCTTCCATTATAAGGTCATATAGTTTCCTTATCAGGACATGATGTCCAAAAACCTGCCGGAGTGTGCCCATGCGCCGAATCGCCTTTCTCCTGCTCGACGGATATGCGCTTCTGTCGACCGCCTCGGCCCTCGAACCGCTGCGCGCGGCGAACCTGTTTTCGCCCACCCTGCGCTATGACATCACCCTGCTCTCCGCCACCGGCACAGAGGCCCGATCCTCCGTCGGGGCCAGCTTTCAGACGCGCCCGTTTCAGGATGCGATTCCGCTGTTCGATGTGCTGTTCGTGGTCGCGGGCGGCACGCCTGCGCGCATCACCGACCCCGCGCTTTTCGCATGGCTCAGACAGGCCGACCGCAATGGCGTGGCGCTTGGCGGCATCTCTGGCGGGGCGGTGGTTCTGGCCAAAGCGGGGCTACTGGAAAACCGCCGCTTCACCGTCCACTGGCACCATTACGACGACTTCGAGACCCTGCCCGGTGACTGGCTTTTGGAGCGCAAGCTCTTTGTCATCGACCGCGACCGCTACACCTGCGCGGGGGGATCGGCGCCCTTGGACATGATGCATGCCATCATCGCACGCGACCACGGCACGGGGTTTGCGCAGAAGATTTCCGACTGGTTCATCCAGACCGAAGTCCGCGCCGCCGAAGCACCCCAGCGCAACTCCCTTGCCGCGCGCTATGGCCCCCTGCCCGACGGGGTCGCGGCGGCTCTGGAATTGATGCAATCGCATATTGCCGACCCTCTGGGACAGGACCAGATCGCCGCGCTCTCCGGTCTTTCCACCCGCCAGTTGCAACGCCAGTTCCGCGAGACCACGGGCCGTTCGGTGATGGAGGAATACCGCCGCATCCGTCTGGAAACCGGCAAGGAACTGATCGAGACGACCCGCATCCCTCTGGCCGAAATCGCGCAGATGGCGGGGTTTTCCTCTCAGGCACATTTCTCGGATGCCTTCCGCAAAGCCTTCGGCATGGCCCCCTCGGCCTTACGCAAAAAAGAAGGCCCGGCATAAACCGGGCCCTCAGGGACAGTGAAGGCGGGGAAACCCTCACTCAGGGAATTTTGCACTCAGATGTCGAGCGTGTTGTCTTTCTCCCACCGCGAGAAATGCGACACGAAAGCATTCCATTCCTGATGTTTCATCTTGATGAATGAAGCCGAGAATTCGTCGCCCAGCATGGTTTTCAACTCGGGGTCGGCGTCATAGGACCGGATCGCATCGAGCATGTTAAGCGGCAGTTTCGGCGCGCCTTCGATCTTGTGACCCTCGGCATACATATCAATGTCATAGCGCGGGCCCGGATCGGCTTTGGAGCGGATGCCCGACAGACCGGCGGCGATAATGACCGCCTGCAACAGATAGGGGTTCACCGCCCCGTCCGGCAGGCGCAATTCAAAACGGCCCGGCCCCGGAACGCGCACCATATGCGTGCGGTTGTTGCCCGTCCACGTCACCGTGTTCGGCGCCCAAGTGGCTCCCGACATGGTGCGCGGCGCGTTGATGCGCTTGTAGGAGTTCACCGTAGGATTGGTGATCGCCGCGAGCGCCTCGGCATGTTTCATGATACCGCCAAGAAAGAACCCGCCCTGTTCGGAAAGACCCACTTCGCCGATCTGACCTCCGGCATTGCCGGCAAAGGCGTTGGTCTTGCCATCGAGATCCCAGACCGAGATATGCGCGTGGCAGCCGTTGCCGGTCAGACCCTCGATGGGTTTGGGCATAAAGGTCGCGCGCAACCCGTGTTTCTCGGCCACAGATTTGACCATGAATTTGAAGAAGGAATGGCGGTCCGCCGTCACCAGCGCATCGTCGAATTCCCAGTTCATCTCGAACTGGCCATTCGCATCCTCGTGGTCGTTCTGATACGGGCCCCAGCCCAGCTCCAGCATGTAATCGCAAATCTCGGCAATCACATCATAGCGGCGCATCACCGCCTGCTGGTCGTAACAGGGCTTTTCCGCCGTATCGAACGGGTCGGAGATTTTATCCCCGTCCGGTGTCAACAAAAAGAATTCCGCTTCGATCCCCGTCTTGACGCGCAGGCCGGTCTCGGCGGCTTCCTTGACCAGTTTCTTGAGCACATTGCGCGGGGCTTGCTCGACGGGCTGGCCTTCCATCACACAGTCGGCGGGCACCCATGCCACATCGCGTTTCCACGGCAGTTGAATCACCGCGTCAGGGTCAGGCACAGCCAGCATATCGGGGTGCGCAGGTGTCAGGTCCAGCCATGTGGCAAAGCCCGCAAAGCCCGCGCCATCTTCTTCCATATCCGCAATCGCTTGCGCAGGCACCAGCTTGGCACGCTGCCCGCCGAAGAGATCGGTGTAGGACACCATAAAATATTTTACGCCTTTTTCCTCGGCGAATTTCGCAAGTTTGCTCATCTTTTAATCCCTGTTGTCTATCTCTTACGAAAGAAGGGCCCGAAGGCCCTTCCAGATCAAAAGCCCGGCTTGCCCGGATACCAGTTGGTGCCCGCGAGCGGCACCTGTGCCATCGCCGCCGCTTCCATCGTCAGGGCGCAGAGGTCTTCCGGCTCAAGGTTGTGGACGTGATTGTGACCACAGGCGCGCGCAAGGGTCTGGCACTCAAGCGTCATCACGTTGAGGTAGTTGCGCAGCTTGCGGCCCGCCACTTCCGGATCGAGGCGTTTCATAAGCTCCACATCCTGCGTGGTGATCCCCGCCGGATCGCGGCCTTCGTGCCAGTCGTCATAGGCGCCCGCCGTGGTGCCCAGCTTGTTATACTCGGCCTCCCATTTCGGGTCGTTGTCGCCCAGCGCAACCAGAGCCGCCGTGCCGATGGCCACAGCATCCGCACCAAGCGCAAGCGCCTTGGCCACATCTGCCCCGTTGCGGATACCGCCGGAGACGACAAGCTGCACTTCGCGGTGCAAGCCCAGATCCTGAAGCGCCTGAACCGCCGGACGGATACAGGCCAGTGTCGGCTGGCCGACATGTTCGATGAACACATCCTGCGTGGCCGCCGTGCCGCCTTGCATCCCGTCGAGGACGATCACATCCGCCCCCGCCTTACAGGCAAGCGCCACGTCATAATAGGGCCGTGCGCCACCGATCTTGATGTAGATCGGCTTTTCCCAGTTGGTGATCTCGCGGATTTCGAGGATTTTGATCTCCAGATCATCCGGTCCGGTCCAGTCGGGGTGACGACAGGCAGAGCGCTGGTCGATCCCCACCGGAAGGTTGCGCATCCCTGCGACCCGTTCGGTGATTTTCTGGCCCAGAAGCATCCCGCCACCGCCGGGTTTCGCACCTTGGCCGACCACGATTTCAATCGCATCCGCACGGCGCAGATCGTCGGGGTTCATCCCGTAGCGCGACGGCAGGTATTGGTAGACGAGTTTCTCGGAATGGCCGCGTTCCTCTTCGGTCATACCGCCGTCACCCGTGGTCGTGGAGGTGCCCGCCATCGTCGCGCCGCGGCCCAAAGCCTCTTTGGCGTGACCGGAGAGCGCCCCGAAGGACATGCCCGCAATGGTGATCGGGATTTTCAGCTCGATGGGCTTTTTCGCAAATCGGGTGCCCAGCAGAACGGAGGTGTCACATTTCTCGCGATAACCTTCGAGCGGGTAACGCGACATGGACGCGCCCAGAAACAGAAGGTCGTCGAAATGGGGCACGCGGCGTTTCGCGCCACCCCCGCGAATGTCGTAGATGCCGGTATCGGCCGCACGACGGATTTCCGAGTTGACGGAGTTGGAAAAGGTCCAGCTCTGACGCGGTTCGGTTTGTGGTGTCTTGTCCATCTCGCGCTCCTCAGTATTCGTCGGCGTGATCAATGTTGAAATTGTAGAGCTTGCGGGCAGAGCCGTAGCGCGTGAACTCTTCGGGCTTGGCGTCGGCTCCGGCCTTTTCGAGAAGCTCCTTGAGGATCTCGATATGCTCGGGGCGCATCTCTTTCTTGATGCAGTCGGCCCCCAGAGATTTCACATTGCCGCGCACAAAAAGGCGTGCCTCATAGAGGCTGTCACCCAGCGCATCACCAGCGTCCCCCAGCACAACCAGATTGCCCGATTGCGCCATGAAGGCGGACATGTGACCGATGTTGCCATGCACGACAATGTCGATGCCTTTCATCGAGATACCGCAGCGCGAGGAGGCATTGCCCTTGATGTTCAAAAGCCCGCCATGACCGGTCGCGCCCGCATATTGCGAGGCATCGCCTTCGATCGTAACGACACCGGACATCATGTTTTCGGCGACACCGGGACCGGCGGAGCCTTCGACGGTGACGGTGGCGTCCTTGTTCATACCGGCGCAGTAGTAGCCGGTGGAGCCCTTGATCGTCACATCAAGCGGACCGTCGAGACCGCAGGCCATCGCATGGGAGCCGCGCGGGTTGATGATTTCAAACGCCGCATTGGCCTGTGCCTTGGCGGCGGCCTGAAGCGTGGTGTTGACCTCACGGAGTTCCATGGCGGTCATATCGAGCACTGTTTTATCAAGTGTCGTGGTCATTGGATCAGCGCTCCCAGAAATAGACAGTTGCGGGTTCCGGTTCCCAGACGCGGGCGGCTTCGATGCCCGGAAGGTCTGCGAAGGCCCGGTATTCGGAGGCAAAGGCGACATAGTCGTCAGTCTCGGCCATCACGGCGGGTTTGCAGGCAATCGGGTCACGCACGACGCCAAAGCCGTTCTTGGTGCCCGTCACAAAGGTAAAGAACCCGTCGAGATCCTTGATCGTGCCCTCAAGCGCTTCGCCCAGCGTGGCACCGTCTGCAATGCGCGAGGAGATATAGGCCGCGCCCACTTCGGTGTCGTTCTCGGAACGGGTGAACACGCCTTTCTTGGCGAGTTTGCGGCGCATCTGGTTGTGGTTCGACAGCGAGCCGTTGTGCACGAGGCACTGGTCGTCGGCGGTGGAGAACGGGTGCGCCCCCATGGTGGTCACAGCAGACTCGGTCGCCATACGGGTGTGGCCGATGCCGTGGGAGCCGCCCATGTCGCGCAGGCCGAAACGGGCCGCCACGTCCTTGGGAAGGCCGACTTCCTTGTAGATTTCCATGGTCGCGCCGGAGCCCATGATCCGCAGGCCCTTCTCTTCGAGATAGGCGATGGCCTCTTGCTCGACCGCCTCAGGCAGGGTCAGAACCGCGTGGGTATCGACCACCTTGATCGTCACCGGCGCATCGACGGCGGCACATACGGCGGCATCGAGATCGGCGAAGGCCGCGTCGGGCGTATCCGACTGGACCGTGATTTTCACCATACCGTCCGCTTCTTCACCATAGATCGCGATCCCTGCACTGTCGGGGCCGCGGTCGGTCATGGTGATGAGCATATCGGTCAGCATATCGCCCAGCTGGGGGCGCAATTCATCCTTTTTCAGGAAGAGGCCAACAATGCCACACATAGGTTCCTCCATAGTGGGTGTGTTCAGCGGCGT
Organism: Celeribacter halophilus; assembly: GCF_900114135.1. Classification (GTDB taxonomy): domain Bacteria; phylum Pseudomonadota; class Alphaproteobacteria; order Rhodobacterales; family Rhodobacteraceae; genus Celeribacter; species Celeribacter halophilus. The sequence goes on from NZ_FORY01000005.1 coordinate 195,184, forward strand.
CTTGCGCCGTCACAACCTCACTAGTGGGAAACCTAATTTCCCTTCAAGAAAGTTTTTATCCTATTTGGAAAAACTTCTCACCCTCAGGAAACCTGCCTGCTTTTTACTCAGACTCGCGGAGCAAAGCGGCACTTCGCCCCAAAATTGGGCGAAGTGAAAAGATCACGCCGTATCAACGCGCCTGCGGATAGGTGATGATCGACAGGTATTTCGCCGGAAGCTCGACAATCACCTCCGGTCCGTGCGGCGCATCCGAATCGAACAGCAGTGAATCCCCCGGCTCCAATTCGTAAATCTGTTCGCCGTGGCGGTAGTTTACCCGCCCCTCCAGCATATAGAGCATCTCGATCCCCTCATGCTGGAAGGCCGGAAACCGGTCCGACGTGCTGTCGAGCGTAATCAGATAGGGCTCCACCACAACGCCGGAATTGTTCGAGCCGATATGACCCAGAAGGCTGTATTGATGCCCCGCGCGTGTGCCGGCGCGTTCGATCTCGACCCCCTCGCCTGCTTTCACATGCATACAGCCCCGCTCTTCCTCATAGCCGGAGAACAGCTGCACCAGCGGCACTTTCAACGCATGGGCCAGCGCAGAGATCGTATTGAGCGAGGGGGAGATCACCCCGTTCTCGATCTTGGACAACATCCCCACAGACAGCCCCGTCTGCGCAGCAAGATCGGCCCCCGTGAGCCTCTGCCGCTTGCGCAATTCGCGCACCTGCCGCCCGATGGCCACTTCCAGATTCTTCTCCCGCTGCTCTTTCACCGCATGGGGATTCTGGCGCAAAGCTGTCTCTTCCTGTTTCAAACCCGTCTCTCCTGTCACACTCATTCTCTCTTACTCACTCACGCGCCATCGCGCGGGCCAGATCCGGCGTGTCACGCTGGTGCCAAAGCTGGCCAAGCGCACCAAGCTCCGTCATCAGCCGCGCACCATGCGCCTCCAGCCAGCCCAGCACGGAGCCGAATTCCTGTATCCGCGCCTTGCCATCGCGGATCGCCACCACCGGCCAATCTCCGACCAAGGCATTGTCGATCCCGTAGACATCCATGCCCCACCATGTCGCCAGACCGAAAGCATGGGGCATCCGCCGCCCGCGCTTCAACGCCGCCAGCACGGAGACCGAAGTCAGACTGTCCGCCGTCTCCACCGCCTCGTGCCACAGATCAAGGATCGAGGCATATTCCCAGCTTACCGCCGTCCAGTGACCGGGGAAACGCTCTGTATAACGGTCATAGAAGGCTTTCGGGCGGTGAAAGAAGAACCCCGTATCGGCAAGTTCGGGATCGTCGAAATCGGGGAACTGGAAAGTAAACCGTTCCATGAACTCCGGCGAGGTTCTGGCGATCAACTGCTGGTAATTGTCACAGGTGCAGGCCAGAATTTCCCCCGCAAATCCGGCCTCGAACGCCGCCACGGTCATCTCTTCGATCATCTGCGGGTTGGACGAACACCAGCACAGCACATCGGGCGAGACCGACATCATCTCCGCCACAATCGCGGCGGGATCAGCGCCGCCCACGTCATAGAGCACTTCCTTGACCACCTCGCGCGCGGCCACATCAAAAGCGGCGCGATAGGTCGCCAGAGAGGGCAGGCCCAGAAGGTCGGTCTGTGAACACAGGGCCACACGTCGGGCCTCGGGCCGGTTGCGCGCAAGCCAGTCTACGCCCGTGACATTGAAGAACGGATGCACCTCGGCAGGGGCGATGAGATAGGGAAAGTCCGGCGACAGATCGGAGGGCAAGAGCGTCGCCGTGAGAATCCGCCGCTGCATCAGATATGGCAGGGCCAGCCGCATGTCGCTACCGCCCAATGTGAGCACCAGCCGCACGCGCTGGGTCTCGACCATCTGACGCGCCGCCTCCAGCGTGGCCTCCGGCCCGTCACCGCTGTCATAGACCGTCAGTTCCACAAGGTGCCGCCGTCCGCCGATCATCATGCCGCCATGGGCATTGATCCAATCAACCCAAAGCTCGCAGCCCTCGACACCGGGCCGCCCCCAGAACTCCTCGCCGCCGGACATGGGCACGAGCGCACCGATGCGGACGGGGGCGCGATCCTGCACGCTCAAACGCGGCAGAGAGCCTGCAACGGCCAGTCGTTGTGCCAGCGATCCGCTGCTCATAATTTCACCTCGCGCCCAAAAATAGGTCAAAAGACCCAGATAGCTTCTGAATAACATATTCCTCTAAGGAAAATTCATTGACCAGCAGAAAAATTTTGGACCAAACCGGAGTTAATCCAAAAGAACCAATTCATGTCATTGGTCCATACCAGAACAAAACGCACAGATACCAACATCCAACGGGAGTTTACTTATGACCAAACGAGTCGCTGTCATCGGCGCAGGCCCCTCCGGTCTTGCACAACTGCGCGCCTTCCAGTCCGCCGCTCAAAAAGGCGCGGAGATTCCGGAAATCGTCTGCTTCGAGAAACAATCGAACTGGGGCGGGCTCTGGAATTACACTTGGCGCACCGGCGTGGACGAGAATGGCGAACCTGTGCATTGCTCGATGTATCGCTACCTCTGGTCCAACGGTCCGAAAGAGGGTCTGGAATTTGCGGATTATTCCTTTGAGGAACATTTCGGCAAACAGATCGCCTCCTACCCGCCGCGTGCTGTGCTGTTCGACTATATCGAAGGCCGCGTGAAGAAAGCCGATGTGCGCAAGTGGATCCGGTTTTCCTCTGTGATCCGCTGGGTCGAATATGACGCCGATAAGGGTGATTTCGAGATCACCGTTCACGACATGGAAAACGACCGCGTCTACAAGGAGCGTTTCGACAATGTGATCGTGGCCTCCGGTCACTTCTCCTCCCCGAACGTGCCGGAATATCCGGGATTTGCACAGTTCAACGGTCGGATCATCCACGCCCACGACTTCCGCGATGCCCGCGAGTTTTCCGGCAAGGATGTGCTGGTGGTCGGGGCCTCCTATTCCGCAGAGGACATCGGCTCGCAATGCTGGAAATACGGCGCCAAGTCGATCACAAGCTGCTACCGCTCCGCGCCGATGGGGTTTGACTGGCCGGAGAACTGGGACGAGAAACCGGCGCTGGAAAAGGTCGAGGGCAAGACGGTCTATTTCAAGGACGGCACAACGAAAGATGTTGATGCCATCATCCTGTGCACCGGCTACAAACACTACTTCCCCTTCCTGCCCGACGATCTGCGCCTGAAAACAGCCAATGTTCTGGCCACGGCGGATCTCTACAAGGGGGTGGTCTACAATCCGAACCCGAAGATGTTCTATCTCGGCATGCAGGACCAGTGGTATACGTTCAACATGTTCGACGCGCAGGCGTGGTATGTGCGTGACATCATTCTGGGCCGGATCGACCTGCCCGATGCCGCCACAATGGCCGCAGATGTCGAGGCGCGTGTGGCCGCAGAGGCCAAGAACGAGACCGACAACGACTGCATCGTTTACCAAGGCGAATATGTCAAAGAGCTGATCGCGGATACGGATTACCCGAGCTTCGATGTCGACGCGGCCAACGAGGCGTTCTTCCAATGGAAAAAGCACAAGAAGCAAGGCATCATGACCTTCCGCAACAATGCCTATGTCTCCCCGATCACAGGCACGCTGGCCCCCGCGCACCACACCCCGTGGAAAGATGCGCTGGATGACAGCATGGACGCCTACTTGCAAAACTGATCCAACGCGTGCCCCATCGGGGGCGCGTCCCTCTCCCCTGATCCGGGGGCCAGCATTCATGCACCCCCGGATTTTTTTATGACCGATGGAGATCCAATTGATCCTCGATCCTTCCGGCCTTCCCTTTCGTGCGGGCCCGCCGCACCCCTCACAGCCCCGCCGCGCCTCGGCCTTCACCCTTGCGCCTGACGAGGAACGTCACACCGTTCAGGGCGGCGGCGCCACGCTCGTGGAACTCAAGACCGGTGACCGGATCACCATCACCAACACAGAGGGCGGGCAGCGCTGCGAATTGCTGGCCGCCCATACCGACGGGCGCGTGGATGCCGGCGTGCTCGGCTGGGCGGCGGATGCCACGGGCGAGGCCCTGCGCGCCACCGTGAACAGCCCCCTGCCCGGCATGGCCCGCCTGCGCCTCGGCCTTGCAAAACGCCGGATCGAGCTTGCGGGCGCTGGCAGCATCGGCCTGTTCTCCGCCACCAGTGCCGCGGGCGAAGGCGTCAGCTTCACCGCACAATCCGCAGGCTGGCTGCTCGTCACCGCCCCCGCGCCGGAACCGGATTTCGAGGCCCAGACCACCGCCACGCCGCTGCGCGTCACACTCACCCGCGCAGAGCCACGCATGGCAGGCAGCTTTGCCCTGCCCGATCCGCTGGCCGACACGCTGCAAGACATCCGCATCAGCTCCGCCACGGCACAGGCCTACACCGTCAAAAAGGGCGAATTCATCCAGATCATGGATGTCGATGGCCGCCAATGCACCGACTTCCAGTGTTTCGACGCGCGCAAGGTGGACAAGGGCCAATTCCTCCCGCTCGACGTCACCACCACCCGCACCATTCAGGGCCACGCCTACCCGATGCCCGGCCTGCATGCGAAATATTTCGACCACGACCAGACCCCGCTCGTCGAAGTGGTGCAGGACACCTGCGGACGACACGATGCCTTCGGGCTGGCCTGCAACGCCAAATATTACGACGATCTGGGCTATCCGGGGCACGCGAATTGCTCCCACAATTTCAACGGCGTGCTCGATCCCTACGGCATCCCCGCCCGTGCCGGATGGATGGCGGCGAATTTCTTTTTCAACACCGGCGTGGACGAACATGGCGTGATGCTGGCCGACGAGCCGTGGTCGCGGCCCGGCGACTATGTCCTGCTGCGCGCGCTGACCGATCTCATCTGCGTGTCCTCCTCCTGCCCCGATGACACTTCGGCGGCCAACGGCTGGCACCTCACCGACATCCATGTGCGCACCTATGGCGCCGAAGAACGCTTTTCCCGCGCCACTGCATGGCGCCCGACCCCTGACGAGGATCCGATCATGACGCGTGAAAGCGCCTTTTATGACAGCTTCAAAACCATGACCCGCGACTTTTCCGACTATAACGGGTTCTGGCTGCCGAATTCCTTCCCCGAATGTGACGCGATCGAAAGCTACTGGGCCTGCCGCGAAGGCGTGGTGGTCATGGACCTCTCGGCCCTGCGCAAATTCGAAGTCACAGGCCCCGATGCCGAAGCCCTGATGAACTGGGTGCTGACCCGCAATGTCGAGAAACTCGCCATCGGTCAGGTGGTCTATTCCGCCATGTGCTACCCGCACGGCGGCATGATCGACGACGGCACTTTGTTCCGTCTGGGAGAGCATAACTTCCGCTGGGTCGGCGGCTCCGACGAGGGCGGCGTGTGGATGCGCGAAGAGGCCAAACGTCTCGGCCTTAACGTCATGATCCGCTCCTCCACCGACCAGATGCACAACCTCGCGGTGCAAGGCCCGAAATCGCGCGATCTGATCTGCGAGCTTTTCTGGACCGCACCGCACCAACCCGCGCTCGACGAGATGGGCTGGTTCCGCTTCACCCCCGCCCGCCTTGGCGACGATCAGGGCATCCCCGTCGTGATCTCGCGCACCGGTTACACGGGCGAACTCGGCTACGAGATTTTCTGCCACCCGAAACATGGTGCGGAGATTTTCAAAGCCGTCTGGGAGGCGGGCCAGAAGGTCGGCATGAAACCGATGGGGCTGGAGGCGCTGGACCTCGTGCGGATCGAAGCGGGGCTGGTCTTTGCGGGCTATGACTTCTCCGACCAGACCGACCCGTTCGAGGCCGGTGTCGGCTTTACCGTGCCGCTGAAATCCAAGACCGCCGATTTCGTCGGGCGCGAGGCGCTGTTGCGGCGCAAGGAAACGCCCTCGCGCAAATTCGTCGGGCTTGAGATCGACGGGCAAAATGCCGTGGCGCACGGGGATTGCATCCGCATCGGACGCGCACAGGTGGGCGAGATCTGCTCCGCCATGCGCAGCCCGCGCACCGGCCAGTGGATCGCACTGGCACGCATCGACGTGGCCCATGCGGAGATCGGCACCCATGTCGAGGTCGGCCAGCTGGATGGGCACCTCAAACGCTACTCCGCCCGCGTCGCGCCCTTCCCGCATTACGATCCGAAAAAGGAACGCCCGCGCTCCTGAGACCTTCGCCGTCTCTGCAAACCGAAGATCGAGATGGGCTGCGTTCTGCTGACGCGGTCCTCTTGCGTCACGCCCCCTCTTGGCGCGGCCTGTCGGGGAGGGTAAGACGGTCTTCCCGACAGGAGGACCAAATTTGAGCACCGCCACAGATCCGCAAACCACGGCCCAAACCAACGCCCGTATTTCCCGCACCATCGCCACAGATATCGCGGCCTCGCAAAGTCAGGTCAGCGCCGCCATCGGGCTTCTGGACGGGGGCGCGACCGTGCCCTTCATCGCGCGTTACCGCAAAGAGGTGACGGGCGGCCTCGACGACACACAACTGCGGCTTCTCAACGACCGGCTGTCCTATCTGCGCGAACTGGAATCGCGGCGGGTGACGATTCTCAAATCCATCGACGAGCAGGGCAAGCTGACCGACGATCTCAGACGCGCCATTGCAGGTGCCGAAAGCAAATCGACGCTTGAAGACATCTACCTGCCCTACAAGCCGAAGCGTCGCACCAAGGCGATGATCGCGCGTGAAAACGGGTTGGAACCTTTGCTGGCGGCCATCAAATCGGACCGCTCAGCGGATCCCGAAAAACTCGCCGTAGGCTATGTCACCGAGGCCGTCCCAACGGTGAAAGACGCATTGAACGGCGCGCGGGACATTGCGACCGAGGACCTGTCGGAAAGCGCCGATCTCTTGGGAAAACTGCGCGATTTCATGCGGCGCGAGGCGCGTGTGACCGCCAAGGTGATCGAGGGCAAGGAACAGGCCGGCGCGAAGTTTTCCGACTATTTCGACCATTCGGAGAAATGGTCCGAGATTGCCTCCCACCGCGCTCTGGCGATTTTGCGCGCAGCCAAGGAAGAGATCGTCTCGATGGAGATTGCGCCGGAGCCGGAAGAAGGCGCGGATCGGGCGATTGCCATGATTGCCGCCTATCTCGGCGCGGGCAGTGATCAGCCCGGCGATCTCTGGCTGCGCACCGTGGCACGCTGGGCGTGGCGGGTGAAATTCTCCATCTCCTTGCACATTGATCTTCTGGGCGAATTGCGCCAGCGCGCCCATGAGGATGCGATCACCGTGTTCTCGCGCAATCTCAAAGACCTGCTTCTGGCCGCCCCTGCGGGGGCCAAGGCCACACTCGGTCTCGATCCGGGAATTCGCACAGGCGTGAAAGCGGCAGTGGTGGATGCCACCGGCAAGCTGCTGGAGACTGCAACGCTCTACCCGTTCCAGCCGAAGATGGATCTGCGCGGGGCGGAGGCGAAGATCATTGATCTGGTGACCCGTCACGGTGTCGAGTTGGTCGCCATCGGCAACGGCACCGCCAGCCGCGAGACCGAGAAACTTGTGGGCGAAACGCTCAAGCTCCTGCCGCAAGGCGTCAAGGCGCCCACCAAGGTGGTCGTCTCAGAAGCCGGTGCCTCGGTCTATTCCGCCTCGGAACTGGCCGCAGCCGAATTTCCCGATCTCGACGTGTCCCTACGTGGCGCGGTCTCCATCGCGCGGCGGTTGCAGGACCCGCTGGCGGAACTGGTGAAGATCACGCCCGAGAGCATCGGTGTCGGCCAGTATCAGCACGACGTGGACCAGCGCCGCCTGTCGCAGGCGCTCGAAGCCGTGGTCGAGGATGCGGTGAACGCCGTGGGGGTGGACCTGAACATGGCCTCCGCCCCGCTGCTCGCCCATGTCGCGGGTCTCGGACCGTCGCTCGCGCAATCCATCGTGACCCATCGCGACAGTCACGGCGCGTTCCCCTCCCGCAAAGCCCTGTTGAAAGTCTCCGGTCTCGGCCCGAAAGCCTTTGAACAATGTGCGGGCTTTCTACGCATCCGCGACGGGGACGAGCCGCTCGACGCCTCCTCCGTCCACCCCGAAGCCTATGACGTGGCCCGCAAGATCGTCAAAGCCTGTGGCCGCGACATGCGCGACATCATGGGCAGCCCCTCCGCGCTCAAGGGCCTGCGCCCCGAAGATTTCGTCACCGACGCCTTCGGCCTGCCTACCGTGCGCGACATTTTCGCGGAGCTTGAAAAACCGGGCCGCGACCCGCGTCCGGAATTCAAAACCGCCACCTTCACCGACGGGGTCGAGGAAATCAAAGACCTCAAACCCGGTATGCGCCTTGAAGGCACCGTGACCAATGTCGCCGCCTTCGGGGCCTTCGTGGACATCGGCGTGCATCAGGACGGGCTTGTCCATGTCAGCCAGCTGGCCGACCGTTTCGTCAAAGACCCGCATGAAGTGGTCAAGGCGGGCGACATCGTCTCCGTGCGCGTCACCGAAGTGGACATCGCGCGCAAGCGCATCGGCCTGTCCATGCGCAAGGACGGCACCAAACCCGACCGCGGCGAACGCCCGACACAGGGCAAGCCCCAAGGCAAAACCGGCCAGCCCCGCAAGGAGGGCACTCCCGCACGCGGCTCCAAATCCAAACCCGCAAAACCCCGCAACACCTCCCAAGGCAACAGCACCGGCGCGCTGGGGGCCGCACTCATGGATGCCATGAAGAAAAACCGCTGATCCCCGCGCAGGCGTGTCCCTGCCGCGACGTGACGCCACAGAACAGCCCGCGACAGGCCGGAGAATCTTGACTTCTCCGGCCATTTCGCTTTCCTGCGCCCTGTTCAAGTTTCGGTGATCTCGCCGATGAAAAGGGAACACGGGATGGTCCGCCGCCACAGCTGCAGGATCAAAGCCGTGGCTGCCCCCGCAACTGTGAACGGTGAGCGACGCCTCTCATACCACTGGGATACCCCCCGGGAAGGTGGGCGACCGCTGCGATCCGTGAGCCAGGAGACCTGCTTGAATGTTCACCCTTTTCCGGGCGCGAGGGGCGCCATGGAAGCGGTAGACCCGCAGCGGTGACGCTCTCACTGTCTGCGGAGATTTCCTCCCGGACGCGTTCACATCCACGGGGCAGCCGCCCCACGCTCAAGGACCGAAATCATGCCTACCCGTCCCACATCGCGCCTCCTGCGCCTCACCACAGCCGCCCTCGCCCTGACCACCTCCCCCATGCTCGCACAAGACACCGGCGAGATTTACCTGCTGGATGAAATTGTTGTGTCGGGAAGCCTTGTCCCCGTCGCCAAAAGCGAAACCGGCGCGACGGTGGAAACGCTTGATGCCGATGAAACGGGCACAGCCGCGCAATCGGTCTCCGATGTGCTCGCCACCTTGCCCGGCGTCTCCATGAGCCGCAACGGCGGCGTCGGGGCCAGCACCACATTGCGCATCCGCGGCCTCAGTTCCGAATATATTGGTGTGCGCCTCAACGGCATCGACATCACCGATACATCCTCGATCAAAACACAATACGATTTTGGCGGGCTGCTGTCCTACGGCGTTTCCTCAATCGAAGTCCTGAAAGGCTCGCAATCCGCGCTTTACGGCTCCGAAGCCGTCGCAGGTGTCGTCAGCATGGACACGCTTTCCGGCGAACCCGGCCTGAGCACCACAGTGGAAGCGGGCAGCTACGGCACCTATTCCGTAGGGGTTTCGGATAAAATCGAAAGCGAAAAGGGCTCTGTTGCCTTCACCCTGTCGCACTACAAAACGGACGGGTTCTCTGCGCGCTCCAGCGACGATGAAGACGACGGCTACGAAGCCACAACCCTGACCTTCGGTCTTGAGCAAGATGTCAGCGACAGCATAACGCTAGGCCTCTCAGGTTTCTACATTACCTCAGACAGTGAATACGACTTATCCAGCACCGACAGCGCCGGCGAGTCCTCCAGCGAGGAAAAAGGGCTGCGCGCCTTCGCCCTCGTGCAAGGCGACAACATCACCCATGAGTTCAGCGCCATGCTCTTCGATATTGAGCGCAGTTATCCTGGCGGTTATAATGAGGACTTCTCCGGAAAACGGCGCGAACTCGCCTATCTCGGCTCAACGGACCTCTCCGCTCGCTCCACACTGACCTTCGGCTTTGAGTATACCGAAGAGGAGTTCAACATCGACGGGCTAACCGAAAGCAACAACAACAAAGCAATAAAGGCAGAATGGCTGCATTCTCCAACCGCTGACCTCAACCTCTCCGCCGCCCTGCGCTATGACAGTCATTCCGATTTTGGCGAGCATATTTCCGGCCGCCTTGCCGCCGCTTGGGAGGTCGCATCCGACTGGACCCTTCGCGCGGTGCTAGGCACCGGCTTCCGCGCACCGTCCTACTACGAGCGTTTCGGCTACGGCGGAAATCCCGACTTCAAAGAAGAAACCAGTCGCAGCGCGGAACTGAGTGTCGAACGCCGGTTTATGGGCGACGATTTTGTGAAGGCAACGCTGTTCCATACAGAAATCGACAACAAGATTAACTATAACGACGACACTTGGGCATACGAACAAATCAGCACCACCACGTCGCAAGGCATCGAACTGTCCGGTCACTATACCCTTTCCGAGACCTTCTCACTCTTCGGAAACTACACCTACACCGATGCAAAAACAGCTGACGAACGCACAGAGCGGGTGCCGCGTCACGATCTTGTCGTCGGCATTGACGCTCTCCTGACGGACCGCCTGAGCGGTCAGGTAACACTACAACATGTCGCCGATATCGTCCCAAGCCAATATGCTCCCACAGATCACAAAGTCGGCGACTACACCCTCTTCAACGCGAGCCTGTCTTACGATCTGACCGACACTGTTCAACTCTATCTGCGGGCCGACAATCTCACGGACGAGGATTATGAAACCGCAGGTGGCTTCAACACACCGGGGCGCTCGGCCTATCTCGGTCTCAAAGCGTCGTTCTGAATGCGAAACTCGGGTGTCATATCCCTCGCCGCCGCCCTCGCCCTGACGGGGGCGGCGGCGGCTTGTGCCGATGCCACGCCGCAACGTGTCGTGTCGATCAATCTGTGCACCGACCAGCTTGCCATGATGATCGCCGCGCCGGAGCAGTTGGTGTCGGTCACCACTATGGCACGGGACCCGCGCGCTTCGGTCATGGCAGAGCAAGCCCGCGCCTATCCGACGAACAACGGGCTGGCCGAAGAGATTTACCTACTGGACCCCGATCTGGTTCTGGCCGGACAGTTCTCCGCGCGGGCCACTGTTTCGATGATGCGCCGCCTCGGGGTGGAGGTGGTCGAATTCGCCCCCGCGCAGTCTCTGAAGGATGTCTCCGCCAATATGGTGAAGATGGGAGAGGCGCTGGGGCGTGCGGATGTGGCACGCGAGATGGCGGACGATTTTGCCCGACACTTGTCCGACATAAATCCGACGCAAGGCCGACGTCCCACAGCGGCCACTTACGCGGTCAACGGCTACACCTCCGGCGCGCAGAGCCTGTCGGGCGAAATCATCGACACGGCCGGATTTGCCACGCTTGCCGCGCAGTTCGGCCTGCCTGCAGGCGGCTTCGTGCCGCTTGAGGCGCTGGTCATGGCGGACCCCGATCTGGTGATTTCCGGAGCCGACTATCCGGGCACCGCCCGCGCCGAGGAGGTGCTCTCGCACCCGGCATTGACCCGTCTCACGGGCGGGCATATGCCCATGCAGGACAAGGACTGGATTTGCGGTTTGCCCTCTGTGCTGGACGCCATCGGAGAGTTGCGTGCAGAGCGGGAAAAACTGGAGCAGGATGAATGACTTACCCGAGGCTTATCGTCGTTCTGACTCTGCTGGTTGCTGGGCTTTTTATGGCCTCGTTGCTGGTCGGTGTGGCGGATGTGTCCGTGATGGACAGCCTTGCCGCGCTGTTTGGAGGCGGTGAGGGGCCGCTGCCGATCGTGATGCGCGAGATCCGTCTGCCGCGGACCATTCTGGGCGTGATGGTGGGGGTGAGCCTCGGCCTGTCGGGGGCCGCGATGCAGGGCTATCTACGCAATCCTCTGGCCGAACCGGGCGTGATCGGCATCTCCGCCTCCGCCGCACTGGGCGCCGTGATCGCGCTCCAGAGCGGTCTGGCCGCGCTCTTCGCACTGGCCCTCCCCCTCGCCGCCCTGACCGGCGCCGCCCTCTGCGTCCTCCTCATCCTCCTGCTCGCCGGCTCCGGCGGCACCCTCTCCCTGATCCTCGCGGGAATCGCCGTGTCCGCCCTATCCTCGGCCCTCACGGCGCTGGTGCTCAACCTCTCGCCAAACCCTTTTGCTGCCAATGAAATTGTCTTCTGGATGATGGGATCGCTTGCGGATCGTTCGTTTCTACACGTCTGGACTGCCCTGCCTGTGATGCTGGTCGGATGGGCCCTGCTCGCCTTCACAGGACGCGGCATCGACCGGTTGACTTTGGGCGAAGAAGCCGCCGCCACAATGGGTATCAATCTCAAGCGTTTGCGCCTGATCCTCGTCGGCGGCGTGGCGGCCTCAGTTGGTGCGGCCACGGCCGTTGCAGGAGCCGTCGGCTTTGTCGGGCTGGTCGTGCCCCATGTGCTGCGCCCGCTGGTCGGTGCCCGCCCTGCCCGCCTCCTGCTCACCTCTGCACTGGGCGGAGCGGCTCTGGTCTTGACTGCAGACATTGCAGTGCGGCTGATCCTGCCCGGACGCGACCTCAAACTGGGCGTGTTGATGGCACTGGTCGGTGCGCCGGTGTTCTTCCATCTGATCTGGCGGATGCGGGGGCGCTCATGAGCTTGCTCACCACTCACAACCTGACCGTCAGACATGGCGCGCGCGTCACGCTCAATCATGCGTCTCTAACAGTCGAACCGGGCGAGTTCGTAGGGCTCATCGGCCCGAATGGCGCAGGCAAATCCACGCTGCTCCGTGCCGCTCTCGGCCTCATTACCGCAGAGGGTGACAGCTCGCTCGCCAAGCTCTCCTCCGCCCAAAGAGCCAAGGCCGTCGCATGGTTGCCCCAAGCCCGCGAGATCGCATGGCCGGTGCGGGTCGCGCATCTTGTTTCTCTGGCGCAAAACGAACGCGAAGACGCGCCCGAAGTCCTTGCAGCATTGGCGCGCATGGACCTGACAGCCCTCGCGGACCGCAAGGCCACAGGGCTTTCGGGCGGCGAACAGGCCCGTGTGCTGATTGCCCGTGCGCTGGCACAGGACACGCCGCTTTTACTGGCCGACGAACCGACCGCAGGTCTTGATCCGGCGCATCAGATCGCCTGTATGGAGACGTTTTCCGGCATCGCTAAGGACGGCCGCGCGGTTGTCGCATCGCTTCATGATCTGGGACTGGCCGCCCGTCATTGCACGCGCCTTGTGGTGATCCACGCGGGCCGGATCGTCGCGGACGGCCCCCCGCGCCATGTCCTGACCGAAGCGCTCCTGTCAGAGGTCTTCTCCATCCGCTGCTATATCTCGGACGCCGCCGAAGGGCTTGTGGTGCAACCTCTCGGACAAATCACGCAGGACGACGCATGACCCCGCCCCTGCTGCTCCCCCGTCTTGATCCCCCTTGGCTCGTCGCCGAACTGGGCACCTCCCTGCGCGTGCTGAGCTTTGCCCCCTATCGCTCCGGTTTCGTCATGGCCGAGAGGATCGTCTGGCGCGAATTGCGCAATGCCGACCTGCCCGTGGACCTTGCCGTTTCCGACTGGGTCACGGCGGAGATGACCGAGGCAGGACATACAGAAGCGGTGGGTATGCTCACCTCCCGCGATGTCACGAAATTCCAGCGCAAAGAGACGCGTGTCGAAAGTGCCCGCGTGGCCGCCATCGCCACGGTCGGGCTGGGCAACGCCGAACGCATCGGCACCCGCACGCCCCGCGACTGGTCCTTTGAACGCTACGGGACCATCAACATCGCGGTGCAGATAGCCGAAGGGCTGACCGAAGCCGCCCAGATCGAAGCCCTGAGCATCGCAACACAGGCCCGCACAGCCGCCGTGGTGGGCGCCGGATTACGGTTGCCTCACGGCCCTGTCACAGGCACCGGCACAGATTGCATAGCCATCGCCGCACCAAAAGGCGACACAGCCTATGCAGGGCTCCACACGGCTTTGGGAGAAGCCATAGGCGCAGCGGTCTACCAGACTGTCGCCGAAGGGGCCGCCGTATGGATCAAGGAAAATCCGGAAATGATGCGCAACGTATTCGGCGCATGATGACGCCCGCGAAAGGGGGCACCGCGTAGATTCGGAGCGGTGTGTCAGAAGGGTCGCAGAACGAACGAGACGAACCATGACGAACCGCCTCGCAGATGGGACGTGTTCCCTGTCTTTCCAATCACATTTTTGTAGGACGGTTTGCTTTCAAACCACCACAACATTTTGTGGACATTGGCTTCATATTATTGGCGTCAGGTTTGGTCACTTCCTGTAAAACGAGGATCGAAAATGACCATCCACACAATCGCACTTGTTCTTGGAATCATCGGCATAAGTTGTTTGGCCGGATGCTTTCCGCCATTTGTTGCCCCCGTTGCAGCTCCGGCCCCTGCCGCTCCTGCGGTCGTGGTGGTTCCTGCGCCGTAATCCGACCCCATCACTCCATGCATTCGAGAGAGGGCGGGTTGCCGTAATCCGCCCCATCAAACAAGAAACCACCGCGTCGCGCTGGTATAATGGTTTCGGCTGACATAGGTTTCCACTGCGCACAGAGAGGCTTTGGAGGCAAGACGTATCGGAGGAATTGTGCTCACTGTGCCACAGCTGACCGAACTCTGTGCGAGAACATATCCTCTACACTCTCTTTGCACATTTCTCTGGAAACGCATCGGTATGATCAAGTTAGAAAACTCTCTGACCCTGCGTATTTTCACGGCCATTGCCGCCACGGCGATCCTGATGATTGGCGTCATGGCCCTAACCGCCACCTTGTCGATCCGCAAAGGCTTTGCCACGCATCTTTTGCGCACGGAATTGTCCCGTATGGCACCACTTCGCAAGACACTTGCGGAAGTTTACGCCCAGAACGACGGAGTTTGGCCCTCCTTCGGTCCGCCAGAAATCTGGACGGAGTTTCTCATGGAGGAACTTTCCGGAAGAGGGAACAAAGTTCCACTTCCTCCCTTTATGTCCGGACAGAGACCGCCGCCAAACGAGCCGCCTCACGGTGGCCCCATGCCGGATCAGGTCGGTGTTGACCCACGTTCAACGGACGCTATAGCGCAGAATGAATTTCCACCAATTGACGAGAGCACCCTAAGCGGTCCGCCCCATGCGCGCCTTGTGCTCTATGATGCAGACGGCACCCTGATTGCAGGGGCGCGTTCCGACAACGAGCTTTTCGAGCGCAGCCCGATCTGTCTCGACAATGCGTGCGACACACAACCTGTCATCGGCTATCTCGGCCTGAGCGCCCCGATCAATGCCATCACGGCAACCGATCAGTTTTTCCTTTCCCGACAGTATTTCTCTCTCGGCGTGACGGCCCTTGTGGCCTTGATCCTGTCCGGTCTGGTCGCATTCCCTGTCACACGCCGCATTCTGGAGCCGATCAAATCACTGGAGACAGGCGCCAAACGACTGGCCAACGGTGCCTATGACTCGCGCATTCCACCTCACGGAGATGATGAGCTCGGGCAGTTGATCTCCCATTACAACGTCTTGGCGGAAACGCTGGAACGCAAAACACAAGCCGAGCGCACATGGATTTCCAACACCAGCCATGAATTGCAGACCCCGATCGCCGTGCTCGGCGCCCAGATTGAAGCCATTCAAGACGGCATTCGCCAGCCGGACGAAAAGACGCTCTCGGAAATGCACGCAACCCTTGCCCGACTATCGCAGCTTGTCTCAGATCTGAAAATTCTGAGCTTTGCCAATGAGGGCGAACTGATCACCCACACGCAACGATTGAACCTTGCAGACCTCATCTCGGAACATCTGACCACCTTACAGCCGCTGTTTGAACGGAGCGGAATATCGGTGGAGACGAGCTTGCCGGAAGCAGCCTATATCGAGGGCGATCCGCATCGTATGTCACAGGTGATCGAGAACATCTTGCAAAACACCCTGCGCTATACTGATGCGCCGGGGCGGTTGAAACTGTCGCTGCACTCTGAAAAAGACAGACTGATCTGCCTGTTTGAGGACAGCGCACCTGCGCCTGAAGCCGAGCAAATCCCGCACCTTTTTGACCGGTTCTATCGCGCCGAGTCTTCGCGCGCACGCGCGCTTGGGGGATCAGGCCTTGGCCTGTCGATCACTCAGGCGATTGTTGTCGCGCACAATGGAACCATTCACGCTGAGACATCCGGTCTGGGTGGCTTGCGTATTGTCATCACTTTGCCGGAGCTTTCTTCATGACCTCCCCTCGCATTCTCATTGTCGAAGATGAAATTGCCCTTGCGGAAATTGTTCGCGATTACCTTCTGGCCGATGGTATGGCGGTAGATCATCTGCCGGACGGTGGAGAAGCGGTCGCACAGATTTGTTCCGGCAGCTATGATCTGGTCATTCTGGACCTCATGCTTCCCAAAGTGGACGGATTGACCATTTGCCGCGAAGTGCGAGCCAGCAATACAACCCCGATCATCATGACCACCGCCAAGGTCGAAGAAATCGATCGACTGCTAGGCCTTGAGCTTGGTGCGGACGATTACCTATGCAAACCGTACTCCCCAAGAGAACTTGTCGCGCGCACCCGTGCCGTTCTGCGCAGATCACAAGCACCGCAAGCACCTCAAGCGGCCAGTGATAGTAACAAAGGACTGTTCGTCGATCATGACCGGTGGCGTGTAACCTTGGATGGTCAGAACCTTGACCTGACACGGCGGGAATTCAAAATTCTGGCCACTCTTCATGCCCATCCGGGAAGGGTCTATTCCCGCGACCAACTCTTGGCGTTGGCTTTTCCCGATGATGCTGATGTCTATGATCGCACAGTCGACAGCCACATCCGCAACATCCGCCGCAAATGCGAGGCGGTTTCAGACTGGAATCCGGTGCGGTCCGTCTATGGTGTCGGATATGCGTTTGAAGACTAAGGATCAAGGGCGCAGCCATGCCTCACATTCATGCCAACCGGCTTTAGCAGCCCTCCTGTAAATTCCGTTGCGCCGCTGTGTTTATCCACCAACAAAGCGTGTTTTTTGTCAATCTGCATCAAAACTGCAAATTTGCTGCAATCTTACTGCGCATAGAGGGCGCATACCGGATGCATCGAAACAGAATGCACAACGAGAGGCACAAATGAACACGCAGACCTTCCTTCTCACCGCAACCTTGGCTCTGACCAGCGGCCTTGCGGCCCAAGCAGAAACACGCACCATGGATTTTGCAAGCACAGCCGACGGCTATCTGATCCTTGCGCAATCCTCGGGTGGACAGCAACAACGCCCGCCGAGCGAAGCGATGGATGCCTGTTCCGGCAAGTCTTCGGGTGCCTCCTGCAGCTTCTCGGGTCGCGATGGAGAATCCATGTCCGGCACCTGTAGCTCACCTGATTCAAACGCCCCTCTGGCTTGCACTCCCGAAGGCGGACCGCGCAGCTAACGCCGCCCCGAAAGGAACCCTATATGCCGACCCAGTTTTCCGTCCTCTCGCTCTTGCGACATGGCACAATCGTTTTGATGGTGCCTTCAGCGGCGATGGCCCACACAGACCTCTCGCGGTTTGAAGACAATATCTTCACCAGCGCCCCCGAAGTCGTGTCTTGCGCGCTTGAGGACGGGACCGAAGCATCCTGCTATAAAATCACCGTCAACTATCTGCCGGAAGGACTGGATATCGGTCCCTTTTGTCCGGTCACAATCGACGATGAAGGCGGTCTTTGGGATTGGGACGGAGAAAATGCCAAGCTCTACCGGATCGACAAAGACTTCCTGACTATGCTTGACGAACTGGGCTATCGCTTTTTTGACGAGGACGGCAATGTCTACATCGTAGACAATGCCAATACCCGCCCCGAAGCCGATCATGCCTGTATCAATGTGACGGCAGATCCCGATGTCACCGTGACGATGCTTCTGCCCATCGATCCGAAAATGGCCGAAGAACCCGAAGAGATTGGCACCGTGGGTAAAGTTGGTGTTGCACTGGACGGTGTTCCCGTTTTTGCAGATGCGCCCAGTGTGCTGGACACAGGTCATATGCCTGCGCTTGATCTGTGCGGCGGCCATATTGATCCCGGCGGCTGGTATCATTGGCATGCAACAGCCACGGATGTGAAGACCGTATTCGAAACCGAAGGCGTAGATGCCCACTGTCACCTTGAGCAGGATAAAACAGCACAGTTCGGTTACGCTTTTGACGGCTATCCCATGTTCGGCAGCGCTGAAGAAGATGGCTCCAAACCGGAAGACCTCGACACATGCAATGGTCATGTCGGGGAAACCTCACTTGGTATCACCTATCACTACCACGCTTCCGAAGACTTCCCGAACCTGCCTCCCTGTTTGGTGGGTGTGCAGGCACAGGACAACTTCACCACCACAGCGTCCGTCGGCATCGGCGCCCCGCGCGGCGAGGATATGGGACATGCGGCAGGTCACGAAGGCACCATTGGAGCTGGTCACATGAACACCCCGCCGGGATTTGATGAAGCGGCCGAAAAACTCGGCGTGACCGCGACAGAACTTTTGCAGGCGCTCATATCGTCCAGCCAGGATCGTCCTGATCTTGCGATGGCGGCTGAAACGCTGGGTGTCAGCGAGAAGGCTTTGACCGAAGCCCTCCCCCAACCTCCGCGCCAATAGGATCGGAGAAGAATACGGCAGATCAAGGGTTCACCCCCCCCCCGAAACCCTCGATTTGCCGTTTGCGGCGGGCGCTATCCATCCCGGATGCCCGCCGCAACCATGTTTAAGCCATCTCTCTTGATCCGGCTCTGGTTTTCAGTCCCTTGGCCATTCAGGATGCCTTAGGCGTGGATGGTAAGCATATTCATAGTCAATTCCGAAACGTCAGGCTGCTTTGGTCTATCACAGTGCCTTCAATGGCTGTCATCATTTTCCCCCAATCAACGGCGACACTGTCGAGATCGGGCAAGGTGTCTGGTGCTGCATCGAGTGCGTAGAGTGTGATCGTGTATTCATGCACCGCCGCACCGGGGGAGCACGGTGGGGTGTAGCCTGTGAAGTTGCCATCCTTGTCAGACCCTTCATCGCCAATGGACGCGGGATTGCCTTTCGGGATCGCTTGCGTATCAGTGGGTATGTTCCACAGAAGCCAGTATTGACTGGGGGCATCGCGCCCTTTGACGGTGCCGCGTGGATAATGATGCATGATCAATGCCAGACTTTTGGTCCCCGCAGGAATACCTGTCCATTCAAGAGGCGGCGACAGACCTTCACCGCCATCTCGGGTGCATTTCAGATCGGCGGGAAGATGACCGTCTTCTTCAAGGGCCGGACTGGTCAGTATAAAGACCGGCTCTGCTGCGGCACCCACCGCTATGCCGTTCAGCATAGTGAGAAAAGCCGCAGCAAGGAGAAAGGGGGATCTCACCGACAGAACTCCCCGGTTTTGATTTCGCCACCATTGGTCACGGTCTTGGTTTCGAAATTGTAACAGTTCTCGGTATCAGACGGGCTGTAGCGAATGTAGTAATCCTCGCCCTGATAGCTGTAATCCATACTGCGACTGCCGTCCTCTTCTTGCGTGAAGATCAGGTTCTCGACGCCACCAGCGGGAGGACGTCCGGGCTCTGTCCCTTGCCCTGTGGCTGCATCGACCAAAGGTGCCGTGCGCGGCAGGTCACGCAAATCCTCGACCTCTCCCATCAGGCATTGCACGATATAGGGGGCGGCCTCGGAGGTATGGTAGCGATAGCCGAAGGTCTCGTCCGTCTGGCCGTTGCAGACATCCAGCATCCCCTCGACAATCGGTGTGCCGTCGGGATTGTTGTCGCCATAGATCGGGAAACCGTCGAAGGCCCATCCGATGATCGCATCGTCGCCTGCGTTTTCCATGTTTGCGATCATACAGACGGGCTTCATATGATAGTGATAATCATCGCCGCGCCCCGCGTGACCGCCGCAGGCATCTAGCTGTTGTGTCTGATAGGTATCGTGCTGGGTCTGGTAGTGATAGAGATCTTCCTGTGTCATCTCACCGCCGCCGGTATAGTCGAAGATCGGCACGCCATTGACCGCCACGCCAAGGGCCGCGTCACGGGTTTGCGGTGTGTCGCCCAGCACCGGCTCCAGCGGGATCGGCGCATCATACTGTTTGGCGGGCACGGGGATTTGCTCGTTCGTGCCAACGATGCCGGTCATCATCTCGTGATCGGGATAGGTGTTCGACGAAATGATCGCCTTTCCATCGTCGCAAGTGACCGTCACCTTGTCGGAAAAGCCCGCCTCTGCGACCGAGGCTTTCACCGCCTCGCAACGGGCCTCTGCATCGAGAGTTTGATCGCTATGCACATGATCCTCATGCGCTTGCAAAGGCGCGGCGAAGGCCGTGACCGAGCCAAAGAGCACGGCAAGCGTGCCAAGTTTGCGGGTGATGGAGGCGGGCAATGTCATGGGGTTTTCTTTCTAATGACGGATGTTGGGATTCCTGCCCCCGAAGGAGCAGTCCGCGTGTTCGCAAGATGGTCTCGTTATTCCACAGTCAGACGGCACAGGATCGTATTGTCCGTCTTCAGGTCCGGCCCCCAGATCAGCTTGGCTGTCGGATCCCAGTCGATCTGGTCATATCCGTCTTTCGGGCTGACCTCGCGGGCGCTGTGTTCGGTGGCGGCGATCCACCCGGATGCATCGAAATCCGCGGCATCCCAGCCTTCGGGCGCTTCCGTGATCTCGAACGCACAGGCACCTTCCCCCGCCACGGGGTCGCTTTCGTCAGCACAGACCGGATCAAGGGGAGCCTTGTGGATGACGAGGCATTGCCAGTCGGAGCTCGACACAGCGACAAGCGCCCCATCGGCATCATGAATCTGTGCGATTGCCCCGCCATCGCCCATCTGTTGGCGGCGCGTGCCGATATATTCGAGACCGGTATCGTTTTGCTTGAAGTCCTTCATAGTCAAACCGATTACAAAGGGCCGCTCTGCCTCGAAGGTAAAGCTTTCCGCATTGAACGAGCGCTCCGTCGTAATCGGAACGCTGTCCTCCGCCACCTGCACGCCGTCGACACTCATAGAGAACCAGTTATCTACCCAGACATCGGCGGAGAAAGTTTCGCCATAGGCGGCGTTGGCTAGAACTGTGCAAGCGGCCAGAAGGGTGCGTTTGAAATGCATGATCATATTCCTTGTTCTCGGGCGCAAAGCCTCGTCTGTTTCCATACATAGCCCCATGACTTTGCCGAGGCCTGAAACGAAGCTTACAAATTTGTAAGCTATTTGCCTTTTGTCCTCGTGGCTATTGAGGACTATGAACGGGTTAGGGAATGACTGAATGTTGCCCATAAACGGGCAGATCAACACGCAGGCGACAATCCGCAAGGATAAGACAGCATATGAAAATCCTCCTGTTGGAAGACGACCTTGAAATCGGCGCATGGGTGCGTGACGGGCTGCGCCGGTCCGGTCATGTGGTTGACTGGTTGCAAGATGGGCGCGAGGCGCTGATTGCGGCAACGAGTTCCGATTACGATCTCCTGATCCTTGACCGCATGACGCCCGGTCTTGACGGACTGTCCCTGTTGCGCGCCATTCGTGCGGCCAAGAACAATGTGCCGGTCCTGCTTTTGACGGCACTTGGGGATGTTGATGACAGGGTCGAAGGTCTGCACGCCGGCGCGGATGATTACTTGCCCAAACCTTTTGCGTTTACCGAGCTTGATGCGCGTGTTGCCGCTCTGGGGCGGCGTCATGTCGATTTGTCCAACGCGGACGAAACCACACTTGTTGCGGGTGACATCCGGCTCGACCTGCTCAAACAACGATGTGTGCGGCAAGGCAAACTGGTCGATCTGAACCCGAAGGAATTTCGCCTTTTGGAAGCGTTCGTGCGTTCGAACGGGCGGGTGCTGACGCGCACAATGTTGTTGGAAAAGGTCTGGGATATGAATTTCGATCCGACCACCAGCATCGTGGAAACCCATGTCAGCCGCCTGCGCGCCAAGATCGAGAGGCCCTTTGGCGACACTGTCATCAGGACCAGACGCGGGGCGGGCTATGTCTTTGAACCAGTTTCCTGATCTGGCCGCGATCTCACGCATGTCGGCCATGCGGCAGGCCATTACAATCACGATTGCCTTTCTCCTGATCCTTGTGGTGGCAGGAGCGATAGCCATCTCTGGTTTTGAACGCGAGACGCAAAGACGGATTGAGGATGAACTCCAGATCCGTTTTGCCGAAGTCCGCGCCGACATCGAGCGTCTCGGGTTCGATCCTGCCCGCTATCCTGACGCCAAGAACGAACGAGTCGAATATTTTCCCGGACGCAAGGACATTGCGGAGGGAATTCACAATTCTCTGGAACTTGACTGGCGTTTCTGGCAGCGTGGGCAGCCCGCGTCACCGCAGGAAGGCGAGCTTGGCGGATACGAGGACTGGATCTATCTGGCCGGTCCGGTGAGAGGCGGGCAGTTAATCGTGGCCACGGACCTGCGCCGTCAGGACGATTTCCTGCAAATCATGCTGGAAACCATGGGGCTTGTCGGGCTCGGGGCGGCGTTCTCCGCGCTTTGTCTGGGCCTTTACTTGGGAGCGCGAACGCAGCGCCGGATCAACGCGATATCCGGTGCTCTTGGCAGCTTCGGCGCTGGTGATCTGTCAGCGCGCGTAGGAGGCTCCACACGCCACGATGACCTTGGTGATCTGTCGCGGCAACTGGATGCAACACTCGATCAACTTGACGCACTTATCCGGCAATCTCGGGATTTTGCCAGTAATATCGCCCATGATCTCAAAACTCCTCTGGCGCGTCTGCGTATCCGGTTGGATCAAGCTTTGATGGCGAGTGAAGATGGTGGCAACAGCACAACGTCTATTGAAGCCGCCATAACGCAGGCAGAACAGATTACCGCAATCTTTGATGCTTTCCTGCGCATCGCCAAGCTTGAAACAGGCACGGCGCGGGCCTCTTTTGCGCCAGTGGATTTGGGGCAGGTCGCGGAAGATATGTTCGACACCTATCGCTATGTGGTCGAGGACACCGGGCGGCGTTTGATGCTGGACAAAACCGATCCCGTAGTCGTGTCGGGAGATCGAGTCCTGTTGATGCAGGCGATCGCCAACTTGCTGGAAAACGCGACCCGCCATACCCCCAAGGGCACGAGGATCTGGATTTTAGCCCATGGTCGACAGATTGGTGTGGCAGATGACGGGCCGGGCATCCCGCCTGAAGAATTCGGCCACGTCACGCAACCTCTCTACCGCTTGGAACGCAGCCGAACCACCGAAGGCGTGGGGCTGGGGCTTTCGCTCGTCAAAACCATCGCAAATCTGCATGGCACGGAGTTGGTGTTTTCGGAAAACCCTCAACTGCCGATAAAGGCAGGGCTCTACGTTCAGATTGGAATGCCATAACCCATCAAATGATGCTTGTCGGTATGGGAGCAAATACTATCCAGATCAACAAACCGACCAACCGAGCGTAGCAACTGGTCTTGTGGGACATGATCCTAGAGCGAGAACTTGTAGAACAATGCGCCCTTTCACGTCCTAGAGCGCAGAGCAATATCCTCGAACATCAGATTAAATGACTTCTGTGATCTGGAAGGCCCACAGGCCCCGTATACCGAGCACATTGTGCACTTCATCAGGATCCCAAATCAACTTAAAGCTTGAGGTAGTGAAACACCTAAGCCCAAAATATCTTGGTCACAAACCTGACGATCAGGTCGTTTTCATGAGACGTTCAACAAAAAGTGTCGAATGCCGCGCATTTCCGACTCTTCCCGACGAATTTTCTGAATCTTCTCAGAGGACCGCGCCAAGCAATTCCGACCCAAATGCCAAGCATTTCTGACCCAACCGGACCTTCGGCACCAAGGCGCAAGAAGGGTCGCTATGTACAGGGGAGCGAGCGTGGTTCCCGAGCAGTCTGCCATCACGTCTCCTGACGCTTCCCGCCCAGACCTGCCGTTAGCTAAATACCCGAAAATCTACGAATGCAGCCTGCTTATCTGACATTCTTACCAATGAAGCGTCGTTCGGAGATTTCGGTATCGTTGGCTTCGTACCATTCCCTAATGGTTCTTATCAGCGTTGACAAAGCAAAGCCCCGGCTCGTTCGCACATCAAGCATTGCAAAGCCTTCCGTGAACTTCACAGCGTCTTCCCCAATAGCCGTAAATTCAAACTGCCCGGTAGAATACTCATCATCTGGATCATAGCCTACGACATGCCAAGCGCCGATGATTTCACCGTCGCGAGTAATGACCTCGCCTTGCGACAGGCGCGGATCGTACCCACTGTACATCCACTCATCGTGGCCTACGAAGTTGATTGGATAAATTAGTTCCATCGTGTGAGACTGCGCGAAGATGCATTCCAGTGCAAGTCGTCACCCACAATTCGAAGGCTTGCATCGGCCCTAAGCGGCCGTTCGTGTAACTTGCGGCGGATGACGGCTCTAAGCCCTATGCTGATGCGGGATCTATTGCTGCGGGGTCGCCACGTGGCAGGCCCGTAAACGGGTTCGCGAGTTACCTACAAGTCTTCGATATTTGGATTGGCGAGCTGATTTCGGCGACCGAATTCCTCACCTGTATCTGCATTCACAATGAGCCTGATTTTGTCGCGCATCATCTCGAACATATTGGCTTTGCGCCGATAGTCCTTTTCGGACGGGGTCGTGGTTAGATATCTGCGGAAAACGGCAAGCATGAAATCCGGAACAGCGATGCCAAAGTATTTCTTATCGACGATTTCAGTAACAACATACTCAGGTCGCCTATTGTTTTCGTTGCGCAGCTCTTGCCACACGGCATTTACTGTTCTTGTAAGGCTATCTTTTGAAACCTTGCTCGTTTGTTCAAAATAGAAATGCGCCGCTCGGCTTTCGGCTGCCATTAAGCGCCGCCTTAGAATGAATTTGAGTAGGGTTAGGTAGGTTTCTTGATAGTCTGATGTGAGTTTGCCAAAGACAATGTAGCCATTGAATGGCAGGGGTTGGAGTGCGGATAGATAGGTGCGTCGCAAGTCCTCGGTTGTATCTGTGAAGTGCATACCCTTGGCGTAAATTTGGTCGAGGGCACCATCTGACCATGGGTTCGCCAAGTAGTCCTCCCACAAGTTTTGGGTTGTATCGTTTAGATGATCCTGATGTTGGCTGGCACTCATGCCAAGCGCTAGGTATTTCACACCATCTAAAGTGAATTCGGTTTCATCCACATAAAACTGAAAGGGCACCCTGTTTTGATTTTTGGGTTTGAAACTTGGTCCTTCGCCGCTCTCTTCCAAGATGGATTGCCATAACGGAACAATCGTGGCAGCCAAACCAGGCTCATGGAATGCGATATACTTCACGCGACCATCAACGTGGTTGATATAACTTTGCCGCTCAGGTTGACCTCGAAGCCCTAGGTGACCTAGATGGTCATTTAGGCCGTACTTCTTTGAGAAATGGAGCTCTTGTCTCAAGCTGCGCTTCATTCTTCGTGGTACATGGGGCGCATCAGATTCTGACACACTCAAACCCGTTACGTAATGATTTTGGCCTCGTTTACTGTGTCGTGTTTTGTCCGCTGCCAACGCAAAACCGTGGTGTTCGACAACTTTTGAGATGTCATCTTCCGAAGGTAGGGTGTCATCGGATGAGAACGTCAGGTCGTCAGCATATCGGCTATAAACGGAACCATGTGTTTGGGCCAAACTGTTGAGATTAAAGTCCATCAAGTGACTAATCGCATTTGCAATGATCGGACTAGTCGGGAGGCCAAGAGGTAGCTTTCCATCGATGCACAGGAAATTAGAAATCTGCCGCGCAATACCAGCATTCACGCCTAGATTTTCTAAGAATTTGCTAACGCGCTCAAAGGATATCGAGGGGAAGTAGTCTTCAATATCGGCTTTCACAAGGAACTTCGCACCAATGTGAAACTGGGCGTTTTCCCTAATATTTCGGCCTCGAACATAGCCACAGTTTTGCGGGTGCGGAAAGTCAGGAATGACAGTCCCAAAAAACAACGTGAGGCGTCTGGCGAGGCCTTTTAGGGCATTGTTTATGTGACTGTCAGCCTCCCAGACAACCCGATTGCCACGCTTCGGATTACGCTTGGGGATTTCGTGCTTCCAAAACAGAGGAAGGAACAGGCTGCCAATATCCGTTTTGTTTGAGTATTCAGCCATACGCGCTTCATACTCAGTGACGCTGAAGTCCAGCGCTTTGTCGAAAAAGTACTCCTCTAATCCAATATAGGTGAGAAGCTGACCTTTTGTCTTTATGCGTCGTAAATCGTAATCAAATGCCATTTTAAATCTCTTAGGCGGAGCAGCAAGACACACGTAGCAAGTGGTTCCGTAATAGGCAGATGCGACTCGCACCTCTAACCTTGTCGTCGAGCTGCTCCGTTATTGGGCATAGCACAGGTTGTCATTGTTTGGAACAATCCCATGTCGACTAGCATAAGTAGCCCTGAACTTCACCATGGGCTGATCAGCTTCTCCTGCGCATAGCTGCCGTTAGTGCATCGCGCAGCGAATGACCGCTTCCCGCCCTCCTTGACGATGCTCCGCATAATGCTGCGCTTGGTATCAATGTCGTGGAAGGGCTGACAGCGGTCATTAAATGAATTTGCCCAGAACGGCAGCTAAGCGCAGGAAGTGACCTTTGCAAAGTCTGGAACCGTAGTCTTCCTTCTCGACGTGATCGGCCAGAGTTGCCATTCACCGCAGGCATTTTGAATGACCGGTGCCAGCCCTTTTCGGGTGCCAGCCGAACTCCGACATTCGTGCGCATCGCAGCACATACACGACTATGAGCGTTCTCTATAGAAACAAAGCTTCGTTTGCCGGCTGTTCAATATTGCTTGGAACAGAATTAGAGGCCTACCGAGGCTTTTCTCTTCAAAGCTTGGCGCTCCGAAGCCTGAGCGCATTCGCGATCACCGACACGGAACTAAAACTCATCGCCAAGGCTGCAATCACGGGCGAGAGTAACACGCCGAAGACCGGATAGAGGATCCCCGCCGCAACCGGCACGCCCGCCGTGTTGTAGGCAAAGGCAAAAAACAGGTTCTGCCGGATGTTGAGCATCACGGCTTCGGCCAGGCGGCGGGCTCTGAGAATGCCCGTCAGATCGCCTTTTACAAGCGTGAGCCCCGCACTTTCCACTGCGACATCTGCGCCGGTGCCCATGGCAATGCCGACGTCGGCGGCCGCCAGCGCAGGGGCATCATTGACGCCATCCCCGGCCATCGCAACTCGCGCGCCTGCTTTGCGCAACTCTTCGACCAGCGCGGCTTTGTCTTCGGGCGACACCTCTGCGCGTACCTCGTCGATGCCGAGCTGTTTTGCCACGGCCTCGGCCGTGCGTTTGCTGTCGCCCGTGGCCATGACGATCCGAAGTCCTTCCGCGTGCAAGGCCTTGATCGCCTCGGGCGTCGTCTCCTTGATCCGGTCAGCCACGGCGAGGATGCCGACGACCGCGCCGTCTTTGGCGAGATACATGGCGGTTTTGCCCTCGGATTGCAGGCGTTCCAGATCTTCGCTAAGGGTACCCGGCTCTGCACCTTGGTCTTTCATAAGCGCCGCATTCCCCAAAGCGACTTGCACGCCTTCGATGGTTGCAATCACACCCTTACCTGTGATCGCTTCAAAACCGGTCGCCTCACGGTTGGGAGCCTCTTTTGTGCCGTCGAGGATGGCCTCGGCAAGAGGGTGTTCCGAGCCACGCTCAAGGGCGGCGGCGTAGGATTTCAGGTCCTCTTCCGAAATGTCTTTCGCGATGACATCGGTGAGCGACGGTTTGCCTTCCGTCAGTGTGCCGGTTTTGTCCACGATCAGCGTGTCGACCTTGGCAAAGCGTTCCAGCGCCTCGGCATCGCGGATCAACACTCCCGCCTGCGCGCCGCGCCCCGTGCCGACCATGATCGACATCGGCGTTGCAAGACCAAGCGCACAAGGACACGCGATGATCAGGACAGAGACTGCCGCGACTGTTGCATAGCCCAGAGCCGGGCTTGGCCCGACAAAGAGCCAGACGAGGAAGGCGACAATGGAAGTCACCACGACAGCGGGTACGAAATAGAGCGACACACGGTCCGCGAGGCCCTGAATGGGCGCACGGGAGCGTTGAGCTTGTGCGACCATGGCTACGATGCGCGACAGGGTTGTTTCGGATCCGACGGCCTGCGCCTCCATCACGAAAGAGCCGGATTTATTCAGCGTGCCACCAGTCACTGTATCGCCCTGTGATTTCTCCACCGGGACCGGTTCGCCGGTGATCATGCTTTCGTCAACGGAGGAGCGCCCGCCGACAATCGCCCCATCGACCGGAACGCTTTCCCCCGGACGCACGCGGAGCCGATCACCGTTTTGCACCTCATCAAGCGGCACGTCTTTCTCGCCGTCTTTCGTGACAAGCCGCGCGGTTTTCGGCGCCAGATCCATCAACGCCCGGATCGCATCCCCGGTCCGTTCGCGCGCGGTCAGCTCCATCAGTTGACCAATCAGGACCAGCACGAGAATGACCGCTGAGGCCTCGAAATAGACGGGCGGCAAACCATGGTCATTCAACATTTCCGAGGGGAACACCGACGGGGCCAAAAGCCCCACGAGCGAAAACAGATAGGCCGAGAGCGTGCCAAGTGCGATCAGCGTCCACATATTAGGAGAGACATTCACCACGGATTTCCAACCCCGGATGAAGAATGGCCGCGCAAACCACAGAACCGGCGTGGCGAGTGCGAACTGAAGCCAGAGAAACGGCTTATGCCCGATCCACTCGGCAAAGGGCAGTCCGGCATGGCTGCCCATCTCAAACACGAAGACGGCGGCGGCGAGCGGTGCCATGATCCAGAAGCGACGCTTGAAATCGACAAGTTCCGGATTCGGCCCACTGTCCGCAGAAGGCGTCATCAGCTCCAAGGCCATGCCGCATTTGGGGCAGTCTCCGGGATGGTCCTCGATGATCTCCGGGTGCATCGGGCAGGTATATTTCGTCCCCTCCGGCATGGCTTTTGCCTTAGGGCGCGCGCCAAGATAATGCTCCGGGCTTTTCTCGAATTTCTCCTGACAGCTCGCGGAGCAGAAGTAGAACCGCTCCCCATCGAGCTTGGACATATGCGCCGCGCTGGCGCGGTCCACCGACATGCCACAGACCGGATCGGCCGCTTTGATATAGGCTTCGGGCTTGGCCACGAATGTCTCGCGGCACCCTTCGGAGCAGAAGTGATAGATATGGCCATCGTGATCCACCTGCGGCTTTCCGACCGAGGGATCGACGGTCATGCCACAGACAGGATCGCGGGTCACATCAGATGCTGTATGGTTTTGGTCGTGCGTGTGATGGTCGTGCGCTGTCATGGTTCACTCCTGATCGTTCTGGATTTTGACCTCGCCTTTTCAGATAGGGCCTCCAGTAACTGGAGGGTCAAGTGGGCGTTTCCGGTATTTCAGAACAACTCAGACGCCTAAGATAAACCGACCGCATGAGACAGATCTGGAGCAAGGAGGTGTGATTTCAAATTCTCGAGACGTCCGCCTCTTGGAGCGCTCCCAAAATCCAAGGGTCACATCGATGTGACTTTACCCTCCAGTTGGTGGAGGGTTTATAAAAAGAACAAAGGAGATTGTGATGAACATCGGACATGCTTCTACCGAAACCGGTCTTCCCGTCAAAACGATCCGCTATTACGAAGACATCGGCCTTGTGTCTCCAGACCGGGCCGCGAATGGCTATCGTGATTTCGACGCGCCCCAGATCGCACAGTTGCGATTGCTGGCACAGGCACGGTTGATGGGGTTTTCTCTTGAAGAATGCCGCACATTGCTTGCTCTGGAGGCGGACCCAACCCGGCATAGCCGCGATGTGCGGGACCTCGCCCAGCAAAATCTTGTCTCGGTTCGCGAGAAAATCGCCAATCTTAAAGCCTTGGAGGCGCGCCTCACGGATCTGGTTTCGAAATGTCATGGCGATGAGACCCCCGATTGCGCGATCCTTGATGGGTTAAGTGTGTCCGCTTCAGCCTCCCGTTGACCCCGAGCCTGCCGCGCGCCATTATCGGCTGCCAAAGCCACAACCAAAGTTTCGGAGAACCTGTTTGTTCCGCCTCGTCACCATCTTACTTATTGGGTTTATGATCCTCTTCTTGGCGCCTCGCGCAGGGATGACGCATGGGACAACTGGGGCTGAGGTGTCGGGAGCGATACAAACGGCTGAGAACGTCGTACATCATCATGAAATGTGCCCCGACTGTGCCAATAGCACCTCCGGTTTGGCGTCTTTGGATATTCCCTGTCCCCATGGCGCGATCTGTATGCTGTTCACACCGGAGCTGAGCCTTGGACACGAAGTGAGCCGTGAGCTCCAAGCGCTCGGGTTCCCGCCCCTGCCTGCCGCCAAGATCATAGCGCGCGCACCGTCCCTCGATCTTCCGCCTCCCCGTATCGGGTTCACCTTCGCCTGAACCCATTCTTTTGACGCGCCTTTGCGTCTTAACCCGATACGGAAACATCATGAACAAACTCATCCTGCCCTTGGCCGGTGCCGCCATCGTGGCGCTTGCGGCCTATGTCTTCTTCAAACCTGAACCCACGCCCGCGACTACGCCGCTCGCCTCATCCTCGCGTCCAGCCCAAGGCGATTCGATTGTCGCCGTCGCGCTACCTGACACTCTCTCTGCAAATGCGCAGATCGGCAAACGCGCCTTCGACAGCGTCTGCGCGGCCTGCCATGGTGAGAACGCTGCGGGCAAGGAAGGGTTCGGACCACCCTTGGTCCATAAAATCTATGAGCCCTCGCACCATGGCGACATGTCCTTTCTGATGGCTGCACAGCGCGGGGTGCAGGCCCATCACTGGCGATTTGGCAACATGCCTCCGCAAGAGGGCGTCACACAGGGCGATGTCAAAGCGATCATCTCCTATGTTCGCGAGTTGCAGCGCGCCAACGGGATCAACTGACATGACCGATTTATTGATGTCCCGTCGCCACTTCCTTGCCGGAACGGGCGCTTTGGGCCTAATGCCGTGCGTCAGTTTCGCTGCCTCACCAGCGGCGTTGACCGCTCAGATCGCACATATCCAGCTCGCGCCGGACGGCTATCCCGTGACCGAGGCCTATACCTATGGCAGTCAGTTCCCCGGCCCGATGATCCGCGCCAAACAAGGCGAACGGATCGCTCGGGAATTGGTCAACGACCTGCCAGTGCCGACATCGGTCCACTGGCACGGCATTCGCATCGACAATGCGATGGATGGTGTTGCGGGGCTGACCCAAGAAGCCGTGCTGCCGAAGGCGCGGTTCACCTATGATTTCGCCGTGCCCGATGCGGGCACCTATTGGTATCACGCGCACATCAACTCGATGGAGCAGGTCGCACGAGGTCTTTATGGGCCGCTGATTATTGACGAGGTGAATGCGCCCGATGTGGATCGGGACGAGGTTCTGATGCTCGACGACTGGCGGCTCGACCCTGAGACGGCTCAGATCGACCCGGATTTCGATTTCCCGATGGATCGCAGCCACGCGGGGCGCTACGGCAATCTAATCGGCACCAATGGACGCTACGGCTACCGTCTTTCGGCGCGCCGCGGGGAACGTCTGCGCCTGCGGCTGATCAATGCGGCGAATGCGCGGATTTTTGGTCTCACATTCCAAGGGCTCACGGGCTGGACGGTTGCACTCGACGGGATGCCCCTTGCAACCCCGGAGCCTGTCGATAGCGAAATCGTTCTCGCACCTGCGCAGCGCATCGATCTCATTGTCGACGTGACCGCCGCAGAGGGAGAAGAGGCCATGATCCTACGATTCGACGACGACGAGAAATGGCGCGCGCAGGTCGGGTTCGATCTGTCAGGCATCAAAGCAATTCGGGACACAGCCCCGGCACCTCTGCCACCCAATCCGGGGATGGAAACTGTCAATCTTGCGCGCGCGACCCAGCTTGAAATGCGCATGGAGGGCGGTGCCATGGGCAATATGCCGATGGGGCGGATGAACGGGCAAATGATGGGATTTCGGGAGATGGTCTCTGGCGGCATGTACTGGACCCTCGCGGGTGTCGCCGGGATGGACGAAACCCCCTTTGCACGTCTTTCCTTGGGGGAGCACGTCCGGCTCAAACTCACCAACGACACCATTTTTCCGCATGCGATGCACTTGCATGGGCAGCACTTTCGTGAGATCTCGGACGGCAAGCAAGGGCCGATGCGGGACACGCTCCTGAGCCTTCCCGCTGAAACCACGGAAATCGCCTTTGTTGCTAACAATCCCGGAAAATGGCTGTTCCATTGCCATATGCTCGGCCACGCGGCGACTGGAATGACAACATGGATCGAGGTTGCTTAGGGTGATGTCGGTGGAAGCGGACATTCGCAAAATATGCAGCGAATGACCGCTCTCCGCCCTTTTGTGCCAGCGCCCGTTCCGAGGCTCGAAGGTCGTGGAGGGGCTGGGAGCGATCAACTGCTGCGCGCTTCATGAACGGCATTTTGGGGCCGAAATTTACATATCTATCGTTGTGCCCGGCCGAGAGATCCATTTTCCTCGTCAGACGGACGTAGCTAGTTAGCAACAAAATGACCTCCCGCCACTACTCCCAACTTTCATCCATGAAGCGTTTCATGTCAAAGTCTGGATCTGGTGGCCTCATGCGTCCAACCTGCTCCTGAAGTGACCGCAGACGCTTGCGCAGGTCTTCTTTGACCTTCAAGCGGTAGAGTTCGCGAAGCAACACCGCCCTTAGGTGGTCATTGTACACATCAGACGACACGTTCACGTCGGCCATCCGCAACAGCAGAGACTTCAAGCGTTCGACTTCATCATCCATTGCTGATGCTCCTTGCGACAACCTCATGCTCTGCAACTTGCGATCGCTCGTAGACGCGAACGTGTCGGCCACGGCAGGTGACTGTCGGGACCCCTTCCCTATCCAGCCGCCGCGCCAAATGTATTGGGGCAACCCGCGCCGACGTGGCAAGCTGTCCAAGCGTGAGAAAACGCGTCTCAAATTCCCGAATACTGGATTGGGTTATCAGGGAATGACGATGATTGGTATCTGCGTTGAGGCGTTTCGCGTGACCAAGGTAGCCAGCATCCCGTAGCGCCCGAATGGCTCCGACCCCTATTTTCAGGTAGGCTGCGGTTTCCAGCGGCGTAAGGTCTCGCGTGGCGGTCGGGGTGTCGCGCACACCAACGTCCACATCTTGCGGCACATAGATTGCCTGAAGTCCTATCGCGTCTGCCCCCCGGACAAAACCGCCGACCTTGCCCTCCCGCCAGAGAGTGATCAGACGAACCAGTCCAATGCGCTGATTTTGGCAATGATCACGAAGCGGAAGGAAGGCCCCGACATCGGGCAGCTCAGGCAAGGCAGCCGCTTCTGCCAAAAGCCGATCGACATCCTCTGTGAAGACATAACGCAGCGCAGTTCCAAACCGGATCGAGCGCAATATCCCCTTTTCTATCAGCCCCTTCACCTGCGTCGGATGCACATTCAACGCTACAGCTGTGGATTTGAGATTTTGCAGCCCTCGCCAAAAGTCGGTCGCTCTGGATAACTGGTCAGGCGTTGTTTCCGTCAGCGCCGAGGATTGTGCCTCAGAGAGATTATCAACGTGACGGATCAGCCGTTTAAGAAACCCCACACTAAGCCCCGACTGTTCACGCGCGGTTTCAAAGGACATGCGTTTAACGGTTGGCACCGACCTACCCAACACGCGTTTCTTGGGTTTCATCGTGTAGTTTCGGACTGCAAACGCATGGACGCTATCAACGATGGACTGGACCTCCGCGTCACCATGCACGGCTCGTAGCCAGACATAAAATGGCCCAAGGTCTGTCGAGAAATAAGAACGCCGAGCGCCGGGTCGAGATTTCAGCCCCTCCATGCAATCCATCAAGCTGTCTGGACCAGCGGATAGAACGCTAAGCCCCTCCACGCAGAACTCACGTTCTAGATCGGGATTGGTAATTTCAGGACGTGGAAGGGACGACCCGCAGATCGCGGCTCCAAGACTCAAGCAAGCGCCATGCAATTGACTGAGTTCTAGCTCGCTTAGCCAATCCCGGCGCGAACCATGGTTAATCCTCTTCCTCACGTACACCTCGAATGCGGTAGGAGCAATTTTCGGGCCCGCATCTGCGGCCTTTTTCACAATGTCGCTGTACCGGGCAATCTGAGCGACGACGTCGTAGGTTTCGTGCGAGGTTCCAGCACGTGGGAGCTCAACAAGAGGCACCTTGTGGTGTTCACAGCCGTGCAAACACATGACGTTCCATTCCAGAAGCTGATGTGCACCATGGCGCCCGTCTTTTTCTAGCGCCTGTTCGATACAGACTGGACAGACCCGCGTTGCCGTGCGTCGAAAGACACCAGTGCTGCTTCGGGTCAGCCCGACCCGGTAGCGTCCGATCCCGATCTTTTCCGGATTCCATTGCTTCAGGTTCGCGAGCTTGAGCCCTGCTACATCGGCGAGTCCGGACAACTGGTCTGGATATCCAGAGCAGAGGAACGGCCACCTCAGCCCCAAATCCGAGCATAGGTTCCGAGGAGAGATCGCGTTTCTCGCCGCGATCCGCGAAACGATGCTTGCCGGGGTTTCACCGGCAAAGGGCGCAACAGTCAACCCGAGTTGTCGTTCATGTATCTCAGCGTCACGCATCATCACCCCCGTCATCAAAGCACTGCCGCGGATTGATCCGAGTGAAGTCCTCAGCAAGAAACGGGTTGAGCCCCGGCATGGCCGCGGTTCGCATGAAGTAGACCTCCGAAAAGTGGCGTTTGCAAAGGCTTGCTTCCAAGCCATCGGAGCGAAGCGCACGTGTCAGCGCTTCGACGATGAACTGCGCCAAGAGTCCAAACTCGTAATCTGCCGCGTGCATCAGCCTCGAAGCGAACTCAGTCGTTCTCACATCATCATCGCACTGCACCTTCGCCCTGTCACAGTAGCGCGCCACGAGGCCAAGGACCTGATCCTGCCCCGCGAATTGCGACAGGCGTTCGATTTCTATCGGGTACATCCGACGTGCTAACTGTGCATCCTGATTGATGATTGATTTGAGGCCCGGCATTCCAGTCAAAAGCAAGCCAACCGGCCACTGACTATTTTCCATCAGGGACTTAAGCGTATTGACGATAGCCTGCCGCTCCTTGTCGGTCTGGTGCTGAGCCAGATCCTGCGCCTCGTCCATGTGCATGAAGAGGGTTTTCCGCAACTTAAACTGCTGTTTCACGAGCCCCCAGATAACTGCCGCCGACCGATCGCGGACAAGCGGGTAACCAGCAGCATGGAGCGCCGCCGTCGCCACGAACTTCATCGTGGCTGGAGATGGCACCTTGAGGCCGACCATCTCGTTGATGCCGTCCGGGCCATCACAGACCAGTCGGTTCTGGTAACGCCGCCTCAACTCTTGGATCGCCGTCGTCTTCCCCGCCCCTGAGCGACCGACAAGGACGATGCCTCTGAGGTCGGATACAATGCCCTCGTCAAGGTCCGCGCGCCGTTGTTCGAGCAGTTGGTCGAAATATTCGTCGAGGCGATCATAGGCCATGGTCGGGACATAAGCGGCCCGAATGTCTTGAATGACATGGCGGACTTCAGGGTTACTCTTGTTCACCTTCATCGCTGAACCTCCATTCGGGTTGGGTATCTTCGGGCAGCTCGGGCTGGCCAGGGGCATCGTCAACCGGGGATGAGCCCTCGACGCTTGTCCCCTCTGATGTAGCAATTTCGGAGAGCCTGCCGGTCAGGCTTGCCGTCCCTACAACAGAAGGTTTCTCTCGGACCTCGCCGGGGACGACTCCGAAACTCAGGCCGTAGAAGCTTTCGTGCTCTGCTCTGCGAATATCTTTCGCGGAAACGGTAAGTGGGCCAATCTGCCGCCATGCACGTTGGTTATCATCGATTTGCTTAATGCGTTCGAGTGCCGCGTCGACGATTTCGATATGTAGGCGTGCGGCAGCCTTGTTCGAACGTCGCAGTTCCCGGATCATCGCCTCCCAAACAGCGAGCGAACTACCACGCGCATTCGGCAAGCCAGCCGGGATTGTATGCCATGCATCGTCGAACCATGCAGAGACGTATCCCATGTCCTCAGGGTCTATACGTAGATCGATCTGTTGCGCACCGCGACGCTGGAAAAAGGTTGCAAGATTGCGACTGGTGTAGGCAATGCCACAGACCAGTACGCCGTGCCGACCAAGCTGACGTTTCAGAGGAATACCAAGAAAATGGCGCAGGATATGGGGTGACTTGGCAGGGCTATGTCCGTAGAGTCCCATCAACCGGTCCCAGGTATCGGCGGGCGTAGCATACTCCAAGCCACGATGCTCTCGGTGGTGGTAGATATCGACGACGAAACGGACCAGCACCTCTACGATGCTGTCCGCGGTATGAACCACATATTTGTCAGAAGGATAGTCGCCGCGTTCTTGCGGATTGCTAAATGTTCTGCCGGTCAGAAACTGCATTAGCTCGGTGCCGAATGTACGAAAGACGCGTTCAATGCGGCCACGCAGCTTGGGCACGCCGGCTGGCAGCACTTCATACCCGATCCCAAGGTCCGTGAGCGCGGCCTTGAAGTCCGCGTTAACAAACGAACTTCCGTTATCCACGGCCACGTTGAAAATGTGACCGTGCTCGCTCCACTCCTTCTTGCACCCAAGCTGTTTCGATATCTCGCTCTTGTTCCGCATAGCCAACCATAAGGTTGCCAATGCTGTCTCGACGGCAGACTCTGTTCTGCTCATCTTTATGGCCAAGATTACTCTCGTCGCCGCGTCGATGGCGACGCAGACCCAGAAGCGCCCTTTCCGAAGTTCATCGAACTTCGGGTCGCTAACGTCGACTCCAGATTCCTCCAGCAGGGCGATGAGGTCGATCAGCCACTCGTCCATTTCGATGCGCTGCAAAGGTGCTTCGATCTCAAGGCCCTGACCGTAAGGTCCCAACTTGTTCTTAGCCACTGCTACCCCTTCTCGGGCCGCGCAGACCTCGAACTGATCGAGATCTGCAATGCGTCGTCGTACCGTGTTTTCAGAAACCTCCCGCTCCGGCAGTTGACCGCTGAACACAAGCGACTTGTTTAATTCTCGAATAACTCGATTTGCCTCATCCGCGATGTGCGGAATATGGACGCGGCCTGGATGCAGATATGTCTTGATTGCCGTTTGTATGGCACTCTCGACCTGAGGCGAGACCCGCTTGGCATTAACGCCGTTGAACCGGCTTTTCTTGACGAAACACATGGGATCATGTGTTTTCTGCCACTCCCGCACCCAGGCCATAAGAGCTGTCCGGCCCGGATGCTTCATGGCGAGGAGCTTTCCAAGCTCTGCCCCATCCTTGCCAAGGCGTATCTGCTCCAGAATCTTGGCCTCGACGCGCTTACCCAATTCAGGGAGGAATGCGGCGCAGCGGTCATTGGAACGGCTTACTTCACCATCTGCTTCCGCATCGAGAAAGCACTCAACGTAAACCTGCTTGCGGAAAATCTGAGCCTTTTCGGCTGCGCCCATCCGGCTGATAAGCGCGCTGCCCGCCAAGGCTCGGCGGGCAGCTTGCGCACCAGAAAAATACCCGTACTCAATGGATGCCTGACACTCATCAATCATGCGCTTGACATCGGCGTGGCTGAAACAAAGAAGTTCCGAGCTACCATCCAAAGGACGCAATTCCAGCGTGCTATCCGAGACGGCACAGACCACATGCACGGTGCTGCCAGCGACCAGCGCATCTGATTTGTTGATACGTAGCCTGACTGCCATTAGCGCACCTCCGGCATTGAGAGCATGCTGGCCTCGGTCACGGGAAGGGACAGGTTCGTCATGGCGATCCCGTCGAAAACCGCCTTGAAGCCTGCACGGAATGCCCGCCCCTGTAGGCCGGTCGCGGCGACGACCTGCCCCAGAGACGTTTCACAGTTCATGCCTCGAAGTATCTGCTGAACCACTAAGTCAGCTTCGACATCCTCAGCCTGCCGGAACATATGAAGCAACTCTGCATTGCGCACTTCCGCCGCGGAGAAGCTACTGTCCATCACGAGTAGCGCGTCGTCGGCGAACTGCTTCGCAGTCTGTGCCTTGATCAGCGCAAACTCTCGGTCGAACCCATTTCGTTCGGCCAACGCACCCGGCTTGACGGCGATCGCGATCTTTTTCCCGTCTTCTAACGTGACAAGATAGTCGAAGGTATGAGATGTGGCCTTGCCCACCTGGTTTCGGTAGGTGATCTGCGGCGGCTGATCCCAGATATTGACGACAGTTCTCTGCGACAGCAGCACCAAGAGGCACTTCCGCTCAAGGTCGCTTTCAAAGATGAGCTGCCGCCAAGCCGTTCCTGCACGCAGTTTCGCGATCACGAACCCGCGTCCGCTTGCTCGAGATCGTGCCGGAAACATCCGCGTCGCGCGGGTTCGCTCCGGGGGGACATAAGGTCCCCCGAAATCATTGTCATACATTGGCTATTATACCCTGCACGGGAGGCATGCCTCCTGGTACGATGGGTTCCTCTTTCATTGAGACACGGGGCCCCGGCCCACAGAATCCACTGCACGCTTGACCAGGGCCGAAAGTTGAGTCATGAATGAGGTGTATCGGGCTTCAACTTGATACACCTAAAGGGCCTCTGGAGCTGTAACTCCGAGGCCTTTTGCTTTTTCTAGGCCATGATTACTCCTTCCTCTTGGAAGTCGGGAAACAAATCCTCCGGCGATGCGCCCACGGCCAAAGCCAGTGCTTTTTCAATGCGCTGAGATCGGCACATCCGCTTGCCGACCAATGTCAGCGCGGAGTCGCTGACCCCAAGATCGCGCGAGATCTGCGCCAGTGAGGTTCCACGAATCCTGAGTTCCGCTTTCAGACGCTCATGGGCGTCCAGATCTGCCTTTGTCGGGGTGCGCAAGGGGCGATCTCCAGATTGTATGAGAGTGTAAAATGAGCCGAATTCACACCCCAGCTAAGGAACTCCACTCGAAGCAGTCAACCCCTCAAGATAATGCAATAAAACAAAAAATTGTCCGGACCGATTGGTCCGCACGGACCAATTGGTCCACTTACCTTAAATTATTGACCACTGAGACACTTTCTCAGTTAAGGTTCCTGAGTCGCCTTTTAAGGCTCAATCTTTGGATCAAGGGCTTTGGCCAACTCAGACAAACATTACGAATCGATTGCTAGACAGATAGGTGCGGCCAATCTATTGGCACTTCGTACATCTACCGGCATGAGCCAGCCACATTTCGCTGCGGTCATCGGTTTGTCAGACCGCGCACTACGTCGCTACGAACGTGGAGAGCGTGAGCTTCCTCAAAGGACTCGGCTTGCGATCATCCAAGCGTTCAAGATCGATCCGTTGGCGAGCGATCAGTTAGCCGCTGAGCTTGGATTTGCAGCCACGGACCTCTCATCCCGTCCGATAGGCCAAAAAACGAAGGATGGAAATTTCTGGAAATCGTTGAGAAGAGAAAGCCAGGACTTCAGAAAGCGGAACTATTCACCGCTCGGACAGCTTTTTCTAAAGATCCGTGACGAAGTTTATTTCTGCGCGACGATTTATTTCATGATGCAGAACATCGCCTTGGCCTTCGATCTCCCCTTCGGTTTCGAAATTAATGGCATCAACTGGATGTTTTTAGGCTCCTTCGGGGTGATCTTGCTCCTACTCCCATCCGTCGTCGCAGAGTTGCCCATAATAAAGGCGTCACAGTACATTCTCAGAAACTCTAAGGCGCGCATGTCGCCGTAACGCAACAGCATTCATAACGCAGAAGGGGCGGATTGCCGACATTCGCTACAGATGCGCGATCATTGGTTCTCAAAGTGAAAAGCCGACATTCATCCCCTACCTGCGCAGTAGCTCTTGCCGCGCTATGCACCAAGGTCAGCTATGCGCAGGATAGAGACCTTTGCAAAGTCGTGGTCAGCGGGCCACCTTGATGGGGCGAACGGCCCTAAGCGGTCATTAGCAAGGATCAGCATTGCCGCAGCGCGGCTTCCCCATACCGGACCTTCATGGCGTAGCGCAGCACAAACCAGGGCCCCAAGGTCAGCAGTGCGCAGAAAACGGCCAGCCAAGACCATAGACCGCCGCGCAGGGTGTCGCTCCCTTTTTAACCTGGTCGGTCGCTCAGGCCTTGGCGATGCAGTCGATTAGCGCGCCGAAGAACGGTCATTCGTTCTTCCCCGAAGAATGCCCTCTCTTCCGAACTCACCCTGCGCGCACCATAGGGACCCTCGCCAGGAATAAGCGTCAATCACGAATGCCACATACGCTCGCTAGATTCGGTGATCCGATGCTTGAGGCTCTTGCAAGTTACTGTCTATAAATAGATGTTTGCATGGTGTTTAGAGCTTACTTCGGGGCCTGAGGGGATTGGAATGGTGGTGTCAGAGGAGTTGCAACAAATAATATCTGTGGTCGCAGAAGCTGGATTCGAACACTTAGTGGGAGACATTCTGAGCTACGCACTTGGGCAACCGAATTCTTTCTTTGAAGGGGGCGATGATAGCGAAAAATGCCTCGAGCCGGAGGGTCAGATATTACGCGCAGTCGACTTCTTACGTTTTCAAACGTCTATTGCCGAAATGCACCTGAACGATGCCGAGAGTTTTGCGAACAACCTTCTAGAAGGCGGCAATACCTCAATCGCCTTTCTCCCATCACCGCAAGATGAATCACATCCAGAAGGTGGCTCGAAATCTGATTTTAGCGAGGGGTTGAGGGAGAAATGGGATGAGAATTCGAGGCTAGAAACTATTGCCAACCTCGAGACTATACTTAAAGACATTGAGAGAAGCGGATCAAAATAGTGCCCCTTTCACCGAACCAAATAGCACAGCTTCGACAAGTACTGCAGAATTTATCGGCCGCAAATTCAATTGCATCCGTCCCCGGAGGGCCGGGAAAAGCGCTTGAGGCATGGGTTTTTATGGCACTAGCCGATGCTGCGAACAGGCTTCCGACCTGGCGGGTCACATTGCGGCAAGGCGATGGCTCTCCGCTACCTGCCGGAGGCAGATTTCTGTTCTCTGGCGGTCCGTCAAGCCTGCCACGTGTGGTTGGTGATGCCTGCTTCGCTCGGATCGAACGCGTCGATGGAGCACCACTTGTGCTTGAATTGCACCATGGCCTACAGCACGTGGGAAGAAGTAGAGCAAGGCATGAATGGGATATTGCGTTATTGCCCCAACAGATAGCGGACCACATTAGATTGGGTAATGGAACATACCCTAAGGGGCTCCCCTTTTTGGGAATTGAGTGCAAAGACAAATCCAGCTCCGGTGATGCCAATGAGATGCGACAAACGCTCGCCAGAATGTTTGATCTAGCTCATGTAAGCCAGCTTCGACTTCCTAATTGCGCTAGATTGATGAGTGAGACTGGAGCATTCGGCATTGGTAGGAGATGGCCAACGTATGCCGCGAATTTTTCTAATGGATATTTTGGTATTGTGAGGGTTGGGGGATTTCAGCTGGGAGCTCGTCAGATGAGTGATTATTATTCTATTGGTCAGGTTGGGCAAATTAACCAGAACACCACTGCCACCTTGAATGCTCTCGAATCCATAATGACGAGAGTTCTGAGCCGGATTGATCGATTATATTAGGGCGGGCCTTCTACTTGGTATGAGCGTGAACGCGGCGGGAGAACGGAAATGATGATCGGGGCGTACTTGGCAACGAGCGTCATCCCTTGCCGGTCTGCGCTGCAGAGCCGCAAGTCCGCAATCCGCCCTTCGTGATGGACCGACACTTACGGCCCTTTGCGGTCATTGGCAGAGGATCATCATGCCGCATTGCGGACCTCCCAAAGCAGACGTCCGTACATGGCCAGAATTCAACTAGACAAAAATCATGTTTGCCACACTCGGATGCTCAACCTTTAG
Organism: Celeribacter halophilus; assembly: GCF_900114135.1. Taxonomy (GTDB): domain Bacteria; phylum Pseudomonadota; class Alphaproteobacteria; order Rhodobacterales; family Rhodobacteraceae; genus Celeribacter; species Celeribacter halophilus. Next base: position 237,035 of record NZ_FORY01000005.1, read on the forward strand.
GTGTGTACTTTTCGTCTGATCGCGCTTTAGAGTGCCAGTATTTGGGAGGCATCCATGCAACTAGTTACATTTGAGATTGTGGGTTTTCGAGGTTACCGCGAACTCCGCAAAGTATCTTTGAAAAACCTCACCACCTTTGTAGGAAAAAATGATGCTGGTAAGTCTTCATTGATGGATGCACTTGACTTGTTTTTTGATGATTCCAAAAAGCTTGACAGAGAAGACTTATGCGTAGACCCAAACATAGACACAGTAGCTCTAACTGCGGAATTTTTGGAATTTCCAACAGAGCTAGTTTTGGATGCTGCAGCGGCCACAGCCCTCAACTCGGAACATCTTCTTTTTCAAAAAGAAGATGGTCAACGAGTGTTGAGGGTTGTTAAGGAATACAAGCCGGGCAAAGCTGCAGATGTGTTTGTTGAAGCAACGGCCCCGTTGTTGGAGCAGGGGCACCCGATTTTACTCAAACAAGCTGATTTGCGGAAACTTGGTCGTGAACTAGGGTTAGAGGAGAGTATTCCAGCAGCTGACCGGGTTAAGAATCCGCCATGGCGCAATGCCATATTTCAGCACTTTGCGGATGCTGCTCATGGAACTGTCAAAATCCCGATTGCTAAAGATGATGCCAAGAAAATCTGGGACCAGATAAAGCCTCACATTCCTTACTTTTGTTTGTTTAAGGTGGACCGTGCGAGTTCTGACCAAGATGGTGAAGCACGTGACCCTTTAGCCGTTGCAGCCAAGATCGCTATTGGAGAACGCGAAGCTGAAATAAATGCGATTGTTGAGCAAGTACAAGTGCGAGCAAACGAGCTAGTTGAGCGGACATTGCATAAACTTCAAGAGATGGCACCAGAATTAGCTGTAGGGCTGTCGCCAGACGTATCTGGCCAGCCGAAATGGGACAGCTTTAAAACCACCCTAAAAACTGAAGGGAACATTCCTTTCAATAAGCGGGGGTCGGGTACGAAACGCCTTGTACTATTGAATTTTTTTAGAGCAGAAGCCGAGCGCCGTTCCGAAGAAGACGGGCGTGGTGTGATTTACGCCTTCGAAGAACCAGAAAGCTCACAGCACCCCTCAAACCAACGACTGCTACTGGACAGCTTTAAACGCTTGGCGGAAGGCAACAGTGCCCAAGTGTTACTGACTACCCATTCACCGCTTGTCGCCCAAAATCTGCCAGCGGTATCCCTCAGGCTTATTACAAAAGAAGCGCAGGGAGCGTGCCCAACAATTGAAGAGGTAAGCGATGAAGGTGAAGCTGAGCTTCTTTTAAAAATCGCCGATGAATTGGGTGTTCTGCCGGACAACCGAGTAAGGGTGCTAGTGATGGTGGAAGGGCCTAACGATGTTAATTTTTTCGAAAATATTTTTACTGCTGTGTCCGGCATTGATCCAACTGTTCTTGATATTGCATCTTCTCCACAAGTCGCCCTTGTCCCTATGGGCGGAGCCGATCTAAAGCACTGGATAACAAGGCAATACCTACAGGGATTTGGTTGCGTTGAATATCATATCTATGATCGGGATTGCGGAGCGGAAGAGGTCGCCGCTTACCAAGCATATGTCGATCAAGTTAATGATGCAGACAACGCAAATACGGCTCGACTCACAAGTAAAAGAGAAACGGAGAACTATTTAAGCAGCATCGCCATATTCAACGAACTAACGATTGAAGTTGATGTAGACGACCAAACAAATGTTCCATTGGCTGTGTCGCAAGCTAGCAAATTAACTGAACTGGCGCCAGATATGGGGCAGGGTTCAGCTAAACGAATATTGAACACTAAGGTGGCAGCAGGAATGACAGCAGAAATGCTGTCTGAGAGGGATGGTGATGGGGATGTCGTCGGCTGGTTTAGAGAGATCACGGCGATAGTACAGGCCAACGAAAATTGATTTTCGGTTTTGGTTTAGATCAATCGAGTCTAACCAAAATCGCGATTGATCATGTCGGTCGGCGCTGCACAGCACCAATTTGGAAACAGAAAGAGCCCAAAAACTATTCATTTTGAAAGTGTTGAGAACAAACTCATAAGATCATTGTCGGAAAACTCCGCATCAGCGTGACTGCTTCGCCCTCGAGAGCTTGGCTGGTAGTCATCATAGTCTGGCACTTCGATTTCACTGATTTTCTCAAGCACCACGGTTTTCGCAGTTTCGGCGCTGCGACCGGTATGCCGTGCAATGAATTCCAGCATCTCTACGTGCTCGTTTAGTTCAGTTTCTGAAGAAAGGTCAGAGATTGTTGTTGAAATCTCATCAAACTCATAGTCAATCGCGGAGTTGATCGCGTCTTCAATGGGTCCGAGATCAATAGCTTCATCAAGGTACTCGTCTATGGCGTCTTTCACGGCGACCAACTCGTCCATCGGAACGCCAGCTTCGATTGCCTTCACTAGAGCGGCTTCAACTGAAATGAGCAGGACCTCTTTGACCTCCACACCAGGATCGACAAAGCCGGAAATCCTCCAATGAAGTTCTGGTAAGTCTCTAGCATCGCGTGAAGCTTCGATATCAAGAACGTCGCTCGTCAGAACTGAGATTGCAGCATCGAGAAAGCCACGGTCGTCGGCGTGTTCAAACAGATCAAGCAGAAAAGATCCGCGCTCAGCGATAGAAAGATCATCGAGTTCGCGGAACCAATAATTGTATTGCGCAGACTTCACCTTTGAAAAATTGGGGATTTGGTCCAGCTTGCTCGCGAACTCGCAGAATTCTTGCGCCAGCGCTTTCAGCTTGTCGGGATCGGTCCGAAACGTATTCTTCAAGTGGTCCCACAGATTTCGAGCCCATTCAGCTCGAACACTAAGTGTCGGGAGCAGGCCCAGAAAGCTTCCATCAGATAAATGCTCTTTTAGAAAGTCGCGGACTGATGGGTTCACAAACCGTACTTGGTTTCCGGAAATAGTAACAAAACCAGACTCGAGTGATTTAAGAGCTTCTTCGAAGTCCTCTGGCTTAGACGGCTGTGAATAATGTTCGCAGATCTTATTGTGTATCGCGTTGAAGTTTTCCCGCAGAACCTTGATAGGTTGGCGATACTGATTGCCAAAGTAGAGAGCCACAAGCAGATTCTGGCAGCGCATACTGAGACTGCGGTATGCCTTTGCCCAGATCAGCGCAGGATTTTCTAGGGTCTTGTAGGCAAATTTGGGATATTCAGATGGTTCCCATTCCTCAGGAAACTCCGCAGCTATATGCGCAATTAGGCGTGGATTGTAGTTTGGGTGGTCAACGACCTTCTTAAGCCAATCATCCTGAAGTAGAGCTTCTACATGGTCGCTCTTCAAATCTGAGGCGGCAAGATGGTTGAAAAAGATGCGCGCCTTGATTGAGCGAGTATATTGGCCGACATCCAGTAAAAATTTTGAAAGCTGGAAGCGGCCCTCATCCATATGGTCTGAAAGCCGTCGTGCCTCCTCAAAAATGTGCGCGCGCGTAGTGAGAATGAAACGAGAGTTTTTAGAAGCTCTGACGCGTTTAACAAATCTCGCAAGCTGCCCATCTCGTTGAATAAGCGCTTGGCGATCCAGCTCAATCTGACCGAGAAAATCATCAAAGAAGAAGATGGTTCGCTTTTCCTCATCGAGTTTGGCAAAGCCATCGTCGAGAGATCTTATCGCGCAAAATTGCCAATCGTCGTTAAGATAGTGATAGGTGAGCATTTTGGCCAGCGTGGTCTTCCCCACCCCTGGCGGGCCAGACACAACGAGGACGCGATTTAGTTCGAGCTTTTCAAAAGCGGCGTCAAAACTTGGGTTACGAACATAGACTCGCAACTCGTCCAAAATTTCGGCTTTGGTCGCCTCCGTATGGGCCTCAAGACCTGACTGCAGCACCCTCTCCAAGACTGCCGTACTAGTCATCCAGAGTTTCAAATTTGCCTTTTCGATGTCCGGGTGACGCTTCAGCGCGGCCTCAATGTCTTCCGCACCCCAAATGTCTTCCTGATGTTTGAGGCGATCACCTAACACATCTGCCAGTTCGTTGCTGCGTGCAGGTGTCAACGATTGAGACGTCAAAAAAATGTAACGACTTGGATTTAGAAGGTCGATCTTCGGCACTTCATTTTTCAAAGCCAACTTCAGCTGAGAAAACGTTGAATCCAGATAATGCTTACACTGAAGAACGGTCGACCTAGTACCCTTCGAATGCCTGCCATCAACACCGCCATCCGCTCCCGCACCAAACGCAGAAAATCGCTGACCGGTCTCAGCTTGCAGGATATCGCGACACAGATCTTCAAAATCCGGAGCTGACAGATTTCCAAGCCTATTCATGTCCGTCGCCCACCAAATATTTCAGCAATGGGTTCACTCTACCCAATCCTAAAATGGATAAAAACCACTCTCTAGTCCTCGCGTGCCGTGTTCGTGCCCGATCCTCTTGATGGCGTTTCGCGAGTGTCGGCTTTTAAAGTAAACGAGGAGAAATAACGCTGTTGCAGCGAAATTCCGCTTTCCGCCCTCACTTTTGAAAATGCCTGATGCTGTGGCTGCACAGGTCATGTCCGCTTCGGGCTGGGAACGGTCATCCGGTTGGTCGCGCCGAAGCCTACGAGGTTAAGATCTGCGTGCCGCACCGCCGCAAGTCCGGTTTGAGCCGACTTTGACAATTTTCTGCTTTGCAGCCAAAGTCCACATTGGGATCTGCGGAGTTGATCTCGGTCAAAACCAACCAAACGTTCATAGAGTCCTTCATGCCCAAAAACTGCGCGCTTTGTTTACAAGAGCGGGAACTGAAAAACAGTCACATCATGCCACAGAGCATGTATAGGGCTGCTGGAAGGGCTGGCGAACCATTTGAAAGTGATCTGATCCACGTTGATCACATGCGAGGTACAGCGGTCAGAACCTCGAAACAACTCAAACAAAAACTGCTGTGTGAAAGCTGTGAAGACAAGTTTAGCCGGATAGGTGAGGACTACTTTGCTAGAATTTGCTTTCAAGGAGCGGGGACCTTTGAGCTCAGAGGGGAGCTACACGGACTAACCCCTGACGAAATTTCTTCAGGCAGAAAAATGTGGCTCGAAAGCAGCGCGGAATCTGTCCTGAACACCTCTGCAATAAAGTACTTTGTTGTCAGTATTCTATGGCGTCATTCGATTTGCTCTCTAAGTGGGCACGCCTCTCACTATAAAGGGATGCTAGGGAAGAAGTACGAAGAGCAGTTTAGGCTGTATCTAGTTGAAGAAATGAATTTCCCCGAAAATGTGCAAATACTCTCGTATGTTGACGACAACGCTGAGAGGGCCTCAATGATTAGTCATCCAACTTGCGAAAAATGTAGTATTTCTGGTGTTTCAGTCAAGACGCACTCATTTTCCGTCCCTGGCGTTCGGTTCCGGGTGCTTGTTGGTGGTGGCGTAGAAAGACTTAAGCGTGAAATTAACAGCGACTTAATTTTTTATCAGTGGAGCTCAGCTCAAACGGAATATGCAAAAGATATCGCGACTAAGCTCTACCGTATTAAGCCAAAAGGTAGGTTCCAAAAAGAGGCGGAACAAATTCTGCCGAAAGCTTCGGGGCTGAAGGATAGCAATTGACGCCATACTTGGAAGAATTTTTCGTCAGTCCCAACTTGCGCCAATATACCAGACATTGGAGCAGCCGCAGCGAAAGTTCACTTTGTCTCGCATTGCCGACATCGAACTGGTCAAAATGCTGCGCAACTGTTCCAACGTCCGCTTTGGTGAAGCTGCAGTACAGCGCCTTGAACCTCTGCCAAAGTCCGCAAAGGGCCGTATACGGTGTCCCGTTTTGAATTTTTGAGCAACACTCTTACTGAACCGAGATCGGTCGCAGCATGTCATTGGTGTCAAGTTTGAGTACGCTGCACCAGAGCGGGCTTTTGAATACATGACATACGTGATTGCCGGGGCCGTCTTCGCGGCTCTCTATCAGAAACCCTGCCCATTCAAGCGGTCGCAGAACGCATGATGAAAATGCGGCCATCTCACGCCACCCTGAGGTATGCCAGTCTTGCGGCTCACCATAGAATGTTTTGAATAAGGCTGCCTCGGTCGTGCCATGATCGGCCTCTACGTTAATCACGTTCACCCAAACGTCCCAATTTCCGAAAGGACGACTATCGAAGCGCGCATAGGATGTGTGATCGATCTGGAGCAAAAAGTACGGGATCAGCTCAGCAAAAAGACGGCCAGGAGCTTGCGCCAGATCTGCGCCGCGTTTGGTCAACCGAAACTCACCCTTGAAGTGCCGTCCCAAGCGCAACGAAATAAGCAGGAAATGCAAAATTTCGAGTGGGGGGAATTCGAATTCATTGATCACCTTGTTATAGCGAAACATCTCTTCAGCGCCTTTCCCCGGCCAATCGAAATGCTCGACTGCCCAATGAACGAAAGTACGCTTGAAGGCCTTGGTTTTGGTCAAGCCGATTGAACCATGTTCCTGTGTATATTGCAGGGTCAAAAGAGCACCCCGAAGCAGCGGAGAAAGTGCGAGTTCGGGATGGTCATCGGCGACAAGACGAAATTCAATCATGACAGGATGCTGCCACAGGCCGTGCAACATTTCCATAATATCCGCGCTGCTGACGCTCTGATACACAAAATTGCGGCGCGATGGATGAATGTCCGGTCCCGTGAAGCTGCGCCGCAGCGCTCGACCATCAAGTTGATGGCCGCAATGAGCCGTAAGGGTCATTTTTCGGTTGTTAGGTCGACATTTACATCCTCGCGCCAGTAGATCCGGCTTAGATCATGGGGCATCGCCAACAGGGTCACATTGGCATTTCTAAGTTTCATCGAAAATGCGCCTTGTGGGCGCTGCGTGATCTCGGCGAGCTCACCCAAGGAAATGAAGCTCTTCTGAAATTGCGCCAGACTATCAGCGGTAACAACTGTCGCCCCTCGGCGGTAGAGTTCTGAGGCATCCCCCCCGCACAGCATCCCATGCTGGATCAAATACCCTACTGTTTTGACTGTCACTTTTAACTGCCGGGCGGCGTCACCGACAGAGAGGCTGCTCTGTCCCGACACCCTGACGTTATCAGCACCATACGCGCTAGTTTTAGCTTTCTCATGCGAACTTTGCCCGGCCCGAAAGAACTTCTTCTCGCGCTCGTAGGCGTCAAGCATTTTCTGGGTTACAAAGTTCAGCGGTACGATACCGCCACCAGCATCACGCGTTGCGAGACCTCGATAAAGCAGATCCTCCGCATTGCGCTTGGCGAACCCCTTCAGCGAGAGTGATTTCTGTGGGTTCGACGAAGCTATTCCCTCCGAAGGCACGCCAAGAACCAGGACTCCTTTCCTGACGGAAAAGTTATCGAAAACGTGTCGCCGCACGACGTCACGCAGAGGCTCGAACTCATCGCCGAGACTCCGGCCCCTCAACCACGCCATCCATGGGCCAAAGAGGCGACCGAAGAACCTCCCGTCCACTCCGTCCACACGAGCCATCACAGATAAGCAGTCGGAAAGAGAGTCAGGACCGTCTTTCAGTATCTCGTAACCCAAAGCGCCATAGTTCATCCAGTCTGGCTCACTGTGCCCCGCTAACGCGGCATCTGGTCCCTTTGCGATACGCAGCCCCAGCACTTCACATGCGCGTGACGCAACGTTGAGCTCGAGACGGTCGATCCATCTGTCGCCCCGCCCGCTCAGGATGCGGTTCGCAAGATACGCCTCGAAAGGGCTAGAGGGCGCCTGGACCACCGGCTGATCCATGATCCAACCGTAGTGTTTTTGCAGCTGCGCTGCGAAGTCTCTGGCGTCCTTATTGAACCTCTCAGACGGAAGGCATTCGAGCATGCTGCCGTGTTCCGGGCAGCTCCTGATTGATGAAAATTTCCACTGAAGGCGGCGCGGCACACGCCACGGCTCCGCGACTGACGGCATCTCGGACCGTATACACTCCGGGCAGACGCGAATGCGCGTGCGCTGAAAGCTCTGGAGAGAGGCAAATTCTTCTCTCAGACGGAAGTGGCCCTTACCGAGGTGGCGGATAGATACCCGCACCAATGCGCCCACGTCACACCCTGCAAGTTGCGCCAATTGCTCTATGGCCACCTTCTCGCCACGAAAGAGCGGGTCGATCGGAAAGGCAATATCGCCGCAGAACCTCTGCATCGAAATAGCGCCGTTCCTGGCCGCAAGTCGTGACAGCAAGGAAGTAGCAGGCTCGCACGCAGCATGTGCCACCGTCAGCGGCAACTGCGGGAAGTTCGTTCCGGGAGTGGCAGGTAGGCTTTTGACCAAGCGAGGCTTCCGAGATCAGACAAAGGCAAGATGTACTTGATCTTACGATCACCCGCTCAACTGAGCAACGATACTATGATTTCAGGAATTCCGCCAACTGGGTCAGTTATCTGTCACAAAAGTCGGTTTTGCTTGGCATCTGACAAAAAGAAAATGGTGCACCCGAGAGGATTCGAACCTCTGACCCCCTGATTCGTAGTCAGGTACTCTATCCAGCTGAGCTACGGGTGCACTGTGTGGGCGGAAATACATATAAGCTCGGAGGGGCGCAAGAGGCATTTGACATAAAAAGTAAAAAAATGTCACGCGGCAGCCTGATGCCTCAAATTGCAGCCTGCGGATCGCTCTCTTTTGTCGAAGCTTCACCTGCGCCCTGATGGGAAAACCCTTTCGGCAGATGGATGGCAAAGGCGGTGCCCTGTTCGTCGGAGCGTTCCAGCACAAGCCGCCCGCCATGTCCTTTCGACAGTTCGGCTGAGATCGCAAGGCCAAGGCCAAACCCGCCCTTGCGTGTGCCGCCCTGAAACGGCTGGAACAGGTATTCGCGGGCTTTGGGCGGCAGGCCCGGCCCCGTGTCGGTCACGGAGATCACCCATTCGTCCTCGTCTTCGCGTCCGGCCACAGAAATCTCGCCGGGCTTGCCCGTAGCCATGATCGCCTGACGGGCATTGCGCACCAGATTGGAGAGCACGCGGTGCATTTGTTCAGGATCGGCGCGCACCACCATGGTGGCGGGGATGTCTTCGGAAAAGGACAGGTCGAAGTCGCCGATGGAGAGACGCTCGCCCTCGATGACCTCGCTCACCAATTCGGCCAGCCGCACGCCGGTAAGCGTTGGCGCGGGTTCCTCGGCCTTGCCAAAGGCCAGCGTCGTCTCGCAGAGGTTCACGGCCCGCTGGATCGAGTTCACCAGTTTCGGCGCGGATCGCGTCACGGCGGGGTCGTCGGACATTTCCAGACGGTCGGTAAACAATTGCGCTGTGGTCAGGATGTTGCGCAGATCATGCGAGACCTTGGCCACCGCACCGCCCAGTTGCGCCAGCCGCTCCTTTTGCCGAAGGGAGGCGGTGAGCTCGGTTTCCATGGCCTGCAGCGCGATCTCCGCCTCGCGCAGTTCCGGCACTTTTGCGGAAGGTTCAATGATGCGGCGCGCGTCTTCTGGCGCTTGGGTATAAGAAGTCATCGCGCCGACCACCCGCTTGATCGGACGCACCAGAAGGGCACGCACAGCGAGAAACAGGAAAAACGCGGTGATGAAAGAGATCACTGCCGACAACAGCAGGATGCGAAAACCGTAATCGAGCATCGCCACACGCAAAGGCGCCGTTGGCAGCGTGACCTCGATCAACAGCCCCGCCTGTTTGACCGGATCACCGATTACACGTATGACGCGTTCTTCAGGATCGAACAGCGTCACCATCGCGTCACGAATCAATTCGAACCCCGTGGCCTCGCGCAAATCATAGGTGGCGTGAATCTGGTCAGGGATCGGGGAGGACAAAACAAGCTGGCGAATCTCGTTGCGCCGCAAGACCACGTTATAAACGCCTGCGTTTTCCAGAAGTTCGTCTTCGAGGTCCATGTCGAGGCTGTCATTGGCCAGAAGCGCAAGCGAAGCGATCTGCGCACGCTCCAGCCGAGACAGTAGAAAATCCTCACGAAACCGTGCGACAGAGGGCATAAAAATCATGATTTCTGCGGCCATCACGAAGATGACCGTCAGAATCAGGAAGCGCCCAGACAGGGTATTGATGAAACGCGATAACGACATGGTTCCTCTTCGCCGCTGGGGAAGACCTTTGACCTAGGGCACAAGTCTCTGAATTGTTTTGACGATCGTTTTGACCTTGCGGCTTTCGAACAGTCTGGGTGTAAAATAGGCACTCACGGCGCGCTTGTTAAGCTCGGCCAATGTCGGATATGGCGCGACCATGCCCGCAATTTTGCTCATCTTGAGGTTCAAAGACAGAACCAGAGACCAGAAAGCAATCATTTCCCCTGCATCCGGCCCGACAATCGTGACACCGACGGGGCGGGATTTGACGACCATCAGTTTGATAAAACCGCTGCCCGCCCCTGCCCGTCCGGTCGCGATCGCCCTGTCATTGCCGGAAATCTCGGCACGCACGACTTCGAGCTTGTCCTGATAGGTTTCGCGCGCGTCCGCTTCGGTCAGACCGACCTGCGCGAGTTCGGGGCTGGTGTAGGTGGCATGGGGAATGTGGTGACGCGCTGCCTTGGCTGGCAAGCCGAACAGAAGCGGACGAATAACCACACCCGCCTGATAACCCGCCACATGGGTGAATTGCATCCCGCCTGCGATCACATCCCCAATGGCATAGATCCGGCGATTCGACGTACGCAGGTTATCCCCCACCTTGATGCCGGTCTTGGTGCGATCCACTTCCGCATGTTCAAGGCCGAGGTTTTCAGAATTGGCACGCCGTCCTGTGGCCACCAAGAGATGCGATCCTGTGACCGTCTGCCCGTCGGACAACGTCACACAGGTCTGCCCGTCAACAACAGAGACACGTTCCGCGCCCTTGCCTTCGATCAGCGTCACACCTTCGGCTTGCAATGCAGCTTTGACCACACCTGCGGCCTCGGCATCTTCACGCCCGAGTGCCGCGAAGGCCTCGATCACCGTCACCTGCGCCCCCAAGCGCCGATGCGCCTGCGCCATTTCCATGCCGATGGCTCCGCCGCCCAAAATGACGAGATGCTCCGGACAGCTGGTCAGGCCCCAGATGGTTTCATTCGTCAGATAGGGCACGGAGGCGAGGCCTTCGATCTCCGGCACGCGTGGGCTGGACCCTGTGGCGATAACGAAACGGCGCGCCTTGATGGTCACACCACCGGCGTCCAAGGTTGTGGGCGAAGTAAACCGTGCCTCGGCGCGAATGACTTTGCAGCCTAGCTCCTCAAACCGTTCCTGACTGTCATGCGGCGCAATGGTTGCGATGGTCTGCTGCACATGGGCCATAGCATCAGGATAGCTCATGCCTTTGGCCGCCGCGTGCAAAAGCGCCTTGGAGGGCACACAACCGGAGTTGAGGCAATCGCCGCCCATCTCTCCTTTTTCGATCAACACAACTTGCGCGCCCATCTGAACCGCGCCCGCCGCAACTGACAAACCGCCAGAACCGGCACCGATCACGCAAACGTCTGTTTTAATATTGGTCATACGACCTCCTTACGCCAAGTCTTCCACAGAACTGGCAAGAGTGCGAGCAAGCAAAGCCCTAAAAGCGGCAAAAGAATCTGTGGCGCGAAGATAATGCCGAGGTCGGGCACTTCCCCCGCCTCGAACACAGCGCCAAGTCCTGCCCCGACAGATGTATAGACCAGGGTTCCCGGAATGATGCCCAAGGCCGTCGAAATCACAAAGCGCGAGAAACGCACGTCAAAGAGTGCAGGCAACAGGTTCGCCACGAAGAACGGCACCACGGGCAAAAGCCGGATCAGAAAAAGCATGGACCATTGATTTTCATCAATGCCGCGCTTGATCTTGTGGATGCGCCCCTCGGTGGCGTCAATCTTGCTCGAGAGCCAGTCGCCCAACCCCCAGCGTGCCGCGAGAAACAACAAGGACGCGCCCAGAACCGCACCCGAGATGTTAAAAAGCACCCCCGGAAAAGTGCCGAACAAAAAGCCGCCTGTCAGCGTGGCCACGGTCGCACCGGGCAAAGACAGGCCGACAATCGCCGCGTAACAGATGACAAAGACCAGCACGGCAAGACCGGTATGAGCCTCAGTATAAGAGAGAAGTATTGCGCGGTTGGCCGCAAGCGCCTCAAAACTGAGATGCTCCCGAAGCAACACGGCAAGCCCCGCAGCCACAAGGGCCAAAAGCACCAATGGCCATATATGACGTTTTTCTACAGTTTCCGACACGCGTCTATCCTTTGATCTGGGTGTTTGCGGCAACATGGTGCGTCGCATTTGCCGAAACCAGCATTTTCGGCCATATTCACGGCTCAGTGATGGTCTGTTATGAGAAACCGACCTCAATGGGAGATTTGTTACAGATTTCCGACGCATGAGAATTGACAACTGTCCGAGAGCCTCCTATTGGCAGGGCTTCGAACGATTACTCGCCTTCGAATCCCTTTGTCATGCCGCAGGGTTTGCATTTGGGGGATTTGGGCCCCAACGCAACCGATGGAGATAGCGCGATGAAACGCACCTATCAACCGAGCAACCTCGTCCGCAAGCGCCGCCATGGCTTCCGTGCCCGTATGGCCACTAAAGCGGGCCGCAAGGTTCTGAATGCACGCCGTGCTCGCGGCCGTAAGTCCCTTTCCGCGTAATTCACGCTTAGGGACGCCTGTATAGGCTTCAAGACGATGACACCGCCGGACGCACCCACAGCAAAGGCCAAGGCCGGAGCCCACGGGTCGCAGTCGGCGGTTTTGTCATGCGCAAATGATGCGCCTCCGATGGAAACCCTCGCCAAGCGCGCGGATTTCCTCAAGGCTGCCCGTGCGCGCAGGCAAGGCACGTCGAGCTTTCTTTTACAGGGCCGTAAACGCGGGGATGACGAGCCTGCCAAAGGCATTCGCGTCGGCTATACCTGCTCCAAAAAGGTCGGCAATGCCGTCGCCCGCAACCATGCCAAACGGCGGTTGCGCGAAGCGGCACGTCTGCTGATCCCCGAACTCGGACAAGACGGCTGGGACTATGTTCTAGTCGGCAAGAAGGGCGACACCCGCACGCGTCCCTTCGACCTGCTCCTCAAAGACCTCCGATATGCTCTGAAAAAAGTTCACGGAGATGCAAAGGCGGGGCGATCATGACCCCGCTGGCCTTTATCGTATCCCTGCCCGTCCGCGCCTATCGCCGGATTTTCTCGCCCTTCGTCGGGCATAATTGCCGGTATCAGCCGACCTGTTCTGCCTATGCACTCGAAGCTCTGGAAAAACATGGCGGGATCAAGGGCACATGGTTGACGCTGCGCCGGATCGGGCGCTGTCACCCCTTGGGCGGCATGGGCTATGACCCTGTTCCGGAACCGAAATCCACGCCCTTCCCCCCGAAAAAGCCAAGCGAGGAAAACTCCGATGCTTGATGATCTCGACGACATCCACCCGCTGTTTCACGGCGCTCCTTCCACAACGGAATTCAAAAAGCTGCGCAAACGGATCATCCGCAATGTGCGCGAGGCGATCGAGCAATACGGCATGGTCGAACGCGGCGCGAAATGGCTGGTGTGCCTGTCCGGTGGCAAGGACAGCTATACGATGCTTGCCGCACTCTACGAACTCAAGTGGCGCGGCCTGTTGCCAGTGGAGCTTGTCGCCTGCAATCTCGATCAGGGCCAACCCGGCTTTCCGGCGACCGTCCTGCCCGAGTTTCTGGAGCGTATGCAGGTTCCCCATCGCATCGAATACCAAGACACCTATTCCATCGTCATGGACAAGGTGCCGCAGGGACGGACCTTCTGTGCGCTCTGTTCCCGCCTTCGCCGCGGCAATCTCTACCGAATCGCCCGCGAAGAAGGCTGCACAGCGGTCGTGCTCGGACATCACCGTGATGACATTCTGGAAACCTTTTTCATGAATCTCTTCCACGGCGGACGGCTTGCGACCATGCCGCCGAAACTGGTGAACGAAGAAGGAGACCTCTTTGTCTATCGTCCTATGGCCCATGTCGCAGAAGAGGATTGCGAGAGATTCGCACATGCGATGAACTACCCGATTATCCCATGCGATCTCTGTGGCTCTCAGGACGGGTTGCAGCGCCAGCAGGTCAAGCAAATCCTTGACGGATGGGAGAAAAACAGCCCCGGCCGCAGGCAGGTGATGTTCAAAGCCCTGACCAACATCAGACCCTCGCATATGATGGATCCGAAACTGTTCGACTTTCTGGGCCTCACACGCTCCAATCCGGCGGAGAACAGTGAAAATACAGACAATTCTAACGAAATTCCAAAGCTGCGTTAACCGCCAGACTACTTTCTTGCTGCACTCTCCCCGACACCACGGCCATCCGGCCAAAAACTATCGGGACAGAGATCATGCAAAAATTCATCGCAGACACGCTTCATCGCCTGCGCGACACCCTCACGGGACCACATACGATCGCATTTCTGCCCGCCCTTTGTCTGGGGGCCTATTGGTTCGGCGGGGAACACATGCTGATCCTCTGCGCACTTGTGCTTCCCGCACTGGCCGCTGTGTTGAATTTGACCATATCAACCACGCCCAAAACAGAACGCGCCACAGCGCTTGCCAAAGACGGGCTAACCGGCCTGCCGCTACCCGAAAGGCTTGTCGCATCCCTCGATCACATTCTGGACAGTCATGCGGTTGCCGGAAAGACAACGGCATGTCTCGCCCTAGAAATTGATGATTTTCATAGCCTTCAGGCGATGTTCGGCAATACCGCCGGCGACCACCTCCTGACCAATGTTGCCCAAAGATTGCAGGATGCCTTGCGCGAAGACGATACAATCGTGCGTCTGCGTGGGCCACGTTTCGCCATTGCTCTTGCCCCTATGCGCACCGCCGATCTGGAGACGCTGATTCAACTGTCGTCGCGCATTCAAATGGCCCTGACCGAGCCTTACCCGCTCAATGCGACCAAGGTGTTCATCACCTGCTCCATCGGGTTTTGCACACCGAACCGCGCCCCGTCTCTTTCGGGGCAAGCCTTTCTGGATGCCGCCGAAACTGCGCTCGGTGACGCGCAACACAATGGCCCCGGTTCCATTCGCGCCTACTCCCCCGCGCATCGCAGGAAACCGGCGGAAAAGTCTCCTGTGTCCACAGACGTCGGACAAGCCCTTGAAAACGAAGGGATTGTTCCGTGGTTTCAGCCACAAATCTCGACAGACACGGGTGAAGTTTCCGGCATGGAGGCATTGGCCCGCTGGACGCACCCCAAACACGGCGTTCTCTCTCCCGCAAAATTCATGCCCGACATTACGGACCTCGGCCTGACAGAGCGCCTGAACGAAGTCATGCTCTACCATGCGCTCATGGCACTTAGAACCTGGGATCGCGCGGGCTTTCATATTCCTGCGGTTGCCGTCAATTTTTCATCGACCGATTTGGCGAACCCGAAACTTGTCGACAAAATCCGTTGGGAGTTGGATCGTTTCGAGTTGGAGCCCTGCCGGCTGAACGTAGAGATTCTGGAATGCGTCATTTCGATTTCGGACTGTGATACGATCAGCCGGAACATCTGCGCTCTTAAAGAAATGGGGTGCGGTATTGATCTGGACGACTACGGGACGGGCCATGCTTCCATCGCCAACATCCGTCGATTTGCGGTGGACCGGATCAAAATTGACCGCTCTTATGTGTCCCGCTGCGATCTGGACCAAAGCCAGCAAAGCATGTTGGCCGCCATCCTTAGCATGGCTGAGCGTCTGGACCTGCAAACTCTGGCCGAAGGCGTGGAAACATTCGGCGAGCACGCCATGCTGGCACAACTTGGCTGTGATCATGTGCAGGGCTATTCTGTTTCCGCTCCGATGCCTCTTGAGGAAACGCAGGAATGGATGGAGCGGCATAAACGCAAATTGGCTCAAACACCGCGGATAGGGCGCCGCACCGGTTGATCACATTGCTGCATTTTCCAAAAGAAATCCCCGAAACCGCTTGACCTCAGGCCTTCTGGAAGGTTGAACCCTTCGAGACTGAATTCCAACAATCGGGCGGCCGAGATGGACGATCAAAACAAGAACTTGATTCTTGCCGTTGTACTGAGCGGCATCGTATTACTGGGGTGGACAATATTCTTCCCGGCCCCGGAACCTGTTACGGATCCGAATGCTTCTGTCGCGACAGAAACGGCTGCTACACAGAATACGAACACAACAACAGCTATTGCCCCTCCGGCGGCAACCGGACAGAGCGACGCAACGGGTTCTGAGTTGCAAACAGCCACTCAGGCCGCAGATGCCCCGCGCCTGACCATTGAAACCCCTCGCGTCGAAGGATCTATTTCCCTGATCGGCGGGAGAATCGACGATCTGGCACTGAAAGATTACAAGGTCGAAATCGACGGGGACGAGATAGTCACCCTGCTCGAACCCGTTGGCGCGGAAGCGCCCTATTATGCGACCTATGGCTGGGCTCCGGGTGGTTCTCTGACCATCGACGATGTCCCCGGCGCCAATACGCTCTGGTCCGTTGAGGACGGGGCCACATTGTCTCCCGACACACCGGTCACCCTGACTTGGGACAACGGCAAGGGTCTTGTCTTCCACCGCAAAATCGAGATCGACGAAAACTATCTCTTTACAGTGACGCAATCGGTGGAGAACAACACAGACGCGGCTGCCCGCCTGTTCTCCTACGGCGTAGTCGCACGTCACGGCACACCAGAAGTCTCCAAATACTTCGTGCTGCACGAAGGGCTTGTGCGCCTGTCTGACAAAGAACTCGACGAAGAAAAATACAAAAACATCGCGGATTTCGACTTCGACCCACGCGAAGGTGGCCGGACCTCCACCATCTCTGTGGAAAGCAACGGCTGGACGGGCTTTACCGACAAGAACTGGATGACGACCCTGATCCCGACACCGGGTCAGAGCTTCACCTCGGTCGCGAAGTTCGTAGAAACCGCAAATATTTACCAAGTCGAAACACGTATGCCCACGGTTGATGTTGCCCCCGGCACATCCGCCGAAAGCACGTCTTACCTCTTCGCCGGCGCAAAAGAATGGGAAACCATCAAGCACTACGAAGAAGACAAGGGCTTCTACCGTTTTGTCGATTCGATTGACTGGGGCTGGTTCTGGTACTTCACCAAACCGATCTTCCGTATCCTGCACGCTCTGAACGGTCTGATCGGCAACATGGGCTGGTCCATCGTGCTCCTCACGCTGATCATCAAAGGCGTCATGTTCCCGCTGGCTTATAAATCCTATGTCTCGATGGCACGGATGAAAGAGCTTCAGCCGGAAATGGAAAAACTCAAAGAAGCCGCTGGCGACGACAAGGAAAAACTCCAGCGCGGCATGATGGAGCTTTACAAGACGAACAAGGTGAACCCCGCCTCCGGCTGTTTGCCGCTCCTGCTGCAAATTCCGGTGTTCTTCTCGCTCTACAAGGTGATTTTCGTCACCATCGAACTGCGCCACGCACCTTGGATCGGCTGGATTCGCGACCTCTCCGCACCTGATCCGAGCTCCATCCTGAACCTCTTCGGCCTGTTGCCCTATGCGCCGCCGGAACCGGGCTCCATGCTCGCCTTCCTGAGCCTCGGCATCCTGCCGATTCTGCTCGGGATCTCCATGTGGTTGCAACAAAAACTGAATCCGGCTCCCACGGATGCATCGCAAGCCATGATCATGGCATGGATGCCTTGGGTGTTCATGTTCATGCTGGGCAACTTTGCTTCAGGTCTGGTGCTTTACTGGATTTGCAACAACACAATCACGTTCACACAACAGTACCTGATCATGCGCAGCCACGGACACAAACCCGATGTCTTCGGCAACATCCTGCGCTCGCTCAGGCTCAAGAAAAAGGACGCCTGAACAAGGCGTGAAACCGATGGATCTACCATTCCCCATCGCTGAACCAGATGAAGCGGCCCTTGAAAAGGGCCGCTTGCTGTTTGCTGGCGAAACCGAATTTCTCAAAGGCGTCGTCGCTATGGACGGCATGCCCCCCGCCGACCGGTTGGAGGTCTGCTTTGCGGGCCGCTCGAACGTCGGGAAATCCTCCCTGATCAACGCGCTCACGGGCCGCAAGGCTCTGGCACGCGCCTCGAACACACCGGGCCGGACGCAGGAAATCAACTTTTTCACCTGCGCGGACAGCCACTATCTCGTCGACCTTCCCGGCTACGGCTTTGCCAAAGCCCCTGTGAAAACGGTTGAGAAATGGCAGCGATTGCTCAAAGCATACCTGTCTGGCCGCGCCACCTTGCGCCGCGCCTTCGTCCTGATCGACAGCAGGCACGGCGTGAAAGACGTTGACGAAGAGATCATGACACGCCTCGACAAGTCCGCCGTGACATTTCAGGTCGTGCTGACCAAGGCAGACAAGGTCAAGGAACAGGAACGCGAAAAAGTCATCGCACAAGTCCGCCAGGCGGTCTCCAAACACCCCGCGGCCTACCCCGAGCTGATTGTCACCTCCTCGGAAAAAGGCTGGGGCGTCGATGTGTTGCGTGCGGTGATCGCCACACTCGTCTGAAGCCACGCCCGCAAACATGTCTCAAACGTTTGCGGGTGGCTCTGGCGAAAACGATGATGTCGCAAGTCTGCTTGGCGACACGCGCGGAACCCTGTATTGAGGGTCAAACCTCGTCTGGAATTCCGAACATGAAGAAGCAAGACATGAACAGAGACTGGATCGCGACCGCCCGTACCCTATCCCAAGCGCTGCCCTATTTGCAGCGATATGAGGGGGCGACCGTCGTGATCAAGCTCGGCGGGCACGCCATGGGATCTGATGAAGCCATGGAGAGTTTTGCCCGCGATGTGGTGCTGATGCAGCAGGTCGGCGTGAAACCTGTGGTCGTCCATGGCGGCGGCCCCATGATCAACAAGATGCTCGGACAACTCGGAATTGAGAGCAGTTTCGTGAACGGCAAACGCGTGACCGACAAGGCCACCGTCGAAGTGGTCGAGATGGTGCTCTCCGGTCTTGTGAACAAACGCATTGTGCAGGCCATCAATTCTCAGGGTGGCCGCGCCATCGGGATTTCCGGCAAGGATGCCAATCTGATGGTCTGTGAACAGGCCGACCCCGAACTCGGTTTTGTCGGCGCGCCGGTGGCGATGGACCCTTCGATTGTCCATGAGCTTGGCGAAGAGAACCTGATTCCGGTGATTGCCCCCGTAGGTGCGGGACGTGACGGGGAAACCTTTAACGTAAACGGCGACACGGCGGCCGGTGCCATTGCGGGTGCACTCCACGCGGACCGACTTTTGCTTCTGACCGATGTCTCCGGCGTGAAAGATGCCAATGGCGAGGTGCTCACCTGCCTGTCGTCGCAGCAGATCAAGGATTTGACCGAAGCGGGCGTTATCGCCGGTGGTATGATCCCCAAAACCCAGACCGCGCTGGATGCACTGCGCGACGGGGTGCGGGCGGTGGTCATCCTTGACGGGCGCGCGCCCAATGCCTGCCTTCTGGAGCTTTACACGGAACATGGGGCGGGCTCGCTCATCCGCGACACGCAGCCGCGTGTGAAACCTACGGCAAAGACAGTCTGATGCCTCGCCTGATCCTGATGCGCCATGCCAAATCGGGATGGGACGATCCGCGTCTGGACGATATTGACCGCCCACTTAATGCACGCGGCCAACGCAATGCGGTGACAATGGGCGCTTGGTTGAAAACCAAGGGCTACATCCCCGATCAGGTGCTTCTCTCTTCATCAATCCGCACCCGCGAGACTTTGGATCGGGTGACGCGCGGGCTGGGCCTATGCCCGAACACGACCGTTTTGGACGCGCTCTACCTCGCCTCCGAACATCGGATTCTGAGTGCATTGAAAAAGGCAACGGGGGACTGCGTGCTCCTCATCGCGCATAATCCCGGCATCGGGGAATTTGCAGCGGATTTTGCCTCTCACCCGCCGCTTCATCCGGATTTCCTACGCTACCCGACGGCGGCCACCGCCGTTTTCGACCTGAAGGCGGATAACTGGGAACAGGCGCGGTTCGGGGAAAACGAGGTGATTGACTTTGCCACCCCGCGAGAACTCGAAGCGGAGACATGAAAAAGGCGCCCCGAGAGGCGCCTTTGTCTTTAAGAGCGTGGCGTTCAGTGCCCGAGAATTTGCGAGAGGAACAATTTGGTCCGCTCGGATTTCGGGTTGTTGAAGAACTCTTCAGGCTCGTTCTGCTCCACGATCTGACCTTGGTCCATAAAGATCACGCGGTTGGCGACCTGACGGGCAAAGCCCATCTCGTGGGTCACACACAGCATGGTCATCCCTTCTTCCGCCAGTTCGATCATGGTGTCGAGCACCTCCTTGATCATCTCCGGATCAAGTGCGGAGGTCGGCTCGTCAAAGAGCATAATACGCGGCTGCATACAGAGCGAACGCGCGATGGCCACACGCTGTTGCTGGCCACCTGACAGCATACCGGGGTATTTGTCCGCCTGCTCGGGGATTTTCACCTTTTCGAGGAAGTGCATCGCCAGTTCCTCCGCTTCCCGTTTCGGCGTCTTGCGCACCCACATAGGTGCAAGGGTGCAGTTCTCCAGAATGGTCAGGTGCGGGAACAGGTTGAAGTGCTGAAAGCACATGCCCACTTCCGAGCGGATCTTGTCGATGTTTTTCAGGTCCGAGGTCAGTTCGGTCCCGTCGACAATGATCTTGCCCTTCTGGTGTTCTTCGAGCCGGTTGATACAGCGGATCATGGTGGATTTGCCGGAGCCGGACGGCCCCGCAATCACGATCCGCTCGCCTCGGTTCACGGTGAGGTTGATGTCACGGAGAACGTGGAATTCTCCATACCATTTGTTCATGTTCGTGATCTGGATCGCCACCTCGTCGGAGACGGTCAGTTTCGAACGGTCGATAGCGCGGTCTTGTGCGAGAGACATTTCCGGTCTCCTTTCTTAACGATGGTCGGTGCGGAGCTTGCGCTCCAGCCACTGAGAATAGCGGGACATGGCGAAACAGCAGATCCAGAAGACGAGGCCGATAAAGATGAACAGCTCCCAATAGATACCGTTCCAGGCCGAGTTGGCGCGGATGGCATTCGAGAGCCCCAGCATGTCGTAGATGCCGATGAACATCACCAGTGTCGTGTCTTTGAACAGGCCGATAAACGTGTTCACGATGCCCGGAATGGAGATCTTGAGCGCCTGCGGCATGATGACCAGACGTTGTGCTTTCCAGTAATCGAGCCCCAAGGCGTCAGCCGCCTCATATTGCCCTTTCGGGAGCGCCGCGAGACCACCACGGATCACCTCGGCCATATAAGCGGAGGAGAAGAGCGTCACCATGATGATCACCCGCAAGGTCAGATCGAACGCCGTGCCCGGAGGCAGGAAGTAGTTCAACAGAAGCGATGCGGTGAACAGCAGGGTGATCAGCGGCACACCGCGAATGAACTCGATGAACCCGACGCAGATGGTTTTGACCACGAAGAGGTCCGACTGACGCCCCAGCGCCAGAACGATGCCGATGGGCAGAGAGAGCGCGATGCCGGAGATGCCGATGATCACACAGATCATAAACCCGCCAAGATCGCGGCTCTGGACCTCTTGGAGGTGCCCGAAAGGCAGGAATGCATTGAGCCCATCAACCACAGAGGGGCTGATAAAGAGCCACCAGATCGCGGCGACCACCACAGCCGCAATGGCAGACAGCGCCATAGAGCCGTAACGGTCCACGAGTTTGAAGGCCACTCCACCGAGAACAAAACCGGCCGCAACCGAAATCACCCCCCAGAGCGTGCCGCCCCAGACCAGCCACACGAGCAGAAAGGGAAACGCCATAGTCAGGTAGAGCATTTTCCGCGGAATTTTGTCGAACAGGACAGGCGCCAGAGAAGCCAGCATCAGGAAGAAGGCAAGATTTGCACGCCAGTATTCCGTGTCAGGGTAGAACCCGTAGAGCAACTGGTTCCAGCGTTCCGTAATCACGGCCCAACAGGCATAATGGGTGTTGCCAAACCGTTCGTTGAGAACCGCGCGGCATTCTTCCAGTGAACTTGCGTCCCAGACGCCGCCCAGAAGCCACGGCAATGCGGCGGCGGCAACTTTGTAGATCACGAAAATCGAGACCAGTGTCAGGATGGAATTGAACCACCCGGAGAACAGGTTCTCCCGCACCCAGCGGGTAAACCCGACTTGGGAGCGCGGCGCAGGTTGCTGTTCCAGGATTTCTTTGCGCACATAGGAGAGGGACTTTGTCGTGCTCATCTCAGCGCTCCTTCAGCTTCACGGATTTGTTGTAAACGTTCATACCCGAAGAGATGAAAAGGCTTACGATCAGATAGATCAGCATCATCAGGAGCATACATTCCAACTCGCGCCCCGTGGTGTTGAGGGTCGTCCCCCCCAAGGTCGAACGCAGGTCCATGTAGCCAACGGCCAGTGCCAGCGAAGAGTTCTTGGTCAGGTTCAGATATTGCGAGATCAGCGGCGGAATGATGACGCGCAGCGCCTGCGGCAGAATCACGAGATTCATTGTCCGCGATGGACGAAGCCCGAGCGCGAAAGCGGCTTCAGTCTGGCCTTTGGAAATCGCCAGAATACCGGAACGTACGATCTCCGCGATGAAGGAGCCGGTGTAGAAACTCAGAGCCAACCACAGCGCCAGCATCGAGTTACGCATATGCAGCCCGCCGGAGAAGTTGAACCCCTTGAGTTCCGGATAGGACAGGGTCACAGGCCGGCCCAGCAGGAAATAGACCAACACGGTCGGCACAAAGAAAATCGCCAGCTTGATCCAGAAACTCGGGAGGATGTCGCCGGTCGCTTCAAAACGGCGCTTGGCATATTTCCCGAACGCCCAGATGCCCAGCAGCGACAGCAGGAAGGTGATGACAACAAACACCGAGCCTTCGCCCCAGATCGGAGAGGGCACATAGGTGCCGCGGTTGGTCACAGCCACACTGTCCCAGAGCCACATAGAGGCCGATGGTGTCTCTCCACGAAATGCACGCGGGGTCGGCAGTGCTTCGGACAAGACCGCCATGAAGGCAAGAATCCACAAAAGCACCGGAATATTGCGGAAGCTCTCGACATAGAATGTCATGATCTTCGCGGTCAGCCAGTTCTTCGAAAGGCGCAAAACGCCCGCAATCACCCCAATGATCGTGGCAAGGATACAACCGAGCAGTGCGATCAAAAGTGTGTTGAGCAGCCCCACCAAAGTCGCCCGCCAATGCGGGTCGTCAGAACTATAGGGGATGATTTTCTGGTTGATGTCATAAGCTGCACGGTTGAACAGGAAACCGAAGTCGATGTCCTTGCCCAAGGCCGAGAGGTTGATGATCGTGTTACGAATGAGAAATGCCGCGATCAACATGAATGCGATCATGGCGATCACCTGAATGGTGATGGCACGATAGCGCGTATCATAGATCAGCTGGCTGAGCCGAAAACCTTGGTCTTGCGGCGAGTCTGTCGCTGTCGTCATGAGTGACGGTCCCCTGTTTGCCCAGAATAAGCCCTACCACCGCCCGGGTTGCCCCCGTTCGCGTGTTAGATGGTCTTGATGTGAATAAGGCTAAAAGGCGAAAGGCGCGGAATGTTCCGCGCCCTTCACTTGATATGGTCTTAGCGGAAGGGCGGCGAATAGATCAGGCCGCCTTCGGTCCACTGAGCGTTAAGACCACGAGCCAGACCCACCGGAGTGTTCTCGCCAATGTTCTTCTCGAAGCTTTCGCCGTAGTTGCCGACTTGGGTCAGAATGTTCAGAGCCCAGTCGTTGTCGAGGCCGAGCATCGCGCCCAGTTCACCTTCAACACCCAGAAGACGGTTGATTTCCGGGTTGTCTGTGCCGCTGGCCAGTTCGGCAGCATTGGCAGAGGTCACGCCGTATTCTTCAGCCGCGATCATCGCGTTCAAAGACCAGCGCACAACGTCGCCCCAGTTGTCATCGCCATGACGCACGAGCGGACCGAGCGGCTCTTTGGAGATGATTTCCGGCAGAACGACATAGTCGTCCGGTGTCTCGAAAGAGGCACGCGATGCGGCCAGAGCGGACGCGTCAGTGGTGTAAACGTCACAAGCACCGGCAAGGAACTGTGTCTGTGCTTCGGTGAAGCTTTCAACCGGAACCGGTTCGTATTCCATGTTGTTCACACGGAAATAGTCGGCAAGGTTCAGCTCGGTCGTGGTGCCGGTTTCGATACACACGGTTGCGCCGCCAAGTTCTTTCGCGGAAGAAACGCCGAGATCTTTCGGCACCATGAAGCCCTGACCGTCATAGTAGTTGACGCCAACAAAGGTGTTTTTCAGGTCAACGTCACGCGAGAACGTCCAGGTGGTGTTGCGGGCCAGCATGTCCACTTCGCCGGAAGCAAGCGCGGTAAAGCGCACGGCGGAGGTCAGCGGGGTGTATTCTACGGCTTCGGAATCCCCGAGCACAGCAGCGGCAACAGCGCGGCAGACATCCACGTCAAAGCCGACAAATTTACCGTTTGCATCCGGCGCAGCAAAGCCGGGCGTGCCTGGGTTGACGCCACATTTGAGAACGCCGCGCTCTTTAACAGCTGCGAGCGTAGACGAATCCTGAGCCATCGCCGTACCAGCAGCGAGACCTGCCAGCGTCAGCGCGCCAAGAAATACGGATTTTTTCATATTTACCTCTTCCTGATAGTGCGCCGTTGACGACGCTTCTTTCCGACCCTTCCCTAGGAGCCGGGGGCGATATCGAATTGAGCAATTGCCCCTTCAATGAGCTTAGTTTGGGAGGATTCATTCCAAAACGTCAAGGCCATGATCACAATTACGCATGGGAACTCATCATTTGATCAAATAGAATGCAGTTATGCGCGGCTTTTGTTCGGCCGAAAACGCGCAGCGCCTCTTAATTGACCACTCGGTAAAATCGGGCTGCCTGAACAAAGCTCTGACGCTTGATCTCTGCGGCTTCGGCGGCCTCTTCGTCCTCGCCCCATTGCTCGATCTGATAGGTTTCGTCCACGCGGGACAGGATCCATGCCGTATCGGGGTCCAGATGCTCTTCTGTCACCGCAAAACCGAGAATCAGTGACCCCGACAAGGTGACCAGATCGTGAAAGGCCGCCAGTTCAAAGGCGGTAAAATCGTGGGTCTTTTGCCGCAGAACCGACAGCGCGTCCTCGGATTGCGGCGCATGAAGAATACCCGTCCGTGGCTCCAGACGTGCGCCCAAGGCCGTTTCCGCCCAGTCGAGAACCGGATTCCAATGCTCGTTTTGCCGCAACACGAGTTCCTGCGGATGCTCGGCGCGGTAGCACAAAAGGTCGCTGTCGCCGTATTCCGCGAGCATATCGGCCACTTCGCCGTGCTGGATCATGACCTTGTCGATCGCGGCATTGGCGCCACGGGTTGCGGGCATGGTGTTCGGATCGATCACATCCACCTGCGCCTCCCATTCCGAGGCAACCATCTCTGCCAGCGCCTTGGTCGGCAGAATCAGCGGCGATTTGGCAGGTGTCCGCACGGGCCGACCGTCGAGATGGACTTCAAACCCCGTCTGCGGCCCCTCCTGCACCTCAGTGACCTTGGTCTCTTTCCAGAATCTCTTTGCTGCCCACTCCGCCACGTCTCAATCCTTCCAAATCTCGTCCAGCGCCGCATCAAGTTGGTCGAAGCGGTCCAACACAGTCCGCGCTCCGGCACTCAACAGCGCCTCCTGCCCGTGATAGCCCCAGCGCACGCCAATCGATGGCACCTGTGCGGCACGGGCCATTTCCATATCAAAGGTCGTATCTCCGATCACCACTGCATCTTGCGCAGACACACCGCAATCCATCAGACAGGTCATCACCATCGACGGGTGCGGCTTCGACGGGTGATCATCGGCACTTTGCGTGGACATGAAGAGGTCGGCAAAATCCCAACCCGCCATCAAAGCGGTCAGCCCCCGTCGGCTTTTCCCTGTGGCAATCGCCAACATCACATCGTCACGCGCCCCCAACCGGCGCACGGTGTCTTCCGCACCGTCATACAGCGGCGAGGCCGCCGCCCCCTGCGCCATGCGGAGATGTTGGAACGTGGCTTTATAGGCGTCGATCATGCGTCCGAGCGTGGTCTCATCCACCTCCGGCGCCAGCTCCCGCATCGCCATCGGCAAAGACAGGCCAACAATCGAGAGAATCGTCTCGCGCTCCGGCATCGGCACATCTGCCTCGGCAAAGGCCGCCGCCATCGACGCGATGATATGCGCCTGACTGTCCACCAGCGTTCCGTCCACGTCAAAAATGACGAGTTTCATCCACGCAACTCCTTGAACGGATCATCCGCCGCGAGGTCTTCGGTCCAGCCGAACGTGTCCCAACTGTGCGCCATGTGATCCGGCAGGGGGGCGGTCACCGTGACCACCTTGCGCGTCACAGGATGCTCAAAGGTCAGACTACGCGCATGCAGGTGCAGCTTCTTGGAGATGATGCCACCCAGTTGCGCGCCCCAACCGTCACCGAGGTTTTCCTGCCCCGAACCGCCGTATTTCCCGTCTCCGATGATCGGATGCCCGATCTCCGCCATATGCGCGCGCAGCTGGTGCGTGCGGCCCGTGATCGGCTCCATCGCCACCCAAGAGGCCCGCGATCCGACACGGTAGAGCGTGGCATAGAGCGTATGCGCCCGCTTCGCGCCCTCGGTTGAATTGATGTCGCGCGGGTGAACGGCGATCATCTTTTCGCCCTCACCGCTCTTGCCGCGCCCGCGTGCTTTGACGAGACCGTATTTGATTTCGCCAAGATAAGGCACAGGCACACCGGCGACGAGCGCCCAGTAGATCTTGCGCGTGTTCTTGTGACGGAAGGCCTCGGTAAGTTTCGACGCCATCGCAGGGGTCCGCGCCAGCGCCAGAACGCCGGAGGTGTCCTTGTCCAGCCGGTGCACAAGACGCGGCTTTTCGTCATAATCGCCGCGCAGCGCCTCCGACAGACCATCCACATGGCGGGTCTGTTTCGAACCACCCTGTGTCGGCAGCCCGGCAGGCTTGTTGATCACGATGATATGGTCGTCCTGATACAGCACCGCATCGCGCATCATCTTCGCATCCGACGCGGTGATGATCATGTCGCGCTTGGGCTTGGGCGCGTTTTCATCGGGCAGCGGCGGCACACGGATTTCCATGCCCGGCCCAACCCGCGTATTGGATTTCGCCCGCGCCCCATCGACACGAATCTCGCCCTTGCGGCACATCTTCTCGATGTTGCCCTGCGTCAGTTGCGGAAACATTTTGCGGAACCAGCGATCAAGGCGCTGCTCCGGCTGGTCGTCGCCAATGGTGATCATCTGAACCCGGCTCATGCGTAAAAACTCCGTGCGGAATAAAGGCCGAGGGCGATACCGCCGAGGGCAAGAATTAGTGTTCCAATAACATAGACGCTCGCGAGACCATACTCGCCACGTTCAAAAATTGTCATCGCATCTAAGGAAAAAGCTGAATAGGTCGTGAACCCGCCCAACATGCCCGTCATCAGAAGGGGCGCGAATTTGTTGCCGTTCTCATGGGCCAGCACCACCACGACCACACCCATCAGGAAAGAACCAAGAAAGTTCACCGTCAGCGTCCCCCACGGGAAATCCTTGCCCAGCAGTCGCGCCATAGCGTTGCCGGTCAAATAGCGGGCCGTCGCACCAAGCGCGCCGCCCAGAGCAACCTGTATCAAGGGGGTCATATCCGTCTCTCCATTTCGCGTCCTGCCATGCGGGTCGGGGTCCAAAATGTCAAGTTTTGCCGGAGGTCTTGCGGCTTTCACGCAGTTTGTCGAAATAGGCGACACGTTTCGACAGGTCGCGTTCGAAACCGCGCTCCACCGGCTTGTAAAACTGCGTGCGCGGCAGGGTGTCGGGGAAGAAGTTCTGGCCCGAAAACGCATCCTCGGCATCATGGTCATAGGCATAGCCCGCGCCATAGCCCTGCTCCGACATGAGCTTGGTCGGTGCGTTCAGGATGTGTTTGGGCGGCGGCTCCGAGCCGGTTTTGCGTGCGGCTTCGCGAGAGGCTTTGAAGGCCGTGTAGACCGCGTTGGATTTGGGTGCCAGCGCCAGATAGACCACCGCCTGCGCCAAGGCCAGCTCCCCTTCGGGAGAGCCCAGACGTTCATAGGTTTCCCACGCATGAAGCGCGATTGTATGGGCTTGCGGGTCGGCAAGCTGGATGTCCTCGACCGCCATACGCAACAGGCGGCGGGCCAGGTAGCGCGGGTCTTCGCCGCCCTCCAGCATCCGGTTGAACCAGTAAAGCGCCGCATCCGGATCGGACCCGCGCACGGATTTATGCAGCGCGGATATGAGATTGTAATGCTCGTCCCCCGATTTGTCGTATTTCGCCGCACGACGCATCAGACGCTTGCCAAGCTGCTCCGCCTCCAGAGGGGCCGACACTTTCCATGCCGCGATCTGTTCGATCAGGTTCAAAAGCGTGCGCCCGTCGCCATCCGCCATCTCGAACAGCGCGGATCGGGCGCTTTCGGTCAAGGGCAGATCCTTGCCAAGCTCACCCTCTGCACGGCGGGCAAGATCGTCCAGATCCTCATGTGACAGGCGGGTGAGCACCATGACCTGCGAGCGCGACAGGACAGCGGCGTTCAGTTCGAAAGAGGGGTTCTCCGTCGTCGCCCCGACCAAAAGGATGGTGCCGTCTTCCATATGCGGCAGGAAACTGTCCTGTTGAGCTTTGTTGAAACGGTGGATTTCGTCCACGAACAAGAGCGTCCCCTGCCCGTTCGCACGCCGCATCTTGGCCGCCTCGAACACTTTACGCAGTTCCGGAACGCCAGAGAAAATCGCGGAGGTTTGCACGAAATGCAGATCGGTCTCATCCGCCAGAAGCCGTGCAATGGTGGTCTTTCCCACGCCGGGCGGCCCCCAGAAAATGATAGAGGACAAAGACCCAGAGGCCAACATCACGCCCAAGGGCGCATCCGGGCCAAGCACCTGCGTCTGACCGATCACTTCGGAGAGATGTTTCGGGCGCAAGCGGTCCGCAAGCGGTCGATGCGCCATGCTCGGTTCCGTGACGGGATCATCTTTTGAAAACAGGTCAGCCATAGGTCGCAGACTACGCCGAGCACCGCCCATAAGGAAGGGGTCGGATGCGAAAGAACCGCGTTTTACAGACCTGCGCACGCCTCCGTATGACCCGATAGCGACGAGCGGACGCATTTGATGCTACACGTAGAGACCTGCGCTTATAACAGCCTGATTTCGATGGCTTTCTGGATGGCCTCCGAAGTCGTGCGGGCCATGAGGCGTTCACGCGCGGAGACGAGACGGGCCTTGAGCGCGCTTTCGGAAATTCCCAGTTTGGCGGCGGCTGCGGCATGGCGGTCTCCGCCCGCAATACAGCGAAGTGCCTGAATCTGCGCCTGCGTCAAATCGGTTTTCGGCTCCGTTATTTGATGCAGCGTGCGTACCACCGTGGCGATCTTGTCAATCTCCTGATCGGCAAACTCACGATCAGAACGCGCGCACCCGACAATAGACCGTGACTGGATCGAACCGCAGGACACAGCCACCCCGAAGTTCAGACCGAAATCAGCCGCCTCCCGCCATATGTCGAAGGGGTCAGGCAACGCGATCTCGCTCCACCTCACAGCACCTTCGCAGCTCAACCCCCAAGCAATCAAGGGATCACGCAAGGCATAGGCATTGACCGCGTAATGGTCGAGCCACTTTGGATCATAGGTTGACTCCGCGACAAGTGGTGCCGCGAAACGGATGTGCAGCCCGACCGAATAACCGGCAGGCGACATCGCTCTCAATTGAGCAAACTGACGATTAAGTTCCGTAGTGTCTGACATCCAGAAATTCATTCTTCCGCAAAGGATCAACAACCTACAGGCGATCATAGCCCATAAAATTAAACCAGAGTATCAATTTTGGAAAATCACATTAATGGAACCGGATAAAAAAACCACAAATATCTTTAAAGTTGAATTATATCCAATGAATACAAAAACTTGGCGACACACCCATCGAGCGCAGCCCCGCAAGATACGACGAACATTCCTAGTGTTACAAAGAAAAAAGCCCCGCTGAGCGGGGCTTTCACATAGATCTGACAGAAGCTCTTAGTCTTCTTCGGCCATTGCCGCGTCTTCAGCTTCGAGGCGAGCTTTGTCAGCAGCACCTTTCGCAGCCGGATCACGGTCAACCAGCTCGATGATCGCCATCGGCGCCATGTCACCATAACGGAAACCGGCTTTGAGAACGCGGGTGTAACCACCGTTGCGCTCTGCGTAACGCGGGCCGAGGATTTCAAAGAGTTTCGCAACGTCTTTGTCTTGTTTCAGCTGGGCAGCAGCCTGACGACGGGCGTGAAGATCGCCACGTTTGCCAAGGGTGATCAGCTTGTCCATGATGCGCTTGAGCTCTTTGGCTTTGGGCAGCGTGGTTTTGATTTGTTCGTGCTCAATGAGCGAGCCGGCCATGTTGGAGAACATCGCTTTGCGGTGTTCGTGGGTCCGGTTCAGGCGGCGGTAACCTTTAGCATGACGCATTTTCTATCTCCTATAGCGTGTTTTGCTTTGTCTGGCAGCCGATGCGTGTCAGCCACTCTCCTTGGGGCAAGATGCCCGGGTCGTTTCGGGCACAAGGCCCGGATTTGAGGGTCGGAAAACTGTCGGACTTTTGTCGGACAAACGTCGGACTTTTCCCCCGACCCCCAGATATTCAGATCAGAACTGGTCTTCGAATTTCTTCGCCAGATCTTCGATGTTCTCAGGCGGCCACTCTTCGACATCCATACCGAGGTGCAGACCCATACCGGACAGAACCTCTTTGATCTCGTTGAGCGACTTGCGACCGAAGTTCGGAGTGCGCAGCATCTCGGCTTCGGTTTTCTGGATGAGATCGCCGATGTAGACGATGTTGTCGTTCTTGAGGCAGTTTGCCGAACGCACGGAAAGTTCCAGCTCGTCCACTTTCTTGAGAAGCAGCGGATTGAACTCGAGACCGTCGTCTTCTTCCTGACGACCAGCCGATTCCGGCTCGTCGAAGTTGACGAAGATGCCCAGTTGATCCTGAAGAATACGCGCAGCGAATGCCACAGCATCTTCCGGAGTCACGGAACCGTCTGTTTCGATTTTCATCGTCAGCTTGTCATAATCAAGCACCTGACCTTCGCGGGTCGGTTGCACGTCATAGGACACTTTTTTGACTGGCGAATAGATCGCATCGACCGGGATCAGGCCAATCGGCGCATCTTCCGGCTTGTTCTTGTCGGCAGAAACGTAACCCTTGCCGGTGTTCACGGTGAGTTCCATGAACAGATCGGCACCATCGTCGAGGTGGCAGATCACGTGATCCTTGTTCAGAACCTCGATGCCTGCGGATTCGGAAATATCCCCCGCAGTCACAATCATCGGCCCTTTGGCGGAGATGGAAAGACGCTTCGGCCCTTCAACTTCCATGCGCAGAGAGACGCCTTTGAGGTTCAGAATGATGTCGGTGACGTCTTCGCGGACACCAGCAACAGAAGAGAACTCGTGCAGAACATTATCGATTTGCACAGAGGTGATGGCCGCGCCCTGAAGCGACGACATCAACACGCGCCGCAGCGCGTTACCCAAAGTCAGACCGAAGCCGCGCTCGAGCGGTTCGGCAACAATGGTCGCTTGACGTGCAGGCTCATTGCCCGGCTTAACGTCCAGCTGTTGCGGTTTAATGAGCTCGGCCCAATTTTTGTGGATCATGCTAGTGCCTCCATTCTTGTTCTCGCGCCCATGTCCTAAAGCGAGAGAACGCCCGAGGGGTCTCTAAAACGCAAAACGGACCGCGGGAGAGAACACCCGCGATCCAGAAATCTTACAGTCGATTACACGCGGCGACGCTTCGGAGGGCGGCAGCCGTTGTGGGCAATCGGGGTCACGTCACGGATGGACGTGATGTTCAAGCCGATCGCGGCCAGCGCACGCAGCGCGGACTCACGGCCAGAGCCAGCGCCCTGAACTTCGACTTCGAGAGTTTTGACACCGTGGTCCTGAGCTTTTTTACCAGCATCTTCCGCAGCCATCTGGGCAGCGTAAGGTGTGGATTTCCGCGAGCCTTTAAAGCCCATGGTGCCAGCAGAGGACCAGGAGATCGCATTGCCCTGCACGTCGGAGATCAGGATTTTGGTGTTGTTGAAGGTAGAGTTCACGTGAGCAACGCCTGCGGCGATGTTCTTGGAAGCCTTCTTCTTTGTTGTACGACGGGTATCGCGTGCCATTGGTCGGTTCTCCCCTTACTTCTTCTTGCCAGCAATAGCCCGAGCGGGGCCTTTGCGGGTGCGAGCGTTGGTGTGGGTACGTTGACCGCGAACCGGAAGGTTACGACGGTGACGCAGGCCGCGGTAGCAGCCGAGGTCCATGAGACGCTTGATGTTCATTTGAACTTCACGGCGCAGATCGCCTTCCACGGTGTAGTTGGCGTCGATGTGCTCACGGATGGCGAGAACTTCGGCGTCAGACAGCTCGTTGACGCGACGGGTCATGTCGATGCCAACAGCTTCGCAGATGGCTTTGGCGGAAGTGTTGCCAATGCCCGTGATGTAGGTGAGCGCGATGGGAACGCGCTTCGCAGTCGGGATGTTTACGCCGGCGATACGTGCCACGTTATTTTCCTTTCGTTGCGGTTCCGTAACTCCGGAACCTTTTTTCACAACGGAGGCTCGCAGGGCAAAGCCGGCGAGCCGCAGCTGAATTCAGGTGATGATCGAATCAGACCATTATAATTGCGAACGGCCTGTTTACGATTCTGGTGTCCCTAAGGGATGGTGTGCCATAGAGGCGAATCGCCGGAGGGTCAAGCCCTTGGGAGCATTGCGGGCATATCCGATGTCGAAATGATGTGATTTTCACCCGTCACACTTCTCGAACCGGCGTTTTCGGGGACCGCCTTTTGTGCGCAAGCACCCTGCCCCACCCCGCGATCGTATCGAATATTACCAACCGTATCCGAAAGTCTCAAAGTCCTCCCGAAACAAGAATTCAATCATTCTCTTCTCTTGGGGGGTAAACGGCTGCGTCGGTTTTTCGGAGCGATTGAGGACCGCCAGATTGCGGTCAGGCGCGATCCCGCAATGCGCCTCGACATCACTCACAATTTGCGGCCACGCATCCGCGAGAGATTCCATGTGGAAGATTTTCAGCCTCGAATCCTCAAGCGCGTATGCCAGCAAATCCACCTGAGGCGCAAAGTGACAATCCATGAGCCATGCAGGCGTGGCGCAAAGCTTTTCCATAAAAGCTTCAAAACTGACGCCGCGAGAAATTCCCAA
The DNA here is from genome assembly GCF_900114135.1 of Celeribacter halophilus. GTDB lineage: Bacteria > Pseudomonadota > Alphaproteobacteria > Rhodobacterales > Rhodobacteraceae > Celeribacter > Celeribacter halophilus. The sequence goes on from NZ_FORY01000005.1 coordinate 270,117, forward strand.
ATTACTTGCATGACCAAAACGTTTCTTGATCTTGAAACGGTGTTTGGGCTCAAACCAACCCAACTTATTCTTGTAAGTAGAATAAATTCTCTCGGCAGGATGGCGCACCACAGTGAAAACGTAGGCATCATCTGCGGCAACCGAAAGACTCTCTTTCAAGCTGCGTTTGTCGATCCGTTCGTCCTGATGAATGTTCTCGACATCAACAGAAGCCAAACCGAAACACGGCTTGAGTGCGGTGCGAATAGATGTGTTGGCGGCTTTGGGGATCGGGACATACACCGCTTTAGGTGTGTCGGATTGCCCAAGACAGAGGGCCTGCCAATCCCTTGGATCAAGCTGGCCCTCTTTCAGTTTGGTCAGCTGCCTCCTGAAATACCGGTTTTTACGCCGGTTCAGTGAGACAGCTGTGTTGTCAAGAAAGAGCATTGGCGATGTCCGCAGCGACCTCGTCCATGCTTTGCAGACCGTCGACCGTTTTCAGGTCGCCTTTGGCATAATAGTAGCCAATCAGCGGAGAGGTCTTTTTGTAATATTCCATCAGGCGGATTTTGACGCTCTCTTCGTTGTCGTCTGCGCGGGCTTCCTTGCCTGCAGCGACAGCCTCGGCCGCGCGGTTGACGATCCGTTTGACCAGAGTGTCGTCATCGACCTCAAGCTGAACCACCGCATCAAGCTGCACCCCGTTGCGGGAGAGAAGCTCGTTTAGAGCGTCAGCCTGCGCCAGAGTGCGCGGGAAACCGTCGAAGATGAAACCGGCGTCGTTGCCGTCTTTGAGCTTCTCTTCGATCAGGCCGATCACGATCTCGTCGGTGACGAGTTCGCCCGCATCCATCACGGCGGCGACTTTCTTGCCCATCTCCGTGCCGGAAGTCCGTGCCGCACGCAGCATATCACCGGTGGAAAGCTGCACCATACCACGCTCCTCCACGAGGCGTTGCGCTTGAGTTCCCTTGCCCGCGCCCGGCGGTCCAAGCAGAATAATATTCATCGTCTTGCTGTCCCTCTTTTGCTGCGCTTCCTCCCACGCAGCTGAGATTTCTCGATCAGCCCCTCATACTGGTGTGCCAGCAGGTGAGACTGAACTTGCTGAATGGTGTCCATCGTAACAGATACCACAATCAGCACCGAAGTCCCGCCAAAATAGAAGGGAATGGCAAACTGGCTCCGCAGGATTTCCGGCAGCAGACAGACTGCGGCCAGATAGGCGGACCCGATAACGAGGAGACGTGCAACGATATAGTCGAGGTGCTCCTCGGTCTTCTTCCCCGGACGGATGCCGGGAATGAAACCGTTCTGGTTCTTCAGGTTCTTGGCCACGTCTTCCGTTTTGAAGGCGACGTTGGCGGTGTAGAAATAGGCGAAGAAGACGATCATCGCCGTGAAGAACACAAAGTAAAGCGGTTGACCCGGCCCGAAATAGGCGAGGATCGTGGACATGACCGGACCGACATCGGCCTGACCGGAGAAGGTCGCGATGGTGGTCGGCAGCAACAGAAGCGACGAGGCAAAGATCGCCGGGATCACGCCCGCCGGGTTCACCTTGATCGGCAGGTGCGAGGATTGCGCATCATAGATCTTCATACCCTGCTGGCGGCGCGGATACTGGATATGCACCTTGCGCAGCGCGCGCTCCATAAAGACCACAAAGGCAATCACCGCCACGATCATCACAAGGACGATCAGCGTCACCGCCGGAGAGATCGCACCGGAGCGGCCCGAGGCAAAGAACTGGGCCAGAGCGCCCGGAATCTCGGCGACAATACCGACGAAGATGATCAGCGAAATGCCGTTGCCGATGCCGCGGTTGGTGATCTGCTCACCGAGCCACATCAGGAACATGGTGCCGCCCACCAGCGTGATGACCACACCGGCGCGGAAATACCAGCCCGGATCATGGGCAAGGTTGCCCGCCTCCAGAGAGGCCGCGAGACCATAGGCCTGGAACAGCGCCAGAGCGACCGTGCCGAAGCGGGTATACTGGTTGATCTTCTTACGACCCGCTTCACCCTCTTTCTTGAGATTCTCAAGCGAAGGCACCATCGAGGTCAAAAGCTGCACGATGATGGAGGCGGAGATGTAAGGCATGATGCCGAGGGCAAAGATACCCATCCGCCCCAATGCGCCGCCGGTGAACATCGACAAGATGCCCCCGATGCCGGAAGCTGCCTGATCCATGAAGTCCTTGAGCGCATTGCCGTCAATGCCGGGCACCGGAATATAGGTGCCGAGACGGTATACGATCAAAAGACCGACGGTGAAAATGATACGCTGGCGAAGCTCTTTGGCTTTCCCGAGGGTGCCCCAGTCGAGGTTCGCTGCCATTTGTTCTGCTGCGGATGCCATATGGTCTCTCTATTCACGTCAGCGCCGCCCGTCCGGCTTTCCGGGGGGCGGCGCTTGGAAAACTCAAACCTGATGTAAGGGGCCGCGCCCCTCGTCACAAGTCTTATTCGGCTGCCGCTTCGGCCTTTGCGACCACAGTGAGCGAGCCGCCTGCTTTTTCAACAGCTTCAATCGCGGATTTCGATGCGCCGGTGACGGAGATGGTCAGTTTGGATTTGACCTCGCCTTTCGCCAGAACACGGATGCCGTCGAGCTTGCGACGCACCAGACCGGACGCCACGAGCGTATCTTCGGTCACGTTGGCAGCGTCAAGCTTGCCAGCTTCGATGAATTTCTCGATCAGGCCGAGGTTCACAACCGCGTATTTCTTGGCATTCGGCTTGTTGAAGCCGCGCTTCGGAAGACGTTGGTAGAGGGGCATCTGCCCGCCTTCGTAGCCTTTGATCGCTACACCGGAACGGGATTTCTGACCTTTGATACCACGGCCACCCATTTTACCTTTGCCCGAACCCGGGCCACGGCCAACGCGCATGCGTTTCTTGGTTGCGCCTTCGTTGTCGCGCAGTTCATGCAATTTCATGTCGCTTCTCCTTGCCGGATATGCCCTCCAGCGACGGAGCGGGCAAACGCGGCGTATAAATGTTGATTCTCATGGACAGACGAGTCCACCGGGGGCGTATAGACTTCACAGGCCTTTATTGCAAGCCGGCAGACGACAGGTTGAGGGGATAGGCCTCTGTGAAACGGGGCGAAGTTGTCTAGAGAGAGATCTAAAAACGATTTGGAAACAGTAGGTTACATTTTTCCTCTTTCAACTCGGAGCAAGGATACCGCGAAAATCGGGGTAAGATCTCGCGAAACGCATAAAAATAACAATAAAAAAAGTCCGCCGAGGCGGACTTGGTAATTGAAAATTGTCATATGAACTATGCCGATTTTTTCGTGGCAACTAAAGAGCTTACATCAACGTAGATAGAGCCGATGCCGAATTGGTCACGATTGCGAAACCCGGAAACGCGCCCTTCAAAAATGTCTACCAAGATATCTTCGAAGCATCCTGCCCCGCGTTGGCAGGCATAAGAAATCGGATGGAAGTTTCCAGCTTCCGTTTCATCCAGATCCGGCAACTCGGAAATCCGCTTCAGGATTTCATCAAGGTGCTTCCTGCCGAACACGACATGACGAACCGCGCCACGAGCAGTTCTGGGAATTAACGGCTGAAGGATACCCCGACGATACAGGTTTTCCACCTGACGTTTGCTGGCGCCGAGATACTCGGGGACGTCCTTCAGCAAGATCGCGGTTTTATAGTCTTCAATCAGAGACACGGTTCTGGCTGCCTCGAACACCATACCCCCGCTTTCGACTTCGCTGGCGTCCGCAGGGAGCTCACCCATCTTTTTTAAGAGGCGTGAAAGGCGCGGCCGCTTGACGCCAACAGCCTCGGACAAGCTGGAAAGAGTATGATACCGGCGCTCGGTGATTTCGACACCAAGAACCATTGTGCCGGGCTCCACGGCCGAATGCTTCACAATGTGGTCACGCAAGAGATCACGGATCGGACCAGGGTCAATCTTATTGCAGCGGCGATCAAGCCAATCAAAGAGCTTCCCATAATATGCCAAGGGGCCCGCCTGAACAGCCTTGGCGGGTGATGTGCCACGGATGGTGTCCAAGGCCTCTGTGATCGCCTCAGGCCCCTCGCCATAGATCGAAAAACCGATATCCGTAGCCTCCTCAGTCTGCGGCAAAGAAAGCTTCTTGGGCGTGACCTTATGGCCATGCTCGAGGACACAACCCAGCATTTCAGACGCGGTCAAAACCTGTTCAATGGTCTGTTCCGCCAGCCATTTATCATTGGGACTGCCATGTCCGTGGACGCGCTCCCGAAGCCAGGACAGATACGCCGGAGTTTCAGCAGTGGCAGCCACCCTTTCCCCCATAGGTGCATCTCCAAGAGCCACGCGCATATTGTTCGCCTTGGTCTGCGGGGTTTGTGTCAGCCAAACATTGTGACGATCGCACCGAACCACATGATGAAAGCCCCAGAGCAGCCGAAACTTATGCCTTGACCGCTGCCCGTCTTCCTCCAGACATGCAGGGCAATAGCAGGCCACCTGAGGAGAGAGAAATCCTTTCGAAATCGGCTCACTGCGGAAAGATCCTCCCCACGGCAACGTACGAACAGAAGTCCGCTGGATATCTTCAAAGGGAAGCCCTACTCCCTCCGCAAATGCCGCAACGGCTTCTTCACGGCCTGACGTGAAGTGCTCGACGTTGATCCCGAAATCCTTGAGGAGCCGCCCCATGCCCCAACCAGTGTGCATCATGGCCAACCGGTCGGCATAGGACAGCAGCGTTTCTTCCGAGTCGAAAGGGAGCGTGGGCCAAAGGGTCATCACTGCCCCCATCCGATGGCAGTCAGCTCAGATTTCACTACATCCCACTCCGCTGAATGAAACGGTGTCATGTCGAGGCCCGGCTTTGATTTCCTGAACACACGTTCAGCGTGCTGGAGGGAAAGCTCATCACGCTTGCGGGTAACGGCATCCCGGAGGATCTCTTTGGCAAGTGCCACACTCCGACCAACCTGCCCATGTTCTGCAAAGAGAATGCGGTCAGCCCATTCATCGTCTGCATCGGCCCGCACACCGAGGGTATTGGCCGATTTCATGAAGTTTTTACCGAACAAACGCGCAGACTTACTACCCGGGCAAATCCTCGACTGAGCTACCCCCCGAAATTCGGACAGTGACGTAAGCTACGATTTGCAGTCTGCTGATCTTCGACGAAAAGGAGATCAGAGATGTCGAAACGCAAACAACATGCGCCTGAATTTAAGGCGAAGGTCGCGCTGGAAGCCTTGAAGGGTGAGGAGACCGCCGCCGAGCTGGCAAGCCGGTTCGGGGTGCATCCGACGATGATCCATCAATGGAAACGTGCGCTCTTTGAGGGCGCCTCCGGCGTGTTTGAACGCGGTGGCAGAAAGAATCCCGAGATCAATGAGGAGCAGGTGAAGGAACTCCAC
>NZ_FORY01000006.1 GCF_900114135.1 Celeribacter halophilus
AGTATCCAAAGACACCGAAAGCCGACAAACAGTGAAGCTGACACTCTATAATCAGGACCGAAATCCCTAAGAGCGCGATATACAGACGTTCTTGTCGTTAAGACCAAACCGCCCACATATCTCTTCGTTCATCTATCAATTTCAAAGAGCACGAGACAAAAACCAGACCAGTGCGCCCTAACTTACGGCGCGCCCGCCCAGATCTACCTCAAAATTTTCTCCGTCAGATCACCCAAACTTCCCTCAGTAACCTCAGTCACCCTGTTCCGTCTGTGCCATCTGGCGTCCCGTCCGCGCTGTCTGCGCCGCCGGTGAAGGGGGTTCTAAGGCGAACAATCAAAACCCGCAAGCGATTCTTTGAAAGTTTTGTGAAAAAACATGCACTCAACTTACGAAACGCCTTATTTTACGGGCTTTCGCGCATAAGTTTTTTGCAGCGTTCAAAGCCGAATTTTGCGCTTTCCCCTCCCCTCTTACGAAATACCGTCACAAATCACCGGAATCACGCGGGTGAATCGCCCCCTTTCGCCTCTGAAATCTGCGAGTCGCGGGCGGTTTCCCTTAGGGAAGGGCGCTGTTTTTGTCATCCGAAGACAAAATCACCCGCTCTTTTGCCGACTCGCAAAAAACCAGCATCCACCAGACAAAAGAAAAGGGCGGGGTTTCCCCCGCCCTTAGACCGTTCTTGATGGTGACGCGCTCAGGCGTAGCGCACTTCGTCGTCGCTATCGCTTTCCAGCGGCTTGAGCGCATTGATGGCGTCATCCAGAGACACCGCCCCCAAAGGCGCGCCAGAGATCGACACCACAGGACAGGTGTGATCCGGTGCCTTGGTCAGCTTGGGCAGGGCCTGTTCGATCGACAGGCTGCCTTTGAGCGTCTCCCCCTGCCCCGTCGCACCCTTGCGACAGATGGAGCGGATACGCACCACCTTGGCGCGGTTGATGTCGCGAATGAAGTCGGTGATGTAATCGTCCGAGGGCTTCATGATGATGTCCTGCGGATCGCCCGACTGGATGATCTCCCCGTCCCGCAGGATCGCAATCGAGTCGGCAATGTTGAGCGCCTCGTCGAGATCGTGGGTGATGAAGATGATCGTCTTGTGCAGTTCTTCCTGCAATTCGAGCAGGATCGACTGCATGTCCGTGCGGATCAGCGGGTCGAGCGCGGAGAAGGCTTCGTCCATCAACAGAATGTCCGCATCCGTCGCCAAGGCACGGGCGAGGCCCACGCGCTGTTGCTGGCCACCGGAGAGTTGCGATGGGTATTGCTCCTCAAACCCGTTGAGACCCACACGATCCAGCCATTTGCGCGCGCGCACATCGGCTTCGCCATCGGCTACGCCCTGAATTTCCAGACCGTATTTCGCATTTTCCAACACGGTGCGGTGCGGCAGGAGGCCGAATTTCTGGAACACCATAGACATTTTGAACCGCCGCAGGTCGCGCAACTGATCGCGTGACATGGACAGCACGTCCTCGCCATCAACCCAGATTTCACCGGAGGTCGGCTCGATCAAGCGGTTCAGGTGACGGATCAAGGTGGACTTGCCCGAACCGGACAGGCCCATAATCACCTGAATCCCCTTGGCGGGGATGTCGAGGTTGATGTTGTTCAGCCCCAGAGCATGCCCGTGCTGATCCATCAATTCGGGTTTGGTCATACCCTCTTTCACATGCTCCAGCGCGGCTTTCGGGGCATCCCCGAAAATCTTGTAGAGATTGCGAATGGATACTTTGACCTCTGTGGAGGTCTCTGTCGTGACAGGATCAGCCATGGCCAGTCTCCCGATATGCTTGCAGGCGTTTGCCGTAGGTCTGGCTCACACGGTCAAAAATGATGGCCAAAGCCACGATGGCGAGACCGTTCATCAGGCCCAGCGCAAGATACTGGTTGGAAATGGCGCGCAGCACAGGTGTGCCGAGGCCCTTCACGCCGATCATCGAAGCAATCACCACCATCGACAGCGCCATCATGATCGTCTGGTTCACACCGGCGAAGATATTCGGAAGCGCCAGCGGAATCTGCACGCCGAAGAGTTTCTCCCGTGCCGATGCTCCGAAGGCGTCTGCGGCCTCCATAACATCCTTGTCCACAAGGCGAATGCCCAGATTGGTCAGACGCACGATAGGCGGAAGCGCATAGATGCACACGGCCAGAAGCCCCGGCACCTTGCCGATGCCCAGAAGCATCACCACAGGGATGAGGTAAACAAAAGACGGGATGGTCTGCATGATATCAAGGATCGGGGTGACGATCCGCTGCGCGATGTTGGACCGCGCCATCAGGATGCCGATGGGAATGCCCACCGTAATACAGACAAAGGTCGCCACCGAGATCATAGCCAGCGTGGCCATCGTGTCTTCCCACATGCCGAAATATCCGATCACCAGAAAGGCAAAGATGGTTCCGACGGTGATTTTCCAGCTCCGCGCACCCAGCCATGCCAGAAGCGCAATCGCCGCGATAACCAGAGGCCATGGCGCATTGGTCAGCAGGTTTTCGAACCAGATCAGAAATTTGAGAAGGGGGGAGAAGAATGCTTCGAGATTGTCCCCGAAAGCGCGAGAGAAGGTGCGGAAGCCTTCATCAACAGATTGCCGCAGGGCCGAAAGATCTCGTCGACCAAGCGACGGAAATTCAATAAGCCAGTCCATATATGATGTCCTTGTGCCATGACGTTTCCCATCCACCTTGACACAGGTTCACGAGAACACGCCGGATAATGTCTCCATGCAGGGCGAATTTTGGCAACCTGTATCCCACAGGCGTCACGAAATCCGCTAAACTGCGTGGGGGCCGCACCAGCTTTGATGCGACCCCCTCCGAAATTCAGAAAGCTGCCATCAAAGGGCGTCTTTCACCTTTTCGGCGACATCTTCAGGCACCCACTGGGTCCAGATATCTTCTTTGGTCGCGAGGAATTCGTAAGCGGCATCCTCACCGGTGGCCTGATTGTCGTTCATATAAACGAGCATCGCATTGACCACATCACCCGGAACTACGCGTTTCGCGAGATAGCCCATCGCGACAGCATTCTCTTCGGCAAACTCGGCAGTCACCACAGAGTGCACTACGGATTCAGTCCAGCTCGACGGTTGCGGATCGGCACATTCGTCAACGGATTTCACCATACAGCCGTCCCAGTTCTCGGTGCCGGCCCACTCTGCCTCGAACGGCAGCATTTGCAGGTCGTATTTGCCGATGACCGCAGTCGGAGACCAGTAGTAGCCAAACCACGGCTCGTCACGCTCCACAGCCTTGGCGATAGACCCGTCGAGACCGGCGGATGAACCCGGATCAACCAGAACCCAGCCTTTTTCTTCCATGTCGAATGCACGGAACATATTCGCATTGGCAAGCTGACAGCCCCAGCCCGCAGGACAGCCCATGAAGGCGCCTTTGTCTTCATCTTCGATGTAGGGCACCAGCTCGGGGTGTTCGAGCATCTTCTCGACCGTATCGATCTCGGGGTGGTCTTCCATGAATTTCTTCGTCACCCACCAGCCTTCGCCAAGACCCGTGATCGGGCCTTCAAGGGCAGAAAGCATCCGACCTTCTTCAATGGCCGCATTAAGCGGTTCGCGGACGGCATTAACCCAAAGTTCAGGGGCCAGATCCGGTTCGCCTTTTTCGTTCATCGAGGTGAACGTGGGTGTCGTGTCGCCGCTGATCAGCTCGACATCGCAACCATAGCCTTCTTCGAGGATGATCGCATCGACATTCGCCAGAAGAGAGGCCGAAGCCCAGTTCATCTCGGCGATCGTGACATCGCCACAGTCTTCGGCGAAAGCGCCACCCGCGAGGGCAGCAAGGGCCAAAGAACTGGCCGCAATTTTAGTCGTAAATTTCATAAGGGGGACTCCCGCTTACTTCGTGTGTGTGTCTGCCGGCTCGGTCCTCCTAAAGCAAGGATGTGTCGAGACCGGTCACCACCCCGAATTGGGCGATTTCTCCGCGCTTGCCGTTCGCTGCCTGTCGTGGCCGCCTCTATACGGTATTTCTACCCGGTATAGGCAATGCAAGCCACAGGCGCCCCGAGCCCCGTATCCGACCTGTTACAAGACAGGACATGGTCACATGAGGCACGATCCGGCGGAGCGTGTGCATAACCCATCATATCAAGCCCTGTGATGCAAGCGGCTTCCTGCTCAATGCATAGATATTGGGCATGTAACGTTACGCCACCGCTACACCCAGTGGCATTTCCCGTTTCTGTGCCGTCTCCGGAGGCGCTCCGAGGGCCATCAGCCATGCCAAATTTCCCGAAAATCTGTGGTTCAGTCTTTTCGCGAAACGCTTTAACAGTCGATCCGACCGAGATGACCCGCGCGTATTGCCCGCGCCAAGACCTGCATCGGGGGATAAGGATAGATCATGGCCACTGACCGCACACTGACAGATGCCGCCGAGCGCGCGAAATCGAAACGCATTGGCGCACTGGCCGAACTGTGGCCATTCCTGCGCCCCTACACCGGCCTGATGGCCGCCGCGATCATCGCGCTTGTCATCACCGCCTGTATCTCGCTCATCCTGCCGCTGGCCGTGCGCCGCGTGGTGGACGGGTTCCAGAGCGCGGGCGTTGTGCTGCTCGACCAGTATTTCAGCGCCGCCCTGATGATTGCGGGGGCTTTGGCGCTTGGCACGGGGATGCGCTATTATCTTGTCACCCGTCTGGGTGAACGCGTTGTGGCCGACATCCGAAAATCCGTTTTCGACCGGATGATCCGCATGTCCCCCGCCTTCTACGAGAAAATCATGACCGGCGAGGTGCTCTCGCGCATCACAACCGACACCACGCTGATCCTCTCCGTGATCGGCTCTTCGATCTCGGTCGCGCTGCGCAATGCGCTGATCATGCTGGGCGGGCTGGTGCTGATGCTGTTTACCTCCGCCAAACTTACGGGGCTTGTTCTTCTGATTGTGCCCGTGGTCATCGTGCCGATCATCGTGCTGGGACGGCGCCTGCGCAAACTCTCGCGCGAAAATCAGGAATGGATCGCCTCCTCCTCCGGCACCGCCTCCGAGGCGCTGCTCTCCGCCCAGACCGTGCAGGCCTTCACCGGCGAAGCACAACAGGCCGCGCGGTTCGACGAGGTGACGGAAAAGAGCTTCACCTCCGCCCATACCCGCATCAAAACCCGCGCCGCCATGACCGTGATCGTCATTGCACTGATTTTCTCCGGCGTGGTCGGCGTGCTCTGGATCGGCGCGCGCGATGTGCGCACAGACGCGATGACCATCGGTGAACTGGTGCAATTCGTGATCTACGCCATCATGGTCGCAGGGGCGGCTGGGGCACTGTCCGAAATCTGGGGCGAATTGCAACGCGCCGCAGGGGCCACCGAACGGCTTGTCGAACTGCTCTCCTCCGACGATCCGGTCAAAGATCCCGCCCATCCCAAGCCTGTCCCCTCTCCCGTCCAAGGCGCCGTCAGCTTTCAGGATGTGCGCTTCTTCTACCCCTCGCGACCGACCACGCCCGCGCTGGACGGCGTGTCCTTTGACATCAAGCCGGGCGAAACCGTCGCCCTCGTCGGCCCGTCAGGCGCGGGGAAATCCACGATCATCCAACTTTTGCAGCGGTTCTATGACCCGCAAGAGGGCGTGATCTCCATCGACGGACAGCCCATTGCCGATATGGCGCGCGGAGATTTCCGCCGCCACATCGCGCTGGTGCCGCAAGATCCGGTGATCTTCGCCGCCTCTGCCGCCGACAACATCCGTTTCGGTCGCCCCGATGCCTCGATGGAGGATGTCATCAAAGCCGCCAAGGCCGCCGCTGCCGACGGTTTCCTCTCGCAACTGCCCGAAGGCTACGACTCCTATGTGGGCGAGCGCGGCATCATGTTGTCCGGCGGCCAGAAACAGCGCGTGGCCATTGCCCGTGCGATCCTGCGCGATGCACCGATCCTGCTCTTGGACGAAGCCACCTCCGCGCTCGATTCCGAATCCGAGCAAGCCGTGCAAACCGCAGTCGAAGACATGGCCCGCACCCGCACCACGCTGATCGTGGCGCACCGTCTGGCTACGGTGAAAAAGGCCGACCGCATTCTGGTCTTTGAAGATGGCAAGATTGTCGCCTCCGGCACCCATGAGGATCTGGTCGCGCAGGGCGGGCTTTATGCACGGCTGGCCAAGCTGCAATTCACCAACGGGGAGTAAGACGGGGAGCAGTGCGCAAAATTCCCGTTTCCTTCCGGCCCCGCGTTCAGCATAGTTTGAATCAACCCAAATACAGGAGATGAGTGATGGGACTTTTCAGCTTTGTAAAAGACGCAGGTAAAAAAGTATTCGGCAAGAAAGAGGAAGAGGCCGATGCCGACGCCATTCTGGCCGAGATCAAAGCCCTTGGACTTGAGGCCGAAGGCGTCGAAGTGGCAATGGACGGCGACAAGGTTGTTCTGGGCGGCACCGTCACCGATCAGGTGACCAAAGAGAAAATCATCATGGCCGCAGGCAATGTCGAAGGCGTCGCCGCTGTCGAAGACACGCTTGAAGGCAATGATCCGGTGTTCCACGAAGTCAAAAAGGGCGACACGCTTTGGGGCATTTCCAAAGCGGCTCTGGGCGACGGCAACCGCTACATGGAGATTTTCGAGGCCAACAAGCCGATGCTCTCCGATCCAGACAAAATCTATCCGGGCCAGATGCTTATCATCCCGCAGGGCTAATCCGAAAATTTTACTAAAATTCAAAGTAAACTTCCGACAAGACGCCGCATCACCGCGGCGTCTTTTTCTTGAGCGAATCCGCATTTACGCTTTAATGCGCCGCATCCCTTCCCGATCGCCCCAACGGAAAACTTGCCCGAGCGCCGGAAACAAAGGCTATATGATGGATGTTCTGTTTTGTAACGCGGTCGCCGGGTTGGTGTAGATATGGATCAAAAACAGGAGTTGCTCGAACAGAGGATCACGGAGCGCCTGTTGGTCGAGCGTCAAACCCCGCATGACGCCCTGCGCGGTCTCATCGCCCAGCCCGACGCACCGGACCCGATGGCGGCTGTTTTCGCGCTGACCACGGTTGCCGCGGATATGGCAGGCTGGGGGGAGCCGCCACTGGAACGTCTCGCGGATCAGTGTTTTTCCGAGGCCGCGCTTTTCATCTGCGAGCTTTGGGCGGCAGGTTACCGGCTTGAACCCCCGCCAGAATGAGCCATCATAGACCCAGCGTCCGTAGAGCAAAGGCACCGATATGTATGATCTTCTGAGAAAGCCTTTGCTGTTCTTCCGGCGCTACTATCACGCGCTCTGGCTGCGCGTGACGCTCTATGCGCTTTTGTCTCTGGTGGTCTCGCTGGTCACGCTGGTGCTGCGCCACTACCTGCCAAACGAATGGACCCAGTTGATCGACGCCTCCGCCGTCACGCCGGTCCTGACCATTCTCGCCTCCTCCATGCTCGCGGTCTCGACCTTTTCGCTCAACGTCATGGTCAGCGCCCATGCCTCTGCGGCGGCAACGGCCACACCGCGTATTCACCGGCTGTTGCTTCAGGACACAACCACGCAATCTGTGCTGGCCGCCTTTATTGGGGCATTCATCTTTGCGCTGACATCCATCATCCTGTTCCGCACCCATCTCTATGGCGACGAAGAGGCGATTGTCGTCATGGCCATCACCATCCTTGCGGTCGTGGTCATCATCATCGCCATGCTGCGCTGGATCGAACATCTCAGCCAGCTTGGCAGTCTCGACAACAGTCTCGACCTTGCCGAACACGAAGCCCGCCGCAGCCTCACCATGCTGCGCAAAGACCCTGCTTTGGGCGCGAACCTGTTGACGCCGGACACGGTGCTGCCGGAAAACACAACCGAAATCCGCGCCCACAAGACCGGATATATCCAGTTCATCGACACCCGCAGCCTCAACGACTGCGCCGGCGATCAGGGGTTGATCTATGTGTTGCAACGCCCCGGCCAGTTTGTGCTGGAAGGCAGCCTTCTGGCCCAAGCCTCCGGTCTGACGCCCGAGGCGGATCACGCGGCGATTGTGCGCGGGTTTGTCATCGGCGCCACCCGCACCCATGAGGTCGATGCGGAGTTCAGCCTCACCACCCTGTCGGAAATTTCTTCGAAAGCCCTGTCTCCGGGCATCAACGATCCCGGCACCGCGATTGATGCGATCACGCGGCTGACCGCACTGTTCTGGCACACCGCACAGATAGACCCGACCCCCAAACTCCGCGCGCCACGGGTGTTCTGTCCGCCGCCCGCCTCGCACGACCTCTTTCACGCCGCCTTTGCCGCCACAGCCCGCGACGGGGCCGGATGTCTTGAGGTTTGCACGGCACTCCGCCGCTGTCTTCTGGCCTTGTCCGAGGCACCGGACACGGAATTTGCGGAAGCGGCACACGAGATGGCGCAGCGCGCATTGGACTACGCTACCAATGCGCTACCACTCGACAACGAGAAACGCGCGTTGGTTGCCGTCTCCCCGCTCGGGAAAACATGGGCGGATCAGAGCTTTTCGACCACCACTGAGCCAACCGAATAGCCCGCCCCGAAAGAACAGATCAGCCCCAGATCCCCCTGCGACAGCCCCTCGCCATGCTGCGCGAAGGCAATGATCGACCCCGCCGACGAGGTGTTGGCGTAGTCTTGCAGGATGTTGGGCTGTTCTTCCGGCGTCGGCACGCGGCCCAGAACCTTTTTGCCGATGTAGTCATTCATCGACTTGTTCGCCTGATGCAGCCAGAGACGCTTGAGCGTGGTCGGGTCTTGCCCCTCCTCCTCCATATGCTGCGCGATATGTTGGGACACGAGCGGCAGCACCTCTTTGAACACTTTGCGCCCGTTCTGCATGAACTGCATGTCGCGGCGGTCGTCCATCTGGTCATGGGCCCGACGCAGGAAGCCGTTGTTGTTGCGAATGTTGTTGGAAAACTGCGTGGCGCAGCGGCTGGAGAGCAGCTTGAACTGCGGCTTGGTCGCCACATCTGCAGCCTCCAGAAGCACCGCGGTCGCCACATCGCCAAAGATGAAATGGCAGTCACGGTCGCGCCATTCGAGATGGCCGGAGGTGATCTCCGGACAAAGCACCAAAGCACGTTTGATCGAGCCCGCGCGGATCATGTCTGCAGCAGTCTGGATACCGAATGTTGCCGAGGAACAGGCCACATTCATATCAAAGGCAAAACCGCCCGCCCCCATGAGCGCCTGAATTTCCACCGCCATAGCGGGATAGGCCCGTTCCATATTCGACGCGGCACACAGGATCAGGTCAACATCAGACGCCTCGACACCGCCTGCCTCCAGCGCCGTCTTGGCCGCATCCAGCGCCATTTCGGCCATAAGAGACGGTTCGTCATCCCCACGCGGCGGATAGCTCGGACACATGCGATGCGGGTCCAGAATACCATCCTTTTCCATCACATATCGGCTCTCGATCCCCGAGGCGGCAAAGATGAACTCGGAGGAGGAATAGGACTTCGCCTCGACCGTCCCCGCCGCAATCTCTTCGGCATGTTCGGCGTTGAAAAGATCAACATAGGCGTTGAAGGACGCCACCAACTCGTCATTGGAAATGGAATATGGCGGGGTAAAAACACCGGTGCCACTGATCACAACCTCTTTCATCCCGCCGCTCCTTATGCCAGATCGAAGTGGATGCAACCTAGTCAGCCCGAAGCCATTCGTCCACCACTGCAACGCATGTGCCCGACAAGCTGACGTGGCGTCGGAATAAAATTTATGTGGGATGACGCTGCGTTGCAGGGTAGTCCTGTGCCCTTGCGCGGTGTGGGCTTTGGCCGCATCATACCCGCGAGGAGACGAAGAGACCGGAGACAAACCGGCACTTCGTATAGGAAAGGGAGGAAGGGATGCCATCAGATTTCAGCTCGCTTGAGGCGCGCAATGTGATTGAGGCGGAAATGCCGTGGGAGGCACGCGATGTGCCCGTCACGATTTATGAACGGCTCAAAAAGACCGCCGAGGCTTTCCCGGATCGTCCGGCCTTTTCCTACCAGATCACCTCTGGGCCAAAGGACAAGGCCGAGACCATGACATGGCGGCAAACGCTTGAGAAAAGCACTCAGGCGGCCAATATGTTCCGTGCGCTCGGCGTGGGTGAGAAAGACGTGATCGCCTATATCATGCCCAACGCCAACGAGACGATGCTGACCTTTCTGGGCGGCATGGTCGCGGGGATTGTGAACCCGATCAACCCGCTTCTTGAACCCGAACAGATCGCCGCGATCCTGCGCGAAACCAATGCCAAGGTCGTGGTGACGCTCAAGAGCTTTCCCAAAACCGACGTGGCGCAGAAAGTGGCCGAGGCTGTCCGCCACGCGCCCAATGTGAACACGGTGCTCGAAGTCGATCTTCTGCGCTATCTCACACCGCCGAAAAAGTGGATCGTGCCCTTTATCCGGCCCAAGAACGCCGACGCCACCGCCCATCACGCCGACATTCTGAACTTCAACACGGAGCTGGCGAAATATCCCGGCGACCGGTTGTCCTTCGAGGATGTGCGCGAAGACCGTGTGGCGGCCTATTTCCACACCGGCGGCACGACCGGCATGCCGAAAGTGGCACAGCACAAATACTCCGGCATGATCTACAACGGCTGGATCGGCTCGCGCCTGTTGTTCACCGAAGAAGACAACATCATGTGCCCGCTGCCGCTGTTTCATGTCTTCGCCTGTCAGGTGATTGTGATGAGCCAACTTGCCTCCGGCGCACACGGAGTTTTCCCGACCCCTGCGGGCTATCGCGGCGAAGGGGTGTTCGACAATTTCTGGAAGCTTTGCGAGCGCTGGAAAATTTCCTTCATCATCACCGTTCCGACCGCTGTTTCCGTGCTGATGCAGCGCAAGGTGGATGCCGATATTTCCTCTGTGCGCATGGCCTTCTCCGGCTCCGCGCCCCTGCCCGTCGAACTGTATAAACGGTTTGAACAGACCGCAGGTGTCGAGATTGTCGAAGGCTACGGGCTGACCGAGGCGACCTGTCTTGTCTCCGTCAACCCCGTGGGCGGGCTCAAGAAGATCGGCTCCGTCGGCATTCCCTTCCCGCATACGGATGTGAAAATCCTGCGCCATACGCCGGACGGCCCTGTAGAATGTGCCGTAGACGAAGTGGGCGAAATCTGTATCGACAGCCCCGGCGTGTTTGCCGGCTCCACCTATACCGAGCGGGACAAGAACCACGATCTGTTCCACCACGATGTCTATCTACGCACCGGTGATCTGGGCCGGATCGACGAGGACGGCTATCTCTGGATCACGGGACGGGCGAAAGACCTGATCATCCGTGGCGGGCACAACATCGACCCCGCCGAGATCGAAGAGGCCCTTGCCGGTCACGAGGCCATCGCTATGGCGGGCGCCATCGGCCAGCCGGACGCCCATGCTGGCGAAATCCCCTGCGCCTATGTGGAACTGATCGAGGGGGCTTCGGTCACGCCCGAAGAACTCATGGACTATGCCAAAGTGCATATCCACGAACGCGCCGCGATTCCGAAACATATCGAAATCATGGACGAACTGCCGAAAACCGCCGTGGGCAAGGTGTTCAAACCGGAACTGCGGAAAATGGCCATCACGCGCATTTACAACGCAGCCTTGAAAAAAGCCGGACTTTCGGCGCGGGTTGCTGTTGTGATTGATGACAAGAAACGCGGCCTTGTCGCGCGGATCACGCCGGACCAACAAGCCGAAGCGGAACAGGTCTCGCACGTCTTGGGGCAATTCACGAACCCGTGGGAATGGGCCGAATAAGCTCTGAACGGACATCCACAACCTCTCGACAAAGCCCCCTCTGCGGGGCTTTGTCTGCTTTCAGAGGGTCACGCACCTGCGTCAGGCCGCCAAAACTCTCTAAAATTTGACGAAATCCTACTTTTATTAAGTAAGAATTAACATTTTTATTTCACAATTATATCTAAGTTTTTACTATTTTATGCATTCATCTCATAGAATATGTTGTTCGCGAATATTTTAAGCTTGAAATCATCACATCGGTTCTTGCCACCTGAACTGCACACCACTCCAACGAGGATAAAATGCTAATTGGACTGCTTGTAATCTCCACATTGGCCGCAATAGCAGCAACAGTTTTGGGATTTTCTATGGGTTTCCCGACCTGGTCCGGCCTCATTATTTTTTCTTGTATTGGAACCGCCACTTTCTTGATCTCCGCAATCGTGATCTACGTGCGGCTCAACGCAAAGCATCGTGCCCAGATCACACGAAAATCAGATCAAAGGAAAACGCGCACGGGTGCGATTGGCAAAGGCCACCAGCGACAGCATCACGGGCACTTCGACCAGAACGCCAACCACCGTGGCGAGTGCCGCACCGGAATTCAGACCAAAGAGGCTGATGGCCACGGCAACGGCTAGCTCAAAGAAATTCGACGTGCCGATCATGGCGCAGGGGGCTGCAATTTTATGCGGCACGCGCATGAGGAAGGCGGCCCCATAGGCCAGCGCGAAGATGCCATAGCTCTGGATCAGAAGCGGCACAGCGATCAACGCAATCACCATCGGGCGCGACAGGATCACATCGCCTTGCAGCCCGAACAGGATCGCAACCGTAGCAATGAGACCGATCATTGAAAACGGCTTGATACGGTGGGTGAAGGATTCAATCGCCGCCTCTGACCCGAGAATCCGGCGTGTAACAAGACCCGCTATGAGCGGCAGGACCACATAAAGCACAGTCGCCAGAACCAGCGTATCCCACGGCACGATCACATCCGTAACACCCAGCAAAAGCGCGACAATCGGAGCGAAGGCAAAGACCATGATGATGTCGTTTACCGAAACCTGCACCAGCGTATAGGTCGCATCCCCACGCGTGAGTTGCGACCAGACAAAGACCATCGCCGTGCACGGCGCTGCCCCCAAGAGGATCAGCCCTGCGATATATTGCGAGGCATCCTCGGGCGCGATCCAAGGGGCAAAGATGTGATCGAAAAACAGCACGGCAAGAAAGGCCATTGTGAACGGCTTGATCAGCCAGTTGACCACCAAAGTGACCACAAGCCCCTTGGGCTGACGCGCCACCCCTTTGATCGCGCCGAAATCGACGCTGACCATCATCGGATAGACCATAGCCCAGATCAGAACCGCGACGACAAGGTTGATCGACGCGACTTCGGTGGCGGCAATCGCCTGCACGAGACCGGGCGCGAGCGCCCCGACGACAATGCCCGCCACCATAGCAAGCGCGACCCAAAGGGTGAGCAAGCGTTCAAAGCGGCCCATTGGGGTTGGTGATGTATCGGACATGGCGCGTTTCCCTTTGCCTGTGGTCTCGTTCTCATTTCGCATTTGCGCGAATTGAGAGCATCTAGCGCCGCACCCGAGAACTTGTCAACAGGTTTCATTTCGCGTATCAACGAAATATGAACAAAGACCTCGCCATTGACGCTTTTGCCGCCCTCGCCCATGACGCGCGGCTCTCCGTGTTTCGCCTGCTGGTGCAGCGCGGCCCCGAAGGCACACCCGCGATGGAACTCGGCCGCCTGCTTGACCTGAAGCCCTCCACCCTGTCGGGGCATCTTTCCGTGCTGAAACGGGCGGGGCTTGTCACCACGGAGCGCCATCACAGGGAAATCCACTACGCCCCGAATTTCGAGGCGGTGAACGGTTTGGTCCTGTTTCTGCTGGATGATTGCTGCGGCGGGGATGCGACAGCCTGCGCCGGACTGAACCTGTCGCGCCTTTCCGCCCCCAAATGCTAACCCCCGCAGCAGGCTTGTGACCAGCTACGGGGGCAGAAAACCTCACACTCCGGCGCGCGCAATCAATCCTTGCGCCGGATCTGGCCGGAAATCTCCGTGGCCCCCGCCAAAGTGTTGTAGATCGTCCCGTATTTCTGGAGATTGCGATGCAGGAGATCGAGCCGCTGGTTAGTCTCGTCCGTATCCACTGTGATCTCGTAGTCGATCTTCACCATTTTCGGCGGACTGTCCTGACGCTGGCCGCGCAGCGACACCTCGATCCCGCGCAGGTCAAACTCCAACATGGGGATCACCCGCTCGGTGCCCTTGAGCATACAGGCCGCAAGGCTCGCCAGTAGCATCTCGGCGGGGTTGAACGCATCGGCCCGCCCCTTCATATCCGTGTCGAGCACAATGAGCGCATCTTTAGTGCGGGCTTCGGAGCCGTGCTCATCAACCCTGCGCGCGGTGACGGTATAGTTGAGCATTGTCGCAATCCTTAAAAACGGGTAGCGGCGCTGTGCGGCGGCGATCATCTCGCCCGCACAGGCCCTGTTGAGAAGGCGCCAGATCAGCCCTTCAACCAGCTTTCCAGCTTGGCCTCATCGGGCAGACCGCCTGCATGGACGAGCTTGCCGTCCACCGAGAGACCCGGCGTCGACATGACGCCCGCCATTGCGATGGATTTCGCATCCGTCACCTTTTCCACATCCACCTCTATGCCAAGTTTCGCCGCAGCGTCCTTGACCATAGCTTCAGTGGCTGCACAGCGTTTGCATCCGGGGCCGTAGACTTTGATGGTTTTCATGGGATGTCCTTTCTTGAAATGTCAGAGGGTGTGTCCCGCAGCGTCACAGCAGGAAGTTGAAGAGGAAGCCCGTAGCAAGGATGCCCAGCGAGACAACCGCGATGAAGATGGCGATCAGGCGATAGGTCAGCACCTGTTTGAGGATGACCATTTCCGGCAGGGACAGCGCGATCACCGACATCATAAAGGCCAGAGTTGTGCCCAGCGCCGCGCCCTTGCCCAAGAGCGCCTCGACGATGGGAATGACGCCCGCCGCATTGGTATACATGGGCACGCCCACGACCACCGCTGCCGGAACCGACCACCATGCCTCGCCACCCATGATCTTGAGCATCATCGCTTCGGGAACATAACCGTGGATGGCTGCACCGATACCGATACCGACCAGCACCCAGATCCAGACCTTGCCGACAATCTCGCGCACCTGTTCCAGACCGATTTTCAGCCGGTCCACAAAGCGCAGCCGCTCTTCGGCAAGTTCACCCACAGGCCCCGCGTTCAACTCGCGCACCCAGTCCTGAAGATATTTCTCCAGATGCATCTTGCCCAGAACAAAGCCCGCAACCGTGGCGATGGAGAAGCCGAAGACGAGGTAGATCGTGGCGACCTTCCAGCCAACGAGACCATAGAGCAGTCCGAGACCCACAGGGCCGACCATCGGACCGGCGATCAGGAAGGAGAAGGTAACGCCCAAGGGGATCCCCGCCGACACAAAGCCGATGAAAAGCGGCACGGAGGAGCAGGAACAGAACGGCGTCAGCACCCCAAGAAACGCCGCCATCGGATAGCCCCAAAGCTCGTGCCGCCCTGCAAGAATGGCGCGGGTCTTTTCGGGGCTGAACCAGCTGCGCAACACACCGATGACAAAGACAATGCCGGTCAGCAGCAACAACACCTTGGGCACGTCATAGAAGAAAAAGGCAATGGCCTCCCCCGTATGGCTGTCACGCGCCACGGGGAAAAGCGATGTGACCCATTCCGAGAACGGGATCAACTGGCCGTAGAGCAGGTAAAGGACGACCCCGACCACAGGAACGCCGACATACCAGAGCCAGTCGGGCACACCATGTTTCGGGGAAATATCATGGGTTTCAGTGGTCATGCGACCTTCCTTTCCAGTTTGCCTTCCGCCGCCAGCACCGCGTCGATCACGGCAGCAAATTCCGGCACGAGATCGGGGTTGCGGCGATAGCGGACCCATTGCGCATCGCGCCGGTCCACCACCAGCCCCGCCTGGCGCAGGGTTTTCATATGCCGCGACATCCGACTCTGGCTCGCATCGAGTGTCTTCATCAGTTCACATACACAATGCTCGCCACCATCCCAGAGAATGGCGAGAGCGGCGCGGCGGGTCGGGTCGGATATGGCTGTCAGAATCTCTTGCATGGGATTCAAATATGCCTCTTTGCGCATATGCGCTTTGATGTATGTCAATTCGCTCTCACATGAGCACAACACCGATAGAGACAGGGGGGCGCATGGTGCAGGACGGCACAGGGGAATAGCTGCAAGGACAGGTGCAACCACGCGCCTGCATTCCCCTGCGTCACATTGGCACGAATAAAAATACGGAATGTGCCAATATGCGGCGACGGAAACTCCTCCATGTGACGCATCTCGCTCAGGACACAGAAGGAATGAAAATGAGATGAAAGCCTCTCTCAAAACTGCTGGCCTCACCGCCCTCGTTCTCGCCGCCACCAGCGCGCAAGGTGCATGGGCCGAAAACGTCGAAATCTACGCCGTGGACAAACTCGACAACATCCAGAACGGCTATTGTATCGATATTTCCGGCGGTCAGGGCGCACAGGCCGATCCTGCAAACGGGCTTCAAGGCCACACCTGCTATAGCCCGTCCGGTCGCATCTTTGTCGATCAGGCCTTCGACTCCACACAGTTCGCCAACGGTTTGTACTACATGCCGGAGTTTGATCTTTGTATGCAAGCCAGCGCGATGGAAGCCGGTGCCGCTCTTGAACTTGCCACCTGTGACGGCTCCGAGGCGCAGAGCTTCACCTTTTCCGATGCGGGCACAATCTCGCCTGCCGCATCTCCCGACCTGTGCCTGACACTGGGTGAAGACACCCGCTTTGGCCGCAGTCAACAAAACCAGATCAAAGACCTGAGTCTGGCACAATGCGCCAGCGAACAGACCGCCTCCCAAACATGGGCCTACCGCACAGCAGATTGACACCACGGGGCGCTTTTCGGCGCCCCTTTGTATTAGAAATGGAGGGCCTCATGCGCCTTATATCCCACACCTCTTTGATCTCGGCGATTGCTCTGAGCGGCGGGTTGTCCGCACCGCTCTATGCCGCAGAGGATCTGACTTACCCCCTTGTCGACACGATGCAGGATCAATGTTTCGATCTCGCCGGTGAGGCAATCACCTGCCCCGCGACAGGCGAAGCGCTTTACGGTCAGGATGCGCAATACACGGGCACGGCCTCCGATTACACCGACAACGAAAACGGCACGGTGACCGACAATGTCACGGGCTTGCTCTGGCAAAAGACGCCGACAGACGACCGCCTGAAATATGCAGACGCCATCGGCTATTGCGAGGCACTGGACCTCGGCGGGCGCACCGACTGGCGCGTGCCCTCGATCAAGGAACTCTATTCCCTCGCCGATTTCCGCGGCGAATTGCTTCGCCCCGAAGAGGGCGAACCCACCCCCTATATCGACACCAGCGTGTTCGACTTCTCCTATCCCGAAGGACAGATGGCCTTCGCCGGACAATACTGGAGCAGCACGCTCTATGTGAAAGGTCCAGTCATCAACGGACGCAATCAGGGGGCTTTCGGCTTCAACTTCGCGGATGGCCATATCAAGTCCTACGGCACGGGCCTCGATTTCTACACCGGCGCCCCAAGCACACAAAGCGGATTGCCGACGGGTGACGGGCAAGGCGCTCCGGGCAATTTCGTGCGCTGCGTAGCCGGAGATTCCGATGTCTATGGCGTGAACAGTTTCACCGCCAATGACGATGGCACGGTTTCCGATGCAGCCACGGGGTTGATGTGGCAACAGGCCGACGATGGCACCCGCCACGAATGGAAAGAGGCGCTGGCCTATTGCGAAGGGCTCGATCTGGGCGGTTACGACGACTGGCGTCTGCCCGACAGCAAGGAGTTGCAAAGCATTGTCGACTACAACCGCACCAGCATCCCCGCCATTGATGATCTGTTCGAGGTGACACAGGACTCCGAGACGCTCGACTATTGGACCAGCACCACATTCGGCGACATCAAGAGCCACGCCAATGTCATCGTCTTCGGTCTGGCGCTCAGCAAATCAGCGGATCAGGACGAGTATATGGACTGGCATGGCTCGGGCGCGCAACGCTGCTCGATCAATGCCTGCGACATAGACCGCCCCGACAACCTCGTGCGCTGCGTGCGCTGAGCCTCGCGTTTCCCGTCATACCTGCTCAGGTCTGGCGGGAAGCGCCCCCTACCCTACTCCTTACAGCAAACAACATATGACCACCGGCACGGCGCACACACCTGTCCGCCCGATGATTCTACCGAACCGCGCGTTTCAGTGCATCATTCATGCAAAGACGTCCGCGCCCCTCTATATTTCCCGATAAAATAACAGCTTACGCCAGACCCTCCCTGCAAATTCACGCAGAGGGCCGGAGAGGACTACTCCTCAGGGTTTAATCCAACGGGCTATCTCCTGCGCCCAATTGGCTAGCAGACATAGATCAAACGCAGCCTCCCAGCCCTGCCTTCGCCCGCTGTCCGCCGCGAAACCTGCCCCTTTTGCCAATAGACATCAGTCCAACTGTCGCGCCCTGAAAGCCCCGCTTACATTCAGTGTCGAGGCGGTCAAAACACTCACAGTAACCGAGTAACTGGTGGCCTCGTTTGGAAACCCAATGGGAGGAAATGAACTATGAAACTTTTTCTTGTTATCGCATCTGCAGCAGCTTTGACCGTAGGAGCCGCATCGGCTGACACAGTTCTGGGCACCGGATCGTGGTCCGGTTCCGAAAGCGGCGCAGCCATCACAGGCGGGTCCAGCGCAGGCACCACCTTCGGCGTCTCCGGCGCATCCAACACCTCTTCGATGGGCCTGTCGTCCAGCGGTCAGGCTGTTGGCTACACCGCTCTGGGCTTTGGCGCAGCAGGCTCCGGCTCGGCCTCCGGCACCACTTCAAACGGTGCAGTGAACAACACATCCACCTCTGCAACCTTCGGGATTGGTGGTTCGACTGCGGGCGGCAGCTACTCCGGTACCAACGGCAGCTCCAGCGGCGCCTTCGGCGGATTTGGCACCATGTTCTAATACTTGGTGTCAAAGCCTGACCGCACACTTGCGGTTTCAGGTGGCCGGAGTGGAATCCGAACGTACCGCTCCGGCCTCATTTCAACCCTCTGCGTTCGGAGAGGAGAAGGTCTCATGTTTTATGACAAAAAGGAGATGCCAATCGGAATATTGGCAAAAGTAACGGTTATCTCGGCAGCGATGCTGTGGGCAACATCTGCCTCCAGCCAATCCACAACCAGCACTTCGACATCAAGCTCATCCAGTGCCGCGGAAGTGGAAAGCTCGGCATCCGCCTCCGTGACAAGCGGCAACTCGAATGCCCAGATCTATCTGGATCAAAGCACACCGGGCACGCTCAGCACCCGTAATTCCTACAGCGGATCCTACACGGTGCGTTCCGCGCCCTCGGTCCAGCCTCCCTCGATGGGATCAGGCCACCCCTGCGCCTTGTCCGGCAGTATCGGCATATCCCTGATTGGTGGCGGTGCCGGTGGCGGGATGAACCGCGTCGACGAAGCCTGTCTTCTCGCCCAGATGGGACAGGGTCAGGCCGCGCTGATTATGATTGCCCGTCGTGATGCGGAAGCCTGTTTTGCGCTTCGCCAAGTCGGCTCGATCCCCTCGGGCAGCGTCTGCTCCGGCTCTGAACGCCGTTCAGCGGCCCAGGCCCAACGCGCGACCGTGTCTTCGATGAACCGTCAGACCGCGACCCGCACGACAGCGGCCCCGATCTCGCGCTATGTGTCCTGTTCGAAACGTGCAGATGGCAAGATTCTCGCTCGCAAACAGACGGGAACGCCCTATTCGAACGACCAGATCGCCAAATACTGCCGCAGTCAAATGCAATAACCCCCGAAACACTCTGCCCCCCCAATATGCGAGTGTAAACTTTCGCCCTGCACGGCCCCACGCGTTTTCCGTCAACTCTGTCCCGATTGACCGAAAGAAAGCCTCACACGCACGGGTCGCAGCAGGGCGAAACCTTTTTTCGGATTTTCCGCCTCATACCCACAGTATGACATCACGCCGCGCAGGCCATTGTCACATCAGCAACGCTGCTCCGCGCGCAAAGCATCCCCATATTTCACCCCGCGAACAGATGCACAGACGGATGACCTAAGTCGGGCATATCCTGCAAAGAGGCTTTCTCGTGGCTGGCGTAATTCTGGCGCACCGCATCGGCGAGACGCGCGAAGTAATTGGCGAATGTCGGCACCATCATCAAATGACGCGGCATGACCAGAGCCATTTTCTGTGCGACGCGGCCCGTGTCATAAAAGGCGACATTCTCGCGGACACGCTCCGGCAGGTTGCCGTGCAACGTCATCGACAGGTGGCAGGTCGCAAGCCCCTGCGCGACGATCTCAACGGCTCCGATATGCAGATCACTGGAGAAATACGGCACGGCGGAGGGAAGGTGGGATTTATACCATGCGTTGCTCTTTACCCGCCATTCATGCGAGGCGGTGACGCAAACACGTTTCATCAGGGCTTGCGGCAGGGTTTTCGGGACCACGTTTCCGTGAATGATATCGAGGGCCAGGTTCGGATCTATAGTCTTGGGAATGGCCCACAAAATCCGGTCTTCATATAGCACTTCATATTTGAGCGACGTGGTCTCGCGCAGGGTCTCCGTCTTGGCCAACAGGCCCACACTGGCCTTGCGAATGGCAAGATAGTCGAGAAGTTCGGCGCTTGACGTGGCGAACTCCAGCGAAAACTCCGAAATCCGCGGATCGGCATGGGCCAGTGTCGCCGCCAGCCCCAGCACCCGCCCCGCATGGGAGGGGATCGTGGCGAGGCTCATCTTGCATTGCTGCTGCCCGAACTGCTCACAATGGCGGCTTTTCCCCTGTTCGAGATCGGCCAGAACATTGCGCGCCGTGGTTGCCCAAAGCTCCCCTGCTCCGGTCAGCACCTCGCAGCGCTTGCGATCCCGATGCACCAGCTGTGCGCCGAGATCATCTTCGAGCTTGGCAAGCTGGGCCGAAATGGTGGGTTGGGACAACCCTAAAAGTTTCGCAGCTTTGCGGATCGACCCGGAAATAGCTATCGCATTGATCACTTCCAGTTGGCGAAGTGTAATTCCGTTAGAATAACTCATAATCCCCCCGATTTCCGGCAGCAGCTCCCTAAGACGCCGTTTGTTTCCGGCTTCGCACGACAAAGCGCGATATGGCCTCACATCCGCGCTTTACGCGCATCCTGTCCCGCTGCATTTGGCACCCGGAAAATGATATGTGCTCCCGCCGACAAAGCGGCTCGGGAGCGTCATTCAGTGATCAGGTGCGTTCATTTGTGCCAGCCGGTGTCCGACCGGCCAAGGCCCTTCGCGCGTGACGGAGTCACAAGTAAACGTGAAAGGCCGATTATAAAGATACGGTGTGCGGCGGCTCCTGAAACCCTGTGGTGCATTTCGGGACCCGCGTGACCCGCAGAGCCTGCCCGACGCATGTGTGAGCGGTTCGGGCAAAGCCATGTGAAAAGCGCCCGCACGTTCGGCGAGCGCACCGCGCCCTAGCAATTCTGGCTGTGAAAACAGATTGCCGCTTCGGTCCGGTTCGTGACGCCAAGTTTCGCCATGATACGGTGCAGATGCAGCTTGATTGTGTGAGCAGAGACCGACAATTCATTAGCGATCATCTTGTTCGGCTGTCCCGAGGCCACCAGTTTGAGCACTTCGCGCTCGCGCGGGGTCAGTTTGGCAACCCCTTGGGCGCAGGCCTCCTCGCGGGCGTCCTTGGCGGGTGACACCTCGTCATTTGGATCGTCGTCCGGCATTGCCGCACGGTCCCTTTTGACGGCTTGCATTGCGCCCAGTGAACACACCGGCAGGTAATGCGCGCCGCAATCAATCAACCGGATCAACTGGACCCAGGCTGTCAGGTTCAGGTTCATCGGCAGGACACTCACCGTATAGGTTGAAAGCCGCGCCCCCCAGCGTTCCACCACCTCCGTGGCGCTGGCATCATCCCGCACGGCAATCGCCAGCCGGACACGGGGCGTCAGATGATCCTGTCGCTCAAGAAAAGTCATGAACCTGTCTGCCTGACGCTCATCGACAATCAAAAGCCGTGTCGCCCGGCCTTCCGGCTGAATATGGTTTGAAAGCACAAGATCCCATGTTTCCAAATCCGGAAAGCGAGAGGCGCGCACCTCGTCAAATTCCGTCTCGATCGTCCTGAGGACGACCTCCGAGAACAATCGTTGCGATCCTATGAATGTGAAGAGATCTTTCTGACACATGCTTGGCTGAATTGCCGGATGTGTGACGTCTTGGTCCGTCCCCCTCGGTTCGTACATAGCTACCTCCCTTACTATTTCTCCAACTGTGCAGATGGTTGTCCCCACAACCAAAACATAAACTCCGCACATACTCGTATTGAAGCAAAGGTAGCAGAAAACGGCTCACCGTTAATCTATATTTAACTATTGGAAACCCTATCACCTGTCCAAAGGCATAGGTTTCCCGGCTTGTTTAACCGGTGTATCACCCCCCTGCATTGGCCATTTGACCTACCCTCAAAAAGCCCTAGAAGAGATCAATCTCTTGATTACACGAGGTTATATCGAGAATCCGCCTTTTTTCGGCCATAGACCGAACGGGTAATGCGCTCTCTCCCCGAAAAGACAGCATAAATTTTATCATCGGGTCAATTCCAAAGTCGCAATTCGGCCTTATTCCAACAGAATCCGCCCATTCGGCACGCGACTCACACCCCGTTTCGGTGGCTTGCAAACCACAACTTTGAGACACACGGGCAATCCCCTCCGGTCTAGGCACATCCTTTAGCGGATAGCCTTCAAAAATGATGCGCGGGACTCCGCGCATCTCCGGCCCCCGAAACACACGGAGACCGGTTTCAAACTTGCGAACACCACCCCGAAGGGCGGCAAACCCTACGCTTATGTCAGACCGTCCGGCTCGGCCAAGCCATGTGCGCGGCAGCAAGCCGTGAGCGTGTTGGCCAGAAGGCAGGCAATCGTCATCGGCCCCACGCCACCGGGCACGGGGGTGATCGCACCCGCGACCTCCTTGGCAGCCGCGAAATCCACGTCACCCACAAGGCGCGACTTGCCTTCGCCACGCTCCGGCGCAGGAATACGGTTGATGCCCACATCAATCACCGTGGCACCCGGTTTGATCCAGTCACCTTGCACGAAATTCGCACGCCCCACGGCGGCCACGACGATATCCGCGCGTTTGACCACCTCCGGCAAATCCTTCGTCCGACTGTGCGCGATGGTCACGGTGCAGCTTTCACGCAGCAAAAGCTGTGCCATCGGCTTGCCGACAATATTCGAGCGCCCGATCACCACCGCATCCTTGCCGGACAGATCGCCCAACTGGTCACGCAGCATCATCACACAGCCCAGAGGCGTGCAGGGCACCATGCTCTTTTGCCCCGTCGCCAGAAGGCCGACATTGGAGATATGGAACCCGTCCACGTCTTTTGCCGGATCAATCGCATTGATCACGAGGCTCTCGTCGAGATGTGAGGGCAAAGGCAATTGCACCAGAATACCGTGCACGCTCGGGTCGGCGTTGAGCGTCTCGATCAACTCCAGAAGCGCCTCTTGCGTGGTGTCCACGGGCAGCTTGTGCTCGAAGGAGTTCATCCCCGCCTCGACCGTCTGCTTGCCTTTCGAGCGCACATAGACCTCGGAGGCCGGATCATCGCCCACCAGCACCACGGCCAGACCGGGGGTCACGCCTTGCGCCTCCTTGATCCGCGCCACATGGGTCGCAACCTTTTCGCGGATCAACGCCGCAAACGCTTTGCCGTCAATCAGAGTGGCCGTCATCTCAGTCTCCATTCTCTTCATCGCTGCCCAGCACACGTTCTTCGCGGGCAATCATTTCCTCGACCATCAGCGCCCACATCCGGCGCGCAAGATCGGGGGTGAAACCGGCCTCCCGCGCCTGCGCTTCGACCTTGTCCAGAACATCCTGCACACGGGTCTCGATCCGCGCAGGCAGCCCCTCGCCGGGTTTGAGTTCAATCGCCCGATCCACATGCGCCTGACGCAACGCCAGAAGGGCGACGAGGTCGCGGTCGATCCGGTCGATCTGCTGGCGCAACTCGGCCATAGTAGGGATGTCTTTCGGTGGTTTGAGCATCGGCATATCCTCTTTGCCTGCCCTTTAACATGTGCCCGCCGCTTGGGAAAGATCATGAGGCCGCAGTCATATCCATGAGGCCCAAAGAAAAACCGCGCCTCAATCGAGACGCGGCTTTTTTGATCTGTCAGTTCGATCGTCAGACAGTGGGCTCAGGTTCCAGACCACTATCGTCTTTCGGCTTTTTCTTGGTCTTCGGAATGGCCGTAACCGAGGGGGCATCCTCTTTCTTGCCAGAGGCGCCACCATCATCATCTTCGCCCGGTTGCGGCGGCTGGCCCGCGATCACACGTTTGATCTCGTCGCCCGTAAGCGTCTCGTATTCGAGAAGCCCTTGCGCCAGACGTTCGAACTCTTCGGCATTCTCGGAAATGATCCGGTAAGCCTCCGCATAGCCCTCATCGATGAAGCGTTTCACCTCTTCCTCGATCAGCTCTTTGGTATGCGCCGACACGGAGAAGCCCGCCGTATTGCCCGAATAACCTTCGGCCGCCTCGGCATAGTCCACGTTGCCGACCTTGTCCGACATGCCGTAGCGCATCACCATCGCGCGCGCCAACTGGCTGGCCTGCTGGATGTCGCCGACAGGGCCGGAGGACACTTCCTCTTCACCGTATTTGAAGATTTCCGCCGCCTTGCCCGCCATAGTCATGGCGATGCGCTGACGGGCCTCGTCCTTGAACATCTGGAGCTTGTCCATCTCCGGCAGGCTCATCACCATGCCAAGAGCCCCGCCGCGCGGAATGATCGTCGCTTTATAGACCGGATCGCATTTCGGCAGTTTCAAACCGACGATGGCGTGACCGGCTTCGTGATAGGCGGTTTTTTCCTTTTGCTCGTCGGTCAGGACCATGGAGCGGCGCTCGGCCCCCATCATGACCTTGTCCTTGGCATGTTCAAAATCGTCCATCGTGACCTGACGCCGCCCGATCCGTGCCGCTGTCAAAGCGGCCTCGTTCACAAGGTTGGCCAGATCGGCCCCCGAGAACCCCGGCGTCCCGCGGGCAATCAGGCGCAGGTCCACATTCGGACCCAGCGGCACTTTGCGCGCATGGACGTTGAGAATTTTCTCGCGGCCTTTGATGTCGGGATTCGGCACCGTGATCTGACGGTCGAACCGGCCCGGACGCAAAAGCGCGGGGTCGAGCACGTCACGACGGTTGGTCGCCGCCACGATGATGATGCCTTCGTTCGATTCGAACCCGTCCATCTCGACCAGCAACTGGTTGAGCGTCTGTTCGCGCTCGTCATTGCCGCCGCCGTAACCGGCCCCACGGGCACGGCCCACAGCGTCGATCTCGTCGATAAAGAGGATACAGGGCGCGTTCTTTTTCGCCTGTTCGAACATATCGCGCACACGGCTGGCACCGACACCCACGAACATCTCGACAAAGTCGGAGCCGGAAATGGTGAAGAACGGCACACCGGCTTCACCCGCAATCGCACGTGCCAGAAGCGTCTTACCCGTGCCCGGAGGCCCGACCAGCAAGGCGCCTTTGGGAATTTTGCCGCCAAGTGCGGAGAATTTCTGCGGATTACGGAGGAATTCGACGATTTCTTCCAACTCTTCCTTGGCCTCGTCGATGCCTGCGACATCGTCAAAGGTCACGCGCCCCTGCTTTTCGGTCAAAAGCTTTGCCCGCGACTTGCCAAAGCCCATCGCGCCGCCTTTGCCGCCACCTTGCATCCGGTTCATGAAATAGATCCAGACACCGATGATCAGGAAGATCGGCAGGAAGGACAGGATAAAGGGCATGATGCCGCTTTCTTCCTGCGGTTTGCCCTCGACGGTGACATCTTTGTCGAGCAGTTCGGAAACGAGCGTATCATCACCCGGATTGATGGTATATTTGCGCCGATTGTCTGAATCGACGAAATAGACTTTCTCGCCATCGATATCGACGGTGTTAACCGTGCCGTCATCCACTTTCGACATGAATTCGGAATAGGGAACAACTTCTGACGACATGCTGCTCTGATTGCCGCCGAGCACCTGAAACAGGGTCAGTACGAGCACCAGAAGCACAAGCCAGAAGGCGAGATTACGTGCGTTGCCCAAGGGGGGTCTCCTCGAAATAGTCAGGGGTCACGCCGATAGCGTGAGGCTTCCCCCTAAGATAGGCATCCACGGCCCAAGTTCAATGCGATAAAAGCGATGTGTAGAATCCGCCAGTCGGATGGATCAGCCGTGCGGAGGCCGGCCCCATTCCGGCAAGAGGGGCGGAAATCAGTGTATTGCCGTCAAATACCGCCGGAGAGGCGGCCAAAGTCTCGCGCGGCGGGGCGTCTTTCGGGCGTTCACCCAGTTGCAACAACCCGTCTTCGCCTAGAGCGCGGATCACGAAACCCTTGTTTTCAATACCTTCCAGACGCCACCGCCCGTCCCAGACCTGATCCGGAGCGGCCACGACACCGGCAACCGCACCATGTTCGCGGGTCAGCCGGAAGACATCCTTACCCCCCAAAAGCCGCACGCCGTGCAGCGTCGCATCGCGGCCCCGCATCATGGCAGAAAGAAATTCCTGAAGCTTCATCCCGCGCGGGCCATAATCCGCCGAGGCAATCCACCGCAGGGCGGCAGCGACCAGACGGCGATTCACTTCGGGCGATCCTTCGGCAAAGCGGCGGCGGTCGATGATCAGATCACCCTGCTCCTCGCGCACACAGTCCATCGCGTGATCATGGGTGGCAAAGTCGAGCGCCGAACGCACCTGTCCCAGATGGTCCATCACCCGCCCCACCACATGCACGTCGATGCCGAGTTTGGAGAGTTCCTCCATCGCGCGGCGAGCTTTCACACGGTCATAGGCCTCGTCGTCATTGGACGGATCATCCACCCACGGTTCGCGCAATTCACGTAGATATTGCCGAAGCTCGAACCGCTCCTGCATCAAGAGAGGTCGCACCCAGGTGATCCCGTCGGAGGCCCTGCGCCTCTGCATCCCCGTCAGCCCGTCAATGCCGGAGGCCCGCGCCAGACGCATGAAAAACGTCTCGGCCTGATCATCCGCCGTATGGGCCAGTGCAATCGTGGAAATCCCGCGCCCCTTGGCCCAGTCGGCCATCAACCGATAACGCGCACGGCGGGCGGCGTCCTGCAAATTGCCCTTGCCCGTGTAGCCCGTCCAGTTGAGCGTGGTGTGTCTGACCTTGAGACGTTCGGACACTTCCGCCACGAATTTCGCCTCTTCGGCAGCCTCCGGACGCAACCCGTGGTTCACCGTGACGGCTTCGAGGCGCACGCGTTCCTCTGCGGCCCATTCGGCCATCAGATGCAAAAGTGCGAGGCTGTCGCCGCCGCCAGAGACGGCCACGGCCAGATGGTCCGGTTTGTCGAAAGAAAAGGCGGAGGCCACGAAATGCCTGAGCATCGCCCGGTTCGCCGCTTTTTCTTCCATCATCCGGCCTTTACAGAGAACAACCGCGCAGGGATGCGTCGGTCTGGGCCTGAGTGGCGGCTTGCGATCCTGCAAAACGGGAGACGACTTCGCCATACATGACACAGCCCTTTTCCGTTTGCCCCAGATCGCTCAGAGCCCCCGCCAGACGCAACAAGGCATCCGGCGCACGGTCGCCCTCGGGATTGCCGGAGAAACTGTCGAGATAGGCGCGCGCCGCATCTGCGGTCTGACCAGCCGCCGCAAGCGCCTCGCCCCGCATGAAATGCGCGTCACTTGTGAGGTATCCGCCGGTATAGGTCTGCGCGAAATTGGCAAAGGCCTGCGCGGCCTCCGTGTATTTCCCTGCATCAAACAGCGCCTGAGCCGCGTCGAAATCGGCCTGTTCGGACAGAGCCAGATCACCGCCCCCGTCCATCGGAGGCTCGCTATTCGGCCCCGCAATGACCAGATCGGTCGCGCCGGTCTCTCCGCCAATCGGTTTGAGCGGCGGCAGGTTGCCGATGTCACAGCCCGCTTCCAGCTCACAGAGCCGGAAGTTGAGATCGTCCAACTGGTTGGTCCCGTCCTTCACAACGCGATCAATGCGAAATTCCAGCGCCTCGATCTTGGCCGTCAGATTGGCCAGAGCGCTCTCCATCAGATCGACCCGCTCCAGCGTGCTGGCCCCCGCAATCCGCGTATTGGGTGCGCCGGTCGTGGACAGTTCGCGTTTGAGCGTGTTGATCTCGACCGAAAGCACCGCCGCTTCCTGACGGATATCGGCCAGCGTCTGCGCATCCTGCGCAAATAGCGGCGTGCACAGACCTGCCGTCAGAACAGCACTGAGAAAGAGGGCTTTCATCTTCACGGCTCCTTACATGCCCGCGCCAGCCGCAAGCACCGTCACAGCGCGGCGGTTCTGGCTATAGCAGGTTTCGTCGGAACAGATCGCCAGCGGGCGCTCCTTGCCGTAGGGAATGGTCTTGAGCCGCGAGGGGTTCACACCCTGACTGATCAGATATTCCTGCACAGAGGCCGCACGCCGCGCCGAAAGCGCAAAGTTGTAATCGCGGGTGCCCTGCTCGTCGGCGTGACCTTCGATGATCGCCGTGTAGGCCGGATTGTCATTGAGCCACTTGGCCTGACCGGCCAGAACAACACGCGCCTCGTCAGAGAGTGTGGACTGGTCAATCGCGAACAGCACACGATCCCCGACCGTCTGGTTGAAATAGGCCACAGAGGTCGGATCGGAGGCAGAGCCTGCCAAAGCGCCATTCGCGCCCATGCCTGCGCCATTGGCCCCGCCACCGGCACCAAACCGGTCGGGGTTGGTACAGGCCGACAGGCCGAGGGCTGCGATCAGGAGGACAGCACGCGAGGTGCGGGAAATCAGAATGTTGGACATGAGGTTCTTCCTTTGCGGAAACTCGAAACTGCTCTTTTAAGACACTATAGCACCCTCCCCGCGACTTGGGGAGGGTTGCCGCATTATTTCAACAGGGGCGACCATGCCGGATCGGATGCGCCCGCATTGGTCGGCACGCGTTTGAGGTTCCGGCCCGAAATATCGACCGTATAGAGCGCGCTTGCGCCCGATGCGCCCTGACTTTCACGGGTGAACATGATGACCCGTCCGTTGGGAGACCAGCTTGGCCCCTCGTCAAGGAAGGACGCGGTCAGAAGGCGTTCTTCGGAGCCGTCCGTGCGCATGACACCGATATGGAACCGGCCCTGATTCTGTTTGGTAAAGGCGATAAGATCACCGCGCGGGGACCATACGGGCGTGCCATAGCGGCCCTTGCCCGAGGAAATCCGCCGCGCCTCACCACCGCCTGCGGGCATGATGTAAAGCTGCTGCGTGCCGGAGCGGTCCGATTCGAAGACGATCTGCGAGCCGTCCGGCGAGAAGGACGGCGCGGTTTCAATCGCGGGCGTGTTGGTCAGCCGCGTGTTCTGTCCTGAGGCAATATCCATCCGGTAGAGATCCGTGTTGGTGCCCGTGGACATGGAGTAGACGATCGACTGCCCGTCCGGCGAGAAGCGCGGCGCGAAGGTCACGGATTCGGCAGGCAGCGGCAGGCGGCGGCGCGTCACCGTGCCCACGTCCAGCATCATGATCTGCGGCGTGCCGTTTTCATAAGAGGTATAAAGCACACGGTCTCCGGTGGGCGAGAAACGCGGCGCGAAAACGATGAAACTGTCGTCTGTGAGATACTGGAGCCCTGCCCCGTCGTAATCCATCACTGCCAGACGTTTCTTGCGGTCGTTCTTCGGCCCGCTCTCGGAGACAAAGACCACGCGGCTGTCGAAATAGCCGCCCTCGCCGGTGATCCGCGCATAGACCACATCGGCCACCTTATGCGCGATCCGACGCCAGCTTGAGGTCGAGCCGCCCAGTTGCAGACCGGAGCCCAGAGGCGCTTCGGCATAGATGTCGAAGACGCGGAACTTCACCGACAGATTGCCGGAAGCATCCATGCCCACAGCGCCGGTCACAAGCCCCTGCGCATTGATGGCTTTCCAGTCCGCATAGGACACGGAGGAGGAGAAATTCGTCACCTGCGCGATATGGGCGGAGGGCGGGATTTCACGGAACAACCCCGTGCCCACCAGATCGGCCGCGATCACATCCGAGATCTGCTTGGCATATTCTGCCGCCTGCGGCGTCTCCGCAATGAAATCGGGGATCGCAAGGGGCACCGGCTCGATCACACCTCTGGTAATGTCGAGTTTCAGCGGCCCCGGGTCCTGTGCCATCATCGGCGCAGCCCCCACAGTGAGCGCGGCAGCTAGGGCACAGGCGAGTGTCGTCAGGCGTTTCATTTGTACCTCATCTGTTCGGGATCGAACGTCATTTCGATATTGCGCCATTGGGCGTATTTTTCCACAGGCAACGGGAAACCGCTGGCTCCGCAG
This sequence comes from Celeribacter halophilus, assembly GCF_900114135.1. Lineage (GTDB taxonomy): Bacteria > Pseudomonadota > Alphaproteobacteria > Rhodobacterales > Rhodobacteraceae > Celeribacter > Celeribacter halophilus. The sequence continues at coordinate 30,175 of NZ_FORY01000006.1, forward strand.
CGGATTATTGCGCGTCGGGCCACGGCAAAGGCCTGATCCGCAGCAGATTGTGATCCGCCTTCAAAGCCCAAGAGCTTGATCGAGCCGTTTTGCGGCGTCCCGTCTTCGTTCATGGACACGCCCACGGTGATGGTGGTGCGCATCGCTTCGGTGGACATGGCACCCACGTTCCAGCATTGCGACACGGCGACCCGCATCCCTTCGCGCTCGCCAGCAGTGAGCGGCGGACCTGTCGGGCGAGCGGGCGCGGCCGGTGTGGCGGCACTCTCGGCCGCCAGCGCAGCCGCCGCAGCAGCCGCGGCCTCGGCCACAGCATCGGATGTATCGCGCGGCGTCTCGGCGGGTTGCTCGGTGGGCGTGGCGGGTTGTTCCACAGGCTCCTGCGCCGCTTCCGCCTGTGCTGCCAGATTGGCCGGACGCGTTTTCGGACGCGGCGACGAGGTCATGCCGGAGGGCTTCTCCGCCTCGGTCACAATCTCGGTCGTGGTTTCCTGCGGTGCGGCCTGTTCGACCTGTTCCTCAACCACCTCGGGGCTCTCCGCCTCCTCGTTGGCGGCCTCGACCGGCGCATCGGAGACTTCCGGCTGCGGCTCGGGCGCGGTCACCACCTGATCGGAGATGCGCGGCACGGGGCGCGGGGTCGGTTTCTGATTGGCAATATCCGGCAGGTTCGCCCCCGGATCCTCAAGCGAAAGCTCCAGCTCCACCTGCGGCGCGGGCGGCGTCGGCGTCACCTCGACCGGCGTCTCCACCGGCGCGGGCGCTTCGGGCGCGGCTGGCTCGGCAACGCTTTCCTCGGGCGTGTTCACCTCCGGCGCGGGCTCCGTCTGCGGCGCCTGCAATTGCGGGGCTTCTTCGAAATTGTCCGGCGCGGTGCTTTGCTCCACCAGCGCGGCAAATTCGGACTCGGAGATCAGGGCAACCTCCTGCACAGACATCTCGTCCGTTCTCTCGGGGCGCAAAAACAGCCCCCCGAAAAGCATATAGGCAATGAGCCCCAAATGGCCCGCACCAGAGATATATTGGCCCGCGTTCACGATGCCTGCCCTTTAATTCCCGGACCCGTCGAGACGTGGCCCGCCTTGCTCCGTCACCAGACCGATTTTGCGAAACCCGCCCGCATTGAGCGCGCCCATCACCTGAGCCACACGTTCGTAAGGCACCGATCCGTCGGCACGCAGGAAGATTTTGTCATCATTGCGCTCGGTCGCGATGGCACGCAGCTTGGTCACAAGGTCCGCCTCCGGCGTCTCATTCGCCATCAACAAAACCTGCCCGTCCGCTGTCAGCGTGATGGTCAGCGGCTCCTGCTCCTCTTGCGGCAACGCCGTGGCCGCCGTTTCGGGCAATTCCACCGGAACACCCACGGTCATCATCGGAGCGGCCACCATGAAGATAATCAAAAGCACCAGCATCACATCCACAAAGGGCGTGACGTTGATCTCGCTCATCGCGGCGGGACGACGACGGCCTCTGCCGCGTCCGCCCCCGCGCTGTTTCTGCACGACACCTGCGCCCATGTCAGCTATCCAGCTCGCGCGAAAGAATGGTCGCAAACTCGTCTGCGAAAGCCTCGTATCCACCAAGGATACGGTCGCTGTCCGCGTTGAGCTTGTTGTAGAAAATTACCGCCGGAATAGCCGCCAGAAGACCCAGAGCCGTGGCCAGCAAAGCCTCCGCGATCCCCGGTGCCACAACTGCAAGGTTGGTGGATTGCGCCATGGCGATGTCTTCAAACGCGGTCTTGATCCCCCAGACCGTGCCGAACAGCCCGACAAACGGCCCGGTCGAGCCCACCGTGGCCAGAAACGACAGGCCTGCGGTCATGTCTTCGCTCTCTTTGGCAATCGCCACATCCATCGACCGGTCGATACGCGACTGCGCACCGGCGATCAGCCCGCCATCGGCCTTGTGAGAACGCCGCCACTCGGTCATGCCCGCAGCAAAGACCCGCTCTGGCGCGCTCATCGGCCCGCCTGCGATCTGGTCATAAAGCTCGTCGAGAGGCTCGCCCGACCAGAACGCCTGATCGAAAGCCGCCGCCTCTGCGCGGGCCTTTTTATAAGAGATGAATTTCTGGATGATGATCGACCATGACCAGAAGGAGGCCACGATCAAAAGGATCATCACAATTTTAACCGTGAAGGTTGCGCGCATAAAAAGCGCCAGCAAGGAGAAATCGATCTCCTGCGCCATCGCAAGGGTTGTCTGGTCCATGAACCTGCTCTTTTAATCGCCTGTTGGCCGTATTTACACGGCTCTCATCATTACCAAGGATTCTATCCTATCCACAGGGCCCTCGCCAACACGAAGATGCGAGAGTTTCGTGAAATTATCGGATTTTGAGCGATTTCGCGAAGATTTCAGTGCAGATTTCGGCGGAGAACCGCCGGAAGTCGCGCCGGATGGCCGGTCGGAGTGAGCGCCACAAGCGTCACCTGCGCCGAAAAAAGCAGGTCCTCGCCGCGTTTGACCTCTTGGGTCAACACGATGCGCACGCCTGTCATGGCTTCCAGCGCGGTTTCGACCACCAGATCATCATCGAATCTGGCGGGGGTGAGATAGTCCGCCTCGACTCGGCGCACGGCAAAGACCACGCCTTCGTCCTCTTTGAGCTTCACCTGATCCACGCCCAGATCCCGCACCCATTCCGTGCGCGCGCGTTCGATGAATTTGAGGTAATTCGCGTAATAGACAATGCCTGCAAGGTCGGTGTCTTCGTAATAGACATGGACGGGAAATTTATGGGTCATCTGCCACGCACCTCTGTTGCTCTGTGCGCAACCCTAGTGCCTTTCGTGAAAAAGCTGAACCGGATTTTCCGGCGCTCGATTTTCCGCAGCTCGGGCGCGGGGCCGCAGGGGTCATCACCCGAGCGGATAGGTCGCAAGCGTGTCGTATTGCGCGCCCTCCGGCGTCAGGGTGGAGCCGATCATGGCACATTCCGGCGGCTGGAAGGCGGGCCATGCAAAAGCCCCCTGCGCCGCGATCAGATGGTCCAGTTCCTGCTGCTCCCCCGCGCGAAGGCGATGGAACCGGCGCAGGGAGATATGCGGGCGAAAGCGTTCATGTGGCAGGTCGATCCCCACCGCACGCGCCGCCTGACGCACTTTGTTACGCAGCGCGGTCAGGGCGTCATCTTGTCTCACAGAGGCAAAGAGCAGGCGCGGCTTGTTGCCGCCGAAGACATCCAGCCCCGCCACCGCAATCTCCGGCGCAGGCAGGCAGAGAGACGCCAGTTCCTCGTGCAACTCGGCCAGAAGCTCTTCAGGCTGGTCATCCAGAAAGGCCAGCGTGACATGCATATTTTCCGCAGGCACCGCACGTCCGAACCGCAAGGGCGCAGCCAGCGCCTCCAACCGGTCGGTCAGATCATCCGGCAGAGGCAGTCCGACAAAGGCCCGCATAGCCGCTCACCCCGCAATCACCCGCGCATAGAGCCTAAGCGCATGGGCGGCATCACGCGCCGCATCGGGCAGCAAGGGGTCATAGGCCGCCCGCAGCACATTGGCCACATCGGGGCGCACCACCGTGCCCTCGACCGTCTGGGCCAGCGGGCTGTCTTGGGTAAATTCCTTGTCGGACCACAGCAGCATCGCCTGCACCGCCTGCGACAGGGCGATCACCTCGGCGGGCACCTCGTCCATCGCACCGCCCATGCGCACAAAGCTGAAACACGCCTTGATCGCGCCGGCATCATCGAAACGGAAGGCGCGGTATTGATGCGCGTTCCGTTCTTGCAGCGTGGCGACGCGGCTCTCCAGTTCGGGAATCAGATCCCCCATATGCGGCACGTCGAGAAGCTCCGCCCAATCGGACAGGAAGAACACCATCAGGTTCGTGCCCAGTTCAGGGTCCATCTCCTCGATCCGGTGCCCCGCGATGGCGACACAGGCCTCAATGGCGGATTTCACGATCACAAGGGTCTCTTCCTCCACCCCGAACACCACAGGCGCAACGGGACGCCCCCAGCGGGCAAAGACATAGTCGCCATTTGATCGGGTGAAAAACTGCTCGATACGTTCCGGTGTGATGTCGCTCATGTGGCCCTCTCGCGTCTCAAGGTCTCCTTTTGCAACAGGGTGGCTTGCGCGACAACCCCTGCCCCGCGTAGCTTGGCCGCAAAACAGACATGCGGCACGCGGCCCGGAGACAGCTATGAGCAAAACCATCTACATCCTGAACGGCCCCAACCTGAACCTGCTGGGCAAGCGCCAGCCGGAGATTTACGGCAAGGAGACGCTCGAAGATGTCGAAGCGCTCTGCGCCGCCGAGGCCGCGAGCCATGATCTCGACATCGTCTTTGCCCAGTCGAACCACGAGGGCGAGATCATCGATTTGATCCACGAGGCCCGCGAGAAAGCGGCGGGCATCGTCATCAATCCGGCGGCCTATACCCACACTTCCGTGGCCATTCTGGACGCGCTCAACACCTTTGAGGGGCCGGTGATCGAGGTGCATATCTCGCAGGTCCACAAGCGCGAAGCCTTCCGCCACCACTCTTATGTCTCGATGCGGGCCGATGCGGTCATGGCGGGGTTCGGCGTGAACGGCTACCGGCTTGCGGTGGCGCAGATGGGACATCTTCTGGGCTGATCCGAACGGGCTTTCCGCCCGGCCAGCCCCCTTACCTGCCGCGCTTACTTGCCGAACAGATCCGACTGATCCGGCGCTTTTGGCGCCTCAAGCCCGAGATGCCTCCATGTCTTTTGCGACAGCATCCGCCCGCGCGGGGTGCGCTGGATAAGCCCCTGCTGCAACAGATACGGCTCGATCACATCCTCGATGGCATCGCGGCTCTCCGACAGCGCCGCCGCCAGCGTCTCCACACCGACCGGCCCGCCGCCGTAATTCTCCGCGATCATCGACAGGTAGCGCCGGTCCGCACCGTCAAGGCCCAGAAGGTCCACCCCCAAACGCGTCAGAGCCCCGTCGGCCAGAGGTTTGGAAATCCGCCCGTCGCCCTCGACCACGGCAAAATCCACCACCCGCCGCAAAAGCCGCCCCGCAATCCGCGGCGTGCCTCGGGCGCGTTTGGCGATCTCGTAAGCCCCGTCAGGATCGGTCGGAATCCCCAGCAGACGTGCGCCACGGGTGACGATCTCGTGCAATTCCTCGGTCGTGTAGAACTGAAGCCGCGTCGGGATGCCGAAACGATCACGCAAAGGCGTGGTCAAAAGCCCCAGCCGCGTGGTCGCACCCACAAGGGTAAAGGGCTGCAACTCGATCCGCACGGTGCGCGCAGCGGGGCCTTCACCGATCACCAGATCAAGCTCGAAATCCTCCATCGCCGGATAGAGCACCTCTTCGACCACCGGATTCATCCGATGGATCTCGTCGATGAACAACACATCGCGGGCTTCGAGATTGGTCAGAATCGCCGCCAGATCCCCCGCTTTGGCCAGAACCGGCCCCGAGGTCATCTTGAAATTCACGCCCAGTTCACGCGCCATGATCTGCGCCAGCGTGGTTTTCCCCAGACCCGGCGGGCCGTGAAACAGAACGTGGTCCATCGCCTCGCCGCGCATCTTGGCGCTTTCGATGAACACGCGCAGGTTGGCACGCGCCTCCTGCTGACCGATGAACTCTTCCAAGACCTGCGGACGCAGGGCGCGGTCGGTGTCCTCCGGCTGGCGGTCAGGGCGCAAAGTGGGATCGGGCGCGTCCATTCATCTACCCTTTCGGAGCCAGAAGTTTCAGCGCGGCGCGGATCAGGTCCGAGGTCGCCGCCTCCGGCGCATCCTGCGCCGCCTGTGCCACAGCCCCCGCCGCATCAGAGGGCGAATAGCCAAGGTTCTGAAGCGCCGACAGGGCTTCGGCCTCGGCACTGGCATTGGCTTTCGCGGGTGCTTTGCGGGTCGGTTTCACGGCGGGCGCAGGGGCGTCCGTCTCCACCACTTCGGCGGCCTCCGGCGCATCCAGCGTTTCCGAGAGGCTCCCGCCCATAGACATCACCGTGGGGGCCTTGTCCTTCAACTCGTTCACCACGCGCTGCGCGATCTTCGGCCCGACACCGGGAGCCGCCTTCACCGCACCCCAGTCGCCCAGCGCAATCGCGCGGCCTGTGGCTTCCGGCCCCAAAGTGCCGAGAATCGCCATGGCCGCTTTTGAGCCGATGCCCTGCACCGAGATGAGCAGACGATACCACTCCTTCTCCAGAAGCGAGGTAAAGCCGAAAAGCTGCAAATTGTCTTCGCGCACCAACAGATCGGTATAGAGCGCAACCGGCGCCCCCTGCCCCGGCAGCGCCATGCGCGTGCGTTCGGAAACATAGACGATATAGCCGACTCCGCGCACGTCGATCAGAACATGATCCGTGCCGATATAATCGATAACACCTGTAATCTTGCCAATCATGAGGCTGCTTTCTTGAGCGCATCCGCCAGCCGCGAGGAGGATTGCGCATGGTAGGAATGGGTGATGGCGATGGCCAGCGCGTCGACCGCGTCCGGCCCTTCGAGCTTTGCACCGGGCAGTTGCAGCTTGATCATATGCTCGACCTGTTGCTTGGCCGCGTGGCCCACGCCAACGACAGTCTTTTTCACCGCATTGGGCGCATATTCCCCGATGGGAATCCCCGCCCGCGCAGGCACCAGCAACGCCACTGAACGCGCCTGTCCGAGTTTCAGCGTGGCCACAGCATCCTTGTTTACAAAAGTCTGCTCCACCGCCGCGCAATCCGGCGCATAGGTTTTGACAATTTCCGTGAGCTGGTCGAACAGCGACAAAAGCCGCGTGGCCAGCTCGTCAGAGGCCGCCGAACGACAGGTGCCGTTGGCCACATGGCTCATGCGCGATCCGGTAACATCAATAATGCCCCAGCCCATATTGCGCAGCCCAGGGTCGATGCCCATCACACGCATGTTCTCACCTGCTCGTTTATTCGTTAAGGTCGAGTTAGCACGAAACAAGAACATTTGCCAAGCACGGGTTTCACGCGTGGGGCTCATGTCCGGCGGAGTTTCTCCGTTGCGGACCTGTTACGGGCCTAGCCAGCACAGTAGCGCAGACCACAAACAGGCCAACACCACGACCAACGCACTCGACAACCGCCAACGCAAAAGCCCGCACCGGTTGAACGGTGCGGGCCTGAACGTGGAATGGTGCGACAGGGCATATTGGGAAACAGCCCAATGTCGCACCGGAAACTATTTAACTCAGAAGCATCTTACCTTGGAGTGCCAACCAGATCGTCAACTGGTCGGCTTGCATCACCCAAGCGCCTGCGCGCTCGATCGCGGTGCCAGCCGCGAGATCCTCGACACGCGCCACATATGTGGACGATCCGAGTGTAGCATAAAGCACGGCCTTGAACAGGATAATTCCCGCCAGAGCCACAAAGACCAAATGGATCGGCCGCCGCAGACCGCGACGACGCGGACGGGCAATGATCAGCCCGTCATGATTAACGGAATAAATCACTCCACGACGCAAAGCACGACGGCGTGCCTCGATCCGTGTCAGGCGTTTATTCAATTGCTGCGAACCGGCCTGAGCCATAGCAGCCTCCTCATACATCGGCCCCCACCGACCATGACGAGATTACGGCGAAATGTGTCGAGATCAAGGCAAGATGGGCGAAACAGAGGTATTTCGTCGAAAAATCAGCCTTCCCGCGCCATAGTCAGCGTCGTCCAGTCAACAATCTCCTGCCGATCCACAAGATTGAAGCCGGAGCGTGAATAAACCTCGACAACCTCATCGGCCTGCGGATTGAGAATCCCCGAGAGAATCACATGCCCGCCCGGGGCCACATGGCGCGCCATATCGGGGGCCAGAGCCACCAGCGGGCCTTTGAGGATATTGGCAAAGACCAGATCGAAAGGCGCTTTTTCGGCTAGGGTTTCATGGTTAAAGCCCGCCGCCTCCAGACAGACGACCTGACCGTTCAGATCATTGGCATCGACATTCGATTGCGCGACCTCCACGGCCACCTCGTCAATATCGGAGGCATAGACGGTCTTGTCGGAGATCTTCGCCGCCGCCATCGCCAGCACCGCCGTGCCGCAACCGATGTCGGCCACCATGTCAAAGCTCTTGCCCTCCGCCAGCAGACGATCCAGCGCCTTGAGACAGCCCAGCGTCGTGCCGTGATGTCCGGTGCCAAAGGCCATCGCCGCCTCGATCAACAGACCGATCTTGTCGGCGGGCAGCTTGTCGGCGTCATGCGAGCCGTAGACAAAGAACCGCCCCGCCTCGACAGGCGCCAGATCGCGGCGCACCTTGGCGACCCAGTCGGTTTCCGGCAGTTCGGAAATCACAAAATCCGGCGCGTCATTGGCCTTCGCCAGAAGCGCCAGCGCGATCTCGTCGGGCGCTTCGGTGAAATAGGCCCCGACTTCCCACAGACCCGAACCGTCCTCAATCTCGAACACGCCCACGCCAGTGGGTTCGGGATCGAGAAATTCCAAAGCCTCCCCGATGGCTTCGGCGGGGGCTTTGCCCTTGGTCTTGGTAAAAGCGGTAAAGGTGGTCATCTTGGTTCTCCGAAAGGGCTTTTCTCCGCCATAAAGCGAAGCCGCGCTTTACTCAAGCGCGGCCCGTTTCAAAACATCAGCTCACGGGAACCCCCGAAAGGCTCATTCCTGCGACGCAGGCCGCTCCGTCGGGTCGGTCCATTGCATCTGGCGGCTCATCGAAAGCCCCACGGGACAGCTCACCCCCGTGCCGCCAATCCCGCAATAGCCCGCCGGATTCTTGGCCAGATATTGCTGATGGTCGGCTTCGGCGAAATAGAACGCGCCTGCGGGCAGAACCTCGGTCGTGATCGCCCCGAACCCCTTATCCTGCAACAAGACGTTATATCCCGCAAGACTGGCATCTGCGGCGGCGCGTTGGGCCTCCGAACTGTAATAAATGCCGGAACGATATTGCGTGCCGCGATCATTGCCCTGACGCATCCCCTGGGTCGGGTCGTGCCCTTCCCAGAACACCTTGAGCAGCGCCTCATAGCTTACCTTTGCGGGATCATAGACCACCCGCACCACTTCATTATGGCCGGTCTTGCCGGTGCAGACTTCTTCATAAGTCGGGTTGGGCGTATAGCCCCCCGCATAGCCCGCCGCCGTGTTCACCACACCCGGCACCTGCCAGAACATGCGCTCGACACCCCAGAAGCACCCCATCCCGAAAACCGCCACCTCGCAGCCCTCGGGAATGTCGCCCTTGAGCGGAACATGAAAGACGAAATGCTCCTCGGCAGTCGGTATTTCCTCCGCCCGTCCGGGCAAAGCCTCGTCAGGCATCGGCATCGTGAGTTTTTTCGTCAGGGCAGAGAACATATTCAGGCTCCGTCATTGCGTTGCTTGTCCAATATAGAGCGCAATTGGCAAATCACCAAACTTACTCTGCGGGGTTACGCACCACAGCCGTCTCACGCACCAAAGGCAAAAGCCGCCACTCGTTGCCCTTGACCGGATGACGCGGGATCAGCGCGGCCAAACCGAGCGACGCCATCGCCATCATCGCCGCCAACGCGAACACACCACCCGGTGAAGCGACCCAGAGATAGCCCAGCAGCGCAGGCAGGAACACCGCCGCGATATGGTTGATGGTAAAGGCCACCGCCGCCGTCGGCGCAATGTCTTCGGGATCGGCGATCTTCTGGAAATAGGTCTTGAGCGCAAAGGCCAGCCCGAACAGCATATGATCAATCACATAGAGCGTGCCGGCCACCAACACGCCCCAACCCAGCCAATAAATCCCGCCATAGGCCAGAAACACCAGCACCAGCCCCGTATATTCCAGCATCAAGACAAAGCGCTCGCCCTTGATAAAGACCACTTTGCCCATATAGGGCGCGATCACCATATTGGCGACGTAGTTGATCAGGAACAGTGCCGTGATCTCATGCACCTGAAAGCCGAATTTCTCGACCATCATGAAGGCCGCGAACACCACAAAAATCTGCCGCCGCGCCCCGGCCATGAACTGAAGCGCATAATAAAGTCCATAGCGCCGCTTGAGCACCAGCTTCTTGGACTGCGGATTGGGGGCTTCGAACTGCGGATAGGCCACAAGCGCAAACACCGCCACCACAGCCGTAAACCCGCCGGAGACCATATAGACCAGCGCATAGGACAGATCGAAACTCTTCCACGTCAGCACCAGCACCCCATAGGCCACCAGAGAGGCCGCAGAGCCCGCCGCCATCAATCGCCCGATCACAATGGGCGCACGGTCTTTCGAGAGCCATTGCAACTGAAGCGACTGGTTCACGGTCTCGAAATAGTGGAACCCGATGGAGGACAGCATGGTGATGGTCAAAATCCCGCCCAGAGAGGGGAAATAGGCGGTCAAAGCCGTCGCCACCCCCAAGAGCAGCAAGGCCACCACGCCCAAAACCTGCTCGCGGATCACCATAATCAGCGCGATCACCCCGATGGCCAGAAAGCCCGGAATCTCCCGCACCGTATGGAGCCAGCCGATCTCGACGCCGGTAAAGCCCGCCGCCTCGATCACAAAGTTGTTCAACAAGGCGTTCCATGTGGCAAAAGCCACAGGCATGGCAAAGGCCATCAGGAACAACAGGCTCTCCGGCCTGCGCCAACGCGGCAGGTTCGAAGTCTCGGACAGGGGGATCGGTGTGCGTGTCATAGGTCTCCTTTAGGGCGCACACGGGAATTTGAATAGCAGGAATTCCTGCACACCCCCCTGAACGCCCTCGAAGCGCATGGGCCAATCCGGCCTTCCCTCCTCCGCCGCCTTCGCAAAGCTGTGCTTTCATTTCTCCGCCTTGCGGGGTAGCTAAAGGCCATAGCCACTCCAACCTCACGGACTCCCATGACACGCCTGATCCAGACCCTCTCCGAGATTTCGACCGATTACGATGCGCTCTTTGTCGACCTGTGGGGCTGTGTCCACAACGGGATCAAAGCCTTCCCCGACGCCTGCGCTGCCTTGCAGACCTATCGCGCCGGTGGCGGCAAAGTGGTGCTTGTGACCAACTCGCCGCGCCCGTGGCGCTCGGTCGCGCAGCAGATCAAGGAATTCGGCGTGCCCGATGACGCCTATGACGCCATTGCCACCTCCGGCGATTCCGCGCGTCTGGCCATGTATCTCGGCGTGGTGGGCGAAAAGGTGCATCACATCGGTGACAAGTTCAAAGACGACTTCATGCAGCCGATGGACCTTGCCACCGACGAGGCCGTTCAGATCACCGAAGTGCCGCTGGAAGAGGCCGAGGGCATCGTTTGCTCCGGCCCCGAAGATCCGCTGGCCGATCCCGAAGTCTACCGTCCGCAATTCCTCTATGCCAAGCAGAAGGGGCTGAAGCTTCTCTGCGCCAACCCCGACATTGTCGTGGACCGTGGCGAGGTGCGAGAATGGTGTGCGGGGGCCTTGGCCGCGCTTTATACCGAGATGGGCGGCGAGAGCCTCTATTTCGGCAAGCCGCATCCGCCGATCTACGATCTCGCCCGCCGTCGTCTGGCGCAGCTGGGCCAGATTGACGACAACCGTATTCTCTGCATCGGCGACGGCATCGGCACGGATGTGATGGGTGGCATTGGCGAGGGGCTGGATGTGCTTTTCATCACCGGCGGTCTGGCGGCCAAGGAATTCGGTCCCGATCCGGTGAACCCCGACCCCGAGCGACTCAAACTGTGGCTTTCCGAACAGAACCTCTCCCCGACAGCCGCGATCTCTTTCCTGCGCTGAGTATTTCGGGCAGCAAAGGAAACGGGCGCCGGACGCGATCTGGCGCCTTTTTTCTGGGCATGACTTTTGGGCGCGGCAGGCCCGACAAAAGTCCGACGGTTGTCCGACGCCTATCCGACAGGGCGAAAAGGCGGTTTGGCGCGGGGGTTTGGTCGCTGTTTGGCGGGATGATGTTGGAATTTTAGAGTAATTTATTTCCGATTTTTGCGCCAACATACAAATTTTCTTGCGCGCAATATTGTTTCTTCGCTAAATCCGGCCTATGCTGCATCGCAACACTGGGAAGGAATCGGAGCGCATGTTGGACAATCAGCCCCGCGGAACCATCTGCATCGAAGACATCGAAATCGGCATGACGCGCTCGCTGCGCAAGACCGTAACCGACCGTGATATCGAGCTTTTTGGCGAGATTTCGACGGACCGTAACCCTGTGCATTTCGACGACTCCTATGCCGAAGACACGATTTTCGAAGGCCGCATCGCCCACGGCATGTTGACCGCCGGCCTGATTTCCGCCGTGATCGGCGAGCAGCTTCCCGGGCACGGGACGATCTACATGGGGCAGACGCTCAAGTTTCTGGCCCCCGTCCGCCCCGGCGACACGGTGCTGGCCGAAGTGACCGTCACCGACATCATCCACGCAAAACGCCGCGTTGCCCTTGAATGTCGCTGCACCGTGGGCGATACCGTTGTCCTGAAAGGCGAGGCCATGGTCCTCGCGCCAAGCCGCAAATTCGACTGACGACACGGGAGGGCGCCTCCTGTGAGGAGCCCCATGCAGACCTACACGCACTGGACCGACATTCCCGAAGAGGCCAAGGGCTGTTCCGCCGCCATCGGCAATTTCGATGGTGTGCATCGTGGTCACCGGCATGTCATTGATCTCGCCCGCGCCCACGGTCCGCTTGGCATCGTCACATTCGAACCGCATCCACGCGAATTTTTCGCCCCCGGTGCTCCGCCCTTTCGCCTGATGAACCCCGAAGCAAAAGCCAACCGGCTGGAAAAACTCGGTGTCGAATGTCTGTTCCAACTGCCCTTCAACGCAGAGCTAGCCGCCATGACGCCGGAGGCCTTTGCGCAAGAAATTATTGTGGAAGGTCTGGGGCTTAAACATATCGTCGTAGGCGCGGATTTCTGTTTCGGGGCCAAACGGGCGGGCAATGTCGATGACCTCAAACGTTTCGGCGCACAGATGGGTTTTGGCGTCACCGTCGCAGAGCTTCTGGAAACCGGCAGCGGCGTTTCCTCCTCCTCCGCAATCCGCGCCGCGCTGGCCGAGGGCGAGCCGCGCAAGGCCGCCGAGATGCTCGGACACTGGCACCGGATCGAAGGCATGGTCGGGCATGGTGACAAACGTGGCCGCGATCTGGGTTTCCCCACAGCGAATATGTCGATCGAGGGGCTGCACGCGCCGAAATTCGGGGTGTATGCCGTGCTTGTGGATGTGCTGACCGGTCCGCATAAAGGCAGCTACCAAGGCGCGGCCTCGCTCGGCGTCAAACCGACCTTTGGCGCCAATCTGCCCTGTCTCGAAACCTTCATTTTCGATTTCGAAGGCAGCCTCTATGACGAACATCTGTCGGTGGCCTTCGTCGAATATCTCCGCCCTGAGCTTGTGTTCAACGGGCTGGAGCCACTGATCGAACAGATGACCAAGGATTGCGCACAAGCCCGCGATATTCTCGGGTCAGTGGAATGAGCAAGCGCGCGCGGTTCTGGGAGACAGTCCCTCTGACGAAAATGTCGGAAGAAGAATGGGAAGCGCTCTGTGACGGTTGCGGCAAATGTTGCCTGAACAAGATCGAAGATGCCGACACCGGCCAAGTCTATCTGACCCGCGTGGCCTGTCGCCTGCTGGACGACCAATCCTGTCAATGCGGGCAGTATCAAATCCGCAAGAAGCTGGTGCCGGAATGTATTCAGCTTACCCCGCAGAACATTGAAACCCACGCCTACTGGATGCCCACAACCTGCGCCTACCGGTTGCTGTGGCAAGGCCGCGCCCTCCCCGACTGGCACCCGCTTTTAACGGGGGACCCCGAAAGCGTCCATGCCGCAGGCGTCTCGATCCGTGGCCGCACCGTGCCCGAATTCGAGGTGGCCGAAGACGAGTGGGAAGACCATATCATCGAGGAGCCGAACTGATGTTTTTTGCCTCCGACAACACCTCTACCGTGCATCCGAAAATCATGGACGCGCTTGCCAAAGCCAATGACGGCTATGCGGCGCCCTATGCCGAGGACCGTTGGACCGCAGAGCTGACAGAACGGCTGCGCGACCTGTTTCAGGCCCCTGACGCTCTGGTCTATCCGATGATGTCTGGCACCGGAACCAATGCAGCACTACTGGCCGCGATGACCCCGCCTTGGGGGACGATCTATTGCCATCAGAGTGCACATGTCGACGTGGACGAGCGCAATTCCGTGCCCTTCTACTCCGGCGGGGCGAAACTCATGCCTCTGACCGGACGCGGCAGCCGTCTTGACCCGCAGGAACTGGGTCTGGAGGTTCGCAAGGGCAAAGCCGCAGAAGACATTCACATCAGCCCGCCTGCCGCCGTGTCGATCACCAATCTGACCGAATTCGGCGAGTTGTATCGGCCCGAAGACATTTCACAGATCGCCGACGCCGCGAAACTTCCGCTGCATCTGGACGGTGCCCGTTTTGCCAATGCCATGGCCGCAAGCGGGGCCAGCCCGTGGGAAATGACCCGCGAGCTTTCGACGCTCTCCTTGGGGGCCACAAAGACAGGGGCAATGGGGGCCGAAGCAGCGGTGCTGTTTGATCCGTCCTATCAAGAGGCCTTCGAGAGCCAACGGATGCGCGGTGGCCACAACCTGTCGAAGGCCCGCTATGTTTCAGCCCAAATTCTGGCGTGGCTGGACGATGATCTCTGGCTGGACCTCGCCACCCACGCCAATGCGATGGGCGCACGGCTTGCCCAAGGGATCGCGGAGATCGGCGGCGAGTTGCCCTATCATGTCGACGGCAACCTAGTCTTCGCCCGCCTGCCCCGCATCATGCATGTGAAAGCCAAAGCGAAAGGTGCCATCTATCACCTTGCTGACCATGACACTGGCCTAATCGGTGATCCTGAAACCCCGCTCATGGCACGGTTCGTCACCAGTTGGTCCACAACAGAGGCCGATGTGGATGCACTTCTCGCGGCATTCGTGAGCGATCTCTAAACGCTCCTCCCGCGCATCTGACTGCGAGGGAGGCAGGCAAGCCGCCCATATGACGCGGCTCAGAGCGTTCCGAGATGCGCGTCCAGCATATCGAGCCGGTCCTGTCCCCAGAACCGCTCATCCGTGTCCGTAACGATAAAGAACGGCGCACCGAAGACACCCGCCTTCAGCCCTTCCTCCAGATTTTTCGCATAGATCTCCGCGCCTTTGAGCATCCCTGTCATCGACAGCATCGGATCAAAACTGTTGTCCTTGAGCGCCACTGTAATCACGGCATCATCGGCGATATCGCGGTCCTCTTCCCAGACCGCTTTCAGCAAGTCGAACACCAACCCGTCAAGATCGCCGCCACCGGCCTCCTGCGCGGCAATCACTGCATAGGAGGCTGGCGCCACATTGGTCGGCCAGAAAGCCGGTTGAAACTTCATCGGTTTGCCGGATTGGGCCGCGAAACGCTTCAACTCCTGCATACGATAGACCTTGCGCGCCTCGGAACGCTCCGCAGGACGCGGGGCACCGATCCGGTCGAACATCGTCAGAATATCGAACGGTTTGTAGCGCACGCTTGCACCATGCTTTTGCGCGATACCGGCAAAGCCTTCGGATGCGAGATAGGTGAAAGGGGACAGAAGAGAAAAATAATAGTCGATATGTGCCACTTTGCCCCCTCCTCGGGACCTTGGGGATGTTTCCAAGACGCTAACCGAGTGGTAAGCGATGTCAACGTCACGATTCCGTGACGGTTTGGCCGAAAACACCCCGGGAAAGCTGCTATGCCCATGACTCACGAGCCCAAAATTATTTCTGGCAATGCCAACCGCACCCTCGCGAACGCCGTCGCGCGTCGCCTGTCGATGCACCGCGGCATGTCGATTGACCTCTGCGACGCCCGCGTCGAGCGGTTCAACGATGGCGAGATTTTCGTCGAAGTGTACGAAAACGTGCGCGGCGAAGATATGTTCGTGGTTCAGCCGACCTCGAATCCGGCCAATGACAATCTCATGGAATTGCTGATCATCACCGACGCGCTGCGCCGCTCCTCGGCTGGCCGCATCACCGCCGTGGTGCCCTATTTCGGCTACGCCCGTCAGGACCGCCGCACCAAGGCGCGCACACCGATCACCGCAAAGCTCGTCGCCAACATGATGGTCGAAGCAGGGATCGAACGGGTTTTGACGCTTGATCTGCACGCGACACAGATTCAGGGCTTCTTCGACATCCCCGTCGACAACCTCTACGCCTCCCCCGTGTTCGCCCTCGACATCAAACACCATTTCAAAGACGGTCTCGAAGACATCATGGTGGTCTCCCCCGACGTGGGCGGTGTGGCGCGTGCGCGTGAACTGGCCAAGCGCATCGACGCCCCCCTCTCCATTGTGGACAAACGCCGCGAGAAACCGGGCGAAGTGGCGGAGATGACGGTCATCGGCAATGTCGAAGGCAAGAAATGTATCATCGTGGACGACCTTGTGGACACCGCCGGCACGCTCTGTAAAGCCGCCGAGTTGCTGCTGGAGCACGGTGCTGCCGAGGTTCACGCCTACATCTCCCACGGCGTGCTTTCCGGCCCCGCTGTCGAACGTGTGACCAATTCCAAGCTGTCCTCGCTGGTCATCACCGACTCGATCGAAGCCACGGATGCAGTCGAAAAATGCAAGAACATCCGCATCGTGCCCACCGCGCCCCTGTTCGCTCAGGCGATCATCAACACATGGAACGGCACATCGGTGTCCTCTTTGTTCGAAGACAAGACGCTGGTCCCGCTTTACGAAGGCGTTTACCACCCGTAAGCGCAGACCACCCCGAACAGACAAAAGCGCAGGACACTCTCCTGCGCTTTTTTATTGCTCGAACCGTTTAATAAAGATCCCAATCATCCTCGTGGCGCACAGAGCCAAAAGCGGTCCAGTCGGCACGGGCGCGGGCAATACGCGTATCGCCCCATGTCTTGAAAACGATCACAAAGCCGCTCTCCGACACCATTTCCGCAGAAATATCCACGCGGTGATTGGTTGATTGGTCAATATCAAGCATCGAGAGGCTCACCTGCACCACAGGCGGCTTGAGAAAGCTTTCGTCAAATTCAACAACGCGGCGCAATTCCCGTGGGCCGGTGCCGGTCCACATCACGCCACCATCCTGAAAATCGGAAAAAAGCACGAGAGATCCCTGCGTGATCCCGAGTTGATGCGTATCTATTCTATCCATGTGTCTTTTTTAATTTTGCCCCCGCCGGAGATTGCCCCGAAACGGGGCCAAAAGGGAAGCGTATTTTAGAACTCCGGCTTTTCCGCATGTTTGGTTCGTATTTTTGCAATGACCTCAGGCTGCTCGATCCGTAAGAGCTCGCTTTCTCCAGCCTCCACCATGTCGATGCCCTGCGTTGCACACAGCGATGCCAGCGTGACCATCACCCCGCCGACCTCTTGTGCGGGGTCGCCCTCAGGACGCGCAAAGACATAATCGACAAGATCATGGGCAAAAGCCTTGGACGCACCGAGCGACTGCACCAGTTCAAGGGCTTCTTCGAGAAACCGGCGATTGCGCTCTGTGCGATCCAAAGCGACCTCCTCACCAAAACAGGTAAGAACCCAGTCCTGCACGCGCTCCTGAAAGTCTTTGTCCAAAATCGTCTCCCCTCTTTCAAAGAAAAAGCCCCGCGCGAACGCAGGGCCTTTCCTAATTCATTTCACAAGACCAATCAGAGATTGGTGTGGAACCCGAGATCTTCGGCGATATGCATGACATCGGCGAGGAAGGAATGCGTTTCCGCCTGATCTTCCTGCGATGCCTTGTCATGTTCCGCCCGCGCTTTCGCGATCAGGTCTGTGACGATCTCCTGAGACATCTCCCCACGCGGCAAAGCAACCTCGGCCAGCACGGAGATATGTTCAGGCGACAGTTCGGCGAAACCGCCCGTCACGATGTACTCCTGCTCACCTTCGCTGCTGCTGACGATCAGACGACCGGGACGCAGCGTAAGGATTGTGGGCTCATGGCCCGCCATCGCGGTGAGACGACCTTCGGAACCCGGGATCTGGACCTGCTCCACTTCAAGAGACGCAAGTTTGCGCTCGGGAGAGACGAGATCAAATTGGACTTTAGCCATGAGAGGCCTCCTTCAAAAGGTGTTGCCCACGGTCCCGCTCAAGAAATGGGGCAAACCCGTGCACCGTTTCTATGTTGCGGGCGTCCCGTGATGCGCATCAAAGACACGCATCGCGGAACGCTTTGGGTTCGATTAGGCGGCTTCCGCTGCCAGTTTCTCAGCTTTCGCAAGCACTTCGTCGATGCCGCCAACCATGTAGAAGGCTGCTTCCGGCAGGTGGTCATATTCGCCAGCCACAACCGCCTTGAAGGACGAGATCGTGTCTTCGAGCGGAACCTGCACACCGTCGGAGCCGGTGAACACTTTCGCCACGTCGAACGGCTGGGAGAGGAAACGCTGGATCTTACGGGCACGGGCCACGGTCAGCTTATCTTCTTCCGAAAGTTCGTCCATGCCGAGGATGGCGATGATGTCTTGCAGCGATTTGTAGCGCTGAAGGATGTTCTGGACGTCACGCGCAACCTGATAGTGCTCTTCACCAACGATTTGCGGATCAAGGATACGCGAGGAGGAGTCGAGCGGGTCAACGGCCGGATAGATGCCGAGCTCGGAGATGGCGCGGTTAAGAACCGTCGTTGCATCCAAGTGGGCAAAGGTCGTTGCCGGCGCGGGGTCGGTAAGGTCATCCGCAGGCACATACACAGCCTGGATCGAGGTGATCGAGCCGTTTTTCGTGGAGGTAATACGCTCCTGCATTGCACCCATGTCGGTGGCCAGCGTCGGCTGGTAACCCACAGCAGAGGGGATACGACCGAGAAGTGCGGACACCTCGGAACCGGCCTGTGTGAAGCGGAAGATGTTGTCCACGAAGAACAGAACATCGCTGCCGGACTGGTCGCGGAACTGCTCGGCCAGTGTCAGACCGGTCAGAGCAACACGCATACGAGCTCCCGGAGGCTCGTTCATCTGACCGTAAACCAGTGCCACTTGCGACTCTTCGAGAGCGTCGGGCTTGATAACGTTGGATTCGATCATCTCGTGGTAAAGGTCGTTCCCTTCACGAGTCCGCTCACCCACACCGGCAAACACGGAGAAACCGGAGTGCACTTTGGCGATGTTGTTGATGAGTTCCATGATGAGAACGGTTTTACCCACACCAGCACCACCGAAGAGACCGATCTTACCACCTTTGGAGTAAGGTGCGAGAAGGTCGATCACCTTGATGCCGGTGACGAGGATGGAGGTCTCTGTGGACTGCTCGTTGAATTCCGGAGCTTCCGCGTGGATCGGGCGGGACTCGGAGGCGTTGACGGGGCCTTTTTCGTCAACCGGCTCACCGATCACGTTGAGGATACGGCCAAGCGTTGCGTTGCCGACCGGAATGGTGATCGGGCCACCGGTGTCGGAGACTTCCTGACCGCGCACGAGACCTTCGGTCGCGTCCATAGCGATGGTGCGAACCGAGTTTTCGCCGAGGTGTTGAGCAACTTCGAGAACCAGACGGTTGCCGTTGTTGTCGGTTTCAAGTGCGTTGAGAATGGCGGGAAGCTCGCCGTCGAACTGTACGTCGACAACGGCGCCAATCACCTGCGTGATCTTGCCTTTGGACTGTGCCATGTTTCTTTACTCCGGGTCTTAGAGCGCTTCAGCGCCCGAGATGATTTCGATAAGCTCGTTGGTGATGACGGCCTGACGCGAGCGGTTATACTCGATTGTCAGCTTGTCGATCATGTCGCCTGCGTTACGGGTAGCGTTGTCCATGGCGGACATCCGCGCACCCTGCTCGGAGGCACCATTTTCCAAAAGAGCCGAGAAGATCTGTGTTGCCACACCGCGCGGCAGAAGGTCGGCCAGAATGGCCTCCTCGGAGGGCTCGTAATCGTAGAGCGCACCACCGGCATCCTCATCCGTTTCATAAGCGGCGGGGATGATCTGTTGAGCGGTCGGGATCTGGGTCACGACGTTTTGGAATTTGGCATAGAAGATCGTCGCCACGTCAAATTCGCCATCATCGAAACGGGACAGAAGGTCCTTTGCGATGCTTTGCGCATTTGCGTAACCGATTTTCTTCACCTCGGAGAGGTCCACATGGGCGACAGAAAGATCCGCATATTCGCGTTTGAGCTGCTCACGGCCTTTTTTGCCGACGGTGAGAATCTTCACCGTCTTGCCTTTGCCCTGAAGCTCCGCGATGCGGGCTTTTGCCAGCTTCACAATATTGGTGTTGAAGCCACCACACAGACCCTTTTCAGAGGTCATGACAACGAGCAGATGCACATCGTCTTTGCCGGTCCCGGCGAGAAGCCGGGGCGCGGTATCGGAGCCACCTACCGAAGCCGACAGCGCACCCAGCACAGCGTTGAAACGCTCTGCATAGGGGCGCGAGGCCTCAGCCGCATCCTGTGCCCGCCGCAATTTTGCGGCGGCCACCATCTGCATGGCCTTCGTGATCTTCCGCGTGGACTTCACGCTGGCGATCCGGTTTTTGAGATCCTTGAGGTTGGGCATTAAAGCTGTCCTTCAGGATTAAGCGTAGGTTTTGGCGAATTCGTCCAGAACCGCTTTGAGCTTGACAGCAGGCTCGCCTTTGATCTTCGGATCTTCATCGGTGATCCACTGAAGAACATCAGCTTTCTGGTTGCGCAGGAAGTCGAGAAGCTTGGCTTCGAAAGCGCCGACTTCGGTCACCGGAATGTTGTCCAGATAGCCGTTGGTGCCGGCGAAGATAACGCAAACGATCTCGGCGTTGGTCAGCGGCGAGTATTGCGGCTGCTTCATCAGCTCGGTCAGACGCGCACCACGGTTCAGCAACTGCTGGGTGGAGGCATCAAGATCGGAGCCGAACTGGGCAAAGGCCGCCATCTCGCGGTATTGAGCCAGCGACAGTTTCACCGGACCAGCCACAGAGGACATGGCTTTCGTCTGAGCCGAGGAGCCCACACGGGACACGGACAGACCGGTGTTCACAGCCGGGCGGATACCCTGATAGAACAGCTCGGTTTCAAGGAAGATCTGACCGTCGGTGATGGAGATCACGTTGGTCGGAATAAACGCGGACACGTCGCCACCTTGGGTTTCGATGATCGGCAGCGCCGTCAAGGAACCGGAACCGAAGTCTTCGTTCAGCTTCGCGGAACGTTCCAGCAGGCGCGAGTGGAGATAGAACACGTCACCCGGGTAAGCTTCACGCCCCGGCGGACGACGCAGAAGCAGGGACATCTGGCGATAGCTCACGGCCTGTTTGGACAGGTCATCGTAGATGATGAGCGCGTGCTTGCCGTTGTCGCGGAAGTATTCGGCCATTGCGGTCGCGGCATAGGGTGCCATGAACTGCATCGGAGCCGGATCGGACGCGGTTGCAGCCACAACGATGGAATATTCGATCGCACCGGTTTCTTCGAGCTTTTTCACAAGCTGCGCAACGGTGGAGCGTTTCTGACCGATTGCCACGTAGATGCAGTAGAGCTTCTTGCTCTCGTCATCGCCAGCAGCGTCGTTGTAGGATTTCTGGTTGAGGATCGCATCAAGCGCCACAGCGGTCTTACCGGTCTGACGGTCACCGATGATCAACTCACGCTGGCCACGGCCGATCGGGATCATGGCGTCCACAGATTTGAGGCCGGTTGCCATCGGCTCGTGCACGGATTTACGCGGGATGATGCCCGGAGCTTTCACATCAGCGATGCGACGCTCGGAGGCTTCAATCGCGCCCTTGCCGTCGAGCGGGTTGCCCAGACCGTCCACAACACGTCCCAGCAGACCTTCGCCAGCAGGCACGTCCACGATGGACTTGGTGCGCTTGACGGTGTCGCCTTCTTTAATGTCACGGTCGGACCCGAAGATCACGACACCGACGTTGTCGGCTTCGAGGTTGAGGGCCATCCCGCGGATACCACCGGGGAATTCAACCATCTCACCGGCCTGAACGTTATCGAGGCCATACACACGCGCAATACCGTCACCGACGGAGAGCACGCGGCCCACTTCAGCAACTTCGGCGTCTTGACCGAAGTTTTTAATCTGCTCCTTTAGGATCGCAGAAATTTCAGCTGCCTGGATTCCCATTATCCGACCTCTTTCATTGCATTCTGGAGGGAGTTGAGCTTGGAAGCGATCGAGGTATCGATCATCTTCGAGCCCACCTTAACGACAAGACCGCCGATGAGTGCTTCATCCACGGTCGCATTTATGTTCACGTCTTTGCCAAATTTCTCGGAGAGGGTCTTGGCAAGCTTGGTGGCCTGGGCCTTGGTCAGTGCTTTCGCGGAGACAACCTCGGCAGTCACTTCACCCCGTTCGTCGGCGAGCAGAGTGCTCAGACCGGCCACAAGTTGCGGCAGGGCGAAAAGTCGGCGGTTCTGCGCCATCAGCGCCAGAGTGCTGGACGTGAAGTCCGTCAATCCGGCCTTTTTGGCGATGGCCGCAATCGCGGCTCCCATTTCTTCACGGGAATGAACCGGCGAAGTGATGAGCGCCTTGAGGTCATCGCTCTCGGAGAGCGCTGCCGACAGCGTCGCCACGTCCCCTTCAAGCGCCTTGATGGCATTGCTTTCCTTGGCCAGTTCGAAAACGGCCTTTGCGTAGCGTGCGGCGATGCCGCTGGAGATCGAAGCTGGTTCGGACACGTCCACCCTTCCGATGTCTTAGGGCCCTCCCCCGAGCGCCCCGTTCGGGGCCCTATTCGGAGACAGAGCAGATTGTTTGACCCGCGCGCGAGCCGCGCAGGCAGCAAAATCAGCGTGGATGTAGCAGAGCATCGGCCTCGTCGCAACCTTGTTACGCGACTTTAGCGCCAACAGAGTAAACTCTCATTGCAGTTTTTTCAGGGCTTTAGCCGATCCTCGTCCCTTGCGCCTTCATCAGGACGCAAAAAAATTGCGCAGCCAAAACAGTTTCGCCTCACGAAACCGTGTGATTCCCCCGCCCGGCACGCACAACGCAAAAGAACGGGAGCCCGAAGACTCCCGTTCTGCCTGTGGTGTCTGATATTCAAACTGCCCGATGAAACCTCGGATTACTTGAAGGAATAAACCAGAGACACACCGAGGGTGTTGTCTGTCTTTTTATAACCATCAAGCGGGTCGGAATGGTATTCGGTCAACAGCGAGGTGCGCATGGCCAGCGGACCGGAAATCGACACGTTGAAACCGAGATCGTTGGTCACGGATGTATCGGCGTCGGACGTGATGATGTCGGTGTCATTGGTCAGGAACATACCGTTGCCCAATTCGTAGTAGAATTTGGATGCAAGACTACCTGCGACTTCGTCGATGTCATCCGCGAGGGTATCATCAGCAACTTCTGCATAACGCCAGCCCGGACCGGCTTGAACCGACCAGGTCATGTCATGCGTGTTCACAACACGGTAGCCGACACCCAGACCGATAAAGCTGTCGGTTTCATAGGAGCTGAACTCGTCGTAAGTGGTGCGGATTTTGCCGTAGCCGTAGAAGTCACGGTTAAACATGCGCGTATAGTCATAGGCCGCAGCCAACGAGTTCGCAGTCGATTCATCGTCATCTTCACTATAGTTATAGCTCAGGACGAAATCATGGCCGTTCACACCGTCGCCATAGCCGAAGCGCGCACCGACACCGAGGTCCGCAGTATCGGAGTTCCCGCTTGTGCCGTTGGCCGTCGCAGAAACGGAGCCATACCAGCCGCGAGCACCGGTTCCGTTGCCGAATTTGCGCGAGTCGCGAGCTTCGGCGAATTCGTCTTGGATATCATCTTCGAGATCATCGACAGCATCACCCGCAGCATCAACATTGGTGAAGACTGCGCTTTGCTGGGCTACGGCCGGAACAGCGAGCACAGAGGCCAGAAGAACCGCAAAAGGAAGTGTTTTATTTTGAAGACCCATAATCAGGCTCCTTATCCATTGAATTGGTGGTGGCGGAAAATAGGATAAATTTTTCAAAAGGTTGGAGGGGGAAAACACAAATATGTTTCCCGTGAGACATGGCGGTTTTCGGCAAAAAATGACCGATCTGCCGCTTTAAAGTTGGCGAAAACTGGCCAGCCTGCCGCCTTCGCCAAAGTTGACGTTGCGGAAAGCCGCGACGGAAATTTTCAGGCAGGTTTTTCAAGAGGCACCGGCTCGTTCCACGCCAATACCCACGGATCGGTGGCTAAACCGGTTTCGCCTCAGGCGCGGGCCGCAGCCCTTCGAGCACGCCCCCTTTGCGGCGCACCGCCTCGGGCGTGCCGGAACCGGTCTTCGCATAAACCTGTTTCGATGCTTCGACGACCAGCACACCACCGGCCAGCCCGCTGGACAAACGCCGCCCGATCTTCTCCCAGACCGGCCCCCAGCGCAGCCAGTGGCGCTTGTGCGAGGGGGGCTGGAACAACACGGCGGCGTGGCGCTCCGGCACGAACCGCGCGCGGCGGAGTTGCGATTCGAGCTGCCCCAGACTGTAAGGACGGCCATAGCCGAACGGCGTGCTGTCCGAACGCGACCAAAGCCCGCCACGATTCGGCACGATGAACATGGCCTTGCCTCCCGGTCCGAGCGCCCGCCAACATTCCTCCAAAAGCGCATCCGGCGCGTCAGACGTTTCAAGCCCGTGCATCACCAGCAGCTTGTCGACAAATCCCGTCTGGATCGGCCAGCGTGTTTCCGGACAGAGCGCCGAGACATTCGGCATCCCCGCAGGCCAATGCATCACCCCTTGTTGATCCGGCATCAAGGCAATCACCCGCCGCGCATCGGCCAGAAACGGACGCAGCAGCGGCACGGAAAAACCGAACCCCGCCACGGTCTGTCGCCCCGCATCCGGCCAGTAGCTCACGACCTGTTCCCGGATCGCACGCTGTGCCGCGCGTCCCAATCCGGTCCGATAATAAAAATTTCTCAGCTCAACGACATCAAGATGCATTGCAATCCGCGGGCCTTCCCCAAATGGTAGTGTCAGCATAGACGCAAGAGACGGGAGAACGCCATGCTAGAGATCGTCACCATTGCCGCACTGACCGACAATTACGATTTCCTTGTCCATGATCCGGCCAGCGGACGCACCGCCGTGGTCGATGCGGCGGACCCAGCGCCCATTCTTGATGCACTCACCGAACGGGGCTGGACGCTGGATGAAATCTGGCTCACCCATCACCATTGGGATCATGTGGAAGGCACAGCGGGACTTGTCGAGGCCACGGGCGCGACCGTCACAGGCGCAAAGACCGACCAGCACCGCCTACCGCCTCTGACGCGCATGGTGGAACCGGGGCAGAGCTTTACCTTTGCGGACCACGAGGTCGAAGTCTTGGCCGCAGATGGTCACACGGTGGGGCACGTCGCCTATTACATCCCCTCAAGCAAAACCCTGTTTACCGCCGACAGCCTGATGGCTCTGGGCTGCGGTCGCCTGTTCGAGGGCACGCCGGAGCAGATGTGGGAGACACTCTCGCGATTTGCCACGCTGCCCGACGACACGGTGGTCTATTCCGGCCACGAATACACCGCCTCGAACGCCCGCTTTGCCCGCACCATCGAGCCGGAGAACACAGCGCTTCAGGCCAGAGCACAGGCCATTGAAATCGCGCGGCAGAATGACGAACCCACGGTCCCTTCCCTGCTCTCACTGGAGCGCGCAACCAACCCGTTCCTGCGTGCGAATCTGCCCGAGGTGAAAGAGGCTCTGGGCATGACCGATGCCTCCGACGTGGAGGTTTTCACGGAAATCCGTGCCCGCAAGGACTCGTTCTGACCCCGCAGGAACGCCCTTGTTTTCCTGTCAAGTCAACTTACATGAAAGAGGACAAAAGTGGAAAATTTGCTGCCCATACCGCACAAAACTTGGCGCATCACAAAAATTTACCACTGTTAACGACTTTTTTCCTTGAAGCGCGCGCGTTTCAATCGAACTTTAAGAGTATGAGGCCACGGTAAGGGGGCCGGGCCCTAAATGCGCCCCCTTAAGAGACCCCGAATGCGAAGGAGCACCCACAACGTGCCGTCATTTTCGAACACCCTTGAGCAAGCCATTCATGCAGCTTTGGCGCTGGCGAATGCCCGTCGCCATGAACTTGCAACCCTGGAACACCTTTTGCTGGCCCTGATCGACGAGCCCGACGCGGCCCGCGTGATGCAGGCCTGCAATGTCGAGCTTGAGGAATTGCGAAAAACCCTTCTGGACTATATCGAGGACGATCTTTCGACGCTCGTCACCGATGTCGAAGGGTCCGAGGCCGTGCCCACCGCCTCGTTCCAGCGCGTGATCCAGCGCGCCGCAATCCATGTCCAGTCTTCCGGCCGGACCGAGGTCACCGGTGCCAACGTGCTGGTCGCGATCTTTGCCGAACGCGAATCCAATGCCGCCTACTTCCTGCAAGAACAGGATATGACCCGCTATGACGCGGTGAATTTCATTGCGCATGGCGTGGCCAAAGATCCCGCTTTTGGCGAACAGCGTCCGATCACCGGCTCCGACGAACATCAGGACGAGTCCCAGACGCAACAGGCGCAGCCCTCTGGAGAGGACAAGGAATCCGCGCTGGCCAAATACTGTGTCGATCTGAACAAAAAGGCTGCCGAAGGGGATGTCGATCCGCTGATCGGCCGCGCCCATGAGGTCGAGCGCTGCATTCAGGTGCTCTGCCGCCGCCGCAAGAACAACCCCCTTCTGGTGGGCGACCCGGGCGTGGGCAAAACCGCAATTGCCGAAGGTCTCGCCAAGAAAATCGTCGACGGCGAAACGCCGGACGTGCTGTCCAAATCCACGATCTATTCGCTGGACATGGGCGCACTTCTGGCCGGCACCCGCTATCGTGGCGACTTCGAAGAACGGCTGAAAGCCGTGGTCAAGGAACTCGAAGAGCATCCTGATGCCGTCTTGTTCATCGACGAGATCCACACCGTGATCGGTGCGGGCGCGACCTCTGGCGGGGCGATGGATGCCTCCAACCTGCTCAAACCCGCGCTTCAGGGCGGCAAGCTACGTTGCATGGGGTCCACCACTTATAAGGAATTCCGCCAGCATTTCGAAAAAGACCGCGCCCTGTCGCGTCGGTTCCAGAAAATCGACGTGAGCGAGCCTTCGGTTGATGATGCAGTGAAAATCCTTCAGGGCCTCAAACCCTATTTCGAAGAGCATCACGACATCCGCTACACGGCAGATGCGATCAAAACCGCTGTGGAACTGTCCGCACGCTATATCCATGACCGCAAACTGCCCGACAAGGCCATCGACGTGATCGACGAGGCCGGTGCCGCGCAGCATCTTGTGGCCGAAAGCAAACGTCGCAAAACGATCTCTCCGAAGGATATCGAAGCGGTCGTGGCGAAAATCGCCCGCATCCCGCCGAAAAACGTTTCCAAGGACGATGCGGAAGTGCTCAAGGACCTCGAAAGCACGCTCAAACGCGTGGTCTTTGGTCAGGACAAGGCCATCGAAACCCTCAGCTCCGCCATCAAACTAGCGCGTGCGGGACTGCGCGAACCGGAAAAACCCATCGGCAACTACCTCTTCGCGGGTCCGACCGGCGTCGGCAAGACCGAAGTGGCCAAACAGCTTGCCGACTCGCTGGGTGTTGAGCTTTTGCGCTTTGATATGTCGGAATATATGGAGAAACACGCGGTCTCCCGCTTGATCGGCGCGCCTCCGGGCTATGTCGGCTTTGACCAGGGCGGCCTTCTGACCGATGGCGTGGACCAGCATCCGCATTGTGTGCTTCTGCTCGACGAAATGGAAAAGGCGCACCCCGATGTCTACAACATCCTGTTGCAGGTGATGGACAACGGCAAGCTCACGGATCACAACGGTCGCACGGTCGATTTCCGCAACGTGATCCTGATCATGACCTCCAACGCCGGTGCTTCCGAACAGGCGAAAGAGGCCATCGGTTTTGGCCGCGATCGTCGCGAAGGCGAAGACACCGCCGCGATCGAGCGCACCTTTACGCCCGAATTCCGCAACCGTCTGGATGCGGTGGTCTCCTTTGGACCGCTGCCGAAAGAGGTCATTCTGCAAGTGGTCGAGAAATTCGTGCTGCAGCTTGAGGCCCAGTTGATGGACCGCAATGTGCATATCGAACTGACCCGCCCTGCTGCCGAATGGCTCGCGGATAAGGGCTATGACGACAAGATGGGTGCACGTCCTCTGGGTCGTGTCATTCAGGAATATATCAAAAAGCCGCTCGCGGAAGAGTTGCTCTTTGGCAAGCTCGCAAAAGGCGGCGTGGTGAAAATCGGCGTCAAGGATGGCGAGATCGACCTGCGGATCGAGGAGCCGAATGCCCCGCGCATCGGGCGCTCGAAAAAGCCGCCTCTGCTCACCGCAGAGTAAAAGAAAAGCACTGCAAAAAGCCCTGTCATCTTGACGGGGCTTTTTATCAACGCCAGCTTGCATGACATGACCAAGACCTTTCCAACCCTCGCCCTGATCGCCGCGTTTTTGGCCACGCCTGCGCTGGCGCGTGATCCTGTCTTGTCACCACCGCTGGACTGCATCTTGGGCGAAACCTGTTATATCCAGAGCTATGTCGACACGGACCCCGGTCCCGGCGCGGCCGATTTCACCTGTGGCACCCTGTCCTATGACGGGCACAAGGGCACGGATTTCGCCCTCCCTGCGATGACCGACCTCTGGAGCGGCGTTGATGTCTTTGCCTCCGCGCCCGGCACGGTGTTGGGCACCCGCGATGGCATGGAGGACATTCCCTATGGCAGCGAAGACGCGCCGGATGTGACGGGCAAGGAATGCGGCAACGGGGTTGTCGTCGATCATGGCGACGGCTGGGTTACGCAATATTGCCACATGCGAAAAGGCTCTGTCGCGGTCAAGAAAGGCGACCGTGTCTCCGCGAAAACCGTGCTGGGACAGGTCGGCCTGTCCGGCATGAGCCAGTTCCCCCATGTGCACCTTTCGGTGCGCCACAACGGCAAGGTCGTGGACCCGTTCAACCCCTCCGGCACCGTGGCCTGCGGCACCGAAGCGATCCTCAGCGGCACCCTCTGGAACCGCGACATGATCTATCACGCCGGCGGGCTGATCGACGTCGGTGTCGCGACAGAAGTGCCCGACTATGACGCCGTCAAAGCCGGAACCGCTGCGGCCACAGTTCTGACCTCCGACAGCCCTGCGCTTGTGGTCTACGGGTTCTCTTATGGTGGTCGCGCGGGCGACATTCTGCGCCTGTCTATTTTCGGGCCGGAAGGCGAGGTCGTCAGTCAGGACAGCACCCTCGACAAGACCCAAGCGCGCCAGTTCCGCGCCGTGGGCAAGCGCAATCCCGGCTCATGGCCTGTGGGCGGCTATAGCGCCACGGTGCAAATGATCCGCGATGACACGCTGATCGACCAGCGCGAGGAACGGTTTCAGATCACACCCTGAAGGCCAAACGGACCGCTATTTCTCCGTCAGCTTCAACTCGATCCGGCGGTTCTGCGCCAATGCTTCGGGACTGTCGCCCTCTGCCACCGGCTGATATTCCCCGAACCCTGCCGCGACCAGCCGCGACGGATCGAAGCCCAACACTTCAGACATATAGCGCACCACGGACAGCGCCCGCGCCTGTGACAGCTCCCAGTTGTCGCGATAGGCACCGCTGCCGGACAAAGGCGTTTTGTCCGTGTGCCCGTCAACGCGTATGACCCAGTCGATCTCCGGCGGTATCTCTGACGACACCTCCGACAGGATCGCGGCCACACGCGCAATCTGCGCCTTGCCCTCATCATTGAGGTCCGCAGAGGCGGGCTCGAACAGCACTTCGGAACTGAACACGAAACGGTCGCCCACAATCCGGACGCCTTCGCGATTGCCGAGAATCTCACGCATACGGCCAAAAAATTCGGACCGGTAATTCTGCAGCGTCTTGGCCTCTTCCTCCAGCCGCTTGCGCTCCGCCTCTTCCAACACCGCACGGGCGCGTTCTTCGGCGGCAACCTGTGCCAAGGCGGTGTTCAACCTCTGGGTCAGGCTGTCAATCTGCACCTGATTTTCCGCATCCCGCGCCGTGCGCACATCCAGCGTCGATTGCAGCGCCGAAAGCTGATTGCGCATCTGTTCGACCTGCGCATTCAACAAAGCGAGCTTGCGTTCACCCTCGGCAGACTTGACCTCTTCCTCGGCCAGAGCCGCCTGTGCCGTCGCCAAAAGCGCGGCCTGTTTTTCGCGTTCCGAAATGTCCTGATCCAGTTGCGTCTGCATCTCGTCGCGGGCGGTGCGAGCCGCGGCCAGAAGCGTCAGCGTCTCTTCCGCCTCCTTGCGTGCTTCTTCCAGAGCGAGGCTCATCGCGGTCAGTTCTTCATCAGCATTGGCAAAACGCTCCTTGAGCGCCTGCAACGCTGCCGCATCGGCCAGCCGGCCCTGCTCCGCCTGCGACAGCTCTGCCTGTGCGGCGTCCAAGGCGGTCTGGCGGTCTTCGGATTCCGTGCGCAACTGCGTCACCAAAGCCTCCAATGCCTCACGCCGCGCGGCGGCCAGACGAGCCTCTTCTGTGGCAGCGTCAATCTCGTCGCGGGCTTTAGCCAGCGCGAGTTGGGCGGCTTCCTGTTCGGTGATCAACTGCGCCTTGGCCGCTTCCAGATCGTCGATCTGTGCAGCCAACTGCGCACCTTCGGTCAAGGCGGCATCACGCTCCGCGATCAGGCTGGCAACCTGTTGCTCAAAAGACGCAATCCGTCCGGTGAGCGTTGTATTCTCCGCTTCCAGACCGGCGATGGTCTCGCTCTGCGCTTCCGCCGTGGCACGCAACTCGGACAGGGTGGCATTGAGCGCACCGATCTGAGTTTCGAGGCCGAGGTTCTTTTGCTGTTCCAGCCCCAGCGCATCGGCCAGAACATTCAATTCCGCACTCAGCGCGTCCAGCTCGTGTTCCTGTCCCGAAATCTGGTCACGCAGCATGGATTGCACGACCATGAAGATCGTCAGCACGAACATCAGCACCAGCAAGAGCGCCGTCATGGCATCCACAAATCCCGGCCAGATTGAACCGGACATGCGATGGGAGGCACGGCGCAGAACGGCCATGTGTCAATCTCCCTGCTGGTCCTGCGCACCCAAGTCGCGCAGCGTTCGGGTCAGACCGGCAATCTCGGCCCGCAGTTCGGCAAGGCTCTCCTGTCGTCCGGCGGAGAGTTCTTCGAGAATGCGCAAAAGCTGCACGTCAATGGAGCGCAGCCGCATACGGGATTCCGCATCCAGCGCATCGCTTTCGGCTGGATCGCGGGCTTGCAATGCCGCCAGAAGCCGTTCCTGCCCCTCCGCCACACGGGTCAACACCTGCACCGTGTTGTTTTCCCGATCCGCCCGCGTGACCATCGTATCAATGGAGGAGGCAAGCCGTTCAAGCCGCGCACCGGTTTCCATGCGTCCAGCCTCGGAACGGGCGAAAAGCCCCTGAAGCTCGTCCATCTGGCGGCCCATGTGGTCCAGCACCGCCACGGCCCCCGACAGATCATCCCCGTCGCCATCGCCCGCCACACCAAGGCGCGTGATGGTCGAAAGCCATTCTTCAAGCTCGCGGAAAAAGCGGTTCTGCCCATGGGAGGCGAAAAGTTCCAGCATACCGACGACGAGCGAGCCCGCGAGACCCAGAAGCGAGGAGGCAAAGGCCGTGCCCATCCCGCCCAACTGGTTCTCCAGCCCGCTCATAAGCTGGCCCAGCACATCACTTGCGCCCTCCCCTTCTGACGGAGACAGGGAGCGGATGGTTTCGACCAGCGCCGGAACCGTAGTGGCCAGCCCGTAGAACGTCCCGAGAAGGCCAAGGAAAATCAGAAGGTTGGCAATATAGCGCGTGATATCGCGGGCTTCGTCGATCCGCGTGGCCACAGAATCCAGAATGGAGCGTGCCGAAGATGACGAAATCTGGGTCCGCGCATTGCGGTCGCGCAGGAGGGCCGCCAACGGGGCCAAGAGGCGCGGTGCGGCCTTGCCCGGCACATTCGGGCGCTGCCCCGTGAACCGTTCGATCCAGTTGACCGACGCGACAAGTTGCACCACCTGAAGGAAACAGGCGAGAATGCCGATGATGAACACGACGGCGATAAAGCCGTTGAGATAGGGATTGGCAAGAAACACCGGACCGACGCGCGGCAAAGCGATGTAAAAGCCGAAAGAGACCAGCCCGAGGACAATGATCATCATAGTGATCTGCCGCACGGGTTGAGAGAAGAATTTAAGCTCGGCCTCGCGATCGGGTTGGTCCATTGACCCTGTCCTGACCTGTCAGTTCCTGTTACCGCCACGATAGGGGCAAGAGGCCCCCAATGCCAACACGCGATTTCGTGTATCAGGCATTTAAGCGATGGCGCACCATATCAGAGAGCTCGGTCAGCTCCGGATCTTCCATGCCGATCTGGGCCAGATGCCGCGCGGTGGAGAAAAGATAGTCGCAATTCGGCCCCCGCCCGCCTGTCGCAGAAGCGATCACCTCGGCCTGCCGCTCAAGGCTCAAAGACCCCGTATATTGCACATGGTCCGGATCGACGACATAGGCCAGTGCACTTTGGTCACGCCCGTCCTCTAACCGCAAGACCACTTCGCGTTCGAGATAGGCCGAGGAGACCAGTTCGCGTTCCCGCAGATAATCCAGAGTGCCCGCCGCCACTTCCGGCCCGACACGAAAGGCCAGCCCGTGACATTGGGCGCTCTCGTCCTCGTCCAGCGCCAGCACCAGCCCCGGCGCCTCCGGCGTGCCGCGATGATGGATCGACCACATGCAAAAGCTCCGCGCATAGCCTGAAAGTGTCGCTGGGCGGCGCTCGGTAAATTCGAACCCCGGATTCCATATCAGGGAGCCATAGCCAAAGACCCAGAAACCGTCCCTGACCAACGCGTGATCGCCTGTCATCGTCTTTTCCTCATTGCCGTCTTTCCAGCCCCTCCGCCCGCGGTTAATACGGGTGTGAAAGCACTTCCCGAACACCTGTGTCACAGGCTTTCCTGAAGTGCAGCACAACATAACGATGTCGCAGGCCTTTCAAAATCGACTTGTATCTCAAGTTCGTCACCAAAGGTTTTAAATACGGGGCGGGCAGGAATGAAAAGCCCGATCCACTTACAAGAGGTGAAGATGCGCAAACTGTTCTGGCTCCTTCTGGCCGCCGTGGTGATTTACAGCGGTTACTGGATGATCGGTGCGAAAGGCACGGAAAGCGCCATCGCCGCATGGATCGACAGCCGCGCCTCCGAAGGCTGGCAGGCCGAGGTGGCCGACATCAAGACCGGCGGTTTCCCGACCCGTTTCGACACGGAGATTCTTGAGCCGCAGCTGGCCGATCCGCGCACGGGTGTGGCGCTTTCGACGCCGCGCATCGAGATTCTCAGCCAGAGCCACCGCCCGACACGTTTCACCCTGCGCATGGCCCCCGAGGTCACGCTGGCCTCCCCCTATCAACGCCTCGACATCACACAGGACTTGGCCGAGGCGCAGCTTTTCGTCGACCCCGGCCCCAGCCTCACGCTCGATCATGCCGCGCTCAGCTTGCAAGGCATGCGCGTTGCCTCCACGGCGACATGGGGGTTCACGCTTGAAAGCGGCGAGATCACCACCCAGCGTCAGGCAGACGATCCGCTCACCCATGACATTGCGCTCCATGTCGAGGGCTTCGCCCCCACCGGCGGGCTGATCGACGGGCTGGACCCCGAGGGTCTTCTCTCGGACCGGTTCGAAGCGCTTGATCTGGACATGCAGGCCACATTCGACGGGCCGTGGAACATTCACGCACTCGAAGGGCCGCGCCCGCAACCCACCCATATCGATCTCACCACGCTCTCGGCCCATTGGGGAGAGCTTGACCTGAAACTGGCCGGTGCTTTCGACATCGACGCGCGGGGCTATCCGATCGGCAAGCTGGCAATCAAGGCGGAGAACTGGCGCGAGATGATCGAACTGGCGATTTCGGTGGGCGCGATCCCTGAGAACATCAGCAATCTCACCCTGCGCGCCGGTGAAATGCTGGCGGGGCTGTCCGGTCGCAAGGATACGATTGATGCGGAACTGACGTTGAAAGACGGGATGATCTCGCTGGGATTTATCCCTCTGGGTCCTGCCCCGCGCATCATGATCCGGTGAGCGCCTAGTGCGCAGGAACAGAGGTCCGAACGGTCTTACTCGCCCTTTTTCGCCCGTCCGAAATCAGGCGCATCGGTGTCCTGCCCCGCTTCGATAATGCCGCGACGGATGGCGCGGGTGCGGGTGAAATAGTCATGAAGGTGATCGCCGTCGCCCGTGCGAATGGCGCGTTGTAGGGCAAACAACTCTTCGGTGAACCGTCCGAGAATTTCCAGCGCCGCGTCTTTGTTGGTCAGAAACACATCGCGCCACATGGTCGGGTCGGAGGCCGCAATGCGGGTGAAATCACGAAAACCGGCGGCAGAGAATTTGATGACTTCCTGATCCGTGACACGTCTCAGGTCATCGGCGACCCCCACCATCGTATAGGCGATCAAATGCGGCACATGGGACACCACGGCGCAAACCGTGTCATGATGCTCAGGTGTCATGCGCTCGGTATTTGCACCCAGAGCGGACCAGAAGGATTCGAGCTTTTCGATCTCGGCCTCATCCGCCGTCTCGGAAGGCACAATCAGGCACCAGCGGTTCTCAAACAGCTCGGCAAACCCCGCGCGCGGGCCGGAATGTTCGGTCCCTGCCATCGGGTGTGTGCCAATAAACTGGACGCCTTCGGGAATATGCGGCAGCACGGCGTCGAGCACGGATTTCTTCACCGAGCCCACATCCGTGACAATCGCCCCCGGTTTGAGCGTGGCTTCGATCTCTGCCATCACCGGCCCCATCGCACCCACAGGCACGGCCAGCACAACCAGATCCGCATCTTTCACCGCCTCGACAGCCGTGTCGCAGACCCGATCCACAAGATTGATTTCGCGCGCCGTGTCCCGGGTGGCCTGTGAGCGGGCATAACCCGTGATCTCTCCCGCCACGCCCGCACGCCGCATGGCCAAGGACATGGACCCCGCGATTAGCCCCAAACCGATCAGGGCCACGCGGTTATACATCACCTTGGACACAGCTTCATACACCGGCCTGCTCTCCGCGGAACTGACCGATCACATGGGCAACCCGACGACAGGAGGCTTCGTCCCCCACCGTGATGCGCAGACAATTCGGCAGGCCATAGCCCGCCACGCGACGCACGATGATGCCGTTTTGTTTGAGGAATTCGTCACAGGCTTCGGCTTCGGCCTGATCCTGAAACCGCGCCAGAATAAAGTTTGCACAAGACGTATCCGAAGGCACGCCCAGCTCCATCAGTGCTTCGGCCAGCCATGCCCGCAGCCGCGTGTTGTCTTCGCGGCATTTTTCTACCCAGTCGCGATCTTTCACGGCGGCTTCGGCGGCGGCCAGTTGCGGCTCCGACAGGTTGAACGGCCCACGGACTCGGTTCAGCACGTCGATGATGTCTTTCGGACCATAGCCCCAACCGACACGGACCCCGCCCAGACCGTAGATTTTCGAGAATGTCCGCGTCATCACCACATTGTCCCGCGCCTCGACCAAAGCCGCGCCGCCATCGAACCCCTCGACAAATTCGGCATAGGCCCCGTCCAGCACAAGAATCGTCTGCGTCGGCATATTCGCGGCCAGATGTGCAATGTCACGCTGGCCGATCATCGTGCCGGTCGGGTTGGCCGGATTCGCGATGAACACCAGCTTGGTGCGCTCGGTGCAGGCCGCCAGAATGGCATCCACATCCACCACACGCTCATGCTCCGGCACACAGACCGGCTGTGCCCCTGCCGCGCTGGCGGAAATTTTATACATGGAGAACCCGTGTTCGGTGTAAATCACCTCATCGCCCACGCCCGCATAGGCCTGACATAGAAAAGTGATGATCTCGTCAGAGCCCACACCGCAGATGATACGCTCGGCATCCAGCCCGTGCACTTCGGCAATTGCTTTGCGCAGGCTGGCGTGATCCGTGTTCGGATAGCGATGCAGATTATGTGCCGCCTTGGCAAAGGCTGTCTTTGCGCTTTCAGGCGCACCGAACGGGTTTTCGTTCGACGACAGCTTGATCACATTGTCGACGCCCTGCACATGGCTGGCGCCCCCCTGATACAGAGAGATGTCAAGGATGCCGGGTTGCGGTTCGATCAAACGGGTCATTAGTCCACACTCGCATAGAATTCTCCGCCTCTCTTAGCGCCGCAAGAGAGACATTGCCAGACAGATGAACACCGCATGTGCAGATGTTGCTTTAGGGCGTCGGTTTCAGCCCCCTCGCCCATGAAAAAAGGCCGCCCCAAAGGGCAGCCTTTCCTAAATCTTCGATTTTCGGCCCAGACTTAGTTCTGAGCGTAGAATTCGATGACGAGGTTCGGTTCCATCTGCACAGCGTAAGGCACATCGGAGAGGCCCGGCTTGCGCACGAAGGTTGCAACCATTTTGGAGTGATCAACGTCGATGTAATCCGGAACGTCACGCTCGGGCAGTTGCGTTGCTTCAAGCACAACAGCGAGCTGTTTGGATTTGTCGCGCACTTCGATCACGTCACCCTCTTTCACACGGTAGGAGGGGATGTTCACACGTTTGCCGTTCACGAGCACATGGCCGTGGTTCACGAACTGACGGGCAGCAAAGACAGTTGCCACGAATTTCGCACGGTAAACAACGGCGTCGAGACGGGACTCGAGCAGACCGATGAGGTTTTCACCGGTATCGCCTTTTTGACGCTCGGCGTCGGCAAAGATGCGACGGAATTGTTTCTCGGTCAGGTCACCGTAGTGGCCTTTGAGTTTTTGCTTGGCGCGCAGTTGCAGGCCGAAGTCGGACAGTTTGCCCTTGCGGCGCTGACCGTGCTGGCCGGGGCCATATTCGCGACGGTTGACCGGGGACTTCGGACGGCCCCAGATGTTTTCGCCCATACGGCGGTCGATTTTGTACTTGGCAGACGTGCGTTTGGTCACGGCTGGTCTCCTTCTAAAAATTTCGAAGGGCGTTGTCCTCTCCCCGGACGGTCTGAGCCGCTCCCCGGGTTGACAGGGTTCCTCTTGCGAGGGCCACCAACACCAATGAATACCCAGCGCACATCGCTGCACACCGGATGGCGGGCTTATACAGGCGATCCGAAGGGTGTCAAGCCACCCGCCGATCTTTTCGAAGCCGCGCCCAGCCCCTCATGCCACCTTATGCAACAGGATCGCCGTTTCCGCCGCTGTGAGCGTGCGCCGTGCGGCAGGACCGTAATCTTCGGTATGTGTGGCAAGATAGGGGAAACGCGCCAGCAGAGCCTCACGCTGGCGCGGCGACACCTCGTCCAGATCGGCAAATCCGGGGTGGAAGCTCTCCGTCTCCAGCCCGTTTGCGAAAATCACCTGATGGGCGTCAAACAACAGATGGATATAATCCAGCTCCCTGATCTGGCGCTCGACGATAATCGAGCGGTCATTCACCAAGTCCTTGGCGCAGACCAGCACTTCGTCGGCATTGAACAGGTCACGCGCCGCCTGCCCACGCAGCACCATCCGGTGCTGGGGCGAAACAATCAGATCTTCATCCGGCTCACCCATGCCCAGAGCATCTGCCCGAAAAAGGATCGGACGCAGTTGCGGCATGACATAAAGACGCGCACCCGAAATGTGCCGCTGGCCGATCCAGCGCAGCCTCTGCACCCCGTTATCCTTGGTTTGCACCCTGTCGCCTTCGCGCAAAGCCTCGACGGGACGCGGCCCTTCCGGCGTCAGAATTCTGGTTCCCGGCGTGAAACAAATCACCCCGCCAGGCTGTGCCTCCCGCGTATCCGCCTCCGCGTCCACATGGACAGAGACCACCCAGAGGTCGGTCTCCGCAGGGGGCATCTCGCCAAGGAACATCAGCAAGGGTGCTCCAAGGTCCGGCATATCGATCAAAGAGATTTCATAGCGCTTGAGGCCGTCCGTCACATCGAACCCGCCATTGAAAAGACGCGCGCGAGTCTCACCGTCCTGATAGGCGGGAGCGTCGCCCAAAGCCGCACCGATCATCCGGCGCACGGATTGCGCGGCCCGCTGATGTAGCTCAGCCAGCCCGATTGCATTCTCCAAAACGTAGACATCGCGTGCACCGTCGATACATACAGCCTCCCCCGTCCAACGCCACGTCGCGCCAACGGTCAACGCCGAAAGCGGCGCAAAGGTCAGCCCGTCAAGCTCCCCTTGCGTCCACGCGATGACAAACGTGCCTGAAAAGCCCGTCTTCATTGCCTATATGCCTGCCTAAATTCTTTTTATTACAGCGACGTTAGCACAGGCGATTCGCGCTGTTAACGCTTTTCTGGACAGGACGCGCCTTTTCAACATGCGGTTGTGTCGCCCGAAAGCCGCAGCCAGACAAGACCATCCCTCCCGAGGGCTCACAGAATCGAAATCGCCGCCACTTGTGCCCGAAGTGCGGAAACAGCAGGCACGGGGTCGAGACAGACCATCAGCCCGCGCTTGCCGCCATTGATAATCACCGGATGCTCGACCGTCAGAACCGTGTCGTCAAACAGCACCGGCACTGCTTTCTTCTGACCAAAGGGGCTGATCCCTCCGGTATGAAACCCCGTCAAACGCTCGGCCTTGGCGGGCTCCATCATCGTGGCGGATTTTCCTTTGAGTGCCTTGGCCAGTTTCTTCATCGACAGGCTCCGGTCGGACGGGATCACCGCGCAGGCCGGCTTGCCATCGAGTTCGACCATCAAGGTCTTGAACACCCGCTCCGGCGACCAGCCAATCGCCTCGGCAGCTTGCAAACCAATCGGTCCATCTCCCGCGCCATAGGGATATTCGAACACATCATAGGAAATCTTGTGCCGGTCCAGAAACCGCGTTGCGGGTGTGGCGGTGCTCATGGGAAGCCTCCTTTGTCGGCACTGGATCACAGGATGCCTGCGTTTATAACGGCGATCAAACCGGACGGAAACCATGCGTTGAACCGCGCCGAAGCCGCCGCAACAGAAAAGCAAAATCATACTTTAAAACGGCACGCATAGAAACTTGACAGAATGACTAAGGCATTATAGTCCAAACGCGACTTGCAAGCGCCGCCCTGGCTGCCAGCCTTATGTTCCGACATTTGTTTCAGGGGAAACCGCGCTGTGTCCACCGCACCCTCCCCCAACCAGTTGCCAAGGTCTTTTGACCCGAGCCAGCGCGCGGGGTTTCCTTCGTGTCCCGCGCGCCATCACTCTATCCCGTGAGGCCCACGCTATGAATAAACCCCTTTCTTCCGAAGACATCCGCCGCGCCAAGGCAGACAATACAGACAAACGCGACCGTGACCTCGCCGACAGTCTCGGCATCTCCGAAGCCGAACTTGTCGCCGCCCATGTCGGGGACACGCAGGACGGCATGACCGTCACCCGCATCGCGCACCACCCTGACGAGGTCATGCCGCGCCTGACCGCCTTGGGCGAGGTCATGTCGCTGACGCGGAATGCCTCTTGTGTGCATGAACGTGTCGGCACCTTCGAGGACTACAAATCCGGCCCCCACGCCGCGATGGTTCTCGGCAAAGAGATCGACACGCGGATTTTCCCGAAATTCTGGGCCTTCGGCTTTGCTATCGAAAATGAAACACCCAAGGGGCTACGCCGCACCTTGCAATTCTTCGACCAGTCCGGCGATGCCTTGCAAAAGATATTCCTGCGCGACACATCCAACCATGACGCATGGCAACCGCTCGTCGATGTGTTGCAGCTTGAGACCCAAAGCCCCGAAATCACCGTCGCGCCACGCCCGCCGGTTGAAGGGGCCAAGATCAATGCGGAGAAACGCGATGATCTTGTGGAAGGCTGGAAGGGTCTGACCGACACGCATCAGTTCAACCGGTTGGCCTCGAAACTCGGCATGAACCGTCTGGGCGCCTATCGTCTCGCGGGAGCGCCTTTCGTGCGCAAAATCGCGCCCTCTGCGGTGGAGGGCTTTCTCCACAAAACCTCCGAGGCGCAGCAAAAGGTGATCCTCTTTGTCGGTAATCGCGGCCATATCCAGATCCACTGGGGCACGCTCGACACGATCAAACCTATGGGCCCGTGGCTCAACGTCCTCGATCCGCGCTTCAACCTGCATCTGCGCGGCGATCATATTGCCGAGGTTTATGTCGTCGACAAACCGACGAAACGCGGCCCCGCCGTCTCGCTGGAGGCTTTCGATGCCGAGGGCGGGTTGATCTTCCAGTGTTTCGGGCAGCGCGCGGACGACACGGATGATCTGGCCCAATGGCATGACATTCTCGCCAACCTTCCGGAGGACGCATGAAACATCTGCTTTTGAGTGCCGCTCTACTGCTGTCCGCCCCTCTGGTGGCAACGGCCGAGAGCTATCCCGAGGCCCGCGCCATCGTCTCCATCGGTGGACCTGTGACCGAGATCATCTATGCCTTAGGCGAAGAGGACCGGCTTGTGGCCCGTGACACCACATCGACCTATCCCGAAGCGGTCGAGGCCCTGCCAGATGTCGGCTACATGCGCCAACTCTCCGCCGAGGGTGTGCTCTCGGTCGGCCCCGATCTGATCGTCACCCGCGACACGGCTGGCCCGCCCGAGGTGCTCGACCAGCTTCGCGCCGCCGCCATTCCCTTGGTCCCTGTGAAAGACGGGTTTTCCGAAGCCTCCGTAATTGCCGCGATCCACACGGTGGGCGAGGCTCTGGGCGTCCGTGACAAATCCGATGCGCTGGCCGCAAAGGTCCAAGCACAGTTCGAAGACCTCCACGCCGCCATTGACGCCGCCGACACTCCGCCGCGTGTGCTGTTCATCCTGTCCAATCAGGGGGGCCGCCTCAATGTCGCCGGATCGGGCACAGGAGCCGATGGGATCATCGCCCTGTCAGGGGCCGAAAATGTCATGGCGGAGGCCTATCAGGGCTACAAGATCATGAGCGACGAGGCGATCATCGCCGCCGCGCCGGATGTGATCCTGATGATGACCCGCACCGGAACGCCGGAGATGGATCACGGTCAGGACGACATCCTGTCCCTGCCCGCCATTTCGCAAACCCCTGCGGGTGAAAACGGCGCACTTGTCCGCATTGATCCGGCAGCTCTGGGCTTTGGGCCGCGCACGGCCGAATTTGCCCGCGCGTTGCATGACGCACTCCGGACCGCTACCGCAAAAAAAGGGTAAACCATGACCATCGCCGACACCCGCCCGTTCGCACAGCCCCGCCCGGTTGCCGGAGACCGCCGCGCCAAAGCCCGTGCCTTGCGCATGGCGCTGATCATCGTGCTGGGGCTGACCATGCTCATGGGGCTCGGCTGGGGGGCTGCAGGTGAAACCGATGTCATCGGCGCACTGCTTGCCAAGTTCGGCATTGGCGAGGTCAGCCGCGTGGATATGACTGTGGTCTGGGACATCCGTATGCCGCGCGTGCTCACAGGCGCATTGGTCGGCGCGGCGCTCGCCGTGGCGGGCGCGGTGATGCAGGGGCTGTTCCGCAATCCTCTAGCCGATCCGGGCCTTGTCGGCGTCTCGGCTGGCGCGGGATTCGGAGCCGTGGCCGCCATCGTTCTGGGCGGGCTTTTGCCGCTGGCGCTGCAAAACCTCGTGGGGGCCTATCTCATCCCTCTGGCGGCCTTCTCTGGCGGTTGGGTTTCCACAATTGTGCTCTACAAAATCGCCACGCGCGGCGGGCGCACCTCTGTTGCAACCATGCTTCTGGCAGGGATTGCGCTGGGGGCGCTCACCGGCGCACTCACCGGTTTCATCGTCTACAAAGCCACGGACGACCAGCTGCGCGACCTGACCTTCTGGGGCATGGGATCGGTAGCCGGTGCGACTTGGGCAAAGCTTCTGACCGCAGGGCCGATCATCGCGCTGGCCCTTGTCACGGCCCCCTTTCTGGCGCGCTCACTTGATGCTCTGGCGCTTGGCGAGGCGGTCGCCTCCCACATGGGGATCGACACGCAAAAGATGAAGCGCATCGCGATCCTGTCTGTCGCGGGCTCTGTCGGCGCATCAGTCGCCATCACCGGCGGGATCGGATTTATCGGCATCGTGGTGCCGCATCTTTTGCGGCTGATCCAAGGCCCCGAACATCGCAACCTCTTGCCCAACGCGGCCCTTCTGGGCGCAATCATGCTGTTGCTCGCGGATATGGTCAGCCGTCTGGCCGTGGCCCCGGCCGAACTGCCCATCGGCATCGTCACCGCCTGTCTGGGCGGGCCGTTCTTCCTCTGGATCCTGCTGAAAAACCGCGCCTTGCTGGAGAACTGATATGCTTGTGGCCTCCGAGATCACCGTGCAATTCGGCACGCGCAAAGTGCTGGACCGCGTCAATTTCTCCGCCCGCGCAGGCGAAGTGACGGCCATTGTCGGCCCGAACGGGTCGGGCAAAACGACACTCTTGCGGGCCATGACCGGCGAACAGGATTTCACCGGAGATGTGAGTCTCGACGGTGTGCCGCTGCATCACCTCTCCGCGCTCGACCTCGCGCAACGCCGCGCGGTGCTTCCGCAGTCGGGCAATATCGCCTTTCCCTTCACCGTGCTGGAACTGGTGCGGCTGGGCCTGACCGCAGGGCTGTCCACAGGACGCGCGGACGGGCTGGACCACCTGCCCCAAGCCGCGCTCGCAAGGGTCGGGCTGGAGGGGTTCGAAGGCCGCATGGCGCAGGAACTCTCCGGCGGGGAACGGCAGAGGGTGCAACTGGCCCGTGTTCTGGTGCAAATCTGGGAACCTGTGCTGGACGGGCATCCGCGCTGGCTCATCCTCGACGAACCGGTGTCTGCGCTGGACATCGGGCATCAGCTCACTGTGATGGAGATCGCCCGCGACTATGCGCAGCGGGGCGGCGGGGTGATTGCCGTGATGCACGACCTGAACCTGACCGCCATGTTCGCGGATCGTGTGACCTTGTTGAGCGAGGGGCAGTTGCGCGCGGACGGCACGCCCGAAGAGGTGCTCACCGATGCCGCCCTCTCCGCCAGCTATGGCTGCACCGTGCGGACCAACACGGCCCCGCCCACCGGTGGCCCGTGGATTTTGCCGCAAGCCAGCGCCGCGCATCCCGACCTCTGAGAGGCACACTCTCGCACATGGCGGCAAATGAAACGCTGCACGCCCTTCACGCTGAGGCCAAAAGACGGTAGAGGGGCTGCGCGTTTCCCTTTCATTGACACAGAGCATATCCGCCTATGACCGTTTCAGCCCCCGAGTTCCTCGTCACACATTCGGGCGGATTTCACGCCGATGAAGTCCTCTCCACCGTCATTCTGAGCCGCCTTTTCCCGAAGGCCCAAGTCATCCGCAGCCGCAGCGCTGAGTGGATCACACCGCAGGCCGACCGCGTCATCTATGATGTCGGCGGGGCCTATGATCCCGAAGTGCGGATTTTCGACCATCACCAACGTGGCGCGCCTCTGCGCGAGTCCGGCGAGCCTTACAGTTCCTTCGGGCTGATCTGGAAACATTTCGGGCTGGACTATCTGCGCAGCTTCGACATTCCCGAAGACCACCTCGCCATGGTCCACGGCTCTTTCGACGCGTCCTTTGTCCTGCCGGTCGATCTGGTCGACAATGGCGCGACAAGCCTCTCGGAAGCCGGTGTCTTTTCTTCCCTTGCCTTGCCCGGATTGATCGAAACCCTGAAACCCGTGTTCGACGACACAGGCGAAGACCGCGACACAAAAGCGTTCCACGGCGCGGTCGCCATAGCCCGCAGCTTTGTCGAAGCACGTGTCAACCGCAGCGCGGCCAAACTACGCGCCGAGGCGATGGTGATGGACGTCATCGAGAAAGCAGGAGACAGTGCGATCCTTGAACTGCCGATGGGTATGCCCTTCCGCCCCGCCGTCACGAAAGCCCAAGCCGATCACCTGCTCTTCGTCATCACCCCGCGCGGTGGCGACTGGACCATTGGCGGCATCCGCAAATATGACGAAGGCTTCGAGCAGCGCGCCGACCTTCCGGCGGCATGGGCCGGTCTGAGCGGCGCGGAACTGGAGGTCGCTTCGGGCGTCAAAGGTGCGAAATTCTGCCACAACGGGTTGTTCATTGCCGCAGCCAGCAGCCGCGAGGCGATTTTGAAAATGGCCGAACTGGCGGTTGAAAACGCCTTGAAGGACTAAGCTGTTCAGAGACTCAAGGATCAACATGCCGATGTGATCGCATCCGGTCCGATGGCCACCTTGCCCAATGGCGAGGTGGCCTGAATATACAGAAACTTTAAGCCTCAGCCCACCTGACGCCCGTGAGACCAGACACCGCGCACCACCGGCGTGCCTTCGATGCGGGCGATCCGCACCAGATCGGCATGAAGCTCCGGTGCGATCCGGCCACGGTCAGACAGCCCCACCGCCTTCGCCGGATTGGCGCTCACCGTGGCAATCGCGCGGGGCAGATCATCCCACAAATCCGCCAGCAGAATCGCCGATGACATCAGCGCCGACGGCACATAATCCGAAGACACAATGTCCAAAAGCCCGCGTTCAGCCAGATCATGCGCCGCGACATTGCCGGAGTGCGAGCCGCCGCGAATTAGGTTCGGGGCCCCCATCATGGCCGCAATGCCGTGCAGCTTACAGGCCTGCGCCGCCTCAACGGTCGTCGGGAACTCCGCCACACGCACCCCGTGCCGGCGCGATACTTCGACATGCTCGGCGGTGGTGTCGTCATGGGAGGCCAGAACCGCACCCAAACGCTTTGCCTCCGC
This sequence comes from Celeribacter halophilus, assembly GCF_900114135.1. GTDB lineage: Bacteria > Pseudomonadota > Alphaproteobacteria > Rhodobacterales > Rhodobacteraceae > Celeribacter > Celeribacter halophilus. The sequence continues at coordinate 74,656 of NZ_FORY01000006.1, forward strand.
CACGGCGACGGCTTCGTGACGTGCGCCAAATGTGTCGCGCAACTCGTAGAGGTGGTTCACATGGTCGTCGAACTCGGCATCTGTCATGCCACGTTTCTTCTGCACATAGTCCTTGAGCTTGGACAGGTCACGGAACTGCCGCTGGCCCGGCGTGTGATCCATGAGCGACACCAGCCCCACACGATCCTCCGGCCCGAACTCGGCCAATTCCTCTTCCAGCGTTTCCGAACACACCTCGGCCCGCAGATGCAGAAAATGGCTGATTTTCAAAGCGCCAAGATCGCGCAGATGCATCAACTCGTGCGACAGGCTGCGGGCATATTTGTGATAGCCTGCATCGCCTTTCTGGCGGTGGATGGACCCCGCACGCATGGCGTCGAACACGGTGGTGATGCCCACAGAGGCCAGTTCCGCATCATGGGCAAGAATCGCGGCTTGATGCGGCCAGTCCACCTTCGGGCGCGGCTCGATGTGGCGTTCGAGATTGTCCGTGTGCAACTCGATGAGGCCGGGGATCACCAGATCGCCCTCCACATCCACCGCACCGGCCACCGCCGTGCCGCCCGTGCTCACATCCTTGATGATGCCGCCTTCCACGCGCAGCGTTCCAGTCAGCACCTCCGTCTCCAGAACGATCCGGGCATTGGTCAGTGTAAAATCTGTCATCGTCTTGTCCTTGTCAGAAGGCCCGCTCTGCCCGAGAATTGTCACACGCATGTGACACAGGAGCGCTAAGAGCAGCAGCATGGAAGAATTTAAAAGATATGCGGTCTATTACGCCCCGCCGCCGGGAGAATTCGGCACGTTTTGCGCGCAATGGCTGGGCTGGGACGCCGCCGCAGGTGTTGAACGGACGCATCCCGACATTGACGGTCTGCCCCGCCCTGTGCGCGACATCACCGCCACGCCACGCAAATACGGGTTTCACGGCACGTTGAAGCCGCCGTTTCGCCTGACCGGCACCCGCGCGGCTCTGGAGGCCGATCTGGAAACATTCGCCGCCCGCCATGCCCCTGTCACCCTCGACGGGCTGACGCTGACACGGATCGGCAGCTTTCTGGCGCTCACGCCCACGGGCAATCTCGCGGCGCTGGAGTCCCTTGCCGGAGAGATCGTCACCGCGCTCGACCCACATCGCGCACCACTCACAGACGCCGATATGGCGCGACGCCGCGCAGCGGGGCTGACAGAGCGGCAGGACGCGCTGTTGCGGCAATGGGGCTACCCCTATGTGATGGAGGAATTCCGTTTCCACCTCACGCTCACTGGCAAGCTCGCAGAGACCGAAGCCGAAGCGGTCAAAGCCGCGCTCAACCCCGTTCTCACGCCGCTCTTGCCCGTGCCTTTCGACATCCGCGAATTGTGCCTTTTTGGCGAGGCCGAAGACGGGCGGTTCCACCTGTTGCACCGCTACACCCTCTCCGGCTGAAGCGCGGCGAGAAAGGCCCCCACCGCCGCCTCCAATGCCCCGTCATTTTCCACACGCCGCACGGGCAAGCCCGGCGCGATGTCATATTCGGCCCGCGCCAGTCGCTTTTCGATTTCCTCGCGGCTCTCCCGCCCCCGCGCCGCAAGCCGTGTTGCCAGCACCTCCGGCGAGGCGGCAATCAGGATCACACCCATGTTCGGATAAAGCGCATAGGCTTCCGGCAGGATCGCGCGCGAGCCGTTGAACAACACATCGCGCCCTTCGTTCAGCGCGGTCTCGATCGAGATGGGCACACCATATTTGAGACCATGCGCTTCCCAGTGCAGCGCAAACTCTCCGGCCTCCAGACGCCGGTCGAACTCTTCGACCGTGACGCCCTCGAACTCTTCACCACCGGCTTCGGTCGGACGGGTGATAACCCGTCTCGCCACCGCAATATCCCGCCGCCGCTCTATCGCCGCTTCGATCAACGTATCTTTGCCGGCGCCCGAAGGCCCGACCACCGCATAAAGACGCCCCACCATCGCTCAAGCCACCTTGGCCGGTGTGAAGGCAGAGACGTTGATCTCCCGATCCGCCACGCGGTCGCGGGCGGGGGCATCGTGGAAAATCCCGATGATCGCCGCGCCGCGCGTCTTGGCCTCTTCGATCAGGCTCAACACCGTTTCGCGGTTGGTGGCGTCCAATGAAGCGGTCGGCTCGTCCAGAAGCATCGCCGGATAGTCATGAGCAAAACCGCGGGCAATGTTGACGCGCTGCTGTTCTCCGCCGGAGAATGTCGTGGGCGACAGGCCCCAGAGCGTTTCGGGGATGTTGAGACGACTTAACAGATCGCGGGCGCGCGCAAAGGCCACGTCTTTCGCCACACCGACGCTCAAAAGCGGTTCGGCGACGACCTCCAATGTCGGCACGCGCGGCACAACCCGCAAAAATTGCGAGACATAGCCCAAGGTGGCCCGCCGCAAGGCGATGATCTCACGCGGTTCGGCATTAGCCACATCCGTGTCCCCGGTCCAGATGTGACCGGATGCCGAGAGATAATTGCCATAGATCATCCGCATCAGCGTCGATTTGCCCGCGCCGGAATTGCCCGTGAGCGCCACACATTCTCCGGCACCGACCTCGAATGTGGCCCCGTCCATGACCGGAATGACTGCCGCGCCCTGATTGTGCAGCGTGAAGGATTTGGAAACGTTGTCGATCTTGATCATCGGATTACAGCCATTTTTTCCATTTCGAGAGAAGATAAGTGCCAAGCGCCGAACCGATCATCAGGACGGTCGCAATCAGATAGCCATAGGGGTGGTCGAGCCCCGGAATGAACGGAAAGTTCATGCCATAGACCGAAGCCACCAGCGTCGGCGGCAGGAACAGAACCGCCACGACCGAGAGGATACGGCTCGCCACACTTTGTTCGAGATTGATGAGGCCGAGCGTCACATCGGTCAGTTGCGCGATCCGGCTGGACAGGAAATCGCCATGCACCGCAAGCGCCTGACAATCCTTGACCTGCGCCTTGAGAACCTCGCGCAGCCCCTTTTCCTTGTCGCTCTCAAGTCCGAGACCGAAACTCGACAGCGCCCGCTCAACAGTCAGAAGCGCGTGGCGATACTTGGCCACCTGTTCGCTTTGCCGCCCCAGCGCACGCAAGGTATCGGCCAGTTCGTCGCCACGCGGTTCGGGATCGCGAAAAGCGACATGTGATTGCTGGTCCAGCGCCTCGCCCACCCCTTCCAGAAGGTCGGCAATGCGGGCGACGATTTCCTCGATGAGACCCAAGAACACCCGCCTGCGTCCCGAATAGCCCGCGCTCGACTGTCCGGCATGGGCGGCAAAGGTCTCGAACGGGCGCGGCGTGTGGTAGCGCACGGTGAACAGGCGCTCCGGCGTGATCAGAAAGGCGACGGGGCCGAACGTCGGCTCTTTGTGCTTGTCCAATCCCGGCAAGACGATGGTCAGAACCTCGGTATTGCCGTCGCGGTAAAGCCGGTTCGAGACTTCGATCTCCTGCATGTCCGCAAGCGTCGGCACGGAAATACCAAGCGCCTCGACCGCCGCGACCTGCGCCGGTTGCGGGCTGAGCAGATCGACCCACAACGCGGCTCTGAGTTCATCACTCGGATCACCGCCGCCGGGCACGCGCTCAAGACCGGTTTCGCTGGGACGATAGGCGAAAATCATGTCTCAGACCTGCAAGACAGAAGAGACAAGAAGCTGGGTATAGGCATGTTGCGGGTCATCAAGCACCTGATCCGTGAGGCCTGTTTCGACAACATGGCCGGATTTCATTACCATCAGACGATCCGCCAAAAGCCGCACCACGGCAAGGTCATGGGTCACGATAATCGCGGACAGGCCCATTTCACGCACCAAACCACGCAAAAGATCGAGCAGACGCGCCTGCACCGAGACATCCAGCCCGCCGGTCGGCTCGTCCATAAAGACAAGCCGCGGCCCCGTGACGAGGTTGCGTGCGATTTGCAGCCGCTGCTGCATCCCGCCGGAAAAGGCCGAGGGCGGATCGTCCATCCTGTCCTCATCAATCTCGACACGACCAAGCCAGTCCACCGCCTGTTCGCGGATCTGCCCGTAATGCCGCGCGCCGACCGCCATGAGGCGTTCGCCCACATTGCCCCCCGCAGAGACCCCCATGCGCAGCCCGTCGCGGGCGTGCTGGTGGACAAAGGCCCAATCCGTGCGCGACAACATCCGGCGCTCCGGCTCGGACATGGTCAGCGTATCGACCATGCCGCGCGTGCGGGTGTCGAACAGAACCTGCCCGCCATCAGGCGGCAGATGTCCGGCCATGCAATTCAAAAGAGTCGACTTGCCGGAGCCGGATTCGCCCACGATCCCCATGACCTCGCCGGGGTAGAGATCAAAGGACACATCGGTGCACCCGATCCGCCCGCCATAGGTTTTGCGCACATCTTTGACAGAAAGAAGCGGGGTCATTGCGCGGCCTCCTCGGCAAGCGTTTCAGGGGGAGAGAGACGCCCGCGATGGCCCAAAGCCTGCCGCTCGGCGCAATAATCCGTGTCGGAACAGACAAACATCCGCCCGCCATCGTCATCGACGATCACCTCGTCCAGATAGGTATGTTCCGCCCCGCACAGATCGCAAGGATGCTCGGCTTTCGACGGGTCGAACGGGTGGTCTTCGAAATCCAGCGAGACAACTTTGGTATAGGGCGGCACCGCATAGATGCGCTGTTCACGCCCCGCACCAAAAAGCTGGATCGCCGCCATGTCCATCTTCGGATTGTCGAATTTCGGGATGGGCGACGGGTCCATCACATAGCGCCCCTCGACCTTCACCGGATAGGCATATGAGGTGGCGATATGGCCGTGTTTGGCGATGTCCTCATAAAGTTTCACATGCATCAACCCGTATTCCTCAAGCGCATGCATCTTGCGCGTCTCGGTCTCGCGCGGCTCCAGAAAGCGCAGTGGCTCCGGGATCGGCACCTGATAGACAAGGATCTGCCCCTCCGCGAGCGGCTCCTCGGGGATGCGGTGGCGGGTCTGGATCACCGTGGCGGCGCGGGTTTTCTCCGTCACAGCAATGCCAGCGGTCTTCTCGAAAAACTTGCGGATCGACACGGCGTTCGTGGTGTCGTCGGCCCCTTGGTCAATGACCTTGAGCGTATCCTCCGGCATCAGGCAGGCGGCAGACACCTGTACGCCGCCGGTCCCCCACCCGTAGGGCATGGGCATTTCACGCGAGGCAAACGGCACCTGATAGCCCGGCACGGCGATGCCTTTGAGGATCGCACGGCGGATCATCCGTTTGGTCTGTTCATCGAGATAGGCGAAATTATAGTCGCTCATTGTGCCGCCTCCTGCGCACTGTCCTGCGCCTGTCCGGCGGCGATCTCCGCCCGCATCTTGCGGACCAGTTCCATCTCCGACTGGAAATCCACATAATGCGGCAGTTTGATATGTTCGAGAAATCCGGTCGCCTGAATGTTGTCGCAGTGATAGAGGACAAATTCCTCGTCATGCGCGGGCGAGTTCGACACTTCGACACCCAGCTCCTTGCTGCGCAGCGAGCGGTCCACCAAGGCCATGGAAATCGCCTTGCGCTCCGTCTGGCCAAAGGTCAGCCCGTAGCCCCGCGTGAATTGTGGCGGCTCCACCTTCGAGCCTGCGAATTTGTTCACCGTCTCGCATTCGGTCAGTTCGACCTCGCCGATCTCGATGGCAAATCCCAGTTCGGGAATGTCCATCTCCACCGCGACCCGTCCGATGCGCAACTCGCCCACAAAGGCATGGCTGTTGCCATAGCCGCGCTGGGTCGAATAGGCCATCGAGAGGATAAACCCCTCGTCGCCCCGCGTGAGCGCCTGAAGCCGCAGCGCACGGTTTGCGGGCAGTTCCAGCGGCTCGCGGGTCAGATCCGGCGGGGTTTGCTCGCCCGAAACCTCACCCTGCGCTTCGCTCTGGATCAGCCCCTCTTTGTTGAGAAAGCTCGTGACATGCGGCGTCGGTTCCTGTCGCGGGTCGGCCTTGGCCGCCTCGGGCACCTCCCCTTCCGCCATCAGTTTGAAATCCAGCAAACGGTGCGTGTAGTCGAAGGTCGCGCCAAGCACCTGCCCGCCGGGAACATCCTTGAACGTCGCAGACACGCGCCGGTCACAGGCCATCACGCCGGTCTCCACCGGACGCGAATGTCCGATCCGTGGCAGGGTCGTGCGATAGGCGCGGATCAGGAAAATCGCCTCGATCAGATCGCCCCGCGATTGTTTGATCGCAAGCGCGGCCAGATCGGGATCATAAAGCGAGCCCTCTGTCATCACCCGATTGACCGCCAGCGCAAGCTGCTCACGGATTTGTGCCACGTCGAGTTCCGCAACCTCGGGATCCCCGCGCCGCTCCTCGGCCAGCCACGCATGTGCATTGTCGATGGCACGCTCGCCACCTTTTACCGCCACATACATCAGTTGGTCTCCATCATGTCAGACACCTGCGTGCTGCGCGGCAGACCGGCGATCTGCGTGCCGGAGGTGAAGTAGAAATCAAGCCCGAGCGGAAAGAGCGCGGCGTTCATCCGGAACGGGTCCAGCGCAGGCAGGGACAGGCTGGCGACCGTCTTGATCCCCGGCCCCGTGAGCTGCGCACCGTGTTGGTGGAGCGCATCCGTTTCGACAATCAGCGTGGTGGAGCGGTCGGGATATTCCGCCGTGCCAATCGGGAACTCCGTCACCGGCAGCAAGGCCTCCCATGTGCCCAGCGCGAACATGGCCTCGGCAGGCGCGACAATCGGCGCACCGATCTGGAACGCGATCCAGTCGCGGATTTCTGCCGTGTCATGCGCGCCGCTCAGGTAAAGCGGCGTCTCCGGATCGCACAGCGTCAGAAGCAGCGTTGCCGCCGCCTCGGACATTGGCGCGGGCGCTTTGCCGCCTGTGATCTCATGGATCGAACCGGGACGCGCCAGTGCCTCCAATGCGGCCCGAAAGGCCCGCGCGGCATCTTGTGGCGGGGCCTCAAAGGCACCGATCAGACTTTGTTCGTTCATATGTTTTTCCGGCATCAGTCTTCCCCTCTCACCATGGTGAAGAAATCCACCTTCGTCGCGGCAGCTTTCGCCGCGCGGGTCTCGCGCACGTCTGTCTGTGCCGCCTCCAGCGGGGCGAGCACCGTCTCTTGCAACTCAGCGGCACGCGGGCCTTGCATCAGTGCATCCATCAACGCGGCCTGCTCTGCCTGCCGCTTGTCACGCCCTTGCACATAACCGTGTCCGACCTCCCCGCTCTCCAACCGCAAAGCGCAGCGCGTGACGGTCATCTCGCCAAGGTTGAACGGCGCGCCCGTGCCGCCCATGCGACCGCGCACCATAACGCCCCCCACCTCGGGACGGCGCAACCATTCGAACTCTGGCAGGTTTTCCAATCGGCCAATCAACCCGGCCAACTGTGCCGCGTCGGATTTGGCCAAAAGCCCCATCCACGCCTTGCGGGCCTCTTGATCTGGGGACAGCGGGCTATCCGGTTTTCCCATGCGCTTCATCTTTCTCATCTAGACAGCTTGCGGAGTTGTCTAAACTCCTATACAACTAGACAAATCATGGCCGATCCACAACGACTCGGCAAGGAATAATTCATGAAACTTTGGTGACGCCGCCCCATGCCTCGCACACCCGTCTGGAAATCCATCGCGGAAACGCTCTCCGAAGAAATCGCCAAGGGCCACTACCGGCCCGGTGACAAACTGCCGACCGAGGCCGAGCTTTCCGCACGGTTTGGGGTCAATCGTCACACAGTGCGCCATGCGCTCTCCGACCTGACAGAACGCGGCATCACCCGCTCCCGCCGTGGCGCGGGCGTCTTTGTCCAATCGGCTCCCGTGGACTATCCACTGGGCAAACGTGTGCGTTTTCACCAGAACATCCGCGCCACAGGTCGGTTGCCGCACAAGAAAGTGCTCCGGATCGAAACCCGCCCCTGCGACAAGGCCGAAGCAGAGGCGCTGCAACTGGCCGAAGGCGCCCCCGTTTTGGTCTATGAAGGACTTTCCCTCTCCGGAGACGCCCCCGTCGCACATTTCATTTCGATCTTTCCGGAAAGCCGCACCACGGGCCTCAAAGACGCCTTCACCGAGATCAGCTCTGTCACCAACGCGCTCAAATCCATCGGCATCGAAGACTACCTGCGATCAGAGACCCGCGTAAGCGCCGAACGCGCCACGGCGACACAGGCGCTCCACCTCGGCCTGCGCGAGGGCGATCCTCTGTTGCGCACGGTGAGTCTCAACACCACTGTTGACGGCGTGCCGATTGAGCGCGGGATGACATGGTTTGCGGGAGAGCGGGTCACGCTGACGGTTACACCGGATGACTGAAATCCGCCTGTGAAAAAAGTCAAACGTCACGCGGACGATACAATGTCTGGGTAGAACATCTGACACAGGCAATACGCCACAGATTTTGCGCAGGTATCCAGATGGCCCTCCTTCCGCCGCTCAGCTTCACCGGTGCCTCCGTCCTTACGGAGAACACACTCCGCCCGCAGACCCTCAGCATTGAGGACGGCTATATCACCCGTGGCCGCTTTCCGTCGGTGGACCTCTCCGGCTATCTGATCCTGCCCGGTATCATCGACCTGCATGGCGACGCTTTCGAACGCCATATCGCCCCTCGCCCGCGCGCGCCCTTTCCGATCCGTTCCGGTCTCGCCTCCGCCGCCCGTGACGCCGCCGCGCATGGGGTGACGACCGCATGGTTTGCGCAATGCTGGAGTTGGGAAGGCGGGTTGCGTGGACCCGATTATGCCGAGGAACTGCTCGCCGAGATGCAGGCCTTTGAAGCCCATGCGCCGATCGACATTCGCCTGCAAATCCGCTGCGAAACCCATATGATCGACAGCCGCGACCGGCTTGTGGCGGCGATCCGGCGCTTTGGCGTCGACTATGTGATCTTCAACAACCACCTGCCGGAAGCCATCGAGATCGCCAAGAAAGACCCGCTGGAATTTGCAGCATGGGCCAAGCGTGGCGGGCGCACACCGGAAGAATTCATCAAGCTTCTGCGTGACGCCAAAGACCGCAAACATGAGGTCCCGCGCCATCTCTGCGCCCTGTCCGCCGCCTTCGACACGCTGGGCGTCACCTATGGCAGCCATGATGATCCGGACGCGGAAACCCGCGAGGAGTTCCGTATTCTGGGCGCGCGCGTGGCCGAGTTTCCGATCTCCGAAAAAGCCGCCGCCGCCGCCAAGGCGATGGATGATCCGGTCCTGATGGGCGCTCCGAATGTGGCGCGTGGCGGGTCGCAATCAGGCAATATTTCCGCGCAGAAACTGATCGAACGCGGGCTCTGCGATGCGCTGGTCTCCGACTACCACTACCCCGCCCTGAGTGCCGCCGCATGGACGCTTGTCGACAAGGGCGTCTGCAATCTGCCGACAGCATGGGCGATGATCTCGACCACCCCCGCCCGCATCATGAAACTGTCGGATCGGGGCTGTCTGGAGCGGGATAAACGTGCGGATTTCGTGATCATCAACCAGACCACCCGCGAGATTGAAGCCACCGTCGCCGGCGGTCGCATCGCCTATATGAGCGGGCAGGCCGGACAAAGACTGGCACAGGCCGATCACCGGATGTCTCTCGCGGCGGAGTGAGAATCACTCGTATTTGTCGAGAAAGGCTTCTGCCTCAAGGGCGCGAAAATCTGCAAGCGCCTCCCTGAGCCGCGCGTGATCCCAATCCCACCACGCCAACGCCTCCATACGTGCCCCGATCCCCTCCCCGAAGCGCGGACGCATGGGCTGCGCAGGCACACCGGAAACGATCATGTAAGCGGGCACATCCTTGGTCACCACCGCCCCTGCAGCAACAATCGCCCCATTGCCGATTGTGACCTCCGGCTTGATCACCGCACCATGTCCGATCCATGTGTCATGCCCGATCACCGTGCGCCGCGCCGTGCGCTGTTCGAAAAAGGCGGGGTCATCCTCGGCATCCTCCCAGTAATAGGAGGAACGATAAAGAAAGTGATGCAGGGAGGCGTTCCGATACGGGTGATCCGTCGGCCCGATCCGCGTGAAGGCCGCGATATTGGCAAACTTCCCCACAGTGGTGTTGGCGATATCGGCATATTGGTCGCAATAGGCGTAATCGAGAAACTCCGAGTTCAGCACCCGCGCGCCCTTGCCCACTTCGCAATAGCGCCCGAAAGTCGCGGACGCGATCTCTGCGCCCTCATGGATCAACGGGTCCGTGGCACTCAGTTTCGGCATGGTTCACCTGTTTGCAATTCCGGACCGCCTCCGGCGGGAGTATTTCGAGCACAAAGGAGACGCGGACACAATTGCCGTTTCCTTTGTGCCCAAAATACTCAATCCCCCTTGATCAACTTGCGCCGCAGCCAGCCGGAGAAGCTGTCCATCGCCATCACGAGAAGCACCACAAGCACGATATAATAGGTGACTTCTTCCCAATCCTTGTGGGTGTTCATGGCCTGGGTCAGCAAAAGCCCGATACCCCCGCCCGTGATCGCGCCGATGATGGTGGCGGAGCGGGTGTTGGATTCGAGGAAATAGAGCACCTGTGACAGAAGCACGGGCACGATTTGCGGGATCACGCCAAAGCGGTAGCGTTGCAGGGGCTTGGCACCGGTGGACTGGATGCCTTCGATCTGTTTGTTGTCGACATTTTCCAGCGCCTCGGAGAAGAGCTTGCCGAAAGAGCCGGTGTCCGTGAGCAGGATCGCCAGCGCGCCGGTCATCGGACCGGGGCCGAAGGCGCGGGACAGAAGGATGGTCCAGATCAACCCGTCCACACCGCGCAGGAAATCGAACACCCGCCGCGCCGCCATCCGCACCACGAGCAAGGGCGCAAAGTTGCGTGCCGCGAGAAAGGCCAGAGGCAGGGCGATCATCGCCGCGCCGAATGTGCCAAGGAAGGCCATCAGGACCGTTTCGAACAGGGCCCAAGCGGTATCGCCGTGACGCCACATGCCGTTGTTCCAGAAGTCTTGCCACGCGCCGACCGGATTGGATCGCGTCGGATCAATGCGCGGGCCAAAGAAGATCTCGGCAAAGCTTTGATCGTAATAAGGGCTGTCGAGCGTGAACCAGAACAGTTCCCAGCCATAGTCATAGACGAAGACCTCGGTGCGCGTTTTGGTGAGCGTCAGCCGCGCCACATCTGTGGTGATGGACACGCGCGCGCTCGACCAGTTGATCCAGTCGGGCAGGTCATTCGTGTCGAGGTTCAGCGTCACCCCGTCGGTGCGGGTCTGCGTCGCCGCGATCAGACCGAAGCCCGGCACATCAAAGCGCACGAGGTCGCCGTCGATCACGATGGAGCCGCCCTGTTCCAGCGCAATGGTGGCCGTGTCATCGCCCACCTCGACCCATTCGGGATAATTCGTCGCGTCGTAGGTACCTTTGCGCTCCCCTTCGACAGAGACCGCAATGCCCCCGCGCCGGTTGTTGCGCTCCACCACGGTTTTATAACTGTAGGCATCCGAGATCATCTTGGAGGCATTGTCCCAGCGTGCCCGCTCGGCGAGGCCCAAAATGTCAAAGGCAAAGAAGATATAGGTGCAATAGGCGAGGATCACCGCAGGCAGGGCGAAGGAGAACAGGCGCTTGCGGGCAATGAGCTTGACCGCTTGGTCGCGCAGGTCGGTGTGGCTGTCGGCGGCGAGGGTCATTGGGACACTCCCTTCTTGGAACCATGTGTGAGGTGATTGCGCACAACCGAGGACAGTTGGTCAAAGAACACAATACTCAGGAACAACAGGATAAAGACCGCAGCGGCTTCGTCGAACTTGCCCTGCCCCCATGAGATTGCGTTTTTCAGCTCGTAACCGATGCCGCCTGCGCCGACGAAACCGAGGATTGCGGAGGCGCGGATGTTGATCTCGAAACGCAAAAGCGCATAGGAAAACCAGTTCGGCGCGACCTGTGGCAATAGCGCGAGGACCATGCGCTGGAACCATGTAGCCCCGACCGAAGCCAACCCTTCGAGCGGCTTCAAATCGGCATTTTCATTGACCTCGGAGAACAGCTTGCCCAGCGCACCGATGGTATGCAGGGCGATGGCAATGGCGGCCGGAACGGGCCCGCCACCCAGAACGTAGATCAGAACCAGAGCGGTCACGATCTCGGGGATCGCGCGCATCAGGTCCATGATCCGGCGAAAGACCGGAATGAGACGCGGCCAGGGGGCCAGCCCCCGCGTGGACAGAAGCGACAGGACAACCGCACCAAACCCGCCCGTCAGCGTGGCGATGGCGGCGATGTTGATGGTCTCGATCAGGGCCGGAAACGCATTGGCCAGATGGTCGGGCATATTGGCGCGTTTCTCCCATGCCTCCTGCACCACCTCGGCGGGAAAGTCGAAGATTTGCGGCAGGCCGGGCAGAAACCCGCCCGCGTTGCGTTCGTTGGCGATGCCAAATCCCGAGGCCAGAAGCAGGACAAAGACCAGCAACATGAGCCCGCCATAGAGCCGACGCTGGCGCGTGAGCGCAAGATAATGGTCACGGGTCACGTCCAGCGACGTGGCGTTCATATCGGTCATGTGGGTGGTCCTTGCGAAGAAAAACCCCCGCGCAGGAAAGCGCGAGGGCCGGTATCAAATCGAAATCAGTTGGCTTTCGACAGACGCGCCGCGACGATGGATTCATACATCTCGTGAGTCACCGGACGGAAACCCAGACTTTCGCCTGCAGTCACACCATAAGCACATTCCGCATCAGTCTCGTAAAGACCGTCCATGAGCGCCGTCATGGTCGTCTTCACGTCATCAGGCAGAGCCGTGCGCAAAACAATCGGGCCTTCGGGGATCGGCTTGGAGCGCCAGATTTCCACAAGGTCGTTCATGTCCACAAGACCCGCGTCCACGGCTTTGCGCAGGGCGCCATTGTTATACCCGTCTTCCCATTCACCCTGACCATCAGCCCAAGTCACACCGGCGTCAATGTCGCCATTGTTCACCGCCACGATGGTTTGCTCATGGCCACCCACAAAGGTCACATCGCCAAAATAGTCGCCCGGTTCCATAGTGATACCGCCTTTATACTGCGGGATCTCGATGGAGGGGATCAGGTAGCCGGAGGTGGAGTTCGGATCGCCGAAACCGAAGACCTTGCCTTCCATATCGTCGAGGCTCGTAATGCCGCTGTCCTTGCGGGCAAAGCCGATGGAGTGATAGCCGATGGTGCCGTCGAGGTTCACTTTGATGAGCACCGGTTCAACCGCCTCGGGGTTCTGGATGTAGACACCCGCATAGGCGGACGACCCGAGCCATGCCATGTCGATGGAACCGCCCAGAAGGCCCTGCATCACACCGTTATAGTCGGCCGGTGCAAACATCTTCACCGGAACGCCCAGCGCCTCTTCAACGTAGCCGCCAAGACATTCATAGGCGTTCAGACGGTCCTGCGCGTTTTCGCCGCCCAGAATGCCGATGTTGAATTCTTTGATCTCTTGCGCCTGAGCAGCACCGACAAGCGCGGTGGTGGTCAAAGCAGCAGCAAGCAGTTTCTTCATCGTAAGTCTCCGTGTTGAAACCCGCGAAATGTTCGGTTGCGGGGGGATGAAAGAGGGTTAAAGCGCGACTTCGGCGGCCCGAATTTCTTCGGTAACAACCGCGTCGTGATCGCGTATCTCGGTGGAGGTGGCGGCCTCGGAAAAATCCGCGCCTGCGCCGTAAATGTCGCGGGCCACGCCGGTGGTCAGTTGCTCCGGCGTGCCGTCAAAGACCACGCGCCCGTCGCGCATCCCGATGATGCGGTCACAATAGCGCCGCGCAGTATCGAGCGTGTGCAGGTTGGCGATGACCATGCGCCCGTCCTCGTCATGAATACGCCGCAGCGCCTCCATGACAGTTTGCGCATTCATCGGATCAAGAGAGGCAATCGGCTCGTCCGCAAGGATCACCTTCGGGTCCTGCATCAGGGCGCGCGCGATGGCGACACGCTGTTGCTGGCCACCCGAAAGCGCCTCGGCACGCTTCGCCGCATGTTCGGCAATGCCGAGACGGTCCAGAATGTCGATGGCCTTGTGGATTTCAGCCTCGGGGTAGAGGTTGAACATGGTCGTCAAGGTAGAGTGCCGCCCCAAAGTGCCATGCAGCACATTCGACACCACATCCATACGCGGCACCAGATTGAACTGCTGGAAGATCATGGCGCAGTCGGACTGCCAGTCGCGCTTGTCCTTACCTGTGAGCGTCAGGACATTGCGGCCTTCAAAACACAGCTCCCCATCGGAGGCATCCGTCAGCCGGTTCATGATCCGCAAAAAGGTGGATTTACCGGCGCCGGACCGGCCAATAATGCCGATCATCATCGGGCGGTCGATGGTGAAACTGACATTGTCTACTGCGGCATTGGAGCCGAACCGCTTTGTCAGGCTCTTGACGTCGAGCATATCTGTCCCCTCGTTGTTTGACGGGATAAGGCACAGGCTCTGAAACGCTTGTGTGACGACATGGAAAAACTTTTGTGACACGCCGGATTTCCCACGCCGGATGTGCAAAAACCCATGCAACGCCCAAGTCTTGTGCGCAAAACGCCACCGCGCGATCTTGCCCTGTGGCCCGATGACAGTATGTTGACGCGACATTTTGCCCTTTTTCGAGGACATCGACGTGCTGACACCGCCCGCCCCCAAACGCGCCTTGCGCATTCTGCTGACACTCTGTGTCGGGGCAGCAGGCGGCACGGGGTTCTATCTGGCCGGCCTTCCGCTGCCGTGGATGCTGGGCTCCATGCTGGCGGTGTTTGCTTTCGTGATGGCAGGCACGCCGCTTGAGACCTCCGGACGGTTGCGCCCCATCGTCATTCCCGTGATCGGCGTGATGCTCGGCTCCAGCTTCAACACCGAAACATTCCAGCACCTCGGCCAATGGGGCCTCTCTCTGGCGGGGCTGGCGCTCTACCTCGTCCTCGCGGCGGCCCTCGTCGTGCCCTATTTCATCAAGGTCGGTCGGCTTGATCCTGTGACGGCCTTCTTCTCCGCCATGCCCGGCGGCATCAACGAAATGACGGTGATCGGCGGCGCGCTGGGCGGCGATGAAAAGCGGATCATTCTGGCACACGCGGGGCGCATCGTGGTGACCATCTCGATCATCGCCGTGTGGTTTCGCGTGGTGCTGGGTTATGAGGTCCAAGGCGTGCCGCTTCATGACGATGCCCCGGGCCTGACCGTGCCCAGCGCGCTGATCCTGCTGGCCTGCGCAGTCTTGGGCACATGGCTTGGCGGAAAGCTGAAACTGCCCGCTCCGGGGCTTTTGGGGCCGATGCTGCTTTCAGGGGCGGTACATATATCCGGCCTGACCGCCTCCTCTCCGCCGGGGTTTCTGGTCATCGTGGCACAGGTCGTGCTGGGCTCCACGATGGGTTGTCGCTTCCGTGGCGCGAAGCCCCGCCTCGTTGCGGAGACCCTCGCACTGAGCCTTGGCGGCACCCTGATCACTATGAGCCTGTCTCTGGGCTTTGCGGTATTGCTGCACAAACCTTTCGGCCAAACGGTCGAACAAGTGCTGCTCGCCTATGCTCCCGGCGGGCTCACGGAAATGTCCCTTGTGGCTTTGGCCATGCATGCCGAAGTGGCCTATATCTCTGTGCACCATCTGGTCCGCATCGTGATCCTGATTGCCGTCGCCCCCTCCATCCTGACTCGCATGGCAGAGCGATTGCGCTACAAATGACGCCACGTCAGCGCCCCTCTCCGGCAAGGCGACCAAAGCGCGAAACTTGACTCACATCCCCCTGTGTGAAACCCATTATCCAAAGAAATCAAACGCGCAGGCGCTTGGTGTGATATGAGGATGAGCCGGGTTTGAAGACACTCGCGATCACATGTATCCGCGACGAGGGGCCGTGGCTCCTTGACTGGATTGCCCATCACCGTGCGGCCGGATTTGCACATTTTCTCATTGCCTCGCATGACTGCACCGATGGCACGGACCGGATGCTCGACGCGCTCGACGCCGCAGGAATCGTCACGCATCTGCCCTTTGTCCCCGATGGCGAAAAAGCCGTGCAGTGGCAGGCGATGAAACTGCTCTCCAAACATCCGCTCTATAAAGGGGCCGATCTGGCGCTGTTCTTCGATGTCGACGAATATCTGGTTCTGAAGGAACCGTTGGGTGCGCTTTTGCCCGACACGGCGGACGCCATGCCTTTGCGCTGGCATCTCTTTGGCAATAGCGGAATTGGCACATGGCAGGACCGCCCCGTGACCGAACGGTTCATCATGGCCGCCCCCGAAGACATCGCGCTGCCGCTGGCGCATTTTTTCAAGACGTTGCACCGACCTGCGGCGTTCAAGGGGCTGGGAGTGCATCGCCCGAAAGGCAAAGAGGCCCGCTGGGTCTCCGCCTCCGGTCGCGCTCTGGCCGAAGATTTCGCCACGCAGCAATCGCGGATCAATCTCTTCGGCCTGAGTTCCAAAGGCGAACGCGCATGGCTCAACCATTACTCCGTGCGCTCGATCGAGGAATTCATCCTCAAAGCCCGACGCGGGTTGCCCAATCACATGGAAAAACCTGTGGGGGCGGGCTACTGGGCCGAGCGGAATTTCAACCTTGTCGAAGATACGCGGATCACGGAGATGCGCAAAGCCGCGAGAGAGGCACGCGCGGATCTCGAAGCCTTCGACGCGCTGCATGAAGAAGCCGTCCAACATCACCGCGCACAGCTCAAAACCCTGACGCTTCGCCGCGATATTATAGAATTGATGTGGCAACTGACGCTCATGGCCAGTTCCACCGCGCCCGGCCCGACCCAACTCGCGGCCCATCTGGCACGGCTCAAAGCGGCGAAAGCCCACGCGGAGTCCGCCAGCTAAATCCTCTCGCCGCCCCCCTCAACTCCTATCGCCCGAGACCACGCCGGCCCCTGTATCACGCAGCGTGTTACACTAAGCACCATACAGGCCCTCTCTGCCCTCAAACTCCTCTATCGCCTTGAGCACATCCGCACCTAAAGAACGCTCGGCAAACATATCCGCAACCCACGCGGGATTGACCGGACGGGGCTTGAGACACAGCAATTCTTCCAACGTCACAATCGCCCCGCTGGTGTTGAAAACCTTCCGCATCGGCCCGTTGAGAGGGTCGAGGAAATTGTCGACGTAATCGAGATAGATCATCGTCGGCACGCCCTCCGACATCGCATCCAGAGCCGCGGTCGAGGTGCAAGTGATGGCAATCGCAGCCTTCTCCAGCGCCTCCTGCATTACACAGGCGGTCAGTTTCAGATTGGGCGGAACATCTGAATATTTCTTTAACAGCGACGGATAATCATATTTTTCCACATGGAGATGCTGTGCGTTCTCACCGGGAAGGTGGCGCAGCTTGATATACACGTCCCGCTCCGGATTGCGCTCGGCAATGGCGATCAGCGCATCCAGAATATGCCTGCGCCCCGCCCGCGACTTGGGGGAAATCGCCTGCGCGAAAAAGTAGATGTCCTTGCGGCTGTGCAGATCAGCGAGCGGGGCCTTCGGCGCGAGCGCCGCCGGATGACCGAACCCCACATACTGCCAGAACCCCGCCTCACCACTTTGACGCCGGATCTCCTTGAAAAGCGCGATGTCAGGGCGCGGGAACACGAACACCGCATCGGAGACCAAACGATGCCGCAGCCCGCGCTCGGGAAAGAAATCAAGCCCACCCAGAAAGCTGATCAAACAAGGCCGCCCCGCTCTCAGCCGACCTTGTCCGGCCGTGTCCATATCCTTGAGCGCATTGCGCAAAGGCGCATAGACGCGGGAAGTCACGACAGCCCGAATGTTGCGGTTTGCGAACACGGCATAAAGACCTTTCCTGTCCAGAACCAGATCCGGTCCCTCCGGCAGCAAGGTTGAGATCTGGCGCTCGGACAGGGTGTTTTCGTCGGAATACAGACAGAACGCGACCGGACAATCCGGCGCGGCAGATTTCAGCAGGTCACGCATCAACCGCGCGAAAAACAAGGTGGAATCGTCGCTGAATACCAGCAGGACCGGTTGTTGCGCCTTCGGAAGGTCAACCGGCGTCTGTGGCGTTTCTGATAACTCGTGCATGATATCCGCGCTCAAATTGTGATCCGTTCAAACTCTCAAGGCATCGGACGCACCTCCCGCCCCTCGCCCTGCCGTCATGTCCTCATATTGCCAAGGTGGAAATCTATCGCCTCCTCCACATCGTCGAAATATCGCAAGCGGCCGTTTTCCAGAACCGCTCCGGCGTTACACAGGCGACGAACATCCTTCATGGAATGTGTGACGACAATCGCATTGCTGTTGCGCATCCTGTCCTTGAACATGGCAGAACTCTTTTCACGAAACGCCTGATCGCCCACCGCAGTAATTTCATCCACCAGATAAGTGTCAAACTTGATCCCCATCGAAATCCCGAAAGCAAGGCGCGAGCGCATACCGGAGGAATACAAGCGCACAGGCATGTTGAAATGCCCGCCAAGCCCCGCGAAATCCTCGACGAAGCGCAAAAGCTCATCCGTATCGACCCCGTAGATTCGCGCGATAAATCGGGTGTTCTGCGCACCGGTCAGATCTCTGTGAAAACTGCCGGAAAACCCGACGGGAAAGGATACCTGTCCTTTCGAAATGATCTGACCTGAATCGGGACGCATATTTCCCGCAATCATTTGCAGCAAGGTCGACTTTCCGGAGCCGTTGCGCCCCAGAAGCGCCACCGAACAGCCGGTCGGAAACACGATGCTGAGGTTGCGGGCGATATGTTTTCTCCCGCGTCCGGAGCGAAAGCTCTTCGAGAGGTTGCGTAACTCGATCATAGCGGTTCAACGACGGTCGCGCAGGGAATAGAAAATCAGCGTGGCGGTGCTCCACCCCATCACCAGAAACAGCGAGGCAATCCCCAAAAGGATGAACCGGCGCGGATATTCTGCGGCTTCGGCAAGGGTCGGGCGCACGAAAGCCGCCAGATACCGGCTTTGCCGCTGGGCTTCGGCCTGAGCAGAGTCGAAATTCGACAGGGCGGAGGTATATTTCTTTTCGGCAAATTCCCGATCCACCGTCAGGCTTTCGAAATTCTCCAGCAATGTCGCATAGTCCTCGTCATCCGGCGATGCCCCAGCCGCCATCGCCCCGCCGACCCCGAACTTGGCACGTTCCTGCCGTATGCGTTCGGAAATCGCCGCAATGCGCCGCTTGGCCTCCACCACCCGCAGGTCATCCTCGCTTGTGTTGTTCAGCAACATGTCATGGGCGATCATCTCGTCGCCCAGCTTTTCCTGCAACGACGTCAAAAGACCCATCTGGATCTGGATATCGGCGTTCGGGTTGAGAATCTGGTTCTTCGACCGAAAGGCCGTGATGGCCTGCTGCGCCTGTTTGAGTTGCTCCATCGCCTCTTCGAGTTCGAGACGCGCATATTTGAGCGCATCTTCACGGGCAATCGCAGAGAGGGCGTTTATCATCTGTGTGCTTTGGCGATAGACCTCCTCCGCAATGGCCTGCGCATCCTCCGGCGTAAAGGCGCGGACCTCGATTTTGATCAGCCCCGTGCCCGATGTGTAGGACACTTTCACCATCCGCTGCCAATATTGCAGCAACGCCTCGATATTCGCATCAGGCCGGAGGGAAAAAACGGCGTCTTTTTCGTAAAACCGCGAATAGAGCGCGTTCAGGTCGAGCGATGCGTTGACCGCCTGCACCATCTCCTGAGACTGGATGAATTCATACAGAATATCGCTGTCCGACGAGCTCGAACTGGACAGATTAGCCAGCCCGCCGAAGATATCGACCGCTGAAGCACTTTCCTCACGCCGCACGGTAAACCCGACGCGCGAGACATATTGATCCTGCGCCTGCGTCCACAAATACCACGCCATAGCCAAAATTGGCAGAACCACAACCACAAGGAAGCTCATGAGCAGCGCACGGTGACGGGATTTCAGGCGCGCGCGGGGCACGGGGGGCTTTTGCGGAACCGCCGCCCTTTTGCGCGCCGCCTCCTGTTTCTTCCGCTTTTTCATCGCGGGCTTCGCCGGTTGCTGTGCGGCGACCTCGACATCCTGCTGCGAAACAGGGCTCTTGTCTTGGGGTAAATTCTTGTTCACTTTTATACTCTAAGCCTAGTCTTGTTCCGAATGCCGCCGTGTTTGGACCGAGACAGAAAATAACGATCAGGATGCGGGTATGTCGCAAGAAATTCAAACATTTGAAGCAATCCAGCCGGCACCGGAACCGTCCTCTCCCAATCTGCGTTTCAGGACATTTCGTACAATATCAGCGTTAATATTGCGTGAAATGTCGACCACCTATGGCCGCACCCCCGGAGGGTATATCTGGGCCATTCTCGAACCTCTGGCGATGATTGTGCTGTTTGCCATCGGTTTCTCCCTGATGTTGCGTAGTCCGTCTCTCGGCACCTCGTTTCTCTGGTTTTACGCCTCTGCAATCCTGCCCTTGCGGATGTTCCAACGGATCAGCGGCAATGTGGGCAATGCGATTTCCTTCAACCGTGCGTTGATGAGCTATCCCCGTGTCACCTTCATTGATGTTGTCACCTCGCGTTTCCTGCTGGCCGTTCTCACACAAAGCATGGTCGCGGCGGTCGTTCTTGTCGGCATTCACAGCTATGACAATGTGCGGGAAATCATAGACTACCAAACCCTGTTCACCGCCTTCGCCGCCACGATCTGGCTGGGGGTGGGCGTCGGGACGTTGAACTGTTTCCTGACATTCCGCTATCCTTTGTGGTCAACCCTTTGGGGAATTGCCACGCGGCCGCTCATGCTGATCTCCGGCGTGTTTTTCATCTACGAAGACCTGCCGGAATTTGCCCAGAACATCCTCTGGTTCAATCCGGTCCTGCACATCACAGGCTATGCCCGCGCGGGGATGTTCTATTCGATCTATTCTCCTCACTACATTTCGTTAACCTATGTGTTCCTCTGCGGCACAATTCCGTTGTTTTTCGGGGTGTTGCTCCTGCGCAAATTCGGTCAGGAGGCGCTTTACAAATAGGCGCCCCCTCTGCCGATCCCCTTGTCTCTAGGTGCGCCGCAGACGTCTGAGAAACGCGTTTTTGACCTCTCGCCTCCTGTCAGCGGAGGCAAGGACGGTCTCTTGTGGAGTATCCTCAGCCGCCTGTTTGAGCGCCTCAAGATCCTGCCGCGCGCGCTTGGCAATGATCTTGTTCAGTTCGGACAGATGCGCCGCAGCCTTTTCCAGAATCTCGACATGCAAAGACGACGTGGGGGTCTTTTGATAGGCTTCCAGACTGATCTCGAAAGCCATGTCATAGTCTTTGGCCTTGAGCGCCAGACGCGCCCGATCAATCGCCCGAAGACGCTCCGGCGCACCTCTGGTCTCCTCCCAGGATTTACCGGCTAGCGCCGCCTGCTCCATCGACAGAGAATTCTTCGGCGTATAACCAAAGAGCTTTCGCCGCGCCGTGCGCTCGAACCTGTCCTCACGGGTCATCGGATGGCCCAGCAGCTTGAGCAGGGCACTGTTGTCCGGCACCAGCGTCTTGGGTTGCATCGAAGCCGCCATAAGGTCCACTTTCACCTGCACCTCTTCGGCGCGCAGAGGATAATGCGTCTCGCGCCCCTCCAGGTCGGGATACATCAAGGCGGACAGCATCACAGGCACACGGTTGCTATTCTCCCAAGGCTGCAACCGGTCAAAAAACGCTTCGGTTCGGAAGTGATAGGCCTCGATCCCGAACATGGCATGAGCCATCGCCATCCCCGTTGAAAAGACCGACGCCACAAAGGCAGGCCGGCTTTGCAGCAAGAGCGTTTCGAGGGAGTGCGACGAAGTGATCACGGTCACGTCGAGCCCGGAAAGCGCTGGAGCCTGAACTAACTGGTGCAGCATCCCCTCCGAGAAACTTGGATGCGGTTTGAAGGCCACACGTTTGGCCCCCGCACGCTCGGCACAGGCCACCAAACCGTCAGCATAAAGGGCGATTTCCTCTTCGGCACTCATAAGGTCGAGCGCGGAGAGGTATTGACCGAGGAACAAGGGCAACCCCTGAAGGTCAGCACTCCCGTCCTGCGCCCCGTCCGCATCCATAGCCTCGAAGGTTCCCCGAAGCCCCTCCATCCCCAGAGGATGCAATTCGACTCCGGCTTCTCTGAGCAATGGCGGCGTCACACCGGGCAGGAGGTCGGGGTAGAAAAGACGGTCCACACGGCTCAATACTTGCATAGGCAATGCATTCCGTGTCGGACTGAATGACATAAGCCCGTCAGAGAAAACATTTATCCTCGCTGCGGGAAGCAGTTGAACAAGCGTGTTGGCCGGCGGCGTTTGTATGGATTCGACATATAGTTGCTCAACAGTTTCCAACCCCAGAGCCGCCAAAAGAAGACTGCCCGCTGAAAGCCGTTTCGGCTCGTTCCCATCCACCTCCCATTTCTGTGGATGGACCGGCGCAATGATTTTGTTCAGGCTCACGACATTTGAAAAATACTTGTCGAGGTCCGGAAACTTTTGAACCGTTTCATACAGTCCGCCAGGCACTTCCGGAGAAACGGAATGCGCGCTGACCAGCAATGTCTTGGGCATGACATCCAAATGCCCATTCGCCCGCAGAGAACCGAGCAACACATGAAGATCAAAAAGAGTCGAAATCTGGCATAAAATCATTTGAGCAAATCCTCCAGCATTGTCCGTCTTCTCGCGTCAATACGATGAAACCCCTCATCGCGGTCTGCCGGAGGTATGAGCAACAAAACTTCCCGTCCCCCCTTACGCATTAGAGATTGCACATGGGGCAAAAGCCTGTCGAAACGATCCAGATGGAAGCAAATCATAGCCAGTGATTGACGAACGGCTTTCTGAAGAAACTCCGGATGATCGCTACTCATAACGAACGCAAGAAGCTCTTTAAGAGCCGCGAGAATATCAAGTTGCCGCTCATCTCCGATATGCGTCAGGCTGCTACTAATACCTCTGCGGTAAAATATCTGGTTCTCTTCAGCGACGAGGCACTTCTTTGCCAACATCTGCCGTTCCCAGACAAGTTTTCGCTCCTCAGCCGTCTGCAGAGGCAAAAACCGCATCGCATGACGGTTTAGAAATTCTGTCGAATACATGCCCGGCCACACATGGGCTTGACAAGTGTCGTCCTCTCATCAGGTAAAATACCCAGTTTGGGATCAAACGGCACATCACAAAACGGAAAAGCCGCTCGTCTCACCCCTCGCTGCGTCCCATAACACTCGATAAAATGTGAGCGGACAAAATCCAGATCAGGGAAATCTGAAAACCGTCTGACGAGGTTTTTGTAATAACTCTCCCCGACCCAGTCATCACCATCAATAAATGTCATCAAAGGGGTGTTTACGGCATCCATCGCAATGTTGCGTGCTACCCCTGCCCCGACATTTTTCTCCATCGGCATAAAGCGCACCGTTTTCCAACGGTCCGCGAATTGCGTCATGATCTGTGGCGTCTGGTCCGTCGACGCATCATCGACCAGAATGAGTGACATCCCTTCGGCCATAGAGGGCTCAAGAGATTTAAGTGTATCTCCAAGGGTTGTTTCGGCATTGAATGCCGGCAGAACAATCGTCACGTCTGCAAGAGTAAATACCATTCTAAAACTGCCTCAAAACTGCTGTATCGGGTTTCATGGGGTCGAAGGCGTAAGGGACGCCTGCGGTGTTTTTCTGTGGAAGAGGTTTCATGTCTGCTGCGCCCCCGATCCACGCCCTGTTTCATACATTTTTCGTCAACTCACGCGGGTAGAACAGTTTGAAATCCTGCTCGAAACGCTCCCTGATGAGCTTGAGCGTCGGGGCCGGAATGATCTCCGTAGGATCAAAGCCATCCTTCTGTCGCGCGTTGACATGGCGCAGCGGGCCAAGCCCCACGCCGCGAATGGAGGTTTCAAAGCGCACATGGTCCCAGTCGGCCTCCATACATTCCACACGTCCGACAAAATGCGGGAGGAGCCGCCCCTCACGGGTCAGGATCGACGCCTGTGAGCGCACATGAATATCGGCCTTTTCATCCGGCGCGTCATAGACCTTTTGCACGAAACTCGGAAAATCCATGCCAAGCTCGACACCCATCTTCTTGAACGCGCGTGCGAGCGTCGTGTTCTCGATGATCTTGTTGTTCCAACAGGAATAGAGCCGCGTGACCGGATGGCGGACAAAGGTGAAGAGCCACGCATCATCGCGATCCGTGCGCTCGAAGAACTCCTCATGGGTAAGATTCACCGCCTGCATTTCGTCCTGCTGGGCCCAAAACTTGTCCTGATTTGGCCGCAGCCCCTTTTTGCCGGTCAGCTGAAAGGTTTTCGCCAACTGGAACCGGATGGAGGAATTGGCCGCCTTCGGGATACGGAAATACCCGAGCTTTTGCTGGGGCAGCCAGATCAGGTGATGATCGGCGTAGGAGAATCTCAGTATTTTATTCAAGAGGTTATCTTTGATGCGTGAGGCCATGCCGGATATATGATCCGTAAAGGTTAACTAATCGTTAAACACGCGTGCAGCTGTCGGAAGAAACCACCCCACCCGACGGCTCACACCCCACTAACACGCCCTCACGCCCCACACGTCCGCAAGCCAACGCCCTGCCCCGCCACAAACCCCTGTGCGAAAAGCACACAGGCGGTATGCGGGGCGCAGGTTTCCGGCTGACGGCTTGCATCTTCATCATATTTTCAGCCATATGCGCAATAAATCTGCAATCCCGAGAGCTTTCCCGCAGCTATGTAAGGCCAGACGGGGGGTCTTGGGATTGTTTATTGAAACGGGCGCATCTTTGGGCGTCCTTGTCTAAACTGTCTGGGAGGACGTTTATGAACACCTTTTTGAAAGCAACTGCGCTGGCAGCTGCAACCCTGAGTGCAAGCGCGCTGTCTCTGGCTGCGGAAATTGATCCGGTCAATCTGCGCCTCGCCCATGTTGTGAACGAACAGGACGGTTTCCACGCCGCCGCCGTGAAGTTTCAGGAACTGGTCGCGGAACGCTCCGACGGTGCCATCACAGTCGAGATTTTCCCGAACGCCACATTGGGCGACGAGCGCACCCTACTTGAAGGTATGCAGATCGGCACCGTGGATATGGGCGTGATCACCAACGGTCCGGTTTCGAACTTCCTCGAAGATATGGCCGTTTTCGAAATGCCGTTCCTCTTCCCCTCCCCCGAAGCGGCCTATAGCGTTCTCGACGGTGAAATCGGTCAGGAGCTTCTGGGTCGCCTCGAAGAGGTCAACCTCAAAGGTCTCGCCTATGCAGAGCGCGGCTTCCGCAATCTCACCAACTCCAAACGCCCCGTGGCCACGCCCGACGATCTCGACGGTCTGCGCGTCCGCGTGATGGAAAACCCCGTCTATATCGACACCTTCCGCGAACTGGGTGCCGACGCCGTGCCGATGGCATGGACCGAAGCCCTCACCGGCATGCAGCAGGGCACCATCGACGGTCAGGAAAATCCGGTCGGCGTGGTCTATTCCTTCAAGCTGAACGAAACCCAGACCAACATGACCATGACGCGCCACAGCTATGCACCGGCGATCTTCGTGATGGGCATGCCGAAATGGAACCAGCTTTCCGAAGAGGCTCAAGAGATCATTGCCGACGCTGCACAAGAGGCCGCCGAATATGAACGCGCCCTCAATGCCGCGCAAGAAGGCGAACAGCTCGAAGAGCTAAAAGCCGCAGGCATGAACGTGATCGAAGATGCAGACCTCTCCACATTCTCCAACGCCGTTCAACCGGTCTACGAAAAATATGGCGAGAAATTCGGTGACTATCTGCCGCGTATCCAAGAGGCATTGAAATAAGATGCTGAGCTGGCTGGCGTGGCTTGACAGAAAGGTGGGGGCACTGCTCAAACCCGTGGTTTTCGCGGGCATGGCGGGTCTGACGGCAGTGATTACGCTACAGATCGTGTCGCGGGTGCTCTTCACCTCCGTGAGCTGGACAGAGGAAGTTGCACGCTTCCTGTTGATCTGGATCACCTTTCTGGGGGCTGCGCTGGCCTATCAACAGGGGCGGCATATCGCAGTCACGGTGTTGCGTGACAGCCTGCCGCCCGTGTTGGGCCGGATCGTCTCCGGCGTGGCAACCCTTGTTGCCATCGCGTTTCTTGTGACGCTGGCCAAGATCGGCTGGCAATACATGAACATGCAGAGTTTCCAGAAATCCCCCTCGCTCCGCCTGAGCATGACCTATGTCTATGCCGTCATGCCGCTGTCCGCACTGTTGATGGCGGGCCTCTCCGTGATCGACCTGATCCGCCTTCTGGCGGGTAAACCGCTCCGTGAAACCCATGTGGAGATCGACAACGATCTGGAGCAGGAATTGCACGGAGATCCCTCATGAGTCTCGTTCTCGCCGGTCTTTTCGTGCTCTTTTTGCTCATGGGCATTCCCGTCGCCATTGTGATCGGGGCGGCCACCATGAGCGCGCTCAACCTGTCCGGCGTGCCGCTGATGGTCGTGCCGCAACAGATGTTCTCAGGCATCAATTCCTTTGCGCTTGTCGCCGTGCCGATGTTCGTTCTGGCCGGTGATGTCATGGCGCAGGGCGAGATTTCCAAACGTCTCGTGGCCTTCGCCGACAGTATGTTCGGCTTTATCAAAGGCGGGCTGTCCATCGTCTCGGTGCTGGCGGGCATGTTCTTTGCCGCGATCTCCGGTTCGGGCGCCGCGACCACCGCCGCCGTGGGCGCAAGCCTTGTGCCCGAACTCAAGCGCAAGGGCTATGACCCCGCCTCCGCCGCCTCGCTGATTGCCGCCTCGGGCACCATCGGCGTGGTGATCCCGCCCTCCGTGCCCATGATCATCTATGCGGTGATTGCACAGGAATCGGTGCGCGACCTGTTCCTCAACGGCTTTATCCCCGGCATTGCGATGGGCGTCGGCCTGATCTTTGTCGCCCTGTTGCAAGGTCACCGCCGCGCCTACCCGCGTGGCACGGCCCTGAGCCTCAAAACCATTGGCCGCACCTTTCTGTCGGCCAGTTGGGGGCTGATGGCACCGCTCATCATTCTCGGCGGCATTTTCTCCGGCATTTTCACCCCCTCCGAAGCGGCGGTGATTGCGGTGGATTACGCCATCCTCGTCTCCCTGTTCATCTATCGCGACCTGACGCTGAGACAGCTTTACCGGATCATCATCCGCGCAGGCGTGACCACCTCTGTCATCATGTTCGTGATCGCGGCCTCATCGGTTCTGAGCTGGACCTTGTCGAGCTGGCAGGTGCCGAACCAGATCGCCAGCGCCGCACTGTCGCTCTCGTCCAACACCTATGTACTGCTGCTTCTGGTGATGGCGGTGATCCTTGTGGCGGGCGTCTTTCTGGAGACCGCCTCCGCACTCATCATCCTGACACCGATGCTCCTGCCGCTGGCAGCACAGCTTGGCATTGGCACGGTGCATTTCGGCATCATCATCGTGGTCGGTCTGGCCATCGGGATGGTCACGCCGCCGGTGGCGATCAACCTCTTTGTCGCCTCGACCACAGCAAGACTCCCCATTGAGAAGATCACCCGTGCGGTCCTGCCCTATCTCGCGGTGCTGCTCTTCGTCTATCTGATGATCGCCTTCGTGCCGCTGTTTATCTAAAGCGTTGTGAGCGTTTCGCTTTAAGAGACATCCCACAAGAAAACGGCCCCCGACATGCCCCCCTTAAAAAGAGCATGTCGGAGGCCGCAGAAACCCTGCGAGAGCTCCAAACCTCAAGCGTTGTAATACTGCCGATACCAGCGCACGAAATTGGCCACGCCTTCGGGCACAGCCGTTTGCGGTGCATAACCTGTGAGACGTTTGAGCAAGGACGCATCGGCCCATGTTGCAGGCACATCACCGGCTTGCATCGGCATCAGGTTGCGCTCGGCCTTTTTGCCGGTGGCGTTTTCAATCGCTTCGATAAAATCAACCAGTTGCACAGCATCATTGTTGCCGATGTTCACCACGCGGTAGGGGGCCACGGGGGACAGGCTGTCGCCCTCCTCCACCTCTCCGTTTTCGGGCCGCACAGGCACCGCGTCGATCAACAGTCGGATCGCATGAACGAGGTCTTCGACATAGGTGAAGTCGCGTTTCATATCGCCGTAATTATACACGTCGATGGGCTTGTCTTCGAGGATCGCCTTGGTGAACTTGAACAGCGCCATATCCGGCCGCCCCCACGGCCCGTAGACCGTGAAGAAGCGGAACATGGTGATCGGAAGATCAAAGAGATGGGCATAGCTGTGCGCCATGTTCTCGGTCGATTTCTTGGTCGCCGCGTAAAACGACATCTGGTGATCGGCCTTGACCGTCTCCTGATAGGGCATGTCCGTATTCGAGCCATAAGCCGAGGAGGTCGAAGCCAGCAGCATGTGTTTGGGCGGATAGGCCCGCGCCGCTTCGAGCAATTCAAACGTGCCGACGATATTGCTCTCAAGATAGGAGCGCGGGTTCTCGATGGAGTAGCGCACCCCTGCTTGGGCTGCGAGGTGGATCACGGCGTCGGGCTTTTCCTCTTCGAACAGCGACATCAACAGACCGGGTGTTTCGACCTTGTCATGCACCGAGCGGTAATTCTCATAGGCCAGAAGCGTGTCCTCGCGCCGCGCTTTGAGCGCCACGTCGTAATAGTCGGACATGCAATCCAGCCCGATGACGCGCCAGCCCTCTTCGAGCAGTTTGCGGCAAACGAAAGAGCCGATAAATCCGGCGGCACCGGTGACAAGAGCTGTGGGCATGGGTCTTTTCCTCAATCAGCGTGGAACAGGTCGCGGGTGAAGATCTTCTCCGGCACGTCCGAGATATCATCTGTCACACGGTTGGCGACGATCACATCGACCTCGGCCTTGAACGCGTCGAGATCATTGACCACCCGCGAGCCGAAGAAATCCGGCTCCGTCATCACCGGTTCATAGACGATCACCTCGATGCCCTTGGCCTTCACGCGTTTCATGATGCCCTGGATCGAAGACTGGCGGAAGTTGTCGGAGCCCGCCTTCATCACCAGACGATAGACGCCGACCACTTTGGGGCCTTTCGCGATGATCTGGTCGGAGAGAAAATCCTTGCGGGTGCGGTTGGCATCCACGATGGCGCGAATGAGGTTTTGCGGCACTTCGGAATAGTTCGCCAGCAACTGCTTGGTGTCTTTCGGCAGGCAATACCCGCCGTAGCCGAAGGACGGATTGTTGTAGTGATCGCCAATCCGCGGGTCCAAACCGATGCCGTCGATGATCTGGCGCGTGTCCATCCCGCCGGCCATCGCATAGCTGTCCAATTCGTTGAAAAACGCCACGCGCATGGCGAGATAGGTGTTGGCAAAGAGCTTGACCGCCTCGGCCTCGTCCGCATCGGTGAACAGCACCGGCGCGTCCTTCTCCACCGCCCCTTCGAGCAGCAGATCGGCAAAGACACGCGCCCGCTCGGAACGCTCTCCGACGATGATCCGGCTGGGGTGGAGGTTGTCGTAAAGCGCACGCCCCTCGCGGAGGAACTCGGGGCTGAAGATCACCTGATCCGTGTCGAACTCGTCGCGAATACGGTTGACGAAGCCCACAGGGATGGTCGATTTCACCACGATGGTCGCGGAGTCATTGACCTCAAGCACCTTGAGGATCACCTGCTCCACGCTGGACGTGTCGAAATAGTTGGTCTGGGCATCGTAATTCGTCGGCGTCGCCACGATCACGAAATCCGCGCCCTGATAGGCTGCCGCCGCATCTGTCGTCGCCGTGAGGTTCAACTCCTTATGCGCCAGAAACTCCTCAAGCTCGGCATCCACAATCGGAGACTTCCGCGCATTGACCAAGGCCACGCGCTCCTCGGAAATGTCCACCGCCATGACCTCGTGGTTCTGCGCCAGCAAAACCGCATTCGACATCCCGACGTAACCGATCCCAGCAACCGCGATTTTCATACCTTGAACCTTTGCACAGCTTTCGTTGGTCAATGTGTTAATGGAAGGGTTTGCGACGATCCAGAGCACATTTGAAAACTGTTTCAATTTGTTGTGTTTACACGCCGCCTCCCCGCGCCGCAGCCCTATGGCCTTGCAAACCCGCCCATTCCGCCGTCACAAGCGTTTCGCAACTCTGTCACGCGTCTGAAACATTGCCCTCCTAAAGCATAGCCGACCACAACCAGTCCGCGAGACCCGCACCATGACCGAGATCAGACCGTTTGCCTTTGTATTGGCCTGCCTTTGGGAACCGTCGCAAAACGGGCTGCGGGCCAGTTTGCGCCGCATCTTCGCCCACTGAGTGCCCAGTCTCGCGCGGCTCTGACCGCAGAGCCTCCCAAGACATGCCTTTCTCTTGCCCGATTTTTCTGGCTCAATGCCGAAAAAGGATCAGGAGAACCACATGGGCACCGATACGGGCAACAACATGGGGACCATCGCAGGCTCCATCACAGGCAACATCGCTGGGGACATCACAGACGCCAACCTGAGCGATCTCTTCGCGCAGCAACAGTCCGCGCAGCGCGCCGCGCCGGTTGTGCCGCTGGAGGTGCGGCTGGACCGGCTAACGCGGCTGCAAGAGGCGCTTGTCAAAGCCGAACCCGCGCTGGTCGCCGCCATTTCCGAAGATTTCACCTATCGCCCCGCGCTGGAAAGCCGCCTTTACGACATTGATCTGGTGCTGGGCGAAATCCGTCACGCCAAACGCCATCTCAAACGCTGGATGCGCGTCCGGCGTGCGCCCGTGCCGCTGATCTACAAACCCGCCCGCGCCGAAATCCGGCCCCAGCCTCTCGGCGTCGTGGGCATCATCTCGCCGTGGAACTTCCCCGTCCAACTTGCGCTCTCGCCTATGGTGGCGGCGCTGGCGGCGGGCAACCGTGTGATGCTGAAACCCTCGGAACTGACCCCGCGCTGCTCGGCGCTGCTCAAAGACATGCTCTCAGGCGCCTTCTCCCCCGATGAGGTCGCCACTGTCACCGGCGGGCCGGAGGTCGCCCGCGCCTTTTCCGCGCTGCCCTTCGATCATCTGTTTTTCACCGGCTCCACCGCCGTCGGGCGCAAAGTGGCCGAGGCCGCCGCGCGCAACCTCACCCCTGTGACTCTGGAGCTGGGCGGCAAATCCCCCGCCATCATCATGCCCAGCGCCGATCTCGACCGCGCAGGCCGCCGGATCGCATGGGGCAAGGCGATGAATGCGGGACAGGTCTGTGTCGCGCCCGATTACGTTCTGGTCCCGCGCAAAAAGATGTTGCTCATGGCCGATGCGATCATGGGGGCTTTCATGCATTACTTTGCGCAAGGCCCCGAAAGCCCCGACTACGCCGCGATCATTTCCGAGCGCCACCACGCGCGCCTTGAGGCGATGGTGAAAGAGGCCGAAGCCCGTGGCGTGACCCTCTTCCGCCTTGACGAGGCCTTGGGGGATGCCCGCAAATTCGCCCCCACCGTGGTGCTCGACCCGCCTCACGACCTTGCGCTGATGCAGGAGGAAATCTTCGGGCCGATCCTGCCCATCCTGCCCTATGACGACCCGCAAGAGGCGCTCGATTTCGTCACCAAGCGCGATCACCCGCTGGCCCTCTATGTCTTTGCCGAAGACAGGGAGGAACAGGAATTCTGGCTTGAGAACACGCGCTCCGGCGGGGTGACGGTGAACGACACCGCCATCCACGTCGGCTTTGCCACGCTGCCCTTTGGCGGGGTCGGCCCCTCGGGACAAGGCGTCTACCACGGGCGCTACGGGTTCGAGACCTTCTCCCACCTCAAACCCGTGGTGCGGCAGGCGAAACACAACGGAATGTCCATCGCCGAACCGCCCTTCAAAGGCTGGCGCAAACGCGCCCTCAAGGTGATGCGCAAGCTGATGTGAAACCGTGTCTGGCCTTCGCCCGCCCCGCCCCATAAACTGCGCACGGAACAGACGGGAGACGCGGATATATGTGGCTGGAACGCAGGGAACCATGGCAAGGGCACTCGGAAGACGCGCGCGGCGCAGGCGATGTCGATTATGCCCGTGTGATCCATTCCGCCTCCTTCCGCCGGTTGCAAGGCAAGACCCAGATTCTGAACCTCGGCGACAGCGACTTTTACCGCACACGGCTCACGCACTCGCTGGAAGTTGCACAGATTGCAGGGGGACTGGCCCGGCAACTGGCACAAAGTTTCCCCGACCATCCCGCCACCGCCCATTTGCCGGACCGTTCGATGATACAGGCCATCGGTTGCTCCCACGATCTCGGCCATCCGCCCTTTGGTCATGGCGGCGAGGTCGCCTTGAACTATTGCATGCACGGGGCTGGCGGTTTCGAAGGCAACGGGCAAAGCCTGCGCATCCTGTCGCGACTGGAGAGCTTTTCCAAATCTTCAGGTGCCAATCTCACGCGGCGCAGTCTCTTGGGCCTATTAAAATACCCCGTGCCCTATGCGCGGGCGCAAAACTCCGCGCTCAGACCGAAACTGAGCGACAGCCCCGCAACGCTTAACCTGATTGACACCGCCGCCTCTACCCCGCCGAAATGCTATCTCGACAGTGAGCAGGACGTGGTGGACTGGGTGCTTGCTCCTCTGTCAGCCGATGACCGCAGCCGCTTTTGCGAGACCTCGGATCTGGAACAGGGAGAGCATCGCAAATCGCTGCATAAATCCTTTGATTGCAGCATCATGGATCTGGCCGATGACATTGCCTACGGTGTGCATGACCTTGAGGATGCCATTGCGCTCTCGCTTCTGACCCGCGAGGATTTCATAAAAAACGCTCCGGAAGAGGACTGCGGCGACTTCCTCTCCATGCTCAAGGAAAAATATCCGAAGCAGTTCGACAATGACGTTTACGGGCAAATGCTCGACGGTCTGTTTGGCGACCGTAACACCCGCAAACGCTTCATCTCGCGCTTTGTGAATTATTTCATCACCTCTGTCGAATATACAGAAATGCCACAATTCGACGAACCGCTTCTGCGTTATCGGGCCAGTCTGCCGAACTCCCGTCGTCCCATGCTGCGCGCGCTGAAGAAGCTGGTGTTCAAAGTGGTCATCAAAAGCCCCACGGTGCAGCAGCTTGAATTCAAAGGGCAGCAAATGGTGGTCTCGGTCTTCGAGGCACTGTGTTCCGATCCCGAACGGCTTTTACCGCGCGAGCATCAGGATCGTTTCACCGCGTCTGCGGGGGATCTGCGCATAGTGTGCGACTATGTGGCGAGCATGACCGATTCCGCTCTACTCAAAACCTATGAACGCCTGTTTGCCCCGCGTATGGGGTCGGTGTTCGATCGCTTGTAAAACAAAAGGCGGCCCGAAGACCGCCTTTTTCAGAATTCCGCTCAAGCCACGCTCAAGTATTAAACAAAAAGTGCATCACGTCGCCGTCTTGCACGATGTAGCTTTTGCCTTCCGCACGCATCTTACCCGCGTCTTTCGCGCCGGTTTCGCCGTTGCAGGCGATGAAATCGTCATAGGCGATGGTTTCGGCACGGATGAACCCGCGTTCGAAATCGCCGTGGATGACGCCTGCGGCCTGCGGGGCGGCGGTGCCTTTGGTGATGGTCCATGCGCGGGCCTCTTTCGGGCCGACGGTGAAATAGGTTTCAAGCTGCAAAAGCTCGTAGCCGGCGCGGATCAGACGGTCGAGACCGGCCTCGTGCAGACCAAGCTCTTCGAGGAACATCTCGGCCTCGTCGCTGTCGAGTTGGGAAATCTCTTCCTCGATCTTGGCGGAGATCACCACGGTGCCCGCGCCCTGCTCTGCGGCCATTTTCGCGACCGCCTCGGAATAGGCGTTGCCCTTGGCGGCGTTCTCTTCCTCGACGTTGCAGACATAGAGGATCGGCTTTTGCGTCAGGAGTTGCAGCATGTTCCACTGCTTGCGCTCGTCCTCGGACACCTCGACGCTGCGCGCCGGCCGGTCGTTTTCCAGCGCCTCTTGCGCCCGCGCCAGAAGATCGTCCTGAAGCTTGGCTTCCTTGTCGTTGCCCTTGAGCTTGCGCACGAGGTTGGCGCGGCGTTTGGCAATGCTCTCCAGATCGGCGAACATCAGTTCCATCTCGATCACCTGCGCATCGTCCACCGGATCGACACGACCTTCGACATGGGTCACATCCCCGTCCTCGAAACACCGCACCACATGGGCGATGGCGTCACATTCGCGGATGTTGGCAAGGAACTGGTTGCCCAGACCTTCGCCCTTGGATGCCCCTTTCACAAGACCCGCAATGTCCACGAAAGACATGCGCGTCGGGATGGTCTGTTTCGATCCGGAGATCGCCGCCAGCTTGTCCAGCCGCGGGTCCGGCACGGCCACATCGCCCACGTTGGGTTCGATGGTGCAGAAAGGAAAGTTTGCCGCCTGCGCAGCAGCGGTTTTGGTCAGCGCATTAAAAAGCGTCGACTTGCCCACGTTCGGCAGACCGACGATGCCCATTTTGAAGCCCATTGCGGCCTCCTTTGTCTGAAATTCCCCGCGTGTCTAAGGCGCAAAGGGGTCTCGCGCAAGCCTTCCCCATTGCACTTGCACGAAAGATCGGCCAAACCCGTTGCGCAAACAGCAAGGGAGCCACCCCATGACCCGTATCGACGCCAAATTCGCCGAGTTGACCGCCGCTGGCAAAAAAGCCTTCGTCGCCTATGTCATGGCCGGTGATCCCGACGAGGCCAAATCGCTCGAAATCGTCAAGGCATTGCCGGACGCGGGCGTGGACATCATCGAACTGGGCCTGCCCTTCACCGACCCGATGGCTGACGGCCAGACCATCCAGCTTGCAGGACAACGCGCGCTCGATCAGGGGATGACGCTCGACAAGACCCTCGCGCTGGCCGCTGCCTTCCGCGAGACCGACACCACAACCCCGATTGTGCTGATGGGCTATTACAACCCGATCTATTCGCATGGTGTGGACAAATTCCTGACCGACGCGATCAAGGCCGGCATCGACGGGTTGATCGTCGTGGACCTGCCGCCCGAAGAAGATGACGAACTGTGTATTCCGGCGCAAAAGGCGGGGTTGAACTTCATCCGTCTGGCCACACCCACGACCGATGACAAACGCCTGCCGACCGTGCTGCAAAACACCTCCGGCTTTGTCTATTACGTCTCGGTCACAGGCACGACAGGGGCCGCTGCCGCCTCCGGTGCCGATGTCGCCCCCGAAGTGGCACGGATCAAGGCCAAGACGGACCTGCCCGTGATCGTGGGCTTTGGTGTGCGCACCCCCGAAAAAGCTCAGGAAATCGCCGCCGTGGCCGATGGCACCGTGGTCGGCTCCGCCATTGTGAGCGAGATCGCGTCGGGAAAATCGGTCGAAGAGATCGCCGCCTATGTCAAATCTCTGGCAGACGGCGCACATCGCGCCTGACCCCGAAACACAGGGCTAAAGGCGGGGACAAACACAAGGCAATGTATATACAAAGAGCATGGCCCGCCGTGCTTTTGTCTTGCCCCACCCCCTGAAACGCCCTAAGTGCAGCGCTCTATTGCCGTTCCTTTTGACCCTCGGGGGAATGAGATGATCCAGACGCCTTACTACCTGATCGACAAGGCACGCCTGCTTCCGAATATGGAAAAAATCGCCCGCCTGCGCGAACAGTCCGGCGCGAAGGCCCTGTTGGCGCTCAAATGTTTCTCCACATGGCCCGTGTTCGATTTCATGCGCGACTATATGGACGGCACCACCTCCTCCTCGCTCTATGAATTGCGCCTCGGTGCGGAGAAATTCGGCGGCGAGACCCACGGCTATTCGGTCGGCTGGGCCGATCACGAGATCGATGATGCGGTGAAATACGCCGACAAGATCATCTTCAACTCGCTGGGCCAGCTTGACCGCTTCGGCGCAAAGACCCAAGGCATCGCCACGGGGTTGCGCCTCAACCCGCAGTTCTCGACTTCCGGCTTCGATCTGGCCGATCCGGCCCGCCCTTTTTCGCGTCTGGGCGAATGGGACATGGCGCGGCTGGAGATGGCGCAAGGACGCATCAACGGCGTGATGATCCACTATAATTGCGAGAATGACGATTTCGATTTGTTCTCGGCGCAACTGAGCCGCATCGAAACCGAATTCGGGGCGTTCCTGAAAACGCTCGACTGGGTCTCTCTGGGCGGCGGCATCCATTTCACCGGCGCGGGCTATCCGCTCGACCAACTGGCCGACCGGCTCAAGGCCTTCTCCGACGCGATGGGCGTGCAGGTCTATCTGGAGCCCGGCGAGGCCGCGATCACGCGCTCCACCACGCTGGAAGTCTCGGTGCTCGACCTCATCGACAACGGCAAGAAAATCGCAATCGTCGATAGCTCTATCGAAGCGCATATGCTCGACCTGCTGATCTATCGCGAAACCGCCAAACTGCCGCAAAACGGCACGCATGAATATCAGATCGCGGGCAAGACCTGTCTGGCGGGCGATATTTTCGGCGATGCAAAATTCGACAAACCGCTGGCAATCGGCGACCGTATCTCCATCGACGATGCCGCCGGTTACACAATGGTTAAAAAGAACTGGTTTAACGGAGTCAAAATGCCGGGAATCGCCGTGCGCGACCTGGATGGCACAGTCAAACTGGTCCGTGACTTCGGTTACGAGGATTTCGCTGCGGCGCTGGGATAGGCCCGCTCAAACCCACCACCCGAAAACGATAAGGGGGTCTCGACTGTTGAAACAGAACGTACTCATCATCGGCGCTGGCGGCGTCGCTCAGGTCGTCGCGCATAAATGCGCCCAGAACAACGATGTGCTGGGAGATATTCACATCGCCAGCCGGACGCTTTCCAAATGCGAAGCGATCCTTGAGTCGGTCCGTGAAAAGGCCGCGATGAAACAGGAGGGCGTTCTTGAAGCCCATCAGGTTGACGCGATGGACAGTGCCGCCGTGGCCGCGCTCATCAAAAAGACCGGTGCGCAAATCGTCATCAACGTCGGCTCGGCCTTTATCAACATGACCGTTCTGGATGCCTGTATCGAAACCGGCGCGGCCTATATCGACACGGCCATTCACGAAGATCCCGACAAGATTTGCGAAACCCCGCCGTGGTATGCCAATTACGAGTGGAAAAAGCGCGATCTGTGCGCCGAGAAGGGCGTCACCGCCATCCTTGGTGCTGGCTTCGATCCGGGGGTTGTGAACGCCTATGCCCGCTTTGCCATCGACATGATGGACGAGGTCAAATCCATCGACATCGTGGACATCAACGCCGGATCGCACGGCAAGTATTTCGCCACGAATTTCGATCCCGAGATCAATTTCCGCGAATTCACCGGCGTCGTCTACTATTGGGAAGACGGCCAGTGGAAAGAGAAAAAGATGTTCGAGACAGGCCGCGACTGGGACTTGCCGGTTGTGGGCCAGCAACGCGCCTATCAGTCCGGCCATGACGAGGTGCACAGCCTTGCCACCAACTATCCGCAAGCCGATGTGCGTTTCTGGATGGGCTTTGGCGAGCATTACATCAATGTCTTCACCGTGTTGAAGAACCTCGGTCTGCTCTCCGAACAGCCGGTCAAAACCGCCGAGGGCCAAGAGGTCGTGCCGCTCAAAGTGGTCAAGGCCGTGCTGCCGGACCCGTCCTCGCTTGCGCCCGATTACACCGGCAAGACCTGCATCGGTGATCTGGTGAAAGGCGAGAAAGACGGCGCGCCCTTCGAGGTCTTTGTCTACAATGTCGCCGATCACAAAGAGGCCTATGAGGAAGTCGGATCTCAAGGCATCTCCTACACCGCAGGCGTGCCGCCGGTGGCCGCCGCGATGCTGATTGCCTCGGGCGTTTGGGACACAGGCAGCATGAAAAACGTCGAGGAGTTGGACCCGAAACCGTTCTTTTCGATCCTTGACCGTATCGGCCTGCCGACCCGTGTGCAGATCGGCGGCTTGGGTGGCGAAGACAAGCCGTGGAACGCCTGATCCCGTCTTCGGGGTGCCGGACGTCCGGCAAATGAGCCAACAAACGACAAAGGCCCGCAGCATCGCGGGCCTTTTTGCTACCGTCTCCCGCCTGAATTTCCGGCACGGTCACGCCAGCCGCAAGACACAGGGACAAATCGCGGGACAACTCCGCACATCCCTGCATTTGATTCTTGGCCTGCTGCGCAAAATGTGCGAATTGGTTATGGATCCAAACCAATTTGATAAAGAAGAGTGGTCATGGCCGTCATCACCAACATCGACGATCTCAAGCGTCTGCATAAAAAGCGCACGCCGAAAATGTTCTACGACTATTGCGAAAGCGGCTCGTGGACCGAACAGACCTTTCGCGAGAACGTGTCGGATTTCGACAAGATCCGCCTGCGCCAGCGCGTGGCCGTCGATATGGAAGGCCGCTCCACCGCTTCGAAAATGATCGGACAGGATGTGGCCATGCCAGTCGCCCTCGCACCGGTGGGTCTCACGGGGATGCAGCGCGCCGATGGCGAGATCAAGGCTGCCCGCGCCGCCGAGAAATTCGGCGTGCCGTTCACCCTGTCCACCATGTCGATCTGTTCCATCGAAGACGTGGCCGAACACACCACAAAACCTTTCTGGTTCCAGCTCTACGTCATGCGCGATCAGGAGTTTCTGAGAAACATCATCCAACGCGCCAAAGATGCCGGATGTTCGGCGCTGGTGCTGACGCTTGATCTGCAAATTCTGGGCCAGCGGCACAAAGACCTGAAAAACGGCCTCTCCGCCCCGCCCAAACTCACCCCTGCCGTGATCGCCGATCTGGCGACGAAATGGACATGGGGTCTGGAAATGCTGCGCACCAAGCGGCACGGGTTCGGCAACATCGTCGGCCATGCCAAGGGCGTTGACGATCCTTCCAGCCTGTTCACATGGACCGCAGAGCAATTCGACCCCCGTCTCGACTGGGGCAAGATCGCCGCGATCAAGGAAATGTGGGGCGGGCCGCTCATCCTCAAAGGCGTGATGGAACCCGAAGACGCCATCATGGCCGCCAAGGTCGGCTGTGACGCCATCATCGTGTCGAACCACGGCGGGCGGCAACTCGATGGCGCACTGTCCTCGATCCGTGCGCTTGAGCCGATCCTTGACGCCGTGGGCGATCAGGTCGATGTCCATCTCGACAGCGGCATCCGCTCCGGTCAGGACGTGCTCAAGGCGCTTGCCATGGGCGCAAAAGGCACCTTCATCGGACGCGCCTTTGTCTATGGTCTGGGTGCAATGGGCGAGGAAGGCGTGACCAAGGCGCTGGAAGTGATCCACAAGGAACTGGATGTCTCCATGGCCCTGTGCGGACGCAAGACCATCGCCGATCTCGACCGCGACATGCTGAAAATCCCCGAAGACTTCTCCGGTCGCTGGGCCTGATCCCTCTTCCCGAGACGCCGCATGCCGGTGTCTCGGGGCACACACCTCCACTCACCACATCAGTCGCGCACAGACTTGCCTCGCTCGAACAGCCACACGGCAGGCACAATCAAGGCAATCGTGGCCGCCACCATCAGGAAGGCAACGCGCAGCCCGTAAGCCTCCGAAATGCTGCCGATCAGGGACGGGCCGACAAAGAATCCCGTAAACCCGATCATCCACGCCCGCGACACCGCAACATTGAGGGCGCGGCGATGCACACGTTTGCCCAAGAGCGACGTGGCCGTGGGCACGATCACCGCCATCCCGACCGCCATCAGCGCAATGCCCAAAAGCGCTACCGACCGGTCCGGCGCCTGTGACAGGGTGAGCGCGCCGATCACCCCCAGAATGCCGGAGAACAGAACCACCCGCGCCTCACCGAACCGCTGGGTCGTCACCTGTCCCAAAAGGCGAAAGACGCACATGATGAACCCCAGCATCGCAGGACCAAAGCCCCCGTCCCCCGTCGCACCGCCCAGTTCGCGCTCCAGAAACAACGCCGACCAGCTTTCGATGGAATTTTCACCCACGAAAGCAACAAAGATCATAACGCCGACCGGCAGAATCGCGGCCCACGGTAGATGACGCGGCCTGTCCTCCTCCTCACCGTCCTCCGGAGCATCCTCCCAATGCCCGTCACGCAGCAACAGCGCGAAAACCAGCAGAACACAGCCAATCAGGGTAAAGACTTGCGCCGTGCCCCAGCCCGCCTGTCGCAACAACCCGACAAGAATGGCCGAGACCGCAAGGAAGAACGAGAAATTCGCGTGGTTGATGTTCATCAGATGCCCGCCGGTGTCGCTCTCGATCCGCGAAATCCGAAGGTTGGCGCAAATGTCCAGACTGGCCAGCGCCAGCCCCATGCCGATCATCACGGGGAAAAGATGCCAGGGCTCCGACGCAAACCGTGGCCCCTGCACCACCAAGGCCGAACAGAGCGTGAGGATCGGCAGGGTGTGATGTCGGAACAGCGCCAGAAGATAGGGCGCGAGATACATGGCGATCATGCCACCCGAGGCCGAGCCGAGAAGCGCCAGACCGAATTGCGCATCACTCGCCCCCGTTTGCGCCTTGAGCGCGGGCACCATCGCGGCGAATCCGCCCCAGACAACGCCCGCCGCCCCCAAGGCCATAAAGGGCGAAAAGGACATGGACACCGCCCGCGCGAAACCGCCAAGCACACCGGCCACCCCATTCCGAGCCATATCGCAGCCTCCTCCGCCCCGATCATTCAAAGCGCTTTGGCGAACAGTAGTGACAGGATTTCCCGCCGCATAGCCGGAATCTGCGCAAAACTGGTCCCGCATCTTTGCGCATCAACACAATTCCACTTTCCATTTTACCGATTCCCGTGTAAGGCCACGGCTTCACGCGGGTATACAGCCTTGGAGGATACCCGCCCTAATTTATGGAGAATTAAAATGGCTGGTGAGATTCCTGATCTTATTGCCTTGGAACGTACGGGGACAGGCAAGGGCGCCGCTCGTCAGGCACGTCGCGACGGTCTGGTTCCGGGGATCGTTTACGGTGATGACAAAGAACCGCTTCCGATCAACATCAAATTCAACGAGCTGCTGAAGCGTCTGAAAGCCGGCCGTTTCCTGTCCACGCTGTTCAACCTCAAGGTTGAAGGCCACGACGACGTCCGCGTGATCTGCCGCGGCGTGCAGCGTGACGTTGTGAAAGACCTTCCGACTCACGTCGATTTCATGCGTCTGCACCGCAACTCCCGCATCAACCTGTTCATTCCGGTTGAAATCGTCGGTGAAGAGGCGGCTCCGGGCATCAAAAAAGGCGGCGTTGTGACTCACGTCCGTACCGATGTCGAACTCATCGTGACCGCAGCCGACATTCCGGAAAAAATCACGCTCGACATCACTGGCGGCAACATCGGCGATGTGTATCACATCTCCGACGTCAAACTGCCTGAAGGTGTGAAGCCGGTCATCGAACGTGACTTCGTGATCGCCAACATCGCCGCACCTGCCGGCCTTGGCGCAGTGGATGACGACGAAGAAGAAGCAACAGAAGAAGCAGCAGCGGAAGAATAATCTTTCACTGTGTCTTCGGATGCATTTGAAACGCGGGCCCCTCGGGACCCGCGGTTTTCATTTTATGGGCCTTGGCGCTGCCCCGATTGGCGCCTTAATGCCGCCTTACCACTGCGCGCACATATGTCCGCCAGATGCCCGACACAAGTCCGACAGAAAGCCGACGGGTATCCGACCCCACAAATTGCGGTGCAAGGGGCTTGGATCAGGCCTCGTGGATAATGGTCTCGAACCCTTCGAACTGCGGCGGTCCGGCAAACCGATTGCCCGCTATCGGGCCGGTTTTCAGGCCGGACAGAATCCGCTTTGGATTGCATGTGCCCCACCACGCCAATATGCTGCGCACGACCCACAACAACAGGTGAGACCCCGCCATGCGCCTTTTCGTCGGCCTCGGAAATCCCGGCACGAAATACGAGAAAAACCGGCACAATATCGGCTTCATGGTGCTCGACCGGATCGCCTCCGACCACGGGTTTGCGCCGTGGCGGGCGAAGTTTCAGGGCCAACTCTCCGAAGGCCGTTTGGGCCGCGAAAAAGTGATCCTGCTCAAGCCCGAAACCTTCATGAACCTCTCCGGCCAGTCGGTCGGCGAAGCCATGCGGTTTTACAAACTCGACCCCGCCGATATCGTTGTTTTTCATGACGAATTGGACCTCGCCCCCGGCAAGGTGCGGGTCAAGTCCGGCGGCGGTCATGCCGGTCACAACGGGCTGCGGTCGATCCATCAGCATATCGGTGCGGACTATGATCGTGTGCGCCTTGGCATCGGGCATCCGGGCCACAAGGACCGCGTGGCTGCTTATGTGCTCTCCGACTTCGCCAAGGCCGATCAGAACTGGCTCGACGATGTGATCCGCGGCTGCTCCGACGGCGCTCCCTATCTGGCTGACGGAGAACCTGCGAAATTCTCCAATGCGGTCGCGCAGAGAACTGCGCCGCCGCGTTCCTCGACCGGCACCAAGCCGCCCAAGCCGAAGACAGAGAAAGCACCGGAGCCCGTACAAGACACACGCTCCCCGCTGGAACGTCTCAAGGACAAGTTCAGCTAGGCCAGCCCGCTCAAGCCACTTGTTTCTCCGCTTCGGTGGGCAAAAGCT
This sequence comes from Celeribacter halophilus, assembly GCF_900114135.1. Classification (GTDB taxonomy): domain Bacteria; phylum Pseudomonadota; class Alphaproteobacteria; order Rhodobacterales; family Rhodobacteraceae; genus Celeribacter; species Celeribacter halophilus. The sequence goes on from NZ_FORY01000006.1 coordinate 116,940, forward strand.
GATCATCCATCAGATCGTCGATAAACAAGCTTAAAAGCTGCGAAGAGCCGTGAACACCAGCCTTGCGATACACCGCATTCGTTTGGGCCTTGACCGTCCCTTCCGAGGTTTGCCGCAATCTTGCGATCTCCGCGATGGGGCAGCCCTTGATGAGAAAAAGCGCGACCTCACGCTCCGCAGGGGTCAGCGACCACTCCGCAAAACGCTCTTCGAGAACATCGGCAAAGGCAGAGGCCGCGCGGCGCAGTTTGCTTTCCGCCATGCTCCGCCGGATCATCGAACGCCGGAGCGCCAATCCGCCCATGACCACCCCAAGGATCAGACCCAAGGCGGCGCCCAATTCGATCACTTCCCGGATTTGCCAAGAGATAGGCCGCGCCCGCAGTCCCAGAACCGAGGCCACGATGTCGAAAACAAAGAAAATCGCACAAAGGGACTGCACCACCAGGATAATGGCAAGGATAACACTGTCTTTCACGAGCTCCGCACCTCAGTCATCGTCGTCGTCATCATCGCCGCCGTCATCGTCGTCATCATCATCGTCACGGTCATCATCGCGATCATCGTCATCATCATCATCGTCATCGTCGTCGTCATCACGATCATCGTCGCTCTCTCGACGACTGCTCCCCGAACTGCTGCGATCCTTGTCGTCACGCCGGTCGTCCTCTGCATTGACTTCCCAATAGTCGCGAAGAACCTCTCCGGTCGACGGGTTGATGATGATTTCACGGCGCATCTCGTCATTTCGGGCCACAATCCGTGTCCGACCAAGAAGAGTGCGCCCCACCGTGATCCTTGTGTAGCCTTGTGACTTGAGTTGCGTGATGACTTGCTCGACCACGCTCGCCCTCTGTGCGAACGCCGGCGGCGCGATCAGCAGACTCGCGGTCAAACCGGTTATGAAAAGCCTGCGGTGCATAATGTCCTTTCCTTTGTTCTGCCTCCCGCTCTCTTAGCACGAATGCAGCCCGCCCCTCTACGGGGCAGGCGTTAATGTCATGATTTCTTCGGATCAATCATCGTCGTCATCGTCATCATCGTCGTCGTCATCACGATCATCGCGGTCGTCGCGATCATCGTCGTCATCGTCATCGTCGTCTCGATCATCGCGATCATCGTCGCGGTCGTCACGATCATCCCTGTCATCATCACGGTCATCATCGCGATCATCATCACGGTCATCACGGTCGTCATCGCGATCATCGTCGCGGTCATCGTCCCAGTCGTCCCGATCGTCGCGATCATCGTCTTCCTCGACATTGACGCCCGCCACACGACGCGAATCGTCATCATCGTCGTCATAGACCTCATCGCGCCACTCGCGTTGGCTCAGGGCACGTTCACGTTCACGCACCACCTCGCCACTGGCATTGTCGATCCGCAGTTCGATTTCCTTGCCATCGATATAGACATCGACCTCCGTGTAGCGGAGCTTGCGGTCAATCTCGATCCGTGTCGCGCCGGGATACTTGGAGACAATTTCCTCCGTCGTCGGCTGCGCCAAAGCAACCGTCGCGCCGAGACCGGAGACGAGTGTCGTAATCATAAGAACCTTGTGCATCGGATTTTCCTTTCCTGCATTTTCAAACAACCCCAAAGGGCGGGCCATCGTGACCTCGCCTCCTGATGTGCTTGAACCGCGCCCTTCCGGCTATTGGCAGCAGGTTTATCCGGGTTTACGAACCCGCCTCTAAACCTTTGGTCTTCGGGCATAAACTCAGGTTTAGAGGGATATCCCATAGAAAAAGCCGCCCCGAAGGACGGCTTTGACTACAGCTTGGACTGGGAGTTACTCGGCGTCGCGGCCTTCTTCTCCGGCGAGGTCGGCACCAAGGTGGCGTGCCACGGTGAAGATGTCCTTGTCTCCACGCCCCGACAGGTTGATGACAATGATATGATCTTTGGGCAAATCGCCCGCAATCTTCATGACATGGGCCACCGCATGGCTAGATTCGAGCGCGGGGATGATGCCTTCGGTGCGGCAACAGAACTGGAACGCCTCCAGCGCCTCCTTATCGGTGATGGAGACATATTCCGCGCGCTTTGTATCATGCAGCCATGAATGTTCAGGCCCGATGCCCGGATAGTCGAGACCGGCAGAGATCGAATGGCCTTCCAGAATCTGCCCGTCATCATCCTGCAACAGATAGGTCCGGTTGCCATGCAGCACCCCCGGACGCCCGCCCGTCAGAGAGGCGCAATGCTCCATCCGGTCGTCCACGCCATGACCACCAGCCTCGACACCGATGATGCGCACGCTCTCGTCATCAAGGAACGGGTGGAATAGCCCCATCGCATTTGAGCCACCGCCCACAGCCGCCACAAGCGTATCCGGCAGGCGGCCTTCACCCTCCTGCTCTTCAAGCTGCCAGCGCGTCTCCTGCCCGATGATGGCCTGATAATCCCGCACCATCGCCGGATAGGGATGCGGCCCCGCCACCGTGCCAATGCAGTAGAACGTGTCGCGCACATTGGTCACCCAATCGCGCAGCGCATCGTTCATCGCATCCTTGAGCGTGCCACGACCGGAAGAGACAGGGACAACCTTGGCGCCCAGAAGCTCCATGCGGAACACATTCGGCTTTTGACGCTCCACATCCGTCGCGCCCATGTAGACGATACATTCCAGCCCGAACTTGGCACAGACCGTCGCCGTGGCCACCCCGTGCTGCCCCGCACCGGTCTCCGCAATGATCCGCGTTTTGCCCATGCGCCGCGCCAGAAGAATCTGCCCCAGCACATTGTTGATCTTATGTGCGCCGGTGTGATTGAGCTCCTCGCGTTTAAGGTAGATCTTCGCGCCGCCCAATTCGTCGGTCATCTTCTCCGCAAAATACAGTGGCGACGGACGCCCCACATAATGCTTCCAGAGGTCGCGCATCTCGTCCCAGAACGCCGGATCGGTCTTGGCCTTGTTATACTCCTCCTCCAGAGAGAGGATCAGCGGCATCAATGTCTCTGACACAAACCGCCCGCCAAAAATACCGAACCGCCCCTTTTCGTCAGGGCCGTTCATGAAGCTGTTAAAAAGATCGTTCATCGCGATGCTCCCTTGCGGATCTCACAGGATGTAGCGCAGGGGGGCGGACCGGTAAAGCACGCCCGCCTCCTTTGTGCCGAAATACTCGAAAAAGCCCGTCACGCAGCGCGGATCGCTTCGATAAAGGCGCGGATTTTCCCCGCATCCTTAACACCCGGCGCGCGTTCCACGCCCGAGGACACGTCCACCTGTTTCGCGCCGGTCATCTGGATTGCCAGAACCACATTCTCGGGCGTCAGCCCGCCCGCCAACATCCACGGACGGTTCCATGCGCGTTTGGAGATCAGGCGCCAGTCGAAGGACAGGCCATTGCCCCCCGGAAGGTCCGCCCCTTTCGGAGCCTTGGCATCCACGAGCAACTGGTCACACACCATCCCGTAGGCATCCAACGCAGGCACATCTTCGGCACTTGCCACGCCCACCGCTTTCATCACGGGAAGACCATAGCGCGACCGGATTTCGGCCACACGTTCGGGGCTTTCCTTGCCGTGAAGCTGCAACATATCGAGCGGCATTTCCGAGGTGATCCGATCCAGCTCCGCATCCGTGGCATTCACCACCAGAGCGACCTTTGCGACCCCCACAGGAACATCCAGCGCCAGATCACGCGCTGTGGCGACCTCGACATGGCGCGGAGATTTCGGGAAAAAGACAAAGCCCAGATATTGCGCGCCCGCCTCGACCGCCGCAGAAACGGCATCAGGCGTTTTCAGCCCGCAGATTTTCACACGAGTTTCCATAGGTCGGGTCTATCGCGCTAGGAACTGTTTTCCCAGATCAATTTTCGAGAAGCGCCAGAACCTCGTCGCCTTCGTTCTTCGCCTTGTCGGTTTTCAGCTTGCTGACTTCGCGAGCGAGCTTTTCCTTCTCACGCTTGTGCGTCGAGGCAGCGGAGCGGTGTTTATACTCACGCATCCACTCCCAAACAAAGCCGATCAGAAGCCCCGCGATGATCGCGCCGAAGATCACAACGAACAGCGGCAGACTGACCGACAGGGTCACGCCGCTCAACGTGGCAAGCTCTGCGGGCAGAAGGTTCAGCGTCACGACATCCCGATTGGCGATGGCAACGGTCACAAGCACCACGGCCAGCGCGGCGAGAAAGGCGTAACGGATGTATCGCATGGAAATGACCTTATTCTTCGTTCAGACGATCGCGCAGGAGCTTGCCGGTTTTGAAAAACGGCACATGCTTTTCCTCGACAGGAACACTTTCCCCCGTGCGCGGGTTGCGGCCCATTCTGGCATCGCGCTTCTTGACGGAAAAGGCGCCAAATCCGCGCAGTTCCACCCGATCGCCGCGCGCCATCGCTTCGATGATTTCCTCAAAGATCGTGTTGACGATACGTTCCACATCGCGTTGGTAAAGATGCGGATTTTCGTCAGCGATCTTCTGGATCAACTCAGACCGAATCATTGAAGCTCCCCCTTACATTTCAGGCGCGTTTATGTCCTCAGATCATGCCGGAAAGATATCTGCCTGCATGACAATTTATAGAGTGACTATAGGATGGGATCGCGATCCGGGGAAGCGTTTCATAGGGGCGTGACACGGGTTTTTTACCCCTAATATGCTGACTTTCCGCCTAAAAATCCGTTTTAGCTGTGCAAATTTCGATTTTGGCGCTCTCCCGCCTCGTGCCGCGTTGCGGCAAAATCTGCGGCGATTCGGTTTTCTTGCCCTGTTAAAGGCGACTTGCCACGACACGTTCCAATGGCCCCGAAGCACCAATCGGCCCGCCCGACCCAAGCGTGGATGAGCCAAAGAAAAAGGCCCCGCAGATGCGAGGCCTTTTCCAAATTTTGATCGACTGTCGCGATTACTCGTCGCCGGTCTTCAGAGCCGCGCCGAGGATATCGCCCAAGGACGCGCCGGAGTCGGAGGAGCCATACTGTGCAACGGCTTCTTTTTCTTCGGCAATCTCGCGTGCTTTGATGGACAGACCCAGACGACGGGTTTTCTGATCCACATTGGTCACGCGCACATCGATGTGATCGCCGATCTGGAAACGCTCGGGGCGTTGCTCGGCACGATCACGGGACAGGTCGGAGCGACGGATGAAGGATTTCGCGCCTTCATATTCCACTTCGATCCCGCCGTCTTCGATGGCAGTCACGGTCACGGTCACGATGGAGCCGCGTTTCACGCCCTCAACCGCACCGGAGAAGCTGTCGTCCAGAGCTTTGATGGAGAGAGAGATACGCTCTTTTTCCACGTCCACTTCGGTGACAACGGCTTTGACCACGTCATTCTTGTGGTAGTTCTGGATGGCTTCCTCGCCACGCTCGTCCCAAGACAGGTCAGAGAGGTGAACCATACCGTCGATGTCGCCCGGCAGGCCGACGAACAGACCGAATTCGGTGATGTTCTTGACTTCGCCTTCGACCACGGTGCCTTCCGGATGGGTCTCTGCAAAGAGTTCCCACGGATTGCGCATGGTTTGTTTGAGGCCGAGAGAAACACGACGCTTGGACGGGTCGATCTCGAGAACCATGACTTCCACTTCTTGCGAGGTGGAGACGATTTTGCCCGGGTGGACGTTTTTCTTGGTCCAGGACATTTCGGAAACGTGGACAAGACCTTCGACGCCCGGTTCCAGCTCGACGAACGCACCGTAGTCGGTGATGTTGGTCACGCGGCCCGTGTGAACGGTTTCGAGCGGGTATTTGGCTTCAACAGAATCCCAAGGATCGTCCTGCAGCTGTTTCATGCCGAGGGAGATACGGTGGGTCTCTTTGTTGATCTTGATCACCTGAACCTTGATCGTCTCGCCGATGGAGAGGATTTCGGACGGGTGGTTCACACGACGCCATGCCATGTCGGTGACGTGCAACAGACCGTCGACACCGCCGAGGTCCACAAAGGCGCCGTATTCGGTGATGTTTTTGACAACACCGTCAACAGCCTGACCTTCGTGCAGGTTGCCGATAACTTCAGCGCGCTGTTCCGCACGGGACTCTTCGAGGATCGCACGACGCGACACAACGATGTTGCCACGGCGACGGTCCATCTTGAGGATTTGGAACGGCTGCTTGAGACCCATGAGCGGGCCGGCATCGCGCACGGGGCGCACATCGACTTGGGAACCCGGAAGGAACGCAACCGCGCCGCCCAGATCGACCGTGAAACCGCCTTTGACGCGGCCAAAGATAGCGCCTTCGACGCGCTCTTCGGATGCGTAGGCTTTTTCGAGACGGTCCCATGCTTCTTCACGACGGGCTTTGTCGCGGGAGATAACCGCTTCGCCACGGGCGTTTTCAACACGGTCAAGGAACACTTCAACTTCGTCGCCAACAGCAACGGAAGGAGCCTCACCCGGGTTTGCAAATTCTTTAAGATCAACGCGGCCTTCCATTTTGTAGCCGACGTCGATGATGGCCTGACCTGCTTCAATAGCGATCACTTTGCCTTTTACGACAGACCCTTCTGCGGGCGTGTCAATTTCGAAGCTTTCATTCAGAAGGGCTTCGAAGTCCTCCATAGATACGTTCTGAGCCATGTGGTCTCTAGATTCCTTTTCATACATTTATGCGGGCCATGCGGTTGTCTCCGCCGGTCTTGATTTCATTCACGTCTGGGATCGCTCTCAAAGCACCGAAGGACAGGGTGAAAACACAAACAAGAAGGGCCGGAGATTTCCATGCTGGAGATCTTCTGGCCCTGCTCACCCATGCCCGCGACTCTTTACGGTCGTCAGACAAGCGCGCGTATAGGGGAAAACCCCTTGATTGGCAAGACAATGTGCCCCAAGCACGCATGTTATCGGATAACAGGCGGCTCGAAGTGCTTTGCTTTTGTATAACCTCGCCCGCTGTGAAAGCGTGTCGGGACAGAAAACATATTTTAGGAACGACTTGATATGAACATCTCAAAACGCACTTTCCTCACAACGGGCGCTGCCGCTGTAGTTTCAAGCACCTTCGCCATCCCCGCTCTCGCTGCAGGGAAAGAGGGCTTCACCCCCGTTGCTGGCGCAGCCCTTGGTGCGGCGGGCCCACTCGCCCTCGGCCTCGGAGCAATCATCGCTGTCGGAGCCATCGCAGGCGGCGATAGTGGCGGTGGCGGCAAAGTGGACATCCCGGACCTGTCCGTTGCCGCGATCAACAAAGCGGCCCCCGAAGATCGCCCGGCACTCCTTGGCAAGGAACTCGAAGCGCGCCTGTCCAAAGAATTCCCCGAATTCAAATTCAACGGCGAAATCGTCACAGCCGTCCGCAAAGCCTACGGGAAGGGCCTGAGCGAGGGCAAAACCCTGATCACCGCCGCAGGCAAAGGACAGGACTGGTCGATCAAAGTGACAATCGTCATCAAAATCTGACCATTTCAACCCGCCAGATGAGCGCCCGAACTGCGGCCTTCGGCTCATCTGGCGGTTCGGGCCTTCTGCCGGAACCGGATCAGTTCAGGTCCGTCACCATTTCATAGGCAGGTTTGCGGACCTTTTTGAGCGCGGCCAGCCAGTCGCCCTCCACGTCACGCGTCCCCAGCACCAGCGCCACGACGGATTTGAGGCCTTTGTCCTCAAGCCCGAGGATCGCGTCGAACTGTGCGGGATCGAAACCCTCCATCGGTGTGCTGTCGACTTCCAACTCGGCTGCCGCCGCCAATGCAAAGCCCAATGCGATATAGACCTGACGGGCGGCATGTTCGAAATTCTCATGCGCGTCCCGCGACAGGTAAAGCGATTTCAAACGGGTGTAATAGGCATCCAGCGCCTCGCGCGTGCCCGGACGTTCTGCGGCGTGATGTTCGACCACCGCATCAATGCGCGCGTCATCGTAATTGTCATAGGCCGCAAAAACCAGAAGATGCGAGCCGTCCGTAACCTGTTCCTGACCGTAAGACGCCGCCTTGAGCTTTGCGCGCAGCTCTTTGTTGCGGATCACAAACAGGTGGAAAGGTTGCAAGCCGGAGGAGGTCGGTGTCATGCGGATGGCTTCGACGATCTGTGCCACCTTGGCCTCATCCGCCGGTTTGGACGGGTCCATTTTCTTGGCGGCATAGCGCCAGTCGAGCTTGTCGAGGAACATCAGGAATCCTTAGTATATTCGTATATGTGCGTTTGCTGCACCATATGCATCGGGGCTCTCCGCCACAAACCCATATTTCCGGCCACACCCTTTGCCCCACTCTCTGTGTAGCGGAGCGCAAGGGAGCGCTTACGACATATCCAGGCCGAGGCGCTTCGGCGGAAACCCCATATCCGTAAAACGCGCCAGCACATTGGCCTCGAACGCCGGATCGTCCAGCCACAGGCATTGCGAAAAATACCAGTAGAGAAACTTTGTGTAGTCGCGCTTTTGCCCCACCGCCCGCGCAAGCGCCGCGGAGAACTCTTCCGGTGTTTTCACCACCTCCGCGACCTGATCGAAATCGGCGCGGGCAAAAAGCAGCGTCGGCGTGCCGTGCAGGAACCCTTCTATCGACGCGGCCGAATTGGCCGACACCGTCACCTCCGCCTGCCTCAACAGGTCATGCACATTGGCGTTGGTCTTGATCGGCCTGTATCCCGCCGCCTTCATTTCCTTGATCGCCTTTACCCCCTCCTCTTTGCGAAGCGGGTGCGGCTTGACATAGACAGGCCGCCCGTCCGCCCCCTCCAGAACCGTGTGGATCATCTCCTCGCGGCTCATATAGGCGTGCCCCCGACGATAGGGCGGCGGGCCTTGCAAAAAAATGACGATGCCCTCGGAATCAATCTCTTCCACGGTTTTCTTCTGATGATACCGCGAGCTGCGCTGCTCGGAGAAACGCGCCTTCAGCGCCGCGACATAGCGTTCCGCCTCAAGCGCATCTATTGCCTCCGGCACAAAGTGACGCGTCGCTATGGAACTGTCCGCCAGCACGCCCTTCGGATCAAGATGCCAACACCCGTCCAGATAGGCCAGCGCCGCGATCAAAACATCCTTGTGGGGTTTACGGGCATTGTCCACCACATGCAGATTGCCATCCGGCGCAACCGGCGGAAACCGTGGCGCGATCTCCACCATGCCCCTGCGCCGCTCGACCATCCGCTTGAGCCGCGGGTAAAGCGACGACATCTTGCCCGCCTCCAGAGCCGCCCGCTCGTGATCGGGCAGATGCAGGACGAGCTTGGCCGTCATCCCAGCTTGGCCTCGATCAGTTCAATGACTTTCGCCACGGCCTGCTCGATGCTCATCGAAGTGGTGTCAATCACAACCGCATCATCGGCGGGCTTCAGCGGGGCCGTGGCCCGTGCCGCGTCACGCTCGTCGCGCTCGCGCAGGTCATCGAGCACCTCTTCAAAGGTGATCTCTTCGCCCTTTTCCACCAGTTCCTTATGCCGTCTGCGCGCACGCACCTCGTCGGAGGCAATCACATAGAGCTTCACCTCGGCATCCGGACAGATCACCGTACCAATGTCACGCCCGTCGAGAACCGCACCGCCCTCGCGGCGGGCAAAGGCCTGCTGGAAATCCACCAACGCTTCGCGCACATCCGGTTCCGCAGCCACCCGTGAGGCGGCCTGCCCCGCATCCGCCGAACGCAGATCATCGCGCTCCAGATCCTGCGCCGTCAGGGTTTGCGCCGCTTCAATCGGCGAGAGACCTTCAAAGGTCTTTGCGCCCGTCGCACGATACAACAGGCCCGTGTCGAGATGGGCAAAGCCGAAATGTTGCGCGACAGCTTTGGAAATCGTGCCTTTTCCGGCAGCGGCAGGACCATCAATCGCGATGCAGAAACTCATGTTTTTTCCTCCTGAGGGGGAGCACACGCTGACTCTTTGCGCGTGCGAGGTCAAGCCCTCAGTTGTTGCGTTTCACGTCAGCGCCAAGATCGGTCATCAATTTTTCAAAAACCGGAAACGACGTGGCAATAGGACTGGCGTCATCAACCGTGACCGGCTCTTGTGCCGCCATCCCCAGAACGAGGAAGGACATGGCAATCCGGTGGTCGATATGGGTGGCACAGGTCGCGCCCCCTTTGACCCCTTGCGCGCCGCAGCCATGCACGATCAGCGTGTCCTCATCCTCTTCGACCTCCACGCCGCACGCCTCAAGCCCGCGTGCCATCGCGTCGATGCGGTCCGATTCTTTCACCCGCAATTCCTTGACGCCTTTCATCACCGTGGTGCCCTCGGCAAACGCCGCCACCACCGAGAGGACCGGATATTCGTCAATCATCGACGCGGCCCGTTCAGGCGGCACATCGATGCCTTTGAGCTTGGAATATTTCACCCGCAAATCGGCAACCGGCTCGCCACCTTCCTCACGCGGGTTCTCAAAGGCAATATCCGCCCCCATTTCCACCAGCGTGGTGTAAAGCCCGTTGCGCGTCAGGTTCTGGCTCACGCCGGGCACGAAAATCTCCGAGCCTTCGACAATGAGCGCCGCACAGACCGGAAATGCGGCCGAACTCGGATCGCGCGGCACGGCCACCTCTTGCGGGGTCAATTCGGGCCGCCCTGTCAGCGTGATCTTGTTGTAGCCCTCCGGCGTAGTCTCGGTCACAACCTCCGCGCCAAACCCCGTGAGCATCCGCTCCGTATGGTCCCGCGTGGCCTCTTTCTCGATCACCACAGTTTTTCCCGGCGCGTTCAACCCCGCGAACAATACGGCGGATTTCACCTGCGCGGAGGGCACTGGGGTTTCATATTCCACCGGCACAGGCTCCGCCGCCCCCACAAGGGTCAGCGGCAACCGCCCGCCAGAGCGCCCGACAGCACGCGCACCGAACAGCGCCAAAGGATCGGTCACCCGCGCCATCGGACGTTTGCGCAAAGAGCCGTCACCGGTGAATGACGTGCAGAAATCATAGGTCGCCACGCACCCCATAATGAGCCGCACGCCCGTGCCGGAGTTGCCGCAGTCGATCACATCTTCGGGTTCGGTAAAACCGCCGACGCCCACGCCATGCACGGTCCACTCCCCTGCCCCTTCGCGCACCACATCCGCACCCAGCGCCTGCATCGCCTTGGCGGTGTCGAGCACATCTTCGCCCTCCAGAAGTCCGGTGATCCGTGTCTCCCCCACCGCCATAGCGCCAAAAATCAGCGCGCGGTGCGAGATGGATTTGTCACCGGGCACCGCTGCCGTGCCTTTCAAAGGCCCGCTCTTGCGCGATGTCATCGGGATCGGGGTGCCGTGGCTGGACATGTTGCTCTCCTCACATTTCTGACCGCCCTGATACCGCAAGCAAGGCAAACGGTCTATCCGGCAGTCTCCTTTGTGGCGAAAATACTCAGACCACGCTCACCGCTTGCGAAAGGTCATGTAATGAGGCGTGCGGCCTTCGCGGATCGCCTTTTTCTCATAGCGTGTCGAGAACCAGTCGCCCCACGGCTTGCGCCAGTCTTCCGCGCTCTCGCCCAGCCATTCGAATCCCGCGCGCGGCACTTCTTCCATCGTCTGCCGTACATAGTCGGGAATATCGGTCGCCACACGGAATTCCGCGCCAGCCTCAAGCACGCGGTAGAGTGGCGCGAGATGTTCCTGAGTGACGAAACGCCGCCGGTGATGGCGGGCTTTGGGCCAGGGGTCGGGATAGTTGAGAAAGGCTTTCTCGATGCTCTCGTCCGGCAGCACATCGAACAGGTCACGCGCATCGCCGGCATGGATTGCCACATTGTCGAGACCACCCAAACGGCGCATATGGCCGAGACAGGAAGCAACCCCGTTCACATAAGGCTCGCAGCCGATGATCGCGACATCGGGGTAGCTCTGCGCCATATGGATCAGATGCTCCCCTGCGCCGAACCCCACTTCGAGCCAGACAGGTTTGCCGCCGAACCGCTCGGCCAGATCAAGCTTCACCCGCTCGGGGTTTTCCTCCCAGCTCACCGGTCCGGGAGCCAGTCGCGGCAGGTCTTCTTCGAGATAGACCTTTTGCGCCTGATTGAGCGTCTTGCCGTGGATGCGGCCATAGAAATTGCGCCACGGCGCACCGGAGGCGTGAGCGGTCTTGTTGGCGTCAGAGTCGTGCGTTTGATCGTCGGACATGGGAAACCCTGTTTTGTTCAAGCGGGGCTTTTGCCAAGAAAGCCGTGAAAACACAATGCAACGTGCCGAGCTTCACTCTTGAAGCGATGAGGCGCACGACTCTGCGCACGCCCCATGTTGCATTCAAATCGCGTTTTTCAACGCTTCGGCCAGATCGGTGCGCTCCCAGCTAAAGCCGCCATCGGCTTCAGGAGCGCGGCCAAAGTGGCCATAGGCCGCCGTGCGCTGGTAGATCGGTTTATTCAGCGAAAGATGGGTGCGGATGCCGCGCGGGGTCAGGTCCATGACCTGCGGGATCGCGGCCTCGATCAGAGCCTCGTCGATTTTGCCCGTGCCGTGGAAATCCGCATAGATCGACAGGGGGGCCGCCACACCGATGGCATAGCTGAGCTGGATCGTCGCCTTGTCGGCCAGACCTGCCGCCACCACGTTTTTCGCCAGATAGCGCGCAGCATAGGCCGCAGAACGGTCCACCTTGGTCGGATCCTTGCCGGAGAATGCCCCGCCCCCGTGCGGTGCGGCACCGCCATAGGTGTCCACGATGATCTTGCGCCCCGTCAGACCCGCATCCCCGTCAGGCCCGCCGATGACGAACTTACCCGTCGGATTGACGTGCCAGACCGTGTTTGCCGTGAGCCAGCCCTCGGGCAGCACTTCTTCGATATAAGGCGCCACAATCGCGCGCACATCGTCGGAGGTCAGGTTTTCGTCAAGGTGCTGGGTCGACAGGACAAGCGAACTGACTTCGACCGGCTTGCCATCCGCATAGCGCACGGAAAGCTGCGCCTTGGCGTCAGGGCCAAGCATCGGCTCCGTGCCATCCTTGCGCACCTCGGCCAGACGACGCAGAATCGCATGGGAGAACTGGATCGGAGCGGGCATCATCGCCTCGGTCTCATTGGTGGCAAAGCCGAACATGATCCCCTGATCGCCCGCGCCCTCGTCCTTATTGTCGGCGGCATCGACACCTTGGGCAATATGGGCGGATTGTTCGTGCAGGAGATTCGTGATCTCCAGCGTCTTCCAATGGAACTTGTCCTGTTCATAGCCGATGTCGCGCACGCAATCGCGCACGATACCGTCAATCTTCCCCATATAGTCGTGCAGCTTGTCCTGATCGGACAGACCCACTTCTCCCCCGATCACCACACGGTTTGTGGTGGCGAAGGTCTCGCAGGCGACCCGCGCTTCGGGTTCTTCTGAAAGTAGGGCATCAAGGACAGCATCGGAAATACGGTCACAGACCTTATCCGGGTGGCCCTCGGAAACAGATTCCGAGGTGAATACGTAGTCTTTGCGGGACATAGGGGGTCGTGCTCCATTGGGTTATGTCGCCCACACGTCAGGAAGCCGTTGTGCGGGCCGTTGATTAGTCTGCGATATAGACCCTCACGGGGGAGGGTCAATCTGTTTTTCTGTCACGGGTCAGTCGCGCTGTCCCCCAACCTCCTATCACAAGCAGGGTTAACATGACCCAAACAGGCAGTTCCCCGAGCCGCGCATAGGGCGTTTCGGGCAAGGCAGAGGGCAGCGCCTCTGTGAAAGCACCGGAGCGGCCCAGCGGGATCTGCGCGATCACGCCCCCGCGCGCATCGACAAGCGCCGAGACCCCCGTATTGGCGGCACGCACCATCGGAACCCCCGTCTCGATCGCACGGAACCGCGCCTGCACGAGCGACTGCTGCGGGCCGGAAAACCCGCCGAACCATGCATCATTGGTCATTTGCAAAAGCCAGTCGGGCCGCTCTTGCGTGCGCAAGTCACGCGGGAAAATCGCCTCGTAGCAAATCAGCGGCAAAGCGTGCCCCAAGCCCCCCGTGTCGAAAAGATGCTGTCCACGACCTGCGGAATAGCCGTAGCCGTTCTTGGCGGTGAAGGCCCGCAGGCCGATCCGCTCCAGAAGGCCGGGCAAGGGCATGTATTCTCCGAAGGGCACGAGGTGGTGCTTGTCATAGGTCTCCACAACCTGCCCCGTTTCATCCAGCAAAACGGCACTGTTATAGCCCTGCATCCCGTCAACGCGGTTCAGCCCGACAATGGCGCGGGCGGGCGCGGCGATCTGTGCAATCTCTTCGAGGTAGGGCCCCGCGGCATAAAGCGGCGCGGCGACCGACGTTTCCGGCCAGACCACCAGATCGGCCGGTGCCTCGCCCACACCCTTGGTCAACTCAAGCGCACGGTTGTAGAACACGGGGATATAATCCGGATCCCATTTGAGATGCTGCGGCGCATTGGGTTGCACCACGCGGATGTTGTGCCCTGTCTTTTCGGGGAGAGGCTGCGCCTCGCGATAGGCACCACCGGCCCAGACAAGACCGAACAGGACAAGGGACACCCCCGCCAGCCGAACGGACCGGCGCTGCGCCGCGAAGGCCAGAAGCGCTGCGAAGGCAAAGCCCAGCATGGTAAGACCATAGGGCCCGATCAGCGCGGCAAGCTGTGCCACCGGCGTATCGATCCAGACATAGCCCGGCATGGCCCAAGGAAAACCCGTGAATACATGACCGCGCGCAAGCTCTGCTAGCCCCCAAAGCGCGGCCAGTCCCGACAGACCGGATTTGAGTATTTTTGCCATACAGAAAGCCAAAGCCCAGAACAGCGCCAGCCCTCCTGCCATGAGAAACAGGGCGAAAGGGATCATCCAGCCATGTCGCCACGGCTCGACCAGAAAGGGATTCACGATCCAGTTGAGGGCAAAGAGGAAATGCGCAAAACCGATGAGCCAGCCCAGAAACGCCGCCTGACGCGCAGCTTGCGCCCCGATCCAGACACGCGCCGCCAGAGCAAGGCCCAGAAGCGCCACAGGCCAAAGGCCCAAGGGCGCCTGCCCTGCTGCGATACACAGCCCCGCCGCAAAAGCCGTGAGACGGGGACGTGTCGCATGACGCGCAAGACGGGACCAGCGGCGCGTCATGAGATCAGGCATCAAGTTTCGGTTTGACAGCAGAAGGCAGACGCACGCGCAACCGTTTGATCCGGCGCGGGTCGGCGTCGATCACCTCGAACTCGGTGCCGGAGGGGTGCGGGATCACCTCGCCACGCGCGGGCACACGACCCGAAAGCAAAAAGACCAGCCCGCCGAGCGTGTCGATTTCTTCCTCGTCATCCTCGTCGGCCAGCCGCAATCCGATGGCGGCCTCGAACTCTTCGAGCGGCGCCTTGGCTTGGGCAATGAACACGCCCGGCGCGGATTGCGTCCAGAACACATCCTCGTCGACATCGTGTTCGTCTTCGATTTCACCGATGACCTGTTCGACCAGATCTTCGAGCGTCACCAGACCGTCCACACCACCGTATTCATCAATCACCAGCGCCATATGCATCCGGTCCGACTGCATCTTCTGCAACAGGATACCGATGGGCATGGAGGGCGGCGCATAGATCAGCGGGCGCAGCATTGCGTTGAGATCGAACTGCTTGGCCCCCTTGCCATTGAACCCGTATCCCAGCGCGACATCTTTCAAATGCACAAGCCCCACGGGCGTGTCCAAAGTGCCGTTATAGACCGGAAGGCGGGTCATGCCGCTTTCACGGAAGACCTTCACCAGATCATCCATTTTGATATCGCAAGGCACCGCCACAATATCAGCTTTCGGCACAGCGACATCATCCACACGCATACGGCGCAGGTTGACCATGCCGGGACGCTGCGCAGGCGGAACCTGCGCGGCGGGAGCCGGTGTGTCGGCGATTGTCGGTGTCTTGTCGGGTTTGGAGGAAAACGCAGACCTGAGACGGTCGAACCAACCATTGGAAAATTTTCCGGCCCGATTCGAGTGGCTCTGCGTTCTACTTATGGGGTCCGCTGGCGCGCTCTGCGCTGCCATAGAAGACCCAGGCTCTGTATCGCCCATGCGTCCTTTCCAAAATCACACGGCCAAAACGCGGCCGTTCGGTTAATATGGGTCCTCTAGACCCAAGGTTGCAAGTATTTCGACCTCTGTAGCCTCCATAATTTCGGCATCGCGGTCGGAAATGTGATCATAACCCAACAAATGTAATAAACCATGAATGATTAAATGGGTGACATGGTCGGCCATCGGCTTGTCTGCGGCCTCGGCCTCGCGCGCGCAGGTGTCGTAAGAAATCGCGATATCGCCCAGTTCGATCATCCCGTCGAATGACGGCGCGGGCAAGGGCGGGCGCTCCTCCGGTGTGGCGCGTTCATCTGCGGGCCACGACAACACATTGGTGGCTTTGTCTTTCTCGCGAAAATCCGCGTTGAGCACTTTGATCCGCGCATCATTGCAGGCCAGAACAGAGCCTTCGCAGAGATCGGCCTCAAGGCCCACGCGAGCACAAAACGCATCCGCAGCCCGCGCCACCAGCGACTCCAGCCCCGCGTCTTCCCAGCGCGGGTCTTCAATGATCACATCTATGGCCATAAGCCCTCCGGAGCGGTTACTGCGCTTCGTCGGACTCATAGGCCTCGATGATCGCGGCGACAAGCGGATGTCGCACCACATCTTTCGAGGTGAAGTAGTTAAAGGCAATATTCGGCACACCTGCGAGGATGCGTTCGGCGTCGCGCAGGCCCGAAGGCACCCCGCGCGGCAGATCGACCTGTGAGCGGTCGCCGGTGATGACCATGCGCGAACCTTCGCCCAAACGGGTCAGGAACATCTTCATCTGCATGGTGGTGGAGTTCTGCGCCTCGTCCAAAACCACAAAAGCGCGGCTGAGGGTGCGACCGCGCATAAAGGCCAGCGGTGCGATCTCGATGGTCTTTTCTTCTTTCATCTTGGCCAGTTGTTTGGCCGGAATGAAATCGTTCAGCGCGTCATAAAGCGGCTGCATATAGGGATCGACCTTCTCGTCCTGCGTGCCGGGCAGAAAGCCCAGTCGCTCGCCCGCTTCCACAGCAGGGCGCGACAGGATGATCTTGTCGACATGGCCGTTGATGAGCATGTTCACGCCGACCGCCACGGCCAGATAGGTCTTCCCCGTGCCCGCAGGCCCGATGCCAAAGGCCATCTCGTTCTTGAACAGGTTCTGCACATAGGCCTTTTGCGCCTCGGTGCGCGGCTCGATGAGCTTCTTGCGGGTCTTGATCTCCACATCCCCGCCACGGAACATTTCCATCTGGTCGCCCGGCAAGCCCTTTTCGGCAGGGGTCTCCCCCATCCGGATCATGCCATCAATATCGCCCGGTTCGATCTCGCGTCCGGCTTCGAGCTTGGAATAAAGATCCTGCAACACCGAAGCGGCACGCCCGCGTGTGCTTCCTGTTCCCATGACAGACAACATATTGCCGCGTCGGACGATCTGGACGTCGAGCTTGTGCTCTATCTGGGCGAGGTTTCTATCGAATTCACCACACAGGTCGATGAGCAACCTGTTGTCATGAAATTCAAGAAGCGTTTCGTGGACTGCGTCCTGCGATTTCGGGGGTGTCAACGCGCTCAGGCCCAAATAGTTTCTCCGGTTCTGGTCCGACTCTGGTGGTGGTTCCTCACCCTATGGTGCCAAGGGATTGCGGTTCTGGCAAGCACAGACACTAAATCTTCGCCTCGCGCTCAGCACAACGCCGCCACCCCATCATTAAACCGCCTAAAAAACAATCAAACGAAAACGGCCACCCACAGCGGGATGGCCGTTAAAAGCTAAGTGTTGTAAATGCCGCTTAAGACGCCGTTCCTGTGGACGGGTCGGCAATCGCTGATCCCTTTTTATAGGGACCAACCGCTGTATTCGGTGCGGCAGTACCGGAACAGACCGGTTTGCCGTATTTGTCGACGCGCGCACTCAGATAGCCTTCGACGCCATCGTCAATGATCCAGTGATCACACCCTTGCGGGTCGATCCAGATACCGGCCTCAAGTTTCGAAAGATGCTTCGTGTCGAAACCGCGATCCACGGTCTTGTCCTTTTTCGGGACTTCCATGAACCCTGTTTCACAGGCGGACAGGCTTCCGGCAACAGCGAGAAGGGCGAGGGTTTTCACTACATTCATCGTCTCTCTCCTCACTTGATACACAGAATTTCGACGCGGCGGTTTTGCTGCATACCGGCCGCTGTGGCATTGGAGGCTTTCGGCATCCGTTCGCCATAGCCGCGCACATCCGCAACATAGGCACCGGTCTTGCGGGCCACCTTGGCCACCGCATTGGCGCGGTTGTAGCTCAGACGCATGTTGTATTCGTCAGAGGCGCGGCTGTCGGTGTGACCGATGATGATATAGGCGGTCGCGCCCGCTTTCCGGAAGAATTCCGTCAGGCGTTTGCGCCCGGCCGCAGAGATGGCATATTTATCCGTAGCGAAAAGCTGGTCAGAGGGCATCACCGCGCAACTTCTGACCGGATGGCAGGTCGGGCGACCCTGACGATCAAGCTTCAGGTCCATATACCCTTCGGCACCATCATCCATCACCCAATGCTCGCACCCGTCCGGATCAATCCAGATGGTCGGCGTGTAGTTTTCGCCCTGAACACGGGTCTGTGCCTGCAACGGCGCGGCCCCCATGGTCGCAAGAGCCAATCCGGCACTTGCCAACAAGGCAAATACGGCCCGGCCTTTCCGGCCTGTTTTGAGAAATTCGATGGTCACGTTTTCCGCCCCCCAAATGTACACATTTTCAGACCGCCCATAATCGTCCCCACAGCCATAAGCTGCCTGCGTCCTACTCACTAAGATTGTGGCCAAAATATAGCGAAAATTAGTGCTTTGTGAAGGAAAAACACCAGATATTGTGTCGTGCTTTTCAACGAAATCTGACTTTGGTCAGAATTGTTGCCTGATTGATGCACAGTCGCAAATGTTTTTGTCCCTACGTCACCCTCACAGGTCAGCGCAGCACAACACCCGCCAGAGAATTCGGTCCGCTTTCGATGATTCTCACCCGCGCAATCTCGCCCACGGCCACATCATCGGTGACGTGAACCGCATGAAGATATTCGGATTTTCCGACCATCTGACCGGCGAGCCGCCCCTTGCGTTCAAACAGGACCGACACCTCGCGCCCGACCATGGCATCCTGGAAAGCGTGTTGCTGCTCTGTGATCAGTTCTTGCAAACGGTGCAGACGTTCGGAGGCGACATCGGCATCCACCATCTTGTCGTCCTTCTCCGCCGCAGGCGTACCCGGACGCGGCGAATATTTGAACGAGTATGCGGAGCCATAGCCGACCTCGCGCACGAGGCTCATCGTGTCCTCGAAATCCTGATCCGTCTCGCCGGGAAAGCCGACAATGAAATCGCCGGACATGGCAATGTCGGGCCGTGCGGCGCGGATACGCTCGATCAGGCGGATATACTCTTCTGCCGTATGCTTGCGGTTCATCGCCTTGAGAATCCGATCGGAGCCGGACTGCACGGGAAGATGCAGATAGGGCATGAGCTTGTCGCAATCCCCGTGTGCCGCGATCAGGTCGTCTTCCATATCGTTCGGGTGCGAGGTGGTGAACCGGATGCGCTCCAGCCCGTCAACCTTGGCCAACTCGCGGATGAGACGCGCAAGACCCCATGTTCCGCCCTCGCCTGCCCCGTGATAGGCGTTCACATTCTGCCCCAGAAGGGTGATCTCGCGCACGCCACGTTCCACCAGATCGCGCGCTTCGGAAAGCACACGTTCCGCCGGACGGGACACTTCCGCCCCGCGCGTATAGGGCACAACACAGAAGGCGCAGAACTTGTCGCAGCCTTCCTGCACCGTCAGAAACGCCGCCGGAGCGCGTTTGGCCTTGGGCCGCGCCTTGAGATGTTCGAACTTGTCCTCTTCGGGGAAATCGGTGTCGAGCGCCTTGACGCCCTTGCCCGCCTTCGCCTCAAGCTGCGGCAGTTTGTGATAGCTTTGCGGGCCGACAACCAGATCGACCATCGGCTGACGCCGGATGATCTCTTCGCCTTCAGCCTGCGCCACACAGCCCGCCACGCCGATCTTCAGATCGGGATTGGCCAGTTTCAAATCCTTGTAGCGCCCAAGCTCGGAATAGATCTTTTCCGCCGCCTTCTCGCGAATGTGGCAGGTGTTCAGCAGGATCATGTCCGCCTCTTCGGGCGAGGACACTTCTGTATAGCCCGACCCGCCGAGACTTTCGGCCATGCGCTCGCTGTCATAGACATTCATCTGGCAACCATAGGTCTTGATAAAGAGCTTTTTGGTGCCTGCCTTGGTGTCGATCTTGGTCTCGGACATCGCTTGGGTCCACATATCATGGGGAATTAAAGCGCCCTCCTAACGCAACTGGCCCAACAGGGCAAGCATCACGGGTCAGGAGGTCTTGTTGCGAAACTGTTTCCCTTTGCCTTGCAATCCCCTGCCCTTCATGCATTTTTCACCGCGAACGGGGACAGTGCTCCGGTAAGGGATATTCATGCGGTACGACAGCCTCGACACTTTTCTCACGGACGGCAAGGACGCGCTTCTGAAAGGGCCGGTTGCACTGGTCTTTGCCGAAGACCTTGTGGAAGTGGACACGACCCTGCGCCACCACCTGTCTCTGGGCTTCAAACAGGTGCTTCTCTTTGCCCCCGACGAAGTCCGCCTGCCCGAAGGGCTGGAGTTGAAAATCCACCGCATCCGCTACGCGACCCGCGCGCCGGAGATGCTGTCCACCGCCGTGAACCGGATCATCGAGGCCGCGCCGGGGATCTGGCTGTATTACTGCTACAACGGAGAATACCTGTTTTTCCCCTTCTGCGAGACCCGCACGATCACGGATATGCTGACCTTCCACACCGAAGAGCGCCGCGACGCGATGCTCACCTATGTGGTCGATCTCTACGCCGGCGATCTCGACGCCCATCCCGACGCGGTCTCGCTCGAAGACGCGCATCTTGACCGCTCGGGCTATTACGCTCTGGGGCGTGCGGATGCCGACGGGCAGCAAAAAGACCGCCAGCTCGACTTTTTCGGCGGGCTGAGATGGCGGTTCGAAGAACACATCCCGCCCCACCGCCGCCGCATCGACCGCATCGCGATTTTCAAGGCCAGAAAAGGTCTGAAACTCAGCGAGGAGCATCTGTTCAACGACGAGGAATACAACACCTACGCCTGCCCGTGGCACCATAACCTGACCGCCTCCATCGTGTCCTTCCGCACCGCAAAGGCCCTGAAAAGCAATGCCGGATCGACCTATGATATCGAGAGCTTCATGTGGCACAATTCCGTCGAGTTCGAGTGGCACAGCCAGCAGTTGCTCGACCTTGGCCTGATGGAGCCGGGCCAGTGGTTCTGACGCCTTCCGCGACAGGGGCCGACAGATATTCCTCCTGAAACCGCGCAACACAGGCGCTTTTCCTGCGCTTTTTCCGGCCTTCGGGTTGCAAATGCCGAATCAGAGCTTATCCTCATAGCCAATCGCAACGGGCACCTGCGCAAGAGGCGCAGCCCCGAAATTCACCCCGAAAAGTTAGGACGTTTTATGACCGAAGTTAAATCGGGCGACAAAGTTCGTATTCACTACACCGGCACCCTGTCCGACGGCACTGTCTTTGACAGCTCCGAAGGCCGCGACCCGCTCGAATTCACCGTTGGCTCCGGCCAGATCATTCCGGGCATGGACAAGCACCTGCCGGGCATGACCGTTGGCGAAAAGAAAACCATCGTTGCCGTGGCTGACGAAGCCTATGGCCAGCGCCACGCCGATGCCCAACAAGCCGTGCCGCGCGCACAGATCCCTGCCGAGATCCCGCTCGAAGTTGGCCTCCAGCTTCAGATGCAGAGCCCCCAAGGTCAGGTGATCCCCGTCACGGTTGTGGAAATCACCGAAGAGGAAGTGACGCTCGACGCCAATCACCGCCTCGCTGGCGAAGACCTGACCTTTGCCATCGAACTGGTTGAAATTCTCTGAGCCGAATATTTTCCCGGCAAAGAAAACAGGGCGGCGCGCATAAAGCGGGCCGCCTTTTTCATGTCCGGCTCTCCCGTGTTTTTGGCATTGATCCGGCGCGCATTTGCCGTCAAATGACCCCATGACCACGGAGTTTGCCCCAGATTGCTCGAATTGCGCCGCGCTATGCTGTCTGGCGCTGGCCTTTGACGCAGGCGACATGTTTGCCCATGACAAGCCCGCAGGCGTGCCCTGTCACCGGCTGGCGAGGACCGCCTGTTCCATTCACGCCGATCTGGCGCAAAAGGGCTACAAGGGCTGCGTTGCGTTTGACTGTCTCGGCGCCGGGCAAAGGGTGACGGCACTTTTCACCGAGAACTGGCAACAGCGCCCCGCAATGACCGGTCCGATGATGGAAGCCTTTCGCAAAATGCGGAATGTCAGGGAATTGCAGCAAATGCTCATGGCTGCCGAAACCCTGCCCCTGCCCGAACATGCAGCGTCCGAACGACAGGCGTGGTCCGACAGGCTTTCTGCCGCCTGTGACGATCTTGATCGGCTGGACGCCTTCGATCCTGCCCCTCTGCGCCAGTGGCTCAAGGGGCTTGCCACCTATGTCCGACGGGACGCGGAACGGTAAGACAGGCCTGTACGCTGAGTGCTGGTTTACATGTTGGCGGAGCGCATCCAGATCTTGTGATGACGTTTTTCAGCAAACCTGTTTCAGCTTCCCCCAAATTCGCTTTAGAGTGCGCCTATGGCCAAGCACATCAATCTCGTCAAACTCTGCGTTGGAATCGATTCTTTCGAGGAACTGAACGCCTATATCGAAGCCGCCCCCGGCGGCATTCGCGGCCATGTCACCCGCATGTGGCCGAAACAGGAAGACAAGCTGCTGCAAGGCGGCTCGCTTTACTGGGTGATCAAGGGCGTGATTCAGGCCCGTCAGGAGATTGTCGGGCTTGAAGAAGTGATCGGCGAGGACGGCGTGCGGCGCTGTCGCATCCTGTTGTCCGCCCCGCTCATCCGCACGCAAAACGCGCAACGCCGCCCGTTTCAGGGCTGGCGCTATCTCAAGCCGGAGGACGCCCCTGCCGATCTGCCCCAAGGCCGTGCGCAGGAGCCGGAACTGCCCCCCGAACTGGCGCAGACACTGGCCGAGATCGGTGTGATCTGAGTATTTCCGGCACAAAGGAAACGCCGCGTGCTTCAAGGGGCAACCGTCTACGGTCAGCCCCTCTGCGTTGCGATCAGTCGTCCAGCCCCATCATCCGGCACAGCTCTGCGAGCGTGGCGCGGTCCTCGTCGGTCCAGTGTGCCATGCGCGATTTGAACAGCGTGGCCTGAGAACGGTGCACCGGATCACAGTTGAGGATTTTCAGGTGGTTGGCCCGCAGGGTCTCGCCCGTCGAGGTGATGTCGGCAATCGCCTCTGCGGTCAGGTTTTTCACCGTGCCTTCGGTGGCGCCCTGACTGTCGACAAGCTGGTAATCGGCCACACCATGCGCTTTGAAATATTCGCGGATCAGGTGGTGGTATTTCGTCGCGATCCGCAGACGGAAACCGTGGCGCGCACGGAAGGCGGCGGCGGCGGCGTCCAGATCGTCGAGCGTATCGACATCGGTCCAGCATTTCGGCACGGCGATGATCAGGTCGGCATGGCCAAACCCCATCGGCGCCAGTTCATACACTTTGTTTTCCCAGCTAGCCAACTTGTCGCGCACCAGATCCGATCCGGTGACGCCCATATGGATACGGCCCGCGGCCAGTTCGCGCGGGATTTCGGAGGCCGAGAGCATCACAAGCTCCACACCCTCGATCCCGTCGACCACGCCGGAATATTCCCGTTCGGCCCCCGCACGCGACAGGGTCACGCCGCGCTCGGAAAACCATTCAAAGGTCTTGTCCATCAACCGGCCCTTGGAGGGCACGCCCAGTTTGACGACCATCACGCGCCTCCTTTCAGGCTCAGGAGCACATTCGGGCGGATCACCCCGCCCACGGCGGGAATTGACCGCCCCTGCCCCAAAACAGCGGTGAGCGCATCATAGCGCCCGCCGGTGGCCACAGGCGGCAGGTCGGGGCGGGCTTCGGCGTAAAACCCGAAGACGAACCCGTCGTAATATTCCATCGAGGTGCGGCCATAGGAGGCTTCGAACACAAGGTTCTCCACATCAACGCCGCGTTTGCCCAGCGCCTCGGTGCGGCGGCTCAACAGGTTCACCGCATCGGAAATCGCTGGCAGATCGACCGCAATATCGCGCAGTTGCGACAGCACATGCGGCAGGGTTTCCTTGAGCGAAAGGATGTCTTCGAGCAATTCGATCTCGCTGGCGGGGATCGGCGGTGCGCTGGCGTCTTCTTCAAGCGCCTTGATCCGCATGTCGATCTCCGTCTGTGTGCGCAGCCCGATAAAGGGCGCCTCGCCCTCTTTCAGATTGGCACGCACGCGGTCGAGGTTTTGCTGGCGCAAGCCTGTGCCCGCTGCGGAAAACCGCGTCATCAAGGCGCGGAAACGGCGCGGCCGCCAGATGTGGCGCAAGAGCGCGGCGCGGCGGGTTTCAGTGGTGTTCAGCCCCGCCACAGCCGCTTTGAGGATACCGATATCCCCCGTCGCGGCACGCAGGTCATGTTCCGCCAGTGCCTCCGCGAAATTGGCGAAAACTTCGGCATCGGCAGCAGCCGGATCGGAACCGTCGAAGACCTCGTAGCCGACCTGAAAATACTCGCTGGCGCGGCTGGGCATGTCTTCCTGTTTACGAAACACCTCGCCCGCATAGGTGTACCGCGCAGGTTCGGCCCCGTCGCTCATATGTTGTTGCACCATCGGCACGGTGAAATCCGGCCGTAGCATCATCTCGCCATGTTCGGGATCATCGGTCACATAGGCCCGTGCGCGGATGTCCTCGCCGTAGAGGTCCAAAAGCACCTCGGCAGGCAGGAGAATGTCCATCTCGACAGGCAGCGCACCTTGCGCCTCGAACAGAGCCTTGAGCCGTGCGGCCTCGGCCTTGACGGCGGCTTTCGTGATTTCGGGGCGGGACATCAGGAATAGCTTTCGATGATTTCACGCACCTTGGCGACCATCTGATCGCGCGGCACTTCGTATTGGTTGAGGCGGTCTTTCCATTCCTCAAGGGAGGCATTCTCCGCCAGTTTCGTGCCGAGGATCAGATCCTTGATCTGCACCACACCACGTTCCGCCTCGTCACCACCCTGAATGATCGCCACGGGGCTTTCCCGTTTGTCGGCGTATTTGAGCTGGTTGCCAAAGTTCTTCGGATTGCCGAGATAGACCTCGGCCCGGATGCCTGCCTGACGCAGTTCCGTGACCATCGTCATATAATCACCCATCCGGTCGCGGTCCATCACGGTCACGACGACAGGACCCTGTGCCGTGGACCCGATCCGGCCCGTGGCGCGCAAGGCGGCCAGAAGGCGGTCAACGCCGATCGACATGCCGGTTGCGGGCACGGCCTGACCGGTGAAGCGCTTCACCAGATCATCGTAACGCCCGCCACCCGCGACAGAGCCGAACTCGCGCACGCGGCCTTTCTCGTCCGTAATCTCGAAGGTCAGTTCCGCCTCGTAGACAGGGCCGGTGTAATAGCCAAGCCCGCGCACCACGGCGGGATCGATCACGATGCGGTCGGGACCGTAGCCCTGACCTTCGAGCAGGGTGGCAATCTGGCGCAGCTCGTCTACGCCCTCGACGCCGGTCTTGGCCTCTCCAACCAGTTCCGCCAGACGATCCAATGTCGCCGCGTTGCTGTCCTGACGCCCGTTCACAAAGCCGAGGATCAACTCGACCTGCGCGGTCTCCAGACCTGCGCCTTTGGTGAAGTCGCCGCTCTCGTCCTTGCGCCCTTCGGTGAGCAAGGCCATCACACCCGCATCCCCGAATTTGTCATGCTTGTCGATGGTGCGCAGAACGATGCCGCGCACATTGGCGAATTCTTCGGTGTCGGGCAGGCCAGCGGCCTCCAGCACCCCGTCGAGCACCTTCCGGTTGTTCACACGGATGATGTAATCGCCACGCTTGATGCCAACGGCCTCCAGCGTATCCGAGAGCATCGCGCAAATCTCCGCATCGGCGGCCACAGAAGGCGCACCCACAGTGTCGGCGTCACATTGGTAGAACTGGCGGAAACGTCCCGGACCGGGTTTCTCATTGCGCCACACCGGCCCCATCGCAAAGCGGCGGTAGGGTGAAGGCAGGTCCTGACGGTATTGCGCCGCCACACGCGCCAGCGGCGCGGTCATGTCATAGCGCAGGGCGACCCAATCGGAATCATCTTCCTGCCATGCAAAAACACCCTCGTTCGGGCGGTCCACATCGGGCAGGAACTTGCCAAGCGCCTCGACGGTTTCCACCGCAGAGGTTTCCAGCGCCTCGAACCCGTAATGATGATAGACTTCAGCGATCTGATCGAGCATATGCTTGCGCTCGGTCACTTCTGTGCCGAAATAATCACGAAATCCCTTGGGCGTCACTGCCTTGGGGCGCGGGGTTTTCTTGGGCTTGGCCATGGCTGGTCCTTTTGCTCACTGTCGCGGGCGGCATATCGCACAGGCGGCTCAGGGGCAAGACGGGGCAGGCCCGCAAGGGGTGAAAACCCGTGCAAAACCGCCTATATTAGACAGTGGATCAGTTCACCACTGAGAGGGAGAAAGACATGTCAAACGAAACCCGCGTCACCGTGCTCGAAGAACAGGTCGCCTATCTCACCAAAACAGTCGAGGAACTCTCCGATGTGGTTGCCAAACAGGAACGCATGTTGGAGTTGGTCGAACGTCGGCTGGGCATGTTGATGGAGGCCGAGGCGCTCCGCCAATCCGATTCCGAAGGCACCGTCGCTCTGGCCGACCAACGCCCGCCGCATTGGTAAGTCCACCACCTGCATGGCTCGCCGTGGGGTCATAGACCGCGTTTGCACCGCATAACGCGATGCGAAAGAGTGTGTTCAGGTAACGGCAAGACTGGCCGCGCCTCAGCGCATTTCCTCGCTCATCACCTGACCGTCATGCAGCAACAGTTCCAGCCAGTTCTCTTCCGCCCCGAAACGGGGGTAGATCGAGACAAAGGCCACCTGACGCTCCAGATCACTCAGCCGCTCCGCAGGGCAATAGGAACCACGGCCCACGCCGCAGGTCTTGCGCTTGATCTTCTCGTAGGTCTTGTCCGCATTCGACCAGTCGCGGTCCGTGTCGTCGGAATAGCGCAACACCTCATGCAGCCCCGCCGCGCCGAACATCACCAGCGCCGCTGTGACCTGACGTGCGCAACCATCGGCGAAACCGGTGATATACTGGCTATGCGGGGCGGTGTTTTCAGGGGCGCTGTCGTAAAGCTGCCAGACAGGGCGGCCTTCACGCGGGAACTGGTCAACCTTTGCGCCCATCGCGCGGGGCCGGATCTCGCAATTGATCCCGACCTCGCCAAAGGGCAGCACCTCTCCGGTTTTCACAGTCGAAACCGGTCCGTTTTCGGGCGCGGCTTTCAGAAAGCCGAACAGCGGCTTGCGCGTCTTGGCGGCAGGCTTGGCGGTTTGCACCTCTGGCGCAGTCTCTTCGGGAACTTCGGGGAGCGTGCTTTGCACGCCGTAAGTCTCCGGTCGCACCTCGGAACTCTCGGCCTCGGCAAGGGCGGCTCCGGCCTCCGTCTCCACCCGCATGGCGACCTCGTCGGTCGCCCCCTCGGCACGTTTCGGTTTCAGAAAGCTGAAGATGCCGCCGAATCCGGCTTTCTGCACCTCTGTGGTCGCGGCACGAATCTCCGGTGCCTCTGCGACATCCGTCTCGTCACTGGTGGCCATGTCAGCAGTCGCATCATCGGCTGGCGCGGCATCAGTAGACGGCCCGCCCATCTCGTCAGACAGTTCGCCGCCCTTCAACTCATCCGCCTCGACCTGCGCCGTTTCGTGCAACACCTCGGCGCCATCCGTCACCGCGACGGCCTCCTCCGCCACCGGCGCGGCGGTCTCACCCGACGACGGGGCCAGAAACTCCGGCACAGACATCTGACACGCGCTCAAAAGCAGACCGCAAGAGGTGAGCAAGACGCAGCGCATCAAATATCCTCAACCATAATCACTCCATCGAAAGACTTGATCGCGCCTTTGACTTCCGGCGTGATGACAAACGGTTTGGGCACGTCGATATCGACCTCGTTGGGATAATCCGGTGCCATGATGCAAAAGCTGATTGCGCCTTTGGGCGGCTGTTTGGCCTCTTCGGTGATGCGGGTCAGAAGCTCGCCCACCTGTGCGATGGCGCTGGCGTCCTCGCAATAGATCTTGAGCCCCGCCCCGCCGGCATCCGCGACCACCGTATCCATCGGCGCAACCGAGCGGATCATCGGGTCAAACTGCCCGTCATTGAACCGCCCTTCGAGCGTCACCACCAGCTTGTCATGGTTCTCGAAAATCGTATAGGCGCTCTCGTAATCGCCCTTTTTCGGGAACATGGCGATGCCCGCCAACTGACCCGTGGAGTCAGAGATATTCATCCGGAAATAGCGCGTGCCCTTGCCCGATTTCATCGGACGGAAGCCCGAGACCAGCACGCCGACCTTCATGATCGCGCCGCCTTCGGCTTCGGCCTTGGCCTGCACCTCGGCAATCGTGCCGATCTTCTTGCGTTTCAGAGCGCTGGCGTAATCGTCGAGCGGGTGACCGGAGAGATAGAACCCGATGGCCTTGTGCTCTTCCATCAACCGCTCTGAGGCGACCCAGTCATTCACTGGCGAGAGCCGCGGCTCCGGTAGATCCTCGCCCGCATCGCCAAAGAGCGAGACCTGATTGGAGGCCTTTTGCTCATGGATCGCGGCGGAATATTGCACCAGTGAATCTAGACTCTCGAAGACGCGGCGGCGGTTGCTGTCGAGCTGGTCGAAGGCGCCCGCGCGGGCGAGCATCTCCAAGGGGCGTTTGCCGACCTTCTTGAGATCGACGCGACGGGCGAAATCGAACAGCGTGACAAAGGGCTTGCCGCCTTCTTCGCGCGCACGGACGATCAGTTGCATCGCCTCGCCCCCGACGTTTTTGAGCGCGCCCAGCGCATAGACCAGTTTCTGATCCACCACATCAAAGGTCGCCAGCGAGCGGTTCACACATGGCGGGATGATCTCGATCCCCAGCCCGCGTTTGACCTCTTCGGCATAGATGGAGAGCTTGTCGGTGAGGTGGATATCACAATTCATCACCCCCGCCATGAACTCGACGGGATGGTTCGCCTTGAGCCAGCCGGTCTGGTAGGACACCACCGCATAGGCTGCCGCGTGGGATTTGTTGAACCCGTAGTTGGCGAATTTCTCCAGAAGGTCGAAAACCTCGGAGGCTTTCTTTTTGTCGACCCCGTTCTTGGCCGCGCCCTCTTCGAATTTCGGGCGCTCGGCGTCCATCGCCTCCTTGATCTTTTTCCCCATCGCACGACGCAACAGGTCGGCGCCACCAAGGCTGTAACCAGCCATGACCTGCGCGATCTGCATCACCTGTTCCTGATAAACGATGATGCCTTGGGTCTCGGCCAGAATGTGGTCAATGGTCGGGTGAACGGATTCCAACTCCTTGCGCCCGTGTTTCACGTCGCAATAGGTCGGAATGTTCTCCATCGGCCCCGGACGGTAGAGCGCCACAAGCGCCACGATGTCTTCGATACAGGTCGGCTTCATCTGACGCAGCGCCTGCATCATGCCCGAGCTTTCCACCTGAAACACCGCAACCGTTTTCGCGTCCGAATAGAGCTTGTAGGTCTTTTCGTCATCCAGCGGGATGAGGTTGATCTGGTTCTCCCCGCCCTCGGGCGGCTCGTAAAGCTGTGTCCCGTCCGCCGCGACATGCAGCGGGCGGCCCGATTTGAAGATCAGATCCATCGCCGACTGGATCACCGTCAGCGTCTTGAGGCCCAGAAAGTCGAACTTCACCAGACCCGCCTGCTCGACCCATTTCATGTTGAACTGGGTGGCGGGCATGTCGGAGCGCGGGTCCTGATAGAGCGGCACCAGATGGTCCAGAGGCCGGTCCCCGATCACAACCCCCGCCGCGTGGGTCGAGGCGTTGCGCAACAGCCCTTCGACCTGCTGGCCATAGGTCAGAAGCCGGTCCACAACCTCCTCGTTGCGGGCCTCTTCGCGCAGTTTTGGCTCGTCTTCCAACGCCTGTTTGATCGAAACGGGCTTCACCCCCTCGACAGGGATCAGCTTCGACAGCCGGTCCACCTGCCCGTAAGGCATCTGCAACACCCGCCCGATGTCCCGCACCGCCGCCTTGGACAAAAGCGCACCAAAGGTGATGATCTGCCCCACCTTGTCGCGCCCGTATTTCTCCTGCACATAGCGGATGGTTTCCTCGCGGCGATCCATGCAGAAGTCGATGTCGAAGTCGGGCATCGACACACGTTCGGGGTTCAGGAACCTCTCGAACAGCAGCGAATAGCGCAGCGGGTCCAGATCGGTGATGGTCAGACAATAGGCGACCAGAGAACCGGCCCCCGACCCCCGACCCGGCCCGACCGGAATGCCGTGATCCTTCGACCACTTGATAAAGTCGGCCACGATCAGGAAGTAGCCCGGAAAGCCCATCTGCTCGATGATGCCCAACTCGAATTTGAGCCGGTCCTCGTAATCCTCCCGCGAGCCTGCGGGCTGGATCACGGCCAGACGTTTGTCGAGACCTTCCCACGCCTGTTTGCGCAGTTCCTCCACCTCGTCATCGGCGAATTTCGGCAGGATCGGCGCACGCTTGTAAACCTTAAAGGCACAGCGTTTCGCGATCTCCACCGTGTTCTCGATGGCTTCGGGCAGATCGGCAAAAAGCGCGGCCATTTCCGAAGGTGACTTGAAATAATGCTGCGGGGTCAGACGCCTGCGCGGCTCCACCTGATCGACATAGGCCCCCTCGGCGATACAGATCAGCGCATCATGCGCTTCATACATCTCGCTTTTCGGGAAATAGGCATCATTGGTCGCCACTAAGGGCAGACCCATCTCATAGGCCCATTCGACAAAGGGCCGCTCGGTCAGCCGCTCCGCATCCGTATGGCTGCCGCCCTCGCCCGGATGGCGCTGTAACTCGACATAGAGCCGGTTCGGGTAGATTGCCTTGAACCGCTCCAGAAGGGCGCGGGCCTGATCGAAGTGATTCTCCAGAATCATCTTGCCCACCGGCCCGAGCGATCCGCCGGTGAGACAGATCAGCCCCTCGGAATATTGCTCAAGCTCATCCACTGTCACCTGCGGCACACCGTCGTGCTTGTCCACATAGAGACAGGAATTGAGCTTCATCAGGTTCTCGTAGCCCGTCTCGCTCTGGGCCAGAAGCACCACCGGCGCGGGGCGTTTCTGGCGCTCTCCGGGGGCGGCCTCATGATAGGCCACATCCACCTGACAGCCGATAATCGGCTGGATCCCTGCGGCCTTGGAATATTCGGAAAATTCCAACGCACAAAAGAGGTTGTTGGTGTCCGTCACCGCCACGGCAGGCATGTCCATATCCTTCACCATGCCGCTCAATTTCTTGAGCCGCATCGCCCCTTCAAGAAGCGAGTATTCGGTGTGGACGCGAAGGTGGATAAAAGTTGGGCTGCTCATTTGCCGCCAAGCTAACTCAAGCCGCACACAGAGGCCAAGGGCAAAACGTGCCTATTTCACGGCTCCGTTATTATCCGCCCTCGCGCCTGAATTTTGATCAAAAGGGCAAAATTTGCGCAGAAACCTGTCGCCATGCCACGCAAATCCCTTGCAAAAAGCCTGTCGGAGCGGTTTCCTATCAAGAACTCATTCGCGCTTTCCGCCGCATCGGGCGCGGGTTTGGAACAAGACAGCGGCAGGTCTGATACATGGAGATCACTTTTCGGCTGAACGGCGAGCTCATCACAGCAAGCGAAGCACCGACGCGAACTCTGCTTGACTATTTACGCGAAACACGCGGCCTCACCGGCACAAAAGAAGGCTGCAACGAAGGGGATTGCGGAGCTTGCACCGTGATGGTGGAGGATGCGCAGGGCAAAAAGCCCCTGAACGCCTGCATCCTGTTCCTGCCCCAGCTTCACGGCAAATCCGTCACCACGGTCGAGGGTCTGTCCAAGGGCGACAGCCTGCATCCCGTGCAAAAGGCCATGATCGAAGAACACGGCAGCCAGTGCGGTTTTTGCACGCCGGGCATTGTCATGTCTCTGGCCACGGCCCATGCCCGCGGCGAGACCGCGCACAAGGATGTTCTGGCCGGAAACCTCTGCCGCTGCACGGGCTACGCGCCCATCCTGCGTGCCGCGAAAAAGGTCGAGGATGCGCCTGTGCCCGAAGGGCTGGATCACATCCCCTTTGCCACCCCTGCCATTGTCGAGCGCCCCGAAACCACCGACGAGCTCGCCGCCATCTATGCGCTGCGCCCTGATGCGGTGCTGATTGCGGGGGCAACCGATGTCGGGCTTTGGGTCACGAAACAGATGCGCGATCTGGAAGAGGTGATTTTCCTTGGCGGCATAGAGGATCTCAAAGGCATCACGGAAACCACTGAGGCGTTCGAGATCGGCGCGATGACCCCGATTGCCGATCTGATCGCGGCGTTCAAGCCTCACGCACCCTCGCTTGCGGAGATGTATCGCCGCTTTGCTTCCACACAGGTCCGCGCGGCGGCCACGCTTGGCGGCAATATCGCCAACGGCTCCCCCATCGGCGACAGCCCGCCCCCGCTCATCGCCGCCGGAGCCACGCTGAAGCTGCGCAAGGGCGAGGACCGGCGGAGCATCGCGCTGGAAGATTTCTTCATCACCTATGGCAAACAGGACCGCCAGCCCTCCGAATTTGTCGAAAGCATCACCGTGCCGAAAGCGGGGCTTGAGCATCTCAAGGTCTACAAGCTCTCGAAACGGTTCGATCAGGACATTTCCGCCGTCTGCGGTGCGTTCAACATCACGGTTACGGACGGAACCATCACCGCCGCCCGCATCGCTTTTGGCGGTATGGCCGGCACGCCCGCACGCGCCAAGACCGTCGAGGCGGCGCTGACCGGCAAGCCGTGGACACAGAAGACCATCGACGCCGCCCTGCCCGCCTTTGCCGAGGATTACACGCCCATGAGCGACATGCGGGCCTCGAACACCTATCGCCTCACCACCGCGCAAAACATGCTGCGGCGCTATTTTGCAGAGGATCAGGGACTTGCCACTTCGGTTCTCGCGGTCACGCAAACCGGAAAGGAGGACGCATAATGTCAGTCGGCTCCCCCCTTCCCCATGACGCGGCCAAGCTCCATGTCACCGGACAGGCGCGTTACATTGACGATATTCCGCTGCCTGCGGGCACGTTGCATCTGGCCTTTGGCCTGTCCACCATCGCCCATGGCGAGATCACCGCAATGGACCTTTCCGCCGTGCGTGCCGCGCCCGGTGTGGTGCGGGTCTATACGGCAGAGGATTTCGGAGATCATGTGCCGGACTGTTCGCCCTCTCTGGGCGACGAGCCGCTTCTGACGTCTTCCGAGGTGCAGTTCATCGGTCAGCCGGTGTTCCTCGTCGTCGCCACCTCGCATCTGGCCGCGCGCAAGGCCGCCAAGCTCGGCAAGATCGATTACAAGGAACGCCCCGCGATCCTCGACTATGACACCGCGATGGAGGCCGGAAGCCGTTTCGAAGAAGGCCCGCGCATCTATGGCTGTGGCGACGCGGCTGAGGCCATCGCCAAGGCCCCGCACAAGATCGAAGGCACCATCGAGATCGGCGGGCAGGAACATTTCTACCTCGAAGGTCAGGCCGCCGCCGCCACGCCGCAAGAAGGCGGCGATATGGTCGTCTATTCCTCCACCCAGCACCCTTCCGAAATCCAGCACAAGGTCGCCCACGCGCTCCATGTGCCGATGCATGCGGTGCGTGTGGAAACCCGTCGCATGGGCGGCGGCTTTGGCGGCAAGGAATCCCAAGGCAACTGGCTCGCCATCGCCTGTGCCATCGCGGCACGGGACACCGGCAAGCCCTGCAAAATGCGCTATGACCGCGACGATGACATGATCATCACCGGCAAGCGCCACGACTTCCGCATCTCCTACACCTGCGGCTTTGACGCGGACGGGCGTATTCTCGGCATCGACTTTTTGCAACTGACCCGCGCGGGCTGGTCGCTGGACCTGACCCTGCCCGTGGCTGACCGTGCCATGCTCCATGCGGACAACGCCTATTTCCTGCCGAACGCGCGGATCGAAAGCCACCGGCTCAAGATGAACACCCAGTCCAACACCGCCTATCGCGGCTTTGGCGGGCCGCAAGGCGTTCTGGGCATCGAACGTGTCGTCGACCATATCGCGCACACGCTGGGCAAAGACCCCGTCGAAGTGCGCAGGCTCAACTATTACGACGAGATGGTCACCCCCACCGCAGGCGACGGACAGCCCGAAGACCATGTGCTCTCGCTTGACGGAGAACCCACCTCCGAAGGCAGCGTCGAACATCTCGACCCGCACCCGCAACACGCGGGTGGCCAACTCACCCCGCGTGGCAAGCTCACCCCCTACGGGCAGGAGGTCGAGGACTTCATCCTGCACGGTATGACCGAAAAGCTCATGGAGACCGCCGACTATGCCGCGCGCAAAGAGGCCGTCGCACAATGGAACGCCGACAACCCGATCATCAAAAAGGGGCTCGGCGTCTCGCCCGTCAAATTCGGCATTTCCTTCACGCTGACCCACCTCAATCAGGCGGGGGCGCTGGTCCATATCTACAATGACGGCTCGATCCACCTGAACCACGGCGGCACGGAAATGGGCCAAGGCCTGTTCCAGAAGGTCGCCCAAGTCGCCGCCACGGAATTTGGTGTCTCTCTCGACAAGGTCAAGATCACCGCCACCGACACAGGCAAGGTGCCCAACACTTCGGCCACCGCCGCCTCTTCCGGCACCGATCTCAATGGTATGGCGGTGAAAAACGCCTGTGACCGCATCCGTACGCGGCTTGAGGTCTTTATCCTCGAACGCTTTGGCGAAAGCGATGTGACATGGTCCGGCGGCAAGGTCCGCTTCGGCACACAGGAAATGAGCTTCGAGGAGCTGGTGAGCCTTGCCTATATGAACCGCGTCTCGCTCTCCGCGACGGGGTTCTACAAGACGCCAAAGATCGAGTGGGACCGGATCAAGGGCAAAGGCCGCCCGTTTTTCTACTTCGCCCACGGCATCGCCATTACCGAAGTGGCGCTCGACACGCTCACCGGCGAAAACCGCATCCTGCGCGCCGACATCCTGCATGACGCAGGCGCCTCGCTCAATCCGGCCATCGACAAAGGCCAGATCGAAGGCGGCTATGTGCAGGGCGCGGGCTGGCTCACCACCGAGGAACTGGTCTGGGACGACAAGGGGATGCTCAGAACCCACGCCCCCTCGACCTATAAAATCCCCGCCTGTTCCGACGCGCCCGAAGTGTTCAACGTCGATCTATGGGACGGGCGCAACCGCGAAGAAACGATCTATCGTTCCAAAGCTGTGGGCGAGCCGCCCTTCATGCTGGGCATCTCCGCCTTCCTCGCGCTCTCGGATGCCTGCGCCGCCTGTGGCCCGCATTATCCCGCGCTCAACGCCCCCGCCACGCCAGAGGAATGTCTCAACGCCATTGCGAGGGCACGCGGATGAGCTTTGACCGCGAAGCATTGCGCGCGGCCATTGCAACACATGGCCGCGTCGCGCGTGTTGTTGTGGCAGAGGTCCAAGGCTCCGCCCCGCGCGAAGTCGGTGCCGCCATGCTGGTCTGGCAGACTGACAACGGACCGGCGCAATCCGGCACAATAGGCGGCGGCACTTTGGAATATGAGGCGGCCAGACACGCCTTCACCGCACCGCGCCTGCAACGCCTGCCGCTTGGTCCCGCGATGGGCCAGTGCTGCGGCGGGGCGGTGACGCTTCTGACCGAAGTGTTCGAAGATGCCGACGCCATTCCGGAGGACATTTTCGCCCGCGGCCCCGGCCCCATGCCTTTTGCTGTGAAAAAAGCTCTCACCGAAGCGCGGGCGCAGGGTGTGGTCACACCGAAACTCTATGGCGCGTGGATGGTCGAACCTGTCACCCGCGCCACGCGGCCGATCTGGGTCTGGGGCGCAGGCCATGTGGGGCGTGCCATCGTGACCACGCTTGCGCCGCTGCCCGAGCTTGCCATCACATGGGTGGACACCGCCGCCGCACGGTTTCCCGATCACATCCCCGATGGCGTCACCCGACTCGTGGCCGCCAGACCGGACACGCTCGTGCCCTACGCGCCACCAGAGGCCGAACACCTGATTCTCACCTATTCCCATGCGCTTGATCTGGAGCTGTGCCACCGCGTTCTGTCGCACGGATTCGCCTTTGCCGGCCTGATCGGGTCGCGCACGAAATGGGCGCGGTTCCGCAACAGGCTGCGCGATCTTGGTCACACAAATGCCCAAATCGACCGCATTTGCTGTCCAATTGGGCAACCTGACCTTGGGAAACACCCTCAGGCCATTGCGGTCGGGGTCGCTGCGCAAGTAATCTCGCAAAGAGAGATCACAGAATCCTACGGGGAACGGACAGGGTGACAGAACTTTTAAAAGTCGTGGGACTGACCCGCGAATATCCCGGCGTGCGCGCCAATGACGATGTCAGTTTTTCCATCGGCACAGGCGAGGTTCACGCGCTTCTGGGCGAAAACGGCGCCGGAAAATCCACCCTCGTCAAGATGATCTACGGGCTGGAAAAACCGGATGCGGGATTCATGAAACTGCGCGGCGGCTCCTACACGCCCGCCAATCCGCAGGCCGCCCGCGCCGCCGGTGTCGCCATGGTGTTCCAGCATTTTTCCCTGTTCGAGGCGCTGAACGTGGCCGAGAATGTCGCGCTCGGCATGGAGAACCCGCCGAAGATGCGCGAACTGGCGGCCTCTATCCGTCAGGTCTCCGAGAATTACGGCCTGCCCTTGGACCCCGACCGCATTGTGGGCGATCTTTCGGCGGGGGAGCGGCAACGGGTGGAGATCATCCGCTGTCTTTTGCAAGACCCGAAGCTTCTCATCATGGACGAACCGACCTCGGTTCTGACACCGCAAGAGGTCGAGATCCTGTTCAAGACCCTGCGCAAGCTGCAATCAGAGGGCACGTCGATCCTCTACATCTCCCACAAGCTCGAAGAAATCCGTGCGCTGTGTGACGAGGCGACGATCCTGCGACTGGGCAAGGTCGTGGGCGAATGTGATCCGAAAACGACCACCGCACGCGATATGGCGGAGATGATGGTGGGCCAGACGCTTCATGTCCCCTCCCGCGAAAGCAGTGAGGCGGGGGAGATGTTGCTGGAGGTCAAAGACCTTGATTTCGCACCGGCCAACCCTTTTGGCACGCGGCTCAAGAATGTCTCGCTCAAACTCCGCGCGGGCGAGATTCTGGGCATCGGCGGCGTTGCGGGCAACGGGCAGGACGAATTGCTTTCCGTGCTGTCCGGCGAGGCCCGCACCGACAAGGGCGCGATTACTTTTGACGGGCAGGATGTCAGCGCCTTGGGGCCGAATGCACGGCGCAGGATCGGGCTTCTGACCGCCCCAGAAGAACGTCTCGGCCATGCCGCAGCCCCCAACATGAGCCTGACGGAGAACGCCGCGCTGACCGCGACGATCCGCAAGAAACTCAGCAAGAACAACTTTCTGAACTGGAAAAAGACCGAGAGCTTCGCCCGCGAGGTCATCAAGGCCTTTGACGTGCGCACCCCCGGCCCCGCCTCTGCGGCGCGCTCGCTGTCGGGCGGCAATTTGCAGAAATTCGTGATTGGCCGCGAGGTGTTGCAAGACCCGAAGGTCTTTGTGGTCAACCAGCCGACATGGGGCGTCGATGCCTCCGCCGCCGCCGACATCCGGCAGGCCCTGCTCGATCTGGCCGCAGGCGGTGCGGGCGTTATCGTGATCTCGCAAGACCTCGATGAATTGATGGAAATTTCCGACCATTTCGCCGCCTTGAACGAAGGCACCCTGACCGCGCCGCGCAAGGCCAAGGGGCTGACCGTTGACGAGATCGGCCTGATGATGGGCGGCGCACACGATCTGGAGGCCGCACAATGATCACCTTTGTCAAACGACCGCAGCCTTCGAAATTCTGGACCATCGCCACGCCGGTTCTGGCGGTGATCCTGACCATGATCCTCGGCGGGCTGCTGTTTGCCGCGATGGGCAAGGATCCGGTCGTCGCTATTCGCACGATCTTTTGGGATCCGCTGTTCAACGACCAGTTCGCCGCCTACTCGCGGCCCCAGTTGCTTGTGAAAGCCGCGCCTCTGATCCTGATCGCCATCGGGCTGTCACTTGGCTTCAAGGCAGGCATCTGGAACATCGGCGCCGAAGGGCAATATATCATCGGCGCACTCACAGGGGCCTCTGTCGGGCTGGCGCTCTACCCGCTTGATGCGTGGTGGATTTTCCCGCTGATGGTGATTGCAGGGGCGTTGGGCGGCTTTCTCTGGGCGATGATACCGGCCATCCTCAAGACGCGGTTCAACACCAATGAAATCCTCGTCTCGCTCATGCTGGTTTATGTGGCCGAACAGATCCTCGCCTCCGCCGCCCTCGGCTTCCTGCGCAACCCCGAAGGCAACGGCTTTCCCGGATCGCGCAACCTGAGCCAGATCCCCGCCATGTCGAACCCCGAGCTGATCTCCGGCACTGGCGCGCATTGGGGCGTGG
Organism: Celeribacter halophilus; assembly: GCF_900114135.1. GTDB lineage: Bacteria > Pseudomonadota > Alphaproteobacteria > Rhodobacterales > Rhodobacteraceae > Celeribacter > Celeribacter halophilus. The sequence goes on from NZ_FORY01000006.1 coordinate 155,373, forward strand.
TTGCCGCCTTCGCCGCCGTGGTCGCTGCCTATGTGCTGATCAACAAACACATGCTCGGCTTTCAAATCCGGCTGACGGGCGAAAGCCCCCGCGCCGCGCGGTTTGCAGGCGTCAAGGACAGGCTGCTCGTCGTCTTCTGCCTCGGCACCGCCGGCGCGCTGGCAGGGCTGGCCGGTCTGTTCGAGGTCACAGGTCCCGCAGGCCAGATCTCCATCGACTTCGGCGCGGGCTACGGCTTCACCGCCATCATCGTCGCCTTTCTCGGTCGCCTGCATCCCGTGGGCATCCTGCTCGCGGGCCTTCTGCTGGCGCTCACCTTCATCGGCGGGGAACTTGCACAATTCATGCTCGGCCTGCCCTCTGCGGCCATTCAGGTCTTTCAGGGGATGCTGCTGATGATCCTTCTGGCGATGGATATTCTCGTCAACTACCGCGTGATGATCGTCAACAAGGAGGCCGCGTGATGGATTTCGGAGGCATCAACCCAGTCATTCTTCTGGCCTCGCTCATGGTCGCCTCGACACCGATCCTTCTGGCCGCTCTGGGCGAGATGGTGACGGAGAAATCCGGCGTGTTGAACCTCGGCGTCGAAGGCATGATGATCACCGGCGCGGTCTGCGGCTTTATCGCAGCGGTCGAAACCGGCTCCCCCACACTGGGCTTTGTCGCCGCCGCCATCGGCGGCATGGCGCTCTCCATGCTCTTTGGCCTGCTGACACAGGTTTTCCTCACCACACAAGTGCCCGCAGGGCTGGCGCTTACGCTGATGGGAACCGGTCTGGCCTCCCTGCTCGGGCAGAACTACGTCGGGATCAAACCGCCCTCGCTGCCCGATCTGCATGTGCCGCTCTTGCAGGACATCCCCTTCATCGGCCCCGTTGTGTTCCAGCATGACGCCGTGGTCTATCTCAGCCTCTTTGCCGTGGTCGCCGTCTGGGCCTTTCTCAAATACACCCGCGCCGGTCTGGTCCTGCGTGCGGTCGGAGAAAACCACGCCGCCGCCCATGCGCTTGGCTACAAGGTCAAGCTGGTGCGCTTTGCCGCCATCGGCTTTGGCGGCGCGATGGCCGGACTGGGCGGGGCCTACATCAGCCTCGTGCGCGTGCCGCAATGGACCGACGGGATCACTGCAGGCATCGGCTGGATCGCTCTGGCGATTGTCGTCTTTGCCTCATGGCGCGCAGGCCGCGTGTTGATCGGGGCCTATCTCTTTGGCGGCATCACCGTACTGCAACTCAACCTTCAGGCGGCAGGCGCGAAAGTGCCGGTGGAGCTTCTCTCCATGTCGCCGTTCCTTGCGACCATTGTGGTCCTTGTCGTCATTTCCGCCCGCCGTCATGGTGGCACCAACGCCCCCGCGATGCTCGGGCGGATTTTTCACACCTCGTGAGGCTCACGAGGAATTTGTTTCAAAAGGGGAGACTATCCATGAAACGTAGAACTCTGCTGACTGCTGCTGCGGCAGCCTCTGCACTGACCCTCGGCCTTGGCGCGCCCGCCTTTGCCGAAGACCCAACCAAAGTCGGCTTTATCTATGTCGGTCCTGTCGGTGACGGTGGCTGGACCTATGAGCATGACCAAGCCCGCCTCAAAGTCGAAGCACATTTCGGTGACAAGGTCGAAACCATGTTCCAGGAAAGTGTGCCAGAAGGCGCAGACGCCGAACGTGCGATCACGCAAATGGCGCTCTCCGGTGCCGACATCATTTTCACCACCTCTTTCGGCTACATGGACCCGACCATCAATGTCGCGGCCAAATTCCCGAATGTGAAATTCGAACATGCCACCGGCTATAAAACCGCCGACAACGTGGGCGTCTATTCCGCACGGTTCTACGAAGGTCGCGCCGTTCAGGGCACCATCGCAGGCATGATGACCAAGACCAACAAGGTCGGCTACATCGGCTCCTTCCCGATCCCCGAAGTGATCCGCGGAATCAACGCCGCCTATCTCCACGCCAAGAAGGTGAACCCTGACGTCGAATTCTCCGTGGTCTGGGCCTACACATGGTTCGATCCGGCGAAAGAGGCCGATGCCGCTCAGGCGCTCATCGACCAAGGTGCCGATGTGATCCTGCAACACACCGACTCCACCGCGCCGCATGCCGCCGCACAGAAGGCGGGCAATGTCATCACCTTCGGTCAGGCTTCCGACATGTCGGAATATGCACCGATGCCGCGCGTGTCGTCGATCATCGACAACTGGGCGCCCTACTACATCGAGCGCATTCAGGCGGTCATGGACGGCACTTGGGAAAGTGACAACACATGGGACGGCATCGGGCCGGGCATGGTTGGCATCGGCGAGATTTCCGATGCGGTTCCCGAAGACGTGAAAGCCGCCGCTCTGGAGATCAAGGACAAGATTGCCTCCGGCGAGTATCACCCGTTCACAGGCCCGATCAACAAGCAGGACGGCACGCCTTGGCTGGCCGAAGGCGAAGTGGCCGACGATGGCACGCTTGCGGGCATGAACTTCTATGTCGAAGGTTTGACCGGCGAGATTCCGCAATAAGCGGCACATCTGTCGCGGCCCGACAAAGGTCCGACACGTATCCGACGCAAGTCCGACACCCGATTGGGGCCCGTTTTCACGACGGGCCCTTTTTCTTTTGGTCTTCGTTTTTCTAAATATTTTCAAAATCGAATATGTTTGATGCCGATCAAAGTCCGGTCTTTCTGCATATGCGAAAAGCGCCCCATGTAAGACACGCGAACAAGGAGTTTCTCATGTCCTGGGTTGAAAAAAACGAAGACATGCGCAATGCGCTGCGCGCCCTGAATAAAGCCAATAAGAACATTCCAGCGGGCTTCGGAGCCATGTCGAAAGCCGCGCTGGAAGGCGATGCGCTGGACCATAAAACCAAGGAATTGCTGGCGCTTGCAATGGCCGTTTCGGTGCGCTGCGAACCCTGTGTCGGCTTTCACGTCGAAGCCCTGATGAAACACGGTGGCACCCGCGAAGAACTCGCCGAAATGCTGGCCATGAATGTGCAGATGGGCGGCGGCCCCGTGCTGATGTATGCGGCAAAAGCGCTGGAATGTTGGGACGAACTGGCCGCTCTTAAAGACAAGAGCTAAGGCTGGAGACTTGTTTGAAAAGGCGACCCTGTGTAGGCCGCCTTTTTATTTTACCCAATTATTTCTGTTATTTGCGGTAGCATCGCGGCGCGACCTCTGCGCGATTCATAAGCCGTTTCCCTGACATCCTTGTCGCTCTGCCCCACAGTTTGTATTCTGCGCGCAATCAGAGGCTCACGAGAGCCGGAACGGAGAAGCAAAGATGAAAATCTGTCGGACCAAACAAGAGATACGGGACACGGTGAAAGCCTTTCGCAGCGCCGGAGAAAGCGTCGGTCTCGTCCCCACAATGGGCTTTTTGCATGACGGCCATCTGACACTGGTGCGCACGGCACAAAGCCGGACCGACCGTGTCATCGTGTCGATCTTCGTCAACCCGACACAATTCGGAGAAGCTGCCGATCTCGACGCCTACCCGCGCGACGAGGCCCGCGATTTCGCGCTTCTGGAGGCCGAAGGGGTCGACGCGGTCTTCTGTCCCTCCGTCGACGAGATGTATCACCCCGACAAACAGACCACTGTGCTGACCGAAGAGCTGGACAAAACCCTCATGGGCGCCCTCCGTCCCGGTCACTTCAAAGGCGTCTGCACCGTGGTGACAAAACTCTTCAACATCACCACCCCCGACCAAGCATTTTTTGGCGAAAAGGACTACCAGCAGCTCCAAGTCATCAAAACCATGGTCCGCGACCTCGACATGCCCGTCGGGATCACAGGGGTGCCGACTGTGCGCGACGTTGACGGGCTCGCCATGTCTTCGCGCAACGTGCGTCTTTCCGCCGAAGACCGGAAGGCGGCACGCATCCTCAACAAAGCACTGGCTTACGCCGATTACGAAGTCTCCGACGGGCGCAGCGCACAGGATCTCGAAGAGGAAATCCATGCCTTCATTGCTCGCGAACCCCGCGCCCGGATCGAAAGCATCGATGTTCGCGACGCAACGACACTGCAAAAGGTCGAGGGCAAAATCACCCGTCCTGTGGTAATCCTTCTCGCCGCCCGCTTCGGGGATGTGCTATTGATCGACCAAAGGGTGGCACATCCGGCCTAAAGCCCTGAAGGAGGAGGAGAAATCATGTCTACACAAACCGAAACCATTCGACGCATCACCGTCCCGCAAATCCGCGCCCGCAAAGGCGGTGATCCGATTGTCTCACTCACCGCCTATCACGCCCATACCGCTGCAATTGCCGAGAAATACTGCGATTTCCTGCTGGTCGGCGACAGTCTCGGCATGGTGATGCACGGGATGGAAAGCACGGTCGGCGTGTCTCTGGACCTGATGATCATGCATGGCAAAGCAGTGGTGCGCGGCACCAAACGCGCGCTGGTCGTCGTGGACATGCCCTTCGGCTCCTATGAGGAAAGTCCCGCACAGGCCTTTCGCAATGCCGCGAAAATCATGAAGGAAACCCAGTGCCAAGCCGTCAAGCTCGAAGGAGGCGCCCGCATGGCAGAGACGATCAAATTCCTCTCCGGGCGCGGCATTCCGGTGATGGCCCATATCGGGCTGACGCCGCAAAGCACCAACATCATGGGGGGCTTCAAAACCCAAGGCCGCGACGAGGATGACTGGCAGTTCCATATCGACGATGCCAAAGCCGTAGCCGAGGCCGGCGCGTTTGCGTTGGTCGTCGAAGGTGTGGTCGAACCGCTGGCCGACAAGATCACCAAAGCCGTGGAAATTCCGACCATCGGCATCGGCGCGTCAAAAACCTGCGACGGTCAGATTCTGGTGATGGAAGACATGCTGGGCCTGAACGACTGGGTGCCGAAATTCGTCAAGAAATTCGGCGCGGTTGGGGCCGCCATCGAAGATGCCATTGCGGACTACGCCGAAGACGTCAAATCCCGCGCCTTCCCGACGCCGGAGAATGTCTATAAAAACAAATAAACGAGGCGCCTTTTTTTGAGTATTTACGGCACAAAAGAGAGAGCGAATTGCGCCCTGACCGTCGGTACATAGCGCTGTGGCGTCTCCGGAAGGGGTTTGGCCCCACGGGTCAGGGCGTCTCCTTCGTGCGCGGCCATCGGCTCTCCAGCCTGTTCCGCAGCAAAAGCCTATCCCGATCCGGTTAACATAGGGCTAACGGCGGTTTCCTTTGTGCCGGAAATACTCATATTTTCCAGAGTTCCGCATGCAGAGACATCCTCTCCAATCATGCCGCGGGGTCAAAACGCGCCCCAGCATGAGGCGCGTTCCGGTTTTGCTCACGTATCAGAGCTTGTCGATGAATTCATTCACGGCCTTGCGCGCTTCTTCTTTGGACTTGCCATAGCGCTGTTGCAATTTACCTTCGAGTTGCTCGCGGTTGCCTTCGGCTTCGGCGAGGTCATCCTCGGTCAAATCGCCCCATTCCTCACGAACGCGGCCTTTGATTTCTTTCCATTTACCTTCGAACTGGTCCCAATTCATTTGAGAACCTCCTTTTTCAGTGTCTGAGAAAGAAACGTCCCAAAGGCGGAAAAGGTTCCAATCATGTCCGCCTCACGCTCAAAGCATTGCTGGCACAACCATGTCAGGCGGGCGGTGTCCGTCGGCAAAAGTACGGATGTTGAGCATCACTTTCTCGCCCATCTCGACACGTCCTTCCACCGTCGCCGACCCCATATGCGGCAAGAGCACCACATTGGGCAGTTCCCGCAGGCGCGGATTGATCTGGTGGCCACGTTCGAACACGTCCAGTCCCGCCCCGCCGATCTCGCCCGCACGCAAACCGCGCGTCAGGGCATTCTCGTCTATCACCTCACCGCGAGAGGTGTTCACGATCACGGAGGTCGGCTTCATCAGCTTCAATCGCCGCGCATTGATCTGGTGAAAAGTCGCCGGTGTATGCGGGCAATGGATCGACAGGACATCAATGCGGGAGAGCATCTGGTCGAGGCTATCCCACCATGTCGCTTCAAGCTCCGCTTCGATCTCGGGTCGCAAGCGGCGGCGGTTGTGATAATGCACCGACATGCCAAAGGCGCGTGCGCGCCGTGCCATAGCCTGACCAATCCGCCCCATTCCGAGAATGCCGAGCCGCTTGCCCGTCAGGCGCATGCCCATAAATGCGGTCGGGGCCCACCCCTCCCAAACACCGGATTGCATCGCCACCTGCCCTTCGGGAATCCGCCGCGTGACCGCCAGCATGAGCGCCATTGCCATATCGGCGGTGTCTTCGGTCACAACGCCGGGTGTGTTGGACACCAGAATCCCGCGATTCTGCGCGGTGAGGACATCGATATGATCCACCCCTGCGCCATAGTTCGCGATCAGTTTGAGCCGCTCCCCCGCCTGCCCCAACATACCCGCGTCGATCCGGTCGGTGATGCACGGGACCAGAACATCCGCCTGTTGCATCGCCGAGACGAGTGCCTCGCGATCCATCTTCTCGTCTGTCGGATTGAGTTCGACATCAAAGAGCTCTTTCATTCGGGTTTCGACCTGTTCCGGCAACGCACGTGTCACCACGACTTTGAGACGTTCTCTCATAATAGCCGTAACCTCCCTCTTTATTTTTCACCCCTATACTGGCAAACTCCATTGCATCCCGGCAAGGCGTAAAGGATAAGAACCGGAGCACAAACAACCATCGCCGTGCAGAGAATTATCACACAAGGTGTCGGCGGTGAGAGGCCAGTGAGCAGATTAGAGAGCGTTATGGTAAACAGCGGTCGATTTTCCGGCATGCAAGGCCTGTTCAGGGCCGTTTTGCTATGCCTTCTTGTCGCCATGCCCGCCAGTGTTTCCGCAGAGGGGCCGAAACGCGGCGCGGTCACCAACCTGCCGCTGCCCCGATTTGTCTCATTGAAAAGCGACAAGGCCAACGTCCGGCGCGGGCCGTCCTTGTCGCATCGTATCGACTGGGTCTTTGTGCGCCGCGGATACCCGCTTGAAGTCATCGCGGAATATGGCCACTGGCGTCGCGTTCGTGATGTCGAAGGCGCAACAGGATGGCTGCATTATTCGCTGATTTCCGGTGTGCGCACCGCGCTGGTCACGGCAGAGAATGTAGATCTGTTTTCCCGTCCCGATCCGGCCTCACGTCTCAATGCGCAAGCCGAGAAGAACGTGATCTTGCGCTTGCTTGAATGCAATGTGTCCTGGTGCAAGGTCACTGCGGACGGGCAAAAGGGGTGGGTGTTGAAAGACGGGCTATGGGGAGTGCGCCCGGATGAAGTTCTGGAGTAAGTCCCGATGGATCAGATCAAATCCCCTCTCGCGGCCCGCAACATTCCGGCCGGCCTGAAATCCTGTGTCATTCACGGCTATGGCAACTGGCACGAGTCCATCGCCCAAGGCCAACATGACTTTTTCACCAAACTGCTTCCCAAGCTCGAAGAAAAGGGCTTTGCAACCTATCTTGTCGAAGGCGGGTCCCGAACGGGGCGTGCGCTTTTGAATACCGATCATTTCCACATCATCGTTGGCGGTCCGGCCATGTATGGTCCGACCATCCTGCATGCCTGCCCCTCCTACATCTGGGGGTTCTGGTATTTCGACGAATTGGGATACGGGCACAACAGTTCGCTGCGGTTTGCCCGTTACCATTCCGATCCCGAAATGCGCGAGGCCGCCGAGTATTTTTTCAATGGCGTGACCGGCTATATGTTGCAGGAAAACATCTCGAAGTTCACCCAAGAGCCACGTCTGGAATCGCCTTTACCTCCGTCTTCCGCGACAATCCTGTGTCAGCCTTCGGAAATCGGAAAACCCGGCACGCGATACCTGAGCATTGAGCAGATCATCCCTGAGGCAGCACGCTACGACAGCAACGCACCCGTCTATGTCAAACCCCACCCGCATCAAAGCAAACAGGGTCGGCGGCGCATCCTCGGAATTTGCGAGGACCACCCGAATGTCAAACTGACGGATGCCTCCATCCATGACCTGATTGCTTCCGCCCGCGTGGTCATCACCCAGAATTCTTCGACCGGATTCGAAGCCCTGATGCAGAAAAAGCCGGTCATCACCTGTGGCAAGACCGATTACTGGCACGCCACACTCACCGCGCGAACGGTCAAAGATCTCAAATCCGCGATCGAGTTCGGCCCTCAGACCATGGCCGATTTCGATTATGAAGGCTATTTTCACTGGTTTCTGGAGCGCCAATGCCTTGAAACCGCCAAGGATAACTTTGTCGCCCGCGCATGGTCACGCATCTGCGACAAGCTGATGCTGGACTAAGCACCGCATTTCGGGGCATGACAAACCATGCAGGACAAACACCTGAACATCTCGGCAGGGGTCGCCTCTGTCAGCGTTGCGACGCTTTTGGTGATCGCAAAAATCTGGGCGCTCAGCGTGACCGGTTCTCTGTCGATTGCCGCCTCTCTGGCCGACAGTGCGCTTGACCTGCTCATTGCCTGCGCCGGATTACTCGCGATCTATTACGCCGCGCGACCACCGGACAAGGACCACACCTTTGGCCACACCTCTGCCGAAGACCTCGCCGCACTTGCACAATCCGTCTTCATCCTGATCTCCGCCGCTGTCATTGCCGTCACAGCCGTGCGGCGTTTGCTGGCCACCACCCCGCACCAGATGACCGCCGAAGGCGCGGGCATCGCGGTGATGCTGCTATCCATCGCAGCCACCATCGCGCTGGTGCTCTGGCAACGCTATGTCGCCCGCAAAACCGGCTCGAAAGTGGTCTCCGCCGACAGCCTGCACTATCTGGGCGATCTCATTCCGAATATCGGCGCGATTTGTGCGCTTCTGGCTTCGTCCTTGCTGGGGTTTCAGCATCTAGACAGCATCGTTGCCCTGATCGCAGCGGCCCTTCTGGTGTTAGGAGCATTGAATATAGGCAAATCCGCATGGGATGCGCTGATGGACCGCGCGGCCCCGCCCGAGATGATCGCCGCCATTGAAACCATGGCTCAGGAGATGCCCGGCATCTACGCCTATCACGATCTGAAAACCCGGATGGCCGGATCGAAACCCTTTGTGAACATCCATATCGAAGTGGACGGGGACCAGACCCTACGCGAGGCGCATGCAATTTCCGCCGATCTCAAGCGTCAGATTCTGGCGGCCTATCCGAATGCAGATGTGATCGTGCATAAAGATGTGGCGCGCGAGGCGGATAAACCGCCTCACGATTGAGTGTTTTTACAGTAAAGAAAATACAACCTCACTCTGCCGCCAAAAGCCCCCGCCCCTTGAGCAGCGCCTCAACACCGGGCATCCGTCCACGGAATGCCGTGTAGAGCGCCTCGGCATCTTCGGAGCCGCCTTTCGAGAGGATGTTGTCCTCAAGGCGTTTTGCCATAGCCGGATCGAAAGGCGAGGTTTCCTCGAAAGCCTCGAAGGCATCCGCATCCATCACTTCCGACCACATGTAGCTGTAATAGCCCGAGCTATACCCGTCGCCGGAGAAAATATGCGCGAAATGTGGTGTGGCATGGCGCATGGTGATCGCCTTCGGCATACCTATTTTCGCCAGTATCTCGGCCTGCGCCTTCATCGGGTCTTTCGGGGCAGGACCATCGTGGAACTCCAGATCGACAAGTGCAGAGGCCACATATTCCACCGTAGCAAACCCCTGATCATAGGTCTGGGCCGCGAGCAGACGTTCCAGCATATCGCGCGGCATCGGTGCGCCGGTCTCGGCGTGTGTCGCGAATTCTTCGAGCACCTCGGGCACTTCGAGCCAGTGCTCATAAAGCTGGCTGGGCAATTCGACAAAATCCCGCGCCACAGACGTGCCGGAGATCGAGTCATAGGTCACATCGGAGAGCATCTGATGAAGCGCATGGCCGAACTCATGGAACAAGGTCCGCGCATCATCATAGGACAGCAAAGCGGCCTCATCTTTTGACGGTTTGGCAAAATTGCACACGTTGAGCACAATCGGGCGAATGTCACCTTCGAGCTTTTGCTGGCTGCGCATGGCCGTACACCACGCGCCGGAGCGTTTGGAGCCGCGTGCGAAATAGTCCCCGATAAACACGGCCATATGCTTGCCATTCCGCGTCACGTTCCATGCCCGCGCATCGGGATGATAGGTAGTGACATCAAGCGGTTCGAACTCAAGACCGAACAGGCGGTTGGCACAGGTAAACGCCGCCTCGATCATACGGTCGAGCTGCAGATAGAGCTTTAACTCCGCTTCATCGAGGTCATGTTCGGCCTTGCGCCGTTTTTCGGAATAGTAGCGCCAGTCCCAAGGCGCCAGATCCCCGTTCACCCCGTCCTCGACCATCATCTTGGACAGGATCGCGGCATCGCGCTCCGCCGCCTCTTTTGCGGGCGCCCAGACCCGCATCAAAAGATCGCGCACATGTCCCGGCGTTTTGGCCATCTCGGTTTCGAGCTTATAGGCCGCGAAGTTTTCGTAGCCCAAGAGCTTGGCCCTCTCTTCGCGCAATTCGAGAATTTCGCGCGCAATCTCGCGATTGTCATTGGCATTGCCATTCTCGCCTCGCGCCGCCCATGCGCGAAAAGCCTTTTCCCGCAAATCGCGGCGAGGGGAAAATTGCAGAAACGGTGTGATCAGAGAGCGCGACAGCGTTACCACCGGCCCCTTCGCGCCTTTTTCCTCACCTGCGGAACGTGCGGCATCAACCACGAACTGCGGCAGGCCTTCGAGATCATCCTCCGAAAGCTCCATGAACCATTCCCGCTCGTCAGCCAAAAGGTTCTGACTGAACTGGGTGCCAAGCGTGGCAAGGCGCGATTTGATCTCCGCCATGCGGTCCTTGTCCGCACCTTCGAGCTTTGCCCCCGAGCGCACAAAGGAACGGCGGGTGAGCATGAGAACACGCTGCTGCTCGTCTGTGAGGTCAAGGTTTTCACGCTCCTGCCATAGCGTTTCGATCCGTTGGAACAGCGCCGCGTTGGCGGTGATTTCGGAACTGTAGGCAGAGAGCATCGGGGAGAACTCCCGCATCAAAGCGTCCCGCGTGTCATTCGTATCCGCGCCCGCCATGCCGTAAAAGGCTCCCAGAACCTTCGACAGGGTCGCATCGGCTTTCTCCAGCGCTTCAATCGTATTGGCAAATGTCGGCGCTTCCGGATTGTCCGCAATCGCCTTGATCGCGGCGCGGCCCTCGGACAGGGCGGCCTCCACGGCAGGCTTTACATCCTCATCCTTCAGATCGGCAAAAGGCGGCAAATTGAATTCGGTCGTCCACTCGGCGAGATAGGGATTGGTCATAGGGATCTCCTTTGCCCAAAAACTATGCCTCCGCATCGACAAGTAAAAGGGCTAAAGCCCGTCACATTTGATTTGTGACACGCATTGAGAGGGAAGTGCGACAAGATCAACCTGTTGCACGGTTCTTTGCGCAAACCCATCGCTCAGGTTTTGCGATTAACGCTTTTGCCGCCGCAAATCGGGCAGTCCGGTCGTTTCTTCACTGTGATGCTGCGGGTCTCGGCATAGAGCGCATCGTGAATGACGAGCCGCCCCTTGAGCCCCTGCCCCGCGCCCGTGATTTCTTTCACCGCTTCCATCGCCATCATCGTGCCCAAAACCCCCGGCAAGGGGGCCGCCACACCGGCTTCGGCGCAACTGGGAACCATGCCCTCGGCAGGGCGCTCGGGGAACACACATTGATAGCACGGGCCATTTTCATGGGATTTATATGTGCTGATTTGACCTTCCCATTGCGTGATCGCGGCTGCGACCAGCGGCTTGCCGTGGATCACACATGCGCGGTTGGCCAGATAACGCGTGTCGAAATTATCCGTCCCGTCGAGCACAAGATCATATTCAGCCACCATATCCATAGAGCTTTCGTCAAAGGCGCGATGATAGGGGCGCACCTCGATGAACGGATTCTGTGCCTTCATCGCCTCGGCGGCGGAGAATACCTTGGGCACACCGATCCGGTCGTCCGTGTGGATCACCTGACGTTGCAGGTTCGAAGACTCCACCACATCCGGATCAATCACCCCGATTACCCCGACCCCCGAAGCCGCAAGATATTGCAGCACAGGCGCGCCAAGTCCTCCGGCCCCGATCACCAAGACCTTGGCGTCTTTGAGCTTTTTCTGCCCCGGCCCGCCGATCTCCCGCAACAGGATATGCCGCATGTAGCGATCCAGTTCGGCGGGACGAAACGCGCCTTCCTGCGCCGGAGCCTCAACCACCTTCGCCTTACGCCGCAAACGAGCAAGCCCTGCCCGATAGACAAGAACAATCAGCGCGGCAACACCGATCAGCAGCCATTCGCCCAAACTCCCGCCAAGACTTGCCCGCAGCGCATGTTCTTCCGGCAGCACAGTGACGGCCATCAGCACAGCAAGGTAAAGCACCCCGATCATCGCCCAACGCGCCCGCTTTGGGGCGCCGGTCAGCCGACCGATGCCCCAAAGCACCGCCGAAATGATCAGAAAATAGCTCATTTCCGTCCGGTCGAGCCAAAGCCCCCAGCACCGCGTGCGGTGTCCGTGAGGTCCTCCACCACCGAAAATGCCCCTTGCACCACAGGTGCGACGACCATCTGGCCGATGCGTTCACCATGCGTGACATGAAACGGCTCCTGACCGTGGTTGATCAGAATAATGCCCACCGGCCCGCGGTAATCGGCATCAATCGTTCCGGGCGTATTAGCCAAAGAAATCCCGTGTTTGAGCGCGAGACCGGAACGTGGCCGCACCTGCACCTCGTAGCCTGCGGGAATTTCCATCGCAAACCCCGTCGGGATCAGCGCCCGCGCACCCGGCTCAAGGGTGACCCCTTCCGCACGCATCTCCGGCGGGAAATTCGCCCGCACATCGCCGCCTGCCGCATGGGCCGTTTCATAGGACGGCAGTTTGATCTCGGGGTCAGCCCCGTCGAGCCATTGAATTTTGATCTCTACGCTCATGTCTCTTCCATATTCTTGTCAAAGCGGGGCTTTCTGATGGCACAAATACTCATTTCTTCGCCAGATAATCCACGATCCGGTGTGCCAACTGTTGTGCCACTTCATCTTTGCCCATGCGCGGCCACTCCTCCGCGCCACGTTCGGAAATCAAGGTCACCGCATTCTCCGTGCCGCCCATGATTCCGGTGTCCGGAGACACGTCATTGGCCACAATCCAGTCACAGCCCTTACGCGCACGCTTTGCCGTAGCATGGGCGATCACGTCATCCGTCTCCGCAGCAAATCCCACAACAAGACGCGGACGCCCCTCCGACATCTGGCTCACCCCTGCCAGAATGTCGGGGTTCTCGGAAAATTCCAGCACCGGCAGTTTGCCCTGTTGTTTCTTGATCTTCGACCCGCTTTGCGAGGCCACGCGCCAATCGGCCACAGCGGCGGCAAAGACAGCCACATCTGCGGGCAAAGCCTTCTCGACGGCGGCTTGCATTTCGCGGGCGGTTTGCACGGGGATCACCCGTACACCGGAGGGCGCAGGAACATCGGCCGGACCGGTGACAAAGCTCACATCCGCGCCCAGATCCCGCAGGGCCACGGCAATCGCGGTCCCCTGCGCGCCGGACGACCGGTTGGCGATATAGCGCACGGGATCAATCGGCTCGTGGGTCGGGCCGGATGTGACAAGGATATGTTTGCCCGTCAAAGGCCCGTCGGTGAGGGCGCTGCGAATGGCAGCAATGATATCCGGCGTTTCGGACAAGCGCCCCGGACCGAACTCGCCGCAGGCCATGCTGCCCTCTTCGGGGCCAACAAAAAGCACACCATCTTCTTTGAGGGTTGCCACATTGCGCTGACAGGCGGGGTGTTGCCACATCCGGACATTCATCGCGGGCGCAACAAGGACCGGTATATCGGTAGCCATTAACAGGGTGGACGCAAGATCATTGGCCAGCCCGCCCGCCATCTTGCCCAGAAGATCGGCGGTGGCAGGAGACACAACGACCAGATCAGCGGCACGGGACAGTTCGATATGCCCCATCTCCGCCTCATCCGTCAGATTGAAGAGGTCACGATACACTTTCTCGGCGGATAGGGCCGACACGGACAAAGGCGTCACGAATTCTTCGGCGGCTTTGGTCAGGACGGGTACGACACGCACGCCCTCTTCACGTAGCCGTCGGATCAGATCGAGCGATTTGAACGCCGCGATGCCGCCTCCGATAATCAGCAGAATGGATTTTCCGTTCAGCATGTTCGCTCTCCCTGGCTCTCGCGCCTGTCCACAAGGATCGGTTTAAGCCAAGGCGCAGGGCGAAACAATGGCCGGATCAGTCCGTGGACGCTTTGGCAAAACCCGCACAGGGATCGCCGCGCTCTGCGGCCTCGGTCACAAGCCAGACGTCATAGGGCGGAGCCTCATCGGGTGGTGCTACCAACTGGCCGACTGAGAGAACCGTCACATCCGGCGCGGCCTGTGCGAGCACGGCGGGCATCCCCCAATCACGGCGTGCATGGCCATTGCCCGCGATGACGACGACAGGGCCGCCGGTGTCCTCCAAAGCTTGCAACGCCACTCTTGAGAATGCCGCGTCGCGCAGCCTTTGCGCCTCGACCATCCCCGCCATCATTTCAAGCGGCATGGCTTCGCAATGCGATTCGAACTGCATCTGTGCACGGTCTTCTTGCATCTCTTCAGGCAGCGGTGTGGTCAGACCATAGCGATCCGCCTCTGCGCCGAACACGTCCGCCGCCCCCTCAGAGAACGCGCGCCGCACCTCGTCACGCGGGAGAGCCGCGCCATAGACCAGTGCTGTGCTGGCCGCGAAAATCGGCGCATACATCGAGAAATCCGGCCAGCCGGAACTGTCCCAATCCAATACCTCGGCCAAAGCCGCCGCATCCCTGCGCAGCTCCGGCGTTACCTTCGCCGCCTGCTCCGGTGTCAGCATCTCGAACACCAGCGCGGCAGGGGCAAGCACCTCGACCGCACGAGCCTGATGCGCGTGTTGGGTCGGGTTGTCATGGGTCTCCCCCAGAATAACCACATCCGGCGGTGGCAGCGCGGCAAACGCATCCGGCGTAATCTGGTCCGAAAAAGCGGGGCCAGCGGCCAACAGGGTCGCAAGTGCAAAGCTGTACTTCATGCAAAGAACTGCTGCACATCCCCGCCGTTGGTTTCAAGAGATATCCGCATTTTTTGCAAAGCGGCGGCTTCGAGTTGCCGCACCCGTTCTTTCGACAGCGACAACTCGTCACCAAGGCTCTCCAGCGTGCGCGGTTCGTCCGTGAGCTTGCGCGACTTGACGATAAACCGTTCCCGCTCGCTCAGATGGTCCATCGCGTCGAAAATCCATGTTTTGAGCTGTGCCTGATCATGGGCCTCGCCCACCATCTCCGCCGTGGTTGCGCCCTCATCAGCCAGCGTGTCGATCCATTCGCGCCCTTCATCCTCACCGGATTGCTGGGCATTGAGCGAAAAGTCAGAACCGGAAAGACGCCCGTCCATCACTTCGACATCCCGCAGCGGCACGCCCAGATCCATCGCGATCATTTGCAAAAGCTGGTCATGATCCAGCGCCTCACCTTGCGCGGAAGCTTCGCGCTCAAGGCGGGCCTGCACACGGCGCATGTTGAAAAACAGGGATTTCTGCGCCGAGGTCGACCCCGTACGCACCAGCGACCAGTTGCGCATCACATAGTCCTGAATGGAGGCCTTGATCCACCACACAGCATAGGTCGAAAAACGCACGCCACGATCCGGATCGAATTTTTCGGCAGCTTTCATAAGGCCCAGCCCCGCCTCCTGAATAAGATCGCTCATCGGTGCGCCATAGCGTTTGAACTTGGCCGCCATGGAAATTGCCAAGCGCATATAGGCAGTCACAAGACGGTGCAGCGCCGCCTCGTCGCCGTGATCCCGCCACGCCCGTGCCAGCGCCTGTTCCGTCTCCAGATCAAGCATTTCCGCTTTCATCGCCCGCCGAGGCAGGGCATTGTCAGATGCAGTCATATCGAGTGCCATAATGTCACCTCCTGAGAGTTCTTCGCTCCGGCTCTAACCTCACGACGCATCCATAGGGCACGTCCGTGACAGTCATTTGCGAGCTGTGGCTACTCCTGTTACGAAAAGACTAACGCTTCAGATCAGAAATGGGTTTCACGTTCATGTGCGCGAATATGACAGTCGTGCTTGGGGGGGCATCTTCCGGCAAGTCGGACATAGCCGAAAAACTATGCATAAACAGCATGTTGCGGAAGGTTTACCTTGCCAGTGCAGAGTGTCTCGATCAGGAAATGCGCACAAAGGTTGCGCAACATCGCACAAAACGCGGAGGAGAGTGGTGCACAATTGAAGAACCTCTGGGGGCATCCCGTGTCATTTCGGATCGGAAAGCCGGAGAGATTCTTCTTTTCGACTGCGCAACCATGTGGCTCACCAACCATCTTTTGGCGGATCACGACCTGTCTCGTGAGACAGACGCCCTGCTCGACGCGATCAAGTCGAGCCCCGCAGAAGTGGTGATCGTGTCAAATGAAACAGGTCTCAGCGTCGTTCCCGAAAACGCGCTTGCCCGCCGGTTTCGCATAGCTCAAGGCGATCTGAACCGACGCCTCGCCGCCCAAGCCGACACGGTGATCGGCGTCATGGCCGGCCTTCCCTTTGCGCTCAAAGGCAATCTTCCGGCAGGGCTCTCATGAGCCACCTGTGGTTGATCCGGCATGGCCCGACCCATGCGAAAACCTTTGTCGGCTGGACGGACCTCCCCGCCGACCTCTCCGACCAGCAAGCCATCTCACGCCTTGAAGCCGCATTGCCCGAGGTCCCAGTGGTCTCCTCCGATCTCAGCCGCGCGGTCGAAACCGCCAATGCCATACAGGCGCACCGCCCGCGTCTGCCCCATGATCACCGCTTGCGGGAAACCCATTTCGGGGCGTGGGAAATGCTCAGTTGGTCGGAGATCGAAGCCCGCGACGGCGATCTCGCACGACAGGTTTTTGAAACACCCGGAGACACCGCACCCCCGGGCGGCGAAAGCTGGAACAGTTTCTCGGCGCGGGTTCACGCTGGCGTGGGTGCTCTGTCTGGTGAAACCGTGATCGTGACCCATATGGGCGTGATCCTCGCGTTGCTGCAAAAGGCCCTGTCCTGCACGGCCTATGAAGCCTTCGCCCATCGGATCGACCCTTTATCATGCACGCGGATCGACTGTCCGGAGGGGATTTCGGGGCCTTGGTCCTGCACGCAAATAAATCACAAATATTGATATCAAACAAAACAAATATAAATTTTTGTGATCCGACCTCCCTGCACTACAGTATATAAAACAATTAGGGGGTTCCTATGTCTTACCATCTTTTCATCGGCGACAAAAGCTTTTCCAGTTGGTCGCTCCGCGGCTGGCTCCTATTCGAAAAATTCGATATCCCCTACACAGAGATCATGGTCGGCCTCTACAACGGAACAATGCAAGACGACCTTGCATCTCTCGCTCCCGCCCAGTTGGTGCCAACCGTGCGCACGGCTGAAGGGTGGATCATCGGCGAAAGCATCGCTCTGGCCGAAACATTGGCGGAACGTCACCCTGATGCCGGGCTTTGGCCGGTTGATCCGCAAGCCTGCATCTACGCCCGCTGGCTGGTAGCCGAAATGCACTCCGGCTTCAACGCTCTGCGCGCGGCCTGCCCGATGCAACTCCTACACCAATACCGGAATTTTCAAGTTTCCGATGCTGTACAGGCGGATCTGGATCGGTTGGAAACCCTACTCGCCCATGCGTTCGAAAGGTTTTCCGGCGATGGTCCTTGGCTATTTGGGGACTACTGCGCAGCCGATGCCTTTTACGCCCCTGTCGCCGCCCGAATTGCAGGATATAACTTGCCCGTATCGCAACGTCTGAACACTTATGTCTCCGCACATCTCTCTGACCCCGCCTTCAAACGCTGGCGCAAAGACGGGCTTAATGTCCGTTATGATCCTGTGCCCTATGCATTGGATTTACCAATCACAGCGTGGCCGGAACACGTTTAGACGCATCCAAGATGCGCAGACCCATGTGGCGTTAACCATTTCCTAACCACGTCTGCGCTAGACCGATGGACATTGGTTTTTCAAACACCGGAGTCCCCTCACATGGTCGCACGGACCTTTTCCGTCGCCTTCGAAGGCATCGAAGCCCGCACAGTTGAGGTTCAATGCGCCATTGCCCCCGGATTGCCGAGTTTCACCATCGTCGGCCTGCCCGACAAAGCCGTTTCAGAAGCCCGCGAACGGGTCCGCGCCGCACTGGCGGCCATGCAGATCGCCCTGCCATCCAAGAAGCTGGTGATCAACCTTTCGCCCGCCGATCTGCCGAAAATCGGGTCGCATTTTGATCTCCCCATTGCTCTGGCGATTCTTGCCGCAACAGGGTTGATCCCCGAAAGCAAGGCCGCAGAAACCCTGTCACTGGGCGAACTGGCGCTCGACGGGTCGCTCGTGCCAGTCAACGGCGCTCTGCCTGCCGCTCTCAAGGCCGCCGAACTGAACTGCGTTCTGGCCTGTCCCGAAGCCTGCGGATCAGAAGCCGCTTGGGTGGGCGCAACGCCGGTCTATGGCGCAAAAAACCTCGCACAGCTTTTGCGCCACTTCACCGGCGACCGCCCGCTACACGAGGCACATCCGGGAGAAATCTCCCTGCCTGCCCATCAGAAAGACCTGCGCGATGTGAAGGGGCAGGAAAAGGCCAAACGCGCACTGGAGATCGCCGCAGCGGGCGGGCATCACCTGTTCATGGTCGGCACGCCCGGCTCCGGAAAATCCATGCTCGCCGCCCGCCTACCCACGATCCTGCCGCCTCTGTCGGCGCAAGAGGCGCTGGAGACCTCAATCATCCATTCCCTTGCCGGCCTGCTGGACGAAGGCGGCATTTCCCGCGCACGTCCGTTTCGCGAACCACATCACACCGCCTCTATGGCCGCAATCGTTGGCGGCGGGCGAGGTGCGCAGCCCGGCGAAATCTCCCTGTCGCACAACGGTGTGCTCTTCCTTGACGAGCTTCCCGAATTTCCGCGCCCCGTGCTGGAAACGCTACGGCAACCCATCGAGA
This sequence comes from Celeribacter halophilus, assembly GCF_900114135.1. GTDB lineage: Bacteria > Pseudomonadota > Alphaproteobacteria > Rhodobacterales > Rhodobacteraceae > Celeribacter > Celeribacter halophilus. Next base: position 174,340 of record NZ_FORY01000006.1, read on the forward strand.
CCGGCGAAGTCATGGTCGCCCGTGCCAATGCACATATGCGCTATCCGGCCCGGTTCATGTTGGTGGCGGCGGCGAACCCTTGCAAATGCGGCTACCTGCCCGATCCGGCGCGGGCCTGTGCGAAGGTTCCGCTCTGCGGCGAGGACTATCTTGGCCGCATCTCCGGCCCTTTGATGGATCGTTTCGATTTGCGCATCGAGATGCCGCCCGTCCAGTTTCAGGATCTTGACCTGCCACAATCTGGCGACAGTTCCGCCACGGTCGCCGCCCGCGTTGCCCAAGCCCGCGCACTCCAGAGTGAGCGTTATGACGGAAGCGGATTTCGCACCAATGCCCAGATCGAAGGGAAAATGCTCGAAGATGTCGCCGCTCCCGATGCCGAGGGACGCGAGATTTTGGCCAAAGCGGCCGAAAGGCTCGGGCTTTCGGCGCGGGGCTATCATCGTGTTTTGCGCGTCGCCCGCACCATTGCCGATCTGGATGGAGAAGAACACATCCGCCGCCCGCATCTGGCAGAGGCTTTGAGCTATCGTGTGGTCTCCGGCGTGCTTAATTGAGAGCGCGCAGAAACTCTGCCGTCTCCGCAATCGCCTGACGCGCCTCCGGAAAGAATCCGTCGAACATCTGCCAGACATGGGGCGCATCTTTGGTGAGGCTGAGGGTGACCTCCGCCCCCTGTGCGCGCAGATGCTCTGCCAGACGCACGGAATCATCGCGCAAAATCTCGCAGTCAGACGCCTGCAAAAGCACCGGCGGGCAGTTTGGAAATTGCGCGAAAATCGGCGAGACATGCGGATCCGTCGGAGAACTTTCCCCCAAGATAATCGCCGTCAAGTCACGCGCACGTTCCGGCGGAAAGAAATGGTCGCGTTCTGCATTGGTCTCGAAAGAGGGGCTGGAAAGCGTCAGATCGGTGAAGGGCGACCACCCGAAGGCCCCCGCAGGTGGCGTCCCTCTCTGGCACAGTTCCGCCAAAAGCGTCAAACCCAGACCTCCTCCGGCACTGTCGCCCCCAATACTGATATCTTTCGGGCAATACCCCGCAGCGATGAGCGCCTCCCACACCGCCAGAGCATCTTCGAAAGCTGCGGGCAAAGGATGTTCCGGCGCAAGCCTGTAGGCCGGCAGGAAAACAGGACGGTTGGCCAGCTGCGCCAAGCGCGATGCCAGCCGTTTGTGCGTCTGCGGGCTTCCGGCGATGTAGCCCCCCCCGTGAAAAAACAGGATCACCTTGCTCTCATCGCATCCAGGCGGGCAAATCCACATGCCCGGCAGCCCCAGAGCATCATGGGTGACCTCGGCGGAAAGCTGAACCGGCAGGCTCAGTTTCGCAGCCCAATCCACCCCCTCGCGCAAAGGCACAGGGTTTTGCGCATGGGTAAACGCAGTCCGCACGACAGGGCTCAGCGCCCCAGCGAGAAGCCGCATCCTGAGACTCATGCGCGTTTGGCCTCGATCGCTTTCCAGATCAACTCGGCCGTGTTTGTCCCGTCGAACCGTTCGAGTTCCTGAATACCCGTGGGCGAGGTCACATTGATCTCGGTCAGGTAGTCGCCGATCACATCAATACCGACAAAAATCTGTCCCTTTTCTTTCAAAAGCGGCCCGATCCGCGCACAAATTTCCAAGTCCCGCGCCGACAGACCGATCTTTTCGGGACGCCCCCCGACATGCATGTTTGAGCGGGTCTCCCCCGCTTGCGGCACACGGTTGATCGCACCTACAGGCTCCCCGTCGACCAAGATCACCCGCTTGTCGCCATTGGACACATCGGGCAGAAACTTCTGCACAATCATCGGTTCACGGGACATGCCGGTGAACAATTCGTGCAAGGAGGACAAGTTCCGGTCATTCGGATCAAGCCGGAAGACCCCCGCACCGCCATTGCCGTAAAGAGGTTTGAGAATGATATCGCCATGCTTGGCCTTGAACGCCCGAATGGTCTCAAGGTCGCGGGCAATCGCCGTGGGCGGCGTCAGGTCCGGAAAGGTCAGGACCAGAAGTTTCTCTGGATAGTTGCGCACCCAGAACGGATCATTCACCACCAAGGTGCCGGGCGTGATCATATCCAGCAAGTGCGTGGTGGTGATATATCCCATATCGAAAGGCGGATCCTGACGCAGCCAGACCACGTCGTAGTCCGAAAGATCGACCTCGGTCATTTCGCCCAGACTGTAATGATCCCCTTCGACGCGACGCACCTCAACCGGCCATCCGCGTGCGGTGACACGGCCTTCCTGAAAGGCCAAGTGCTCCGGCGTGTAATAAAAAAGCTCATGGCCGCGCTTTTGCGCCTCTTCCATGATCCGGAACGTGCTGTCGCCATTGATATCAATCGGACCGATCGGGTCCATCTGGATCGCGACTTTCAAGGGTGTGTTGGTCGAGGCTAGGTTAGACAAAAGGCTCATCTCCCGAAACTTGTTTCCTCTTAGATGGACCAGCCCTGCGGCGCATTCAATGGGAATGTCTTGTGCATGAAGGCACAAGCACCCGCTTGCCGCTATAGCATGAGCGCATTTTCAAGAATTTCGACATGTCCGACACCATCAACCAAGGCCAGATCAATCCGCATAGGAGTCAACAAACCCTTGGGCAGACGTCCGATATAATCTTCGGCACTGGCACAAAGCCGCACCATTTGTTTCGCACTCAGATGCGTCACAGCTTTGGCGAAAGATTTAGAGGCTTTCACTTCGACAAAGACGATTTCCTCTCCCTGCCGGAAAATCAGATCAATCTCGCCAGCGCGACCGCGCCACCGCTCTTCAAGCAACTCCAACCCTCGCGATTGATACAGGCGCGCAACAGCAGCCTCCGCACTCAATCCGAAATCATAGGCTTTCCGCCCACGCTCCTTGCGTAGAGCGACATCCGTATCCGGCACAAAATCTAATGGCATCCTTCGCCTTTCGCACACATTCGGGTGTATCAGCCCTCCTTGATGGCCAAGGCCATCTGATACACGTCCCGCTTTTTCAATCCATAACGGGCAGCCACGTCTGCCGCCGCGTCTTTGACCGTCATTGTCTCCAACGCCTCCGCCAGAGCCGTCTCCAGATCCGCCTCGGAAACCTCAACACGCTCCGCCCGATCAATCAAAAGCACGATCTCGCCTTTGACCGGCGCATCGCGCAGGCTTTCCTCCAGCTCTCTCAACGTTCCTTTCCGCACCTCCTCGAAACGTTTCGTCAACTCCCGACACAGAGCCGCCTGACGTGTTTCTCCCAAGGTATCGCACAATTCTCCTAATGTTCGGTGAACGCGTTTCGGGCTTTCGTAAAATCCCAGCGTTGCAGGCACGTCCGCAAACGAGCTGAAAAACTTGAGCCGCGCCCCTTGGGAGGACGGGGGGAACCCCGCAAAGAGGAACCGGTCCGATGGCAGGCCGGAGATGGTCAGGGCCGCAATCATCGCGGAGGGACCGGGGGCCGAGGTGACAGGAATATCACGCGACAGCGCCTCACGGCACAGGGCAAACCCCGGATCAGCGACCAGAGGCGTGCCGGCTTCCGATGCGTAGGCAACCGATTTGCCCTCTTCCATGAGCTCAATCAGGCGCGGGCGCATCTGGCCGCCATTGTGGTCGTGATAGGGGTAAATGTGCCGCCCGTTGAGGGGCACACCGTGAATATCCATCAATTTGCGCAAGGAGCGCGTATCTTCTGCGGCCAGCACATCCGCCGAGGCAAGAATGTCGAGTGCCCGCAAGGTGATGTCGCGGGCATTGCCGATGGGGGTGGCGAGAAAATGAAGGCCGGCAGAAAGCGGCTTGGTTTGATATGTCAATGTGATCTCTGATCTTTGCAGCGTTTACTCTTTGAAGCGTCTCGCATAGTCTGCCCGCAAGTTTGCGTGACCGTCCGTGTTGCGCCATTGCCGTCAGGAGTGAGGTTTACCTATGTTCGCTGTTCTTCGTGCCGCCCGCAAGTCACTCACCCGATTTGTGCTCGGCCTGTCCCTTTTTTCCCTCGCCGCGTGTGATCCCGGTGCCTTTCCTGTTGGCGGCGGTCCGACGATCAACACATCCAAGCCTGTTCCTGTCGCCCTGCTGGTGCCTTACGAATCGCAACAGGGCGGCGATGTCGCGATGGCGCAATCGATCGAGAACGCCGCGCGTCTTGCTATGGCCGATCTCGATGGCGTTGCCATTGACCTACGCGTCTATCCGACAGGGGGGCAAGCCGAACGCGCCTCCGCCGCTGCAAGTCAGGCGGTGAAAGACGGGGCCAAGATCATCCTCGGGCCGGTCTATGGTGGTTCTGCAAAACTCGCGGGGATTCCGGCGGCCAATGCGGGCATCAACGTGCTGTCCTTCTCCAACAACCCCGATGTTGCTGGCGGCAACGTCTTTATCCTCGGGCCGACCTTCCAGAACACCGCAGATCGGCTGGTGGCCTATGCCCGCGCCAATGGCAAGGGCCGGATCATGGTCGTAAACGCCGACAGCCCTGCAGAAAACGCAGGCGCCGCGGCGATCAAAACCGCGATCAACCGCCAAGGCGCCACGCTTGCGGCCACGCAGAGTTTCGAGTTGAGCCAGCAAGGCGTCATTCAGGCCATCCGCCCGATTGCCACAGCCGCACGTAATTCCAATGCCGATGCGATTTTCTTCACCTCCGGCAACGACGGAGCCATGCCGCTTCTGGCACAGATGCTGCCCGAAAACGGTATCAAATCGCCTTCGCCGCAATATATCGGGTTGCAACGCTGGAACGTGCCTGCCTCCGCTATGAGCCTTCCGGGGCTTCAAGACAGCTGGTTCGCCATTCCTGACCAACAGCTCACAAGCAATTTCTCCGCGCATTATTCCGCCAAATACGGTCAGGCGCCACATGCGCTTGCAGGGTTGGCCTATGATGGCATCGCGGCCATCGGGGCCTTGGTGAAAGCCGGAAACCAGAACGCCCTGACGGCACAAGGTCTGACCCGTGGCTCCGGCTTTGTCGGCGTCAACGGTATCTTCCGCCTTCTGCCTGACGGAACCAACCAACGCGGCCTCTCCATCGCGACCATTCAGAACAATCAGGTAATCGAGATTGACCCTGCCCCAAGAGCCTTCCGCGGCGCCGGATACTGATCTTCCGGCCCTTTCCGCCTTTCTTCCTGCGCCTTCGGGCACATTCATCTGCGCACAAGATGCCATCTTTGACGTCTCCTCCGTTGCCTCGGCACTGGAGGAAACATGGTCAAAGGCGGCGTCTCCTGCGGAGATCAGAAAGGCTACGGTTGCTGTCCTGAACGACGCGCAAAAGCAGGGCCGCGCCGCCATCGCAAGCGCCATGACCGACGCCCCGCGCAATGCGCGACCGGCGCTTCGGGCTTATGCGTGGCTCACGGATTGCATTGTGACGACAGTGCTGTTCACCGCGATGACAAAGCTGCATCCCAACCCCAACCCGACAGAGGGCGAACGGATTGCCGTTCTGGCGGTGGGCGGATACGGGCGCGGGGAAATGTCGCCCTATTCCGATGTCGACCTGCTGTTTCTCGCCCCGCACAAGATCAACGGCTGGATCGAAAGCGTGGTCGAGAGCATGCTTTACATGTTCTGGGATCTGCACCTGAAGGTGGGCCATTCCACCCGCACGATCCGCGATTGCATCCGGCTGGGCAAAGAGGATTTTACCATCCGCACCGCTATGCTGGAAATCCGGTTCCTGAGCGGCAACCGCGCGCTGGCGACGGAATTGCAGGAAAGACTGCGCGACGAATTGTTCCAAAATACCGCGCGCGAATTTATCGAAGCCAAACTCGAAGAACGTGCGGCACGGCACCGCAAACAAGGCGGGCAGCGTTATGTTGTCGAGCCCAACATCAAAGAGGGCAAAGGTGGTCTGCGCGACCTGCACACGCTGTTCTGGATCGCGAAATATGTGCACGGGGTCAGCCACCCTTCCGATCTCGTCAAAGCGGGTGTCTTTACCCAAGACGAATATCGCCAGTTCGACGAGGCGGAGACCTTCCTCCATGCCACACGCAATGCGCTGCATCTGATTGCCGGACGACCGATGGACCAACTGACCTTTGACATGCAGGTCGAGGTGGCGGACCGGCTGGGATATTTCGACCATTCGGGGCGGCGCGGGGTCGAGCATTTCATGCAGAACTACTTCCTGCATGCCACCCGCGTGGGTGAGTTGACACGGATCTTCCTGACCTCGCTTGAGGCCCAACACGTCAAACAGGAACCCGCGCTGCAACGGCTTTTGAAACGCCGCCGCAAGGTGGGGGATCAATACGAGATCGTTCACAACCGCCTTAACACCCGCGACCGCAAAGCATTTCTCTCCGACAAGCTGAACCTCTTGCGCGTTTTCGAGGACGCTCTGCGCACCGGTTATCTGCTGCATCCCGATGTGATGCGGCTGATCTCGGCCAACCTCGACATGATCGACAACGAGATGCGCAACGCGCCGGAAGCACGGCGGATTTTCCTCGACCTCTTGCTCAAACACGGCAACCCCGAACGTGCGCTGCGCCGGATGAACGAGCTGGGCGTGCTTGGGGCGTTTATTCCGGAGTTTCAACACATCGTGGCGATGATGCAGTTCAATATGTATCACAGCTACACGGTCGACGAGCATACGATTCAGGTGATCTCCAACCTCGCGCAAATCGAGCGGGAAGAACTGGAAGACCCTCTGCCGCTGGCCACCAGCATCATGAAGACCGGCGTCAACCGGAAGGTGCTATATGTCGCGCTGCTTCTGCATGACATCGGCAAGGGGCGCGTCGAGGACCACTCCGTGATCGGTGCCCAGATCGCGCGTCGGGTTGCGCCTCGCCTTGGTCTGAAACCTTCGGAATGCGAGACAGTAGAATGGCTGGTGCGCTATCACCTGCTAATGTCGGACATTGCCCAGAAACGCGACATTTCCGACCCGCGCACCGTGCGCGATTTCGCCAAAGCAGTAAAAACCCGCGAGCGGCTTGATCTGCTGACGGTTCTGACTGTCTGCGATATTCGCGGCGTCGGGCCCGATGTCTGGAACAACTGGAAAGCGACGCTGATCCGCAACCTGCACGCCCAGACCGCCTATGCGCTCGAACACGGGCTGGAAGAAGTCAACCGCGACGCCCGCGAAGGCGAGGCGAAAAAAGAGCTGCGCGCCCGTCTCAAGGACTGGAACACCGTCGACAAGCGCCGCGAGTTGCAACGTCACTACAGCACCTATTGGCAGGGCCTACCCTTTGCCACGCACGAGATTTTCGCGCACCTGCTCAAGGACATTCAGCCGGACGAAATCCGCATTGACCTGCATCAGGACGAAGACCGCGACGCCACACGCGCCTGTTTCGCGCTGACCGACCACCACGGGATTTTCTCGCGCCTCGCAGGTGCACTGGCACTTGTGGGAGCCAATGTGGTGGATGCCCGCACATTTACCTCCAAAGACGGGTTTGCCACCGCTGTGTTCTGGATTCAGGACAATGACGGCAACCCGTTCGAGGAAGGCCGCCTTCCTCGTTTGCGCCAGATGATCGACAAGATCCTGCGCGGCAAGGTCGCCGCAAAAGACGCGCTGGAAACCCGCGACAAGATCAAGAAACGCGAAAGCAAGTTCAACGTCCCGACCTCGATCATTTTCGACAACGAAGGCTCGGAGATTTTCACCATCATCGAAGTGGACACCCGCGACCGGCCCGGCCTTTTGTATGATCTCACGCGGGTGCTGGCAGAGAACAACATCTCCATCGTCTCCGCCCAGATCGCGACCTACGGGGCTCAGGTTGTCGACTCCTTCTACGTCAAAGATATGTTCGGCATGAAAATCCATTCCGAGAGCAAGCAACGCGCGCTTGAGAAGAAACTGCGGACCTCCATCGTGGCGGGCGCGAAACGGGCACAGGCGCAATGAAGCCTGTCCGCCTTGTCAAAGGCTTTGTCACGGTAGGCGGCTGGACCCTGATGAGTCGCGTCCTGGGCTTCGTCCGCGACGCGCTGATCGCGGCCTTCTTTGGCGCAGGGCCCGTTGCCGAAGCCTTTGCGGTCGCCTTTTCCCTGCCCAACATGTTTCGACGTTTCTTCGCAGAAGGCACGTTGAACGTGGCCTTTGTGCCGATGTTCTCCAAAAAAGTCGAAGCTGGCGGTGACGCCAAACGCTTTGCCGAGGACACGTTGTCGGTGCTGGCCACGGCGCTGATCGCGCTGACGCTTCTGGCCACGCTGTTTATGCCCGCGCTGGTGACCGTCATGGCGGCGGGTCTCATCGGGGACGAACGGTTTGATCTCGCCGTCGGGTTCGGACGTATCGCCTTTCCTTATGTGCTGTTCATTTCTTTAGGCGCTTTGTTCTCCGGCATTTTGAACGCCACCGGACGCTTTGCCGCCGCCGCCGCCGCGCCTGTGCTTTTGAATGTCGTGCTTTCTGTGGCGATGATCGGCGCGGCCAAACTCGGCATGGCGGTCGAGCGCGCGCTGATTTGGGCCGTTCCTCTTGCGGGGATTGCCCAGCTTGCCGTGGTCTGGATCTCTGCGGCGAAAGCCGGTTTCAACCTGCGCCCGCATCTGCCACGTCTGACGCCCGAGATCAAAAACCTCCTGATCCTCGCCGGTCCGGCCGCGCTGGCTGGCGGTGTCGTCCAGATCAACCTGCTCGTCGGTCGTCAGGTGGCCTCGTTTTCGCAAGAAGGTGCGCTGCAATATCTGAACCTTGCCGACCGCCTGTATCAACTGCCCTTGGGCGTGGTCGCCATCGCCATCGGCATCGTGCTCTTGCCCGACCTGTCGCGCCGCCTTCAGGCCGGTGACGGGAAAGGCGCACGCGACGCCTACAACCGCGCCTTCGAATTCGCGCTCTTGCTGACCGTGCCCGCCGCCGTGGCGCTGGTGGTCATTCCGGAGCAGCTGATTTCCTTCCTGTTCCAACGCGGTGCCTTCACGCCGGAGGACACACAGAAAACCGCGCTGGCCGTAATGATCTATGGTCTGGGGCTTCCGGCCTTCGTGATGCAAAAGGTTCTGCAACCGCTCTATTTCGCGCGCGAGGACACGAAAACCCCGTTCCGCTTTGCCATTTACGCCATGATCATCAACGCTTTGGTCGCGGTCGGCCTGTCCTTTTTCATCGGCTATCTGGCCGCCGCTGTCGCAACAACCGTCGCGGCATGGGGCATGGTCGCGCTCTTGTGGTTCGGGAAAAAATCGATGGGCGAAGACGTGGGCACAGATACGCGCCTCCTCCGCCGCGCACCGCGTATCCTGATCGCATCCCTGCTGATGGGCGTATTGCTCTGGGGCTCTGAAAGCGCCCTGTCTCCGGTCTTCGCGCTGTCACGGGGCTTGGGCACGCTCTTGCTCGTCGCCATCGGGATCGTCGGCTATTTTACCATTGCACATCTGATCGGAGCCGTGCGGATGGCCGAATTGAAAGGCTCGATGCGCCGCGGCAGATAAGCCACGGGCCGCAACTGCCGCCCGCTTGACGCCGCCCCGCAGTCAGCCTCACCGCCGCCGCAAACGCATGACGATCCGCCCGATTGCACCCGGCACCAGAAGTCCGGCCACGACAAATCCGGCCACAAAGCCAGACAAATCCGCAATCCAGTCTGCAGAGCCGCCAAACAACAGCCCGTAGACCAGTTGCAGCCCCATCAGAAAGCCGATGAGCGTAAAGGCCCGCAGTCGGTTTTCATGCAATTGCCCAAGGCCGAGCCAGAGAATGAACGTATAGGCTCCGATAAATCCGTAAGCCGCCGGATAGGCCCCCAGAAGCGGGGTGGCGGAATTGAGCACCAGCGCAAAGCCGAGCGATCCCGCCAGTGTCGAGACCACAAAGATCACCAGCACCGCGATATTGCCAAAGGTCTCGCCCACCATCTTGCCCAGAGCAAGGATGAACACCAGCACCATCAGCGCATGGGTGATCGAGTAATGCACAAACGCATAGGTGAAGAACCGGCGCACATGCTCAAGCGGCCAGACACCTTGCGCGCGCATGGCTTCGAATATTGTATCGAAGAACCCGTAATCCTCCATCGCTGCGATCCGCCAGCCCACGGCCTCCTGTCCGCCAATCAGGCCCAGCGACCCCAGTTGCAGCACCAGTTCGACCCCGCCCAGCACCAAGGCAATCGCAACCACCATAGGCGGCAGCGCATTGAACGGGCTTTCGGGGCGGGAGTAATCGGGGTCTTCAGACATTGAGGGGCCTTTCCTTGACGCTTTCGCCTCGCATAGGTAAGCCACCAACACCTAATAATCCAGTGACGGAGTTCCAGATGGACAAGCCTACCTTTACACCCCGCGTCTTCTCGGGGATCAAACCTTCGGGTGGGCTCACTCTCGGCAACTATCTCGGCGCGATCAAACGCTTCGTGGATATGCAGGGCGGTGAGTTCGAAACCATCTATTGCGTGGCCGATATGCACGCGATCACCGTCTGGCAAGACCCCGAAGAACTCCGTCAGGCCACCCGCGAAGTCACCGCCGGTTTCCTCGCCTCCGGCATCGATCCCGAAAGCTCGGTCCTGTTCAACCAGTCGCGCGTCTCGGCCCATGCCGAATTGGGCTGGTTGTTCAACTGTGTCGCCCGCGTTGGCTGGATGAACCGCATGACGCAATTCAAGGACAAGGCCGGCAAGAATGCCGAAAAGGTTTCTCTCGGCCTCTACGCCTACCCGTCCCTGATGGCCGCCGACATCCTTCTTTATCACGCCACCCATGTCCCCGTGGGCGAGGATCAGAAGCAACACGTCGAGTTGACCCGCGACATCGCCGCCAAGTTCAATCACGACTACAAGGTCGACTTCTTTCCGGCTTGCGAACCCGTGATCGAAGGCCCTGCCATGCGGGTGATGAGCCTGCGCGATGGCACAAAGAAAATGTCCAAGTCGGGTGAGTCCGACATGGAACGCATCAACATGACCGATGATGCGGACACCATCTCCAAGAAGTTCAAAAAGTCGCGCACAGACCCTGAAGTGCTGCCCGAAGAGATGGAGGGCCTCGCCAACCGTCCCGAAGCACGCAATCTCGTCAACATCTACGCTGCTCTCGCCAACATGACCGGCGAAGAGGTGCTGGCCGAGTATGGCGGTCAGGGCTGGGGCAAATTCAAACCGGCACTGGCAGAACTGGCCGTCGAACATCTCGCGCCGATCTCAACAGAGATGAAACGCCTCATGGATGATCCGGCAGAAATCGACCGGATTCTCGCCAAAGGCGCGGACAAGGCCAACGAAATCGCCCAGCCGATTCTGAACAAGACCTTCGAGATCATGGGTTTCGTGCGCTGAAACCTTGCAGCCGGACATGAAAAAGGGCGCCCGCTGCGGCGCCCTTTTGCGTTTCCTTTGTGCCGTAAATACTCAGATCAGCTTGACCTGTGTCCCCACGGCGACCCGATCATACAGGTCAATAATCTGCTCGTTATACAGCCCGATACAACCGTCTGACGACCGCCTCCCGATCTTGCGCGTGTCATGGGTGCCGTGAATCCGGTAATACTGCCACGACAGATAGAGCGCACGCACCCCAAGCGGGTTTTGCGGCCCTGCGGGCACGGTCACAGGCAGACTCGGATCACGTTCGCGCATCGACGGCGTCGGCGTCCATGTCGGGTTCTTCACCTTCTTGATGACCTCCGTATAGCCGCGCCGCGTCAACTCATCCGAGATCGGCACAGAGGTCGGGTAGAGCTTGTAGCTGCCATCCGTCCCCCAGTAGTGCAGCGCGCGGCTCACGGTATCGGCGACAATCGCGCCCTTGCCGAGACTGTCGAAATGTTCGCGCCAGTCGATCCGGCGGAAGCTCGAAATATTTTGCCGCGTGGCAACACTGGATTGCAGCTCGTCCGGAAGCGTCAGCCCGATTTCTTCGGCAAAGGCTGCACGTCCCAGAAAGGGCGTGGCGAGACCAAGCGCAAGGAACCGCCGGCGTTTCATGTCAGACATTGATGGGCCTCATATGCATTTGGTGTGAGTTTTCCAAACACATCGCGAAATCCCCTTTCACCTTCAAATCACGAAGCGGTGACAGGCGTCAAACCGCCCTGCCGTGTCACATAAAGGTTTCAATGCGCCCCTATATCCGAGGGCAAGTGATACAGAATCAGTGTTGTCCCCGCCTGTTCCGTGTCGCTTGCGCCGCCTGTAGGCGCATATTCTGATCGCCTTCCCCGACAGATCAGACCCTCATAGGACCCCCGGCTGCCCTGAGCCGGGGGTTTCTTTCACCTCTCACGTTGCACAGGTGGTTGCCTCTGCCGCCCGGCTCGGTCATCATCACGCAGATGCTCCGAATGGGGCCACAGCAAAGAGGCCAGAATGCGCAAGTTTCTTGTGATCCTCGATGACAGCCGCGAATGTCTCAACGCCATGCGCTTTGCCGCCATGCGCGCGTCCAAATCCGGCGGCGGTGTCACCATCCTGTCAATCATCCCACCCGAGGAGTTCAACCACTGGATCGGGGTGGCCGATCTGATGCGCGAGGAAACCCGCGACCGGATTGTTGCCCATTTCGAGGTCTTCGCCAAGTGGATGCGAGACCGGCAAGGGATTGATCCCGATCTGGTGATCCGCGAAGGCGAAGCCGTGCACGAGATTTTGGCGCAGATCAAGGAAGACCCCGAAATCGGCGTGCTCGTGTTGGGCGCAGGCACGGAAAAATCCGGCCCCGGCCCTCTGGTCGCGGCCATGAGCAAACAGGCAGGCTTCCTGCCAATCCCGATGACATTGGTGCCCGGAGAAATGTCCAAAGAACGGCTGGAGGCCGTGACCTGACATGACGATACCTTGGAGCTATCTACACTCCGAGCAGGAATTCGCCTCCTTTCTCAAGGATGCCCGCGACCGCATGGGGCAGGCCATAGAGGACGATGAGATGGCCTACACCGCCGTGGAGGGTGTCTTGCAGGTCTTCCGCCGCCGCCTTACCCCGCCTCAGGTGATCGCCTTTGGAAATATCCTTCCATCGACCTTACGCGCGATGCTGGTCTACAACTGGCGCGTTGATGCCATGCCCCTGCCCTTTGGCACCCGTTCGGAAATGATCCGTGAGGCGCAATCCGTGCGTAAAGAACACAACATCACGCCGCTCAATGTCATCGACGCCACAGCCTATGCGCTTTGGCGTCATTGCAACCATCGCGATCTCTCGCAGGTGCTGGCCAATATCGGGCCGGAAGCGGTCACATTCTGGGAGGTTCGCGGGGTTCCGCCCTCGGAGATTGCGCAGCGGAACATCTGACGTTACACTTAGAACCGTTCTAAATCTTGACTTTCCGCGTCAAAAGGCGCATATCCGACTGCAAAACTTAGGAATACGCGCCATGTTCATCCAGACCGAATCCACGCCGAACCCCGCAACCCTGAAATTCCTGCCCGGCCAGACTGTTCTGGAAACCGGCACGGCGGATTTCACCTCACCCGAAGCTGCGGAAACCTCGCCTCTGGCACAGCGCATCTTCAAGGTGGGCCACGTCTCTGCCGTGTTCTTCGGCACGGATTTCGTCACCGTGACCAAGGACGAGGACACCGACTGGGATCACGTCAAACCCGCCATCCTCGGTGCCATCATGGAACATTTCCAGTCAGGCGAACCGGTCATGGGCGGTCAGGGCGCGACCCCTGCGGGCGGTCATGCCGCGCACGACGGGCCGGATAGCGAGATCATCACGCAGATCAAAGAGCTTCTGGATACCCGCGTCCGTCCGGCTGTGGCCCAAGACGGTGGCGACATCACCTTCCACGGCTTTGATCGCGGCATAGTCTACCTGCATATGCAAGGTGCCTGCGCAGGCTGCCCCTCTTCCACGCTGACGCTGAAAATGGGCATCGAAAACCTGCTGCGCCATTACATCCCCGAAGTGCTCGAAGTGCGCCCCGTCGCAGCCTAAGTGACCGATTTCACACCAGATATGCTTGCAGCGCTTCATGCGGCAAGTTTCGACACGCCCCGCCCTTGGTCCGCGACCGAGTTTGCGGGGCTTTTGTCCATGAAAGACGTGTTTCTGACCACGGGAGCGGGGCCGTCCTTTGCACTCGGGCGCTATGTGCCAGACGAGGTCGAACTTCTCACCATCGCCGTCTCCCCGGAGGCCCGCGGGCGCGGTTTGGGACGGGCCATGCTGCGCCGCTATGAGGCCGAAGCGCAAAACCGTGGCGCAACGCAGTCTTTTCTCGAAGTCGCAGCCAACAACATTCCCGCGATTTCTCTCTATCTTTCCGAAGGCTACAGCGAATCCGGCCACCGCAAAGCCTATTACACCGCACCAGACGGCACCAAGATCGACGCGCGGATGTTCACAAAGCGCATAAATCAGACGTGACCCAACGTAAAAGCTGCGGCTTGGCCAAAATCTAACGCGCAACCACGACCAAATGGTCAAATTTGGAAAAATCACTATTGACGCTCCGTAAGGGACGCGCCCTAATCCCTCCCAAGGCGAGACACTGCTCGCTTACACGGGCCGCGGCATGTGGGCGATCTCTTCCAGAGACTCATCCGCATGGAGCGCCCCAAGATCAGTCTATAACGGGAGACCAATCCATGACCCTGAAAACCACGTTCCTCGGTGCCGCCGCTGCGCTGGCCCTGACCTCCGGTGCCGCTCTGGCCGATCCCGCTCTCATCTTCGACCTTGGTGGCAAGTTCGACAAATCCTTCAACGAAAGCTCCTATAACGGGGCCGAACGCTGGGCTGCCGAAACCGGCGGAACCTATCGTGACCTCGAATTGCAGTCCGATGCCCAGCGCGAACAGGCGCTCCGCCGCTTTGCCGACAACGGCTTCAACCCGATTGTTATGGCCGGTTTTTCCTTCTCCACCGCGCTTGAAACCGTTGCTGCGGATTTCCCCGATACGAAATTCGTGATCATCGACGGCGTCGCTGATGCGCCGAACGTGCGCTCGATCGTGTTCAAAGAGGAAGAAGGCTCCTATCTGGCCGGTATCGCCGCCGCCTATGCCGCCGAAGGTGACACCGTGTCCTTCATCGGCGGTATGGACATTCCGCTGATCTCCAAATTCGCTTGCGGCTACGCGCAAGGCTTCAAATCCGTGAAACCCGAAGGCAATGTGATCGTCAACATGACCGGCACGACCCCTGCGGCATGGAATGACCCTGTGAAAGGTGGCGAACTGACCCGTGCGCAAAAATCGGCTGGGTCCGAAGTTGTGTTTGCCGCCGCTGGCGGGACCGGTCTTGGTGTTCTGCAAACCGCCGCAGACGAAGGCATGTTGGCCATCGGTGTGGACAGCAACCAGAACTATCTGCAACCGGGCCATGTGCTGACCTCCATGGTCAAACGCGTGGACAACGCAGTCTATGATGCATTCACACAAGGCGCGGACATTGAAACCGGTCTCTTTGTGATGGGTCTTGAAAACGAAGGCGTTGCACTCGCCATCGACGAGTATAACGAAGCGCTGATCACTCCGGAAATGAAGGCCGCGATCGACGAAGCCACCGCGAAAATCATCTCCGGCGACGTCGTGGTGCATGACTACATGTCCGACGAAACCTGCCCGGCTTACTAAGGTAGGTCGCGCATGAGCGTTCAGAACGAGACGGGGCGACAGGCGACTGTCGCCCCCACCGCATCCGCCCCCGCCATTGAATTGCGCGGGATTTCCAAAGCATTCGGGCCGGTTCAGGCCAACAAGGACATTTCGATCTCCGTCGCCAAGGGCTCGATCCACGGCATCATCGGTGAAAACGGCGCAGGCAAGTCCACGCTGATGTCGATCCTTTACGGCTTTTACAAAGCCGATGCGGGTGAGATCCTGATCAACGGCAAAGAGGTCGAGATCACCGACAGTCAGGAGGCCATCGCCGCCGGTATCGGCATGGTGTTTCAGCACTTCAAACTCGTGGAAAACTTCACGGTTCTGGAGAATGTGATTCTGGGGGCCGAGGACGGCAAACTGTTGAAACCGTCGCTTGCCAAGGCACGCAAGCTGTTGAAACAACTCTCGGACGAATATGAACTCTCCGTCGATCCGGACGCCTTGATCGAAGACCTCTCCGTGGGCCACCAGCAACGGGTCGAGATTCTCAAGGCGCTCTACCGTCAGGCCGATATCCTGATCCTCGACGAACCTACCGGCGTGCTGACCCCTGCCGAGGCCGATCACCTGTTCCGTATTCTCGAAGGGCTCAGGGATCAGGGCAAAACCATCATCCTGATCACCCACAAGCTGCGCGAGATCATGGAGATCACCGACACCGTCTCCGTCATGCGGCGCGGTGAAATGACCGCGACGGTCAAAACCAAAGACACCTCGCCGGAAGAACTGGCCGAGTTGATGGTCGGGCGCAAAGTCCTTCTGCGTGTCGACAAGACCCCAGCCAAACCGGGCAAGCCCGTGATCGAGGTCGAGAATCTCGAAGTCATCGACGAACAGGGCGTCAAGCGGCTCAAGGGCATTGACCTCATGGTGCGCCAAGGCGAAATCCTTGGCATTTGCGGTGTTGCGGGCAACGGCCAGACCGAGCTGCTCGAAGTGTTGGGCGGCTATATGGAAGGCACCGGCACGATCCGCATGAATGGCGAAGAGATCGACCTGACCGGCAAATATTCCGATGGCCAGTCCCGTCGCGCCCGTGGCATTTCCCATGTGCCCGAAGACCGCCATGACGAAGGTTTGATCCTCGAGTTTCAGGCTTGGGAAAACATGATCTTCGGTTATCACCACGACCCGAAATATCAGAAGAATGCGCTTTTGATGGACAATGCGGGGATCAAGGCGATGACGCAGGTGAGCATGGACAAATTCGATGTCCGGCCCCCGAATCCCAAACTCGAAGCCAAAAGCTTCTCCGGCGGCAACCAGCAGAAAATCGTGCTGGCCCGCGAGATCGAGCGCAACCCCGACCTGCTGCTCGTCGGGCAACCGACCCGCGGCGTGGACATCGGCGCAATCGAGTTTATCCACCAACAAATCGTGGCGCTCCGTGACGAGGGCAAGGCAATCCTTCTGGTCTCCGTGGAACTTGACGAAATCCTGTCGCTGTCCGACCGGATCGTTGTCATGTTCGATGGCCGGATCATGGGCGAGCGCCTGCCAAGCGAGACCAACGAAGGTGAACTGGGCCTGATGATGGCCGGCATCACCGATGAGGAGAAGGCACAATGAACAAGATGCCGAAATGGGCGGACGCCGTCCTCATTCCCCTGATTTCCATTCTACTGGCGTTTTTCTTTTCCGGTCTGGTGATCTGGGCCATTGGGAAGGATCCGGTGGTAGCGATCAAAACCATGGTGGACGGGGCTTTTGGCTCCACCTCCGGGATCAGCTACACGCTCTATTACGCCACCAACTTCATCTTTACCGGCCTTGCGGTGGCCGTGGCCTATCATGCGCGGCTTTTCAACATCGGCGGCGAAGGTCAGGCGATGCTGGGCGGGCTGGGCGTGACGCTTGTCTGTCTGGCTGTTCCGTGGCCGCACTGGACGCTGGCGCTCCCTGCGGCGATGATCGGCGGGGCACTGTTCGGCGCGGCATGGGCTTTTATCCCCGCATGGCTTCAGGCCAAGCGTGGCAGCCATATCGTGATCACCACGATCATGTTCAACTACATCGGCGCGGCACTTCTGGGCTATTTGCTGACCCGTGTGTTGAAGGTCAAAGGCTCTATGGTCACAGAAAGTGCGCGCTTTCCAGAAGGCGCACATTTGCCGAATTTCTCCGAGATTTTCGCCCCTCTGGGCATCAACTTCTCACCCAACGCGCCAGCCAACATGGCGTTTTTCGTCGCGCTTCTGTGCACCTTCCTGTTCTGGATCCTGATCTGGAAAACCCGTCTGGGCTATGAAATCCGCGCCTATGGCCAGTCGGAAACCGCCGCGAAATACGCAGGTATCGCACCGGCCCGTATCGTCATCATCGCCATGCTGATCTCCGGCGCGCTGGCGGGCCTCATGGCGATCAACAACGTGATGGGCGAGGCGGAGCGCCTGATCGACAACGCGGTCGAAGGGGCGGGCTTTATCGGCATCGCCGTGGCACTCATGGGGCGCAACCACCCCATCGGCATCCTTCTGGCCGCGCTGCTTTTCGGCTTTCTCTACCAAGGCGGCGCAGAACTTTCGTTCTGGGAATCGATCCCGCGGGAGCTGGTCGTGGTCATTCAGGCGCTCGTGATCATGTTCACTGGCGCGCTGGACAATATGGTGCGGATGCCGCTCGAAAAAATCTTCGTGGCCCTGAGCAAAGACAAAAAGAAGGAGGCCTAAGACATGGATTATCTCACGATCCTCCAGATTCTCGATAGTGCCCTGCGACTGGCCACCCCTCTTTTGCTGACCTGTCTGGCCGGTCTGTTTTCCGAACGCGCAGGCGTGGTGGACATCGGGCTTGAAGGCAAACTGCTTGCCGCTGCCTTCCTTGCGGGGGCTGCTGCTGCCGTCACCGGCTCCATCTGGATCGGGCTTCTGGCTGGTGTGCTGGGGTCTCTGGCTTTTTCCATGCTGCATGGTCTGGCCTCGATCACCTTCCAAGGGGATCAGCTCATCTCCGGTGTGGCGCTCAACTTCCTTGCCGCCGGTCTGACCGTCGTGATTGGTCAAAGCTGGTTCAAACTGGGCGGGCGTACCCCGTCGCTCTCGGGAGACGGGCGTTTCAGCGAATGGAACCTGCCCTTTTCCGACGCGATGGCGAAAATCCCCGTGGTCGGCCCCGCCTATGACGAGTTGATATCCGGCCACACGGCGCTGACCTATCTGGCCTTCCTCGCGGTGCCTCTCTCATGGTGGGTGCTCTATCGGTCGCGTTTCGGGCTGCGCCTGCGGGCTGTGGGCGAAAACCCCGGCGCTGTGGATACCGCAGGGATTTCGGTCGTCCGGCTCCGCTACTCCGCGCTCGTCATTGCGGGCGTGCTCTGTGGTCTTGCTGGCACCTACCTTGCCTCTCTGGCCGCAGGCTTCGTCAAGGATATGTCCGCAGGCCGTGGCTACATCGCTCTGGCGGCACTGATCTTCGCCAAATGGCGGCCTTGGTATGCGCTTTGGGCAACGCTGCTCTTTGGTCTTCTGGAAGCCATCGGCAACCGTTACCAGTCCATCGCTCTGGGCGATTTCGTCATCCCTGTGCAATTCATGCAAGCCCTACCCTACATCCTGACCGTGATCATTCTCGCGGGCTTTGTCGGCAAGGCCATACCGCCACGCGCCAGCGGGCAATCCTACGTCAAGGAACGCTAAAGTCGTCTACAGGCGACCATAATGTTGAAAGCGGGCCTCAGGGCCCGTTTTTCTTTTGATCGGCAAGGCTCACTATTTGACGAAACGGCAAAATCATTGCATTGCTGGATAAAGACGCGGCGAAAGACAAACCCCCATGCAAATCTTCCTTCCCATCGCAGAAGTGTCGGTAAACGCATTCATGCTGTTGGGTATCGGCGGTGTGGTCGGTGTCCTATCCGGCATGTTCGGCGTGGGCGGCGGCTTTCTGATCACCCCTTTGCTGTTCTTTGTGGGCATCCCGCCAGCGGTCGCGGTGGCCACCTCCGCCAACCAGATCGTCGCCTCCTCTGTTTCCGGCGTGCTCGCACATCTCAAACGCAAGACTGTAGATTTGAAAATGGGCATGGTGCTTTTGGCGGGCGGGCTTGTCGGCTCGGCCATCGGCATCCAGATTTTCAACCTGCTCAAAGCTATGGGGCAGGTCGATCTGCTTGTGACGCTTTGTTATGTCGTCTTTCTCGGCATCATCGGCTTTCTCATGCTGATCGAGTCGCTCCGCGCCATGAAACGGGCCAAAGGCCGCCCCGGCGGGCGTCCTGAGCGCAAGAAACACCTCTGGGTCCACACCCTACCCTTCAAGATGAAGTTCCGCGCCTCCGGTCTCTACATCTCCGCCATCCCGCCCATCGGTGTGGGCATCATGGTCGGGATGCTCGGGGCCGTTATGGGCGTTGGCGGCGGGTTCATCATGGTGCCTGCTATGATCTATATTCTGGGAATGCCCACGAAGGTGGTGATCGGCACCTCCCTGTTCCAGATCATCTTTACTGCAGGGTTCACCACGCTGCTGCACGCCTATACCAACCACACGGTCGATGTGCTTCTGGCCTTCCTGCTGTTGTTCGGCGGCGTGATCGGGGCGCAAATCGGCGCGCAGATCGGCCTCAAACTCAAAGCCGAACAATTGCGCATCCTTCTGGCGCTTCTGGTGCTGGTCGTCTGCCTCAAACTTGGGATTGATCTGCTGATCACACCCAAGGAACTCTACTCGTTGGGGGTATGAGAATGCGCCATCTGATCGCCCTTGTCGCATTCACCTTCCTGCCACTCATGGCACAAGCCGAACAGGTCGTCGCCGCCCTGAGCCAGACGCGCGTGGCCGTGAATGCCAATTTCGACGGATCTGAAATCCTTGTTTACGGCGCGATCAAACGCGAAGACGCTATTCCCGAGAATGACCCGCTCGACGTCATCATAACGGTTGCCGGACCCGAGCATGTTGAAACCATCCGGCGCAAGGATCGGCGTTTCGGCATCTGGATCAATGTCGAAGCTCAGGTTGTCGGACACACCCCCACCTTTTACACGGTCGCCTCGACACGCGCCTTGCATGACATACTGCCGCCGCTCACCGACAGTCTTTGGAAGATCACCGCCGACAAACGCATCCTGCCCGGAATGCGCGGGCTTCCGGCACGCGAAGCCCTGATCCGTCTGCGTAAGGATGCCGATCTGTATCGCACCCGCGAGGGTGAGGTTGATCTCATACAGGACACGCTGTTCAACACCTCCATCGCCCTGCCCTCCAATATTGACGAAGGGGTTTACACCACCCGCATTTTCCTCGTGCGTGGCGGTCAGGTGATCGACAGCTACGGCACCTCGATCAATGTCCAGAAAGTCGGGATCGAGCGCTGGCTCTACAATCTCGCCTATGACAACGCCCTGATTTACGGAATTATGGCGCTCGCCATTGCCGGACTGTTCGGCTGGGGTGCCTCGGAGGCTTTCCGACTGCTTCGGCGCTGAACCTTACAGCCCGTTCTCGAACTGCTCGGCTTCCAAGGTCAAAGGCGCGGCCACTTTCGCGGTCAGGTCCGCCACGGACAATGGCCCCGCCGGTTTCGCCAGACGCGCCCGCGTTACCCAGAACAAACGTGTCTGCGCCCGCGTGATCGCCACATAGGCCAACCGCTTCCACAGGGGAATGCCCGCCTCCATCCGTCCGGCACGAGCCGCGGCATAGAGGTCGGGGGCAAAGACCTGCACATCATTCCATTGCGAACCCTGTGCCTTGTGAATCGTCACCGCCGCCCCGTGCAGAAACGCCGCCCCCATCCGCGCGGCATAGGGGATAAAGGGTTCTTCCTCATCGGGAAATTCGATCTTCACGATAGAGGCCGCCGAAATATTCGGGTCTTCCGCCCCCATCACATGCAAACGCGAGAAACCGGGTTTGCGGCCCGGCCCGAGATAAACCACCTGTGCACCCTTGATGAGACCACGCGCCTCCAGATCAAGACGTTTCTTGCGGTGTTTCATCGGCAGCTCGATCCCGTCGCAGATCAGCGGCTCGCCGGGCAAGAGCGCATCTTCGGGCGCATCGAATACTTTGCGAAATGCCTGAATAAGCCGGATTCGGGTCGCGTTGCGCCAGACCAGCACCGGCGAGCGCGCCATCAGATCGCTTTCGACCCGCTGCGCATAAACCACACGGTCGTCACGCGCAGCGGCCTCTTCAATCATCCGCTCGAATTGCTCGAAGCCAAGCTGCGGATCGGCCAGAGCATGAGCCAGATCAAGGATCGGGCTGTCCGCTTCCTGCCGGTGGATGCGGTGCAGGATGTGTTGCTTGGGCTCAGGGAGGGATTCAAATACCATCTCGCCCGACTGGTTCACAGGTGCCAACTGCGCCGGATCTCCAAAGAGGACAAGGGTCGGAAAAATCTCCTGCAAATCGTCAAACTGGCGTTTGTCGAGCATGGAGCTTTCGTCAACGAACCCGATGTCGAGCGGATCTTCGCGGCGCTTCCAGCCGGTGATGAAATCCGACCCTCTCAGCCCCGCAGCCGCCAGAGCACCGGGGATGGATTTATTGTTCTGGTAAAATCCATAGGCCTTGTCGAGCGCTTCCTCTGACAGCCCTTCGATCTTGAGCCCTTCCAGATCGGGACGCTCGCCATTGCCTGCCAGCCATTCCGCAATCTTCTCGTATTCCGGATCATAGACCGGCGTGTAGAGAATACGGTGGATCGTCGTCGCGGGCACCCCACGGTTGCGCAGCACGGAGGCGGCCTTGTTCGTCGGCGCAAGAATGGCCAAGGTGCGGCGCTCCTTGCGGCGTTTACCCTCATAATCGCCAGACACAATATCCACGCCCGCCTCATCAAGCGCCTTGTAAAGCTGCGCCAGAAGCAGGGTTTTCCCCGACCCCGCCTTGCCGATCACCGCGCAAAGCTGGTTGCCCGCGCTGGCTTGTGGCGTGATGATTCCGTCTGCAAGATCAACGCCCACACGGGCCAGCATCGTGCTGATCGCATCAAAGGCTTCGGCCTGATCTTCGGAGAATGTAAGCGTGTCTTTGGTCATGCGGCGACCCTACAGGGACGCCGCTCGTTGCACCAGAGGTCACGGCGCAGAATGCGCTTACGCGATGGCGCGCAACTCTTCGACAAAGCTCTGGTCAAAGGCCGCATGGAACCACTGTTTCGAGGTCGCACGGTCAATTCCGGCACGCTCCAGTGTCGGGGCAAACACGTCCTCACGCATCTCCCAAAGCCCGACGCCGATGGCCTCGCGCCCTTCGCCAACACGGCCCAAAACATCCGGCACAAGCCCCATGAGCGAATAGATCCGCTCCATCCGCGCATCAAAGACACCGACGAAATGTTTCAGGTGGAATTCTTCCATGATCTCGCCCGCCCCCAAAGTCAGCGCCGCCGTCACACGCCGGTCCGCGCCGGGGGCGAGGCAAAAGCGGGTGCACTCCCAGATGAACGGGCTTTCAATCCGCACCCCGTCCGTCAGATGCGAGAAGTGATCGTTCACCATCGTATCCCCCGTGGTCGGCAAGAACCGCATCGAGCCGCCGTGGGTGCCGTCCGGCTTTTCCCAGATCACATAGAGCGGGTTGATCGCGTCATATTCGTCGCGTTCCTCGCCCGCTTCGTTCACATGCACATCCCATCCGAGGCGGCGTTTGAACTGCTCCGCACGATCCCGAAACATCGTGTCACGCAGGCGGGGGAAGAGGTGAAGGTCATTTCCGTAAATATAGTGTAGCATTTCCAGCTCCTGTCTCTGTCAGATGAGAAGGACGCTATCGGTGAAACGTTAACCAAGACCTGAAACCTGCGGGCGTTGTCCTGTGCAAATGTCTTTTTATCCGTTCCGCACTTATTTTTTAGGCAAACCTCAAAGAAAAGTCATGGTCACAAGCGTGCCCTGACGGGTTTCAAACAATAATCAGACCCAACGACAGCGCCCGCGCCACGGCATGAGTCGTATTCATGGCTCCAAGTTTGTGGCGCGCAGACTCAATATACACTCTGAGCGTGTGTTCGGAAATTCCCATTTCCGCTGCGGCCTGACTCCGACTCAACCCTTTGGCGATATGCGTGATGGCTGTGGCCTCCCTTGGAGACAGGGACACGCTCGGCTGGGCTGCCTTCTGGCTTTCGAAATACAGGGCCTTTTTGTTGAACTCATGCGCCACCACAACGAGATCGCGCGCATGGCGGGCAATCAGTCGCTCCCAAGCCTCATCTGTCGTGGTGTGGTTCAAGGTGAAAAGTGCGAATTGCCCCTTCGGGCCGCGGATCGGGATTGTGTAGCCCTGATTCCCGACCCCGTAGTCGAGCGCATCCAGAAAAAACGCTTTGGCCGCTTTGGTGGACCAGTCCAGCTGCTTCCATGAGACAGGGGTAAACCTTTGAAAACACCCGAAAATGACAGGGTCAATGCGTAGGTAATCTTTTTCAAGATAACGGTCGACCCATTCCGTAGAATAGGTCCCCGCGCCAAAGCGCTCGCCCACACTGTTTACCCAGTGGTAAACAACATGAGAAACTCCCAAGAGATCGCGCAACTTGAGTGTTGCGTCCTGAAACTCTTCGAAATTTTCAACCTCCTGGAGAGCCTCCAGAAAGTCTTGCAATCCCGTCTTCATGGCCCCCCGCCCGTTCCGGCAATACGTCCGAAGACGTGCTCGACAGTTCCGCCGCGACAACCAGACAGGTGTCAGCCAACTGCTCCGCGCTCGCCTTCATACCGCTTTGATCCGCAAAACTTCGCAAATCTTCCAATACATCAAGTATCCAATCGTTGCGCATGTAAAGCCTCTTTCGGGATTTTGCGTGGCAGTCTTTCAACATGACGCTGTATTTTCGCAGAATGAAATTCGCATTTTTACCCTCCCCATAAATAGGGAGTTATAAATTCATAGGACTATGAAATATAATATTTTATTAAATTTCATGGATTTGAGATCCAACAGAACCGCGCCGCGACCAGATATCCATATTTGCGAAATGAAAATCGGCGGCCAAAGCTATGTGACGCATTTTCAACACAAAGCAAAAAAGATCCGCCTCAAATATGAGGCGGATCCTGAATGACATCATGGAATGTCGAAGCCTGGGTTATTTACCCGCTTCGAGCACATCTTCGAACGTGTGAAGGCCCGTTTTCGGCGCCTGCACCAGCACGGCCATATTGCCCGGCTTGTGCTCGTTCTTGAGCATCTTCATATGCGCGGCAGGAATTTCTGCCCACGGGAAGACCTCCGACATACAGGGATCAATCCGGCGCTCGATCATCAGCTTGTTCGCCGCGGCCGCCTGTTTCAGGTGGGCGAAGTGCGACCCCTGCAAGCGTTTCTGGTGCATCCAGATATAGCGCACGTCGAAGGTGCAGTTGAACCCTGACGTGCCCGCACAGATCACCACCATACCGCCTTTTTTGCAGACAAATGAAGATACGGGGAAGGTCGCCTCACCGGGGTGTTCGAACACGATATCGACATTGTTGCCCTTGCCGGTGAACTCCCAGATCGCCTTGCCGAACTTGCGCGCCTCTTGGAACCATGCCGCATATTCCGGCGTGTTCACGGTCGGCAGTTGCCCCCAACAGTTGAAATCTTTGCGGTTGATCACGCCTTTCGCGCCCAGAGACATGACAAAGTCGCGCTTGTCCTCGTCGGAGATCACCCCGATCGCATTCGCCCCTGCCGCCGTTGCAAGCTGGATCGCAAAGGAGCCAAGACCGCCCGACGCGCCCCAGACCAGAACATTCTGACCCGGCTTCAACTCATGCGGGTGGTGACCGAAAAGCATCCGGTAAGCGGTTGCCAGCGTCAGCGTGTAACAGGCGCTTTCTTCCCAAGTCAGATGTTTCGGACGCGGCAGAAGCTGTTGTGCCTGCACGCGGGTGAACTGTGCAAAAGAGCCGTCCGGCGTCTCATAGCCCCAGATCCGCTGCGACGGTGAAAACATCGGATCACCGCCGTTGCATTCCTCGTCATCGCCATCGTCCTGATTGCAATGGATGACAACCTCGTCGCCCACTTTCCAGTTTTTGACGCTGGACCCCACGGCCCAGACAATACCGGACGCATCGGAACCTGCGATATGATACTCCGCGCCGTGCCCGTCAAACGGCGAGATCGGCACGCCAAGACCGGCCCAGATGCCGTTGTAATTCACGCCAGCGGCCATCACGAGCACCAGAACCTCATGGCTGTCGAGCTTCGGCGTTTCGACCACTTCACACTGAAAAGAGGTCTCCGGCTCGCCATGACGCTCACGGCGGATCGCCCAAGCATACATCTTTTCAGGCACATAGCCCATCGGCGGGATTTCCCCGATTTCGTAGAGGTCTTTCTCCTCGGCCTCATAGGTCAGCTGGTTTGCATCAAGCGCCATATGTTGCGTCCTCCATTCCTGTTCGGGCCTCGCTCACACGAGACATGCCTCACGGGCATTACCCTCCTCCTGCCGCGATGCAGAATCGCAGCGTCTCTGTCATGGTGATACGATCCGCAAAGTAATAATGCAAACATATTTGATATTATTTTGTAATTTTATAACCGAGCAAATGCAGAAATTCCCCTGAAACCCTGAAAAACAAAGAGGATTCCGGACTTTTCCTCCCGAATATTCCCTAACGTCACTGGATTTTCCGCCCCTGCCGCAACGCGGCGAATTGACAAAGGCACAATATTCCACGCATAACGCTTTTTGAGAAATATTGTTGCAACGAGATTTTTGGGAGGTGCGCAATGAGTCAAGATACAACCGGGATCACCAATGACCGCTCCGGCCCTGACAGTGTAGCCGCTGACCGGCCCCGCAAAGACCGCCCGTGGCTCTTCCGGACCTATGCGGGCCATTCGACCGCCAAGGCTTCCAACGCGCTCTATCGCACCAATCTTTCCAAAGGACAGACCGGCCTTTCAGTCGCCTTCGACCTGCCCACCCAGACCGGCTATGACAGCGATCACGAACTGGCGCAGGGCGAGGTCGGCAAGGTCGGCGTTCCGGTCAGCCATCTGGGCGACATGCGGATGCTCTTTGACGACATCCCGCTTGAACAGATGAACACCTCCATGACGATCAACGCCACGGCCCCTTGGTTACTGGCGCTCTATATCGCCGTGGCCGAGGAACAAGGCGCGGATGTGTCCAAGCTGCAAGGCACGGTGCAAAACGACATCATCAAGGAGTATCTCTCGCGCGGCACCTATGTCTGCCCGCCGCGCCCCAGTCTGCGGATGATTACGGATGTGGCCGCCTATACGCGCGAACACCTACCGAAATGGAACCCGATGAACGTCTGTTCCTACCACCTGCAAGAGGCCGGTGCGACGCCGGAACAGGAACTCGCCTTCGCGCTGGCCACCGCCATTGCCGTACTGGATGATCTGAAAGAGAAAGTGCCTGCCGAGGCCTTCCCCACGATGGTCGGGCGGATTTCCTTCTTTGTGAACGCAGGTATCCGCTTCGTGACCGAGATGTGCAAGATGCGCGCCTTCGTCGAACTGTGGGACGAGATCACCCGCGAACGCTACGGCGTCACCGACCCGAAATTCCGCCGCTTCCGCTACGGGGTGCAGGTCAACTCCCTCGGCCTGACCGAACAACAGCCGGAGAACAACGTCTACCGCATCCTGATCGAGATGCTCGCCGTGACCCTGTCCAAGAACGCCCGCGCCCGCGCCGTGCAGCTTCCGGCATGGAACGAGGCGCTCGGCCTGCCCCGCCCTTTCGATCAGCAATGGTCGCTGCGCATGCAACAGATCCTCGCCTATGAGACCGATCTGCTCGAATATGACGACCTGTTCGACGAGAACCCCGCCGTGGAGCGCAAGGTCGCCGCGCTCAAAGAGGGCGCACGCGCCGAGTTGGACACGCTCGACAGTATGGGCGGGGCGATTGAGGCGATCGAATATATGAAATCGCGCCTCGTGGAGGCCAATGCAGAGCGCATTGCCAAGATCGAAGCGGGCGAAACCGTTGTCGTCGGGGTCAACAAATGGACCACGGGCGAGCCCTCCCCGCTCACCGCAGGCGATGGCGGCATCATGAAAGCCGACCCCGAGGCCGAGGCCGACCAGATCGCACGGCTCAAGGCATGGCGCGAAAGCCGGAACGAGCCCGCCGTGCAAGCCGCTCTCAAGGAGTTGCGCGAAGCCGCTGCCAGCGGCGCCAATGTCATGCCCGCCTCGATCAAAGCCGCGAAAGCGGGGGCGACGACCAGTGAATGGGGCGATGTGGTGCGTGCCGCCTTCGGCCAGTATCGCGGCCCCACCGGCGTCTCCTCCAACCCCTCGAACCGCACCGAAGGGCTGGAAGACATCCGCGAAGAGGTCGCCCGCGTCTCCGCCGCTTTGGGGCGCAAGCTCAAGTTCCTTGTGGGCAAACCCGGCCTCGACGGCCATTCCAACGGCGCGGAACAGATCGCGGCCCGCGCCCGCGACTGTGGCATGGACATTGCCTATGAGGGCATCCGCCTCACCCCCGCCGAGATTGTCGCCGCCGCCAAGGCCGATGACGCCCATGTGGTCGGGCTGTCGATCCTGTCGGGCTCCCACATCCCGCTGATCGAAGAGTTGATGCGCCAGATGAAAGAGGCCGGTCTGAGCCATATTCCCGTCGTCGCAGGCGGCATCATCCCCGAAGAGGACGCCGCGCATCTGAGGGCCATCGGGGTGGCGCGTGTCTACACGCCCAAGGACTTCGAACTGAACCGCATCATGTTCGACATCGTGGCTCTGGTCGATCCTGCGTCGCAAGCCGCCGAATAGCGCCATCACACAAGCCGGCCAAACGGGCCGGTCGCGCAACGCTTTAGGGTTTTCACCACCGAGATCGTGGATATAGTCGGGGCAACTCATCATCAAAGAGGTGCCCCGATGCCAACTCCCCATATTGCCGCCGCTGTCGGCGACATTGCTGAAACCGTCCTCATGCCCGGCGACCCCTACCGCGCCAAATGGGCCGCCGAGACCTATCTCGACAATCCCAAACTGGTCAACGAGGTGCGCGGTATGCTGGGCTTTACCGGCACCTATAAAGGCAACCCTGTCACCATCCACGGTTCCGGCATGGGAATGCCGTCGATCTCCATCTATGCCAACGAACTGATCACCGAATACGGGGCCAAGACCCTGATCCGCATCGGCTCCTGTGGCGCGATGCAGGACTATATCAAGGTGCGCGATGTCATCATCGCCATGACCGCCACCACCTTGGGCACAACCCCTTCGGCGGGGTTCTTCAAGGACATCAACTACGCGCCCTGTGCCGATTACGGCCTACTCGAAGCTGCCGTAAAAGCTGCGCGAGGCAAGGATACCGGTGTCCATGTCGGCAATATCTACTCCGCAGACGTGTTCTATGCCGAACGTCCCGACCTTGACGAGGCCATGATCCGCCACGGCATTCTCGGCGTCGAGATGGAAGCCGCCGAGCTTTACACCGTCGCTGCCCGTCATGGCGCACGCGCGCTGGGGGTTATGACCGTGTCCGACCACCTTCTGACCCATGAGGCCCTGCCCTCCGACCAGCGCGAAAAGAGCTTTGGCGATATGGTCGAAATCGCGCTTGAGGCGGCCTTCGCATGAGTATGCCGAAACGCAAACTGGGCGCGCACGGGCCAGAGGTCGGCGCCATCGGTTTCGGCTGCATGAGTTTCGCGGGCTTCTTTGGCGCGGCGGATGACGAGACCTCGCTCGAAACCCTCGCCGCGGTCGAAGCCGCCGGAATCGATTTCTGGGACACGGCCAACATCTATGGCATGGGCCATTCCGAGCGGATCGTCGGGCAGTATCTCAAGGAAACCGGTGCCGAAGTGACGCTGGCCACCAAGGTCGGCATCGTCCCCGGCCCGCCCCGCAGCTTTGACAACAGCGAGGACTATATCCGCGCGGAACTGGAAAGCTCGCTGGAAAAGTTGCATCGCGACAAGGTGGAGCTCTACTATATCCACCGCCGTGCGCAGGAGGTGCCTATCGAGATTCTGGCCGAGACGATGGGCAAGTTGATCCAGGAGGGGTTGATCGACGCATGGGGTCTTTCGGAAGTGGCCCCCGCGACCATCCGGCGCGCGCATAAGGTTGTGCCTGTCACCGCCGTGCAGAACGAATATTCGCTCTGGACGCGGCAGCCGGAACTGGGCGTGATCCAGACCTGCGAGGAACTGGGAATTGCCTTTATCCCCTTCTCCCCGCTCGCGCGCGGCGCTTTGGGTGTATCGGATCTTGATCCGTCGCAATTTCAGGACCACGACTTCCGCCGCGTGAACCCGCGCTTTGTCGAACCGAACTGGTCGGAGAACCTCGACTACATCCACGCCTTCCGCGCCTATGCAGAGAAAAAGGGCGTCACCGCCCCTGCGCTCGCGCTGGCATGGGTTCTGCATCAGGGCGATCACCTGATCCCCATTCCCGGCACCCGCACCTCCACCCATCTGCACGATTGGGCGAAGGCCGCCTCGATCGGTCTGTCTGAGGATGATCTGTGGGATCTGGAACAGATCCTGCCCGTCGGCTGGGCCGCAGGGGATCGTTATTCCGATGCGCAACTGCTCGGTATTGAACGTTACTGCTAACGCAACACAGAGCTTGAAACGACAAAGCCCCGCTCAACTGGCGGGGCTTCTGCATATCCAGTGGCGGTGAAGCTCACTCGTAATAGGCATACATCTGGTCAAGCACTTCAAGCTTGGAAGTCGAAACCTGTTCGCTTGATTTGGCAACCGGATTGGAAGGCGCATAGTATTCGAACCATTCGGAGACTTTCATCGTCGTCTCTTTCTTGGCAGCGGTCGTCAGGGCAACATCGTGCAGTGTCATATCATCATCTCCGTTAAGGGTCTTTCGGCCCTCCCTTGCCCATAGAGGTAAGCCGCCCCGCCGCGCATGACAGCCCCCAAATGTCGCATAGTCGTCATGCAAATGCTGCAATGCAGCGTCGGAGATATATCTATTCTTCGGACTTTGCCCCGCAATGTTTCGGCAGTCCCTTCTCCGTTAGCGCCGTCGCGCCGCAGACCTGACAGCGCCACGCCACGCCCTGCGCATCCTTGCCGGACTGACGCCAGCGGCAATCCGACGTTCGCTCCGTGCGCAGGAGATACATGCCGATATAAAGCGCGAGGATGATGAAGGGGATGAGAAACAGCATATCTCTGCCTGTTTGGATTCGGAGACACGGGTGCCGTGCGGCAGTGATGACCACCCCTGCGCCACACGCGTGGCTTTAAAACGAAAAGACCCCGCTGGAAAGCGGGGCCTGTGCACTCTTATGTGAACGCGATCAATGTGCGCGGTCGAGGATCATCTTCTTGATATGCGCAATCGCCGCCGCAGGGTTCAGACCTTTCGGGCAGGTTTTCGCACAGTTCATGATGGTGTGGCAGCGGTAGAGTTTGAAGCTGTCTTCCAACTCGTCAAGACGCTCGCCCGTGGCTTCATCACGCGAGTCGATGATCCAGCGGTAAGCGTGCAGAAGTGCTGCCGGTCCAAGATATTCGTCGCCGTTCCACCAGTAGCTCGGGCAGGAGGTGGAGCAGGAGGCGCACATCACACATTCATAGAGACCATCGAGTTTCTTGCGGTCTTCAATCGACTGACGCCATTCTTTTTCAGGACGGTTCGTCTTGGTCTCCAGCCACGGCATGATCGAGGCGTGCTGGGCGTAGAAGTGGGTCAGATCGGGGATAAGGTCTTTCACCACCGGCATGTGCGGCAGCGGGAAGATGCGAACATCGCCCTTGATCTCGTCGAGACCATAGATACAGGCGAGCGTGTTGATCCCGTCGATGTTCATCGCACAAGACCCGCAGATGCCCTCGCGGCAGGAGCGGCGGAAGGTCAGCGTTGGATCAATCTCGTTCTTGATCTTGATCAGCGCGTCGAGAACCATCGGCCCGCATTTGTCCATGTCGATGAAATATGTGTCCACCGACGGGTTTTTGTCGTCGTCGGGGCTCCAGCGATAGATCTGGAATTTCCGGACATTGGTCGCGCCCTCGGGCTTCGGCCAGGTCTTGCCCGTCACGATTTTGGAATTTTTGGGAAGGTTAAACTGAACCATGGCCTGTTCCCCTTGTTTGTCGCCGGACTGACCGGCAGGAAGTTGAGTTTCGTAGCTGTCTGTGGTCTGGCATCGATCTCAAACCTACGGTGGAATATATGGCGGAGGCGTGCATGTCCCCTCCTACCCGAAAAGCCCGCTCAGACCGGACTGAGCGATACATGTGAGTGTTTCCGGCTCGCTGGCGATCTCGGTCACGGTCTGAACCGTTTCGTCGTCCACGCCCGTCACCGCCGCTTTCGCCAGCGTGACCAGTTGACCCGTTTCCGCATTGTCCATGATGCAATCGACATAGACATCGGCATCTACGCCGGGAAACTTGTCGTTGATCACGGTTTTCACAACGGTTTTGGCGGTCGAGCGCGTGGTGTCCTCGACAAGCGAAGACCCTTCGATGCAGCCGGACAATCCGGTGAACAACAAAGCCGCCGCTGCTGTTTTCAAGACGAGATGACGGGTCATCCGAGTGCTCCTTGTCCCTCAAGCACGCGCATGTCGCGGCTGCGGGAGTTCTTGTTATAATGGCCCCAATGTGCCGTATCGATGGTGTAATCCGGTGCCAGCCAGTCCGCGATCTTCTCCGGTCCGTCGTGATCCAGATCGAAACGCAGGAACCGCGCCGTGGCCGTGGCGAAATAGCTTTGCACCTCGGCAGTGTGCTGGTCGAACATCTCGCCCCATGCCGCTTTCGCACCCGCTTCATCAAGACCGGACATTTTGCAGAACCGTTTGAGAAAGGTGCCGTTGGCATGAGCGGCACGCGAGGCGATCCAGTCGGATTTGTCCCGCGTGTTAAAGAAGAAATAGGCATCCGGATAGGCCGCATGAAGCGTGCGGAACAACCGCCCGCCCTCAATCATGATCTGACCATTGAGAAAGGCGATGTCGGAAAACGCCAGAACACCGTCAAACCCGTCGAAGGGCTTGCGCCCGAACGAAAGGTTGTTCAGCATCATCTGCGCCACATTGCGCCCTCCCGGCTCCTGCCAGTGCAGCGCGGGAATGCCGTTGTCTTTCATCATGCGATGAAAACTCAAAGTGCCGCAGCGGTTGAACCCGATCTGGATGATCAGGGGCGACGTCGCTCGCGGCGCGTTCTGACGCTTGGAATAGGGAGTGAGCACAGTCATGCCGCCCCCGCCTTTTGACGTGTCAGGCCGGACAATTGAGCCGAACCGCAGACCGCTTCGGAGGCAAAAGCCGACCCGCACCGGGAGAGATGCTCTCCAAGTCCTTCGTGCTCAGTCCACCAAAACAGGTTCAACGACATTTCTCAGGTCCGGTTCAGGAAAGGCCGCCGCCCCCGCGAAACAGGGGCGGCCGCATCAACATGTGTCTTAGAACGTCCGTGCTTTCGGAGCGATCTTTTCGAGGCTGATCCCGCCCTCGTCTTCGGTCGTAAGCGGGGCTTCGATGATCGGGCGATAGCTCAGATCAACCTTGTTGCCATCGACACGCGAAATCGTGTGGATGCGCCAGTTCTTGTCGTCCCGCTCCGGATAATCCTCATGCGCGTGGGCGCCACGGGATTCCTTACGCGCTTCAGCACCGTGAATGGTGGCCAGAGCGTTCGGCATCAGGTTCGTCAGCTCCAGCGTCTCCATCAGATCGGAGTTCCACACTAGCGTGCGGTCGGTGACATGCAGATCGTCCAGCTTGGCCGCGATTGCGGTCATTTTCTCGACGCCCTCTTTGAGGGTCTTGTCGGTGCGGAACACGGCTGCGTCGGATTGCATCGTGCGCTGCATTTCAAGACGCAACTCGGCGGTCGGGATGTTGCCCTTCGCATGGCGGATGTTGTCGAAACGGTCAAAGGCCTTCTCGACAGACGCCATGTTCAGAACCGGATTCGGAGCACCCGGCTTGAGGATTTCACCGGCGCGGATCGCGGCGGCACGCCCGAAGACCACGAGGTCGATCAGCGAGTTGGACCCGAGACGGTTCGCACCATGCACAGAGGCACAGCCCGCCTCGCCCACGGCCATCAGGCCCGGAACGACTGCGGTCGGGTTGTCTTTGGTCGGGTTCAGAACCTCACCGTGATAGTTGGTCGGAATACCGCCCATGTTGTAGTGCACGGTCGGCAGAACCGGAATCGGCTCCTTGGTCACATCCACACCTGCGAAAATCTTCGCAGATTCCGAAATCCCCGGCAGACGCAGCGCCAAGGCTTCGGCGGGCAGGTGGCTGAGGTTCAGGTAGATGTGGTCTTTATGTTCACCAACACCGCGACCTTCACGAATTTCCATCGTCATGGAGCGGGACACATAGTCACGCGGGGCGAGGTCTTTATAGGTCGGTGCGTAGCGTTCCATGAAACGCTCGCCTTCGGAGTTGGTCAGATAACCGCCTTCGCCGCGCGCACCCTCGGTGATCAGACAGCCGGAGCCGTAGATGCCGGTCGGGTGGAACTGCACGAATTCCATATCCTGCAGCGCAAGACCCGCGCGTGCCACCATGCCGCCACCGTCGCCGGTGCAGGTGTGGGCAGAAGTCGCGGAGAAGAACGCACGGCCATAGCCGCCTGTCGCAAGCACAACCATCTTCGCGGAGAACAGGTGGAACGTCCCGTCATCGAGTTTCCAGCACAGAACACCCTGACACTGGCCGTCTTCGGACATGATCAGGTCGATTGCGAAATATTCGATGTAGAACTCGGCCTTTTCCTTGACGGACTGGCCGTAAAGCGTGTGCAGGATCGCGTGACCGGTCCGGTCGGCCGCAGCACAGGTCCGTTGCACGGGCGGGCCTTCACCGAATTCGGTGGTGTGGCCGCCGAAAGGACGCTGGTAGATCTTGCCCTCTTCGGTGCGCGAGAACGGCACGCCGTAATGCTCAAGCTCGTAAACCGCCTTGGGCGCTTCGCGGGCGAGATATTCCATCGCATCCGTGTCGCCGAGCCAGTCGGAGCCCTTGACCGTGTCATACATATGCCACTGCCAGTTGTCCGGCCCCATGTTGGAAAGCGATGCGGCGATCCCGCCTTGCGCGGCCACGGTGTGCGAGCGCGTCGGGAACACCTTGGTCACACAGGCTGTGCGCAGGCCCTGTTCGGCCATGCCGAGAGTCGCACGCAGACCAGAACCACCGGCGCCAACGACGACGACGTCGTATTCGTGGGTTTCATATTCATATGCTGCTGTCATTGTCTTTATTCCTTGCCGCGCATCACTGAATGGCGAGTTTCAAAAGGGCGAAAAGGCCGGTGGCCATCAGGGCATAGCAAAAGCCTGCGACCGCGATCAGCGTCAGCTTGCGTTTGATGCCCCCGATGTAATCCTCGACGGCTTCGTCCACTTCGGTCTTCAGATGGATAATTCCGCCCACGAGGCAGAGCGCCGTGATGATCGCTATGCAGGGGTTGCTGTAAAAGGCCAGCACCTCTTCATAGGAATGGCCCACGGCATATCCGAAAGTGAAAATGAAAAGCGGCACGAGGATGGCCAGCGAGATCGACGTCGCGATCGTCAGCCAGTGATGTGCCGCGCCGGTATGCCCAGCGCCCAGACCCGTTGCCCGTTTGCGGTCAGTGAGATAATTCATGGCCAGCCCCTTCAGAAAATCAGAAACACAAGAGCCGTCAGCACGGTCAGGACAGTCGCCCCGATAAACATGCCCCAGCCCATTTTCTCGGAAGTCTCTACGTCGAGGCAGTAGCCGAAATCCCAGATCACGTGACGGACACGACCCAGCATGTGATACCAGATGGCCCAAGCGGCCGCGAGCATGACGATATTGCCGATCCAGCTCCCGTAAAGGTCGTTGAAACAGTTGAATGCCGACTCGGAGGTTGCCGCTGCGAGGAACCAGCAGATCACAAGGAAGACAGACCCCAGCGAGGCAATGCCGGTGATACGAACCATGATCGACGAGATCGACGTCATTTGTGGTCGATAATACGGTCCGATCATGAACGGAGAGAGCGGTCGGTTACCGCGATTCACATCAGCCATGGTGGCGTCCTTTCACGATTGATGCGTTAAAGTTGCTCTCTGTATTATACCTTTCTGCCTCGGAGTCACCACCTGTGAGCGCTAAAGTGAACGGTTTCTGGCGTCTAAAATGCAGGAAAACGCCTTCTGTGATCACAAGAAACCGTCAGTGATCACAAATATCACCAAAACCCATTTTCCTAGGGTTTTTATAAGGTTTAGCACCTGTTCCGCGCCCGAAACACGAAAAAACGGGGCCGCGAACATCGTCGCGCCCCCGTTTGCGATCACAAATCCACAAAGCCCTGCGGCCTACAGTGGCACAACGGCCCAGTAGTCCAGATCCAGCAGCACATCGGGGTGATATTTCCCCTCCTCCGTCTTGTAGGCAAACTCCGGCGCGCCGTGTTTATAGGCCACAAGCCGCAACCGGAGCGCGCCGACACCGGGCGCGGTGGTCTCCGCCTTGTCGAGCACCTCGGAATAGGCCCGCACGGTGTCGCCCGTAAAACAGGGGTTGGCATGTGCCCCACCGTTCAGCCCCACAATCATCTGCGCATTGGCCAGACCGTTGAACGACAGCGCCCGCGCCATGGAAATCACATGGCCGCCATAGATCAGCCGCTTGCCATCTTCGCGGTTGGTGGCATCGAAATGCACCTTCGCCGTGTTCTGCCAGAGCCGTGTGGCCATCATGTGTTCGGGCTCTTCAATCGTCACCCCGTCCACATGGTCGATCTTCTCGCCGATCTCGTAATCGGCCCAACGGTGCGGCTCTCCGGCCAGAGTGAAGTTGTATTTGAGGAAATCCAGCCCCTCGGGAATCACCAGCGCCTCAGGGGCCACCACCTTTGACAGGTCTGGGATCACCGTCTCCGGCGCGGGGGCGTCCAGATCGCCTTTGCGCACCATGACCCAGCGGACATATTCCAGCACCGGCTCGTCAAACTGGTTCAGCCCCGTGGTCCGCACCCAGACCACACCGGATTTGCCATTGGAATTCTGCTTCAGCCCGATCACCTCGGACACGGAGCGCAGCGTGTCTCCCGTATAAACAGGTTTCAGCCAGCGCCCCTCCGCATAACCGAGGTTCGCCACGGCATTGAGCGAAATATCGGGCACGGTTTTGCCAAAGACCACATGAAAGGCGATCAGGTCATCCACAGGACTGCCCGACAACCCGCAGCTCTCGGCAAATTCATCGGACGAATAAAGCGCATGTCGCGCCGGATAGAGCGCATGATAGAGCGCGCGTTCTCCGCCGGACACGGTGCGCGGCACAGCGTGTTCGATCACCTGCCCCACTCTATAGTCCTCGAAAAAGCGCCCCGGATTGGTTTTCACGCGACATGCATTCACTTCAAAGTCCTCCCAGTTTCACCTCCGGGTCATATTCCCCGTCGGCCTCTTTAATAACCGCCTGCGCGCAACGCATCTTTCCCGTGCTTGCGTCAAAGGCGTAGGAGGGCGAGCCGTAAAGCTCCCACCCCTTGCTCAAAGCCTCTGTCACCTTGTGACAAAAGGCGGATGTGTCTTCTTCGGTCAGGAGCCTGTAGGCTTTCATGATCTCTTCCTCACATTGGAAACGGCGACGGGCCGACAACTGTGTGGATATACCCGATCACGCCGTAAAGCACGACGGAGGCGACAAAGAACATCGCATCCTTGCCGAGGCTTCCCTTCTCCCGCCCTGCCCACGCGCCTTCCGCGCGGTTGATGAGCGCGATTTCCGTCAGCGCCCAGACCAGCAGTCCACCGAACAGGATGATCGAGGCCAGATCGCCGTTGACCATAAGGTGCGCCACCGCCCAGAGCGCAAAGCCCAAGAGCATCGGGTGACGCAGTCCGTTGAGGATCACGCCCTTTTTCGGCGCGGGACTCATCATATAGATCGCGACCAGCACCATCAGGTTATTGAGGTGACGCAGGAAATAGGGCGGTGCCCAGACAAAGATCTCGGCAGCCATCTTGTAGCCGACCACCATCAGAATGACGGACGCAACAAGCGCCAGCGCCACGGCCCCGCGCCCTTTGTCCCCCATCTGCGCCCGCCGCTCGGGCATCAGACGTTTGAACATATGGGCTGCGGCCCAAAGCAGAACCCCGAGAATAAGAATGAGCATCGCTGTCTCCTCTCCACGGGGTGTGCGTTACCCCATGGCTTGAATGGCTTCATGTTTCGCGAGCGTCGCCCGCGCTGTCACGATATGCAGATTCTCCACGATCTTGCCATCCACTACGGCAACCCCCTCACCCTTCGCCTCGGCTTCCTCGAAAGCTGCGATCTGGCGCTGTGCGAGGTCGATCTCCGCCTCCGTCGGGGCAAATGCCGCGTTGGCGACCGCCAGTTGCGCCGGATGGATCAGGGTCTTGCCGTCAAAACCCATGTCGCGGCCCTGTTCACATTCCGCCTTGAGGCCCTCTTCGTCCTTGAACGCATTATAGACGCCATCAAGCACCACAATACCGTAGGCTTTCGCCGCGATCAGGCACAGGTGCAGCCCGCCCATCATCGGCAGACGGTCGGCGCGGAAACGTGTGTTCAGCTCTTTCGCCAGATCATTGGTCCCCATGACAAACCCCGCCATCCGCGGATGGGCGGCAATCTCTGCGGCGTTGAGCATCCCCAGCGGGGTCTCCATCATCGCCCAGAGCGGCACATCGGGGATGGCCTGCGCCAGCGCTTCGACCATTTCGGCGCTTTCCACCTTCGGCAGGAGTATCCCGTCAATATCCGCACCGACAAAAGCCGCCACATCATCGCGGCCCCATTCGGTGTCGAACCCGTTCACACGCACGATCTTGGCGCGGTTGCCATAGCCGCCTTGAGCCAGAACCTCTTGCAGCAACCCGCGCGCCTTGGTCTTTTCATCGGGCGCAACCGCATCTTCGAGATCAAAGAGAATGGCATCACAGGCCAGACCCTTGGCCTTTTCCAGCGCACGTTCCTTTGATCCGGGAATATAGAGAGCCGAGCGATAGGGGCGAGTGGCGAGTTCGGTCATTGATTCTTTTCCTCCGCAATATTGTTGCGCAAGAGGCCACAAAAATGAACCATTCCGCAAGGGTAAATTTTCCGCAGCGCAGAATTTATCGCGTCAAACACCGTGCAGACACCTGCGGACAAGCCCAGACCCGTTGCCGCAAGACCTATCCCGCCAGCGCTTCCCAGATCAGCTTGCCGCCCGTGATCACCAGAAACACATAGGTCAGCCCGAAAAACAGCTTTTCCGGCACTCTATGATGCATCCAGACACCGGCAAACACGCCCAGAACCGCCACCGGCACCAAGGTCAGGTCCGCAATCATGCTTTCCTTGGTGAAAATACCTACCATGGAATAGGGCACGACCTTCATCGCATTGATCGCCCAGAACACCACAACCGAGGTCGCCTGATAAGTCGTCTTGTCCAGCCGCTTGGACAAAAGATAAACGGCGGCGGGCGGTCCTCCGGCATGGGAAATGAAACTCGTGAGACCGGTGACACCGCCCCACGCCAGCCCCGCGCCCGTGCCCAGTTCGCGTTTCGGCGGCTTGATCCAGTGCCGCGCCTTCGCCAGTTGCCACGCCACGAATCCCACGGCCACCAGTCCGATCATCAGCTTGAACACCGCCGGATCCGCGACGCCATATAACAGCGCGCCGATCACAATTCCGGGAACAGCGCCAAGGATCAGGATTGCCGACACCCGCATGTCCCACTTGCGCCAGAACAGCTTGAGCGCCGTCACATCCATGACCATCAGCAAGGGCAACATCAGCCCCACCGCCTGCCCCGGCGAGAGAATCAAAGCCAGAAAAGGCGTGGCTGCAAAGGCCGCGGCAGAGCCGAAACCGCCCTTGGAGATCCCCGCGAACATCACGGCAGGAAGGGCGAAAAGGTAGAAATTGAAATCCAGCGTCATCACGGGGGCCTTGTCAAACCGGGATATTTTCTTATGCGAATACAGTCGGGTTATCGCTAACGCTAGCGAAAACCTGAACGCGGCAGCGCAGCACAGACTTGCACGAATGCCTGCAAAGGGCTACCCATGCGCCAATCTCACCAACTGATTGGAGACTGACACATGGCCCGACCCAAGATTGCCCTTATCGGCGCTGGCAATATCGGCGGCACACTTGCCCACCTTGCAGCCCTGAAAGAACTCGGCGACGTTGTCCTTTTCGACATCGCTGAAGGCCTGCCCGAAGGCAAAGCCCTCGACATCGCTGAATCCGGCCCTTCCGAAGGGTTCGATGCCACCATGTCCGGCACCCAATCCTACGAAGATATCGCTGGCGCAGACGTCTGCATCGTGACCGCCGGTGTGGCACGCAAGCCCGGCATGTCCCGCGACGACCTGCTCGGCATCAACCTCAAAGTCATGAAATCCGTGGGTGAAGGCATTGCCAAACACGCCCCCGACGCCTTTGTGATCTGCATCACCAACCCGCTCGACGCGATGGTCTGGGCACTGCAGAAATTCTCCGGCCTTCCGGCGAACAAAGTCTGCGGCATGGCTGGCGTGCTCGACTCCGCGCGTTTCCGTCACTTCCTCTCCGTCGAATTCGGTGTCTCCATGAAAGACGTCACCGCATTCGTTCTGGGCGGTCACGGCGACACGATGGTGCCCTCCGTGCGCTACTCCACCGTTGCCGGTATCCCGCTGCCCGACCTCATCGAGATGGGCTGGACCACGCAAGAGAAACTGGACGCAATCGTTCAGCGCACCCGTGACGGTGGCGCCGAAATCGTTGGCCTGCTGAAAACCGGCTCCGCCTTCTACGCTCCGGCAACCTCCGCGATCGAGATGGCCGAAGCCTACCTCAAAGACCAGAAACGCGTCCTGCCCTGCGCGGCCTATTGCAACGGCGAGATCGGCGTGAACGACATGTATGTGGGCGTGCCCACCGTGATCGGCGCTGGCGGCATCGAAAAAGTTGTCGACATCAAGCTCACCAAAGACGAGCAAGTCATGTTCGACAAATCCGTCGAAGCTGTGAAAGGCCTCGTCGAAGCTTGTAAAGCCATCGACGGTTCGCTGGCCTAAGTCAGCGCGCAATCTGAAAAATCACCGAAAGCCCGCAGTTCATCCTGCGGGCTTTTTTGTGTTTCGGTGTGGGCGCTGCGCTGTTACGTTCCGGCATGGTTTTGATTTGAGACTGGTTTGGACCTTTGACCCCATCGGACATGACAGATTTACCGGACACGCGTGAGGCCACGCCGCCCGAAGCCACGCCGACATGGGCTGTGGCCTCGCTTGGTGACGAGCCCGCCCCGCTGATCGCCGCCTTTGCGCGTCACACCCGCGCCATTGGTGCGCGGGAGGTTCACATTTTCCTCGACCGTCCCAACCCCGACGTCGCAAGGTTGATCGGAGACCGCGACGGCATCTTCATCACCACCTGCGATCAGGCCTTCTGGGACCGCGAAAACCGTGGCCGCCGACCGGAGCGCCACACGGGGCGGCAGAAATTCGTTGCCACATACGTCTACAGGCGCACGAAT
Source organism: Celeribacter halophilus (assembly GCF_900114135.1). GTDB lineage: Bacteria > Pseudomonadota > Alphaproteobacteria > Rhodobacterales > Rhodobacteraceae > Celeribacter > Celeribacter halophilus. Next base: position 215,266 of record NZ_FORY01000006.1, read on the forward strand.
TGCGACTGGGTTCTGCATTGCGACGTGGACGAGTTCATCGCCGACGGTCAGGCGCTTTCCAACGCCTTGGCCAAAGCCGACCGCAACAAGGGGCTGGTCGTGCGCAATGCCGAGCGGGTCTACCTGCCCGACACGGTGCAGGACACGATCTTCGCGGGCGGCTTCCGCCATCCGACAAACTTCACCCCCGAAGACGCGAAGGCGCTCTATGGCCGCTTCGCCAAGTTCCTCGCCTTCGGCCTCACGGGGCATCGGGTCGGCAAAACCATCACCCCGACCGGTCACGACTGGGAACTCGGGGTTCACCACCCCAAAGCCGTGGGAGACGGCCCGAAGCCACGACTCGATAGGATACACCAGCGCTTGTTGCTCCATTTCGACGGGCTAACGCCGCTACATTACGCCATAAAACTGTTAAAAAAGTCCTTCGAGAATTACTCCGGCCCGAAACGCAAGATCGGTGAGGCCCGCGAGGCGCAACACAGGTTCACCCGCAGCCATGCGGACCGCCCGCAGGAAATCCTGCGCATGGTCAACGGGGTGCAATCTCTCACACCGCAACAAGCTGACGCGCTCTGGACATTGGGCCTGCTCCAGCCCGAGCCGTTCTTTCCGAAAGATTGCGACGGGCTGGATCTCTCCCGCGCCCATTTCGACAGTCTCTTGCGTGACCGCGACCATGACATTCTCGTCAAGGCCGGTCTGGAGATGTGAGCAGCCTCCGGACATGAAAATGGACATGAAAAAGCCGGACACCACGGGGCCCGGCCATTTCGTTCACTTGCCGATCAGAGATCAGAACTTATAGGTCACACCGAAGTTCAAAGCGTTGGTGATGATGTCACTTTCAAGGTTGCCGCCGCCGTCCAGATCAACGTCAAGCTGGCTATAGCTGCCCTTATATTCGGTGAACAAATCCCAGCGGTCGTTCAACTCGTAGCTCGCCCCGAGGACCAGCGCGATGGTCGGCCCTGCGATCTGGTATTCCAACGTGTCGGTGTTGTCGGTGGTCACTTCGACATGCGGAATGATGATCCCTGCCGAGACGCTCGCATAAGGCGTGAACTTGTCCCAAGCCCCCGGCCAGCGCCAGATCGGACCAACCGTCAGGTTGTTCAGCCCGTCGGTAAATTCCAGCGTCGAAAATCCGTTATCGGCCATGTCGTCTTCGTCGGCATAGACCTTGCTGTGCGTGAAATCCGCGATCCAGCCGAAGGTCTCGCTCACCCAGTAGGTGCCGCGCACACCGTAATAGGGCGGCATGTCAAAGCTCTTGCCTTCCCACCCTGTGGTGAAGTCGAAAGTGTCGACGCCGTCGTTGCCGGACACGCTGCTGTGCGGGGCCGTTTGGTAGCCGCCGTAAACGGACAGGCTGAAGTCTGCCGCTTGCGCCGCAAGGGGTGTCGCCAGAACGGCCACGAGCGCCAGAGCGGCTTTTTTCTCCGATTTATACATGATGATCCCCGAACTGTCTGTGAGTGAGTCTTGCTATATAACTACGCCCCTTGCCCCTTTCGGACAAGGAAATCGATCTGTGCACTGCCGCGTAAAAGCGTCGCGCTGGGCGAACGGATACACAGATTGTAAAACTGTCGCCGCTACTAAAAACGCCAAATGATGCAAAATTCCGCGAGGTGATTCGGAAATCGGATAGAAAATGGAATTTGTGATCACACGAAAGTTTCCTGTGATCACAAAAACTGAAAACACGCGCGTTTTACCGCCAATCACGGAAAAAACCATTTCTTATGCCCTCCGGCAAATGCCATATACGGGGCAATCGAACCAGGGAGAGGATATCTCTAATGAACATCCACGAGTATCAGGCGAAAGCCCTTCTCAAGGAATACGGCGCTCCGGTTTCTGACGGTCGCGCTGTCCTGAGCGCTGCCGACGCGAAATCTGCGGCCGGCGAGCTCGACGGCCCGCTTTGGGTTGTCAAAGCCCAGATCCACGCAGGCGGACGCGGCAAGGGTAAATTCGTCGAAGCCGATGCTGGCGAAAAAGGCGGCGTGCGCCTCGCGAAATCTGTGGAAGAAGCCGCAGAAGAAGCGAAGAAGATGTTGGGCAAGACCCTCGTCACGCACCAGACCGGTCCGGCAGGCAAACAGGTCAACCGCATCTACATCGAAGACGGTTCCGACATTGACCGCGAACTCTACCTCGCCCTGCTCGTCGACCGCCAGACCTCGCGCGTGTCTTTCGTCTGCTCCACCGAGGGCGGCATGGACATCGAAGAAGTTGCTGCGGCAACGCCCGAGAAAATCCTGTCCTTCTCTGTCGATCCGGCCACCGGCTATCAGGCCTTCCACGGCCGCCGCGTTGCTTTCGCCCTCGGCCTTGAAGGCGCACAGGTCAAACAATGCGTCAAACTGATGGGCCAGCTTTATCAGGCCTTCATCGAAAAAGACATGGAACAGCTGGAAATCAACCCGCTGATCGTCATGCCCGATGGCAACATCAAAGTGCTCGACGCGAAAGTCGGCTTTGACGGCAACGCGCTCTATCGCCACCCCGACATTGTCGAGCTGCGCGACGAGACCGAAGAAGACCCGAAAGAACTGGCTGCTTCCCAACACGACCTGAACTACATCGCGCTTGACGGTGAAATCGGGTGCATGGTGAACGGTGCCGGTCTTGCGATGGCCACCATGGACATCATCAAACTCTACGGCGCAGAACCGGCCAACTTCCTCGACGTAGGCGGCGGCGCGACCAAAGAAAAAGTCACCGAAGCGTTCAAGATCATCACCTCTGACGACAACGTCAAAGGCATCCTCGTGAACATCTTCGGCGGCATCATGCGTTGTGACATCATCGCCGAAGGCGTGATCGCAGCCGTGAAAGAAATGGGCCTCAAGGTTCCGCTCGTTGTCCGCCTCGAAGGCACCAACGTGGAGCTCGGCAAAGAGATCATCAACAACTCCGGCCTCGATGTTATCGCAGCCGACGATCTCAAAGACGGCGCCCAGAAAATCGTTAAAGCAGTGAAGGGCTAACAGACATGGCAATTCTCGTAGACGAAAACACCAAGGTCATCTGTCAGGGTCTCACTGGCTCGCAAGGCACCTTCCACTCCGAACAGGCCATCGCTTACGGCACCAAAATGGTCGGCGGTGTTACTCCGGGCAAAGGCGGTCAAACCCACCTCGACCTGCCCGTGTTCAACTCCGTGCATGAGGCGAAACACGTCACCGAAGCCAATGCTTCCGTGATCTATGTGCCCCCGCCCTTCGCAGCCGACTCGATCCTCGAAGCGATCGACGCCGAAATGGAGCTGATCATCTGCATCACCGAGGGCATTCCGGTGCTCGACATGATGAAGGTGAAACGCGCCCTCGCAGACAGCTCTTCGCGCCTCATCGGCCCGAACTGCCCCGGTGTCATCACGCCGGATGCGTGCAAAATCGGCATCATGCCGGGCCACATCCACAAGCGTGGCTCCGTGGGTGTTGTCTCCCGCTCCGGCACACTGACCTATGAAGCTGTGAAACAGACTTCCGATCTGGGCCTTGGCCAGTCCACCGCTGTGGGCATCGGCGGCGACCCGATCAAAGGCACGGAGCATATCGACGTGCTCGACATGTTCCTCGACGATCCGGAAACCACCTCCATCATCATGATCGGTGAAATCGGTGGCTCCGCCGAAGAAGAAGCCGCCGAGTTCCTCGCCGAGCAGAAGAAAAAAGGCCGCTGGAAACCCACCGCCGGTTTCATCGCCGGTCGCACAGCGCCTCCGGGCCGCCGCATGGGCCACGCTGGCGCCATCGTCGCCGGTGGCAAAGGTGATGCGGAAAGCAAGATCGAAGCCATGAAATCTGCCGGTATCGTGGTTGCAGACAGCCCCGCAACGCTTGGCGAAGCTGTGCAGGAAGCCATTGCCAAAGGCTAAGGCCTGCACGCACCTGTTCAGGTGCAGTTGACAAAATTCGCCTGCGCCCTTTGTTAAAGAAGGGCGCAGGCGCACCCACAAAAGGCGATGCGTGCCTGCCCTCGAAACGGATACGCCCCCTAATTAAGGTCACACCGATGAACGACCATAGCCCCAATGACATCTTCCATGCCTCCTCCTTCATGCAGGGGCATAACGCGGAATATCTCGAACAAGTTTACGCGAAATATACCCAAGACCCGTCTTCCGTAGACGCCTCTTGGGCCGAGTTCTTCAAATCCCTTGGAGATGCGGCGAATGATGTCACCGCAGAAGCGGCGGGGCCCTCTTGGGGTCGTTCGGACTGGCCGCCGGTCCCTGATGACGAACTGACCCATGCGCTCGACGGTCAGTGGGCCGAACCGGCTGCTGCCGAAAAAGCCGGTCAGAAGATCAAGGAAAAAGCCGCCGAAAAAGGCGTGGCCATCTCCGAAGATCAGGTCAAACGCGCCGTGCTCGACAGCATCCGCGCCATCATGATCATCCGCGCCTATCGTATTCGCGGCCACCTCATCGCCGATCTCGACCCGCTCAAGATGCGTGACGAAGAGCCCCATCCGGAGCTTGATCCGCGCACCTACGGCTTTACCGAAGCCGACATGGATCGTCCGATCTTCATCGACAACGTGCTAGGGCTGCAACACGCCTCCATGCGCCAGATCCTCGACATCGTGAAACGCACCTATTGCGGCACATTCGCGCTGCAATACATGCACATCTCCGATCCGGAACAGGCCGGCTGGCTCAAAGAGCGGATCGAAGGTTTCGGCAAGGAAATCCAGTTCACCAAGAATGGCCGCCGCGCCATTTTGAACAAGCTGGTCGAGGCCGAAGGTTTCGAGAAATTCCTGCATGTGAAATACATGGGCACGAAACGCTTCGGGCTTGATGGCGGCGAAAGCCTCATTCCGGCGATGGAACAGATCATCAAACGCGGCGGCAACCTCGGCGCGAAAGAGATCGTCATCGGCATGCCGCACCGTGGTCGCCTTTCCGTTCTGGCGAACGTGATGAGCAAACCCTACCGCGCGATTTTCAACGAATTTCAGGGGGGGTCCTTCAAACCCGACGATGTGGACGGCTCCGGCGATGTGAAATATCACCTCGGCGCGTCCTCCGACCGCGAGTTTGATGGCAACAAGGTCCACCTCTCGCTCACAGCGAACCCCTCGCACCTTGAGGCGGTGAACCCCGTTGTGCTCGGCAAGGCCCGCGCCAAGACCGACCAGAACAACGATCCCGAGCGCACTTCGGTCATTCCGGTGCTGCTGCACGGGGATGCCGCCTTTGCCGGTCAGGGCGTCGTGGCCGAATGTTTCGGTCTGTCCGGCCTGCGCGGTCACCGCACAGGCGGCACGATCCATATCGTTGTGAACAACCAGATCGGCTTCACCACAGCGCCGCACTTCTCGCGCTCCTCGCCCTACCCGACCGACATCGCACTGATGGTCGAGGCCCCGATCTTCCACGTCAACGGCGACGATCCGGAAGCCGTGGTCCACGCGGCCAAAGTGGCCACAGAATTCCGTCAGAAGTTCCACAAGGACGTGGTGATCGACATCTTCTGCTACCGCCGCTTCGGTCACAACGAAGGCGACGAGCCGATGTTCACCAACCCGCAGATGTATACCAACATCAAGCGGCACAAGACCACGCTCCAGCTTTACACCGAACGTCTCGTCAAGGACGGTCTCATCCCCGAGGGCGAGATCGAGGATATGAAAGCGGCCTTCCAGGCCCATCTCAACGACGAGTTCGAAGCGGGTAAGACCTACAAGCCGAACAAGGCCGACTGGCTCGACGGGCGGTGGTCGCACATCAACCGCGAAGGCGACGAATACCAGCGCGGGCAGACCTTCATCTCCGAAGACACCATGGCGCAGGTCGGGCGCGCTCTCACGAGCGCACCGGACGACGTCAATCTGCACAAAACCGTGGCGCGTCAGCTTCAGGCCAAGGCCAAGATGTTCGAAGAGGGTAAGGGCTTTGACTGGGCCACCGGCGAAGCACTGGCTTTCGGCTCGCTTCTGACCGAAGGCTATCCGGTCCGCCTCGCCGGTCAGGACTCCACGCGCGGCACCTTCTCGCAGCGCCACTCCGCCCTGATCGACCAGAAATCCGAAGATCGCTACTACCCGCTCAACCACATCCGCGAAGGGCAGGCCCATTACGAGGTCATCGACTCGATGCTCTCCGAATATGCGGTGCTGGGCTTTGAATACGGCTACTCGCTGGCCGAACCCAACGCGCTGACCCTCTGGGAAGCCCAGTTCGGCGACTTCGCCAACGGCGCGCAGATCATGTTCGACCAGTTCATCTCTTCGGGTGAATCGAAATGGCTGCGGATGTCCGGTCTGGTGATGCTCCTGCCCCACGGCTTTGAAGGTCAGGGTCCGGAACACTCCTCCGCACGCCTCGAACGCTTCTTGCAAATGTGTGGTCAGGACAACTGGATCGTCGCAAACTGCACGACACCGGCGAACTACTTCCACATCTTGCGTCGCCAGCTGCACCGCTCCTACCGCAAGCCGCTGGTCCTGATGACGCCGAAATCGCTTCTGCGTCACAAACTCGCCACCTCCGTCGCCGCCGATTTCACCGATGGCTCCTCCTTCCACCGCATCCTCTGGGACGATGCCGATGCCACCTACGGCACCGACAAATCCCAGATCAAACTCAAAGCGGACAAGGACATTAAACGCGTCGTGATCTGCTCCGGCAAGGTCTACTACGACCTGCTTGAGGCCCGCGACACCGCCGGCAAGGACGACACCTACATCCTGCGTCTCGAACAGTTCTACCCCTTCCCCGCGCTCTCGATGGTCAAGGAGCTTGAACGCTTCAAAAACGCCGAGATCGTCTGGTGTCAGGAAGAGCCCAAGAACCAGGGCGGCTGGACCTTTGTCGAGCCGAATATCGAATGGGTGCTGACACGTATCGGTGCCAAGCACACGCGCCCGGTCTATGCCGGACGTGCCGCCTCCGCCTCGCCCGCAACGGGTCTGGCATCTCAGCACAAAGCACAACAAACGGCGCTCGTGAACGATGCGCTCAATATCGAAGGGTAATCACATGTCCGTTGAAGTCCGCGTCCCGACCCTAGGTGAATCCGTCACCGAGGCCACCGTCGCCACCTGGTTCAAGAAACCGGGCGATGCTGTGGCTGTTGACGAAATGCTCTGCGAGCTGGAAACCGACAAGGTCACTGTCGAAGTGCCCTCCCCCGCCGCAGGCACACTGGGCGAAATCGTCGCCGCCGAAGGCACAACTGTCGGCGTTGACGCGCTGCTGGCCACGCTGAACGCTGGCGAAGGTGCCGCCCCCGCCCCGAAAGCTGCCGCCGCTCCTGCGGCTGCGGCCTCCGGCGCATCCGAAACCGTCGACATCATGGTGCCGACCCTCGGCGAATCCGTGACCGAAGCCACCGTTGCCACATGGTTCAAAGCCGTGGGTGACAGCTTCGAAGCCGACGAAATGCTCTGCGAACTGGAAACCGACAAGGTCTCCGTCGAAGTGCCCGCCCCTGCCGCTGGCACCCTGACCGCGATCATCGCCAATGAGGGCGACACGGTTGCCGCAGGTGGCAAACTGGCTGAAATGTCCTCCGGCGCGGGCGCTGCCTCCGATCCTGCTGCTGCCGCTCCGGCTGCCGCCCCTGCGGCTTCCGCTGGCAAAGACGTCGAAAACGCACCGTCCGCCAATAAGCTGATGGCCGAAAAAGGCGTTGATGCCGCCTCCGTCACAGGCACCGGCAAAGACGGTCGCATCATGAAAGAAGATGTGCTCAACGCGCTCAACAAACCGGCGGCAACTCCGGCCCCCGCCGCAGCCCCTGCTGCTCCGCGTCCGGTCGCAGACGCCGCCCGCGAAGAGCGCGTGAAAATGACGAAACTCCGTCAAACCATCGCGCGTCGCCTCAAAGAGTCGCAAAACACCGCCGCCATGCTCACCACTTATAACGAGGTGGACATGACCGAAGTGATGGCTCTGCGCAAAGAGTATAAAGACCTTTTCGAGAAGAAACACGGCGTGCGCCTCGGCTTCATGTCCTTCTTCACCAAGGCCTGCTGCCACGCGCTCAAGGAAGTGCCGGAAGTGAACGCCGAAATCGACGGCACCGACATCATCTACAAGAACTACGTGAACATGGGTGTTGCCGCTGGCACGCCGCAGGGTCTCGTGGTTCCTGTGATCCGCGATGCCGACAGCATGTCCTTTGCCGAGATCGAAAAAGCCATCGCCGAAAAAGGCAAACGCGCCCGTGACGGCAAGCTCTCTATGGCAGAGATGCAAGGCGGCACCTTCACTATCTCCAACGGTGGTGTCTACGGCTCGCTGATGTCCTCCCCGATCCTGAACCCCCCGCAATCCGGTATCCTCGGGATGCACAAGATTCAGGACCGCCCGATGGCCATCAACGGTCAGGTTGTGATCCGTCCGATGATGTATCTGGCGCTCTCCTATGACCACCGGATCGTGGACGGCAAAGGCGCCGTGACCTTCCTCGTGCGCGTCAAAGAAGCGCTCGAAGACCCGCGCCGTCTGCTGATGGATCTGTAAGTCATTCGGGCCACCTCATTGATTTTGAGGTGGCCTCGTTTTTCCGTAGAGGTTTTGCGATGGATATTCTCACGGGCCTTTCGGCAGCTACCCAAGCAATCGGAATAGCCAAAGAACTAAGAGACATCGATCGCTCCGTTGATGAATCGAGTTTCAAACTGAAGCTCGCAGAATTAACGGATGCACTTGCCGATACGAAAATTGCACTTGCGGACGCTAAAGCACTGGTCGCGGAGCTAGAGGTCCAAATATCCGAAATCCGTGATGGAACAACTTGCCCAAAGTGCAGAACAGGCAGATTACAAATTACTGAAGTTATCCCGACTATGCATGACGGTGTTGAGAAACACATCTGCGAGTGTGACAACGAAAAATGTGATTACACCACGAGCCGAAAGTTCAATTCGTCGCTCGGGAAATATGTATGATCATGACCCCGCTCCTCACCCTCCTCGCCCTCGTAGGCCTCTTGCACATCGCGCAATTCGCGGTGGCGTCCTACATGGCGAATGTAGATCTCGGGCAGGGTTACACGACAAGCCCACGCGACCGTGCGCCGTCACGCGAGATGCGTGTGGGCACCGCGCGGATGCTGCGGGCCTATGACAATCATATCCAGATGTTTCCGTTCTTCGCGGCGGGTGTGCTCCTGATCCACCTTTCGGGTCAGTCGAGCACCGTCACCGTGGCGGCGGCCTCTGTCTATCTCATCGCGCGGATGCTCTATGTGCCCGCTTATGCCTTTGGCTGGCAACCGTGGCGGTCCCTGATCTGGGTCACGGCCATGCTCTGTTGTGCCATATTGTTCATCGCGGCGCTTCTGTGAGCGCCTATCAAAAATGCCCGACGGTTGTCCGACGCTTGTCCGACATAAGTCCGACACTGGAAAACGACCAATTCAAAGACCAAGGAGAAGACCATGGCATCTTATGACGTAATCATCATCGGCGCGGGTCCGGGCGGCTATGTATCCGCCATTCGCTGCGCCCAACTGGGCCTCAAGACCGCCGTGGTTGAAGGCCGCGAGACGCTGGGCGGCACCTGCCTCAACGTGGGCTGTATCCCCTCCAAGGCGCTGCTGAACGCGACCCATCATCTGCACGAAGCCGAGCATAATTTCGCGGCCATGGGCCTCAAGGGCAAGTCGCCTTCCGTCGACTGGAACCAGATGAAAGCCTATAAGGATGACGTTGTCGGCCAGAACACCGGCGGCATCGAATTCCTGTTTAAAAAGAACAAGGTAGACTGGCTCAAAGGCTGGGCGACCATTCCGGCTGCGGGCAAGGTCAAGGTCGGTGACGAGGTCCATGAGGCCAAGAATATCGTCGTCGCTTCCGGCTCTGTGCCGACCTCCCTGCCCGGCGTTGAAGTGAACAACGAAGGCGGCGTGGTTGTGGACAGCACCGGCGCGCTGGAACTGCCGAAAGTTCCGAAGAAACTCGCCGTCATCGGTGCCGGTGTGATCGGTCTGGAGCTTGGTTCCGTCTACGCCCGTCTCGGCGCGGAAGTGACCGTGGTGGAATACATGGATTTCATCACCCCCGGCATGGATGCCGACGTTCAGCGCACCTTCAAAAAGCTGCTTGAAAAACAAGGCCTTAAATTCGTTCTCGGCGCCGCTGTTCAGGGTGTGGATGCGTCCAAAACCAAGGCCAAAGTCAACTACAAGCTCAAGAAAGACGACAGCGAGCATGTGCTTGACGCCGACGTGGTTCTGGTTGCCACGGGCCGCAAGCCTTTCACCGACGGTCTGGGCCTCGCCGAGATTGGCGTCGAATTCACCGACCGCGGGCAGGTCAAAACCGACGCCCATTGGGCCACCAACGTGCCCGGCATCTACGCCATCGGTGACGCCATCGTCGGCCCGATGCTCGCCCACAAGGCCGAAGACGAAGGCATGGCCGTCGCTGAGGTTCTTGCAGGCAAACATGGCCATGTGAATTACGACGTGATCCCCGGCGTGATCTACACTTCGCCGGAGGTTGCCACCGTCGGCAAGACCGAAGCGCAGCTGAAAGCAGAAGGCCGCAAGGTCAAAGTCGGCAAGTTCTCCTTCATGGGCAACGCCCGCGCCAAAGCCGTGTTCCAAGGCGATGGCTTCGTGAAGCTCATTGCAGACGCAGAAACCGACCGCCTTCTGGGCGCTGCGATCATCGGTCCGGCAGCGGGCGACATGATCCACGAAATCTGTGTGGCAATGGAATATGGCGGCTCCGCTCAGGACATCGCACTGACCTGCCACGCGCACCCGACCTATTCGGAAGCCGTGCGCGAGGCCGCTCTGGCCTGTGGCGACGGTCCGATCCACGCGTAAGGCGCGGGGTTTCAACGAACAGAAAAGGCGCTCCTTTGAGCGCCTTTTTTATGACCTGTACCGCGCCGAACTTATCGGGCTTCAGCCTGTGCCAGACGCCGCCTCTTCCAGCCGCTGCGCATGCTCACGCCGCAATGCCTTGCGCAGCTCCGCCGCATGCCAGCGTTGCTTATCCACGTCGCTCTCCGGCGTAAACCGTGGCACCTCAACGGTTTTCCCGTTCTCATCCACCGCCACCATAGTGAAATAGCAGGAATTCGTATGCCGCACGGTTTGCGTGCGAATGTTCTCCGCCTCAACCCGAATCCCGATCTCCATCGAACTGCGACCGACATAATTCACGGTCGCCCTACAATGCACCAACTCGCCCACATGGATCGGCTCTTTGAACATCACCTGATCGACAGACAGCGTCACCGCATATTGTCCAGAATACCGCGAGGCACAGGAGAAAGCGACAAGATCCAGAAGCCGCAGCAATGCGCCGCCATGCACCTTGCCGGAAAAATTCGCCAGATCCGGCGTCATCATTTCCGTCATTTCCAGATAGCGTGTCATGGCTGTCTCCTTTTGCTGCACCCGCAGAAAACGCTGTGGCACAGAAAAGGTCAAGTCGATCACAAGTGAGAAGGGACCGCCGAAAATGGCGGTCCCCTCTCGTCCGACCCATCATCGGGGGGGGTGAGAAGGGCCGGAATCTCTCTTTTCTCATAACGTGGCGCATACAAATCCCGCCAATAACACAGGCGTGATCGGCACGTTCGCGCTCACAGTCACAAGCACTAACGCCGCAAGACAGACATTCCGTCGCGCCATTTTCACTTTTTTAAGATTTTTCTGAAATTATCTGAGGACAGCTAAAAAGCGCATTGTTTACGGGCCACATCACGGCGCGTTTCCAGCTGCATTTCAGGTCATCGGGTCACAGAGCTACGCCACACAAATCGCGAGGTCACATAGCAAGCATACGCAAACCTTTGGTCACATCCGAGCGCACCGCAAGGCGCAACCCCGGCTCGTCCCCTGCACGCAACGCCGCCACGATCAGGCGGTGGTTATGCGGCACTTCCGTGCGATTGAGCTTCGCATAGAGTGCTCGCATCGTCGGTCCGAGTTGCAGCCAGACGGTTTCGGTCAAGGCCAACATGGCAGGCGCCTGTGCACGCAGATAGAGGGTTCGATGAAAGTCCAGATTGGCGCGGATATAACCGACATCATCATGCTTGGCGACCATCTCCGCGATGGTGCCATTGATCGTCTGAAGCCGTTCGATCAGTGCCATATGCGCCCGAGGAAGCGCGCGCGAGGCCAGTTCTGGCTCGATCAACGCACGGATGGAGGCCAGTTCTTCCAGACGCTCGTTCGACAGTTCCGGCGTGCTGACCCGTCCGGATGCCGAGAGGTTGAGCCCGCCATCAGCCACCAGCCGCCGCACCGCCTCGCGCGAAGGCGTCATCGAGACGTCGAACATCTTGCCGATACCGCGCAGCGTCAGCGCCTGTCCGGGGGCAAACTCCCCATGCATGATTCGCGAGCGCAAAGCCCGATAGATACGGTCATGTGCTGCGGTCGGATTATCGGAGAGTCTGGTCGTCGGCGTAATCATAGGCGCACTTGTGATCACAATGGGCGAAAAGTCAATCCGCGTCGAACCGCCATGCGTGCAAGCGCTCACCTTCCTCACGCAACCAGCGTCGATGTATCGCGTAGTCGGGACACAGGCGTTCCACATGAGCCCAGAAGCGGGCCGAGTGGTTCATCTCAAGCCGATGCGCCACCTCATGGGCCGCCACATAATCCAGCACCGCCTCAGGAGCCATGACAAGCCGCCAGGAATACATGAGGTTTCCCGTAGAGGTGCACGATCCCCAGCGCGAACGCGGATCGCGCAAGGTGATCCGGCCATAATCTGTCCCCAGTTGCGCGGCGTAGCGATCTGACGCCGCACGCAGGCGCATCTGCGCTTCGAGTTTCAGAAAGGCTTTCACCTTGGCCACCACAACCGTCTCATCCCCCGGCACCACAAGACGCCCGTCTTTGAGAACAGCGCGTCGCCCCTGCCCCGGTTGGATTTCAACCTCATGGCCCAGAAACGGCAAACGCACCCCGAATCCGGGCATCTGGCGCGGCGCACGACTGCCGAGATGTTTGCGTATCCATGCCTCTTTTTCACGCACAAAAGCCACGGCCTCCCGCTCCGGCAGACGCGCAGGCATGGACAATGTCACCCGCCCGTCCAGACGCGACACGCGCAGGGACAACCGCTTGGCCCGCGCAGAGCGCCGCAACGTGACTCCGACCGGCGGATCGCCTTCCAAAATAAAGTCAGCCATGCCCATGCCTCTTTGCCCGATCCCCATGTCATAGCCTGCCCGAATGCCGGAGACCACGATCTTTACCGTTTTTTAGGGCAAAAGCCTTTGACAGCCTCTTTGCAATATGGCATGGCGCGCAGGTCTCCACATATGGATCAGTTACAACGAAAGGGATTCATCATGCCCAAAGAGGAATGGGGCGTAAAACGTGTCTGCCCCACCACCGGCAAACGGTTCTATGATTTGAACCGCGATCCGATCGTGTCTCCCTATACCGGCGAGACCGTAACCTTTGACGTGAACAACAAATCCCGTGTTGCCATCGCCGAAAAGACCGAAGCCAAACCTGCCGAAGAGCTCGACACCGAAGACGATCTGCTCGTTGAAGACGATGCAGACATCGATATCGATGACGATCTTCTCGACGACGACGAGGATGACGACAACGTTTCCCTCGAAGAAATCGCGGACGTCGCAGCAGACGACGACGAATAATGATTATGACAGGTGGAAAAATTCATCCGCCTGTCATTTTTTCTCTTGCAACACCAAGCAAGACAAAATAGTTAGCGCGGGCGGACGGAAATCGCTCATCCGCACAGACGCCTGACCGGCGCGAAACCGGTCGTATGGGGCCTTAGCTCAGCTGGGAGAGCGCCTGCATGGCATGCAGGAGGTCAGCGGTTCGATCCCGCTAGGCTCCACCATACCTCACCTGAAAAAGACGATACGAAACCCACCCATCAGCAGGATGCTCTCAAAACATTCATAGAATGTGCTCTTGTTATCGTATCCGCATCAGGCTTCAATGGTCGCGCCAACCATTTCCCCAAACATACACCAAATATTAAGAAGCCTCCGCCATATTCCAGAGCACATTGATGTTCTGGCCCGAAGGAGTAGAAAAGTATGAGATCGGTGGTGTCCGCTCAGACCTCATATCGCCATTCCTATGCAAATCCCGTAGTTAACGGTATTTACAGAATTCTGTAAAACTCGGTGAACCCCTTCACAAATGCGTTCTCAAATCCCGAGTATAAAGGAGATTTTTCTCTCAAACGCTGTAAACATCTTCCTTGAGGATAAGACTCATTCACTGAATGAGCCATGTTTTGAGCTTGGGAGGCAACATGTCTGAAGACACGAATACAATGACCGCACCATCCGAGGCGTTCGTCGCCAGTGCGCATATTGACGCTGAAACCTATAAAGAAATGTACACCCGCTCGGTTGAGGACCCCGTGTCCTTCTGGGCGGAGCAGGGCAAGATTCTCGACTGGATCGAGCCCTATACGCAGGTCAAGAAGACCTGTTTCGATTTCGGTCGCGTCGATATCAAGTGGTATGAGGACGGCGTGTTGAACGTCTCCGCCAACTGTATCGACCGCCATCTCGCCAAGAGATCGCTGCAAACCGCGATTATTTTCGAGCCGGATGACCCCAACGAACCCGCCCGCCACATCACCTACAAGGAGCTGTCCGACAAGGTGAACCGCATGGCCAATGTGCTCTTGAGCCAAGGCGTCATGCGCGGGGATCGTGTGGTCATCTATATGCCGATGATTCCCGAAGCCGCCTATGCCATGCTGGCCTGTGCGCGGATCGGTGCAATCCACTCCATTGTCTTTGCAGGGTTTTCCCCCGATGCGCTTGCCAACCGCATCAATGACTGCGGCGCGAAGCTTGTCATCACCGCCGACACCGCCCCGCGTGGTGGTCGCCGCACGCCGCTCAAGGCCAATACAGACGCAGCACTCCTGCACTGTTCCGACAAGGTCCGCTGCCTCGTGGTCAAACACACCGGCGATCAGATCACATGGATCGACGGGCGCGATGTGGACGTCAAATACCTGATGGAACACGCCTCGCCCGACTGCCCGCCGCGTCCGATGAACGCCGAGGATCCGCTTTTCATCCTCTACACCTCCGGCTCGACAGGCAAACCCAAAGGCGTCGTGCACAGTTCCGGCGGCTATCTCGCCTATGCGGCTCTGACCCATAAATATGTCTTCGACTATCACGATGGCGATGTGTTCTGGTGCACTGCCGATGTCGGCTG
>NZ_FORY01000036.1 GCF_900114135.1 Celeribacter halophilus
GACGCCGATGCTGATGCTGATGCCGACGCTGACGCTGATGCCGATGCGGACGCTGATGCCGACCAAGGTCTTCTTGATCCTTTGATCGGGACTGGTGGATTGCTCGCGGGCCTCACAGCTGACGGTGCGTTGCTCGGTGATATTACAGGATCTGAAGGGCTCTTGGGCGATCTCGTCGGAGCTGATGGCGCTCTCGGTGAACTTGGCGAGGAACTTTTCGGGCAGCCGATCCTAGGTGACGGAGTTCAAGGGGATGAGACTGGCTTGCTGGACGGTATCGTCTCTGACACGGGCTTGCTGGGAGACGTGACAGGCAATTCAGGCTTGCTTGGAGATATCACAGGTTCCGAGGGTCTCCTCGGGGATGTCGTGTTAAATGATGGCCTTCTTGGAGATGTTACTGGGTCCGATGGGGTGGTCGGGGAACTGATCAGTACGGGGACACTTGGTGAAGTTGAGACATCCGGTGATGGTTCGACGGATGATGGTCTGCTTGATGGATTGCTTGGTGGTGATGATCTCCTTGGTGGTCTCACCGACGGAATCCTCGGAGGTGAAGGTGATCTTCTTGACGGTCTGACGGATGGTCTTCTTGGCGGTGAAAGCGGCCTACTGTCCGGACTGACTGGCGCGGATGAGGGCCTTCTGGATGATGTCCTTGCTGACGGTGGTCTTCTAGGAGATGTCACAGGCAACAGCGGTTTGCTGGGAGATGTTACCGGCAATGACGGTGTGCTTGGCGAGGTGATCGGAGACGAAGGCCTTATAGCCGATGCAACAGGCCTGACGCTTGTTACAGACGGCGATCCGTCTGCTTCTGGAGACCTTTTGGGAGGGCTAACGGATGGCCTGCTCGGAGGTGAAAGTGACCTAACTGATGGTCTTCTTGGAGGCGCAAGCGATTTGCTTTCTGGTGTGACTGGTGAGGACGCGGGTCTTCTGGATGATGTCATTGCTGATGGTGGTCTTCTGGGGGATGTCACAGGCAACAGCGGTTTGCTGGGAGATGTTACCGGTAATGACGGTGTGCTTGGTGAGGTGATCGGAGACGAAGGTCTTGTGGCCGATGCAACAGGTCTGACGCTTGTTACAGACGGTGACCCGTCTGCAGCTGGAGACCTGTTGGGGGGCATCACGGATGACTTGCTGGGTGGCCTGACTGACGATTTGTCAATCTGAAGTTAAAACCCGGGCGGAATATTCCGCCCGGGCCCTACCAGAAATATCGTGTGGTTAAATTGACACGATACCGAGATCGTCTTCCACCCACTCCTGGAAGGCGTAGAAGAAGCATCCTGCAGAGCTTCTTCTCCCCCTGGGGTTAGTCTTTCAAGACAAAGCCTCAGAACCTGAGAGGCAGATTGTGTACCCCCAAATACCACTCACCCAGCATGATCTGTCTCTCTTCCCTTGGGAAAAAAAGCGATAGTAGGCAGTTTGGCGCATTTTTCTTGCTTGTGTCCAGTTTTTTTGACTGCCTCGAGCTTTGTATGAGTTCTGCCACGCACTTTTTTCGTTGTTGGGGTATGCCGCTCTTCTTTGTAAGTCTTGCTGGTATGTATCTTAACACCTTCCCCGCCCTGAAGGACGGGGTGTCCCGCGAGGTTATCGATGACGGAGCCCCTCAAAGAACCGCTGTCGCGTGTGCAAGCGTATCCAAAGGTGCCATTAAGCCAGCTTTTGGAACAGGCACATTCTGCTTTGATCTATGCTATTTCTTCAGCTGAGAGTAACGCGCCTCTGCGTGTTTTCTTTTCAGTGAGTGATGGTGCTACACGGTCAACCGTGGTGCATTTCTCGGGTCCGGACCTTGAGTGTATCTGGGAGCAGTTGACACGGTGGCTGGCTGCACATCCAAAACCGGATCCATTAGTCCGATGGTTGCGTGTTGATTGGGTCAGCCGCAGTTGGCAACTGTCTTGGAAACAGACTCGCCAGGCCATCCAGAGCAGCAAGCGCAACTACTTTAGATATGGTATTGCTCTGGATAGTGAGTTTTCGCACGCGTTTCTTGAACAGGAATTGAACGCCAATGCGATGCTTTATTTGGGAAATCATGTAGAGCATGCGGGGTTGAACCTCAAGAACTTCGGAATCTACGGTAAGCGCCGGTTTGGGACAGGTTTCGAGTTGCCGAGTTCGGAGGAAGCGCCTGTCTACCTTTTTGCGACGGAGGCATTTTTCCTCCAAGGGGATCAGCCACCGAAACCGCTTCATGGGTTTGAAGGAGGCGTCGAGGGGAGGGACACAGGGCGCCGCAAGGTAGCTGCGCTGGACGAGCAGTGTGTCTTGCAGTTGATTGATGAGTCTAGTCGTTTTCTTGCCGAGCAGGTCGATGAAAAAGGTCGGTTTATTTATGGGCTTCATCCCTGTTTTGATAGGGAAATACATTCATACAATACGTTGCGTCATGCGAGCACGCTGTATGCGATGTTAGAGGCTTGGGAGGTGACTGGTGACATTGCTCTTAAACAGGCAATTGATCGTTCTCTAGGTTTTTTAACGGAAGCATTGGTGCGGTATTACGACCTACCCAATGGGAGCAAGGTCGCTTATCTGCAGGACGTAAAAAATGAGATCAAACTTGGTGGAAGTGCTGTCTGTATTCTGGCGCTGGTCAAGTACACAGAGTTGACCTCTGACCGACGTCACATGGCCCTTTTGGACGCGCTGGCGCTTGGTATTTCGTATCTTCAAAATAGAGAAACAGGCCAATTGGCCCATGTCCTGAATGCGGATGATTTGACGGTCAAGGATATGTTCCGGGTTATCTATTATGATGGTGAAGCAGCCTTTGGCTTGATGCGGCTTTATGAGTTGACTAAGGATGATCGCTGGCTCTCTGTAGTAGAAAAAGCATTTGAGTATTTTATCGCGCAGGATCATTGGAAAATACATGATCACTGGCTCGGCTATTGCGTGAATGAACTAACGCGTTATCGGCCAGAGGAGCGTTATTTCCAATTCGGTCTTAAGAATATTGTTGGGCATCTAGATTTTGTCATTGAGAGGATCACAACCTTTCCTACGTTGCTTGAGTTGATGATGGCGTCGCATAAAATGGTCGTCCGGTTAGAGCGCTCCGCAGAACATCGGCACCTTCTAAAACAGCTTGATAAGGATAAGTTCTACCGAGCTTTGGAAACGCGCGCGCAATATATGTTAAATGGGTTTTTCTGGCCTGAAATTGCGATGTTTTTTAAACATCCTGCGCGAATTTTAGGGAGCTTCTTCATCCGCCATCATGCGTTCCGAGTGCGCATTGATGATGTCGAGCACTACCTTTCAGGATATGTCGCGTATTTGCGGCATTATCTTGAAAGAAGAGATATCGAGACGAATCCGCCTGCGGAAAAACTTTTGAGCTCTGATGTGCCTAAAGAATATTTGCCTCGGCCCGCACAAGCTACTTTGGTCATTGGGGGTGGGGTAAACCTTGGGGGGCGTGTACATGATCGAGCTGCACAGCTTGGGTCTGGGCAGGTGGTTGATATTTTACCATTGAAGGCCGCAGACCTTTCCGTCGTGTCTCTCGACTGTGTGGTGAGTACTCTTGGGACACAAGGTGTCGATAAAGGGGAGCAGGGACCGTTTTATCGACGCGCGCGCCCTGAGATGATTGCCGTTCTTGCTGATGCTGGCATTGATGTCGTTACTGTCGCTAATTCGCATAGTGGAGATTATGGCCCTGCCGCGTTGATGCAACAGCAGGATATCCTTGACGCTGTTGGGATTGCCAATGTGGGTAGTGGGCGCAGTCGTGAGGAGGCTTTTCGGCCTGCCATCTGTCACGTGGGCGAACTCCGTATCGCCTTGTTCAGCTTTGATACTGCTCAACCAAGGTTCTCTGCAACGGCCTCAGATGCTGGTACGGCTTATCTGTCTTCGAGTGATGTCGCTCAATGGCAGATTGAATTGGAACCGCGGTTTGCTACAGCAGCCAGGGAGGCAGACCTTGTGTTTGTGTCGATACATTGGGGGGCGCATAGCAGTGCTCAGAGGCAAGAAGAGATATCTCACGCCTTGATCGATGTAGGAGCCGATGCTGTTTTCGAAAACGGAGGGCGCGGGCTTCCGAACGTTGAGATTTATAAAACTAAGCCGATACTACGCGGGTTTGGGTCTCTTTTGTCTGACGCATTACATAGTGAATTGAAGGCTGGAGGGGTGTTTCGGCTGGGTTTGAGTCATAGTGGTGTCGATTGGGTGGAATTTACGCCGGTTGGTGTCGGCTATGGCTTTAGTGAATGCTTGCGGGGAGATGCCGCAGAGGCAGCCGTATCAGATTTTCAGTTGAGTTGTGTGGCTCAGGGTACGTCAGTGCTGCCGATGGGAGAGACGGCGTTAATTGATATCGCGTCCGTGCAAGGCGGAGAGCCAAGAGCAACCAAAGCTCTGCGGAAAGAAAAGCGTCTTGACCTTTTGAAGGGCTTTGCTCCCGCCGCTAGCTATGGGCAAGCATCACATGTGCCACAGGATGCGTGTATTAAGCCATATCACCTTAACGGTTTGAACCTTTTGGGGGTGCGGGCAAAGCCATCGGTGATTACTCGGCGTGAGATGCTTTGGGTTGAAACGTGGTGGGATACAGACATGCCAATAGATGAAAACCTGAAGCTTGAATACAGGGCGGTTCCCGGTGGAGGTGAGAACAGTGCCACTTGGGGGCTGGGTTCGGGACATGATCCTTGCGATTGGATGCAACCGACGCGACATTGGCAGACAGGGAAGATCTATTATGACCGTTTTGGTCTTCGTCCACCTGGGTTAGAGAAGATCCGAGCACCATTCTTGCAGCTTGAAATCCGAGTTTCGGGTAGGAGCCCGAATACGGAGTGCTATCTCTATCCGAGGATTTTACCTGTTCGTCTATCCAATTAGCCCCATACGCACGGCGCGGTCCTTGAGCATCTTCACCGAAGAGACCGACCACTGTGCCCCGCCAGACGGGCTGCGTTCCCGCATCTGTTCCAGAGCGTGGGCAATCTCGCGCAGAGTAATCTTCGGGTTGGCTTTAACCATCGCTGCGACGATGGCGGCGAGCCGGTCGGAGGTCTGGGCTTTCGGGGCGCGCGACATCACGGCAGCATCGAGCATACCGTCTTTGACAAAGCGCCGTGCAGCACGTTTGACGCGGTCGGGGGACCACGGTTTCGACGGGGCAGGGTGCTGACGGTTGATCGTGTCCGCCACGGCTTGCCACGACTTGTCCGGTCGAAGCCTGCGCACGGCGGGTAGCCATTCGTCCGCCTTTGCATTGATCTCATCAAAGAACTGATCATCACGAGCGCGGGCCACGGCCTTCAGTGCCTCCGGATCGCGGGCTTTGAGTTTCGGATTGCCGCCAACCCGTCCGGCGCGCCGTGCAGTCTCTAATCCAGCGATAGTGCGCTCTCGGATCAAGGCGCGCTCCAACTCGGCAACGGCACCAAGAATCTGTAGCGTGAACTTCCCCTGCGCCGTGGTCGTGTCCACCGGATCGCCCAGGGAGCGGAATCCGGCGCCCTTGGAGTCCAGCTCCTCGATCACCTCCAACAGATGCGCCACAGACCGTGCCAGCCGGTCAATCCGCACGACCAGCAGCACGTCACCGCGCTTGATCCGCTGGAGCAGCTTGCGCAGGGCAGGGCGGTCACGATCCCCGCCGGAACCGGTCTCTTCGACAACGTAATCAGCGCCGGCTTCATTGAGCGCAGCTACCTGTCCCTCAAGCGTTTGCCCGACAGTCGACACTCGCGCATATCCGATCATGGCCATGGTGATCTCCTTTGAGGCCTATCTTTGGCGGGTTTTGGCTGTTTGTACAATATTATGAGTATGTAGAAAATGACCGTATTGAAATATTTATAAAGTTGAACAGACGACATGGATCCTGCGCAATCTCGTAGGTTTCCCTACATATGAGCACGATGGGAGAAGCGGAGCGCTGTGGGAAAGTGTGTTTGGCAGCGAGGTAGGAGGAGGTCATTACAAAACACTTAAGTAATAGAATGAAATAAATTATATCATTCCTTTAGTTTATATAAATTATTGAAATTACGAGTATAACTTTAATCTTTATATAGGGTGAATAAATGGCGAATTTGAGGTTTGCCTATCCACTTTGTTCCTCCGAAGGAGGATGGAGGTTGATAGGTGAAGTGGCCCCACCTTTCCGAACAGTTTTGCGGCGTTTCTAAGGTGGATCGTGTTTAGGTTTCATGCCCCCAATGACACGAAGTGTTTCGCCGCAACTCTTGCAAATTGCCTTATGAAAGCTCTTCCAGGATTGGCACTGTCTTCATGTGGGTCTCTACGGCTGATCTGACTTCGTCATTCATTGGCAAGTTTGGCGCTTCAGCATCCCAATGCTCCCGAAAAAGCTGAACGGTCTCTCTGGCAGCATCGATCGCCATCTTTTTCGGTATGGCTGCTTTCACCGCGAGATGCGTTAACTCATCCAATGAGAACGCCGAGAACACTTTGGCGCGGCTGATCTTCATGTTGGTTGCATCACCTGGAAGGTAGGGCACGGTCGCTACAAAATCATAAGCGGGTGCCAGCGATACATACCGCCTATCCGGATAGATCAACGACCAATTCTTCATGTGCATATCGGCATTGCCGATCAGCATGTTGAAGGTCAGGCGTCTGATATATTCGATGATGTCGGCATCATTACCTTCGGCGGCGATCACCTGAGCGATGTTCCGGAATGTGCCATTGCCATACTTGTCCTCAGGATAGAGTCCATAGACCTGTGCGAAATCCTCGATATGCACGCGCGATCCGTCGGATAGTCGATCAAAGCGCTCAATTACAAAGGCATGCTTGCCGATCTTATCGACCCCTTCGGGCAAGTTGTTGATCGCATTAATGCTGACCAGATCAATGGCAGGCACGTTCATCCCGATCAGGCTGGCCAGCTTCATCATCGAGAATTCATTTTCAGGGACGCCTGAGAATTCGCGGGAGGGGAGCTTGATGATCCAGGAGCCGCCGACGCCAGAGGCGGGGATGGTCAGTCCGCCGCTTGCTTCCATCACGGCGGAAAACTTGAGCTGAACTCCCGCCAGCGAGAAGCGCAGCGCGTTTTCGCGCCGATCATCACCATGATCAGCGACGCCATCGGCAGCATGCGGAGGCCAGGAATCACCATCGGAAGGGGTTATGGTGATCGCGCCGGGCAGGTCATGACCAAGTGCCCAGAGTAGATAGAATTCACGTTCGGGATGCACACCCGCCTGTTCGGCCAGGTATTTGCGCAGATGACCTTCGGGCAGAAGGTTTGAGAAGAAGGGCATGATGCGCTTCTGATAGGGCCTGAAGTCCGTATAGAGCTCCCCGAATTCATCCTTGAAGCCGAGGCCGAGGGTCGGTCTGTCAGGATGTTCGATGTATTCGTCGGTGAAGGCAAAGATGGTGCGATCGCCGCCGAGATTGGTGAGCGTACCGATCGGCTTGCCATACAGGTTCACGTTGAGAACGGAGACACTACTCATCGTTATCTCCATCAAGGCGATAGGCAGGACGCGGTAAGCGCGCGCGGTCTTCGTCAACCATTCCGTGCGCAAGCGTGTTCCGGATACTATTCATCTGCCTTGACGCGTCTTGCAGCGCTGCAACGTCACCCACGCCCTCCACGGATTTGAGCGTTCCACAAATGCTGCGCAATGTGTCGGTGTTCCGGATCAGGTTCTCGAACTGTCGCATCTCCCGAAACTGCCGCTGTAGGTTGTCGAAGACAGGACTATCGATTTTGAGTGACTGGATGTGCTCAAGCTTCTTGGCGAGCCGCTCAATCTCTTTGCGCACTTCCGGAGTGGCCTTCGGCGCGTTGTTTACGCGACGGGAGATTGTCCTGATGGCGGGCGCCGCCTTGCGCGGCACAAGCGCCAATTCCAGATCAAGGGCGTTGGCGATGGCGGTCAGGCTTGATACGGTGAGGTTGACCGCACCGCTCTCGATCTTGGAGATGTGCGACTGCGGCACTCCTGCGCGGGCGCTTAGCGCGCGCTGGCTAAGCCCCTTTTTTTTGCGCGCAGCCTTCAGTGTCGCCACCAGTTTCTCGCCCTCATAGCCCATATTGATATAATCCTGCGTATCATGAAAAGTACTTGATCTGTTTTAATATATCGTTTTGAGTGAGAGGTTTCAATATTTGATCTATTTATCTATATTAAATATCTATCGTGATCTTCTTTTATAGATCGAAATGCATCCCACTTCTAGCTGAGCTAAGAGGAGCCGGGCATGCCAGTTTTTGAATATCTCCCGGGGGTCGCTGTACGTGGATGCAGGTTCAACCAGTACCTCGTATGACGTCGATCTCCGGTTCGGCTGAGCGCACCTTTCTCGACCAGATCCTGCAGATCGCGGGTCGCGGTTGCGCGTGAAGTTCCGGTGATCTTGAGATAGTTGTCGGCGCTGAGGCCGCCTTTGAAACCACCAGGGCCTTCCCGAAACATTCGAGCGATGGCCTTGGTCTGGCGTTCGTTCAAGTGGTCTCTGTGATGATCGTAGAAGTGTGCCTTGCTGATGAAGAAACCGACGCGGTCGAGTGTGACCTGTTGGGCCTTCAAGACAATTTTCGCGAACCAGACAAGCCAATCGGTCACGTCGAGCGTTTTTTGATGTTGCTCGAGTTGATCGTAGTAAGCCTTGCGCTCCTTCTCAATGGTGAAGGCGAGCGAGATGAGGGTCGGCTGGCCAATGTTTTGTGCCAGTGACTTTTCAGCGAGGGCGCGCCCCAAGCGCCCATTGCCATCTTCGAAGGGGTGAATGCTCTCAAAATAGAGGTGGCTTAGTCCTGCGCGCGTCAGGGCGGGAAGTGGCTGTGCTCCCCTCGGCCTGGTCTCGTTGAACCAATCAGCATATCGCTCCATCTCAGGCATGACCCGCTCTGATGGAGGTGCTTCGAAATGGATCGTCGGTCGTTCGAGGCGGCCGGAAACGATTTGCATCGCTTCGGCGTGTTGTCGGTAGGCCCCGATGGTTTCCAACCGACGGTCATGGGACAAGAGCATCTGATGCCAGCGGTACAGCGTCTCGTGGGTCAGCGGGTCCGCAAAGTTGGAATAGACGTCGACCATCATTTCCGCGACGCCCTGTTCGCGCGGTTTGGCAGGGTAGCTGTCCGGATCGATGCCCAGATGGCGGCGCAGCGAAGACTGGACACTGATCCGATCGAGGATTTCACCCTCGATGGCGCTCGTCTGCATAGCTTCCTCGCTGAGCAGTTCGATGCGGAGTTGCTCGCGCTCCGGCTGGCTGATGTGATGGACCGCGCCGAGGATTTCTCCGGACGACAGCAGAAAATTCTGCTCGAACGGCTCCAGAGCGGAGACGTCATACCGGAAATCCGGCCAATCTGGTAGCGTCCAGTTCCAAGCCATGAGTTATAGATATCCTTCCTATAACTCAAAAATAGATCATATGTGATGCATAGAAGTCAACTCTATCGCTCAAAGGAACTGCGGGTATTGTCAGGTTACTTCCCTCTATCCGCACTTTTGCCCGTGAGGGGCTTTGTGGCACAAACCGGGCGAAGGACGCACTTCCCCTTACCCCACCCTCCCTTTCATCCTGTTGTTACAAGACATTCACACGAATGTTGCAGCGCCTTGGCATCAAATGCGCCAGAGGCCCATTCCCCCCTGTGCGGATCGGCATCGACATTCCAGCCATGCTGTTTAGGAGCTAGAGATGAAAGATCAGGATATCATCGACCTGTCTTGGGACGAGTTTGACGAGTTGCGCGATCCGCGCCCGGATGCCAACGGATTTGACGCTGTTGTCGAGCGCGCGATTTCGCGCCGCGGTTTCTTGGGCGGCGCTCTGGCCTTCGGGTCCGGCGCGCTTGCTATGGGCGCCAGCCTGATGTCCTCGACCACAGCGGCCCGAGCAGAAGGCATGGGGTTCAACTTCAAACCCATCGACATTGCGACTGATTATGACGTCCATGTGCCGGAAGGCTACCAGTGGAAAACCCTCGTACGCTGGGGTGACGCTCTGTTTTCCGAAGCCCAAGGGGCCTATTCCCCCGAGACCGGCGTTCCGGTCGAGATGTCCGACAAGGTCTTTGGCGAAAACACAGATGGCATGGAGACCTTTGTCGATGGCGACAAAACGATCCTTGCGATCAATTCTGAATATGTGAACCCGAAGATCAACCTGCCCGTCGCCTCCGAAGGCATGCCGCAGAATGCCGACGAAGTCATGATGCTCAAGAATATGCAGGGCGTGACCGTCGTGGAAGTCGCGGACAATGGCGACGGCTACGAGGTTGTCGTCGACAGTGCCTACAACCGCCGCATCACCCATGAAACCCAGATGATCATGGACGGACCTGCTGCCGGCTCCGATCTGGTCAAGACCAAGGCCGATCCGGCTGGTTTGAACCCCAAAGGCACCATGAACAACTGCGGCTCCGGCAAGACGCTCTGGGGCACCTATCTGACCTGCGAAGAGAACTTCAACGGCTACTTCGGCGCCACAGGCGACTATGAGGTGACCGAAGGCCTCAAACGCTACGGCATCGGCGGCGAAGGCCGTTATGCATATGAGAAGTTTGATCCGCGTTACGACCTGACACAAGAGCCAAACGAACCGAACCGTCACGGCTGGGTCACGGAAATCAATCCGCTTGATCCCACATCCACACCGGTCAAACACACCGCTCTGGGTCGTTTCAAACACGAAAACGCCGAAATGGTGCAGGCCAAAGACGGTCGCGTTGTGGTCTATATGGGCGACGATGAACGTGGCGAATTCATGTATAAATACGTCTCCAACGGCACTTACACAGAGGGTGGCTCCACCGAGGGTCTTCTGTCTGATGGCACGCTCTATGTCGCCAAGTTCAACGACGACTTGACCGGCGAGTGGCTGGCATTGACGCCGGAAACCACGGGCATGCCTATGGAAGACATCCTCGTCTTCGCACGGATCGCGGGTTCCAAAGTCGGCGCGACCACGATGGATCGACCGGAATGGATTGCCGCCAACCCGCTCAAGGTCGAGGCCTATTGCGCGCTGACCAACAACAAGAATCGCGGCGTCAAGCCGAACGCTGGTGGTGATGAAACGCCAGCATCCGGCCCGAACCCGCGCGAGACCAACAATTACGGTCAGATCGTGCGCTGGAAACCGGCTGGTGAAGATCACGGTGCCACTGAGTTTACATGGGATCTCTATGTCATGGCCGGGAACCCGACCGTCTACGACAATGCCTATGCAGGGTCTGAGAACGTGAACGCGGGTAACATGTTCAACTCGCCCGATGGCATGGCATTCTCTTCCGATGGTTACCTCTGGATCCAGACCGACGGCGACGACAGCAACGAAGGCGAGTTCGAAGGCCAAGGCAACAACCAGATGCTTGTCGGCAACACCGAAACCGGAGAAATCGCCCGTTTCCTCACAGCTCCGAATGGGGCCGAGGTCACGGGGCTCACATGGTCGCCGGACAAGAAAGTCGCCTTCGTCGGCATTCAACACCCCGGCGGTTCCTGGCCTGACGGCAACGGCAAACCACGCTCGTCGGTGATCGCCGTATGGCGTGAAGATGGTGCCTTGATCGGCTAAGGCCAAGCCAGGCATTCAACACGAGATCGAAAAGGGTGCGGCACAGTTCGCACCCTGTTATGCCGTTAAAGTTTACGTACACGGGGATTGTATTCTACCAAATTTGGCCCAAACGACTCTGATTATGTACGAGAGAGCAGGTCATAGGAGTTGTCACATTCCGGCCTGGAGCTATGAGTGAATCTGATGTCCGGGTGATTTAAATGATAGGTGCATCTGGTTGGATGGACGTTGCAACACATCCAGCCAATTATTCGAGGATGCACCACCATGGATGACAGTACTGAAGTGGTCCGGCAGAATGGTACATGGATGCTGTGTCGGATCTCGGGGATTGATTTGCAACTCTGTGCGCATGTATCATGCGCATGAAGGAGGCTGTCAGATGCAAACACAATCCGTTCCCAAGAAGCCTACCAATTTGTCTTTGGATCAGGCCTTGCTAAGTGAGGCCCGGTCCTTCGGAGTGAACCTTTCACAGGCGGCAGAGGCCGGGCTGCGCCTGGCTGTGAAAGAGGCGAAAGCCGAGGCCTGGAAGCGTGAAAATGCCAAGGCGATTGAGGCGTCCAATGCTTGGGTTGAAGAGCAGGGCCTGCCTCTGGAAAAATACCGGCTCTTCTGATGGCACGATATGATGTTTATGCGAGCCCGGACGGGGCGGGCTTCTTGCTTGATGTTCAGGCAGAACTTCTGGATGATTTAAATACCCGTGTTGTTGTGCCTCTGATGTCTGTGGTTGCCGCTCCGGCTCCGGCCAGGCAGCTTAATCCGGTGTTCGACATCCGTTCGGAGCGGTATGTGATGGTCACGCAGTTCCTGTCAGCGGTGCCGGTGTCTATTCTGAAAACTTCCGTGGTCAGTCTTGCAAAGCATGATCGCGAGATTGATGGCGCGCTCGATATGCTCCTGACTGGCGTGTGATTGCGGGTGGTTTTCAGGAGTGGAGTGGCGACGTTACTAATAGGCAATGCCTCTTGATCACTTTGCCCTTTGGTGCCGTGTGCCGAGGCGTCAGCCTGGCGACGCAAAGTGTTATACATCAAATAAATAATATGCTGTATAACTGCGAAAAGTGGTTTATACAGCATGTCGTAACTTTGCCGTATAGAAGCCTCATGCCCCGCTTTCACACACCCATCGGCTCCGCCGCCTATCACGATCTTCTTCGCCTCGCGCAAGACGAGCAGGTGGGCGAAATCATTGGTACGCCGACGCGCGTTAGCGTCAAAGGGCGGGTGTTTTGGTACGATAAATTTCGTGTGGGGTCCGATATGGCGCAGCGCTATATCGGACCGGATAGTCCAGCTTTACAGGACCGACTGGCGCGCCTCGATGCGTTAAAAGAGGCGCGTGAGGCCCGTCGTCGGGAGCGCACGCGCCTTGTTCGGTTGTTGCGGGCAGATGGCTATACGCCTACGGATCAAACTACGGGGAGTCTGCTGAATGCGTTCTCGCGCACCGGCGTCTTTCGCTTGGGTGGTACGCTGATCGGGACGGTGGCGTTTCGCCATTATGAGGGTGAGCTTGGAGTTGTCCTGGGAGCGGATGCTTTGGCG
This sequence comes from Celeribacter halophilus, assembly GCF_900114135.1. GTDB lineage: Bacteria > Pseudomonadota > Alphaproteobacteria > Rhodobacterales > Rhodobacteraceae > Celeribacter > Celeribacter halophilus. The sequence goes on from NZ_FORY01000036.1 coordinate 13,122, forward strand.
CAGACGGGCGACATGGACATCGCGAGTTTCGAACGGCTCTCTTTTGCCATCGGCGATCAGGTAGACACCCCGCTTGAAGAGGTGTTCAAATCCTTAAAATTCGTGCCAAGCCCGTCGCTTGATCCGCAGCGCATCTGGCGTTGGGCCCAAAGCAGTGGCGAAACGTTGGTGGAATTCCTTTTGCCTGCACAGGGCGAGGAAAGCCTGCGCGATCTACCTGCACTGGGGGTAAGTGCTATGGCGCTCCGGCATCTTGATTACCTGATCGAAGATCCAATTCCGGCGGTGAGCCTCTATCGTTCCGGGGTATTGGTGCAAATCCCGAGACCGGAGCGTTATGCTGTTCACAAGTTGATCGTTGCAGAGCGCCGACGAGCGGGGGATCGGCTGAAAGCGCAAAAGGACCGCGCACAGGCGGCGCTTTTGATCGCTGTGCTGGCCGAAACGCGCCCCGACGAATTGCGTGAGGCCTATGAGGACGCTCTGGCGCGGGGACCACGCTGGCGCGCGCAGATTGAAGCCTCTTTGCGCTTGCGCCCGGATGCGCATGCGATTCTGACAGAGGTCACAAGATAACCCGATCGGGCGCTTGATCTATGCCTGAGTTAGTCTTGTCGGGCTATAAGGTTTAAAAGAGGAAGCCTCGTCGCGAATTCAGCATGTGACATTCAACTGATCTGCACTGTGAGATGCAGGCAGGGTTGCGGCGAACCGTTTTGCGGCGGCGGCTTCGACGGTCTGACTGTTCAGGTATTCCTCCAAGGAAGCGCGGGGATTGTCGATCCGCAACAGCGTTGACAGAAAAGCGCAAACAAGAAGAAAATCGGGGTTTTCAGGTTTCGGGCGCGCTCTGCTTGCCGCCTCAAGGGCTTTGGAAGCGCCGTGGCCTGACTTCTTCTTTTCAGACTCAGATGGGGACACAGGCTTGTCGTATCCCTGTCGTTTCTCAGGCAAGGCATAGACACAAACCAACTTGGTCTCGGCGTCAAAGTAGAAGGCTTCAGTGTTGGTCATCAGGGACCTGCTCAAACCAAGCTTAGGTAGCCATTTCGAAGCTTCCGCAACCTGATTTGTAATGTCTTTGCGAAGCTGGTCCCCCATTCTATAGGAGGACTGCTCGTCCATCGTCCCGTCGGTCCATTGCTCAGGCAGCAATGGAATGGGCGCGCGAGAGAATTGAATAATCTTGTCGATGGCGGAGGAAAATTTAGCCGTATCGGGCAGGCTATCAGGTGTATGCGTCCCGTCCATCGGCGCAAAACCAGCATCAACAGGAAGGGCTTGCACCCCGTTCTCTTCAGCCTTTTCTTCGATGCGCGTCATGAGATCTTGAACCGTTTTCACCTGAATGCTTTGATCAATGTATTGCCGCATTGGTGGCGACAGGTAGGGGGAGCTGAGAAAAGCAACGATGGCATCAGTTGCGGCGATCACCTCGGAGCGGGCGCTCTCCAATCTTGCGATTGTGCCTCGCGCACTCGTCCACGTCGTGCGTCGAGCTTCATGGCGGGCCACTTTTTCAAGGTACTGAATAACCTGCTCTAGTGTCGCCTGATCCAGTGCAAATTTCGTCGCAATATTCTTAGCATCGATCTCTAAATCTTCTATTGCGATATCCACTGGGGTTTCTTCGCCCGGTATCTCTGAAAGATCCTCTCCCTTCTCATTTTCTTGTTGCTTATACGCAACCCAAACCGCTTCGATATGTGTTTTTAGTATTTCCAGATGCTTCTTTTCCCAGTCATCACGAGCCTGTGCGGGCAAAAGCGAATATCGCCAAGTTTGTTCTGTCTCACGGTCATCTGGCATTCCGGAACCAGCATGAATGAGGGTCGCTCGCGCTAGACTCATTCCCGCGCTGACGAAGTTCTCAAAGAGCTTTTCAGCCTCTGCAAGGTCTCGTCGGAAGGCATCAATATCCGCTTGAAAGGCCGACCGCATTTCAAGTTGGACTTGCTGCGCCGAGAGGTTCAATGCCTGATAGGCGAGAAAGATTGTTGCGATCGCTGCAACCGCTGCGACTGCAAGTCCGATGCTGTTGGAAATATAGGAGAAAAATTCTTCAGATGCGGGATTGGGGAAGATTTCTTGTCCATAGCTTTGGACGAAACGGAGCCCAAAGTATGAGAGGGCAGACATCAAGATTACGCCCATAAAAACCCAGAAGATGACTTTCATCGTTTGCCTCGCTGGATACCCGGTCCTTCAGGGCGGGGAGGAATGCGTTGCGATACACTGCAACATGCGTTAATTTTTCGCTTGAGTGAAA
>NZ_FORY01000038.1 GCF_900114135.1 Celeribacter halophilus
TTTGATGATCGTATAGCCGCCAGTGAACTCGTGCTCCGCCTTGAGCCGCTCGTGGATCCGCTTCGCCGTGTGGCGCTGCTTGCGGGGCACATTCTTGTCCCCTTCAAGCCAGCCGTCGATGATCTCCGTAAATCCATCAAGCTTCGGACGCTTGATCTCCTTCGTGCGCCGGTATCCAGGCGGCGTTGAGAACGCCAACATCTTGCGAACGCTGTCGCGCGATATGTTGAAATGACGCGCCAGCTCCCGCTGGCTCATACCCTCGCTGCGCGCCAGCCTGACCTTCCTGTAAAGTTCCACGGTGTAAATCTCCTCGCCCTCCCTGCGGCCGCAAGAAGGGAAAAAGTGGACGACTTTTACGCCGCCCGCACCGCCAATATGGCGGCGCTACCGTGGTCTAATTTTGCACCGCCGTTCTCAGCATATGTCGTTGGTTCGAAACCAAACGCGCATCACCAAAATTATGCTACCAAGGAAGCAAATGACCTACGCAAATGACCTACAGAGAATACATCTCCCAAAACCCAGAGATTGAATTGGTCCTTCAGGTTTCAGTCCTATTTGGTATCGCTGCTGTAGCAAATTTTATCATCAAAAAATTGCTGTTGAAAATCATTTATGCAGCCTTGTCACATACTGCGTTTGGCAATGACAAAGAGCTCCGTCGGCACAAACTCATCCCAAGACTGACTCACATTTTCCCTGCTGCGATCATCTCGTCCGGGATACATTCAATCCAAGGTCTCCCGTCCGGGGTTTCAACCGTCATATCCAATGTAGCGGGGGCCTTTATCATATTGACTATCGCAATGGCGATTGCCTCGCTTCTTGCGATTGTTGATGTTGTGTATCACAGGCGCCCAGAGGCGCGGCAGAAACCAATAAAAGGTTACATCCAGGTCTTTAAGATCGCTGTGTTTATTGTTTCTGCCATCCTGATCGTCGCCACTTTGTTTGATAAATCTCCGGCCATACTTCTTTCTGGTCTCGGCGCAATGGCTGCCGTTCTAATTCTCGTCTTTCAGGATACTTTGCTGTCTCTTGTTGCCGGGATACAGATCTCCTCTAACGACATGATACGCGTCGGGGACTGGATCGAAATGCCCGCGCAAAATGCCGATGGTGAGGTTGTCGAAATTGCCCTGCATACTGTAAAAGTTCAGAACTGGGATAAAACAATCACAACAATCCCTATCAGGCGATTGGTGACGGACAGTTTTAAAAATTGGAGAGGCATGTCTGAAACAGGAGCTCGACGCATCAAGCGGTCGATCAAGATCGATCAGAACACTGTTCGTTTTCTTACCCTTCATGACATCGAGTCCCTTCGTGCTCTTGAATCACTTGGGACCTACATGGACGCGAAAATGAAAGAGATTGAAGCGTCAAAAACTTCTCGCCCCTCCACTTTAGGTGGACGAAAACTCACCAATATCGGGACATTCCGCGCCTACATGAGGAATTATCTTCAAAACCACCCCAGGATCCGTTCTGACATGACACTGATCGTTCGTCAGATGGATCCGCAACACTTTGGGGTTCCAATAGAAATTTACGCCTTCACCAATACAACCGATTGGGTCGAATATGAGGCAATTCAATCTGATATATTCGATCACATCCTGTCTGTCTTGCCTGAGTTCAATCTTGGCGTCTTTCAGGATGTTGGTGGAAATGACATCGCGCGACATGCTTTCAAGTCATGACATATACCTAACTTCCTAAGAAACAGCCATATCAACATCGGCAGGCAGTTCGTGCAAATCATACCCAAATGACTTGGCGCGACGCTACCCAATGCACCGAGACTTTTAGCAACTGGGCATACTTCCGACCTTCAAAATCTCGCGACACGACCACACTAATTTAGTTGAAAGTTTAGGTAGATTGATCAAATATTAATCACAGCCTCCATTTTTGCAGAGCCTGTCTTCGATTCAAATTCTAACCGCTTGCCTTCTATCACGGCTCTAGGCGATGCAATTCGCCTTGCGCTCAACCAAACCTCAAAGGGGTCCCATATGAAGTTCGCACGTCTGACAGCGACCTGCTTCGCCGCTCTAACCGCTACTGCAGCTCATGCCGAAACGTTGACTATTTCTTGGTGGGGTTACAATGGCGAGAAGCTCAATGCGAACATCGTCGAACCCTTCAAGGAAATTTGCGGCTGTGACATTGTCTTTGAGACAGGCAACAACGCCGACCGTTTGGGCAAACTGCAAGCGCGGGGCGGCAAAGGGGTTGATGTTATCTACCTCACCGACAGCTACTCGCAGCTGGGCGTAGAAGCGGGCACCTTTATGGAGCTTGACCGCACGCGGATCCCAAACATCGAAAACCTGTATGAAATGGCCCAAGACCCACAAGGCGGTTACGGTCCAGCATATAGCGTTGGACGCGTCGGTGTTGTTTACGATTCCGAAAAAGTTGAGCCCGTCACATCGTGGAGCGATCTGTGGCGTGCGGATCTCGAAGGGGAGGTTACACTTCCAGGAATCACAACGACCGCGGGTCCTATGGTCGTTGTACGCGCTGGCGCATACGCGGGTGTTGATGCCTTTGAAGATAGCGATGCGACCTTTGAAGCCATCGAAGCGCTGAAGCCGAATTCGGTTAAGAACTACAACACCGGTTCCGAAATGGTGAACCTGATCTCAACCGGTGAGGCCACGGTCGCGATTGCACAGGACTTTACCTTGGCCTCTTTGCAAAGCGCCGTACCAACGATGGTATGGGCCGACCTTGAAGACGGGGACATTGCCACGCTGAACACGGTGAACATCCCCAAAGGCGCAGAAAATGTTGACCTTGCGTATGAATTCATCAACTTCGTTCTGTCGCACGAAGTACAGCAAGTGAACGCAGAACAAGGCGTCGACGCCCCTGTGAACACCGACGTTGTCCTGACGCCAGAACAAGCGGCCCTTTGGACATACGGCGCCGAGGCCATCGCCAAGTTGAACATGATGGACTACGCCAAAATGAACGAAGTGAAAATCGACTGGATTGACCGCTGGAGCGAAATTTTCGGTTTGTAATTTCTCTGACGGTCGATCAATAAGCGGGGCACAAAACAGTGCTCCGCTTTGTTTTTTACGGAGAGAACCCATGTCTAATCAATTGCGCGCATGGCTGATCGCAACGCCGGCAACCTTGCTGGTGACCATCTTTCTCGTGTTGCCTGTCCTGGCCACGTTCGCAACCACCTTTGGGGATCCCGAAGGGCCGTTTGCCACCTATAGCGCCTTCTTCAATTCGCGTTTCCGCACGACCGTTCTGTGGCGCACGATGGAAGTCGCGCTTGTCACGACGATGATATCCGTGGCCATCGGGTTTGTGACGGCTTGGGTTGTTGCGCGCACGCCGTCCCGTTTGAAAAGCCTGCTGATCATCGCCGCGGTCTTTCCGCTGTTGACCGGCGTCGTGGTGCGATCCTTTGCATGGCTGGTCATCTTGGGCAAAAATGGCGTGCTGAACAGCTTCTTATTGTCGATTGGCGTCATCTCGGAACCATTGTCGATGCTCTATACCCAAGGGTCCGTGATCGTCGCGATGGTCTATCTTTTTGTGCCACTGATGATCCTGACATTGGTGGGCGTTCTTGAAGGCATCCCCCAGGATTTGACGGATGCGGCGGCCTCTCTCGGGGCGCCGCCTGCTGCGGCGTTTCGCCAAGTCGTTCTTCCCATGGCAGTGCCGGGGTTGATCGTCGGTTCCGTGCTCGTCTTTACGGGCTCCTTCACATCCTATGCCACACCGCAACTTTTAGGGGGTGAGCGGCAAATGATGATGGGGACCTTCTTGTACCAACGCGCGATGGTGACCTTTGACTGGGTCGGGGCATCAACAATTGCGGCGGTCATGGTGGTGGTCACTTTGGCCACAGTTCTGACAATGTCCCGTGTCGCTCGCAAGCTCAATCCGATGGCAGGGTAAATACCATGAAAAACCGCATTCATCCTGCTTTGATCGTTATAACGGTGCTAACGTTTTTGTTCCTGCTGGGCCCGCTGGTTGTGATCATCGGATCGGCCTTGTCGGATACGAGCTACCTGACCTTCCCGCCTCAGGGGCTGACGCTACATTGGTTCACCAACATCTTTGAGGTGTCCGCCTTTACGCGCACTATGGGCACATCTTTTATGTTGGCGATTGGTGGGACGACAGTTTCAATGCTGATCGGCATTCCTGCAGCCTATGCGCTGGCGCGCTACCGGGTCGAACTGCCTGCTTTCTTGGGCAATGTCTTTGTCTTACCCATCCTGATCCCTGAAATCGTGCTCGGATTTTCCTTGATGAAATCGCTCGCAAGCGGGTTTGGCTTGCCAATCATCGTGGCCTTACTGATCGGACACGCCTTGATCGTATTGCCCTATACGGTCCGCGTTGTCGGTGCGTCGCTCAATAGCTTCGATTTCTCCATCGAAGAGGCTGCCGTTTCCCTTGGCTGCACACGGATCAAAGCCTTCTTTGTTGTCGTGCTCCCAAACATTCGCGCAGGCATCATCGCGGGATTTATTCTAGCCTTTATCACCTCTCTCAATGACGTTTCGATTTCGATCTTCCTGACCGGACCCGGCGTTTCCACTCTCCCTATCCAGCTGCTTGCCCATATGGAGCAATTCTTTGACCCGACCATCGCGTCCGCCTCTGTTTTGCTCATGGGGGTAACCGTTGCCGTAATGGCAGTTGTTGAACGGACCCTTGGACTGACATTCCTTACCAAATGACCCAATCTCTCACCCTTGAAAATATCTCTGCGCATTATGGTTCGACACAGGTTCTTGAAGACCTGTCACTGCATATTGCGGAGGGCGAATTGGTTTCGCTCCTTGGCTCTTCAGGGTGCGGAAAGACGACGACCTTGCGCCTTGTGGCCGGTTTCTTGGAACCGACGGCTGGGACAATCCATCTTGGCGATCGTGATCTCACACGGTTGCCCGCACATGCGCGCGACATCGGCTTGGTCTTTCAAACCTACGCCTTGTTTCCGCATCTGACGGTGCGCGACAACGTGGGGTTTGGCCTGAAACAACGCAAGATTTCGAGCGCAGAGCGCAAGAAACGGGTCGACACAATGATTGAACGTGTTGGGTTGAACGACCTTGCAGATCGCCATCCGGCAAACCTGTCCGGGGGCCAACGTCAACGTGTCGCGCTGGCGCGCGCCTTGGTTATTGATCCGCCATTGCTGATGTTTGATGAACCTTTGTCCAACCTGGATGCCAAACTGCGCGTGGACATGCGTGTTGAAATCCGGCGCTTGCAACAGGCCAATGGCACCACCGCGCTTTATGTCACGCACGATCAGGAAGAGGCATTTTCCATTTCTGACCGCGTGGCGATCATGAAAGGCGGGCGCATCATGCAGTTGGACACGCCCGAGGTTCTCTATTCGCAACCTTCCAGCGCCTTCGTCGCGAACTTCGTTGGGTTCGACAATATGGTGGAAATGGAAGTCGTGTCCGACACGGGCGATATGGTGCAGGCACAGATGTCAGGCGGCAGCCTGATCGATCTGCCCAAAAGCCGGTTCAAAGTCCCAAGCAAAAAGTTCCTTTTCGCTGCACGGCCAGAAGGGCTTTCGGTTACGACAGAAGAATCCAGCATCGGCATCCCAACCACCTTGGGAATGCGGACCTATATCGGTCGGGCCTATCAATATCATTGTGAAACCGAGGCGGGAACATTGCTTGCAAATGGACCACAGGCGACCCCCCGTCCGCTTGGCCAAGTTGCGAAACTAGTGCCGCAACCAGACCAATGCTGCCTCTTGCCGATCGAATCCTGATGTCAGTTCTAGCAAACGCTCGAATCCTCACGATTGACGGACAGATGTCTGAAATCGAGTGCGGCTGGATCGCCATAGAGAACGATATAATCACCGCTATGGGCGTAGGCGATGCACCCATAGATCGTGGCCCAATCGAGGATATGCAAGGCGACCTGATTATGCCCGGCATGGTCAATCCGCATTGCCATATGCCGATGGCCCTGTTTCGCGGCTTGGCAGAAGACGTCGACAACCGCTTGTTTCGCTACATACTGCCCTTGGAGCGCGCGCTCGTCACAGCGGACGTTGTTGAGGTTGGCGCGCGGCTTGCGGCGCTTGAGCTGATCCGAGGCGGTGTCACCACCATCGCAGATATGTACTATTTTGAGGATCGGATCGGCGCGGTGCTGGATCAGGTGGGATTGCGCGGGATTATCGGCCAAACATTGGCAAATTTCGCAACCCCCGATCACAGCACGTTTGATGAAGGGTTTGAACGGCTCAACGCCTTGACCGATATGTTTGCCGACCATCCGCGCATTGATGCTTCTGCCGCGCCGCATGCGCCCTATTCTACCGGTTTGGAGATCATGGAACGGGTGGTGGAATGGTCGGCCGACCACCCTGCCCTACCAGTGCAAATGCACCTTGCGGAAACCGAAGCAGAACTGGAATGGGCACAAAAAACACACGCTTGCACAACGGTCGAAGTGGCCGACCGCGCCGGAATTTTGACTCCGTCTTTGGTTGCGGCCCACGTCGTATACCCCACCGACGCGGACATTGATTTGCTCGCCGCGCGCAGCGTGAATGTCGCCTATAATGCCCGATCCAACGGCAAAGCGGGGCGCCCCATCGCGCCGATCACGGCATTGCGCGACCGCGGCATCAATGTCGGGATCGCGACAGACGGACCGATGTCGGGCAACACATTGGATCTGTTTTCGCAATTTGGCCCTGCGGCCATGTTCCAAAAGATTGCGGGCAATTCGCGTGCTATCCTCCCTTGCTCCGATCTCATTCGCATGGCGACCATTGAGGGGGCCGCTACCCTTGGCAAGGCCGATCATATCGGGTCTCTGGAGATCGGAAAACAGGCTGATTTGATACGGATTTCATTGGATGATCCGCGTCTCCACCCGATTTACGATATCTATTCCATGTTGATTTTTGCGACGCTACCAAGCGATGTCGTCGCGACAATGGTTGCGGGAAAGTGGCTTATGCAGGACCGCAAGGTTCAAACAATCGACACGGACAAAACGCTGTCGGACGCCCTTCAGGTTGCCCGCAAGTTCAAGGCCAAAATTGTCGAAATCAACAAGCTGGCGCAGGACCAAATGGAATGACCGATACGCTTCGCCATATCGACGCGACAATGGATGAGCGCCTAACGCAGTTGTTTGAATTAGTTCGCATTCAGTCCATTTCAACCGATCCCGACTATACGACGGATGTCGCGCGCGCGGCCTTAGCGGATGAACGGGGGCGTTTGATCACCTGCGGAACGGGCGGATCACGCCCCATTCTCGGAGCGCTTCGTGACAAGCTTGGCGTTGATGCCTTGCTTGTCTGTTTCGGACGTTTAACAACCGCATCCATAGCCCAAATGAAAAATATGACCTGTCCAGCTTTCGCGGCGAAATGCGGTCTTCGGGTCAGATCACAGAAAGGACTTGCCCAATGACTGTTATAATCGATACCGATCCCGGAATTGATGATGCGATTGCCATTCTCTATGCGCTTCGCCAGTCTGATCTGGATGTAGTCGCGCTGACCACAGTCGCGGGCAACATCGGCTTGTCGGTGACCACGCATAACGCGGGTCGCATCTGTGCTTTAGCCGAAATGAACGTGCCTGTACATGCGGGTGCTGCCGCGCCATTGGGAAAAGAAGTCCGCCCCGAAACGGGCATACATGGCAACGACGGCTTGGGCGGCGTGGCCTTTCCCGATCCAGTTCACCCTGTTGCCAGCGACGATGCTGTTGCCGCTATGATCCAGATCCTCACCGCGCACCCACCACAAAGCGTGGATCTGTTTTGTCTCGGCCCACTCACCAATCTGGCGATCTTGCTTGAACAAGCGCCGGACACAGCAAAGCGCATTCGCCGTGTCATCGCAATGGGCGGGGCTGTTGATGAACCGGGCAATGTCGGTCCTAAGTCCGAATTTAATATCGCCCATGATCCACATGCGGCGGCGAAAGTTCTTGCGTCAGGGTTGTCCTTCACCCTCATCCCGTTGGATGCCACGCGCCAATTTCGGGCAGACAAGGATTACATCAACGCCCTGCGCGATGTCGGAAGCGCGGCGAGCGTCGCCTCAGGTGACTTGATCGCCGCCTATTTCGCCGCCACGGACGGTACAGAAAGCCGCCCTCTACACGATCCCTGTGTGCCACTTTTGGCAAAGCATCGAGACATGTTCCGGATCGACCCGCGCGATCTTGGTGTGGATATCGAAACGGGCGCATTGGTCCCCGGGCCGCACCGCATCAGCGTTGCCATGGGGTTGGATGCAAATCGTCTGCGCGCGGCTCTTTTGGCAGGGTTGTCGGACTAACTCAGTTCCTTGGCGATCACGCTGCACCAATAGGCGACGCCGTAGGGGATGCAGTCATCATTGAAATCATAGTTCGTGTTATGATGCTGACCATTCTCGCGTGTTTCGCCCATACCAAGCCAGACATAAGCGCCAGGAACGCGCATGCCGAATTCCGCGAAATCATCTCCTGCGGTAGAGGGGGGAAACACCCTTTGCATGCGCCCCTTGCCCAAGGCATCTACTGCTGCCTCTTGGGCAATTTTGGTCGGCGCGGAGGCATTCACCACCGGCGGGATACGGCGCAAGAAATGGTAATCGGCCTCTACCCCAAACCCCGCAGCAACGCTTTTGGCGTGACGTCCAATCGCTGCTTCCAGCTGGTCGCGCACTTCGGCTGAATAGGCGCGCGCTGTGCCACCAATCTTGACTTCATGCGGGATGACGTTCAGCGCGGCGAAATCTCCTGCGCCCAGCGCGCAAGCCGAAACGACTGCAGGTTCAAGCGGATCAACCTCGCGCGCGACAATGCTATGGACTTGCATTAGAAAAACGCCCGCAGCCGTCACGGCGTCGCGGCCTTGATGAGGTTTGGCACCATGGCTTCCGACGCCATTAAACCTGACGGACCAACTGTCAGAACTTGCAAGTTGCGCTCCCTTGACCGCCGCGATCACACCAAGATTCAGGCCCGGCATATTATGCAAACCATATACAGCATCGCATGGGAAACGGTCCAGAAAACCGTCTTCGATCATAGCCTTGGCGCCGCCGCGTCCCTCTTCGGCGGGTTGAAAGACAAAATGCACGGTGCCCGAAAACGGTTGATCAACCATCGCCTCAGCCGCGGCCAACAACATGGTTGTATGGCCATCATGCCCACAGGCATGCATCGCCCCCTCAACGGTCGACGCATAGGGCAGACCGGTTTCCTCAGGCATCGCCAAGGCATCCATGTCAGCGCGCAAGGCGATGGCCCGGTTGCCGCTTCCTTTGCGCAGGGTCGCAACAACGCCCGTTCCGCCGATGCCTGTTTCAACGTTCAACCCTGCCTTGCGCAGACGTGTCGCGACGATTTCAGAGGTACGATGTTCTTCAAAACCCAATTCTGGATGGGCATGTAGATCCCGCCGCAGCGCGACAAGTTCGGCCCATGTTTCAGCATTCATCGACGTCTTCGGTTCCATAAGGTATTGTCCTTGCAGCTTGAACTGATACCTACCCAAAATTGCATCACATTCAAGAAGGAAAGCCCATGCGAACTGATGTCTGGCAGGCATTGCACAAGGATCTGGACCATGGGGTGCAAGAGGATCAGGAAACCTATGCCGTACCCTTTGAGGGTCACAGCATTTTGCTGCCGATCCGAGCGTTAAGCGATGGCAAACGCGGGGTAGCGTCTTTCATTCTCAATCAAGCCAGCTTTTGGGTAGTGGACGCCGTGGCGGATACGCTTGCGCAGAAACTGGCCCCCTATCAACCTGATATCATTGTCGGCGTTCCAACCTTGGGCCTGCCGCTTGCCGAAGCTGTCGCGCGCCGTTTGGGGCATACACGAATAGTCCCACTCAGCACCTCCCGCAAGTTTTGGTATGACGAAAGGCTTTCAGTGAACATGTCTTCAATCACCTCTCCAGAGAAGGAAAAACGCCTCTACCTTGACCCGCGGATGATCCCCTTGCTTACCGGTCAGGTCGCGGTGATTGATGATGTTCTGTCCTCTGGCAGTTCTATCGCATCAACCCTCGGATTGCTGCACTTGCAACAGGTTGAACCTGTCGTCATTGGAACGGCAATGCTACAGGGAACAGCGTGGAGATCGCGCGTCAGCCAGTGCCCGGTTGAGGGGGCGTTTGCTACGCCAATCCTACACAAAACTGACGCAGGATGGGCCGCGCAGTAACGCCTTGCGCGGCGTTCCGTGCAAAACAGATACAAAAGAAAGTACGGCAACCATGATCCAGAATATCGACTTTGACCAAGAAACAGCATTGCGCAAATCCTTGGTGCAAGTGGCCCTAGGCCGCGTTCAGGCCGATGTTTTGGTGCAGGTTGCCCGACTTTTAGACACCGGCACGGCAACATGGATCGAAGAAGCCGATATCGTCATCTCAAATGGTCGGATCGCCTTTGTCGGGCCGCGTGGGAGCTATCAAGGGACGGTCAAAACGATCATCGATCGGCGACACCTCATCGCCGTTCCCGGGCTTGGCGAAGTACACAAACACATCGAAAGTTCCCATATCACACCAGAGCATGAAGCAGCGCTGGTCCTGCCACGGGGCAACACATGGACCTGTGAGGCAAGCCATGAACTGTCCAATGTCCTGCCCAAACACACACTTGATTTCTGGCTGAAAGCACGCGACGCCGGATCCCCCCTAAAAATCTTCCCGCTCCCCGGCTCGGCCGTTCCACCGACCGGCTGGGAACATGGTGCCTATCTTGATGGCAGCGATCAATCCGGTTTCATGGTAAATCCGATGACTGCAGGCCTTGATGAGGTCATGGATTGGCCCGCCATCACAGAACCCGCGAACCCCGGCCATGATCGGCTTTGGTCGATGATCGGGGCCACCATGGCCGCGCGGGGCGTTGTCGAAGGGCACGGTGCAGGGCTCCGCGATTTGCCAAACATCAACGCGTTTTCTGCCGCCGGCCTTGCGTCGGATCACGAAGCTTGGACCGCCGAAGAGGCATGGAACAAGCTGCGTTGCGGTCTCTTCATCGAAATCCGCGTTCACACCATGGCCGATATCATCAAAGGGCTGCTCGAACGCGGGCTCACGGATTGGAGCCAAGTCGCAGTGACGACGGATGATCGCAGCGCGACAGATACGCTTCGATTGGGCGCCACGGATTACAATGTGCGTAGCGCGATCCAGGCCGGGCTGTCCCCTGAGATCGCCATTCAATTGGCCACCATAAATCCGGCACGCCACATGCGCCTGACCCCTTGGGTGGGCAGCATCACACCCGGCCGGTTCGCTGATCTGGTATTGCTTGACGATCTAGACGGGTTCTCCCTCGCCGAGGTGTGGGCCGATGGGAAACAGGTCTCTGAAGGGACGAAATACCTTCTTGATCCGGTCAAAATCGATTGGCCCGATTGGGCCCGAAACACGATCAACATCGGGCGCCACTTGGACGCGCAGGACTTTGCGATCAAGGCCGAAGAAGGTCGCCGCGACATGCAAGCGCCTGTGCTGCGTCCGTTTCACTGGAGCGAAGATGTCCCGATCCGCACGCTACCTGTCGTCGCCGGCATGGTCGAACGTGACGAGACGCAAAATATCACCAAGTTTTCAATTATTGATCGCTATTCGGGCAAGGGCGCAGTGACCAAAATGTTCTGGCTTGGCTGTGGACCAAAAGATCCAGATACGGCGCTGTGCTGTTCTATGGCGCATGACAAACACAATATCTGGTGCGTTGGCTCCTCTGACGCGGCCATGGCCTTGGCGGTCAACGAACTGGCGCATATGGGAGGCGGATGGGTCTTGGTCCACAAGGGGGAAGTCACTGCCCGTGTCCGGTATGAAATTGCCGGCCTCATGACCGCCCGACCTGCAGTAGACAACGACGCCGAAATGCGCGCACTCTATGCTGCGGGCGACAAGGTCGAGTGGATGTATGAGCCGTCTTTCCACCCCCGCTGGTTGCCCGGATTCCCAGAACGCCTTGCCATCGCAACGCTCACCTGTGCGCCTTGGAGGTGGAACCTCGTCGCGGCAAGCGATCATGCACCTGAGGGATTGATCCATGTCGTGACAGGTGAAACGCGTCCGGTGGTCTTTTAAGCTTGAGGGGGTGGTCTTTCGACTTTGAACAAATGAGGTCAAAAGCACCAACATGAAGATCTGATGTCAAGTCCACATGAAGACGTTGAGAAAGAGAACGCGCGGCTTCTCAAAGAAGTCCGACTTTTGCGCGAGGAGAAACGCCAGCATCGGGTCCGAACCCGCGCGAGACCAACAATTACGGTCAGATCGTACGCTGGAAGCCGAAAGGTGAAGATCACGGCGCCACTGAGTTTACTTGGGGTCTCTATGCCATGGCGGACAACTCGACCGTCGAGACTGTGCCGAATTTTGTGCCTGACGTGTTTTCTTACGCCATGGGGAAGCGGTCTTCGAAAATGATGGCAAGTTGACTTCTGACAGCGTGCCATTCGCGCACTGAGCGCTTCCATTCGGTCGATGTAGCATTGAGCGCCAGGTAAATCAATTTTGCGGCCGCCTCATCGCTAGGGAAGTGCCCGCGGGTGCGAACGACGCGGCGGAGTTTCGAGTTCAAGGCCTCGGCCGGCGTCCCATGACGGGTTGGTTCTCAAATTAATTATTTTTCCCTGCATCGGTCGTGATTTGTCTGCCCTGACGACTTCATCACTGAAATCAGCACAAGAGCTACAAATGAATGCGACAACCAAACTCGGATATGAATTCGATGAATATAAAGAAAGCTTTGGTTTCGGTAGCGCGCCGGCACCGCGAACCATTTCCAATCCGATCACGGATGACAGTGATGCCCCCTCAGTCAGGATAGTTGCCGGTTGGTTTTCAAACTTTCATAATGGTCTGAGGACGGCGGAGAACGGATACGAACGTGGCTTATTCAAGAGAGCGTAAGGCATCAGT
>NZ_FORY01000018.1 GCF_900114135.1 Celeribacter halophilus
GTTCGCGGACTTACCCCACGATCTAGGCGTGGAGTTCCTTCACCTGCTCCTCATTGATCTCGGGATTCTTTCTGCCACCGCGTTCAAACACGCCGGAGGCGCCCTCAAAGAGCGCACGTTTCCATTGATGGATCATCGTCGGATGCACCCCGAACCGGCTTGCCAGCTCGGCGGCGGTCTCCTCACCCTTCAAGGCTTCCAGCGCGACCTTCGCCTTAAATTCAGGCGCATGTTGTTTGCGTTTCGACATCTCTGATCTCCTTTTCGTCGAAGATCAGCAGACTGCAAATCGTAGCTTACGTCACTGTCCGAATTTCGGGGGGTAGCTCAATGACACGGAAACCCTCCTTCTATTCTTTGTAGCTCAACAGAACATCTATGACTTGCGTGAGCTAGAATGTCCGCCATGGGCAGGGACCGGTCATACGGTTGGTCATACCCAAGCCTGCAAGGTCAAGATTTTCGTGTCGCACCGCCGCAAGTCCGGTTTGAGCGCAACTTGTTCATTTGTTTTTCTCGCCACATGAGCGCGCAGAACAGAAATCACTGCACGTGCTAGGAGACCGAAGCAGCTGCGTGGGGCGAAAATCGGTCATTGAGGCTCTTTGAAGCGAAGTAATGGCGTCACTTCACAGGGCGCGGGTCTTCGTGATGCATCGAAGGGATTTGGCCAAACCCCCAAATGAAGTGTTCTTCACGCAATGCGCGCCCAAGAATACCAGCAACAACACCCCGCCCAATGCTTGAATTGTATAGACTTTCGAATTCAAGCACCGATCTCCTGAAATCACCCCCTAGCCGTCCATTGACAAAGACCAAAGCACTTCCCGACATCGCTTCCGCAACTTTCCCTATAAGGTCACGGTCTTCGTCGTTCAGTCGCAAAATGGACACATCTATCTGTTGGCGGCAAATATGTATGCTGGTTGCGCCTTTAGATATAAACGCAGCCAAAAAAAAATGTATGAATACCCGAATAACCTCACCTAGGTTGAGGTGATTTTGTTTGATTCACGCATGAGTTGATGGGGATCTCTTGAGGAATTGTATTTATTTTCTGAATATTCTGCTGTTCGGCAGATATCGGCATCGCCATCTCGGCACAAAAGAACTGTGTTTCGGAGAAGCCCAAAGATACAAAACAGCCAATGCCCAAGGTGGACGCTCATGAAGGGTACGCCTTTTTTAGACACAGAAACACCACAAGTCCGTCAAGCTCAGGAAAAGCCGATCAAGAGTTGGGAAGACGTACACGAGTGGGGTCGTGAACGCGTTGCCTCGATACAGATCACCGCTTTGGAAAGGTCCGTTGAGCCTATTGGTATGCTCCATGCCCTGCAAGTGGGTCGCATCGGGGTTACTCGGACGATGTATGGAACATCTGCACGCATCGATGTTGAGGGATATTCAGCAGCACCTGTTATCGCAACGACCAACATACAAGGCCATGCACGACCTCAACTGGATGGTCAGGAAGCCCGCATCAACGGCAAAGATATGAGCTTTGTGTTCGACCTCTCTGAAGGCGATCATCATAGCCAATTGAGCGAAGATAATATTCAAAATCAGTTAGCATTCGACCCAAAGTTATTAGACGAGGTCAGTTACAGTTGGTTTGGCAATATCCCAGCCCGCAAAACATGGCAGTTTAGGACCAGTTTCGGTGGGCGTGGGACCCGTTGGCATGCCTGCCTACACTATGTAATGAGATTGATTTCTGAAACGTCGCATCCGCTATCAAGCCGGAATATAAGGCATGTTGAAGAAACTCTCAGCGTAAACCTTCTTGAGAGCTGGGCCGCACAAGCTGGTCTTGATCTCTCCGCCGAAGAACACGTTATCGTTCCCCGCGTCATCCGGATGGCGGAAGACTATATGGTCGAGCATGCTGCAGATGCACCAACACTGACCGAGATTGCGCAAGCCCTTGACATCAGTGTCAGAAACCTCACAATGAATTTCAAGAAATTCAGAGGTTGCACACCTGGTCAATTTCTTCGGGAGCAAAGATTACAAGTTGCGCGCAGTGAATTACTCTCCAGTGATCAAGAACAAACAGTTAGCCAGATTGCAGCAAGTTTGGGCTATATACATATGGGTGAGTTCGCAAAGGCCTATCGCAAACGTTTCGGTGAAAAACCTTCAGAAACCTTGAAGCGCACAATCTTGTAAGTGAAAGTTTCACTTACAAGATTCTCATTCCCGCCAACCGCATCACGCCTCTACTTTGCAAAGGGCGCTTCCTGCGCATTGCCGACCTTCGTGCCCGATGCAGTATGACAGATTGGCTCTGGTTGGGATTAAATGGCCGCTTAACCGTATTAGGCCATCCCTCGCGTCCATTTAACCCCTACACGCACGAGATAGCATCCTGTTCGACGATCCATTCTGTACCGTCAACCGAGTGTTCCAAGATAGGAATACCCGCTGCATCCATGCGTTTTTGAACCTCACGCACCTGAACACCATTTCGCCGTGCGAGAAGGCGCCTTGATACATAGGTTTCAGCAAATGCACGCAAACTGTCCGAGTTCACGACCGTCTTGCCCTGATGGGTTCTGTCATCTTGATCACCACGGAGGTCCAGATATCCCTTTTCAGCCAATTCACGCAAAAAGGTGACACTAATCCCTAACTCTTTGGAAACCTTGCTGATCGTTTGCCACCCTTTGGGATATTCGCGACCGAAAACCCGGTCCGCCTCTTCAATGTTGAGGCGTATCTCAGAAAACTGAAGATTGTCAGACGCCCGTGTTGTTTTTGAGAGCTCACCCGACAATACAGCCTCGTAGACAACAGCGACGCTCACGCCGTATTTACGTGCAGCAGAAGCAATATCATACCCTCTCGGGTGCCACGGCATTTCCTGCACCACAGGAAAACCCGCGTGCCGTTCCAAAAATTGAGTAATGTCCTCCTCTGAGAATCGAGGGCGTGCATGATCGCCTCCAACCGAATGGGTCAAGTATCCGGCAGATATCAACGTTTGCATTTGTGTGCGCGTCACTCCAAGGAATTGCTGCGCTTTTGACATACTAATTGCCCCAGATATAGCGCCGACGACATTTTGAACGTCTGTGGCGGCATAGATCTGTTCCACCTCGGGCAGGTTCAGCGTGCCAGATATGCCTGCATCTTTCATCAGATTTATGACGTGTTGCGGCCTATTCCCATAATCATGCGCTGCACTTAGAGCGGAATGGAACCTCCGTTTTTCGAGGCGATGCCCCAACACATCGGTACCGGTGTCTAAAGGCCAACTTTCGAGAATATGTTCACGCAGCAAGGTTTTCATCGGCTCATATTCGGGCGCGGCACCAGCTCCACGTTTCAGCCATTCATAAACAAGGCCGTAGCGCCCTTGTGGTCTCCATTGTGACTCACCAGGGCGCGTTCTCAAATCCATCAAGAGCGCAATCACTGCATCGCGCCCTTGAGCAAATATCCTGAATCCCTCATCCATCGCGAGAGCAATGTCTATCGGACTGCAATCAAAGATCTGACGGCCAGGTCCAAATACTTTTGCGGCGTTCATGATTTCGCAGAGCGATCCCAGCGCATCAAGAGGAAAAGCGTCAGACCAACCGAGCGGAAAGTTTTCTCCTGCCAATACCCGAGCAACATGGCGTTCATACAACGCACCATTATTGCTTTTCTGGTCCAGCTCACCATCCAGTGTTTCGGGGAGCCATGCCTCCCAGGTTTGATTGAACTCATGAGACGGACCAGGTTCTGGTGAATGCACCAAAAACAGTTGATGCTGTGGGCAAACACGAAAACAGCTGATTGACCACGTCATCCGTGCATATGCATTCAACGCGGTGATATCTGTAAGATCAGAACCGATATCATTCCGAAGGCAAGCTGGACAAACGCGGAACTGACCACGAAGTAGCCGTTGATCCTGGAAAAGATGGTCACCAAGCTGTACAGATTGCCCTACCCTTCTTTGAAAAGTTTGGCGCATTGCACGATCAATATCTGTCCCCAAAATCCCAGAGATTTTTTGAATATCCGCAGCGGCACCATTGAGCGCTTTTTTTGCTCGGGACGGCGAGGTAAAGTAAAAGATCAAATACTTCGCTCAGCCCAGCGTCATTCCGATCAACCTCACATCTTGAAAGAAAAAAGGGGAGCCAATATGGCCCCCTGAGGTTCGCTGATCAGGCTCACTATTTATACCGCCCGGTAGATTATTTGCCTGCGACCTGATCCGCGTCGGGAGCGAACGCATCCGCTCCTGAAACTCTTGTCTGCGCCCTTTAGTGCAGCACACGACCCGCAGAACTGTTGACGGAGAACACCGCCTTACAGCCCGCCTCCCCTGCATCGCGGTAGTCCTGAACCGAATAGGTCACCGAAAGCGACGGAACGCCGAGGACCGAGACCGCATGGGCGCGGTCATAGGCATCTGCCAGCGCGCCCATCACATTGCGGTCGAATTCCGCTTCGAGCGTGTTGCCCTTCATGGTCACACGATCAGCAGCACACAGCTGGCCTGCGATGTCGAAAACAAGGTTCATGGTCGTGTCCTTCCCCTTACGAACAGCCCGAAGTGCTGCCGCAGGTGTTGCATTTCATGCAGGTGCCGTTGCGCACCAGCGTGTAGTTGCCGCATTCGCCACAGGCCTCGCCCTCATAGCCCTGCATCTTGGCCTTGTCGCGCGCACTCATGGCGATAGTCCCTGAAGACAGCGCCGTTTGATCCGGCGACGCAGGCGCAGTCTTGGTTTCCGGCACCAAGGCGTGCAGCGCCGCTTCCGGATCGACGGAGCCATTCAGTGCGACCCCGCCCGACTGCATCCCGCCTTGCAGCACCACAAGGTCTTGCGGCAGGCGTTTGCGCAGGTAGCCTGTCGAAGAAATCTGCTTGAGCACTTCGATGGACTTGGCCGAGGCGCTTTCAGACGGGGCTTTGATGTTGGAGACACCTTCGGCGGCCTCTTTGTCCAGATCGTCAAACGACGCGCCTTGCGGTTTGACATGGGCCAGATCGGTGCGATCCAGATAGCTCACCGCCAACTCGCGGAAGATATAGTCGAGGATCGAGGTCGCGTTCTTGATCGAGTCATTGCCCTGCACCATGCCGGCCGGTTCGAACTTGGTGAAGGTGAAGGCATCGACGAATTCTTCAAGCGGTACACCGTATTGCAGCCCCACGGAGACGGCGATGGCGAAATTGTTCATCATCGCGCGGAAACCGGCGCCCTCTTTGTGCATGTCGATGAAGATTTCACCGAGCTTGCCATCCTCATACTCACCGGTGCGCAGATAGACCTTATGCCCGCCAACGATGGATTTCTGGGTGTAGCCCTTGCGACGGCTGGGCAGTTTTTCCCGCCCGCGCGCCACTTCCTTGATCACGACTTTCTCGACAATTTTCTCGGCCAGAACCTGCGCCTTTTCCTGTGCAGTGCCGGTGGCAAGAATTTCTTCGGCCTCGTCATCGTCTTCGATGAGCGCGGAGGCGAGCGGCTGGCTCAGTTTCGAGCCGTCGCGGTAGAGCGCATTGGCCTTGGTGCCCAGAGACCATGACAACTCATAGGCTTTCAGACAGTCCTCGATGGTGGCGTCATTGGGCATATTGATCGTCTTGGAGATCGCTCCCGAGATGAACGACTGTGCGGCGGCCATCATGGTGATGTGGCTTTCAACCGACAGGTAACGCGTGCCCTTGCGACCACAGGCATTGGCGCAATCGAAGATGTGATAATGCTCTTCTTTGAGATGCGGCGCACCTTCCAGTGTCATGGTCCCGCAAACATGGTCATTGGCCGCTTCAATGTCCTGTTTCGTGAAACCAAGGCTGCGCAGCAGATCGAATGTCGGATCGTTGAGCTTCTCCGTCGGGATCCCCAGTGTTCCGGTGCAGAATTCCTCGCCCAGCGTCCACTGGTTGAAGACAAAACGGATGTCAAAGGCCGAGGGCAGCGCCGCTTCGATCTTTTCGATCTGTGCAGGGCCAAAACCGTGACCGATCAGTGCCGTGTGGTTGATCCCAGGCGCATTGCCAAGCGTGCCATGCCCCACGGCATAGGACACGATCTCTTCGATCTCTGCCGAGCCGTAGCCCAGTTTTTCGAGGGCGGCGGGCACGGATTGGTTGATGATTTTGAAATAACCGCCACCGGCGAGTTTCTTGAATTTCACCAGTGCGAAATCCGGCTCGATCCCCGTGGTGTCGCAATCCATCACCAAACCGATGGTCCCCGTCGGCGCGATCACAGAGACCTGCGCATTGCGGTAACCGTGTTTTTCACCCAGCGCCAACGCCTCGTCCCATGCGGATTTGGCGAGTGCAACCAGATGCGCGTCGGGGCAGTTTTCGTGATCCAGAGCAACCGGCTTGACCTCAAGCCCTTCGTAGCCCGTGGCCTTGCCATAGGCGGCGGTGCGGTGATTGCGAATGACGCGCAGCATGTGCTCGCGGTTCGCCTCAAAGCGCGAAAACGCCCCCAGTTCACCGGCAATCTCCGCCGAGGTCGTATAGGACACACCGGTCATGATCGCGGTCAAGGCGCCGGTCATCGCGCGGCCTTCGTCGCTGTCATAGCCCAGCCCCATGTTCATCAACAGCCCGCCGATATTGGCATAGCCAAGCCCCAGCGTGCGGAAGTCATAGCTGCGCTGAGCAATCTCTTTTGAGGGGAACTGCGCCATCATCACAGAGATTTCCAGCGTCAGCGTCCAGATGCGGGTCGCATGCATGTAGCTTTCCGCATCGAACACACCGTCATGCAGGAAGGTCAGCAGGTTCATCGAGGCAAGGTTACAGGCCGTGTCATCAAGGAACATATATTCCGAGCACGGGTTCGAGCCGCGGATCGCGCCATCTTCGGGACAGGTGTGCCATGCATTGATCGTGTCGTGGAACTGGATGCCCGGATCGGCACAGGCCCAAGCAGCGTGCCCCACCTGCTCCCAGAGATCACGCGCCCGCACCGTCTTGGCCACGCCGCCATCCGTGCGGCGCAGAAGTTCCCACTCGGCATCGTCTTTCACGGCCTTGAGGAAGGCATCCGTGACGCGCACGGAGTTATTGGAATTCTGACCGGAGACGGAGGCATAAGCCTCGGAATCCCAATCCGTGTCATAGGTCGGGAATTCGATGGAGGAATAGCCCTGCTTGGCGTAGTCCAGCACCCGTTTGACGTAGGTCTCGGGAATGGCGCAATGTTTCGCGCCTTTGATGGCCGCTTTCAGCGCAGGGTTTTTCTTCGGATCAAAGGCATCGTCCTCGGCCCCGTCCCATGTGCCGATGGCGTCGAAAATCTCGTTCAACTGGCGTTCGTGCATCTTGGAGCCAGCGACGATGGAGGCCACCTTCTGCTCTTCGATCACCTTCCAGTTGATGAACTCTTCAATATCGGGGTGATCCATGTCGCAGATCACCATCTTGGCAGCGCGCCGCGTGGTGCCCCCGGATTTGATTGCTCCTGCCGCGCGATCGCCGATTTTCAAAAAGCCCATAAGTCCGGAGGATTTACCACCCCCGGAGAGGCTTTCATTCGCCGCACGTAGGCTGGAGAAGTTGGTGCCCGTGCCGGAACCGTATTTGAACAGACGCGCCTCGCGCACCCAAAGATCCATGATCCCGCCGTCGGAGACCAGATCATCGGCCACGGATTGAATAAAACAGGCGTGAGGCTGCGGGTGTTCATAGGCAGAGGACGACCGTGTTAGCTCGCCGGTCTTGTAGTCAACATAGTAATGCCCTTGCCCCGGTCCATCGATGCCATAGGCCCAATGCAGACCGGTGTTGAACCATTGCGGCGAGTTGGGCGCACCCATCTGCGCGGCGAGCATAAAACGCATTTCATCGTAATAGGCTTTGGCATCCTCTTCAGAGGTGAAATAGCCGCCTTTCCAGCCCCAATAGGTCCATGCGCCAGCCAGGCGGTCGAACACCTGTTTCGCAGACGTCTCGCCAACAAACCGTTCGTTTTCAGGAAGTTGTGCCAGTTTTTCCTCGTCGGGAACGGAGCGCCAAAGGAAGGACGGGACGCCTTTTTCGCGGACTTTTTTCAGGGCGGCCGGGATGCCGGCCTTGCGGAAATATTTCTGGGCGATCACGTCGGAGGCGACCTGTGACCACTTTGCGGGGACTTCGCAATCATCGAGCTTGAAAACCACCGTTCCGTCCGGATTTCGAATTTCCGAGGAGGTTCTGGTGAACTCCAGATCCGCATAAGCGTCCTGATCTGCTGCCGTAAATTTCCGCTCGATCTTCATTTTGCCCCAACCATCTCACTACCGCGCTTGTGGCGCTCATTTATACCCGCGCCGATCATCTACATCTTGTGTCGCAGCAGCGAGAAAGACCTCTGATCCTTACGAACATAACCTTCCCGCTCCGAGGAGCCGGTGGCTATCGGTCGCGTAACAGATTCGTCTGTGATCATCGGCAGATCTTCGGTGGAAAAACCCTGTTTTTATACGCTGCTTCCGATGTTTTCCCGCAATTCCTGCGAAAACCGGAGCCAGCCCTGCGCGGTTAAGTCCCCCAAAGACCCTTGTCCCTCGCCGCTCGAGAGACACTAAATGTAGTGCATTACCCAACCGGCTCCCACAATGTGCAGCGCTCCTGCCTGTCGGTCAACGCAAAATTTACACTTTTGTTTTGCAAAAATCATTTGACGAAATTTACCCACAGGACACTTCGATTCGCCCACTGAGCCATTAACTCTTTTTCCTTTGTTTCCCATAGGTTTCCGGAAACTCGTTAAGATTATAAACAAGCCCATGTGGATAACTGAAAGATTGTCTCAATCCGCAATTTTCTGCTCACGGCACTGTGAGTGCCCGGAAGATAGGCACACAACATATAGTGGCTCAACCCAGAGTGGACAAAGGCGGAAAATCCCGTATTCCTACGGAAAAACGCTGTTCCAAGGCCATTTTGAGCCAGAAAATCGCCCCATGCCCCCACAAGAGCATGTGGTCTCCCTACCCATACAAAAATGCGAATCATTTTTATGACAGGGTCTCTGAAAAGGCTACGACTCCATTTAGGATTCGGAGAGACTCGCCTCTTAACCCATCTCAACGAGCGATAGGTTTCCCCCCTTCGAACACCGTCGGATTGCTGTCGGACAAGTGTCGGACATCTGTCGGGCACGCAGAGCATAGGCAAACATGCCATAAACACGCATCCGCCAACCCCGCCCCAATGAACAGCATGACACAGTGATGACGTGGACCGCGATGATAGTGTGAAGAGATGTGAGTAAAAGTGGTCGGGGCGGCGAGATTCGAACTCACGACCCCCTGTACCCAAAACAGGTGCGCTACCAGACTGCGCCACGCCCCGACCGTGCGCCTCTCCTAACCCGAGAAAACGCGATTGAAAAGAGCTTATTCACTTAAAACAGGGATCAACTGCATCATTCCCGAACGCAGGATGGCGCAGCACATCGCCCGGACGGATGTCGAGCGCCTTGGCCAGACCGCCGTTGATCTCCAAAACGGCGAAAACCGCATCCCCACCGGGAATCGCCGTGCGATCCAGTGGAACGGCCTCCTCATGGACACGGGTCACAACTCCGCGCCGGTCCACAAAGATCATATCAAGCGGAATTAGCGTGTTCGCCATCCAGAAGGCCACCGGCTGCGGCTTTTCATAAACGAACAACATGCCATGCGTACGCGCCATCTCCGGACGGTTCATCAACCCCAAGGCGCGTTCTTCGGCATCATCAGCAATTTCGACAGAAAAGCGGACCACGTCAGCCCCGTTCGCATCCGGACTGGTCACAATGACCTCATCGGCACGGCAATGGCTTTCGGCCAGAAGCGGCACTGGCGAGAGGGTGATCCCTCCGGCAATCAGGCCTGCGCAGGCCCACGACAGCAGGCCCCGCAGATCAGTCATCAAACGCCTCGTCCTGCTCCGCTTCACGCAGAGCCACATCCCAAGCGGTGACATGCGCCGCCATGCGACCGCGACGTCCCTCGATCACCCGCAGACCAACGGCCTCACCGGGCATCAAATCGGCCAAACCGGAGCGGCGCAGCACTTCGATATGCACAAAAACATCCTCGGGACGCCCGAAAACATTTGCAAAACCAAAGCCTTTGCCCTTGTCGAACCATTTCACGCGCGCGGGCTCCAGCGGCAGGTTCAGACTCTCCTCGTCCACCTCTTCGAGGTCTTCAAGCACCGGACCGGTTCCGGGCGCCGGAGGAGCGATTTCCAGCACCTCGATCGCCTGCACGCCGCGATCCGTGCTTTGCACAACGAGACGTACCTCGGCGGCATCCGCCACAGAACTTTGTCCGAAGTTACGCAGCACATTCGCATGCAACAAAATGTCCGGACCACCATCATCGGCGACCACGAACCCAAAACCGCGTGTCGGATCGAACCATTTTACATGCCCCGAAACGATATTCCCCAAATCTGTGTCGTTCATTGTCTCTTTTACTCAATAAGGGCCAATCCAAAAGACCGGCCCATCACAGGGGGCACCTGCCCCTCATCCCGGCGCGACCCTGTGACAATACGCCCGAAGGTTCAACCCTCTTCCGCCTGTCTTTTTGTGCAAGAGGCAGGTTTACCCAACGTCAAGCAATACTCAAGGATTCAAGCGGACAATTTCCCACGCATCCTGCGGCGTGGCGCGACTCCAGCGGAAGCGGTCATGCAGACGGAACTCGCCATCGGCCCAGAATTCGATCTCCAGCGGCGTGATCCGGTAGCCGCCCCAGAACGGCGGGCGCTTCGGATTGGGACCGTGTTTCATGCCCTCTTTGGCCACAGCTTCCATCAGCGCAGCCTTGCTTTCAAGCGGGCGCGACTGCTTGCTGGCCCATGCGCCAATTCGCGATCCCAGTGCGCGCGATTTGTAATAGGCATCCGAAGCCTCGGCAGTTTCGCGTGTCACCAAACCGCGCACACGCACCTGCCGGCGCAGGCTTTTCCAATGCATCACAAATGCAGCTTTTCCTGCATTTTCAATTTCTTGCCCCTTGGCGCTCTCGTAATTTGTGAAAAAGACGAAAGCATCATCGGCGATTTCCTTGAGCAGCACCATGCGCACATTAGGCAGCCCGTCGCCATCCACCGTCGCAATCGCAATGGCGTTGGGGTCGTTGATTTCCTTGGCTTCGGCTTCTTTCAACCAACGCCGCGAAATCTCGAACGGGTCGTCTCCTTTGAAAATACCTTTGCGTGGCATCATGGCGGCTCTCCTTTTGATCCCTCTCTCGATAATCCGAACCTTGCGGTCCGACAAGGGCGCAGCATTGAGCCACAGCGCCGCACAGGCGGTTTGCGGCCTTCCGTGTGACCCCACGTCACGAATTTACCGGGGCCACACTTGATCGCTTTGCGCAAAACCCCTAAAGCACGTTTCAACACCAATAATAAGCGGATAATAGGACGCCATGAGCAAACTGATGGAAGGAAAGCGCGGGCTGATTATGGGCCTCGCGAATGACAAATCAATCGCATGGGGCATCGCCAAAGCGCTTTCCGAACACGGGGCAGAGCTGTGCTTCTCTTACCAGGGCGAGCAACTGAAGAAACGCGTGATCCCTCTGGCCGAGCGGCTGGGTTCTGATTTCGTCGTGGAATGTGATGTGTCCGAAGAGGCCTCCATCGATGCGCTCTTTGACGCGATCAAGGAAAAATGGGGCAAGATCGACTTTATCGTTCATGCCATCGGCTTTTCCGACAAGAACGAATTGCGCGGTCGCTATGTCGACACCACCCGCGCCAATTTCAATCTGACAATGGACATCTCGGTCTACTCCTTTACCGCCGTTGCACAGCGCGCGGCGAAGCTGATGACCGAGGGCGGCTCCATGCTCACCATGACTTATTACGGTGCCGAACGTGTCATGCCGCATTACAATGTGATGGGCGTGGCCAAGGCGGCTCTGGAAGCCTCCGTGCGCTATCTGGCCGAGGATCTGGGCAAGGACGGCATTCGCGTGAACGCCATTTCCGCCGGTCCGATCAAGACGCTGGCCGCCTCAGGCATCGGGGACTTCCGCTACATCATGAAGTGGAACGAATACAACTCGCCGCTGCGCCGCAATGTGACCATCGACGATGTGGGCGGCTCCGCGCTCTATCTGCTGTCCGATCTGGGCTCTGGCGTGTCGGGCGAGACGCACCATGTGGACGCGGGCTATCATGTCGTGGGCATGAAAGCCGTGGATGCCCCCGATATGTCAAAGGGCTGATCCGCCACAGATATACTATTTCTAACGGGGGCTTCGGCTCCCGTTTTTGTCTGCACCTTCTGGGAGGAAAGACCGCATGACACCGACCGTTTTCCTGTCGATCCTGAGTATCCACCTCATCGCGGCCATGAGCCCCGGCCCCTCTTTCGTGGTCAGCGTGCGCACCGCTGCCTCCGAAGGGTTCCGCCCCGCCTTCGGTCTTGCCGTTGCCTTCGGTGCCGGTGCTGTGATCTGGGCCATCGCTGCCATGTCCGGCCTGTCGGTCCTGTTTGAAATTTTCCCGCGCGCCTACATGATCTTCAAAATCGCAGGCGGGCTGTTCCTCATCTGGATCGGGCTCAAAACCCTGCGCCACGCGCGTGACCCGCTGCCGGACGCCACAACGCTGGCCAGCCCGCGCTCTCTGGCCAATGCGGTGCGACTCGGTCTCATGACCCAACTGTCGAATCCGAAACCCGCCATCTTCTTCGGAGCCGTTTTTGCAGGGCTGATCCCGCCTGAAACCTCCCTTGGCGTTAAGGCGATATTATTGTTTTTCGTCTTTTTTGACGAAACCCTGTGGTATGTGATTGTCGCCCGCGTGTTTTCGCGGCAAAAAGCACGACAAGCCTATGGCCGAGCCAAGCTCTGGACCGACCGTGCCCTCGGCGGGATGATCGCCATATTCGGGCTTCGGATCGCCAGCACCTGACCGGCCCCGCCATTTTGATGAAAGGATGAAAGAGATGTCCGAGCGCCTGCCCCACGAAAAAGGCTTTCACATCAGTTGGGACCAGATTCACCGTGACAGCCGCGCGCTGGCATGGCGTCTGGATGGCAAAGGTCCCGATGACGGCGCATGGCGTGCCATCGTGGCCATCACGCGCGGCGGCATGGCGCCTGCCATGATCATCGCACGCGAGCTGGACATCCGAACGGTCGATACGATCTCCGTGAAATCCTATGACCACCAAAGCCAGTCCGAGGCCGAGGTGCTCAACTCCCCGAATGAGGACATGATGGGCGATGGCACCGGCGTGCTGATCATCGACGATCTGGTGGATAGCGGCAAAACGCTGGAACTCGTGCGCTCGCTCTACCCGAACGCGCATTTCGCCACTGTTTACGCCAAGCCCAAAGGCCGCCCGCAAGTGGACAGCTACATCACGGAAGTGTCTCAGGACACATGGATTTTCTTCCCGTGGGATATGGCGATGCAATATGTCAAACCCTACCGTGGGCGCGACTGATCCACAGGCAAAGCGCGGCGGATGGTCGGAGGCCCATAGCTCTGACCATCTGGACAAAACCCAACGCCGCACATAGCGTCACCGGATGATCTGGTTTTCCCGCCTGCCCGCGCAATCGCGCGGCATCCTCTACATGCTGATCTCCATCATCGTGTTCTCGTCGATGGACATGACCGCCAAGCTTTTGGGGGAACGGGTTGACCTGTCCCAAGTGCTCTGGGCGCGCTATGGAGGTCAGCTTTTGCTGCTGGTTCTGGTCTTTGCACTGCGCCTGAGACGCGCCCTTGTGACCCAGCACCCTTGGCTACAACTCGCCCGCGGCTTGATGCAGCTTGGCGCGGCGGCCTGTTTCTTTGGCGCACTGCGCACACAGGGTCTGGCGGAGACCACAGCCGTGGCCGATCTTGCCCCTGTGCTGATCACCTTGGGAGCAGCACTCTTTCTGGGCGAAAAGGTCGGCCCGCGCCGCATGGCCGGAATCGGCGCGGCGCTGATCGGGGCCTTGATCATCATCCGTCCCGGTGCAGCCGTCTTTTCTCCCACCGCGCTCTGGCCGCTGGGCACCGCCCTCTGTCTGGCGGGCTATGCACTGGCCACGCGCTATATCGGGCTGAAGGAAAGCCCGCTGACCGGATTGCTTTATTCCGGTCTGATCTGCACCGCGATCCTGAGTCTGATTGTGCCCTTCCGCTGGGTGGCGCCTGACGGGATGGCAATCGCGCTTATGGCGGTGATCGGCTGCATCGGGACGCTGGGTCAGTTGATGATGATCCGTGCCTATGCCGTGGCAGAAGCCTCCGTCATCGCGCCGTTTTCCTATGTGGGACTTCTCGCGGCTTCCGGTTGGGGGTTTGTGGTCTTTGGCACCCTGCCCGACCGCTGGACCGTGCTCGGTGCTCTTGTGATCGTCGCGGCCGGGCTCTATGTCTGGCAACGGGAACGCAAGAGCGGCACGGCGCAGCCTGTGCCCGAAGAAATGGGTCAGCCATGAACATCAAACGCGGTGAGATCGAAGGCACGCTGGGGCAATATCTTGGCAATCTTGCAACCCGGGGGCTTTTGTCTCTGGCACTCGCTTTGCCCTATAAAAGCCGTGTGCGGTTCATGGGCTGGTTCATGTCGCGCGTTTTTGCGCCTTTGGCGGGGTATAGCAAAAGGGTGCGCGAAAACCTCCACCATGTGATGCCGGAGCTTCCCGAGGCCGAGGTCAAACGGCTAATGCGCGATGTGCCGAACAATGCGGGACGCACGCTGATCGAGATCTATTCCGGCCCCGAATTTATCGCCAAGATGAAAGACATCCGGCTGGAAGGCCCAGGAGCCGGGATTTTGCGCGAGGCGCGTGACAACCGGCGTCCCGTGATCCTGCACACGGGGCATTTCGGCAATTATGACGCGCCGCGTGCGGCGCTCATCGCCCATGGCTATGATGTCGGCTCGCTTTACAACCCGATGAAGAACAAGTTCTTCAACGCGCATTATGTCAAAGCCATCGGCACCATCGGACAGCCGCTCTTTCCACGCGGGCGCAGAGGTTATGCAAAGCTGCTGAAACATCTGAAATCCGGTGGCATGATCGGCTTTCTCTCCGATGTCTATGTGCGCCACGGCGCGATCCTGAGTTTCTTTGGCAAACCGGCGCGCACCGCGCTTTCTGCCGCCGAGCTTGCGCTCAAATACGATGCGCTCTTGGTGCCGATTTATGGCGTGCGTCTTGAAGACGGGTTGAATTTCCGCGTTCGGGTCGAAGCCCCCATTCCCCACAGCACACCGGAAGAGATGGCGCAGGCGCTCAATGACAGTCTGGAGGCCATCACCCGTCAGCATATGGAGCAATGGTTCTGGATCCATCGCCGCTGGAAACCGGAGCGGTTGCCGAAGGATGCGGAAGATGTTCTCAAAAAGGCGATGAGCGAGGACACGTCACAGTAACAGGTCCACAACAAGCCCCACAGTCACAGCACCAATCGGCTCGCCCGACGTCGGGTCTGTGATCGTGGCGGAGACCTGAGCCTGTGACACGCCGGTGGAGGGATCAAATTCGATCTCGCCAATCTCCATCCCGTTAGCCCCCTGCCCGAAGGACTTCTGGAATTTCGCCTCGTCCCCTTGCCAGTAATCCGAGGTCGCGGTTGCAGAGGCCACATTCAGCCCGCGCGCATCCATGACAAACAGTTCCGAAATCTCACCGCCCGCCATAGCGACCTTGTTCAAAAGCAGTTCCGCAGGGCGTCCCTTGAGAACCGTATCAAGCAAAGGCTGCTCCTCCTGCTGCAACTGTTCGCGCCATTGTTGGTCGAGGTCCAAAATCTCCGCGTCGCTCAACTCGGCTGTGCGGGCATTTTGCTCCCGCAGGGCGACGAGCAATAGTGATTCCTTAATGAGGTCAGCCATCTCCGTTTCAAAATAGCTGCGCAGGGCCTCTTCGACCCGCGTTTTGTCACCGCTTTCGCTGGCCATCGCGGGCAAAAGGCCGCCAACCCATAGGAGCAGCGCGGCGCTTAGGATCGCATAGCCCCTAAAAGACAGGCGCAGAAGTGAATGGCGCGTGCGGGACATCAGAGGAAAACACAGGGAATCTGGGCGCATATCGATCTCCGTCATGGTCGCTTTGGCGAATACGGGACCGTTCTAGCAGCCAAGCCTTTACGCAGGATTAAGAGCCTGCGGACTTATTACAAAGGATTTTAGTGATCTGTTTCCGCACGTACAGCGGCCAGAATGGGACCGGGGCCTTGCGGACCGGCGGCCTGTAGGATGACCGCAGCGTGATCCGGCCCCTCAAGATCGAGCGAAACCGCCAAGGGCGCCGCGCCGTTCCAGTCCGCCAGAGGCCGCCATTCGGTGACAATATTGGAATATTCCACATCACGGCCCGCATTTTCGCCACGGGTGATGGCCACGCGCTCATGGGGATCAAAGCGCACGATCTGCAAGCGCATCAGCGGCGGCAGCGCGCCGGTGGGCGTGGCGACGATGTGAAGCTGGTCGTTTTTGACCGAGACGGACAAGGACACAGGCGCCGCCGGCTTGCTCCGGTGACGCATGATGAGATCGACCAGACGCATGGGCTTGGCCCCCACGAGGTGATCCGCGCCCTGCACGATCAGTTGCGGCGTGTAGATGGTGCGTTTGCCAACGGCATGGGCGTAAGCCTTTTGCCGCAAGGTGAATTCCGGCTTGGCGAAATTGTCGCGCCAGCCGATGTAATCCCAGTAATCCACATGGAGCGAGAGCGGCAGAACATCGTCACGACCAGCCAGTTCCGTCATCATCTCATCCGCCGGAGGACAGGAGGAACAGCCCTGAGAGGTGAACAGCTCCACCACCACAAGCGGCGGATGGGGGTTGGCCATGCTGTCCTGTGCGGCAAGGGGCGCAGCCACTGGCAGAGCCAGAGACGCAGCCAGAATCCCGCCTCTCAAAAGATGAGAAGGGAGGATATGAGAAAAGGCTGCCAGAATCTGTCGCATGAAGGCTCCGTTGGTTGCGCAACAGGTTTAAGACGAATGCGCCCGTGAGGCCAATCAAGGAATTGCGATAAGTCGTTACAGAGCTATGAGCGTCGCAGCTTGGCCACGGTGCGCCTTTGCGAGGGCACAAAACGGGAAAGGGCGACACTGTGTGCCGCCCCTTCGGGATCTCTATTCGCCCAGTGACTTAGAAATGCGCCGATTTCGTAGTGCTCGGCACTTCGACGGGCGGTGCAAATTTGGTCAGGTCGATGCCCTTGACCGCAGATTTATACTCGTCGAGCGTCGGCGTGCGGCCCAGAATGGCGGAGAGCACCACCACAGGGGTCGAGGCCAGAAGGCTTTCGCCTTTCTTCTCTGCGCTGTCTTCCACAACGCGGCCTTGGAACAGGCGGGTCGAGGTGGCCAGAACGGTGTCGCCCTTTTCGGCCTTCTCCTGGTTGCCCATGCAGAGGTTACAGCCCGGACGTTCGAGATAGAGCGTGTTCTCGTATTCGGTGCGCGCCTGTGCTTTCGGGAAGAGATCGTCGAATTCGAAACCGGAGTATTTCTGGAGCACTTCCCAGTCACCCTCCTCTTTCAACTCGTCGATGATGTTGTAGGTCGGAGCGGCCACCACGAGCGGGGCTTTGAATTCGACCTTGCCGTTCTCTTCTTCGAGGTTTTTCAACATCTGCGCGACGATTTTCATGTCGCCCTTGTGCACCATGCAGGAACCGACAAAGCCCAGATCGACCTTTTTCTCGGCACCATAGTAGGAGACCGGACGAATGGTGTCGTGGGTGTAGCGCTTGGACACATCGGCGTTGTTCACGTCGGGGTCAGCGATCATCGGTTCGACAATCTGGTCGAGGTCCACGACGACTTCCGCGAAATATTTCGCATTGTCATCGGGTTTGAGCGCCGGTTTCTCGCCGGATTTGATCTCGGCGATCCGTTTGTCCGCCTTGTCGATCAGCCCCTGAAGCGTCTTCGCCTCATTGTCCATGCCCTTGTCGATCATCACCTGAATACGGGATTTCGCCAGTTCCAGCGAGCCGATCAGCGTGTCGTCATTGGAGATACAGATCGAGGCTTTCGCCTTCATCTCTGCGGTCCAGTCGGTGAAGGTGAAGGCTTGGTCGGCCAGCAACGTGCCGATATGCACTTCGATCACGCGGCCCTGAAAGACGTTGTCGCCGCATTGCTTGAGCATCTGCGCCTGTGTGGCGTGAACAACGTCGCGGAAGTCCATGTAATCCTTCATCTCGCCTTTGAAGGTCACTTTGACAGACTCGGGGATCGGCATGGTCGCCTCGCCCGTGGCCAGTGCCAGCGCCACAGTGCCAGAGTCGGCCCCGAAGGCCACGCCTTTGGACATGCGCGTGTGGCTGTCGCCACCCACGATGATGTCCCAGTCGCTCACGGTGATATCGTTGAGCACCTTGTGGATCACGTCCGTCATGGCCGGATAGACGCCCTTGGGATCGCGCGCGGTGATCAGGCCGAATTTGTTCATGAAGGCCATGAGTTTGGGGATATTGGCCTGCGCCTTTTTGTCCCAAACCGAAGCAGTGTGACAGCCGGATTGATAAGCCCCGTCAACAGAAGGCGAAATCACAGTGGCAGCCATCGCTTCGAGCTCTTGCGAGGTCATGAGGCCGGTGGTGTCCTGAGAGCCGACGATATTCACCTTGACGCGAACATCGGAACCGGCGAGCAGCGGCTCTTTCGCGAGCACGCCCACGGCGTTTTTGTTGAAGATTTTCTCAACGGCGGTCAGGCCCTGACCGGGGTTGGTGATCTCTTTTGACGGTGCAAAGACCAGCGGAATTTCGACGCCAAGAATATCGGCAGCCAAAGTCTGGAGTTTTTTGCCGAAGACCACGGCGTAAGAGCCGCCCGCCTTCATGAATTCCATCTTCTGCGGGGTGAAGGCAGAGGAGACATCCACAAGCTCGGTGCCGTCGGCATCATAGAGCTTTTTCTCTTTGGTGTTGATGGTCAGAACCTTGCCGGTTTCCACCGAGTATGTCTGCTCCAGCACCGGATCGCCGTTCTCGTCGAGAACAGGGTTGCCATCGGCGTCGAGTTTTTTGGCCCAGTTCTTGAGATCAAGCCCGATCCCGCCGGTCACGCCCACGGTGGTCAGGAAGATCGGCGAAATGCCGTTGGTGCCGGCGACAACCGGTGCGAAGTTCACGAAGGGCACATAAGGGCTGGCCTGTTTGCCGGTCCACAGCGCCACGTTGTTGACGCCGGACATCCGCGAGGAGCCCACGCCCATCGTGCCTTTTTCCGCGATCAGCATGACGCGCGCATCGGGGTGCTTTTTTTGCAGCGCCTGAATTTCCGCCTGCGCTTCCGGCGAGATCATGCATTTGCCGTGCAACTCGCGGTCGGAGCGCGAGTGCGCCTGATTGCCCGGGCTGAGAAGGTCGGTGGAGATGTCACCTTCGGCGGCAATATAGGTGACGACCTTGATTTCTTCCTCGACCTCGGGGAGCTTGGTGAAGAATTCGGCCTTGGCGTAGCTTTCCAGCAGCTCTTTGGCCACCGCGTTGCCGGCCTTATAGGCGGCTTCGAGGCGCTCCATATCGGCCTCATAGAGGAAGACCTGCGTTTTCAGAACCTCGGCGGCCTGTTTCGCCTTGGCTTCATCCTCACCGAGTGCGACATCAAGAAGCACGCCGATGGACGGGCCACCCTTCATGTGGGAGAGCAGTTCAAAGGCAAAATCCGGTGTGATTTCCGGCACCTCGACTTCGCCAAGGATGATCTTCTTGAGGAAGGCTGCCTTCACACCTGCGGCCGATGTGGTGCCCGGCAGGGTGTTGTAGATGAAGAAATTGAGGCAGTCTTTGCGATAGGGGCTGGCGCTGTCGGTGATGTTTTCGATCAGCTCTGCGACCAGTGCGCCATCGTCGATGGGCTTGGGGTGCAACCCTTCGGACTTGCGGGTTTCAATCTCGGTTAGGTAGTCGGTGTACAAGCTCATGACGTTCCCTGACGGTTGGTGACAGAAAGAGCGGGAGCCGGAGTGCAACCTCTTGCCTTTTCCGACTCCCGAATTATTTGTATGCAAAAGTATACCATGCCTCATCCGGTTGCAAGCGGCAGTGAGGGGTGCGGGTTAAAATCTGGTTTAAAACCTTTCGCGTGAAAGCTCCACGCCAGTTTTACACAAAGGCATAGTCCCTGCCCGCGCCCTGCTCCACAGACCGTCTCCACAGTCCGGATGACGCAGTAAAGAAAAGGAGAGCCACACAGACACGAAACAGGTAAACTGGACGGGCAAGCCAAAAGGATCGCCCGCAAACCCCGCCCTCAGGACAAGCCGAACATTTGCGCAAGACGCGCGGTGCATTTCCGCGCAACATGATTGAAAAATCCCGCAAAACGGCTACATCTGAAAGAGCGCCACGTAAACGGACTCACTCGGTCCGCAACGAAGTTTCACAGACCCGGAGGTCACCCCATGACTGTTGTTGTTGGTCAAGACACCGCCAAAACCCGCCGAAATCTCGACGTGAATGGCAAGACATTTGCTTATTATTCCATCCCCGCGGCCCAAGAGGCCGGTTTCGGAGATTTCTCCAAGCTCCCCGCCGCGCTCAAGGTGGTGCTGGAAAACATCCTGCGCTTTGAAGATGGCGGGTTTTCCGTGTCCACCGATGACATCAAGGCCTTTGGCGAATGGGCTAAGAACGGCGGCAAGAACCCGCGCGAAATTGCCTACCGCCCTGCCCGCGTGCTCATGCAGGATTTCACCGGTGTGCCCGCCGTAGTTGATCTGGCCGCCATGCGCGACGGGATCAAGGCGCTCGGAGGGAATGCGGAAAAGATCAACCCGCTGGTGCCCGTCGATCTGGTGATCGACCACTCGGTGATGATCGACGAATTCGGCAACCCGCGTGCGTTCCAGATGAACGTGGACCGCGAATACGAACGCAATATGGAACGCTACCAGTTCCTCAAATGGGGCCAGACCGCCTTTGAAAACTTCCGCGTTGTGCCGCCGGGAACGGGCATCTGTCACCAGGTGAACCTCGAATACCTGTCCCAGACGGTCTGGACCGACAAAGACCCTGACGGGGTCGAAGTGGCCTATCCCGACACGCTTGTGGGCACGGACAGCCACACCACCATGGTGAACGGCGCGGCTGTGCTCGGCTGGGGTGTTGGCGGGATCGAAGCCGAGGCCGCCATGCTCGGCCAGCCGATTTCCATGCTGATCCCAGAAGTGGTGGGCTTCAAACTCACCGGCGAAATGGTCGAAGGCACCACCGGCACCGATCTCGTGCTCAAAGTGGTGGAAATGCTGCGCGAACACGGCGTTGTCGGCAAATTCGTGGAATTCTACGGCGACGGGCTCGACAACCTGCCGCTCTCGCAACGCGCCACCATTGCCAACATGGCACCGGAATACGGCGCCACCTGCGGGTTCTTCCCGATTGATCAGGAAACCCTGCGCTATCTCGAACAGACCGGCCGTGAAAAGGACCGCATCGCGCTGGTCGAAGCCTATGCGAAAGAGAACGGGTTGTGGCGCGGGGCGGATTACGCACCGATCTACTCCTCGACCCTGCATCTCGACATGGGCACCATCGTGCCCGCGATCTCCGGCCCGAAACGCCCGCAGGACTATGTCGCGCTGACTGAAGCCAAATGTTCCTTTGCCAAAGTGGTGGCCGAATACCGTGGCATCGACGTCTCCGACGCCGCCAAAGACATGGTCGAAGAAGGCCCCGCCGCCACGAAATCCGTCGACATCAACAAATCCCAAGCCGTCAAAGGTCAGGATTACGAATTGCATGACGGCTCGGTGGTGATCGCCTCGATCACGTCCTGCACCAACACCTCGAACCCCTATGTGATGATCGGTGCAGGTCTCGTGGCCCGCAAGGCCCGCGCGCTTGGCCTGAACCGCAAGCCTTGGGTGAAAACCTCGCTCGCCCCCGGTTCGCAGGTGGTGACGGAATATCTGGAGGCCGCCGGTCTGCAAGAAGACCTCGACGCCATCGGCTTCAACCTCGTGGGCTATGGCTGCACCACCTGTATCGGCAACTCCGGCCCCATCGCGCCGGAACTGTCGGAAGCCATCGCAGAGGGTGACCTGATCGCCACCGCCGTGCTTTCGGGCAACCGCAACTTCGAGGGCCGGATTTCGCCGGATGTGCGCGCCAACTACCTCGCCTCCCCGCCGCTGGTTGTGGCCTATGCCATCGCGGGCGACATGAATATCGACCTCACCACCGAGCCTCTTGGTCAGGACAAGGACGGCAAGGATGTCTATCTGAAAGACATCTGGCCGACCAATGCGGAGATTGCGGAACTGGTCGAAAAGACCGTGACGCGCGAAGCCTTCCTGAAGAAATACGCCGATGTGTTCAAAGGCGACGAGAAATGGCAGGCGGTCGAGGTCTCCGACAGCGACACCTATGACTGGCCACCGGAATCGACCTACATCCAGAACCCGCCCTATTTCCAAGGCATGGGGGCCGAGAAAGGCACGATCCAGAACGTCATCGACGCAAAGCCGCTGCTTATCCTCGGCGACATGGTCACCACCGACCACATTTCTCCGGCCGGTTCGTTCAAGGAATCGACCCCTGCGGGCAAATACCTCACCGAGCGCGGCGTGCCGGTGCGCGAGTTCAACTCCTACGGCTCGCGTCGCGGCAACCACGAGATCATGATGCGCGGCACTTTCGCCAATATCCGCATCAAGAACGAGATGCTCGACGGGGTTGAAGGTGGCTACACCAAAGGCCCAAACGGGGCGCAAACCTCGGTGTTTGATGCGTCAATGGCCTATCAGGAACAGGGCACACCGCTCGTCGTCTTTGGCGGCGAACAGTATGGCGCGGGCTCTTCGCGTGACTGGGCGGCCAAAGGCACGGCGCTTCTGGGCGTCAAGGCCGTGATTGCGGAGAGCTTCGAGCGGATCCACCGTTCGAACCTCGTCGGCATGGGCGTGGTCCCCTTCGAATTCACAGACGGCGATACGCGCAAGACGCTCGGCCTGACCGGCGACGAGACCGTGACGATCAAAGGGCTGGACAGTGTGAAACCGCTGGAAACGCTCGATTGCGACATCACCTATGCCGATGGCACGACCAAAACCATCAAGGTGAAATGCCGGATCGATACCGCCCCCGAGATCGAATATGTCGAAAACGGTGGTGTGCTGCACTATGTGCTGCGCAATCTGGCCAAAGCGTAAACCCTACGCCTCAAGATTTTGGAAAGCCCCGCATCTGCGGGGCTTTTTGAGTATTTGGACCATCAGAAAGACCGGTTGAACACGAGGGCAAAGCCGCTCGATCAGGTGTCGCAGCCCTCCATTTCAACAGTTTGACGGGTATAACGCGTGACGCTCACATAATCCTTGCGCGGTCCCGTCACGCGCCATGTCGCGGACCAGTCCGGCCAGTTTGAAAACGCGTAGCGCACGCTATAGGCATCCGGGGCGCAAGCGTGATCGGCGTGCGGTGCGGGCGCGTTCGGATCGAAGGTATGAAAGAACCGCCCGTCCTCGAAGAACACGGCGATCCCTTCGGCATCGGCCCGCCAGAAATAGCGCCGTTCTGCTTCGAAACTTTGCGCAGTTTCCGGCATATGCAGCACTCCGCGCTCGTCTTGTCGCAGCGTACCGGTTTCATCCATGCTGAAATGGCAGGTGCCGGTCAGCGTGGCGCACTGACCCGTGCGCCGGTCGTCGATCTCGCGTGCCATCGACCACAGGCCGGTGAAGTTCTCCAGTCGGATCATCATTGCCCTGCGTTCCTCATGTGTCATGTCTCGCCGTTTCATATGCCGCGCCCCGCGTGGATAGCAATGCGCGGGACCGTCCATCGGCACTGTTTTTGGCCCGAATACGCCCGCAGACTTGCGCGTTCGGCCCCTTCCCCGTAAGACAGCCGCGACCTGTTAATCGAAAGGCCTGCCGATGATCCCCCGTTATGCCCGCAAAGAGATGACCGACATCTGGGAACCCGCCACGAAATTCAAAATCTGGTATGAGATCGAGGCGCATGCCTGCGACGCTCAGGCCAAGCTCGGCGTGATCCCGCAGGAAAATGCCGATGCTGTGTGGAAAGCCAAGGATGTCGAATTCGATGTGGATCGCATCGACGAAATCGAAGCCGTGACCAAACATGACGTCATTGCCTTCCTCACGCATCTGGCGGAGCATGTCGGCTCCGAAGAAGCCCGTTTCGTGCATCAGGGCATGACCTCGTCGGATGTGCTCGACACCTGCCTCAACGTGCAGCTGGTCCGCGCTGCCGACATCCTTCTGGCCGATCTCGACAAGGTGCTCGCCGCGCTCAAGACGCGCGCGATGGAGCATAAAATGACCGTGCGTGTGGGCCGTTCCCACGGCATTCACGCAGAACCCACCACCATGGGCCTCACCTTCGCGCGGTTCTACGCCGAGATGGACCGCAACAAGGCGCGCCTGAAAGCCGCCCGCGAAGAAGTTGCCACCGGCGCGATTTCCGGTGCGGTCGGGACCTTTGCCAATATCGATCCTGCGGTCGAGGAACATGTCTGCGCCCAGATGGGCCTCAAACCCGAACCGATTTCGACGCAGGTCATCCCGCGTGACCG
Source organism: Celeribacter halophilus (assembly GCF_900114135.1). Taxonomy (GTDB): domain Bacteria; phylum Pseudomonadota; class Alphaproteobacteria; order Rhodobacterales; family Rhodobacteraceae; genus Celeribacter; species Celeribacter halophilus. The sequence goes on from NZ_FORY01000018.1 coordinate 24,485, forward strand.
TCATGCCATGTTCTTTGCCACACTCGGTGTGATCGCCTCCTCCATCGAGAATGTCGCCATCGAGATCCGCCACATGCAGCGCACCGAAGTGCTTGAGGGCGCGGAATTTTTCTCCATGGGCCAAAAAGGCTCATCGGCCATGCCGCACAAGAAAAACCCTGTGCTGACCGAAAACCTGACCGGTCTGGCCCGTCTTGTCCGCATGACCGTTGTGCCCGCGATGGAAAATGTCGCACTTTGGCACGAGCGTGATATTTCGCACTCCTCCGTCGAACGCGGCATCGGGCCGGATGCCACGGTAACACTTGATTTCGCGCTCAACCGTCTGGCTGGCGTCGTCGAGAAAATGCTGATCTTCCCCGACAACATGCTCGACAACATGAACAAGTTCCCCGGCCTCGTCATGAGCCAGCGCGTGCTTCTGGCCCTGACCCAAGCCGGCGTGTCACGCGAAGACGCCTACGCTATGGTGCAGCGCAACGCCTTGAAAGTCTGGGAAGATCGCGTCGATTTCCGCGAACAACTTCTCGCCGATGAGGACGTGGTCAAGGCCCTCGGCAAGGATGCGATCAACGAAAAATTCGACATGGAATACCACACGAAACATGTCGACACGATCTTCAAACGGGTCTTCGGCGAATAAGAAAGCGCCAAAACCTTAAGAAATCATTATGAACGAGACAGACTCTCCCGAAAGCGCACGTCGTTTTCGGGAGATTTTTATATAAATGCGCCGAAATATTTTGCGAAATATCCGTCGCTGGTCACCTTACGTTAAGGCTCCTGCGTCATGCTCCTCCCGAAGAGATTCACTCAAACGGTTAAGAGGCACGCGTGGACGGACTGCCGCAGATTTCGGATGACATGGGGGCACTCCCCGACCTTGGACAAATGGGAACCGCCGGGGATATGGGGGGCTTTGACATGCCGTCTCCAGTCTCGCGTATGCCTGCGAAACTTCCGAAAAAGACCAAGGCCGCGATCATCGTGAAACTCATGGCCGCGCAGGATGTGAAACTGCCGCTGGCCACATTTCCGGAGGAGATGCAGGTTGAACTGGCCCATCAGCTCACCGATCTGCGCTATATTGATAAGGACACGCTGACCGCCGTTGTAGAGGAATTTCTCGAAGAACTGGACTCGATCGGTCTCAGTTTCCCCGGCGGGTTGGAAGGGGCGCTCAGTGTTCTGGAGGGCACGATTTCCGGCACAACGGCCTCCAAACTGCGCACGAATGCAGGATTTTCCCTTCTGGGAGATCCGTGGCAACGGATTGCGGAGGTTGATATTTCTCGTCTCCTGCCGATTTTACAGGAAGAAAGCGTCGAGGTCGGCGCCATCATGCTCTCCAAACTCCAGGTGTCCAAAGCCGCGCAACTCATGTCCATGTTGCCCGGCGAACGCGCCCGCCGCGTTGCCTATGCTGTGTCGCTTACCTCTTCGGTGACTCCCGAGGTGGTGCAGCGCATCGGGCTCTCTCTGGTCGCGCAGCTGGATGCACAACCGAGTCAGGCCTTCTCCGATGAACCGCCGGAGCGCGTTGGAGCGATTCTCAATTTCTCCTCGTCGCGCACCCGAGAGGGCGTGTTGGAGGGGCTGGAAAAAACCGACAAGAGCTTTGCCGAAGAAGTGCGCCGCAATATCTTCACCTATGCCAATATCGCCAGTCGGATTGATCCGCGCGACGTGCCCAAACTGGTGCGCAGCATCCCGCAAGACCAATTGATCACCGCGCTGGCGGGGGCCAAGGAAGAAGAGGCGCACTCGACAGAGTTTATCCTCTCCAACATCTCCAAACGTATGGCCGAAGGGTTGCGAGAAGAAATGGAGGCGATCGGACAAGTTGCGGACAGCGATGCAGAAGTGGCAATGAACGCGGTGGTCGCAACGATCCGCGACCTGGAAGCAACCGGTGAGATTTTCCTTATCTCCGGCGAAGGTTAAACAGACCGTGTCATACACAGTCGATGCGTATCACATGGCGGAGGGCATAGCTTGAGAACGCCACAAAATATCTTTCACATTCTCAATGGCCTGCTCGGCCAACGCGAAACCGTTTTCCCGATCAAAGGCTCGCATCGCCGCGTCAATCGCCCCGCAAGCCGAGCGCACAAGATAGCCCGCCTGACGTGGCTCCATCTCATAAGACGCGTCACGGATTTGTTCCGTCATCTCCTCTTCGCGCAGCATGTCACCCTCCCGCGCAGCAGTGAGTGCCGTCCTCAGCGCTTCAATCAGCGCGTCATATCCTGCTGGACCAGAAAACCCGTAAACCATAAGCCACCTCATAATATCCTGTTGATGCACCGAAGTGCAGATACTGCCGTTTTTCATTGTTTCACGCCCCGTGCCGATGCGGCCCGAACCAATGTTCGAAAGCCCCGAAACAGCAGCGCCGTGCAAAGGCAGATGGGAACGTTTCTTTCCATTGTCACCCAAGACTGCGCTTTAAGAGGTAAACAAAGCTTGAAGACCCTATGCAAAAACGCCCAGCCCCTGCGAATGTCTTTTTTTTCAGCGTGTTGCACGGGAATTAAGCCATATATTAGCGATAGCCACGCCGCGCAAATCCGCCCCCGTCAGGCAATTGCATCTGCCGCGTCCACGCCCTACTCTCCTGTCAAATCTATTTGATCAAGGTGACTAAATGCTGACTCCTCTTGCCCCGCCCATGAACCGCACTTTTGCTTCGCCAATCGTGGCGTCACGCAAATGGCTTGAGGGCGTAACCTTTCCGCCGGACCGTCCACTGATCAACGTCAGTCAGGCCGCGCCGATGGAGGCTCCGCCTCTGGCGCTGCGCGAAGAAATCGCACGGATCGCACTGGAAGATCCGAGCGCGCATCTCTACGGGCCGGTGCTGGGCATGCCGGAACTGCGTGCACAACTCGCCAAGGATTGGTCCGCCGCCTATCACGCGGACATCTCACCGGAGCAGGTCGCCATCACCTCGGGCTGCAATCAGGCCTTCAGTTCGGTCATGAGCACCATTGCCGCAAGCGGCGATGAGGTCATCCTCGTAACGCCATGGTATTTCAACCATAAAATGTGGTGCGATATGAATGGCGTGCATGCCGTGCCTCTGAAGACGGAGGACGACCTTCTCCCCGATCTGGAAGAGGCCGCCCGCCTGATTTCGCCGCGCACCCGTGCCATCGTGCTGATTACGCCAAACAACCCCGGCGGCGTCGAATACCCGCCAGAGCTTTTGACAAAATTCTATGCGCTGGCGCGTGACCGCGGCCTCATGCTTGTGCTGGATGAAACCTATCGCGATTTTGACAGCCGCACAGAGGTGCCACACTACCTGTTCCGCCAGCCGGACTGGCAGAACACGCTCATCCATCTCTACTCTTTCTCCAAAGCCTTCCGCCTCACCGGTCACCGTGTCGGCGCCATGATCGCTTCGCCCGAGCGCCTCGAACAGGTTGAAAAATATCTCGACACAGTGGCGATTTGCCCCAACCAGATCGGCCAACGCGCCGCTCTTTGGGGGCTGCAAAACCTTAGCGAATGGGTCGCCGGAGAACGCACCGAAATCCTCGTGCGGCGACAAGCCATCATCGACGGTTTCCCTGTGCTCGCGCAAAAAGGCTGGCGGCTCTTGGGCTGCGGCGCATTTTTCGCCTATGTCAGCCATCCGTTCGACATGCCGTCCTCCCAGCTTGCCCCTTGGCTCGTGCGCGAAGCGGGTGTGCTTCTTTTGCCCGGCACGGATTTCATGCCCAAAGGCGACAAACGGGCCGAACAGCAGTTGCGGATCGCTTTCGCCAATATCGATCAGGCCGGTATCACAGAGCTTTTCACAAGATTGGCCAAAATCGCCCCCTGATCCACCTTGCCCTCCGTTTCGCTTGCTTCTACACACTTTGCCAACCTTGAAGGGAGAACAAGAATATGGCGAGCGGCAAAGGCTCTGGCACAAAGATGGTGGTTTGGGGCATTTTGGGCCTCCTGATCCTCGGTCTTGGCGGGTTTGGCACAGCAAATTTCGGCGGCGGAGTCACCCGCGTCGCCGCAGTGGGCGACGAGGAAATCTCGGTCAACGATTATGCCAATGCGTTGCAAAGCCAGATCAGCGCAATCGAGGCCCAGACAGGTCAGGCCTTCTCCGTCGCGCAGGCAGAGAATTTCGGCCTGTCGCAACAGGTTCTGGACCAACTTCTGTCACAGGCCGCCCTTGATGCGGAAACCGCCCGCGTTGGCCTGTCTGTCGGTGACGATGCTGTGCGCCGCGAGCTTCTGGCCATTGATGCGTTCAAAGGTGTGGACGGCAAATTCGACACGGCCGCCTATAAAGACCTGTTGGCGCGCAACAACATGACCGACAAGGGCTTCGAATCCGATCTGCGCAAAGATGCCGCGCGGGCGATCCTGACCGGAGCTCTGGCCACTGGAATCACCATGCCGCCTTCCTACGGGCAAGTCGTTGTGGACTGGCTGGGGGAACGGCGCACGATCTCCGTTGCCACGCTGGGCGCGGAAGCGCTGGAAACCGGCGCACCGATTGCGTCCGAGGCCGACATCCAAAGCTGGTATGACGCACATCCGGAGGCCTACACCGCCCCCGAAGCCCGCCGGATCACCTATGCGTGGCTGACCCCTGCGATGATCATGGATCAGGTCGATATTGACGAGGAGGCCCTGCGCCAACTCTATCAAGAGAATATCGACAGCTATGTGCAGCCCGAACGCCGTCTGGTGGAGCGTCTGGTTTTCAACAGCGAAGAAGAGGCGCAAGAGGCCGCAGATCGCATTGCGTCCGGCGAGACCACCTTTGACGAAGAGGTTGCCGCGCGCGGTCTCGACCTGATTGACGCCGATATGGGCGATGTCTCCCAAGATGATCTCTCTGCAGAAGCCGGACCCGCAGTCTTTGCGCTCGAAGGCACGGGCGAAGTCGGGCCGGTGATGTCCGATCTCGGCCCCGCGCTTTACCGCGTGAACGGCACTTTGGCGGGTTCCGAAGTCAGCTTTGAAGAGGCCCGCGACGAATTGGCCGCCGTCATGAGCACCGATGCCGCAGCCCGTCTGATTTCCGGACTGCTCGAAGAATTCGACAACGATCTGGCGGAGGGCTACACGCTCGAAGAACTCGCAGACGAGACCGAGATGGAGCTTGGCACGCTGGACTGGACCACAGAGAGCGAAGGCGGGATTGCCGCCTACACCGCGTTCAAAGAGGCCGCGGCTCAAGTCACGCTCGACGACTATCCGGAGATCATTGAACTGTCGGATGGCGGCGTCTTCGCCCTGCGTCTCGACGCCATCGTGCCCGCCACGGTCAAACCGCTCGACGAGGTCCGCGAACAGGTCGCCGCCGATTGGGAGGCCGATGCGCTGCAACAACGTCTCACAGAACGCGCGGAGGCTTTGGAAACCGAAGTGGCATCGGGGGAGTCGATCACCGATCTGGGTCTGCCCTCCGAGACATTCGAGGCGATCACCCGTCAGGATTTCCTCTCCAACATGCCCGACGGGTTCATGGATGCGGTTTTCGCACCGGGTCTGACCGAAGGTGGTACCACATTGATCTCCGGCGAGGGCCGCGTTGTCATCGCCAAGATCGACAGTGTCGAAGATCCCGAACCTTCGGACGAGAATGCCGCCATCGCCCAGAGCTACATCACCTCCGCCGCGCAAGGGGCGGCCACGGATGTGATCGACGCGTTCTCCGCCGCCTTGCGGGCCCGCGAAGGGGTGACAATCAACCAGACGGCCCTGACCGCTGTTCACAGCCAGATGCAATAAGAGTTCCCCATGGCCACGCTCATCCCCAGCTTTTCCGAGTTTGAAACAGGCTTTTCCGAAGGCCAGAACCAGTTGGTTTACGCCAAAGTGGCCGCCGATCTCGACACGCCCGTCTCGATCATGCTCAAACTCGCCGGCGCACGCACCGACAGTTTCATCCTTGAATCCGTCACTGGCGGCGAGGTGCGCGGGCGCTATTCGATCATCGGGATGAAACCCGACCTGATCTGGAAATGCGACGGGACAACCGCTTCGGTGAACCGCAACGCACGCTTTGATGCGGACAGCTATGTGGTCGATGACAAGGATCCGCTCACCTCGATCCGTGCGCTGATCGCAGAGAGCCGCGTGGACATCCCCGACACATTGCCCGGCGCGGCGGCTGGGCTGTTCGGTTATCTCGGCTATGACATGATCCGGCTGGTGGAGCATCTGCCCAATGTGAACCCCGACCCGATCGGCCTGCCCGATGCGGTGCTGATGCGCCCTTCGGTGATTGCGATTCTCGATGGCGTCAAAGGCGATGTGATCCTTGTGTCACCCGCATGGGTCGAAAGCGGCCTGTCCGCCAAAGCCGCCTATGCGCAGGCCGCAGAGCGTGTCATGGATGCTCTGCGCGATCTGGAGCGCGCGCCATCCGAGGCCAGTATTGAGATGGGCGAGAGCTTCCAAGCTCCTGCCCCTGTGTCGAACTTCACCCATGAGGGCTACAAAGACGCCGTCATGAAGGCGAAAGAATATATCAAGGCAGGTGACATTTTTCAGGTTGTGCCCGCGCAGCGCTGGACACAGGATTTCCCCCTGCCGCCCTTCTCCCTCTACCGCAGCCTGCGCCGCACGAACCCCTCACCCTTCATGTTCTTCTTCAACTTCGGCGGGTTCCAGATCATCGGCGCCTCACCGGAAATCCTTGTGCGGGTCTTCGACAACGAGGTGACCATCCGCCCCATCGCAGGCACCCGCAAACGCGGCGCGACCCCTGCGGAGGACAAGGCCCTCGAAGAAGACCTTCTGTCCGATGAAAAGGAACTGGCCGAACATCTGATGCTGCTCGATCTAGGGCGCAATGACACGGGCAAGGTCTCGAAAATCGGCACGGTGCGCCCGACAGAAGAGTTTATTATCGAGCGCTATTCCCACGTCATGCACATTGTCTCCAACGTGGTAGGCGAGTTGCGCGAGGACGAAGATGCGCTCTCCGCCCTGCTCGCGGGCCTGCCCGCTGGCACGGTTTCCGGCGCTCCAAAAGTCCGTGCGATGGAGATCATTGACGAGCTGGAGCCGGAAAAACGCGGCGTCTATGGCGGCGGTGTCGGCTATTTCTCTGCAGGCGGCGACATGGATATGTGCATCGCCCTGCGCACCGCCGTGCTGAAAGACGAGAAACTCTATATTCAGGCCGGTGGCGGCGTGGTCTATGACAGCGACCCAGAGGGCGAATATCAGGAAACCGTCAACAAATCCAACGCGCTGCGCAAAGCCGCCGAGGATGCGGGCCTGTTCACCCGCTCCGGCAACCGCTGACACCACCCACCTCCTGCGGGCGGCATGCTCAGCCTTGGCAGCACCGGCTTTCCTTTGTGCTCCAAATACTCACAGGCGCGGCGCTCAACGCCGCGCGCCACGGGTATCTGGAGCGCATCCGCCGCCAACAGGTCAACCGGCACAATTCACAGCGGCAGCATCGTGGTCGATTTGATCTCTTCCATCGAGAGAAGCGCCGTGACGTTGTAGATCGCCACCTCTTTGATCAACGCCTGATAGAAGTCGTCATAGGCCTTCGCATTGCGCACGCGCACCTTGAGGATATAGTCGATCTCCCCCGCCAGACGATGCGCTTCCAGCACTTCGGGGCGGCGTTTGAGCACTTGCAGGAATTTCTCCTGCCAGTTCGCCTCATGGGCATTGGTGCGCACCAGAACAAAAAAACAGGCCTCCAGCCCGAGGCTTTCCGGATCGAGAATAACCGTCTGCTGACCAATGACTCCCGCCTCGCGCATTTTGCGGATGCGATTCCAGACGGGCGTCTTTGAAGAGCCGACTTTGCGGGCGATTTCATCGAGAGACTGGCTCGCATCCTGCTGCAACTCGCCCAGAATTTTCCGGTCCATTGCGTCGATCTGGTCCGCCATTTCGCTTTTCCTCTCGTTCTTGGAATTCTAACCTAGCGGGGCTCTGAAACCGGAACAAACGTCCTTATTCGCGCGCAGCTATGGCTCTGACTTGGGATAATGTTCTAAATTAAGCACAGAAAATCGCAAGTCGAAAACCCGACCGAACACCGGAGAGCCCCATGCCGCGTCCGTTTACGCCCAAAGCCATCACCGCTAACGCCCTTCTTGAAGGCGATGTCATCTACATGTCTGCAGATGGCATATGGGTGCGCGATCTGTGTCTGGCGCAGGTTTACACCGACAAGGAAACCGCAGAGCGCGCACTGGCCGAGGCGGCCAAGGACGGCTCTGTCGTCGGGGCCTATCTGACGGATGTGAAGCCCACAGAAAACGGACCGGTTCCCACCCATTTCCGCGAAGAGTTCCGCCGCACAGGCCCCTCGAACTATTTCCACGGCAAACAAGTTGCCCAGCAGGACGCGACCCATGTATAAATACAATGATTTCGACGAAGCCTTCGTGCGCAACCGTGTCGCACAATTCTCCGCTCAGGTGGCCCGTCGCATTGACGGCTCGCTCACCGAGGAAGAATTCCGCCCTCTGCGCCTGATGAACGGCCTGTATCTGCAACTGCACGCCTATATGCTGCGTGTGGCCATTCCCTATGGCACATTGGACAGCCGCAAAATGAACCAGCTGGCGATGATCGCGGAGAAATATGATCGCGGTTACGGCCATTTCACCACACGGCAGAACATCCAGTATAACTGGCCGAAACTGCCCGATGTGCCTGCGATCCTCTCGGATCTGGCCGATGTGGAAATGCACGCGATCCAGACCTCCGGCAACACGATCCGCAATGTCACCGCCGATCACTTCGCAGGCGCGAGCGCCGATGAGACGGTCGATCCGCGCCCTGTGGCCGAGTTGATCCGTCAATGGTCCACCGATCACCCCGAATTCCAGTTCCTGCCCCGCAAGTTCAAGGTCGCCGTGTCAGGCGCCAAGGAAGATCGCGCCGTGATAAAAGCCCATGATGTGGGCCTCTACCTGCGCGAGAAAAACGGTGAAATAGGTGCACAGATCCTTGTGGGCGGCGGACTGGGCCGCACGCCGATGGTGGGTAAGGTGCTCAAGGACTTCGTCGCGCTGGACGACCTTCTGCCCTATCTCGAAGCCACCGTATCGGTCTGGAACCTCCTAGGACGGCGTGACAACAAATACAAAGCCCGCATCAAGATTACCGTGCATGAACACGGGATCGAGGAAATCCGCCGCCTTGTGGAAGAGCGTTTTGCGCAGGTCAAACCGGCCTTTGGCGGCATCGATATGGTGATGCTCGACGAAATCCGCGCTGCCTTTGCGCCGCCTGCGTTCCGCTCCGCCCCGACAGAGACCTTCGATGCGGCCTATGCCAATGATCCGCTCTTTCGCAGCTGGGCCGACACAAACCTCGCACCGCACAAGGCCGAGGGCTATGCCATCGTCACCGTCTCGCTCAAAACGCCCGGCCAGACGCCGGGGGATGCCAGTGCCGAGCAGATGCGGGTGCTGGCGGGGTTGGCGCGCGACTATGGTCACGACGAGTTGCGCATTTCCCATGAGCAAAACGTCATCCTGCCGCATATCCATAAATCCGACCTGCCGGAAATCCACACCATCCTGAAAGCCGCAGGGCTTGCCACCGCCAATATCGGTCTGGTGAGCGACATCATCGCCTGCCCCGGTATGGATTACTGCACCTTGGCGACCGCGCGTTCGATCCCAGTGGCACAAGGCATCGCGACACGGTTTGATGAGTTGAAACTCGAACACGAGATCGGTCCGCTGAAGATCAAAATCTCCGGCTGCATCAACGCCTGCGGACATCACCATGTCGGTCATATCGGAATTCTGGGTCTCGACCGCGCAGGTGTCGAGAATTACCAGATCACGCTGGGCGGCGACGGCACCGAAGATATGGTGCTGGGTGACCGCACCGGGCCGGGTTTCTCCTATGACGAGATTGTGCCTGCCATAGAGCGCATTCTGAAAACCTATCTGGAACTGCGTGACAGCCCCGAAGAGACCTTCCTCATGGCTTACCGCCGCCTCGGCATGGCCCCGTTCAAAGCGGCCCTCTATCCGGCGAAGGAAAGTGCACATGCGGCATGAGGCGTCTCTTTTGCAAGATGAATTCGGCACGGTGCAAGCCCGTGTCGACCGTCTGAACGCGCGTTACGTCAACCACTCTGCGACATCCGTTCTGGAACTGGCGCTGCGGGACCGTGAACTGGGCCGGATTGCGCTTGTTTCCTCTTTCGGGGCAGAAAGCGTTGTGCTGTTGCACATGATTTCCGTGATCGCCCCCAAAACGCCGGTGATTTTCGTGGATACGGAAATGCTCTTCGAGGAAACGATCCAATACCAGCTTGAGGTGATCGAAAAACTCGACCTGCGCGATCTGCGCCGCATCCGGCCTGCGCCTGCGAAACTGGCGGCCAATGATCCTGACGGGCTTTTGCACCTGTCGGACAAGGATGCCTGCTGTGCGCTGCGCAAGACCGCACCGCTGCAAGCCGCGCTCGGCCATTTCGACGCGTGGATCACCGGACGCAAACGGTTTCAGGGCGCGACACGCGCCACGCTGGATTTCTTCGAGAACGAGGACGAGCAACGGATCAAGATCAACCCGCTGGCACATTGGGCACCGACAGATGTGCAGGACTACATCATCAACAACCGCCTGCCGCGGCACCCTCTGGTCGCAAAAGGCTACCCCTCGATCGGCTGCGCCCCCTGCACCAGCCCCGTCAAAGAGGGCGAAGACCCGCGCGCCGGACGTTGGCGTGGCGAAGAGAAGACCGAATGCGGGATCCACATTGTGAACGGCAAGATTGTCCGGGGGCCGGTCACAGAGCCCCTCAAAGGAGACGCATCATGAGCGTGATTGTACGAGACAGCGGATTCATCTCCGAAGATTACAGCGGCGACTGGATCGACCTGCCCTCCGACACCGCCCCCGAAACCTTGGCGCAATACGGCAATGCGGCGGCGATCCGGATTGATTTCCCGAGTTTTGCAGACGGGCGCGGCTTTACGCTGGCGCGGCTTTTGCGGCTGGCGGGATTTCAGGGGCGGCTGCGTGCCAAAGGCCATGTCATCGCCGATCAATACGCGATGGCGCGCCGCTCGGGGTTTGACGAGGTGGAAATCAGCGACGATCTGGCCACCCGCCAGCCGGAAGAACAATGGCTGGCTCGGGCAGACTGGCGGGCGCATGACTATCAGTCGCGCTTGCGTGCCGGCGTGTAACAGGCCAAAAGGGGGCGAGATGCGCCCCTTTTCCGTCCTCCATGATCTGACATGGATCAAGGATCGGCCAGAAACATTCATTTAGACGACCCAAAAGGCGCGAGACAGCGAGATGACCGAGTTGACCCAAGTGACTGAACAAAAATCCAAACCCGTCCCCACACTGCCGGATGCCGCCAAGGTTCTGGAAGTCAAACACTGGAACGACCGGCTGTTCTCCTTCAAGGTCGAGCGCCCGCAAAGCCTGCGCTTCCGCTCCGGCGAATTCGTGATGATCGGGCTGATGGGGGACGTGAACCCGAAGACCGGCAAGGCCAAGCCACTGCTGCGCGCCTATTCCATCGCCTCGCCGAACTGGGAAGAACATCTGGAGTTCTACTCCATCAAAGTGCCCGATGGCCCGCTCACCTCGCGTTTGCAACATATCCAGCCGGGCGACGAGATCATCCTGCGCCCGAAACCCGTGGGCACGCTGGTGGTGGATGCGCTCCTGCCGGGCAAGCGGCTCTGGTTCTTTGCCACAGGCACGGGGATTGCCCCCTTCGCCTCGCTGATGCGCGAGCCGGAGGTCTACGAGAAATACGAAGAGGTCATTCTCATGCACACCTGTCGGGAGGTCTCCGAACTGGAATATGGCCGCCAACTGGTCGAGCATATCAAGTCCGACGAAATCCTCTCCGAAATCGAACAGGGCAAGCTGCGCTATTACCCGACGACAACCCGTGAAGAGTTTCACCACATGGGCCGTGTCACGGACAACCTGTCCTCCGGCAAGGTGTTCACAGACCTCGGCATTGATCCGATCACACCGGAGACGGATCGCGGCATGGTTTGTGGCAATCTGGCATTCAACAAGGACATCATGGCCATTCTCGACGGGTTCGGCCTGCGCGAAGGGGCCAATTCGGAACCCAAGGAATATGTGGTCGAGAAGGCCTTTGTGGACTGATCCGACTGGATTGACCTGCGCGCAGACGGTCCTTCCGACATAAGAGACCCTATGCAAACCCCGCTTCGGCGGGGTTTTCTTTTGAGTATTTCCGGCACAAAGGAAACGCGCGGACGCTTCACCGCAAACAAAAAAGCCGCGCAAAGTCTCCCCCGCGCGGCTTTCGTTTTCAATAGACCGGAGCCTTACATGCCGAGTAGCGTGCGGGCCTTTTCAAGGATCGCGCTGAGGATCTCGGGGTTGTCCTTGGCTTGTGTCATGCCGGTCACGATGGTGGTTTTCGCGGTCTCGGACAGCGGGGAAGCGTTCACCACTTCGGTTGCCTTGTCGAGATCGAACCCGTCAACGGTCAGCACTTCGGCTGCGGCGGAGAGATCGAAGGCCGGAGCGGCGTCCATTGCCTCTTCGGTTACAGCGTCGACAGCCGCTTCAGCGGTGTCGGCAGCAGCTTCAACAGCGTCGCCTGCAGCATCGGCAGCCACATCCGCAGCGGCTTCGGCCGTGTCGGCAGCCGTTTCAGCGGCGTCCGCAGCCATGTCAGCGGCAGCATCGGTTGCGTCATCAGCCATGTCGGTGGCAGCTTCTGCGGCTTCGCTTGCAGCGTCAGTCGCAGCCTCGGTTGCGTCAGCCGCAGCATCAGCCGCGTCTGTGGCAGCGTCTACAGCTGCTTCGGCAGCATCAGAGGCCGCATCAACAGCGCCTTCACCAGCAGCTTCCACAGCGTCCGTGGCGGCTTCGACAGCGTCGGATGCGGCTTCGGTGGCAGCTTCAGCAGCGTCGGATGCCATATCAGCTGCGTCTTCGGCGGCTTCGGTCACGGTTTCGGTTACGGAGTCGGCGGCATCGGTTGCCGCTTCGGTGGCCTGCTCGATAATGGAGCCAGTGGTCGCTTCGCCTTCCGCAGCTTTGTCTTCTTCTTTACAGGCTGCCAGTGAAAGCGCGAGACTGGTCATCAGAGCGCCGGTCAAAATACGTTTGGTCATGTGTGTCTTCCTCACCAAATACTTGGGCCACAACATGCGGCCTTTGCAGGAGGTTCCCCCCTCTGCGAGACCCGCATATGGCATGCGTTCTACAGGAATGTAAGGGGCCGAGGCAGCGAAAATTTCCCCGTCGACCGCCTTGTGCGGGATGTCGCCGAAACTGGGTTGAAACTGCGCGCAATTCACCCTATTTTCCGGCAACACAAATGCAACCACAGACAGGAGCTTCCCATAGCCCGCAGACCGCATAATGCCCCGCCGACCCGTGACACCGGACCTCGCGTCAATGAACGCATCCGTGCACCGGAAATTCGCCTGATCGGCGCAGAGGGTGAAAATGTCGGGGTCGTCACCCCCGCCAGAGCCATGGATATGGCCGCTGAATCCGGACTTGATCTCGTCGAGATTTCGCCGAATGCCAATCCGCCCGTCTGTAAGATCATGGATTATGGCAAGTTCAAATACGAACAGCAAAAGCGGGAATCCGAAGCCCGCAAGAAGCAAAAAACCATTGAAATCAAGGAAGTGAAATTCCGTCCTGGCACCGATGTGCATGACTACCAGGTCAAGATGCGCAACGTGGTCAAGTTCCTTGAGAATGGTGACAAGGTCAAAGTGACCCTGCGGTTCCGCGGTCGTGAAATGGCGCACCAGGATCTGGGTCGCCAGCTTTTGGAACGTGTCGCTGAAGACACGAAAGAACTCGGCAAGATTGAAAACATGCCGAAAATGGAAGGCCGTCAGATGATTATGATGATCGGCCCGCTTCCTGCCAAAGGCTGATACGTCAGGCTGTTCAAGGTTCAAACCCCGGCGCTTTGCCGGGGTTTTTCTTTGACGTGAGGGCGTTTTTTATCAAAAAGCCCCTGCTCCCATGCTCGCGAGCACCAGCACAAGCACCTGTGGCGCGAGGATACGCAGGAACATCACCAGCGGATAGACGGAGACATAAGCGACCGAGGCCGCGCCCGTCTTGCTCATCGCCACGGCGAAGGCCAGAGCCGGAGGATCGGTCATGGAGCCGGCCAGAACGCCGCACAGGCTGAGGTAGTTGAACTTGCCAAAGACGCGCGCAATCGTCCCCACGACGAGCAGCGGAACCAGCGTGATCAGGATGCCATAGCCCATCCACGACAGCCCGTCTCCCTCGAACAAGGTCTCGAAAAACCGGTCTCCCGCCACGATCCCGACCACGGCGAGGAAGAGGACGATGCCGAATTCGCGCAGCGCATGGTTCGCCGCAGGTGGCATATACCATGTGAACGGCCCCCAATGACCCAGCCGCCCCAACAGGATCGCGGCCATCAACGGACCACCCGCAAGTCCGAGCTTCAAGGGCGCCGGAAGGCCGGGCACAGCCAGCGGGATTGAGCCCAGCAGCACCCCAAGCGCGATGCCGAAAAAGAGGGCGGGGAATTGCACCTCTTGCAGCCGTGCATTCTCGTTGCCCAACTGGCTGGCCACCGCATCGATATCGGCTTTTGTCCCCACCACGGTGACAATATCGCCAAAGCCCAGCGTCGATCCACCCTGCGCCGGAAGTTCGACACCAGCCCGATTGATCCGTGACACCGTCACGCCGTGGCCTTCGAGAAAGGCAAGCTCCTTGAGCGTTTTGCCCAGCACACGGTCCTTGGTCACAACAAGGCGCGACCATGTGAGCTTCGTGCCCTTCGTGGTCAAAGGCGCATCAATCTCGCGGCCCAAAATAAGCTTCATCGCTTGCAATTTCTCAGCAGGCCCCACGAGATGCAGGCAATCGCCCAGATGCACGATCACATCGCGCGTCGGCACCACAAGGTCATCGCCTTTTTTCATGCGCGAGGCCACCACCCCGTGATCGAAGAGATCAGGCACATCGCCAAGCCGGAGCCCGTCGAGATTGGCATTGGTCACGGCCACATTCATCGAAGGTAGTGCTTCTTCGCCGCTCTGGCTCTCGGCGCGATAGGCGGCCTCTTCGCGCTCCAGAACAATGCCGAACAGGAATCGGATCACGAACATGGAGGTGAGAATTCCAAGGATGCCAAAGGGATAGGCCATCGCATACCCCATACCGGATTCTGCGACTTCCGAGGGCGGAAACCCCGCATCTCCCAACACCTGCTGCGCAGCCCCAAGCCCCGGCGTGTTGGTCACCGCCCCCGACATGACCCCGACCAGAACAGGCAGGGGCAAATCGGCCAACGCATAGACCAGCACTGTCATCACAACACCGCCCAGGACGATACCAATGGCAGCAAGGTTGAATTTCAACCCCGACTTGGCAAAAGAAGAAAAGAAACTCGGCCCGACCTGAATCCCGATGGTGTAGACAAAGAGGATCAGCCCCAATTCGCGCACGAAATGCATCACCTCGCCATCAAATTCGATCCCGGCGCGGGAGGCGAAATGGCCGATGAGAATGCCGGAAAACAGCACCCCGCCAATACCGAGGCCCACTTTCCGGATTTGCAGTTTTCCCAACAAAAGACCAAAGGCACCGGCAAGGCAAAGCGCCAGCGTCGTCAGGGCAATATCGGAGAGCACAAAAGCATTTGTCATAGCACGCACTTTCTGAGCGGGGAGGCTCGCAGAGGAGGTGTCGTAGAATGTCGTTTCAGGTCCGGACTTGACGCGACAATGCGTCCGATACAGCGATCTGTAAGTGATATGTGTCAATTTTCTGCAAATGCGGTGCCGGATTGCAAGAAAAAGCGGACAAGCGACAGGCTTTGGCATGACATGCGGAAAAAAATGGCGTCGTAGGAGAAACGCATAACCCTACGACGCCAGTATAGTATTCTGCCCACGCACAAAAGGCAGGATACAGCGCGGACGATCGGAAGGAGAGTCCGCGGGAGGAATGCAGGACCCCAAGTCTGACTGCTGACGTCGGGCCCCTGCGCTCAAGAAAAGAAATATGTCAGAGGCGTTGCGAAAACCTTGATCTCGATCAACCGCATATGAGCGCAGCATATTGACCAAACCCCAAATTCGGAAAATGAGCCGATTTTGAGGAAAATTGGCGCGGACACACCTCGAAACCGGCCACGCAACCCTCAGATAAGGTTCAGTTTTTCGAAATTTTCACCATATTTGATCAATTCGCGCCAGATTGTCGCAGGCTCCCAAATATCCGGCGCCTGGTCCGTATAGGCGCGCAGACGTTTCTCCGCCGCCAGAAGCCCCATCAACTCCGCCGACTTCATCGGCCCACCGCGAAAACGCGGGTAGGCTTTGGCGAGCATCATGACCACATCAATGTCCAGCGGATGTTCCACCGTGCCGGATTGCAAAAGCCGCGCACCGGCGTTGGCTTCGGCCAGCACGATCCGTTCGAAAATATCGCTGTCTTCCAGCGCGATCTCCGGCACCCCGCCTTCGCGCCGCAACTCGGTCAAGATCACCTCGGTTTCGCTGTCGTCGCGCTGGCCTTCGGCGTCGTAATCATAGAACCCGTGCCCAGACGCTTTGCCCTTGCGGCCCGCGCTGCTCAGGAACTGCGCCACCGCGCCGGACATATGTTCAAGCCCCAGCGCATCCATCAATTCGCACGGCCCTGTCGGAAAGCCATAGTCGCGCATCACCGCGTCAATCCGCGCCGGTCGCGCCCCCATGAGCAAGAGCACATCCACAGCGGCCCAGCCCGCCTCCTGCACCACATTGGCAATCAAACCATCACGCGCCCGCACGCTCACCGGCAGTTTTCCAATCTGGCGCACAAAGCCGTGTGCGGTGGCCAAAGCATTGACATCAACCCCTTCTGGGCGCGCCAGTTCCACCACCCGCATCGCCTGAGAGGGGGCGAAAAAATGCAGGCCAAGAAACCGTTCCGGATGGGCCAGATCCTGTGCCAGACGCCCGAAGGCACGGTCGGAAATCGTGGCCAGCACGGTCTCTTCGGGCAGGAATTCTTCGATCCGCGCCAAAAGCCGTGCCCGCGCCTCCACCGAACCACGGCTGGCATCAAGCACAAGCTCCGCCTTTGCGAGTCGATCAATCTGGGTGCCCGCCTCCAGCGCCGCGATCCGTTCATCGCGCTGCTCTGCGGTCAACTGGCCCCTCTGGGCTGCGCGGGTGTAAACGGTGTTGATCCGCTGTTGGTCCAGCACCAGTTGATCGGCGGAATTGCCCAGAAGCTGCACCTTCACCCCGTGATCCAGCGCCGCAATGGCAATGCCCAAAGCATAATCACCTGAACCGACGATCCCGACCGTCTCGACCTTGCGCGGCTTGGCGCCTTTTGCCCCGATCAGTCGCGCAGCGCGACGTTCGGCAAAAGCCGCGTGACGCAGGGCTTTGGAGCCTTCGCTTTCAAAACAGTCCTCACGCGCCACGGTTTCACGGTTTACACCGGCCTCATAGGGCAGCATCAGCGCCGCTTCGACACAGTCGATGATCTGCGCGGGGGCGATGCTGCGCTTGGTGGTGGTTCTCTTGCGGTGATCGGCCACCTCTTTCAGATAGGACACCCCGTCGCGCAACCCGTCCGACCGGTCCTGCGCGGGGCGCGGGGCTTTGCCCTCGGACAGAAGGTTTCGGGCAAATTCCAAGGCTTCCACGCCGATGCGTTTGCGGGCCAGTTCGTCAATCAGCCCCAAAGCATGGGCCTTGGGGGCCGGGACGGGATGGCCGGAGAGCAAAATCTCCAAGGCAGCCCCTGCGCCGATCATCCGTGGCAAGACCTGCGTCACGCCGCCGGTGGGCACCAGCCCGACCGTGACATCCGGCGCGGCCAGCCGCGCACCCTGCCCTGCGATCCGGTAATGCGCCGCCAAAGCCAGCGCCAGTCCCGCCTCGAACACCGCGCCATGCAAGGCCGCCACCACGGGTTTGGAGCAAGAGGAAATACGCGCGCACAGCGCGTTCAGTCCGGGTTCCGGCTCTTGCGCAACCAGACTGTCCGGCTCGAACCCCGAAGAGAACCCCGCGCCAGAGCCGATCAGGACGATGGCTTTGACCTTCGGATCGGCCTCCGCCTCTCCCACAGCGTCGAAAAGCGCCTGTCGCATCTCTTGTGTAAGAAGGTTCATCGGCGGACGTGACAAGCGCAAAACGGCGATGTCCCCGTCATGTGTCACTGTCACAGCGGGCGCGGATGCACCCTCGTTCAAAACCTCGCCCGCGTCTCGCGTTAACTCTTTCACGTCACTCATCTTGCCCCCGCACCAATCAATGTGGGCGCACGGTGTGTCGGGCTATGTAACCACGACTTATCCACATACTGCCCACAGGTTTTTCCACATAATGGCGGAGAGTGTCCCTGTAAGGCAAGATGGCATTTTCAAGACCCGCAATCGCGATTACGGGCGTTTGGGGTAAATCCCGTCGGCAGCACCCTCTTCCAGCTCCGCCTCCAGCCGCACGAGGTCTTCGGGCAATGGCAGACCGAGAGCGCGAAGCTCGGAGAGTTTCTCCCGCAGGGTCTCTTGCAGGATGTGACGGTCTTCCGGTCGCGCCGCGATTTCATTCAAGGTCATATAGACCTGTGCTTTCAGAGCTTCAAAAGCCATAGCGCATCCTTTCCGGAAAACTTCACATCCTGCCGAGCCCGTGCTCAGACCGGAATATTGTCCCACAGATCGTCATCATCGTCTTTGGATGCTTCGGGACGGATATAGATCGTTTCCGTCTCGACAAATGTCTGGCGCAGCTTGCCTTTGAGCGCCACGGCTGTTTCCTCATCCTTGACGAGATCATCAACAATCTTGTCGATTTCCACATCGGGTCTCTTTGTCTTGGTCATGTCAGTCCTCCCAGAAGTCAATTTCTTGCAAGGTCTTCACAGCGCCTGCGCGGATGGCTTGCCTCTATCCGCGTGCGGCGTTGCGGGCTGCACAATCCCGGCACACCGGAGTATAGGGTAACACATCCAGCCGTTCTTTGCTGATCTCTTCGCCACATTCGGCACAGATTCCGTAGTCACCGGCATCGATCCGCCCAAGTGCCGCATCAATCATCGCGATTTCCGCCTTGCCGGTATGTCCCATACCCTCAAGCACCTCGTCGCTTTCGCGTTCAGTGGCCAGATCCTCCCAGTCCTTCGACTGGTGCGCATCAAGTTCCGCGTCGATCTCTTGCAGGCGCGCAGCCAGTTCCGCCTTGCGGTCCAGCAATTGCGCGCGTCTCTTTTCAAGGTCAATCATGGTGGTCCTCCTTGAAAGAGGATCACCTGAAACCGCAGGCACGGCCTTGATTCACATCAACAGACCTGCGGAAAAGCCCTGTGCGCTCCTGTATGGGCCTCATTCGAGCGGTGGCAACTCATCCGGCGTCGCAAATCCCTCTCCCAAAGGAGGAAGATCGCCAATGGGCGGCAGATCCCCAAGCGACGGAAGGTCACCATTTCCCGCCTCACCGGTCTGCCCTAGCGGCGGCAGGTCTCCCGTCGCGGGCAGGTCGCCGAGTGGCGGCAGGTCCGCCTCCGGAGATGCAGCTTCACCGCCCGCAAGCGCCGGAAAACCGGAGGGATCGGGAAGGCCCGTCTCGGCCTCTTGCGACAGGCCTCCCGATGCGTCTCCGCCAAACCCGCCAATGGCGCTCACACCGGCCCCGCCAAACATAGCGCCGCCGGTCTCGCCAAGGCCCTCGTCCTCCTCGCTACAGAGCACGAGGCGCAAGGCGCGTTTGCCGTTGATCTGCCCGAGGCGCGCGCGACTTACCAGCCGGTCATCGGCGCGTAGCTCGACCCGCGAGATCGCCTCCCGCGGGATCGGCAGCATCATCCCCTCGCTCAATGCGGTCACATCGGCCAACGGCATCCGTAAGCGATGCAGCACCGTGTCGAGACAGGCCTCCGACTTCATGACGACATTCTGGAAACTCTCCCGGAATTCTGCCGTCTCCGTATCGCTCGCTTTGGGCTTTGGCATGTCATAGGGGAACACAAGAAAAACCACGCCATCACGTGCCCCGCGCCCAAGCCTCACACGGATGCGGTAAAGCCGGTAGGGCACATCATCAAAGGCCATCACCAGAGAGCGCGTCTCGCGCAGCTGTGCCGCCGCATGGAACCCTGCCACATCCGGCGGATCGGTCATTTCGGTCACAATATTCTCGAACTGGCGCAGCGCCTGATTGCACAGATCGCTACACATGACCGCATCGGTGGCGGTGGGGGCACGATCCTCCGGCGGCAGGGTTAGCACCTTGCCCGTGGTCTGCTGTTCGACAATGGCGGAAACCGTGTTCCTGTCCCAAACCGCCAGACCGTAAATATTCTCCGGCCCCTCCAGCAGTGTCATAAGCGCGTTTTCCGGCACCTCTTCGGCAAGGCGGGACATGGCAATCCGCTCCTCACCGACCTCGGTGACCTGAAGCACCAAGCCGATTGTCTCCTCCGCCGCTTTCGCCAGCGCAAGCGTCAGGGCCTTGGCCGGTGACATGGGCTGCACTTCGGGCGGGGGGCGGCCCACTCCGGCCTTTCGACGCATCGCAGAAATGATCTCGGCATCTGACATGAGGGTGACAGGACTCTCGCTCAACTGGACTTGCGAGGGTTATCGCCCGACAAAGTAAAGAAAGTATTGAAACACGCAGAGTTTTCCAAAGAAAAATCGCAACCTTACACGCCCGGCTCAATCCCGCGCCCGCACCCGTGGCAGATCAAGCCGGAAGGCCGCACCACCCTGCCCCGGCAAGTAAGAAATCGAGCCGCCCAGATTGACCATGATCTCGCGACAGATCGCCAGCCCGAGCCCCGCTCCGCCCGCCTTCGCGTGATCGGTCAGCCTCGAGAATTTCTCGAAAATCATCGCCTGCTTGTCCTTCGCAATCCCCGAGCCGTTGTCGATGAAATCGATCTGGATGCGGTCGTCGGGCGTGCGCCGGACATGGATTTGCAACACCGGTGTCTCGGCATCGCAATATTTGCGCACATTGGCGATGATATTGATAAAGACCTGCGCCAGACGGTCGGGGTCGGTCTCGATCGCGATATGTTCGGACAGCTCGTTACGACGCACCACAAGCCCGTTACCCCCGCCCGCCTCCGAACTTGCATTGAGCGCACGATCGATCACATCGTGCAGATTGGCCCGCGCCCAGTTGAGGCTCACCTGCCCGTTTTCCAGCACGGACAAGTCGAGAAGATCGTCGAGCAAGCGCGTCAGACGCTGGGCCTCGTCATGAATGATAGAGGAGAACCGCTCCAGACTCTCCGCATCCATATCTCCGGTCTGTCCCGCCTCGCGCAAAATCTCCGAAAACGCTCGGATCGAGGTCATCGGCGTGCGCAATTCATGGGAGATTTGCGACAGGAAAGCGTCTTTCTGGATCGAGAGTGCGGTAAGTTTTTCGTTGGCCTCCCGCAACTGCCGCGCGGTGCGGGCCAGTTCGACGGATTTCTGCTCCAACTGGCTGGAATGCTCCATCATTTGCGCCGTCTCGTCGGCCACAGCCATCAGGTCTTCAACGGAGACAAACACCCCGCCAGCAATCTGGCCCAGCATGGCATGTGCGGTCGCCGCGCCCACAGAACCCGCCATCTCGCGCTCCAGCCGTTCGATAAAAGCGGGTGTCGTGTCCGGCAGATAGCCCTCCTTGCCTTGCCGCTCCGCTTCGGACTGGAACAGGTTCTGCGCCTCCACCGGACCCAGAATACGCTGCGCCATGACCAAGAGGTCTTCGGCCTCCGCAAAGCCGTGGGACCAGCTCCGCGCCGAGCCGGAATGTTCGAACACATTGACAAATTCCGCGCCTTGCAGCCGCTCCACCGGACGCGGGAAGGACAGAAGGGAGCCGACCAGAAAGACCACCGTGTTAAGCGCCATGGACCAGCTGATCGCATGCACCACCGGATCGACGCCCTCGACGCCAAAGAGCGCCTGTGGTCGCAACAACGTCAGGCCGAACGGCCCTTGGGCGAGGAACTCCGCTGTATAACCGGCGGCCGGACCGAAAGACGGCAGGAACATCGTATAAGCCCAGACGACAAACCCCGTGATCACCCCGCCGATGGCCCCCACCCGCGTCGCCCCGCGCCAGAAGATGCCGCCGACCATCGCGGGCAGAACCTGCGCCACGCCGGTGAAGGAAATCATCCCGATGGAGGCCAGCGCTTCGGAGCCGCCGGAGAAATGGAAATAGAGATAGCCGAGCGCCAGAACGCCAAAGATCGACAGGCGACGTGCCGACAGCACAACGCCGCGCACATCGCCCGACACCATCGCCCCGCCCGAGCGCGACGAGAGCCAGATCGGCATGACGATATGGTTCGACACCATGGTCGAAAGCGCAATCGAGGCCACAATGACCATCGATGTGGCCGAAGAAAACCCGCCGAGGAACGACAGGGTCGCCAGCACCCTCTGGTCGAAATGCAGCGGCAGGGTGAGGACAAACATATCGGGATTGGAGCCAGCGGGCAGCACTTCGAGCCCCACAACCGCAATCGGGATCACAAAGAGCGACATGCCAAAGAGGTAGAGCGGAAAGGCCCAACCGGCTGTAAACAAATGGCTTTCGTCGGAGTTCTCCACCACAAGCACCTGAAACATCCGCGGCAGGGTGATCAGCGCCACGGCGGACAGCATGGTCAGCGCAATCCAGCGGGTGCCGTGGATGGGATGCTGCGCCACGGGGGAGGCATCTATCCGCATCATCAAATCCCCCAGACCGTCCGACAGCCCCCAGACCACAAACAAACCCACCGCGATCAGCGCGATGAATTTTACCACAGCTTCCAGAGCAATCGCGGTCACAACCCCGTGGTGGCGCTCGTTGGCATCAAGGTTGCGGGTGCCGAACAGGCTGGTGAACAGCGCCAACCCCGCCGCCACCCAAAGCGCGGTCTTGTCCAGATCTGGCAGCACCGCGCCCGACGGGTCATTGACCCCGAACACGGCAAAAGACAGCGCCACGGATTGCAGTTGCAGCGCGATGTAAGGCGTGGTGCCGATCACCGCAAGAAGCGTCACAAGCACCCCCAGCGTGGTCGACTTCCCGTAGCGCGACGAGATCAGATCGGCCACAGAGGTGATCCGGTGCGTCCGCCCGATCCGCACCAGCTTGCGCAAAATCCACCACCAGCCGATCATCATCAGCGAGGGGCCAAGATAGATCGTGACAAATTCCAGCCCCGAGCGCACCGCATATCCCACCGCACCGTAAAAGGTCCACGCGGTGCAATAGATCGACAGCGACAGCGTGTAGATCAACGGCGAACGCAGCCAGCCCAGCCGTCCCGCCTCGGCACGTTTTTCGGCCCAGAAGGCCACAACGAACAAAAGCGTGGCATAGGAGATGCAGACCAGAACGAGGATGTTGAACCTCAGCATGACGCATCTTCCCCGTCCGAGCGGTCCGGCACCTGCGCCGCCTCGCTGTGTGTTGCGCCATCCTGCGAAACGGTATCCTGCGAAGCCTCATCCTGAACTATGGTCTCAAGCGGCACCGCTTCGCGCCGCAAATAGCGCGCAAGCCATGCGCTCGCGATCAGCCCCAGCGCCCAGACCACAAAGACATGGACAAAGGCCCGCGACCCCGCCCCCAAAGGCCGGTTCGTGCCCTCGCCCCCCCAAAGCAGCGGCAAAAGCCACAGGCCGAACATCAGAAAAGGCAAAAGCCGCAGCGCATCAATCAATCGCCTGCGCCGGTAGGACGCGCGGGCGAGATAGAGCGGCATGCGCCTCTCAGCCATGGCCATCGTCCTGACCCGACGCATCCGCCGCCAAACGGCGCACCACGTCGAGCATTTCGGTGTTGGAGAACGGTTTGGTCATGAAATGTGACACGCCCACGGCTTCGGCCATGTCGCGGTCCTTCTGCTGGCCGCGCGCGGTGAGCATCAAAACCGGACGGCTGGCATGATCGGGCATGGCGCGCAGCTCGCGCAGGATTTCAAAACCGGATTTATTGGGCAACATCACATCAAGTATGATGACATCAGGGCACTTGCGATCCACCGCCGCAACCGCCGTCGCCCCATCGGCATGGGTTTCAACCGTCCAACCATCGCGCGACAGGATAAACCGGATCGCTTCGATGATATTCGGCTCGTCCTCGATCAAGAGCACGCGCTTGCCCATAATATCCTCTCTCCCCTCAGATACCGCAGTTTATGGCCTCTTGTCGCGTCCCTGTCAAAAAATTGTGTATGCGGCAGGGAATTGACAAGAGCCCCTCACCCCTCCTCCGCGATCTCCAGCACCATCGAAGGCTCGCGCCGTGCGGGGCATTCGATACGCGCGCAGACGCGGCAGGATGTGCCGATTCCCTGCACCTCCTCGTCGCGCACCTCCAGATCAAGCTGGTCCAGCGGCATGAAAAGCATGGTGGCTTCGACCACCTCCGGCGCATCGAACCGGTCCGGCCGCTGCGGCTGGGCGATGGCATAGGCCAGATAGCGCCGTGGCGGCTGGCTATATTGTTCGACCACACGGCGCACCGGCACCAAGGGCCGCAACAGCGCCTGATAGAGCGGCCACAGCGGACAGGCCGCGCCAAACCGTGGCGGGGCGAACCCGTCAAGCGGCTTGCGGTGGGTCAGAGCGCCGGAGCCGTCACAGATCGCAAGCCCCATCGGCGGGCGCGTCTCGGACGCCGGAAGGCTCGCCAGACGCCGCATGGCCGCCGACAGGTCAACTCCCATCGCCTGCGCCAGAGCCGACGGATCAGGTCCGTGACGGGCGACAATCGCCTCCACCATCGTCTGCGGCATTTTCTCGGCCTCGGCACGGGCCCGCAGCACCCATTTGCGGGCAAGGCTGCGTGCCGCAGCGGTGCGCAACCCGCCCTCGCCCGAAAGCTCCGGCATCTTGCCCTGTTCAAGTTCCGGCAATACGAAATCCCGCGAGGCCAGCCATGCTTCGACCTCTTCGAGCGGCGAGGCCAGCGTGTCTTCGGATTTGCCGACCGTATCGAGATAGCTCACCAAGGCCTGCGATCCGTCCGCAAGGCGCTGGCTGTCCTCATAGAGGTTGCGGTGAAACCGTGCCTGCCAGTCGCGGTCGATCTCTCCGGCATTGTTCAAAATCCCTGCTGTGGAGCGGATGGCGGTCACAGTGGACAACACTTCATGCAGGCTGTCCGAGAGGAACGGGTCATGGGCCAGACGGTCGTTGAGCGCCTCCACACGCCTCTCCAGCGCGGTGATCCGTTCGCGCTGCGCCACGACCAGCGCCGCCCAACCCGGAAACCGTCCGGCAAATTCCTCGGCCCGCTGCAATTCCGGCGGCTGGACCTGTTTGCCCTCGGACGGGCGCAAGGCCCCTGTGCTCGCGGCCTCCTGCAACCCCTCCATCAAAGGCAGTTCCGCCCCTTCCGTCAGCGCGGCAGGCTCCACCCCCAATTCCCGCGCCAGATCAATCAGCAGCTTGCCGCCGATTTTGCGCCGGTTGTGTTCGATGAGGTTGAGATAGGCCGGAGAAATTCCCACAGTGCGGGCCAGATCGGCCTGTTTCATCCCTTTCAGGAGCCGCCTTTCGCGAATGCGTGTGCCTGTCAGTGCCGAACGTGGCATGGTTTTGCTCCTCTCCCTCAAGCACAATCCCTGTGCTTGCCTGATGCTCCCCTGTGATCCGCGCCGCCCGTGTGTCGCCCGTGTGTCGCATGATGCCCCGCTCAGTGCGTGCCCTGTGCGAGTGACACCCGACCGGTTTTCATCTGCGGCACGAAAATCCGGCGCGTTCTCAAGGGTTTTCCGCAACTGCAAACAGGTGTATTATGCAAGTGCGGGATAATGGATTTACAAATCCGAAATTTCATCTGTGTAATTCTTAACAAAAAAAGCGTTAAATAAAAAGCATTTGTTGCTGGATTTTACACTCCCGCCAATACTCTCCCTATCCAGTTTACAGGTGATCCACATTCAGGATGGCCAGAAACCGGATCTGTGCATCGCCCGAATTTCGGGGAGGAAGTTCGGGCGAGCCTTGCGCAGAAAACCCATAGGGAGGAATTTACATGTCCAAAACCGATCTGACACGCCGTGGCGTTCTCAGGACCGGAGCCGTCGCCGGTGCCGGTCTCGCATTGCCGACGATTTTCACTTCAGGCGCCCATGCCTTTACCAACGAACCGATGGGCGGCACCGTCACCTTGGGATTCAACGTGCCCCAGTCCGGCGCTTACGCAGATGAAGGCGCCGACGAGCTGCGCGCCTATCAACTGGCGGTCGAGCATCTCAACGGCGAAGGCGACGGCGGGATGCTGAACACCTTCAGTTCCAAAACCCTCGAAGGCAACGGCATCCTCGGCAAGAAGGTCGAATTTGTCACAGGTGACACCCAGACCAAATCCGATGCAGCGCGGGCCTCTGCCAAATCCATGATCGAAAAAGACGGCGCGGTGATGATCACCGGCGGCTCGTCCTCCGGCGTGGCCGTGGCGGTGCAAGGGCTGTGTCAGGAAGCTGGCGTGATCTTCATGTCGGGCCTGACCCACTCCAACGATACAACCGGAAAAGACAAGAAAGCCAACGGCTTCCGTCACTTCTTTAACGCATATATGTCCGGTGCTGCACTGGCACCCGTGCTGGCGGCCCGCTACGGCGCGGATCGCAAGGCCTACCACCTGACCGCCGATTACACATGGGGCTGGACGCAAGAGGAATCCATTGCAGCCGCCACCGAGGCGCTGGGATGGGAAACCGTGAACAAGGTGCGCACACCGCTGGGCGCGGGGGATTTCTCCTCCTATATCACGCCGGTTCTGCAAACCGATGCAGATGTGCTGATCCTGAACCACTACGGCGGGGATATGGTCAACTCCCTGACCAATGCCGTGCAGTTCGGTCTGCGTGAAAAGATGGTGAACGGCAAACAGTTCGAGATCGTTGTCCCGCTCTTCTCGCGTCTGATGGCACGCGGTGCCGGCGAGAACATCAAGGGTATTCTCGGCTCTACCAACTGGCACTGGTCGCTGACCGATGAAGGTTCGAAAGCCTTTGTGAAGTCCTTCGGCACCAAATACGGCTTCCCGCCGTCGCAGGCCGCCCATACCTGCTATGTGCAGACGCTGCTCTATGCGGATGCTGTGGCACGGGCCGGATCGTTCAACCCCTGTGCGGTTGTCGAAGCGCTCGAAGGCTTTGAGTTCGACGGGCTGGGCAATGGCAAGACACTCTACCGCGCCGAAGATCACCAGTGCTTCAAAGACGTGTTGGTGGTGCGCGGGAAAGAGAACCCGACCTCCGAGTTCGACCTTCTGGAGATCGTCGAAATCACCCCCGCCGCACAGGTCACCTATCCGGCAGATCACCCGATGTTCGCGGGTGGCGCGCTTGGCGACTGTAACGCAGGCTAACCGTCCCACGCACGGGCCCTGACCGGAGGCAAATGCGTCCGGACAGGCCCGAAAGGGCAAAGGGGCGGCCTGAACCACAAA
Organism: Celeribacter halophilus; assembly: GCF_900114135.1. GTDB lineage: Bacteria > Pseudomonadota > Alphaproteobacteria > Rhodobacterales > Rhodobacteraceae > Celeribacter > Celeribacter halophilus. Next base: position 51,883 of record NZ_FORY01000018.1, read on the forward strand.
GTGGCAGGCCCCCCGATTTCTTCAAAACCGATGCAACCGGAGGCGTCACGGCGCGTCCGGTGTCCGCTCCCCCTGCGTCTGGCGGGCCGGAGACGCTCGGGCAAGCTCAACCTCAAACAGGTGGGGAATATGGAAACCATCCTTCTGCAATTGCTCAACGGGCTGGACAAGGGCTCGGCTTACGCGCTGATCGCGTTGGGCCTGACGCTCATTTTCGGCACTTTGGGCGTGGTCAATTTCGCCCATGGCGCGATTTTCATGATCGGGGCTTTTTGCGCCGTCACGCTCTCGCGTCTGTTGAACCTGTCTTTCGAAACCGTTGATCCGGAGAAGCTCGACTTCCTCGGCAATCCGGCCAAGATCAAAACCCCCTATGTGGAGGCGTGGTTCGGCCATGATTTCGGCCATGCGCTGATCGACTGGGCGGTGCCTCTGGCGATCCTGTTTTCCATCCCGATCATGATTGCCGTGGGCTTCATCATGGAACGCGGGCTGATCAAGCATTTCTACAAACGCCCTCATGCCGACCAGATTCTCGTGACCTTCGGGCTGGCCATCGTGCTGCAAGAGGTCATCAAGTATTTCTACGGGGCCAACCCGATCTCCACCCCCGCGCCCGATGCGTTCAAAGGCTCTTTCGACTTCGGCGCGATGCTGGGCTTTGATCCCAATGTGATCATCTACCCCTACTGGCGGCTGGTCTATTTCCTCTTTGCCGCCGTGGTCATCGGCGCGGTCTTCAGCTTTCTGCGTTTCACCACCTTCGGCATGGTTGTGCGCGCAGGCATGGCAGACCGCGAGACCGTGGGCCTTCTGGGCATCAACATCGACCGGCGCTTCACCATTATGTTCGGACTGGCCGCCGCCGTCGCAGGCAGCGCAGGCGTAATGTATGCGCCGATCCTGTCGCCCAACTATCACATGGGCATGGATTTTCTGGTGCTCTGCTTCGTCGTGGTGGTGGTCGGCGGCATGGGGTCGCTGCCCGGTGCCGTCGCCGCAGGCTTTCTTCTGGGCATTCTGGAGAGCTTCTCCTCGATGAATGCCGTCAAATCCATCCTTCCCGGTATCGACCAGATCATCATCTATGTCGTCGCCATCATCATCCTGTTGACCCGCCCGCGCGGCTTGATGGGCAAAAAAGGCGTGATGGAGGACTAACCCATGCTTGGTAAAAAAATTCTCGGACTGAACAAAAAAGACACCCGCTTCCTGCTCATCGTGATCGCGCTGACGCTGCTGACCCCGGTCCTGCTGCAACCCTTTGCAGAAGGCTCCGAACTTGCGCAGTTCAATGGCGGCTATCCCGACCTGATGCAAAAGATCGCCATTTTCGGCATCTTTGCGGTGGGGTTCAACATCCTCTTCGGCCTCACGGGCTACCTGTCCTTTGGCCATGCGGCTTTTCTGGGCGTGGGGTCCTATGCCGCCGTGTGGATGATGAAACTCCTGACGATGAACGTCATCCCCGCGATCCTGCTGGCGATGGTGGTCTCGGGTCTCTTTGCCGCCGCCATCGGCTTTGTCTCGCTGCGCCGCTCGGGGATCTACTTCTCCATCCTGACGCTGGCTTTTGCGCAGATGTCCTACAAGATGGCCTATTCCGTGCTGACCCCGCTGACCAATGGCGAAACAGGGTTGCAGCTTTCTCTGGATGATCCGCGTGTTCTTGACCGTGCCATCGAAGGCAGTTCCCTGCCCGTCACCAACATCTTCGGGCTGGCGATGAACGCCTCCCACAAGGTCGAAGTGCTGGGCCGCGTCTTTACCTTCAACGTGGGCTATTACTTCTGCGCCGTGATTGCGGTGATTGCCTTTTACGTCGCGATCCGCCTGTTCCGCTCGCCCTTCGGCATGATGTTGCGTGCGGTGAAGTCGAACCAGCAGCGCATGACCTACACGGGGCTGGATCCGAAACCCTACACGCTGGCGGCCTTTGTGATCTCCGGCATGTATGCAGGGCTCGCTGGCGGGCTTCTCGCGGCGATGGATCCGTTGGCAGGGGCCGACCGGATGCTCTGGACCGCCTCCGGCGAGGTGGTGATCATGACCATCCTTGGCGGCGCTGGCACGCTCATGGGGCCGGTTCTGGGCGCAGGCGTCATCAAATATCTCGAAAACATCTTCTCCAAGATCAACGAAAGCGTCCTGCACAGCTGGTTCCACTGGCTGCCCGACGGGATCGAGGATGTGGTGATCTGGGTCTTTGCCCGCTTCACCGGCGAAGGCTGGCACCTGACCCTTGGCGTGACCTTCATGCTGGTTGTGACCTTCCTGCCCGGCGGTCTGGTCGAAGGGCTCAAGCGCCTGTCCAAACGGATCAGGGAGGGAAAGACCAAGCGGGACAAATATGACGGCTCCGATCCCGAACATCACCCCGCCCCCACCAAACGCGTCGCAGGAGAATGAACATGGGAATTCTTGAAGTCAAAGGCGTCGGCAAACGGTTCGGCGGGCTACAGGCGCTGGGGGATGTGAATCTCTCCATCGAGGAAAACACCGTCCACGCCATCATCGGGCCCAATGGTGCGGGCAAGTCGACACTGCTCAACTGTCTCGTCGGCAAGCTCATCCCCGACGAAGGCTCCGTGACCTTCGCGGGCACCTCGGTTCTGGGGCGCAAACCCCACGAGATCAACCAGCTGGGCATTTCCCGCGTATTCCAGACGCCGGAGATTTTCGGAGACCTCACCGTGATGGAAAACATGATGATCCCGTGTTTTGCCAAACGCGACGGGGCTTTCCGGATGCACGCAATCGAGAACATGGAGCAGGAGACCGGCTTGATCGAAAAGGCCAGCACCATGCTTCAGGACCTCGGCATGTATGAAAAGCGCGACATGATCGCGTCTTCCATGTCCCGCGGCGACAAGCGGCGGCTGGAAATCGCCATGTGTCTGGTGCAGGAGCCGAAGCTTTTGTTGCTCGACGAGCCGACCGCCGGCATGGCACGCGCCGACACCAACAACACCATCGCCCTGCTCAAGCAGATCAAGGAAGAGCGCGACATCACCATCGCCATCATCGAGCATGACATGCATGTGGTCTTCTCTCTGGCCGACCGCATCACGGTTCTGGCCCAAGGCACCCCCTTGGTCGAGGACACGCCCGACAACATCAAGGGCCATCCCAAAGTCAAAGAAGCCTATCTTGGCGAAACGCAACAGGTGTAAATCATGAGCCAAACCGCGACAAACCCCGCCTCCGCCGCTGACGGCTTCAACCCGAATGCCAATCACGCCGAAACCGCGCCCGCGTTTTTCTCGGCGTGGGACATCCATGCCTATTACGGCGAAAGCTATATTGTGCAGGGCGTCTCCTTCAACATCCACGAGGGCGAGATCCTCGCCCTTCTGGGCCGCAACGGCGCGGGCAAGACCTCGACCCTGCGCGCTCTGGCCCGTCTCGACAGCCCGTCCGTGACCCATGGTGAAATCTGGCTGGACCACAAGCACCTGCACACGATGACCTCCTATGAGGCCGCCGTCGAAGGCATCGCGCTGGTGCCCGAAGACCGCCGCATCATCCCCGGTCTGACGGTCGAGGAAAACCTGCAACTGGCGCAAATCGTCGAGCCGGTCGGCTGGTCACTGGATCGCCTCTATGATCTCTTCCCGCGCCTGCGCGAGCGCCGCAAACAGGAGGGCATCACGCTTTCGGGCGGTGAACAACAAATGCTGGCGATTGCCCGCGCACTGGCCCGCGACATCAAGGTGCTGCTGCTCGACGAACCCTATGAAGGGCTCGCCCCCGTTATTGTGGACGAGATCGAGAAAACCCTGCGCATCATCAAGGAACAGGGCATCACCACCGTGCTGGTCGAACAGAACGCCGTGCGTGCCCTCAATCTGGCCGATCGCGCCGTGATCCTCGACACCGGACAGGTGGTTTACGATGGTAGCGCAAAAGAAGTGCTTGAGAATGACGCGCTAAGAGCAGAATATCTGGCCATCTGACGTAACGTCCCTCCCAAAGCTCTGGGCGGGACTTCGCGCCCGCTTTACGGGCCAGCTTTGGGAGGAGCCAGCATGACCGACACATCCTATCCACCATCCGAAGACTTCGCGGCACAGGCCTTGATCTCGGCCAGCGACTACGAAGACATGTACACCCGTTCGGTTGAGGACCCCGTGTCCTTCTGGGCGGAGCAGGGCAAGATTCTCGACTGGATCGAACCCTATACGCAGGTCAAGAAGACCTGTTTCGATTTCGGTCGCGTCGATATCAAGTGGTATGAGGACGGCGTGTTGAACGTCTCCGCCAACTGTATCGACCGCCATCTCGCCAAGAGATCGCTGCAAACCGCGATTATTTTCGAGCCGGATGACCCCAACGAACCCGCCCGCCACATCACCTACAAGGAGCTGTCCGACAAGGTGAACCGCATGGCCAATGTGCTCTTGAGCCAAGGCGTCATGCGCGGGGATCGTGTGGTCATCTATATGCCGATGATTCCCGAAGCCGCCTATGCCATGCTGGCCTGTGCGCGGAT
>NZ_FORY01000039.1 GCF_900114135.1 Celeribacter halophilus
ACAATGTCGGACACGCCTTTTTGCAAGATGTTGCTCATGTTCTCCGATAGGTCAGCAACTTCTGCCGACAGTTTAACCACCAGACACCGATCCTCAAGGTTCGGGCTGAGTTGTTTTTCGCGCCACCCTTCGAAATAGGTCAAGAGCCGAGACCGTGCATTCATGTTTGGATGCGCGAGAGAGGCATTAAGGCGATGGCTATACTCTGTCATAAACTCGCTCAACAGCGCGCAGCCATATGCCTCTTTCGATGCGAAGTAGTGGTAGAACGAACCCTTCGGAATGCCAGCCTCTTTCAAAAGTGTGCTTAAGCCAACTCCAGTATAACCCTGCTGGGCTGTCAGGCGGCGTCCTGTGGTCAATATCCGAGAGCGGGTGTCGTTTTGGTGTTCCATGACCCGCTACGTAGGATAAATTAGACCGGTCGTCTACGGGTGGTGCGCTATTTCCTCATTCACTAATCTGTGAAACAGGAGCGTCTACCTGCGACGAATGACCTGTGCGGATAGCTTCCGCGCCTCCCTGGGCGAAGGTGATGCGGAACTCTACAATAATAAAAATAAGAACAAAAAAGTTAGCTTTGATCTATTGATAGGAAGCACATACTAGGCAGAGCTATCATAAATTGGTTCTGAAAATCAGTGTAATGCGTCTTAGTTCTGGACGGGCATAGTACGGAATGAGATGAGTGGTATGGTCAGATGTGAGCAATCTTAAATGGGAATTCATCAAGGCGGTCCTGCCCAACAAGACGAGGGGCAAAAAACGCTTTGATGGCCGCCGCGTGACTAACAATGCTGGCGCTACCGTGGCCTGATTTGCAGCCGCCCCATACACTAGGCGGGGGCGGGCGCACGCGCTTATTTTAATTATAACCCATCAAGGTCTTTACTTCGTTGAAGATCACTTTGGGGTGATATGAGTCTTCCATAGGGTTGTCTACCATGGGCGCAACACGTCGTTTCGCATTGTCATCGATACTTAGGTGCTGCATCCGTCTTTTAGGCTTCGGACGTGACTACGCGGCGAACACCTTTCTCAATCGTTTCATCCAAGATCTCCGCCACTAATTTTTGCCAATCCGTATTTTCTTTTAATTTAGTAGGGAACAGATCAAGCCGCATTTGAAGGGCTTTCGAAATTTGAAATCCATCGCGAGGCTGGGCATCGAGAGCTGCTTTAATCTCGGCCTCATATGGATCGCGTATCTCGTAGGGCGCGCCTGTATCATCAACACCTAGGCAATATCGCATCCACATGGCTGTAGCGAAGGCAAAAGGGCGGATATCCTGGCCGCTTGCGATCGCATCGAGTGCGGGGGCGAAAATCCGTTGAGGCAGTTTTTGCGTGCCGTCCATTGCGATCTGATATGTCTCATGTGCGATGGCGGGATTGCTGAACCGTGCCTCAAGTTCTCTGGCATAGATGTCGTAATCGATCATCGACAGTGGCTCCAGAGTTTTTGCAGCTGCGCGCAAATGGCGACGCACTAGCTTTGCAAGGTTCGCGTCCGCCATCACCTCGCGCACATATTGTTTGCCCGAGAGGAACCCCGTATAGGCCAACATGGAATGCGCGCCGTTAAGCACCCGCAGTTTCATGTGCTCGAATTTGGCGACGTCATCAACAAAGAGCGCGCCACCAGCCTCCCACGCTGGACGTCCTTGGGGGAAGTTATCCTCTATCACCCACTGGCAGAATGGCTCCGTTTCGATGGCACACAGATCGGAGCAGCCCGTGAGGGCGTGTGCATCTGCCCGTGTTGTATCGCTTGCAGCGGGCGTAATACGGTCCACCATGGACGAGGGGAAGGCGACGTTGGCGACAATCCAATCCGCAAGTCCGACATCCATATGGCGCGCAAAACCTGTAACCCCGTTTTTCAAGAACTGGCCATTGTCCGGCAGGTTGTCACAACATAGTACAGTAAAGGGTGATAAGCCCGCGTTGCGACGTGCAGATAGAGCCACGGCCAAGAGCCCAAGCACACCGCTCGGCGCGTCCAAATGGGCGAGATCGTGGGCGATCACAGGAGTGCTCAGGTCGGGGCCTCCCGTTTCTCTGTTTATGCCGTAGCCTTTTTCCGTGACGGTTAGCGTCACAATACGCGTTGCGGGCTCGCATAGGGCGTCCAGCGTGGCGCGTGGGTCGGCGGCGATGGCCTTGCCAATCGCTCCGATTACGCGGCCTCTGACGCCCTGCGCATCACGCTCAAGCAATGTGTAGAGACAGTTCTGAGCCTCTAGTGCATCCACCACAGAGCGGCTGCGTAGGCTCACGCCAGTAATGCGCCAATCGCCGCCCTCAGAGGCAAGCGCCGCGTCCGTCATTGCCGCCTGATGGGCGCGATGAAATGCACCCAGACCGAGATGCACGATCCCACAACCATGGGCCGCAGGGTCATAAGCAGGGGTGCGTGCCGCACCTGAAATGTCGCTGATTTGTGTAAGGCGTTTCACAGTCATAGCCCGCCTCTCACGTGAGAGTGGGTCAAGGAGGAAATAATGCCGCGAAGCTCCGCGAGTCCCTTGAGGCGTCCGATCAACGGATAGCCCGGCTGTGCCTTGCGTGCCAAATCGTCCAGGATGTCCTGCCCGTGATCCGGACGGAATGGGATGCAGGCATCAGCCCGCCCTTCGTCGCGGCGTTTTGCCTCCTGTTTCAGGACGGCGGCAACCAAGGCGACCATATCCGTATCACCCTCCAAATGCGCAGTCTCGTAGAAGCTGGTCTGAACCTTGTCGCTTTCGCGCTTCACATTGCGCAAGTGCAAGAAATGCACGCGTTCGCCTAAGCGTTCCATCATTCCCGGCAGGTCATTATCGGGTCGCGAGCCCAACGATCCTGAGCATAGGGTTACACCGTTGGCGGGGATATCCACAGCTTTGAGAACATGCGCATAATCCGCCTCGGTCGACATGATGCGCGGCAAGCCGAGTAGTGGGACAGGAGGATCATCAGGGTGGCAGCACAGGCGCATCCCGAGCTCTTGCGCTAGTGGTGCAACCTCTTCGAGAAACGAAACCAGATTGGCGCGCAGCCCGTCTTCGTCCAGTCCTGAATAGGCCGCAAGGTGGCAGCGCAAGTCATCAAGTGAAAAGTTTTCCGCAGCACCTGGAAGGCCAAATACGACGGTGCGCACCAGATCTTCAATCTGCGTCGCACCCATGTTCGAAAAGATTTCTTGGGCTGTCTCGACAACATTGACAGGATAGCTCTCCGCGGCGTTGTCGCGTTTGAGTATATGAATGTCGAAAGCGGCAAAAACAGGAAGTTCGAAACGCATACATGTAGCACCAGAGGGCAGGGGGTGCGCGAGGTCTGTTCGGGTCCAGTCAAGGACAGGCATAAAGTTGTAGCATACCACCTCGATCCCAGCTGCGTGCAAATTGAGGAGTGACTGTTTCCACGCTTCAACATGCACACGCCAATCGCCTGTTTGCCGCTTGATGTCCTCGGAGACGGGGAGGCTTTCGACCACATCCCATGTCAAACCTGATGCCCTGCCAGATGAAGTCGTGGCGATCTCTTTTTGGCGCTGGGTGATCTCTTTTGGGGACCATACAGTCCCAGTTGGCACGTGGTGCAATGCCGAGACAACCCCCTCGACGCCTGCCTGTAGCATCGAATCAATCGAAACAAGGTCCTTGGGACCAAACCAACGCCAAGTCTGCCTCATATTCATCCCTTTTTCATTGCAAGTGACTTTCAAATACAGGGGAATGGCTAGCACAAAAATTTTGTGTTGACTAGTATGGTGCCATTCCTGCACGGTTAGGCAAGGGAGAAACAATGAGCCAAGACCTGACAAATAGACCTGAAGTTATCGATCCGAGCAGAGCCGTAAGCCCGCAGCTCTTCTCATTCCTTCGGGATCGCATTGTGCGGAGTGATCTTGCGCCGGGGACGCGTTTGTCCGAGGTGGAAATTGCAGCGCACTACAACACCAGCCGACAGCCCGTGCGCGAAGCGTTCATTAAGCTGTCGGAGGCTGGGCTGATCGAAATTCGCCCGCAACGGGGAAGTTTTGTCCGACGCATCGACATTGCCTCCGTGCTGGCTGCGCAATTCGTGCGCGAGGCTGTGGAGGCCGACATCGTTCGTGCTGCGGCAGAGCGCATTACGGATGTGCAGGCACGCGAACTCGATTCCATTCTGGCTGCGCAGCGCGATGGAGTTGATGGAGCCCCAAGTGCTTTCATGGCGCTCGACGAGACTTTCCACCGCACGATTGCGACAATTGCCGGCCAAGGCGCGGGCTGGGGTTTCCTTGAAAGTCTGCGCATCCAAATGGACCGCGTGCGCCACTTGAGTGCGAGTCAATTGCCCCGCGAGTCTTTGGTTGTTCAGCACACCGAGATCGTTGAGGCGATCAAGGCGGGCGACGCGGATGGTGCGGAGCAAAAGATGCGCCAGCATCTGCGCCGTGTGCTTGATGACATCCCTGTTGTCACCGCCGCCAAACCCGAATTCTTCATTGCGGAGGAGAGCTAATGGAGGGCGCGCTTTTACATCCGGACCGCCTGTTGCCTGCGGACCCTGCAACGCGCCAGCTGGCGCGGGGCCTCTATCAATCGGTTGAGGCCTTACCTATCGTGTCGCCTCACGGGCATACTGATCCGAAGTGGTGGGGCGAGAACCCCGCGTTTACGGACCCCGCCGCGTTGTTCGTCACGCCTGATCACTACGTTACACGGATGTTGACAAGCCAAGGCGTGAGCTTTGAAGCGCTTGGCATTGGCGAAAATTGTGAGCGTGATTCGCGTAGAATCTGGCAGACTTTTGCGGATCACTATTACCTCTTTGCAGGCACCCCTTCGCGCATCTGGGTGGATGATGCGCTGGCGCGTCTCTTCGGTTTCAGCAAGCGACTCGGCCCCGACACGGCTAACGAGATATATGACGCCATTGCAGAACTGTTGCCCAAACCCGAGACTTCGCCTCGCGCGCTCTATGATCGCTTCGGGATCGAAGTGATCGCGACCACCGACAGTGCGCTTGATGATCTATCCTATCATGCGATGGCGCGCGACAGCGACTGGAATGGGCGTGTGGTGCCGACCTATCGCCCCGACTCTGTGATTGATCCTGACGTGAGAGATTTCGCGGAGAATTTGGAACGGTTGGCAGAGGTGTCGGGATGCGATACCAACACTTATGATGGCTATCTCGACGCGCATCGCGCGCGACGCGCAGCATTCAAAGCAATGGGTGCGACTGCCACTGACCACGGCCACCCAACACCACAAACGACTGACTTGCCATACGCAGAAGCCTGTGCGCTTTATGAGCGCGTTCGGTCTGGAAATCCGAACGCGGGAGATGCCGAATTATTCCGCGCACAAATGCTCACGGAAATGGCGCGGATGTCGCTCGACGACGGGTTGGTTATGCAGCTTCACAGCGGCTCTTTGCGCGGTCATTCTGCTAAGGTTCAACGCGACTACGGGCCTGATCGCGGTTTTGATATTCCTGTGCCTGTGAGCTTCACCGAGGCTCTACGTCCACTGCTCAATGCCGTGGGTATGGATCCGCGGTTGACTCTGATCCTGTTCACCTTGGACGAGACGACCTATGCGCGCGAACTAGCACCGCTAGCGGGTGTCTGGCCTTGTTTGCGCCTTGGGCCGCCGTGGTGGTTCCATGACAGTTACGAAGGAATGCGCCGTTTCCGCGAGATGGCGATGGAGACAGCGGGTATCTACAATACCGTTGGCTTCAACGACGACACGCGGGCGCTGTGCTCCATCCCCGCGCGCCACGATGTCGCACGGCGTGTAGATAGTGGTTGGCTTGCCGAAATGGTGGTCACACACCGCATAGATGAGTGCGAGGCATATGATATCGCGCGTCTTTTGGCCCACGACCTTGCGATGAAGGCCTACCGCCTTTGACGGATTTACGCTGCGCCTGACATATGTCGGGCAACTATTCAGACGCATGGCTTTTATGTGCGGAGAATCAAAGGGAGAGAGAAATGACCATAAAGAAAACACAACTTGCGCGCCGCTCGGTGCTTCAACTTGGGGCTGCCGCATTGGCGACACCTGCGCTTATGCGCGCCTCTTGGGCACAAGAGACGTTCGTATGTAAAATCGCTCACTCGGAGGCCATAGGCTCGCCGTTCACCAATGCGTTTGACAAATGGGTTACAATGCTCAACGAGCGCAGTGAAGGGCGCATCGATGCACAACATTTTCCAGCAAGTCAGCTTGGAGGACTGGCGCAATTGCTGGAGATGAGCCGCATCGGGACCATTCAGGTCACTGCCGCGGGGCCTGACAGCGAAGAGGCCATCGCGCCGGAAATCGCAGCGACCGCTGGCGCACCAGGCTTCATTTACAAGAACGAAGCCCACGTTGACGCTGTTTTACAAGGCGACATCGGTCAGGAGATCAGCCAGATCGCGCGCGAGAAAACTGGCGTTGAGTTTATTGCATATGGCGAAGTTGGCTTCCGCCACCTGTTGACCAAAATGCCCGTGACCGATCTTGCCAGCTTGCAAGGCGTGAAACTGCGCGTGCCTGAAGTGCGCATCTGGGTCGACTTCTGGAAAACACTAGGCGCCAACCCGACGCCTCTGCCTTACTCTGAACAATACTCGGCACTTTCCACAGGCGTTATTGACGGCCTCGATTCCGACTACTTCTCTGTTCTCGGTTTTAAGTGGCACGAGCAGGCGAAATACATTCTGCCGACCTACCATTGGTTCCTGCCCAAAGCGATCCGCATGAACGCAGCTTGGCTGGACAGCCTGCCTGAGGATTTGCAAGAGCTGTGCCGAAATTCTGCCAAAGAAGTCTTTGAAGAGCAGCGCACCATCAACCGTGCAGGCGCGGATCAAGCGCTTGAAGACCTCAAATCTGCAGGCTGTATCGTTAATCCGTTCCCCGCCGAAGAGAAAGCCAAGTGGGAGGAGAAATCCGCGGGCCTCTTTGATCAGTTCGGCGCGACCAGCCCCGAAACCGCCGCGATGATCGGGAAGATCCGCGCGCTTGGTTGAACCTTATCGCGTCTGTCCCGTTCGTATTGCGTTATGGGGCAGACCGTTCGGAGGAGAAAATTTTGGACCACGTCACGCCGTCTCAAAGCGCGCCCGCGCTGCCTTACCTTGCGCTTAACAAGCTGCTGGAATCTATCGCCGTTGTGCTTATGCTATGCGCGACGGCGGTCGTTGTTCTACAGGTGTTTTGTCGTTACATTCTCAACGCATCTCTACCGTGGCCGGAAGAGGCTGCACAATTTCTTTTTGTGTGGGCTGTGTTTCTCGGCATGGCTGTTTTGACTTTCCGGGACCGCCATATTGCGATTTCGCTGTTCGTGCCGAAGCTTTCCGAGAAATCACAAGCCATTCACCACGTCTTTGTTAAGGTAGCGACAGCCATCGGCTGTATCGTGCTTGTAGTGCATGGTATCGACTTTATGAACCGTACCATGCAAGTTCTGCCTGCCTTGCGTATACCGCTGCGATACCTCTTTATGGCCGTGCCCGTAGGCAGTGCTTTGACCCTGCTGTTTCTCACAGCTCCCATTCCCGGCTTGCGTTGGTGGAGTGGGATTGCGTCCGTACTTGCCGGAGTTATTGGCTACTACGCACTTAGAGAAGTCGGCGGGACGTTGTTTGTCGAGGCAAGCAGTACGACAATTTTGATGATCGTAACGATGTTGTTGATCTTCGCTGAAGTGCCCATTGTCTACGCTTTGGTCATTGGCTCTTTTGCGGGCCTTACCCCCTTACCGCCCTTGATGCTCGTCACCGTAACGCAAAACATGTCAGGCGCATTGAATTCCTTCACTTTGCTCGCCATCCCTTTTTTCATCCTTGCCGCAGCAGTGATGAATGTCGGCGGGATTACCGTGCGGATTGTTGACTTGGCCTATCATCTGGTCGGTCACTTTCGTGGCGGATTGGCCCAAGCCAACATCGTCACGAACGTCATGCTTGCAGGCGTGTCGGGTTCCTCGACTGCGGACGCCTCGGCGACGGCAAAGCTGTTGGTCCCGGAGATGGAAAAACATGGTTATGGTCGCCCGTTTAGCTGTGCGCTGACCGCTGCATCATCAACTTTGGCCAATATGATCCCGCCGGGATTGGGCCTCATCATCTATGCCGCTTTGGCCTCGGTTTCTGTCGGCGCACTGTTTATCGGAACGATCGTGCCAGGCCTCATGGTGGCGCTCGCGTTGTCCTTTGTGGCGTGGGTTATCTCGGTGCGTAGCGGCTATGGCGGTACCAAGGATCGTTCGTCGGGAGGCGAGAAATGGCAGTCGCTCCTGCTTGCGACGCCTGCGTTGTGTTTGCCCGTGATGATCGTCGGTGGGGTGCGTTTCGGCATCTTTACGGCAACAGAAGCGGGCGCGATGGCTTTCGTCTTCGCGCTACTGTGCGGTGCGTTTATCTATCGCGGCTTGACGGCTGCAAACTTGTCATCGGCGTTTCGCGAGGCGGTGGAAGATACCGTGGCTGTCGCTGTGATCATCGCCGCGGCCTCTCCCTTCGCTTGGATTTTGACGTTTGAGCAAACCCCGCAAAAGATCGCCGAGTGGCTCGCCGCGCTCACGGGCAACAAAATTCTTCTGCTGTTGCTGATCAACCTTCTGCTGATCTTCGTTGGCCTCTTCATCGAGATGATCGCCGCAATGGTGATCCTCGTGCCGATCCTGGTTCCTGTGGTTGTTGCCGCCGGTGTGGACCCGCTGCAGTTCGGGATCATCATCGTAATGAACCTCGTGATTGGCGCACTCACACCGCCGCTTGGGGTGCTCGTCTTCACCACCGCACGCGTTGGTGGCGCCTCTTCAATGGCAGTGTTCCGCGCAATCCTTCCCTTCATCGCGGCGCAGGTCGTGGTCTTGCTGCTGGTCACCATGATCCCGCAAATCACGCTGCTGCCGATCAAGTTCTTCGGCCCGTAAGGAACCCAATATGACTAATAAACCAATCGCTAACCTCGCCGTGATTGGCCTTGGCATGGCCACAAAACCGCACCTCGAAGCGCTCGACGAATTGCGTGGGAAGGTGCATGTCTCAGGCGTATTCAACCGCACCCGTGCCAAGGCGGAGGTGGTCAGCGAGATCTTTGGGTTCTCCGTCTTCGACAGCCTGGATGCGATTGCGGCGGACCCGAATACGGACGGTGTCATCATCGCCACGCCGCCCAATCAACGCTCCGAGATCGTGAGTATGATGGCAGCAGCGGGCAAGCATATCCTCATGGAGAAACCCGTCGAACGCTCGTTGCAGGCCGCTCTAGACATCGTGGCAGAATGCGAGATGAATGGCGTTGCTTTGGGCATCATGTTTCAGCATCGTATGCGGCAAGCTGCCCTGCGGCTGCGCGAAATAATTGAGCAAGACGATCTTGGCGAACTGGCCCTCGTGCGCGCGGAAATCCCGTGGTGGCGAGATCAGGCATACTATGACGAACCAGGGCGCGGGACCTATGCGCGCGACGGCGGTGGGGTATTGATCTCGCAAGCCATCCACGTGCTCGATTTGATGCTAAGCCTCACAGGACCGGCTAAAACAGTGCAAGCCCTGACTGCCACCACACAGATGCACAAGATGGAGGCTGAAGATTTTGCTGCCGCAGGCGTCACCTTTGCCTGTGGTGCGGTCGGCTCCGTCGTCGCGACCACCGCGACCTATCCGGGCGAGCAAGAGCGGTTGGTGTTAGACGGTACCAAAGCAACGGCAGTCCTCAATGGCGGCCACCTCACAGTCACATGGCGCGACGGCCGCACGGAGACTGTTGGCGATGTATCTGGCACGGGTGGCGGGGCAGATCCAATGGCCTTCCCCTGTGATTGGCACCGCGACGTGATCGAGGACTTCTCCCGCGCCATACACGACAAACGACCATCACGGATCACGGGCCGAGAGGCATTGCGCGTCCATGCATTGATCGACGCCATGATCCGCTCGAACGCACTACAAAAAACAGTGGAGGTTGAAACCGTCTGATGACTACGTTTCGTTTTGCCGCCCTCGGCATGGATCATCGTCACATTTATGGCATGTCACAGGGAATGATCGATGCGGGCGCACAGCTTGCGGGCTGGTGGACGGAAGGGGAGCCGCAGCCCGCAGCAGGGTTCATCAAACGCTTCCCTGACGCACCACGCCATGATGATCTTGATGCGATCCTCGATGATCCAGGCATTGCCTTGGTGTTGATCGCTTGCCGCCCAGACAAACGTGCTGATTTGGCGATTAAGGCCATGCATGCAGGCAAGGACGTAATGGTTGATAAACCTGGGTGCATCACTTTGGACGAGGTGAAGCGCTTGCGCGAGACGGTGCGTGAGACAGGTCGCATTTGGTCGGTCAACTTCTCCGAGCGATTTGAGGTGCCCGCCGTCACCGTCGCCACTGAATTGGTGCGTAGCGGTGCGATTGGCGAAGTTGTCCACACAACGGGCCTCGGTCCGCACCGCCTAAACGCGCCAACCCGCCCCGACTGGTTCTTCGATGCCGCGACCTATGGCGGTATCCTTACCGATATCGCGTCGCACCAGATCGAGCAATTCCTGCACTTCACCGGCAAAGAAGACGCCGAGATTACAATGGCGACCGTGGCTAACCACGCCAATCCCGACCATTCGAAATTCGAGGATTTCGGCACTCTTACATTGCGTGCAGACGCGGCGCAGGGATTTGTGCGAGTTGACTGGTATACGGCCGATGCGCTTCCGAATTGGGGCGACGGGCGCTTGTTTCTCACAGGCACCGAAGGGACGATAGAGCTACGCAAATACGTCGATGTTGACGGGCGCGCCGGGGCTAATCATCTGTTCTTGGTCAGCAAAGATCGCTGCGAATACATCGACTGTTCCGATGCCGGTTTGCCGTACTTCACCGACCTCGTAAACGACATCCGCAACCGCACTCACACCGCTTGCCCGCAAGAGCGCACGTTCCGCGTTTGCGAGTTGGCGATCGAGGCGCAACGCATCGCGCTTGAAGGGGAGATATGAACGATGACGACAACGAATTTATGCTTAACAAGTGTTGGTCGTGTCGCTGCTCCGTGTTCCTATTGCCCTGAGATAATGTGTAAACAAATTTTCTTGCGTAGGTCACCGGTGCCGGTCCTGTAACTTGATGTTTGGAAATTTGCTTTAGGTTTGGTCGGAAGACGGTCCATCCCACTAGCTCGCGGTTACGTGTCTTTTAAATGCAGCTTTCATGTGAATATTTTGCTATACAAATTGCTACACAATTAGTTGCTGTTATTTATTTTAAATTTATTAAACAACTGAAAAACATGTAAAAAATAATAAATTTGGAGGGGGTTAGGAGGACACCTCCTCCGCCACTTGCTTGTAAAAGAGCCGTAAGCCTCGTTTTGAATTTCCCCTAATCATTGAAAACGCTTGATTTTTTCTCCTGACTGCATTCAGTGTGTTTGCAGGGGATGTGGGGTAGAATGTGGGGCGAAGATATTGAAGCGACAAGATAGGCCCGAACGCCCTCGGGGAGGGAAGGCAAAGGGGCGGCATTTTGAGCGGCGGCTAACTCTCGCAGATGTTAAGAACGCGGGGCCTGGGCGGCATACAGATGGAGGCGGGTTGTATCTTGTTGTTGATGATACAGGTGCAAGCCGCTGGCTTTTGCGGATTGTTGTTCGCGGACGACGTCGAGATTTTGGCCTCGGTTCAACTTTGATGGTTTCGCTTTCGGTGAGCTACTCCCCATTTGTTGGACAGGATCTGGCGTAAATTAAGCTACTCTCTGCTCCTGCTGATCGGGTTGTGTTCTGTCATTTCTCAGCCAA
>NZ_FORY01000041.1 GCF_900114135.1 Celeribacter halophilus
TCGAACGCATGGCGTTCGCGGACTTACCCCACGATCTAGGCGTGGAGTTCCTTCACCTGCTCCTCATTGATCTCGGGATTCTTTCTGCCACCGCGTTCAAACACGCCGGAGGCGCCCTCAAAGAGCGCACGTTTCCATTGATGGATCATCGTCGGATGCACCCCGAACCGGCTTGCCAGCTCGGCGGCGGTCTCCTCACCCTTCAAGGCTTCCAGCGCGACCTTCGCCTTAAATTCAGGCGCATGTTGTTTGCGTTTCGACATCTCTGATCTCCTTTTCGTCGAAGATCAGCAGACTGCAAATCGTAGCTTACGTCACTGTCCGAATTTCGGGGGGTAGCTCAATTGTCCAGCAATGCTATCGTTCGAACGACTTTATCCCTTAATGTGTCTGCCTCCAATTCAGTGATAATCAGCTACACTTACCTTATTGGAAACATCCTATACCCATATACGCCAGATAGGCACTGCTTGATGACCAACCTTAAGCCGATCCAGTCATTTGAGGCAAAGCGCTACCCTAATGCCTGCTCAACGCAATCCAAAAACGCTTTTGTGCGGCGTGTTGGGCGTCTGCCAGGCGGAAAAACAGCATAGAGATTAAAACCGAACCAATCGTGATCATGTAGAACTTCAACGAGTTCTTCGGGTCGCAAATAGGGTTCCGCGACAAACTCTGGCTCAACCATGAACCCCAATCCGGCGACTGCCATTTGTGCCAAAAAATCTCCGTTACTGGCCCTGACACGTTGTGGAGGATTGATTGAACCTTTGGTGCCATCCGGTCTTTCAAATGTAAGCGTTTGGCGACTTCTCATGTTTTCGTAGCGTAGAATGGGAAGGTGACGAAGGTCTTCAGGCGTGTTGGGTTTCCCGTGTGCGTCCCAAAAGGTGGGAGACGCGACGACACAGTGGCGCACAAAGGATATTTTGCGCGCGATGAGGGATGAATCTGGTAAGTCACCTATGCGGATCGCAACATCAAATCCATCTTGCACAAGGTCAACATTGCGGTCCGAAAAATCGACGCGCAATGTAACCTCTGGGTTATCAATTAGGAATTGTGTGAACACAGGCTGCAGTTTTGACAGCCCGAAAGATACAGGCGCCGCGACATGAAGCGGGCCGGAAAGTTCTTGCACCTCTGCGCGCACGTTTCGCTCCGCGTCATCGAGGGCCTCCAACGCTGTCTCTACATTGGCAAGAAATGATCGTCCTTCTTCTGTCAGACTGAATTGTCGGGTTGTGCGCAGTATCAATTGGGCGCCGAGCCGAGCCTCCAGATCGGAAAGCCTTCTACTGACTGCCGATTTTGCAACTCCAAGCTGCTCTGCCGCACGGCTGATGGAGCCGGTGCGAGCGATCACAACGAATGTTTCGGCCTCATCTAAACGGGACATTGTTCTCCTGATCACAAATATGTTTTGCCAATTATCAGTCTGGTTCGAAAATTTGCAACAGTTATATCGATGACAACACGCCAATACGGCAACTGACAGACAAGGCAATTCGTCCAAAGGAGCGCGCACATGTCACCGCCCATCCTAAGCATTCAGGCCAGCACACGTCGCAGCTTCTACGGCGAAGTAGAGAACAACAGCATCAATGAACTCAGATTCAAAGGAATAGCATAATGACTATTCAACCAGACATCCAAGAGACCCCACGCTTTACGAAACGGCCAGCAAACGAACGAGGAAAAGCCGATTTTGGCTGGCTCAAATCAGCCCACAGCTTTAGCTTTGGTCAATACTACGACCCCAAGCATCTCGGCTTTGGAAACCTGATCGTTATCAACGATGATCGTGTGGAAGGCGGCAAAGGTTTTGGGGCACATCCACACAAGAACGCCGAGATTTTCTCATACGTTTTGGGTGGTGCGCTTGAGCATAAAGACAGCATGGGCAACGGATCGGTCGTGTCCGAAGGAGGCGTGCAATACATGAGCGCCGGTTCAGGTGTAACCCACTCCGAGTTTAACCCATCTCAGACTGAGGAAATGCGTTTCTTGCAAGTTTGGCTGGTGCCTGAGGTTGAGAATACACAGCCAGCATATGACACAATTGACCTGACGCCTGTGGATAAAGACGGCAAGCTGAAGCTGTTCCTATCAAATGATGGGCGAGATGGCTCTATGACAACACAAGCGGATGCCCTCGTATATGCGGCTACTTTAAGGTCAGATCAGACCATCACGCACGATTTTCCTTCTGGCCGCAAAGGGTGGGTTCAGGTCGCCGATGGCTCGGTTCGCGTAAACGATCTCGTGCTGAACAAAGGTGACGGTTTGGCAATTGAAGGATCGGGCACTTTGACATTTGATCAGGGGCAAGACGCTGAATTCTTGTTCTTTAATCTCGCCCCATAAAATTGAAGATCGCTGTAGGTCAACAACGCCGGCAGCGGTTTTTATTCAGAGTTACGTGTTGAGGCATGATGCCTTCGCCCCGTTCAGGGCAAGCAAAGCGTAAAAGCTATAACATCGGAGGTTGAGAATGATCACCATCCACCAAAAGGCCATCCGAGGACACAGCAAAACAGGGTGGCTCGATAGCTACCACACCTTCTCATTCGGCAGTTTTCAAGACCCTAAACGTATGGGTTTTGGGAACCTGAGGGTCTTGAATGAAGATACTATCATCCCCGGATCAGGTTTTGCGGAGCATCGTCATGAAGGCATGGATATCCTGACCTACGTGACCAGGGGTCAGCTGCGCCACAGCGACGATCAGGGCAACGTATCACTCATCTCGGCGGGCGAAGCGCAGTTGATGTCGGCTGGTGATGGCGTCTCTCACTCAGAACGAAATGCTTCGGATGCCGACATTGCGCAGTTTTTCCAAATCTGGCTCATTCCTGATGAGGGGGCAGGGGCGTCAAGCTACGCGCAAATGACTGTGCCGGAAACAGGGAATGTGATGTTGGCTGGACCGGCGTCATCAAAATCGCTGCTGACGCTTCGGTCTCAAACGACGGTCCGATTGGTTCGTGGAGATGAAGGCTCGACCACACGGCTTGTAGATACGGATACGTGTCGCTTTGTTCAACTGATTTACGGTCTCGCTTTCGCCGAGAGTGAACGTTTGAGTGCCGGAGATGGTTTGCAATTGCCAATCGGTGAGGAGACATCTCTTGATTGGGCAACTCCGGGTGCTCTGTTGCTTTTCACGATGCCAAATGAACGCAGAAACATGTCATAGTTCAAGCCATGTCATTGTTGGCGCGTAGGAAACTTTGGAGGGCAGATGCGTCTGCAAAACAACCGTCTTTTGATACGCTAAATAAGAGCGGATAGGAGAATTCACATGAGCTGGAATCCAACACAGAACCCCGAATGCCCCATATCCGAGGCCAATAGCATCGAAACGCTGATCATTCCCCGCGCCCGCGACATCGGCGGTTTTGATGTCCGGCGCGCCTTGCCGTCGCCAGATCGGCAAATGGTCGGTCCATTCATCTTTTTTGACCAGATGGGGCCAGCAGAATTCATCGACGACAGGGGGATCGATGTTCGTCCCCATCCTCATATTGGTCTTGGAACCGTCACATATCTCTACGACGGCGAGTTTGAGCATCGTGATAGTCTCGGCACGCATCAGATGATCTATCCCGGTGAGGTCAACTGGATGACCGCCGGTAAAGGTGTTACCCACTCCGAGCGCACCAGCGTTGAAACACGTGCCGGACGTAACAAGCTTTTTGGTATCCAGACGTGGATTGCGCTGCCTGCCGACCGCGAAGATATGGAGCCAGACTTCGAGCATCACAAAGAGGCGGCTCTTCCTGTCATAACGGATACGGGCATTAAAGCGCGCCTCATTCTTGGGAATGCGTTTGGCGAAGTCAGTCCGGTCACGATGCAGTCCGAGGCATTCTATCTGGATGTTGTGCTTGAAGCAGGTAAAGCATTTCCCCTACCTGATAACCACGAAGATCGTGGCGTCTATGTTACTGAAGGCTGCGTCGAGGTGGCGGGTGATGTCTTTGAGGCTGGCCGCATGATGGTTTTCCGTCCAGGCGACCGTATTTCGCTCAAGGCCGGTTCACGGGGTGCTCGCCTGATGGCGCTTGGTGGCGCAACGATGAACGAAAAACGCTACATCTGGTGGAACTTCGTATCGTCATCAAAGGACCGGATTGAACAAGCGAAAGAAGATTGGAAAGCGGGTGACTGGGAAAATGGGCCTTTCCGCTTGCCTCCAGGAGATGATGAGGAATTCGTCCCGATCACCCCTGAGCTCGATCGGACGCGACCTAAAGACTGATTTAGGGAAAGGCACATTTCTGAGGGAATGGTGTTGATAAACTTCAAAATAGCCATTGATTGCAGGCGCAGCACTCAACACCGCAAGCTCTTTTTGGACCTCGGAGGTAGCCCAGTATCTTAACCTGATACTGTGGAGTTGGATGCATTCTCGGCCCAGACCTGCCATTCATCAGATACGACTTGGCCGCTGTGCAGCTACACCAAACCAAACATTCGTGCATCGCACAGCATTTTCGGAGGGTGAAGGGCAGGACTGCGGGACTAAGCGCTCTTTCGTTGCAGTTGCGCCTATGGCTGGTTTTTGATGTTTGCAAGACAAGAGAAAATACGAGCGATCACCGCTGCACTTAGTCACTTAATAAAGGTCTCTCATTTGCAATATGACGGCGGATGAGCTGCTCCATTTGTTTTCCTTTTTCGGGGATATGTCGGGCAGGCTTCGTCCCATATGACATGTTTTCCAACTCCGGAAACAGCAACAGAATTTCCTGCCGTGCGGCGGGGGGGACGGATTTCAAAGCTTCCGGTCCCGTGTAAAGGCTTTCTGTTGGTGCGCCCTCCGAAAAGACCACTTCGTGTTGATCAAGGAGAAAATGGAAATATTGAACGTCAGTCACGCTCTCATCAACATGAATGCCGGGCAACATGGTCAACTTGATTGCTGGAATCAGGACTTCCATCGACCCAAAAATGCGTTGGGCAATTATTGATCTAACAAAAACTCTGTGTTGACGCGATACAAGGAGGTCTCGTTTGGGCAGGCCATTTCCAAGAGCCCCGGCCATGATACGAACGGGCCGCAGTTTAGGGTTTTGCAGTAGTTTGATGGGGCCAGCTTTGAACGATCCGGCCCAGCGAATTTTCTGATATCCGCGATCTTGCGTTAAAACCATATCTCCAATTTTTAGATGCTCAACAGGTACATGCCCATCGCGTGTTTCAATCAAAGTTCCATGAACAAAACAGACAACGATTTCGTTTGGAACGTTCTCAATGCCGCTTGCGGTATAGGTTTTTCCGGTAATGATTGGAGTTCCGCCAGGGTATTGTACCAAATGAGTGTATTGTACCAAATGAGTCGAGACGAAATTCGAATCACCACCGATTACCATTCCAAGTGCATCGACGCTGCCAGATCCATCGATTTGCTGTTGCCACCCAAAAGCTAACGTCTGGCCAACCCATTCATCTGGTAGACTGCCTGTGACTGCTGTTATCGTGGGGAGCGCCCCTGTTTCTGTATCTGGGTTGTTGTCGCCGACACCAAGTGCGTCTTCGTCAGAAAAAGTGATCGTCCCAACAACACCCTGCGATGTAAATGTGCCCCAAGCCGTTCCGGTAACCCCGATGATATCGATCGTGTAACTAGGCATTTTTGTCTCTTGGTGGCTGCGTGTTAATCTAAGATTGTATGGAGAATGTTGTCACAATTATGACGTGTGAAGTCACGTCACTAAGAGAGTTCGATGTGCCGTGTCATATTCCAATGCATCCGACCTGCGTGAGCATGCTAAGGAACCTCGTTGGACGAACGAAAGCCGACATTCGTACACCGCGTAGCATTGTTAATGTGGGCTCGAAGCGGACATGACCTGTGCATCCGCAGCATCAGGGGCTTTTCGAATTGATTGCGGAAAACGGAACTTTGTTGTGGCTGTGCGGTCATTGGTTCGTTTTGTGAAAAGCCAACATTCGCACGCCTGCCGCGCGATAGTTCTTGCCGCGCCATGCGCTAAGACCAGAAAACGTAGATAGTAACCTATGCGAAAAACGCACACACCAGCCTTAGTCTATTGAAAAATTGTGGAAACCTTTCCTTCGGTAAGAAGCCTCCATTCACCCGACGCCAAGTCCTCAGGGAGTGTTAGTCCGCCAATGCGCTCACGGTGCAATCCCGCAACGTAGTTTCCAGTGGCAGCAAACATGCGCCGCACTTGGTGGTATCGACCTTCGGTAATACTGAGCAAGGCCTCGGTCGCTGAAACCACTTCCAATTCAGCAGGAGCGAGTGGCTTGTCTTCGTTCTCCAACATCATGCGCCCCGAGGCAAACAGATCGCCTTCTGTGCCTTTCAACGGGCGGGCCAGCTTGACCCGATAGGTCTTTTTTATGCGGCGTTTCGGGCTTGTCGCATGGTGCAACAGGTCGCCATCATCTGTGAGAAGCAATAGGCCGGACGTTTGCTTGTCCAGGCGGCCAACAGTTGAGATCCTTGGCTCACGCAACCTCCAACGTTTGGGCAGGAGGTCATACACCAGTGCGCCGCCATCACTGTGTGAGCAGGTCATGCCCACAGGCTTGTTCAATAGCATGACCATAGGTGCGAGCGGATCGAGAGCCTCATCGTATATGGTCATGTGGTGAGGCAAGTCTGGCGTGATAGGAATACGCTTGGTCACGTCCACAATCACGGCGGTATTGAGAGTGATCCCTCCAGCCCTTGCTATGCGTGCGATGTCTTTGCGCGAGCCGTAACCCATAGAAGATAGCAGCTTATCGATCCGCACTGTTGGAATCTTAGCCATGAACTTAACTCCTTGAAATAAGGCCCGAAAGGTCTGAATTCGGAATGAACATTCGAGATTTCTGGATCATCATTGGGAGCCATTTGCATTCATTCAGAGGGGCACTTGTGTGAAGAACGCGCGTCCTAAAAGGATGACGGTTTGGCGCGAACGAGTTCAATGCGTCGGTGCGGCGCGAGGTATCCCTTGTCTCGCAGAGCGTCATCAACAAGGCTATAAACCTCGTCACGGCAATCGGGATCGAGATCAAAACGCGACAACCAGAAACGAAGCGCATAGGTGATGCCAGCTTCTTCGTAGGCAAGAACACGCACGTCGGGTGCTGGGTCTTGCTGGATCAGTTTCGCATCTTTCAAAGCATTCAGCATCACCTCGCGAGCGCGACCAACGGGCATTGTGTGATCAAGTGTGATTGCGATCTGCGCCCGATATTGCGGTCTGGGAGCCGAGTAGTTGGTGATCCTCTGTCGTGCGATTTGGCTGTTGGGAATGATCGCGTAGGTCGAGTCACGCGTTAGAATGCGCGTGGTGCGCCAGCCGATTTCAATGACTTTCCCGCGCGCCAAACTATCAATGTCGATCCAGTCTTCAATGCGAAATGGCCCCTCGACCCCGAGAGCGATACCCGAAAGGGTGTCGGCAACAACATTTCGGATCGCGAAGCCAAGCATTGCAAGCACCAAGCCCGAACCGGCCAAGGCCCCGATCGCACCTTGTCCTAGAAACAGGGAGATGGCGGCTCCAAACGCCACAAGAAAGAGGAGCGCCGCAATCAGGTCACGCAGCAGGCGTGGATAGGGGCGGTTGCGTGGGCTGGCTGCGTCCAGCGCCGCAGACACCATGCGACTGGCAAGCCATGCGAATGCAAAATAGGCCAATGCTGTGATACTGGTCGATAAGGTGTCGTCGGTGCCGACAAGAACCGCGATGTGCGACGAGAACAGGATTAATCCTGCGCACAAGATTGAGAAAACCGTCGGCCAAACGAGGCGTCGGGCATGGAATTTCGTATTCATTTCAGACGCCTCCTTTGTGGCTCTGAGTTAGTCATGTCTTTGGGAGAGGAGAAATGGCTCGACCTCACCGGTTTCTAGCCTTTCGTCTTTTCTGGGGGCTGGGTCACTTCCAGGACCGTCAATGTCCGTCGTTGATCGTCTCGGGTGTCCCAGTAAAAACTGGCCCCTTCGGACAATCCGAGGAGCGCGACACCAATGGGAGTCATGACTGACACGCAAAGGTTCGTGATATCGGCCTCCTCAGGATAGACCAGCGTTACGGTTTTTTCCTGTCCGGACATTTCGTCCCGATAGGTGACTGTGCTGCCCATTGTCACAACTTTATCGCGCACTTTCGCAGGGGCCACGATACGGGCGCGCCCGATCTCTTCGAGTAGTCGATCTGCCAGTGCAGGCTGTCGACGCATCATGTTGTCCGCCAACTCTTCTAGGTGGGCGAGATCATCCGCGCTGATCACGACTTTCGGATTGCGCTTGAATGGTTTTTTCGTGGAGTTAGTCGACGTTGACATGGGATGTGCTCCTTTAGACGTAGGAATGGTGCAAGAATGGCTGCAAGGGTTTGAGGAACGAGTTGCGTGTGAAGATTTGCCTGTCGACGGTGGCGATGCGGGAAATGAGCGGCGTTGAATGCTATTTCCCCCACTGGCGTTTTTATCGCCAGAGCCGCACTTTCAGGACTGTAAGAAGACCCCGGAAGGTTCGCCAGACGCGAACGCGCCTAGACCGCCCGGGGAAAAGGGCGGTTTAGCAAAAGAAACCGGAAATGATTTGCATAGACCATCATGGCGATAGAGCTAAGCACACTTCGGTCGATAGTCAATCTCGATAGCCAAACTTAGATTTTGCAGTAGTTTTTTGACCTTTATGGACCATTTATCAACTCATTACGCAGGACCTGAGTAATGCTCCGGCGAGGGCCGTCTGAACAGGGCTTGGCTTCGATGGTAAGTCCGACTTTCTATTTCTTATTATAATCGAACGTTACTATTCCCCACACATAAGCGATGGGCAAGGCAATAGGCGGAATCCAAGTTGAAAAAACAGAATAGCGGCGAGACTCGACCCACCAATCTGGTCTCCAAATTAGTAGGTATAATGCAAACATCTCCACTCCGACGCAAATAATAGTAAAGCGCCAGAATTCTTTCGGTCTTTCTTTATAGAGTCTCGAAATTTTATGAAGAAAACTTCTAACCATTTTTCAGATCCTTTGTAACCACCTCATTGATAACGTGTTGAAGGTAAATGCCTAGCGTAATCATCCGGCGTAGGCCACAGGGAGACCTCCGCGCTCACTCCTGGTCCATTTCGATCAGATCGCGTAGGTTTTCGATACCGAACGTCGTGAATGCGATGACGCTTTCGTCGCGGAGGCCGCAGACCCAAATCACGCCATCTTCGGTTTCCATATTGATAGCGAGATCGAATATCCGGTCGACGGTTTCGCCAAGTCCGGCAGCAACGCGCTCGATGGTCTTGACGGAATGCACCTTATTGAGCTGCATGATTATGGCGTCTCTTGGAGGGACCGGTTTTTCCAATTCCATGGCAGAAGTTCCGGCACGCGCGAGACGGGCATTTCAGGCAACCGGGCAAGAACATCGGCGAG
>NZ_FORY01000044.1 GCF_900114135.1 Celeribacter halophilus
CGACCGGACTTTCGGGTCGTTGACAACAAAAGGGTTCGCCGTAAATCGGGCATCACATTGCGTGTCGGGTATTTCGGTCTGGGCGCCATTCACGATTGCATGCGTGCAAAAGGAATCTTCTCGCGCTGTGCTTTTCAAATCGCCGAGGCCGACACTCGCCAGAAAGAGCTGCTCATCCTCAGTGATCAAGGTAACGATCGCGATGGGAACATTGGCCACACTTGCAGCCACCTCACACAGCCCTTGGATTTCATCATAAGGGTGGGACAAATCAAGCCCAAGACTATGCAAATATGCCACCCGTTCAGCTTCATTGGCCGGGATGGGAAAAGATGGGGAACTGGTAGACGAGTCCTTGTCACCTATGTCTGGCGCGCGCATCTGTGAAACCCTCATTCAAAACTGGCAACAGCCAAACACCTTCATGCAAAAAAAACTGCGCATAACTCAATCATAACGTGCATCTTGCAATCGAACTAGCGCATGAGGGGGGAGCTTTATTTAATTCTATTATTATGGCTGAAACACCCCGATGCAATTGCCTTTCTTGGGAGCGTCTGAAACCTGGTGCATGGAGTTTGTCACCTTAGAAATACCCCTTTCTTTTTCCGCATTTGACGCAGACCTGTTCAGGCATTCGGCTACTTTCTCGCCATTTATGAAGTCCTAAAAAACACAACAAACGAGACATGAATTGGCCTTGCTATTTTAATGGGTAGTTTTGCGCACTTGCAAAGGCGTGTCGCGTCAAGCTTTAAAACCCGTTTTCGACGCGACGTCTTTCGCTCTTGCTTTAACTTTCGCCTCGATCCGGCTTGTTGGCTTATCTCTGTGCCGCGCTGACAACGCCACTTCGGTAACAACACCGATTAATCATTCACAATCCCTACTGGGGTTGTGAATGATAAGCCTCCGGAGACTTGACAATTTCCTCCGGCACAGACGCCAAGTACAACTGAACTTGCATTTTCCGCCGCAAACGTTCCGGTCTTTATCGCCCCACCTTCTTCATTCCATTCTATGTCCAATGTTTCAACATTGGAAAAAAAGCGAACATCCTCCCCCCGTCCAACAGCAATATTAATGCTCGTCAAATCACCGTCATTTTGAAGGACAATCATTTGAAATTCTCCTGTTGTTCCAGTCGGAATACCCTCGGCGCTAACCGAACTTGCACTCGCAACGATTAAGGAAACCGCCGTCCAATAGATGTGCATCTTGCTCATTTTCACTTCTCCTATGTAGAGAAAATTAGAATTTAACCTGATACGCCCCGAGGAACGTCCGCTCTCTGGTGGTCAAGTCTTGACCGACAGAATCCGTGCCGTAATCATACTTCACATCTGCGACTTGCAGCTTCAGCGTTCCCGCATTTGGGGCATCTGCGACACGCCAGGACAGCCCTGCGCGCGCTACGATATAAGAATCTTCCGTGGAAAAGGGTGTGAACTGTGCATCAAAGCTAAAGCGATCCGATGCTTGATAGCCGATTGCAAAAGTCGTGCTGTAGCTTTTGTCGTCTTCATCATCACTGATGCGATAGCGTGCTTGATATGTCATGCCGTTATTCGCACCATATTTTCCGAATATATCGAAAACGCTATCTTGAGACAGGGCATCATACTTATCAATGACTGTGCTCGGTCTATCGAACGCCTTCAGGAAACCCGCTCCATAGCTAAGGCTATTCCCTGTCTGAAATTGTGTGGTTTTGGTGATGCGACCTTGAAGAAAGCTATACCGATCACGATCCGGGTTCGAATATGCTTCCCCGCGCGCCATAAAGGACAGGCCGTTCTGCGTAGAACGAGAGTAATCACCCCCGATATACGCATTGGTGTCATCGCCGAATATTGCGCCCGTGTAATATCGGAGGACACTCACGCCATCAGTGCGGTTTCCGGAAAATGCGATATGAGGTACGAGTGAGTAACGTGAGGTTTCAGTCGTAGCCGCATAGGCAAGCGCATTCTGAGTGGTGAGTTCCAAGCCAGACTGAACATAGAGATTATTGATGTTGGAAAGCTCAATCTGGGAAATTTCCCCCAAAATTTCATCAATAATTGTTATTGAGCTATTGGGGAGTTCAAAGCCGTCATCAATTCCACCCTCGGAAAAATAGGGGCCAGATGTGGTCACTCGATCACCCGTCGCCTCTAGCCAAGATGTAGTTGTCGTCTCAATGCTCCGTACGGGAGAAAAGCCCATCCAGAAGCCATTATAGTAACTCGCGGGTGTCTCCGTTATATTACGTGGAGGGGTCTTTGGATGATCGACGTATCCCCGCCCTGCCTGAAAAACTGTGAAGCTATTCTCAGGGGTCCATTGGTTATTTGCGGCATAAAAGAGGTTGTTACTAATTTGTAAGTTTGGCGCCCCGCTGCCTGCCTCCAGTTTTGCGTTGGCCTTCGGCAGAACCCAAGCAGCCAATTGAAGGAGTGCTGCTTCTCTACTCCATTCATCTTCGTCTAGTAGCACGATCCCTCGGGTTGTTCGCGCAATCGATGCTTGGCTATCATTACTATATAGTTCCTGGTCTACTTTCGAGAGCGAGAAAACACTTCTCATCGTGACGTTTTCCTGCCGCTCAATCCCATTAAGATAAGCGCGGTCAGTATTCGCAACTGTACCAGAGTTAATAATGTCTACGTCGACACCAACGATTTCATCGCCGCCATCAACGCCACGCTGCCAACCGTCTTCATATAATGCTTCAGCCGTTTCGTCGCTGATCACATCACCTACCATGCCCGTCTGGGCGAGTTCTGTTGGCAAATAGTAATCCGCGTCATACGAGCCAGGCACAGTGGCCAATCCTGGTGTGTATGTGCAGGTTTGGTCTGTTGTTGTGCCCGGAAACTGACAATCTCCTGTTGCACTGAACTGCAACTTGAACCCTATCATATCAACGGCTTGTCTCTGAACTACCGTCACTTCGCTCTTGCGCGTAATTCTTTGATGCTGCAAGTACCATCCAGACTGCTGACGCTGGAATAGACCATCAGACACGCCTTCGGAAATTTCCGTGGAAAGCGCAAAAGTTCCGGTTAGCAACGCGTTTGTATTTGAAGCATCCCCATCAGTGAACCCAAACGTAAAGCTGCCCTTTGACGCGTAATCCAAGGTCTCACCGTTCAGCTTAAATCTGGTCGTAAGCGGGGCAATATTTTGTGGCTCTGATTTTTGACCAAGCAAATTTTCATCATCTAATATGTTGCCTTCGAGAACCTGGGCATACAGGGTGCCGGACATCGAAAGGACAAGACATGACGTAGATAATAAAATACTTGTTGTCCTATAAAAGTACAAAGCACTCTCCCTGTCGTCTAGATTCATCAAACATTATGTTGTGATGCAGGTGTTTTGCCCCGCCAAAAGGCGAGGCAAAACGTAAGCAAAATTCGCTTAAATAGCGTCTACGCAATGATCAGTTCAGGTAGTCTGTGCCAACCATCACCGAAGACGTGAAGGCGCCACCAGGTGTCGGTTCGGTCGTTGCTGTAATAACGGTGCCAGGAACCATGGAAGAGCCAGAGTTTGCGCCTGTAGCTGCTGAATTTGCCGTAGAGCTCGCAGCTGCGTAGTCGCCTGATGCTGCGGCAACGCTGATGGAGGACAGAACTCGCTCATCAGTCGTGATCGTAGTGTCTTGGCCTGGAACAGTCACAACTTGATCGTCAGTGTGTCCTGTCACGGGCAACGAGACGGGTCCAAAAGGAGTAGTAATGAATGCAGTACCGTCCTGCAGGTCTTGTCCAGGGATTGTGATGTCAACGTCATCAGTTGTAAATGTTTCGGTCATCGAGACCGTTGTGAAAGATGCGCCCATGGCAACGGCGACAGCATCCTGTGCAAGCACAGAAGCAGGAATGAGAAGTGCGGCTACTGCAGAGAGGGCCGTGATCTTATAAGTCATAAAGTCATACTCCAGGTTCGCGCCACCTCACGAATAGGTGAGCGCATTTGTAACTGTGAGCACCGCAGCAAAGTCATTTTGTGACACTCTGCGAACGTGCTGCGCAATTTAAACATATCAAGCAAAGCCGGGGATACAGATCGAGGGGCTAGCCCCTATGCTAGGATGGATAGGTAAATTTTAGACAAAATTCCCAAAACCTATCCATTTGGATGGCGAATGGACGACCAATACTTGTTGGAGATGTTGCCCGGCTCAATTAGAACCGAGAAGGTCAACCACAGTTTTGCTGTCTACGGATGACAAAACGGGTTTTCAGGGATATAATCTTCGACATTGTGAAAGGGTAAGCATTGGCAATTGGACTTCATAATTTCGGCAAGCCGAAAGTGCCATTTTCAATAGCTTATCATACCTCTTCTTTGTAAATAAGTCAGGCTAGGTGAATAGAGTGTTTTCTATTTCA
Source organism: Celeribacter halophilus (assembly GCF_900114135.1). GTDB lineage: Bacteria > Pseudomonadota > Alphaproteobacteria > Rhodobacterales > Rhodobacteraceae > Celeribacter > Celeribacter halophilus. The sequence continues at coordinate 4,383 of NZ_FORY01000044.1, forward strand.
ACACAGACTGTTTTGCGCTCTCGATTAGAACGACATGCTCCCTTCCGAACTGGCATGAAGCTTACTGCGCTCACAAGTCCTTCCGGTTTTGGGAAAACGCCCATTATGCAGCAATGGGCGAAGGCGGCATCTTCGAATGGCGCAGACACGCTCTGGCATTCTGTTATGCCCGAGCAGGGAGCGCTAAATGCTTTACTATATAAAATTGCCGAGCGAATTGGAGACGAGCAAGCTACGAACGCATGCCGTGGCGGCAGTATACAGGCGGTAATTGATGCCTCACATCAAATGACCGGACGCGTTTTTGTGTTCATCGACAATATAGAAAACTTGGCTTCTGACCGCGATATCCAGTGCCTTATTGACTTTATAGACAAAAGTTCCCTCGCATTGTCTTTTGTCATAGCAACCAATCAACCAAGTCGTTTGCCGCTTTCAACCTTACGTGTCCAAAACCGTCTTAATCATATTACGCCTTATGATCTCGCGTTGGACGTGCGGGAAATTGACGAAATTTTAGGCCCGGAACAGCCAGCTAAGGCCGCCATTGTTGCCCATGCCCTGACAGATGGTTGGCCCGCTGCCATACACTTAATGTGCCACGACCCACAGATTATGGATGCCTTGGCACATGATAGATTGAACCCGGAGAACCCTCCTCTAAGTGAGAGCGTTGAAGCATTTTTAAATGAACGTGTGTTCAGCAATATGAGTGACGAGCTCAAAAATCTATTGGTAAACATGAGCGCACTATCTCAGTTTACGGTCAGTCAAGCAGAATACATTTGCGAGCAAGAAGGCGTGGGCGTTCTCTTGCATGACCATAACTACGATCCCTTTATACAGAGCATTGGCAGAGAAGAGATAATGTACGAGTTTAACCCGTACTTTCGCCAGTTTCTGCGTCGCCGGTTAGACAGATTTGGTCAGCGGCACATAAACCAGATTCACTATCGTGCAACGCAATGGCTCGAAAAATATGCCTCCCCTATACATGCAATTGTTTTTGCCCTGACGACAGGGGACATAGAAACTGGCATTGATCTCTTCAATCGCTTGGGAGGAGTGGAGATCGGCTTTCGCTATGGCACAGAAACACTCAGAAATATTTTGGACCATATCCCTACAGAAGTCGCTGAAAAGGAGCCCCAGGCAAATCTGTCCCAAGCATTTTTACATATGAAGGAATGCAGGCTAGATTTAGCCCGCCATTTTCTACAGCTTGCAGAGGCCCAACTGGCAAATCAACCAGCATGTTCCGCGCTAAATTATTTTACTTCCATCACAACTCTGATGATCTCAATCTATGAAGACCGGGAGATCGATCTTTCCACATTCAATATATTCAACTCTGAGAGTAATTTGCCAAAGTCTGAGGGTTATTGGGCTCAAGGTTGGCAGAATGGCATCTCTGCGATGGTCCATTATACACACTATGACCTCGCTAAAGCAGAACAATGCGTACTGCTTTCATGCGGTCTGTTTAATGCCGCACAGTCAAAATTCTCTGAGGCATATATGCAGATGCTCCATGGCGTAGTGAACCTTTCTAAAGCGAGACCCTCCGCTGCTCAAAAGAACTTCATTGTAACGCAAGAGCTTTGCCGTGACGCAGCATGGGCAACGGGCATCAATGTTCTAAACGATGTACTTTACGCTGGAGCCTGCTTCGATTCAGGCCATTTTGATGAAAGTAAAACTTATATAAAGCGCTCATTGGACATTATGCATGAACACGACCTGTGGACTGAAGGACTTTTGCTTGCCTACATGACAGCAATCAAGTTGGCTTTAGTAAGTGGATCTACATCTGAAGCGCTCAAACACTGTGACACATGCTCTGATATTGCGAAGAAATTCAATCTACGCAGGCTATCCGACACCATGGATGCAGTCCGGATAGAACTTGCAGCCTTTAATGGAGATATACGCTACGCAAGTGCGCTGGTTAAAGATTGGCAGGCTGACAAACCGATTAAGTCCATTGATGCCGTCTCTGGTCGAGAGATCCAAACGTACTATTACTACACACTTGGTTTATCCCGAGTGTATCTTGCGCAGCGAGAAGAAAAACTGGCTATCAAAATTCTAGAACCCGCCATAAAACGGCAAATCAAAGAAGGTCACACCCATTTTTATCTGCGCTTCACCGTTCTCAACATAATAGCACTGTCTTCCCTCGGTCAAAATGATCAAGCTGACCAATTGTTTTTTAATTTAGCCCAGATGCCTCACTACAGACAAAATAAAGGACTATTCCTTCTCGAGGGAGCAAGACTGGGGCTCTATCTACAAGGGCTCATCAAGCGCGATATACTGAAGGATCTAGATCCAGAAGTCATTTCTTTCATAGGTAATTTAATAGCCGACTTGGAGAAAAGCCTAGAAACGTTTGACGGTGGCGGCATAATGAGTCGGCAGGAGACAAAGGTTCTCCACCTCCTAGAGGACGGACATGCCAATAAGGTGATTGCTCGAGAACTCAACATTTCGGACGCAACAGTGAAATATCACTTGCGCAACATTTATCAGAAACTCGGAGTAAACAGCCGCTTGATGGCTGTGAAGATTGCCCGCGCCAAAGGTATTTTGGCCAAAGCAGATGAGTAGTAAGCGTTCGCTGGACATCACGTGCAGCTTAGCTTGACAGCTTGAAGTTCCACGGCAGCAGATCGTCTATGCAGTTTTGCGGATGGCCATTGGCGATCGCTGTCAGGGTGGCCTTGAGATAGGCAAAGGGTTCTATGCCGTTAATCTTGCAGGTCTCGATCAGCGAAGCGACACGGCCCCAGGCGATGCCGCCTTCGTCGTGACCCGCGAAGAGCGCGTTCTTCCGATTGAGAGCGATCGGTCGGATCAGGTTTTCGACGCGGTTGTTGTCGATCTCGACGCGCCCATCGGTCAGGAAGGTCTGCAACCCGTCCCAGTGATTATGGATGTAATTCAGCTTTTCACCAAGCCGCGATTTGGCGGATATCTTGCGGCGTTGTGCCTGTAGCCAGTCGCCGAAGGCTGCGACCAAGGGGGCACTGCGAGCCTTGCGGGCTGACAATCGCTGGCCAGGGTCGACGCCTCGGATATCGGCTTCAACGGCATAGATCTCGGCAATGCGGCGCAGGCCCTCGGCGGCGATCTCTGAGCCGTCGCGGTCGAAGACTTCCTTCAGCTTACGGCGCGCGTGTGCCCAGCAGTG